>JAWAJB010000001.1:0-481953 GCA_038888155.1 Desulfurococcaceae archaeon
GTTATTACCACTGGTTTTAGCCCCTCGCTGTCTATTCCGTATAGAATCCAGCCCTGTCTACCTTGCGATCCTTTGATTTTTCTAACTGATATCTGCCTTATGAAAATTGGAACCTGTTGAGCTATCTCGCCAGGTAAGCTTGCTGTCTCCAGTATGCCGTCAACGAGGTGCTCTATTGTCAACAAGTACTCCTTAAAGCCCTCGGTAGAGGTATGAAGTGTAGCTATGGTTAAAATGCTGCGCGCTTTAGCAAAATTCGCCCTGAGGGACTTAATGAACAGCACAAACCTGGTGGGATCTAAGAGTATCATCACCTCGTTTAAAGAGTCAAGCGCTATTAAGCCTGATTCGTTGATTTTGTACTTTTCGACTACTTTATTCAGCGAAGTTATAATTCCATCTGGGTTATCGGGGGATATTTCCTCTTCAACGCATTGGTGAGGCCTCTTTGTTCTCGAGAGGTAGCTGTAGCTATCTAAGATGATAAGCTGTTTTTTACTGCAGAGTTCAACTGCATTTAAGCCAAAAGAGGACAGCTGGTTTACTACTGTCTGGGGATCGTCGTCGAGTGCAACGTACACTACAGTTTCATTATTTAGGATAGCATCCTTTACTATGTGGGCTAATATTACGCTTTTGCCCGATCCGCCCTCGCCTGTAAGCACTACGAGCGAGTTCCTCGGAATTCCGCTGGGTAGTATGTACTTAAATAAATCCTGATTAAAGGTAAAGTGTGTCAAGGGCGTGCACCTGTGTCAAATACATTAATTGTCGTTATAGTTTTTATAAACTGCTCAAATGTATGCTTCATCCTTAATTACCTCAGTAATTATCATTGGGTACACGGAAACGACTCCCTCGAGCTTTCTTATCTCGTCGTGAATTACCTCAAGTTCATTGGCAGATCTAGACCATATGACAACAAGTATGTCATGATCACCAGAAGTTAGTGCTAGGTACTTTACGTATTCTTTATCCTTGAGAACTTTAACGGTGTCAAAAAGCCTTTCTGGTTTAACGTTTATTCCCGTGAAACTGACCTTTGAGTAGCCAAGTGCTTGTGGGCTCACTATTGCTGTATATCTCCTAATAGCTCCACTTTTCTCCAATCTCTTAATTCTCTTAATTACAGCTACATCTGTGAGGTTAACTAGCTTAGCTAAATCTCTATAAGATATTCTAGAGTTCTTAACGAGTTCCCTAATAATTGTACCATCAATTTTGTCTATCAACGTAATCACCATTATAATTACAACTAACAGAGTGTGGCTTAAATAATTAAAGCAAACTCAGTGCTAACCGCTCGATAGGGTCAACATGCAAATGTGCTTTAAGACTTTAAACCACACCTAATTTTATACTTATTTAATAAATAGTATTTTAAACTTTTTGGTCTAGGATATTATCTACCTGCAATTAAAGAAATAACTGATAAGAACAAAGCATTTATATTAAAGCCTCTTAAAAACCAGTGGATTGTAAGTAGAGCGGGGGTCTCGCATGGAAAAGGACATAGTTGAATTGCTTAAAAAAATGCTGTTAACAGATATAGAGAAAAAAAGAGGAAAGGAGGGCCTTGAGCTCGAAAAGATAGAACCAGACTCTCCCCACGGAATCTATGTTTACGACTACGGCAAAGAAAGGTGGATCTTAAGGCAAGTTGCAGGCGGCTCCCAGCTCCCATGGGGAGATGGCTACTACCTAGTTTACTTCGATAACTCGAGATGTCCTGCGTGCAGATCGTACGATAGCCAGTGGTTTCCATTTGTGAGGATATTTGGAAAGCTGTTTAAAGAGTTTAATTTTGTTGTAGTTTTATGTGACTGGTTTGCACGTGAGTGCGTCTCTGAGGCCGCAAGTAGCACTTTTAAGAAGTTCGACGTTCACGCCTCACCCTCAACGCTAATAATGCACGTAAAAGGGGGCGAAATCGTCGAGAAACAGGAATTAAGCGGCGTCAAAAAAATTAGTGAGTTGCTTGAAATAGTAACGGCATTCACGGGGAGAGACATCAAATGATTGAGATACCGGATGTACACAACAGCAAACCCTTGTACCCGCTTAAAATAAGAAGGGCAGGTATTTCTAACGTACCTGTGCCCCCATTTGAAGATCAGGGTTGTTGGATTATACCTAGACTCAGCGTGTTTGTTGACCTCCCGCAGACAGCAAGAGGAGTTCACATGTCAAGAATTTATAAGGCATTATACAATGAGCTGAAGAAGGCAACTGCACTAGACTTCAACTTACTAGAAAAAATTGGGAAAACTGTACTGATGATCAACGAGTATGCCAACCTAGTGGACCTCATCCTAAAAGCAGGCGTTGTAATTGAAGAGCAAGACCGTGAGTACACTGGATTGGACTGGATATCTGCTCGATTGGCAATGTCAAGAGAAGGCGTGATGCTGAGAGAGTCGACTGCATCTTTACTAACAGTAGTAGCTTGCCCATGTGCCCTTGAAGTATCTAGGGCAGTCTACAGTGAGCCGTACACGCATAACTCAAAAATACGAGTTACAACTACAATTAAATCCTCGAGGGGTAGCGTTCCTGCCTTAGCGATGATTCGTGAATTATCTAGTGTTCTCAACAAGCCGAGAAATTACATGAGTAGACTCGACGAAGCGCGTTTCATTAAGGGAATGGTTGAAAGTCCGCTTTTCGCAGAGGATGTCGCTAGACTGGTAGCTCAAGCTATTGTCAATAAGTACTCAAACCAGCTTGAAGCCGAGGATGAAGTAGCCGTTAGGATCAACAGCGTTGAGCCCCTTCACGAGTACAACATCTATGTACTTTTAAAGCTTAAAGTTAAAGAGGTTCTCAACGCCCTTAGCCGAGGCTCATAATTACCTAGTTCCTTAATGGAGGATACAAATTTTTCTAGAATGGGAGTGCGTTAATGTTAAATAAAAATATCTACTTAAATTTCTGTGCCTTTAGGGCAAATGGTAATGACCTCAAGATTTATTTAAGACCTAGAAGCTGGCAAACCTTTCCTTGGTTGCACCGCAAATTGGGCATTTCGTAGGGGGCTCCGCAGCGATGAGCGTATATCCGCAAATTTTACATACCCATGCATTTCCCAGCATAGGTAAGTCTGAGCTCTTTTCAACGTAATTCTTAGCCTCTCTGTATAATCTGGCGTGAACTTGCTCGGATTCGTAGGCGTGTTTAAAGCTCAGCTCTGCCTCTCTCTCCCCTTGCAATCTAGCTACTTCTAAATAAGCTGGGTACATTTCGCTTACCTCGTACTCCTCTCCCCGAATTGCTAGCTCAAGGTTCTTTAAGGTCATACCAGGCCCCACAGGGGTTCCTGCGACCATTTTAGCTTCCTCGTTTAGTCCCCTTAGAACATTGTAGTGGTTTCTCGCATGAACCTGCTCTGAGTAGGATATCGCTTTGAACAACCTTGCAACATTGAGAAAGCCCTCCTTCTCAGCTACCTCTGCATATATTTGATATCTAATGCTTGCCATTGATTCCCCGGCGAAGGCGCTTAGGAGCAAATCTTTGGTCATAGGTCTGGGCATCATTCCACCAATTAACAAACATATTAAATACATATTTAACCTTGCGTCAAAACAATGAAGTTGACTATTGTAGTGAAAGTTTATAGATCGGGAGAGTTAAAAATGTTTTATCCTTCTTTGAAATTTCCATATTTGGTTCATGAAAACTAAGTGCTTGATGTTCTCGACTTAAGGATACGGTTACAAAAATAGATCTAGCGACTGATAGATCTCACTTCTCTGATTTCACCTTATCTGCGAGTTGCGAGAGATGTTTCCTTAAGTTTTCTATATCTCCATCTGTTAATGTCACGTTGACTTTTACTATGCCTGTCAACTCAAGGCCTGTGTCCTTTAGCATTTCAACTAGTTGCTTGTCAGCTCCCGTTCCCCACGCATATACATTTACTATAAACGCGTATTTGGTTGGGGACCTAAGTAGCTTAGCTAAATAAGTCCCGTAAACTATCAGCGGATGTGCCCCTCCTATAACTGTTGGCGTTGCTAGTACAATACCGCGAGAATCCACGAGGTCTTTAGCGACTTCTCCCAAGTCGGCAACCTCTAAATTGTGAACCACTACTTGAATTCCGCTGGAGAGCAACTCATCGGCTATTAGCTTTACAGCTTTTTCTGTGTAATGCCACATAGATGTGTACAATATTAAGACCTTTCTCTCTGTCTTGCCGCTAGACCATTTCCAATACATATCAATTATCTTGCTTGGATTTCTGTAGATAGGCCCGTGTGATGGAGCAATTACTTCTATATTCAGGCTTGATAATTTTCTTAGCGCGCTAAGAGCGCTGCTCCTAAACGGCATCATTATTTCTCCAAAGTACCTTTTCGCGTGTTCTAAAAGATCATCTACGTCACTATCCCAAAATCCTTGGGCAAGGTGTGCACCGAAGAAATCGCAGGGAAAGAGTACTCTGTCTTCTATTAAATATGTAAACATCGTCTCGGGCCAGTGCAACATTGGCGCCTCTATGAACTGAAGCGTCTTATTTCCCAAGCTAATAGTGTCGTTGTTTCTCACAACTTGAATCCTAGACTCGCTCACATTATAAAACAGCTTAGCTAACTTCGCACCTGTCTGAGTTGTTACGAGTTTGGCGTTAGGTGCTTTCTCGAGGATTATGGGAATAGATCCAGCGTGATCCGGCTCTGCATGATTCATTACAACGTAATCTAGCTTGGAAAGATCTGTAGCCGAGCTTGCTCTCTCGATTAAGTCTGCCTCAAAACCAGGATTAACGGTATCAATCAACGCTGTTTTATTGCTACCCACAACTATGTAGGCATTGTAGGATGTACCGCGTGGAAGCGGAATAAGCGCGTCAAACATTCTCCTGCTGATATCTCTAGCGCCAACCCAGTATGCGCTCTCGCTTATTCTAAGTGCCCTTAACTTAGACATGCTCTCCCCTGGTAAATAAGAAACAAGAGCGTATTAAAGTTGTCCGTAGAATAGAAACTATTGGACTTAGGTTTACGTGAATATGCCATTTGCCTTACCGAGATAAGCTAATTATACCGCTTATGATAACTAAGTTATCAATATATAAAAGTTGACGTTTTATCTAACAAGGTGGTGATAAGAATGGATACATCTTGGATAGCTAGTGCTCTAAACAGTGTGCGTGATAAGAGGCCTCTCGTACATAATATCACTAATTACGTAGTTATGAACACTACTGCAAACGCGCTACTAGCGCTTGGCGCCTCACCAATAATGGCTCACTCACCCGAAGAGCTGGAAGACCTCGTTAAGATCGCCGATGCGATCGTAATTAACATAGGGACACTAGACGAGAAGTGGATATATTCAATGCTAGCGGCAGCGAGGCTCGCAAAGGACCTCAACAAGCCAGTAATCCTCGACCCTGTGGGAGCAGGGGCTACTAAGCTCAGGACAAGAACCTCCCTGTTGTTACTCGATAGTGGCAAGATCAGCGCAGTGAGAGGGAATTATGGTGAGATCTCCGCTCTGTTGGGAGAAGTTGGTAAAACTAAGGGAGTAGATACAGCAATGTACGACAAGCACCGCGCAGGAACCATAGCTTATGAAGTGGCGCGAAAGTACAACACAGTTGTTTCAGTTACAGGACCCGTTGACTACGTTAGTGATGGTAAGTACATATATGAGGTCTTTTCTGGCTCTTCGGCGTTGGACAGCGTTATTCACCACGTAACGGGCTTAGGGTGCATCGTTACTTCACTTATTGGCGCATATCTCGCTGTACAAGACCCCCTACGAGCTACTATAAGCGGCTTGGCAACTTTCCGCGTCGCTGCAGCTAAAGCAGCTGAGGAATCCCCGTATCCAGGCACCTTTCATACTAAGATCTACGACTGGCTTTACAGAGTGACTGGTGAAGATATAATTAAAAGTACAAAGGTGAGCTTATTTGAGCCTAGCTGAAAAATTGAAGCTAATAGTTATAACAGATAAGAAACTTAGACCAAATGTCATAAAGTCCGTAGAGGACGCCCTCGAGGGAGGGGCCACCTCAATACAGCTACGACTTAAGGACTCTCCAACTCGTGAAATGCACGAGCTGGGCAGAGTTGTTAGGAGGTTGACAGCAGAGTACGGTGCTCTCTACTTCGTTGACGATAGACTTGATGTAGCTTTGTCAACCAATGCTGACGGCGTTCAACTAGGTCCAGAGGACATGCCTGTTGACGTCGCGAGGGAAATAGCGCCTAACCTCTTAATTGGGGCATCTGTTTATAGCCTTGAAGAGGCCGTTGAAGCAGAGAGAAGGGGGGCAAACTTCCTCGGGGCAGGCTCGGTTTTCCCTACGTCATCTAAGGGCGGTGTTAAAGTCATAGGAATAGAGGGGCTTAAAAGAATAGTCCAATCGGTCTCAATACCTGTAGTTGCTATCGGGGGCATCTCCATAGAAAATGCCCACCAAGTGCTGGAAACAGGAGTTGCCGGTATAGCAGTCATATCAGCTGTCATGGGTGCTCCTGACGTCAAAGAGGCTACTCGAGCACTTATTTCGATAATCAACAGGAAATAGAGGGGAACGCGGTAAGGAAGCAAAACTAGGAAAGTCTATTTGCTTTTTTTGATGGCTAGCTCTTTGCGCGTACTCGACCTTCTATCATTAATCCTGGGAACATGTATCTGGCTTAATTTAAAGCTAAAACCACTTAACGACTAATTTAAATTCTTGAAATAAATTATTCACTGAGGTGTTATAATTGAAAAAAATAATTCGCACGAGCGGTGCCCCTAAACCAATAGGTCCATACAGCCAAGGAGTGTGCGTTAATGGCTGGCTATTTGTATCCGGCCAGGTACCCATAGACCCTGCCACTGGGAATTTCGTTGAGGGGGATTTCAAGGCCAAAGTCAAGAGAGTTCTTGAAAATGTTAAGTCGATTGTAGAGGCCTCCGGTGGAACACTACAAAACGTAGTTAAAGTAACCGTATTTTTAAAGGACATCTCTAAGTTCCAAGCATTTAACGAGGTCTACTCAGAGTACTTTGGAGAAAATCCACCCGCTAGAAGTGCTATTGGCGTTAGTGGATTGCCGAGAAATAGCGACCTTGAAGTCGAGGCTATAGCTTACGTCGAAGAGTGTAAATAGGCTTGCCATTAAAACAATTTCCACGCCCTGCATAATTTTATTTTTTTAGAGGCTAGCTAGAAGAGAAATCAACGGAGTAGTTAAGGATAATAGGTTTTTATCCCAAACATGAGTAATGAGTGTGGGGGGGGATCTGCTATTGCTTTTGTTAGGAGGACTCTGAGATTTCTGGAGCAGTACTCAAACAGCATTAATTTACCTGAGCAGTCCAAGAGTGAAGCTAAATCTATTGCGGAAAAGTCGATAATGTTGGGCGTTGCAACAGGCTACAAGCCAGAGGAAGTTGCCGCTGCTTCAATTTACACTGTTTGCCGTAAAAATAAAACGCCGCTACCAATAAAAGAAGTTGCAAAGTTAGCTAATGTTGATAGCACAAAGGTCGTTCGCCTCTACAGGAAGATACTTACATCTCTTGGCATTAAGGTTCCAGTGTCTGACCCCGAGACATATTTAGTGAGGAGAATAGCCCCTATTCTTGGGGTTGGAAGCGAGATCTTAACTCGTGCTTTAGAGATAATTAGACGAGTGAAGAGTAAAGGTCTCATAGGAGGGAAGAACCCCGGCGCCTTAGCCGCTGCAGCGCTATACGTTGCAGCTCTTCACCAGAGGCAACCAGTAAAGATCAGCAAGTTGGCTCGGGTATCAGGCGTGACTTCTGTAACTATAAGAAACTGCGTTAGACGATTAACTCAGTTAATGTACTAAAACCAAAGCCAATCAAACATTCCGCGTACCCATAACCGCTTATAAAGAGCTGAGACTTATCCTGCCTTTTTGTTAGGGGATAAGAAGTTCATTTGGGCAATTTCCCTACAAATAGTTGAAAGATGCCCACTACAAATTTGAAGCCAAAGGAGTTTTAAAAGGTCTGGTCTTATTTGAGCAACCCGGATATGCATAAGTATTATAAATATAGCAGAGAGCTTTAGTTAAGCAGTTACCGATAAAAACTTAGAGTTAATAATCCTGGATGCTGTTTATTATATAGGGACTTATACCTGGTGTCGTATTTGATGTTCAGACCTAAATCCCGTCCTCTCAGGCAAGAACACTACAGGTGGATGAGGGACGGCATGCCTAACTTCAACGACAGGGTGTTTGAACACATTAGAGAGCTAGAGGTGATTGCAAAAAAAGATATTAACTGGATTTCGCCTACTTCGCCTGTTATTAGAGCAATAGAGATAATGTCCTCACATCACAGAAGTCTTATAGTGCTTTCCTCAGGTTTGTTCAGAGGTCTATTGACTGCAATGAGTGTAGTGAATTACCTTGGAGGCGGGGAGCTGTTTAGAATTGTTGTAGATAGGTACAACTATGATATCTATAATGCCCTAACAAAGGAGCCCGTAGAAAACATCATGGAGAGGAGCCCTGTAGTAATTTATATAGATGAAGGAATACGCGAAGCGCTCACGAGAATGGTTGTTTACGGGGCTGGAATATTACCAATATTACAACGAGATGGCAAGGTTTACGGCATACTCACAGAACATGACTTGGTAAAGTACCTCTCTGGAGTTGCATCCTTAGGACTAAAGGTAGTGGATGTAATGTCGAGCCCTGTTGTAACTGTAGACGATAAATCTACGCTCAAAAAGGCCATGGAGACCATGATAAAGTTTGGTTTTAGGAGATTGCCTGTAATTGACAATGAGCGCGTAGTTACAGGGTTGATTACAGCGCTAGACATAGTAAGAGCTTTTGGAACCCAGTCAATCATAGAAAAGACGCGGAGCAGGGATGTACGTGAAATAGTTCAAACGCCAGTTTCAGAGTTAATGGTAAGAGATCTAGCCGTTGTTCATCCCGAGGATGACCTAGCTGAAGCTGTGAATGCTATGTTGTCTAGGAATATAAGCTCTGTTCTAGTGGTTGACGAAGACGGCATACTGAATGGTATCATAACGGAGAGGGATATTCTCTACGCTATTTTAGCTCCAAAGTAAATTTCGCGCTGGGCTCTACTTGTAGCTACCCTTAAGCCTTGCACTTTATGTTTTTCTCTTCTCTTAGCAAATGAGTGCTCTATTTAGTAGGATATTTACATAGTAGATACTATGGTTTTACGTATGTCCAGTGGGCCGAAATTTGTCGTCGACACTATGCTTGGTTCTCTAGCCAGATGGCTTAGAATACTTGGTTATGATACACTATACGAGAGGGAGATCGAAGATTGGCAAATCTTGAGGAGAGCTGAATTAGAGAGTAGAGTAATTATAACTAGGGACAGGGGACTCCACAATAAAGCTATCAAGCACGGATTGAGGAGCATACTGATATGGGAAGAAGATATGTCCGATAGACTTGCACACATTGCAGTTATAGCGGGAATTAAGCTCAGCGTAGATCTTAAGAGGACAAGATGCCCTGAGGATAATACTCTTCTTGTGAAAGTAGAGAAAGAAAAAGTTAAGGACAGAGTCCCCGAAGCAGTACACAGGTTTCATTCAGACTTCTGGGAGTGTCCACGCTGCGGGAAAGTTTACTGGATTGGAAGCCACTGGAAGATGATTGAAGAAGCTCTAGCTAGAGCTCGAATAAAGCAAGAAGAGCTAAGAATAAAAATGATGTGAACTTCTCACTTTATTTAGACAGCGAATTTATTTAAGTTTGGTGGACTTTATTGATGGCAATACATCCATCTGATCTAAGTTTTGAGGAAGGCATTCTACTAGTAAAGTTTGCGCGAAAGGCCATTGAGAATTACCTGAAGAGGGGGGAGCGCCTTAATGTCGCCGTTTTCTCAAACGAAAAGCTGAAAAAGCCGGGCATGGTGTTTACAACCTTGGAAATAGTTGATCCACTTACCAATAGAACAAGTTTAAGGGGCTGTATTGGATTTCTAGCGCCAGTGCACAGCCTCATAGAATCAGTTGTGGAATCAGCTATTGAAGCGGCAACGGGAGATCCTAGGTTTCCTCCCGTCAGGCTAGATGAAATGGATAAAATTATCGTAGAGGTTACAGTGTTATCAGAGCCTGTAGAGTTAAATGTAGCTAACAGGGTCGATCTTCCTAGGCACATTAATGTGGGCAGACACGGGTTGCTTGTAGAGAAAGGTTGGTTTAAAGGAACTCTTCTACCTATTGTACCCGTTGATTACTGCTGGGATCAAGAGACTTTTCTCGCCGAGACTTGTATAAAGGCTGGGCTGAGGCCAGATTGCTGGCTCGACCCTAGTACAAAAGTGTACTATTATGAGGGCAGAGCTTTTAGGGAAAAGGCTCCGCGAGGAGAAATATACGAGAGAGATATGGAGAAAGAATTTGCTGAGCTATGTGAAATGCAACAGCAGAGTTAGTTTCTCTTAAAACTACAATGTTAGTAAAAGTGTATTGGGATCTTTATCAACTCTCATCCGATCTCCTCATGTAGACCCGGCGTTTCCAAGTACTAGTAAGTACGTAATATGATCGTTAGAGCTCGTGTTTTGGAGTGGCGCTCAAATAATGGTCAGAAATTAATTTTGGCAATGTTTCGAGGCGATCTTAGAAAAGTGTTGGGAGGGAATTTATGATATGTATGGGGAACTCTGTAGCCATCAATGATTTTATTAGCTAAGTTGCTCTTTACGCAACATCGTATATTGCTGCACATAAATTTCAGCTAGTTTAAGTTAACCCCTATCGAGTACCAAGGAGAATTCAAAAGCTATGATCCCTGAAGTAGAAGTAAAATCATTCTTTTGAATTTACGTCTAGAAAGATTTATATACCTATCCAGTGGTGTATTGAGAGCTAGGTGAGATAATGTACCAATGGATTTAAGTAAAACTAGATCCATCCAAAGCGTAGATCTAATACCTAAATACTGGTATAACATTCACCCAGATCTTCCTAAGCCTCTTCCTCCTATGAGAAAGCCTAACGGGGAGCTAGTTAAACCTTCTGAGCTTGAAGTCATATTTTCCAAATCTCTTATAGAACAAGAGTTCTCTTCGTCGAGGTTCATCAATATACCCGAGGAACTGAGAATACTGTACGCTGAAATTGGGAGACCAACCCCGTTGTTTAGAGCCAGGAAACTTGAAAAGTACCTTGATACACCAGCAAAAATATACTACAAATATGAAGGAGTAATGCCAACTGGATCGCACAAGGTTAACACCGCATTAGCACAAGCATACTTCAATACTAAGGAGGACGTTGAAAGATTAGCTACTGAAACTGGAGCTGGTCAGTGGGGGTCTGCACTAGCATTAGCGGGCGCATTATTTAGACTGAAAGTGAGAGTTTATATGGTGAAAATTAGCTATGAGCAAAAACCCTATAGAAGAGCATTAATGCAGTTGTACGGAGCTGAAGTTATTCCAAGCCCTAGCAAGTACACAAACGCTGGTAGACGTATTCTTTCTGTTAACTCTGATCACCCTGGTTCCCTTGGAATCGCAATTAGCGAAGCTATAGAGGATGCCCTAACCCATCCGAATACAAAGTATAGTTTAGGCTCGGTACTAAACCACGTACTACTACATCAGACAATTATAGGCTTAGAGGCAATAAAACAACTAGAGTCCATTGGAGAGGATTTACCGGACTACGTTGTAGGATGCGTTGGAGGGGGCAGCAACTTCGCTGGATTAGCGTATCCGTTCTACTATGAGTCCATAGTTAAAGGCAGAAAGAAGGATGCAGCATTCCTAGCCATTGAACCAAAGTCTGTTCCTTCAATGACTAAGGGATTGTATACATATGATCACGGTGACACAGCAGGCTTAACTCCTCTATTGAAGATGTACACTCTTGGACACCGCTACACCCCTCCACCGATACATGCAGGTGGCTTAAGATACCATGGTGTTGCACCAACACTAGCAATACTGGTTGAAAACAAAGTAGTTGAACCTGTTGCATATCATCAAACGGAAGTATTCGAGGTAGCAAAGTTATTTGCTCAAGTCGAGGGGGTAATACCTGCTCCAGAATCGGCCCATGCTGTAAAAGCAACAATAGATTTGGCGATAGAAGCTAGGAGGAGAAAAGAGAAGAAAGTGATATTGTTCAATATGAGTGGACATGGATTGCTAGATATTCAAGGGTACCTAGATTATGTTGAGGGAAAATTACATAATTATGAACCCGAAAAAATAGATATTTCGTATTTGCCGAACATATAATGAGGCTACACGAATTCTTTTTTTATTTTGTCCATGTTTTGAGGTAAGTTAATGAAAACTTCATGGGAACAATGAAGGCCTTAGAAAAATAATTGCAGATGTTATATCTTATCCCCCCAACATAAGAAGCTCTATTGAAACTCGTCTGGAGATTGGTTGAAATTGTATTGAAGAGTTGTATAATTCTTAGAAAAATTTTCCGAGTATATGATCTTTTAATAACAACGGTAGTTGTTGTATAATAATTAATTGATTTTTCGCTAGTAATTATGCTGAGGAGCTTGCATCGTCTCCCGGGCGGGTCTAAGAGCACTCTCGCAAAAATTGTGCATGGTCTCATAGGTGTATTGGAACGTCGAGTGACACGTTTATAGGGACGCGCTGATTTTGTTTAAAGCAATCGGGTGGCCTACAATCTGATCAATGTATTAAAGCGAATTTAGATTGTATGTCTTTGTCAAAGCGGGATGAGTCAGTTATTGATCACTTGGTGTATGTTTTACTTTGGGACTTGGTTGATCGTATAGAGATCATAGCGCGAGAGGAAACTTCAACGAAGCTTTCTTGTAAAATTTAAAAATAGTCATTAGAGTTGTGATCCAGTTAGTTTACCAAAAATTTTATTCAAGGAAACAACATCTACTTTTCTTCTTCTGTATTTAGAAGGGAATATGAAAATCATAAAACTAGAACCATTGTTTTCTTCCAATGATCTCATCAATATCCACTATTTTCAACGCTTTATCTCTTCGGAGAATCAAGTCTCTAGATTGACAGGGATGCATTGATTATCTTTCCGATGTGGGATATCAGCTAATGTCTCCTGTTTAAAGTAAACGGATTTACATTGTTCTAGGGATTAAAACTCGCCGATGGTGATGAAGCAATAGCGCTAATTGCACTATTTAGTGTTCCATTGTATACATGAGTCGCTTACCTATGAACTATGCATTAAGTATTAATCAAGTTACACGGTTTTTAAGGGAACATTTCATTAACTTCAATAATATAAATGACGCTGAGCTTAATAGACGGGAATCCCCTATGGAGATCTGGCTACTATGGGTTTCTGGTTTAAGTCTATCTACGATAGCTGGGGCAGTACTGGTTAAGAAGTACAGAGACTCGTATGGCTACACTGTACTTGTGTCATTGTATGTATCATTTATACTTATATCTAACATATTGGCCAGCAGATTAGTAGTGTACGATATCTTCGGTATAAGTGTAGTCACAGCAGGCGCCACTCTCTTATTTCCCTTTATATCCCAGATAATTGACATGATAAACGAGGTCTACGGAAGAAGGTCTTCCTACATGGCTATATTCATAACGCTAATTGCTAACATCATTGCAAGCGTGTTGATTTGGCAAGTTGCCTTTGAGCAACCTGCGGTTGAGGTTATGGAGGTACCACCAGTTTATGAGGAGGCATGGAGGTTCTACGTGCTTCAAACGCCAAGGATAGTTATTGCATCTTATACTGCGTTCTGGGTTGCAAACACCCTTGATGCTAAGATCTTCGCTGATTTAAAGAAGTACTTTTACTCTAGGTATAAAGAGGCTTACAGAAGTTTGAAGACAATAACACTCTTCGTTTTAATTAGGAGTATTCTAAGCGATCTCGCCAATATGCTCGTGGATAGCCTAGTATTTTTCCCTATAGCATTTGCGCTTACAATACCGTGGGAGTCCATGCCTGACGTTATATTCGGCGGAACTTACGTTAAGTTGGTAGTAGTTGTATTAACACAGCCATTCTTAATAGCGTATAGGTGGCTAATAAGAGAGGTCTCTAGGGTGATTGACTAAAAATCAACGTAGAAACAAAAATTTTTCAGCAGTATTAGTTTAAGTGGTGAGAGTAGGTTGAGAATAACTATCAAAGAGGTTATAAATATACCATTTGAAGTTGTTGAGAATTCTATTACTTCTTTTATAAGAAGTTTTTTCAAGGAGAGCCAGGCTAGCTGTATATTAGTTGGATTAAGCGGAGGTCTTGACTCGTCGGTCCTTCTAGCTCTTCTAGCTAGGTCTGTCCCGCCAGATAGAATTGTTGGACTTATACTTCCCGACTCTAGGGCAACACCTTCAGAAGATGTTAACGATGCCCTAGAGCTAGCTCGATCAACAGGAATAAAGCACTACGTTGTTTACATAGACAGAATATTGGATTCCTACACAGAGGCGCCATTTGTTAAAGTATCTGACAGTTTAGAGACAGGCAACTTAAGGGCACGCATAAGGATGTGCCTACTATACTATTATGCTAATAAGTGCAACGGAGTAGTAGCTGGATCCAGCGATCGAAGCGAACTAATCATAGGCTACTACACGAAATATGGAGATGGGGCAGCTGATTTTTTGCCGCTCGGGTGCTTATATAAAACACAGGTCAGAGAGCTCGGAATGAGGTTAGGACTTCCATTAAAAATAGTCAATAAACCCAGCGCCCCAAGGCTTTGGAAAGGTCATACAGCCCAAAGCGAACTCGGCTACAGCTACGAAGAGATAGACTTGGCTCTTTACACGCTGTTTGACTTAAAGCTGAGCCTAGAAGATGCAGTGAGCATGACAGGCTTACCTAGAGGACTCTACGAGAAACTGCTCAGCATGAATAGAAAAAGCAGACACAAGATGATGCCACCGCCAATTCCTAAACTCCCGTGGATCTCTGATCTCCGGCAGTAGGCCTAATTAAAATATTTACGCTTAGGGGAGTTTCTCTTACTTCAACCATACCAGGCTTGTAGTATATTGTTACCCTTCTTGGAGAAAATGAAACTGAAATAGTAATTGGAGCTTTCTCGGCCTTGACTAACGCCTCGTAAGATTTGTGCTTTCCGCTACTCATATTTAAAATGAGCCCTTTTCTATATTCGCATATCTCTAGTTTTTCTTTGGATATATCTATTCCTTGTTTTCTTATAACAAGTGTACTTGGATACTCAAGTGAAACCTCGGGAACTTCCTCCAATAAAAGCTCTCCCTTTAAACCCACTTTCTTGCTTATTTCCACGACCCCCGACACGGTGCCGTGTATGAAGGCCTCCTCCACTGTATACATAGATCCATCGACTTCTATTGCTCCATCTCTTATCCGGATTTGCGACAAGACAGGACACCTCTAAAGGGATAATTTTAGGGTAGAAGTAAATAAACAAAAAAGAATTTTCCACAAGCTAACCTGTGTGTTTTTGGCGACCTAGTACGATAGAACTGGTACTTTACCAAATCTCTTCAAGTCGATTATATCCTCAGGCTTGGATGCGACTGGTATAACCCTCAATGAGAGGGGCCTTGATTTTGTATTAGCTAGAGCCATTGCACTGGCTATTAGCTGTGTGAGCTTATCCTTACCCTCTGGAACTACGAGCATGTCCACCCCTGCCACGCATGTAGACGCGTAAGCTAGGAAATCCTTGGCTTTAATTAGCCCCTTTGCTCCATAATCCATGAGTATAGAGTCTTCAGCGTATGGGAGCATTACTTCATTGAAGCCTGTCGCTATCTCCTTATTGGAATAGTCGTAAATGAGCTTATTCACCATCCACGTGTAATAAAGTGCGCCTGGCTCTAGGAGGGAGTACCCAGATACTTCGTACAATTCAGCTACGCTGTTCTCCATCCACGGCGATAAGCTATAATCTACAACGACGGGTAAAGCTATAGATTCCTTAACTAACTTTACAGCATTATGAATACCTCTGAAGACTTCTTTGAGTGAGTCTTCGACGCTCCGCCCGCCTCTAACCATTTCGACCAAGAGCTTTGGGTACAGAAAAGCCAATCCGATAGCTCTTAGGCTCCTACTGGAGGAGTCAGGAAAGTAAGGCGTGTAGAAATCCCTATTGTGGAATCCAACAGCTATCCTGGTAGCCGCGACAGGATCTTTTGCTGAGGCTCTATGGAACACCTCAGAATATAACTTTGCCTTCTCAATTTCGGGGCCTGCTTCGTGTAAAATGGGCACACTAATGCCGTTGTAAGCAAGATCTACTATCTCGTCAACGCTGTTGAACCTCAAGTAACCTATGCTGATCAAAAGTCTCTTCTCCACGTAATCAAGTAACCTGCCCGCAAAATTGACCGGAACTCCAGGTAAAGATACTCTCTTGGAGAAAATTGGGTAGTTGTTTTTTGTGAGGACCCCTTCCACTTCATTAAGTGTGTTAAGTGCAAAGTTCATTTCATCTTCGAGCTCCTTGTTACTTTGAGCTGATCCAGTGAAGAAGGTTATTGCGCGGACAATTAATCTGTTGTTCAAAATAAACCACCAACTATACATTGTGAACCTCATCTAATATATAGCTTTGTTCTCACCCTCTCGAGACCGTGTTAGAATTCAACCGTTAACAATATCAAAGATTTAAATACGCATTGGGGTATTGTAAAGTATGGTGGATAGTTATTGAAACCTGAAATCAAAATAAAACCTGGCTCCCCAGGCACTAAATCAAAGACATGGGTTGAGGAACACTATAAGTATGTTGCTACAACTACACATGATCCAGAGCACCTACCTTTAGTTATTGAGAGGGCCGAGGGCGTTTGGATTTACGACGTAGATGGAAATAAATTCCTAGATTTCTCCAGTGCTATAAGCGTGAACAACATAGGATACCCAACTCACCCAGAGGTAAAAAAGGCAATCATTGAACAGCTGGAAAAGCTTGCTCATGCTGCGGGCACAGACTTCTTCAACCCATATCAAGTTGAGCTTGCGAAAAAACTATCCTTGCTCGCTCCAGGCGATATGCCCAAAAAAGTTTTCTACTCAAATAGCGGCACAGAGGCTAATGAAGCTGCAATTAAGCTTGTTAGACAGGCTACAGGAAGGAAGATCCTGCTTTCATTCTATGGTGGCTTTCACGGTCGGACCATGGGCTCGCTAGCTGCAACGGCAAGCAAGAACATACAGAAAAGGGGAGTGTTTCCATGGATGCCCGGAGTTATACACGTACCATATCCCAACCCCTATAGGAACCCATGGCACATTGATGGCTACGAGCAACCCGACGAGCTAATCAATAGGGTACTTGAATTTATAGAGGAATACGTACTCGATAAGCTAATTCCGCCTGATGAAGTTGCAGCAATAATTTCAGAGCCCATTCAGGGAGAGGGAGGCTACGTCATGCCGCCTTGCGGTTTCTTCTCCGAGCTTAGAAAGTTACTTGATAAATATGGAATATTGCTCATAGATGATGAAGTTCAGATGTCTCTAGGACGAGCTGGAAAGATGTTCGCGATAGAGCACTATAACACTGTACCAGATGTAATAACTATTGCCAAAGCTCTCGGCGGAGGTGTAATACCGCTAGGAGCTACTATATTTAAATTAGATCTCGACTTCAAGGCATCTGGTGTGCACAGCAACACCTTTGGAGGGCATGCGCTGGCTTGCGTAGCTGCGCTCAAAACTTTAGATGTTACTAAATCTCTTCTCCCACACGTAGAGAGGCTGGGAAAGCTATTCAAAGAAGAGTTGACCTCCCTTAAGGATAGTGTAAAGGTTGTTGGAGACGTAAGAGGAGCTGGGCTGGCTTGGGGTATTGAGTTCGTAAAGGACAAGATTTCTAAAAAGCCCGATCCGGAGACAAGAAACAAGGTTGCTAAAACTGCCCTCGAGAAGGGGCTAGTACTGTTGCCCTGCGGAAAGAGCTCTATTAGATTAATACCGCCACTAATTATCAGCGAGGAAGAAGCCAAGGTTGGGCTTGGTATATTTAAGGAGTCTGTACTGGAGTCTTGTCCTAAGTAGCTGAAATGAGTATAAGCAATAGCGCTAAAATAAGCAGGAGCGCGCCAATTCCGATAATTACCCTAATAAGCAAATCTGTGTGTTTTTTGAACATGGCGCCTATTTTAGGCTTTTCCTCTTGTTCCTTTTCTACCGTCTCGATTCTAAAAGTAGCCTCTCTGCTGGGAGTCAAGGATTTCTCCTCTTTACACTCTATTTCTCCAAGCACTTTACTCAATATGTTTACGTAATCACGAAGTTTTTTCAGCCTCGGATCTCTCTGCACAGTAGCCTCAACCACATCCCTATAACATGACAAAGCTGATAGTTGAGTTAATACGTTGGGATGCCTTAGTGCCTTTTCAAAGAGCTCCCTTGCTTTGGTAATATCGCCGTAAAGTTGATCCTCTAGGTCGTATGCTAGGGATGTAAGCTTCACTAAGTATCCATCCACACTCTTAACGTACTTTAGCTCATTTGCTAGTACCTGTACGCGCTCTTCAAACCAAAGGTCCATTAATTACCTTCACCTACTTATACCCTAATCTAAAGAGATAGTTTACCGATGGCAGTTATATATAGTGTACCCTATAACGATTTTTATCGATTACAATAAAAGATCTTAGGAGCAACTCAAATCTGTTAGCGATAATCGCTACAATCAATGTGACGAGAACACTGAGTTAATTATGAGCACTAAAAATGTGACTTGAGAAGGCAGTGGTGAGTCATTATGTTGTTCAAGTAGAGCTCGCTAACATCCCTTATTTATAAGCCTGAGTAATCTATATAGTGTGAGAGCCACAATATTAATTAGGGGTGTAGTTTTTGGCTCCAGCCCAGAAAAACATGAAACCGCCAAACCCGCTTAAGGTGTTAAAGAGTTCGGAGGGAAACGTTATTCTTGTAAAAACGAAGGGAGGCTACGAATACGTGGGTATACTAGAGCTCGCTGACGGAGTAATGAATGTTGTATTATTGGATTGCGTTGAGTACAATAGGGATAAGCCGACACTAAGACTCGGTAAAGTAATAATCAGGGGAAGCAACATCGAGTTCATTAGCGTGGACTACGGTAAAGTCGCGCCGGAGAGCATACAGGTAAAACTCAAGGTATAAACCCACTAGACAACTTTGTGCTTTATCTTGGGAAATATCTTTATGCAAAAATTAGATAGCTTTAATGGGTCGTTGGCTGTGTGATAGTGCAAGTGTGATCGGGGAGATTTCTCTTATTTGCCACGTAAAAATCATCGATAAATCGTCCGACGAAGTCAAAGCACCTATCAATAGTGTGTATTTGCTGTGAGTATGTTTTGGGGTGCCCTGTAATAACTACTGGGCCGTTAGTTTGTACAACTCTTCGAAGTTCATATAGAGCTTTCTGTATGTCTGATAAAGCCCCTATAGTGGAAATAGATATAACTACGTCAAAGCACTTATCGCGAAAAGGAAGTTCCTCTGTATAACCTTCCACGAGGATAGCAAAATGGCGATCCAGCCTATTGCTCGCAACGTGAAGCATGTTCGGATCTGGATCAAGGCATACATACCTTTGAAATTTAGTTTTGCGCGAGCTAGAAAGGTATTCGAATAGAAGCCCGGTTCCGCATCCAGCGTCTAATATTGTGCCCTCCATTGATATGCCGATTTTAAGTAATTGTTCGTACTTAGCATATTGTTCTTCTCTGTAAAGATCGTCGTACACCTCGGGTTTAATTATTGTTTTCACATTTACTACCTATAAAAGCCTATAGCAGTGTGCCTTTATTTTCTTAGTGAGTTTCTCCTCGCCTTAGATTCATTGTGCATATGCCTAAATTCAATCTCAACAGTTGAATCTACTAATGAATTGGGGGGCTGAAGTTAAATTAGCATTTGTAAATCCGAGGCTTCTTTGATGTGCTTCAATGCGTCTTTGCAAATGCGTTGCACTTTGCTACAGGATTCCAAAAAATGCAAGTTTTTATTGGAAGTAGAGGGTATCCAATAGGTCCAAGGCTGTAATTCTTGGGCACCTATCAATTTGAGATAGTTCATCAGCTAACGATAAATCATCGAGTTTTCCCATAAGTACATCATTAAGTGTAAGCAAGAGATGTTCTCAATGTATTTTCATTCATCGATAAACATATCGCTTCGGACATGTGTTTTAAACATATCTAGTTTTTAGCCTCTCGGCTTGAGTGGGGGACATTGGGTTTGGGAATGCGCTAACTGTATATTTTTCTGGGAAAAGGCTAAGAAGAATAATTTATTAGCTGCCTTCAACTCGCTAGGACTCCGGTAACCTTTCTCGCGTTACCTGCTTATTAAACAGCGTAAGTAAATCAACAACTTCCGAGATGCTTTTAGGCGTGATACCAGCATCTATTTCAACGAGATCTTTATCTTTAAAGGCTGAGACCCTGTACAGCTTAACATTAACTTTTTCACCGTAGTCTAAGAGCTTTCTGACAGAGTCGACGTCTTGGGGGTCTTCACAGAATACAATGTACTTCTTTCCATTGACTTCTACTTCTCTCTTAGAGAGCTTATTTGCTTTATCGCCCAAGATCTCCTGTAGTACCATGTACGTTATCTTATCTGATCCCAAGGCTACATGCAACTCCCGGGCTACGTAACGTTTAACGTTCTTAACGAATATCTCAACTTTATCTACTCTACGAAGTATCTTTGCAATGAGGTACTGAATGGCCGCATACCTAGGTATTATGCTGAGCAAGATATCTATCTTATCTCCTGATCCAAGGGTGTATTTAGCGTAGTATCCCCCAACGTATAAAACCTTGTACTTCTTTTCAACCGGTTTCAGCTTTTTTTCCAAATCGCTGGTCACTACTCTAACCAACGACATAACGCGCCTTCTCATTAAGAGATAGCTTGGAACTACCAGGCCAAAAATAAAGATAAATATGGAGGCCGCTAAAATGATCCTAATATCTAACATTGTCTTAACCTCTAAATTTTTCTCTTATTGTCCATCCATTTTAAATCTAATGCAATTAATCATCTACTTTTAGGTTGTTGTGGAAGCTAAACCGCCCTTTCTTCTCTATGAAATATTTTTCCCAGTCCGGCTGGCGGAATTAATATCTTTCCCAATTTTGTTTTACTGTACAGTAACATAGCTAGTAGTGCGGCAATAAATGGTATTGACTTCGATATATCCACAGGCAGGTCTAACAACGCACTTAGCCTCATGTAATTATCGTATAACCCGCCAAAGAGTAAAGAGAGAGGCATAAGTACTAGTGGGTGTCTGCCCCCAGCTAATGCAATAGTAAACGCCAACCAACCGAACCCGAGAGTATAGCTTTTAATGTCCCAGTATCTCTGCCAAGCTAATGTAAACAGTGACGATCCGAAGCCCACAAGGGCGAATCCTATACCAGCCACTATCAACCTTACCTTTAGG
This sequence comes from Desulfurococcaceae archaeon, assembly GCA_038888155.1. Classification (GTDB taxonomy): domain Archaea; phylum Thermoproteota; class Thermoprotei_A; order Sulfolobales; family Desulfurococcaceae; genus UBA285. The sequence continues at coordinate 21,399 of JAWAJB010000001.1, forward strand.
ACATCAACACCAAGCGCCATTGCGGCGTGGGGATTTTCACCGCAAGCTTTAATCATCGCGCCTAGTTTAGTCTTCTCGAGCAGTAAATGTACTAATACACCGATAAGTAAAGCAGTAAATAAGAGGAGTATATATTGCGCAGAGTCCAGTTGATATGAAAAAGTTAATATGCTTCCCACGGATATGCGGACAGAGTATCCAAGTATAATGCCAATCCCATATCCAACAAACATCATCGAGAGACCGAGAGCACCGTGACTAACTGGGAGTGCGGTCATTAGGAATGCCAGCGCTATGCCAGTAATTCCAGCTACAGCAGAGGCCAACAATGATCCTAAAACGGGCGAGCCTGTTGAGTATGCGCCTAAAACAGATGCTCCAGTAGACATGAAGAAAACTCCGTCAATTGCGAGATCAAGCATTCCTGCGCGCTCAAATAATCCATGTCCTAGTGCTATCAAGTATAGCGTTGTAAACGATATCGTAATGCCTAAAATAGGACCTAATAACAAAGAGGTCATTGCTTAATCACCCGCACCTCATAGTCTGATAAAAAGCTTAGTACGGAGTACGATAAAAGAACTGTCCCAATTATTAGAAGAGTTTGTTCTATTCCACCGAGTCCCGCAATCTGCAAATATATGCCAGCATTCCTCAGCGAGCTAACAATATAAGCCGCTAAGGGGACAAATCTTGGGTCGAGCGCAGATAACCATGTAACTAATATTGCAAGGTATCCGTAGCCTGACGTCTGAACCTCAATAGGATATGATAGTCTTCTCGAATAGCTCAACAAGAATAAAGCTCCTACAACTCCTACGAAGGCTCCTGATATAAACATTGCCAGTACCTGGTATCTCTTTAAGCTAACGCCTGATGCGATAAGGAAATCGGGATTGCTACCAGTAATTTTCAGCTTCAAGCCTATAGTAGTTTTTGAGAGTATGAACCACACTATGATGGCAATTAAAATAGCTGCAACCAGCAAATAGGCGTAAAACACTATCTGATATACTAGCATATAGATCCACCTTATGAGCGTATTAGCGAGCTCGTATCCCCAGAGCATGAGTACATTAAGCAAGTTAAAGTCTCCTCCGGGGATATCCGGAGGAACATAAGTAGGGGGTGATCCTGGGGTCCACCGGACGTTTAGTAAATAGCTATTTGGGAGCTCGTCTGTTCTAGCATAACCATAGACGCTTTTCCCCCTAAACGGATTGTAAACTAAGTAATCAATTATGTGATAGGCAACGTAATTGAGAATTAGTGCTAACGGCACTTCATCAAGGCCCGTATAAGCCTTAATTACTCCTACAAGCGCACCCCATAGTCCGCTCAGGAGGGCAGCAAATACTATGGCTACGAGAATCAGCGCACCTGGAAGTATTGGAGGGTCTCTGAAGACTACTATGAGAAGATAAACAACTGGAATTGTGCCTATAAAGAACTGCCCTTCTGCCCCAACGTTCCAAATAGATGCCTTAAAGGACAGAAGTAATGCGTACCCAAGCATTGTAAGCACTAGCATATCCATTATAATTGCTGGAGATGTGAAGGACGAGATAATGAGCGTAATTGACTTAACGAAGTCCCCTCCTACAATAGAGAGAATTAATGTGAAGAGCAATATACCTAGTACTACGGAGAGAGCAGATATAGTTCCTTTTCCGCCCCTAATGGGTCTCTTTCTCTTCGAAATAACGATCTTCATGCCTATAACACCATTAATTTCTCGAGTTCGTCCCTTGACGTTGTTTCTGGGTGGAAGGGCCCGTGTAACCTTCCCGAACTCATTACGTAAATGCTATCGCACATTTGCTGTACCTCATCTAAGTCCTCTGAGACAAGTAGAACGGCTAACCCGCCCTTTACGGCCTTTTCCCTAATAGATACTCGTACGTTACTACTAGTTAACTCATCTAAGTTCCTAGTTGGGTTGTAAGCTATTAGCGCTCTCTTTGCGTACGCGAGTTCTCTCCCTATAATTACCTTCATTAAGTTCCCACCAGATAGATGTTTCACCGGTGTCCCCTCATCCTTGGCTGTGATTTGATAATCGTTGATAATCTCCCAAGTTATTTTTCTAATTTCTTCTTGAGGTATCAAGAAGTTCTTCCTGCTAAATAAAACTGCTATATTGCTAATTATGTCCATATCTGGGGCTACACCAAACTTTAGCGGGGAGTCAGGAATAAAGCCAACTCCCAGACCTCTTACTTCATGTACGCCCTTATTTGTTACGTCAAAACCGTCAATGACAACTGATCCCCTGCTAACCCTTCTCAGCCCAACGATTGCTTCTACAAGCTCTTTTTGGCCATTTCCCGCAATGCCGGTTATGCCTACAATTTCGCCTGCTCTAGCGCTAAGCGAGGCGCCCTTAACTATCTCTTCATAAAAGTCCCCCATCACAGCAAGATTTTTAACGTGAATAACTGTTCTTCCCTCAATTTTTCCTCCCTGAATCCTGCTGTGGGTTATTTTAGCTCCGTTCTCACCAAACATTGCATACCGCAAGTTATCTGCAGAAATCTCCTCCTTCATAAATGTAGCAACAAGAGCCCCCTTTCTCAAAACTGAGATCCTGTCTGCCACTTCAAGCGCCTCTGGGATTTTGTGCGTCACTAAAACAACGCTATTACCTTTGGCCTTGAACTCGAGCAAATATTTGTAAAACCTTCTACGCTCCTCTAGCGGCAAGTAAGTGAATGCTTCATCTAGTAAAAGTATGCGTGCACCAAGTGTAATAGCTCTTGCGATTTCAACTAGCTGCTTTTGAGTGTACGTCAAAGTCCGAGCTATAGCCTTTGGATCTATTCTTATTCCGGTACTTGCCTCTAATAGCTTAATTGTCTCTACTATTTCGCTTACTTTAGTGAAAAAACCGTACTTGGATATCCCCAATAGGAGGTTCTCAGCAACGCTTAACTTGTCAATAAGCTGAGGTGTTTGAGGTATCATCACTATACCTTTATTAATGGCGTCTCTAGGGGACAGTACGCTGAGCCTTCTACCATCTAAGAAAATTTCCCCCTCGTCTGGAAGGTAAATACCGTAGAGAATCTTTATCAGCGTTGACTTGCCTGATCCATTCTCGCCCAACAACGCAAGTATTTCGCCCGATTTCAGTTCTAAAGAGACCTTATTTAGGGCCTGCACGTTGCCGGGAAAAGACTTCGATATATTCCTGACCACGAGAATGTTGTTAATTGTAGTCAATCGGCTTTCACCTTTAATAAGCAATAATTAACATAAGCGTACTGAAGTAGATCATTACAAATGGAGGGTCGGTAATAAAAAGATTGAGTGAATACACGGTAGTCTGGTACCTAATTTCAGTGCTTAACTACCCATGAAACGAACCAATCCATATTCCACAAGTCTTCGTGTCCCAACACTTTTCCGGCCGGTATGTTGACAGCTCCTCCTGGGGCAGGGGTTTTACACCAGCTACTGTAGGAATCTGAAGGAGATGACAAGCAATAGCCCTTAATAGGCCCAGTGAAGGGATCAAAGGTGGGCGATATTGGGTAGGGCACCTTCCCTATTGTTCCTCCCCAGTCAATTAACACGCTAGGTATGTTCGCGTACTTATGTCCTATTGCGATCACGTCTAAGTGTACTACAATGTTCCCAGTTTTCATTTGATAATATCTCCTCATAACTAGCTCATATAAGTTAATTTTCTCGCCAGTTAGCTTATCTTCTATGGGAATGCCCTTGAGGGTCTGCACGTATTTTGGATTGACCATTAAAGCTGAGCCATCTGAGCTAATATCAGCGCCAAGCTCAACTCCGCCAGAGTTCAGTAACCACCAATAGTCTACGGACTGTAAGTTGTATGGAGTATAAATTCCGCTCTTTATTTTCAATAATATATCAGCGTATATGTACTCCCACCTAACCAGCTGTCCACTAACAACTGCATCCTTTCCATAAGCTAACATTGGACCGTAGTGCCCAAAAGCAAAGAGCCCTTTCTCTTGTGCGTACTCTACGACTGCTGAGGAGTCCTCGGTGAATGCTAATACGTCTACCCCATAGTGCGTGTGTAAAGTATCTGCAGCTTGTCTAGCAGCAGTAGGGTTATACCACTCCCCGATTTCAATTACGTGAACTGTAATGTTCCTGCCAAGTAATTCGCCTGCTTCCTTGGCACCTATTGCGAACGCATTTATGTGTCTAACTACTTCGGGTATTAGGTGTGCGGCAACGTAGCCTACTTGTCCCGTTTTTGTAAGGGCACCTGCCATAAGCCCATTGAGGTAGTACACTTGGTAGAGATCAGCGAAATAAGTGCCAACATTGGGTGCTCTCTTGTAGCCTGAGCAGTGGAAGAACAGCACATTGGGGTATTTCTTTGCCCCCTCGATAGTCTGGTCCATGAACTCAAAAGAAGTTGTAAATATAACATTATAGCCCTCTGAGACAAGTCTATCAATAGTGCTTAAGAGTTGGGCCTCTGAGACAGATTCTACGTAAGTAGTCTCAAGCCACTCCTTGAATAACTCAGCAACAACTTTCCTGCCAATATCGTGCATGTAGCTCCAGCCCATATCTCCAACTGGCCCTACGTAAATCCAAGCAGCTTTAATCTTCTGGGGCGGGGTCCATGTAGGAATGCCTCCAGTGGGTGATGTTACCGTAGTTGTGGTTACAGTAGTTGGCTTACTACTATAAATTCCAGAAAGATAGCCACCCATGGATGCTATAACGGCGACGACAATTATTATAGCCAACCAAGTAGAGGTCTTCATAGCTAACACCTTAAAACATAGGGTCTACTTTGCTTGAAGGGGTTTAAAAAATATATATAAGATGGACGTGTTGCATATTTTTATGGTTTGGGAGGCATTTAAGGTGCCCATGATTTTTCGCAGAATTGAGGAAGGGATAAACTCGATTCAGTGACTTCAAGTAAAAATATCCAATCCTTACATTTCATCTTTTCAGGCTTATAAAGGCTTTAAATGCCTTTTGTATAAACGCTGGGACATACTTGAGGTGGTGCAACCGATATGTGTGGCTATATGTACTTTGTACACAAAGCACATAGAGAAGGAGGTTATCTCCATGAAGGCCGCCATTCTATATGAAAACTCGGAAATTCTCGCATGGGAGGAGACCAGAAAATACGCTACCCTTCCTCTCAAGGAGAATCCTCTCGAGATCTCTTATACTGAGATCCCCTCACTTGTCGATAGTCAGCTACTTATACAAGTAGAGGCATGCGGTGTCTGCTACACGGACATAGATATCATAGAGGGGAGAATAAATTGCAACCTACCCGTAATACCGGGCCACCAAGTTATTGGAAGAGTGGTAGATGCGCCCAAGGACAACTACCATTTAATTGGTGATCGAGTTGGCGTAGGTTGGATAGGGAAGACGTGCGGAAACTGTACTTACTGCCAGAGAGGGCTTGAAAACTTGTGCGCGGATTTTAAGGCAACTGGATGCCACGTGAATGGGGGATACGCCGAATACATGGTAAGCTACTCAAATTACGCTTTTAAGGTGCCGAATAATATTGAGCCAACTAATATAGCACCGTTAATGTGCGCAGGAGCTGTTGGCTACAGGGCCCTTAGGCTATCGGAATTATCCAGCGGACTTACACTAGGTCTTTTCGGATTTGGGTCTTCTGCTCATATAATATTACAAGTGGCTAGAAAACTATACCCCGATCTAGAGATATACGTTTTCAGCAGGAACTTAGAACACAGAGAACTTGCCACGAGGCTGGGGGCTGACTGGACGGGACATCCGCAGGATGTTCCCCCAAAGAAGCTGGACAGGGCAATAGATTTTACCCCGGTAGGCGAAACTGTTCAGAGAGCGCTCGAGCTAATGAATCGCGGGGGAAAACTAGTCATAAACGTCATTAGGAAGCAATCGCCGGTTAACTTGATTTACGAAAAGCACTTATGGGAAGAAAAAGAAATTAAAAGTGTCTCGAATGTGACAAGAGAGGATATAGCGGGATTGTTGAATGTTGCAAGGGAGGTCCCGTTAGAGGTGAATACAGAGATATACAAGCTCGAAGAAATAAATTTTGTGCTACGAAAACTAAAGGCTGCTAGAATTAAGGGCTCAGCAGTTTTAAAAATAAAGTAATTCTCCCCTTAATTGGTTGGACCCCTAATTGCGTGTTCGAGGATTAACGAGCTACGCTTTTGAGAGAAAAAGTATGTATGTTCACCACCACCTAGTTATTACGACCTTCCTATCAGTGAAGAAGTCTACAACGTCTATCTGGGGGTGATGACTACCTAAACCCGAAAGCTTTCTACCTCCAAAAGGAAACCAGCCTACCGGTGCAGCTATTCCAATGTTGATGCCGACATTGCCAACGTAAGCTCTAGTTGAGAACTCCCTGGCATCTCTACCGTTGCGTGTAAATATAACTGCTGAGTGATGATACTTGTTTTTGTTGATCCAGTCAATAGCTTCATCTAAGTTTTTAGCCCTCATTAAGTTAGCGACAGGGCCAAAAATTTCTTCCCGAGCTACCTTCATTTCTGGTCTCACATCCTCGAGTAGAGTAGGAGCTATGTAGAATCCCATAGGGTAGTCAGGATTTACATATCCACGGCCATCAAGCACTAACTTAGCTCCCTCATTTAAGCCCTCTTCGATCATTTTAGCAACGTTGTCTAAGTACTTTCTGCTACTCATTGGCCCCATTTCAGATGTTTCTTCTAGTCCATAGCCTATTTTTATCCTCTTAGCCACCTCGGTAAAGGAGGTCTTGAACTTATTGTAGAATTGATCGTCGCCTACGACAACAATGTTTTGTATTGCGAGGCATCTCTGGCCTGTGTTGCCGAATTTAGCGTCTCTTAAAGCGTGAATTGTCCTCTCGAGATCAGCATCTTGCATTACAACAGCGTAGTTGGATGCGCTTCCGCCGGCTAAGTACCTCTTTCCTGCTCTTGCTGATAGCTCATACATACGGAGCGCAGCAGAACTAGTTCCCACAAAGCACACTCCTTCGATTAATGGATGCGTGACCATGTACTCTCCAAGCTGATGATCTGTATACACGACGTTAACTACCCCGCGCGGAAGTGCCTCGCCGAGGACTTCCATAGTAATTGCGAGCGGAAGCGGGGTTGTACTACTCGCCTTTATTACAACGGTGTTCCCCAGCATAATCGCGTAGGGAATAAACCAGAAGGGTATCATTATAGGGAAATTGTAGGGTCCTATTACGGCGAATACTCCAAGGGGCTCTCTCACAAGTGCTTCGTCTATTCCCCTAGCAATGTCCCTCTGGAACTCACCTTTAGCTAGCGTATATGCTACTGTTATTGCTGCTTCGACATTTTCGATCGTCCTTCTCAAGTCACCTCGAGACTCCCTGATAACCTTGCCGTGATTCTGAGTGTTTACTCGAGCTATCATTTCTTTGTGCTCTTCAAGGACAATCTTCACTTTGATTAGGTATTGAAGTCTGTCTGAAATTGGTGTAGAGCTCCATGATTTAAAGGCCTCATATGCGGACTCGATTGCAGTATCTACTTCCTCTTTTGTAGCCTCAGGCAGTTCTCCTATTACTTCTCCTCTCCCTGGATCATATATAGGCGTGTAGCTGTTCGTAGAAGACTCAATCCACTTACCGTCTATAAACAGCTTCAATTTGCCATAGTGCAGTTTTGGTGGTTGCAGTATCACGCTACTTTACCTCTCGCTCTACTTCTTTTAGAGACTCGTCCAATATGTCTAGCCCCTTGTTTAACAACTCTTCCTCAATAGTGAGAGGCGGATGCATTCTTATGGCATTGAGAAATAGGCCTGCTCGTAGCAATAGCAGGCCTTTTTCGCGTGCCTTCTCGATAACCTTAGTTGTCTCTTCAACCGCTGGTTTCTTAGTGAGCTGATCTTTAACTAGCTCTATGGCCTGCATTACCCCTAGCCCTCTCACATCTCCTATCAAACTATACTTGCTAGCCATTTCCAAGAGCCTCTTTTTCATTACTTCCCCGAGCCTTACTGCTCTTTCCTGGAGCTTGTCTCTTTGCATAATCTCAATGACTTTAAGGGCTGCTGCACAAGCTACGGGATTGCCACCATATGTTCCTCCGAAGCTGCCAAGATAGGTTTTATCCATTATCTCGCCTTTTCCTATAATCGCGGAAAGCGGTAAACCATTGGCTATAGCTTTCGCTGTAAACAGGATATCTGGCTCCACACCAAAATGTTCAATGGCCCACATTTTCCCCGTTCTCGCCCAGCCAGACTGGACTTCATCATCTATTAGGAGTATTTCGTGCTGTTCGAGGAATAGTTTAAGCTCCTTGATGTATTCAGGTGGGGGGACTATGAATCCGCCCTCTCCTTGAATGGGCTCGACTATAAAGGCAGCTATCCTTTCGGGGGGTACCCTAGTGGAAGTGAACCACGTTTTAACATAGTCTAGACAGGTTAGCCCGCATTTAGGGTGTTCCTGTTTAAATACGCACCTATAACAGTACGGATAAGGTATAAATTCAACGCCCGCTACAACTGGCTCAAGATGAACCTTGTACGGCTTGTATTTCCCCGTCGTAGCCAAGGCATACCCGTAGGTTCCTCTGCCGTGAAAAGAGTTCTCGTATGACACTATTATAGGCCTTCCACTTACTTGCTTTGCTATCTTAATGGCGTTCTCTGCTGCCTCTGATCCGCTATTTTGGAGGAGAACTCTTTTCTCTGATTTTCCAGGTGCTAATAGAGCTAGCCTCTCCGCTAATTCTACATATGTTTTATAGTTAGCGACCATAAAGCATATGTGCCACAGCTTTTTAAGCTGGTCCTCAACGGCTTTAATTAACTCGGGGTTTGCGTGCCCTAGAGCAGTGACGCCAATCCCACTAGTGAAATCTATGTATGACTTTCCAGCCACATCGTACAGCTTGGCGTTTTCACCCCTATCTATGGTTATAGGGTGAGTAAGGGCTATGCCTCTCATTACGTATTTATTTCTTAAAGACAAGTAGGGATCTGCAGACATAGATTTGCACCTCTAAAAGTATCCTCTACTTAGACAAATAATATGTCTAATTCATTGTTGATTAGAATATGTACAAATTTGAAGCATTAATTGTAATTTCCTCTATACGCGCCCAAAAACTGCGCGAGAGGATTAACGTAAACTAGGGATATTTGGAAGTTAGGACAATGTATAAATACAAAAGAATTATATATTGAATAAGGGTTATGTTTGAGAGAGGGTACAGAATTTGACGAACTTGACCTCGATATTTTAAGGGAAATCGAAGAAAACCCCAGAGCTGGAATTAGAGATCTAGCTAAGAAGCTGAAGACTCCAAAGTCAACGATCTACTATAGGATGAAGAAACTAGAAAGATCTGGGGTAATAAAAGGTTATCGAGTTGTTTTAGATGGGGAGAAGCTCGGTTTTGAATACCATGTCGTTATCCTAATTAAAGGTAAATATGGGCCTAAGTATCACGACGAAGTTGGAAGACTTCTTTCTAAGAACCCCTATGTTCAAGCAGTCTACTATGTTCTAGGAGATGTAGATTTCGTTGTAATAGGTAGGTTCCCTAGGAAAGAGGTCTACCTCGCGTTTCTCGAGGAAATAATCAACTCAGGTCTGGTGGAGAGAAGCAACACGATCGTAGTAGCTAAGCAAGTAAAAGAAGACTTTCGCCTTAACATTTAACGCCACCTAGATTTGGCGACAATCAGCTGCAGATTTCCTTATTACCTTTTGAACAGAAAATTATGGAGGGAGTAGTTTGGGTGTCAGTTGTCTCGATATCTCAAAGAAATCGGTATGGCTTGACACTGTAGATCAAGAACATATCACTATTGAGGTAATCAATAAATGCACAAACACTTTAGCAGTTAAATTAAACGTCATTGGCCTCCCTGAAGATGAGCTTCTATATGAACGTAGTTTAATACTTCGCGGAGGAGAAACGCAAGCTATAGAAATTGTAGCAGATAAATACTACGAAGAACTAGAGGTTAGGTTAAGCTCGCAGGCAGAGTTAAATGCTATCTTTAGAATCAAGCTCAGATAGCAATAGCGTTGACGCTAGAAATAGCTTTAACCTTTCAAGGCATGAAGTGTATTTTTCACTGGTTATTTGAAGTTAGCTCAAGCCATATATCATCTCTTATTTTGCGGTACTTCAAGTAGTATTCAAGACCTTCTGCTAATAGAGGCCTGTTGTTTACAACTGGGTACCTAAATGGGAGATAAACGCTACCGCCATGTGTCTCTACGAAAACTCCATCTACGAACTCGAAGCCAATAACATTCTTATTTCTCCACAAGTACTCAATGTAGTATACTGTTCCGTCGATACTGTACTGCCCATTTCCTATGTTGAAAGCTTTTGTGCCTTTAGGCATCCTTTGCGTTATGTACTGAGATGTCTTACCTTGTGGGGGATGATCTCCTAATATTCCACCTACTACTACGTAATTAGCTGATGCAAGATCATCGTATGTAAGGGGATTAGTTGCCCTAGGGTCTAAAACTATAATTTCACTTGGACTGATCTCTCCTCTTAAAACGTAATTCACTATGCTCTCCTCGCTCACTCTCCCATACCTTAACATGACTCTATTGTATTTGTTTGGCATTTGCGTAAATAGAACATGTTCTTTCCCGTATAGTTTAGAGGAATGCCTATACTCCAAGAGGAGCCAGGGACTTAGCTCAAGCTCGCAGTGCTCTATTACAACCGTGGGCTTGGAGCCGACCACGTAGTCACCGCGCTACTTATTGGTAGTTAAAACATATTTACGTCTCTTAAGCAGCTCTGTAATTTTTTTGACTAAACTCGAAATCGGACATCCACCTGTACTACAGATACGGCCCAAATTCAACCCCCTACTCTTTTTCTTCATTTAAGATTATATAGATTTCCTCCAGTGTTTTTGGTTGCCCCCTTGCTAGGAGCGGGTTAGTTTTCTTACTTGCTTTAGTTACAACTATAACTCGTTTGATTCTATTTGTGAAGCCTTAAGAAGCTCAAATGACAGTATTCAAGGCCCGTTGTACGAGAATTTTAGGGTGTTTGTATACATAGTGCCTAAACAGGCAAAACCGTCAGCGATTGAAATGAAGTTCACCCTCTACTGAAAAGAGGCATTCTGTGTTAATGATATCTTTAATGCTCTTTGTCCAATTAAAGGATGAACATAGAATTGCCTCCAATAGATTTTTGGGCTCAACTTTAAAAACGCATACGGATTGTTTGTTAAATTTTTTGTTCGCTAATGTGTTTTACAAAGCCATATTAGCGGCTCTAGTTGTTACCTCAACCCAAGTGTCCCCACAAGTTCATATAGAAGAATAGCTGTGAGGAGCCAAGATGAGTAAAACGTTGCAAGGCCCCTTAAGTAGATCTGGAACCTAGTAGAAGGTCTGTACTTCATTACGATGTATAGCGTAGTTAAATAGTAAACTAAGATGGACCCCGCAAATGCACCCAGCGAAAGAGTGTCAGGCTTCACGAGAAAGGAGAGAATGAAAACTGCTAATCCAAAAATTACCCCAACTATAAGCCTGAAAAGCACTATTCTATCTTCGATGCTAAGTGTAATCGACTTCAAGGCCAAAACCCTATTGTATTAAGAGGTTTCACGCTTATAATTTAAAGCGGGTGTTATTTTGCTTAAGAAGTCAATGGACATTATCGACGTTTATTCTTGGGTAAAGATCTGCTCTAGGGATCTTGAGGGCAGCTTTATTGATAATATCTACAGGACGAAGTACAGCTGGGCACTCAAGCTTAGGTGCTTAGGATCAGTTAAGCTACTAAAAGTCGAAACTGGCGTTAGGATCCACTTCTCGAGGGGTGAGCCCTCGAGCAAGGAGATCGACAATCTAACTAGGTATTTACGCGCACACGTAAGGGAGGGCAAGATCCTCAGCGTTGAGATGCCCTGGTGGGAGAGAGTAGTAGTGCTAAAGACTGTCAAGGCTGGTAAGGAACTACTGCATTATATTGAGTTGGTACCCCGTGGAGTTTGGGCTATAACAGACATTAACAACAAAATAATTTACGCAAACAAATTCGTACAATACAGGGATAGAGAAATTAAGCTAGGAGCAAATTACCAGCCGCCTCCCTCGCGGGGTGAGCCGCCTTGGAGAAGTGACGTGCTCATAAAGCGGCTAACAGAAGGAAAGGACCTAGTTAGAGGAATAATATCCTGTTGGGGTCTCCCAGGGTACATAGCAGAAGAAATATTGCTTAGAGCAGGTGCTTACGCCGAGAAGAATAAGGCTGTAAACGAAATAGGCAGGCCACAGTTAGAACAGGTAATTGATGAATACACTAAACTAGTTAATGAATGCCTATTTGATAGAGGATACCTAGTGTACAAGGATGGCGCGCTAGAGCTCTACTCACCTTATAGACCTAGGCTCTTCGAAGAGGTATACGGATTTGAGGTAAGAAACATAGGTAGCTTCGAGGAGGCTTTGGATGTGTACTTTATGGAGCTGGAAGGCTACCTCAGCGCCGAGGAGAGAAGGCGCCAAATGCTAGATCATTTAGAGTCGTGGAGAAGAAGAGTTGAGGAACAGAAGAAGATCGTAGACGAATTTAGCAGAAAGCTTGAAGATATTGATAAGACTCTCTCATTAGTGTACAAAAACTACAAATTTCTGTTCGAGACAATGGAATGCGTTAAAGAGACACGAGAAAAAAGAGGCTGGGAAGCTGTAGTCGATTGCAATATCTCAAGGTATGATATGCAAAAAGGAGTTGTATATTTAAATTTAGATAGCTTTGAGCTTGCAGTCCCAGTTCGCGAGGGCGTAGATGGGCTTGTATTGAAGCTAGAGAAAATGAGGGGAGAACTAAAGAAGAAGATCAAGAGAGCCTCTGAAGTACTCAAGGAACTAGAAACTAAATCTACCGAAGCAGAAGAGGAGCTAACAAAGAGAACTTACACCAAAATTGCACCAAAGTACTGGTATGAGAAATACAGATGGAGCTTCACAAGAGGTGGTTACCTCGTAATAGCTGGACGCGACGCCTCGCAAAATGAGGCTATAGTTAAAAAACATCTTGGCGATGAAGATGTGTTTCTCCATGCAGAAATACGCGGAGCTCCAGCTACTGTTCTATTGAAGGGCAAAGAAACCTTGAAGGATGAAGATGTACAAGACGCTGCTGTAATAGCAGCCTGCTACTCAAGAGCTTGGAAAGCCGGCTACAGCTATGTAGATGTGTACTGGGTCCTCGGAAAGCAGGTCTCCAAAAGCCCGCCGCCAGGAGAGTTCTTAGGTAAAGGCTCATTCATGATATACGGGGAGAGAACTTATCTAAAGATACCCTTGAAACTTGGAGTTGGCTTGAGAGTTTTCTGCGATAATGTCTACGGAGATTACATTAAAGTGTACGTAGGTCATCCAGATCTAGTGAAAACAACCGCGATATCCTATGTAGTATTAGTTCCTGCTCAAGAGAGCCCAGAAATTCTAAGCAAGAAAATAGCCAACACTTTAATTGAACATGCTTACAAGAAAACTGGGATTAAATACGAATTAGCGGAGCAACAGGTATTAGAGGTTTTGCCAGGACCAGCTAGAATTGTTGAAGAGGGAATGGGCAAGGGTGAGAGCTCCTGTATCGAATAGTATAAAAGGTTTAAATCTCTTCTTATAAAACAATCAAATTAGCATTAGGTGTTCGCGGTGGGGGTCTCAAGAAATATAGAGATAGAATTGTTACGCATGCACAGCGTTAGAACAATGAGAGTTGAGCTCGTTGAGAGAAAGGGGTTAGGCCATCCAGATTACATAGCTGATTCAGCTAGTGAAGCTGCTTCGCGGGCTCTGTCTAAGTATTATATAAAGGAATTCGGCACAATACTACATCACAATCTGGACAAGACGTTGCTCGTTGGAGGTCAGGCCTCACCGAGGTTTGGTGGCGGAGACCTCATAGAACCAATATACATAATAGTGGCTGGCAGGGCAACAACAGAGGTTAGAGTTAGTGGTAGTAATTACTATATACCGTACGGTAAACTCGTAGTTGAGGCGGTTAAAAGTTGGATTAGATCAAACTTCAGGTACTTAGACCCAGAGTCTCATGTAATAGTAGACTACAAAGTTAGGAAAGGAAGTGCTGACTTAGTTACTTTATTCGAGGCTGGAAAGCAAATAATGCCGCTAGCAAACGATACCAGTATAGGGGTTGGTTTCGCCCCGCTCACTAGCCTGGAAGAAATAGTCTATAAAACTGAGAGGCTGCTTAACTCAGGGGAATTCAAACGAAAGTGCCCCGCAGTAGGTGAAGACATCAAAGTTATGGGCTTAAGGAAGGATAGACAAATTATCCTAACAATTGCTGCAGCTATTATTGATAAAGAGGTCCGCGACAAACATGAGTACGCAAAGGTAAAGGAGGATATTGCAGAGGTAGTTGAGGAACTGGCTCACAGTATATCACCTAATGCAAACATTAAAATATACGTAAATACAGCAGATATGCCAGAAAAAGGTAGCTTCTATTTAACTGTTACAGGTACTTCCGCTGAACATGGAGACGACGGTGCAACTGGAAGAGGTAATAGAGCAAACGGCTTGATTACACCAATGAGACCTGTAAGCATTGAGGCTACAGGCGGGAAAAACCCTGTAAGCCACGTTGGTAAGATATATAATGTCCTAGCGAGGATCATTGCCGAGAAAATATATAACGAGCACAGGGATTTCTTCAGCGACGTCTACGTCGAGCTGTTGAGCCAGATTGGTAAACCAATAGACCAGCCTCTCATAGCTAGCGTCAAGCTTATACCTAATGAGGGGCTAAACAATGTAATACCCGATCATATAAGGAGCAACATTAACGGCATTGTAGACGAATCTCTAGCCGACATCAGGAAAATAACTGAGCTAGTTGTCAACGAGCAGGCTATTCTCTATTAACTCTATTGAGAGTTTTCCTCGCCTCTTGATAGTCTTTAATTGTTTTTATTATACGATCTCGTTTTTCTGAGATCTCCAGCTCTGAAATATATTTCCACTGTTTCTTTATCTCGTTCAGCACGGAAACATCAACTAGAACGAAGTTGTCTAAATCAAGTTTTTTACTCGCCTCCACAACTGGGACTCTAGCCTTTTTCCAATTCACTTCACTAGTGCCACTGGGAACTAGTGCGCCTGTCTTTGTGCTTTTTAGGTATTCAATGTAGTTCCACAAATCGCCTGGGTTATCCAAGTATAGGGGTAGACCCCGGCATTCCTGTGTAGGAGGCGGCTTACAGGCCAACGTTAGCATGCCACGCGAAATATCCAAAATGGCATTTTCGAGCGCTAAAACTCTGTCTTTAAGTAGAGCCAATAATTTATTTTTTTCCTCAACCATTCTAGAGAGGTACTCTACTTCGATATTCAAATGGTTGATCTTTCGCTCGCATTCGTCGTTAATGGCTTTTTTCTTAAGCATTTTGATCTCCAACTCGAGGTTCTTGAGTACCTCCTCTCTATAACTCAGCTCTTGCTCGAGCCTCTTAACTGTCCCCTCAAGCTCGGATATCCTTGCGTGAAGCTTGGCTACGTCCTCATGAATAAATCGTTTATTTTTCTCAGTATCTACATCTTCTCGAGCATTCTTACCCCGCGAGAGGGCTTTAATAAAGACCTCCTCTAAAACTTCTGAGAGAGGTCTCCCCCTCACAATATGCGCAACAATCTCATCTCTGTCCACTCCTCTTAACCCTCTCAGCTTAGACTCGACTTCGTCGATTATCGGTTTAATTTGCTTGTAGGCCTTTACAGCGGACGCGAGGGCGTCCCTCGCGTGAGAGTCGACTATCTCTACATTGTATATTCTATTTATATCCAAAGCTATTCGCTGTTTTTCCTCTACGCTTAAGTCCTCGCTCGGCGTGTACAGGACTGATCCAAGAATGGTTGCGATCTTTTTTGCATACTCTGGTGATTTAGAGGTGTCTACAGAGACTATGATGGGTTTCCCCTTAGATAAAACGTTTTCGATAAGTTGTTCTCTATCTGGATTCTTGTAACTTTCAACTAGTAGGGGGACTCCATTAAGGTCTATTACAGCTACACCTATGCTTGTGCCCGGATCTATCCCCAGGATTACAAGTTTTCTACCTTTTTCCGCAACTCTTTTCGGGAGGGCAGGCTTAATGGAGATCTTGGCATTCTTATAGTTCAGTGGACCAACAATTCCGCGTATCTTTTCCATCGGCGCATAGACTATAAAAAGCCCTCTCTCAAGCCCGCCATCGCTCCTCTTAACTGTGAGGTCGTACTCGAGGTTGTTTTGATCAAGCGTCTCCTTTATCTCTTTAACTAAACGAAGAATCGACGCCCTAATGCTTCTCTTAAATCTCTCTGAGCTAGATCCCCCTTGATTTGGTGTTCTTCCCTTTGATACTAATATATAAACCCTATCTGATGCAGGCTTAACCTCTCTACCGTAGCCCGTGTACGCGGCATAAGCAATTACGAAAGCAGCGTGAATCGGGGTTAAAGAGTCTGAGTCTAGTTTAAGTTCCTTTGCTATGTGCTGCACACTGTAGTATCCACTTGTTGTGTTGGTGACCTCAACAATTCTGCACCACGACGGTATTATTTGAGAGAGCTTAACGAGATCGCGTTGCCCCCCTACAAGTTCATAGATGTTGTCAACGGCAAGAATATCTACGTGATACTCAATAATCAGCCTTATAACGCTGTGTAGCGGGACATCGTCAAGCTCTCTTATAACAACACCATCTCTTAAAATAACTACAGCGTACTTAGGCGTCCTTGACGACCTAGGCGAATGTCCTGGCTTAATGTCCATTCCCATGACTGTGACGATAGGCTCACCCATTTAATCAATAGTGACAATATATTGTTATAACCTTTGTTCAATTAGAATTTTCAATGCTCAACCAATTATTCTCTTCAGTGCTTCTTTCGGATCCAAGGCAACTTTGTAAACTTTATTGAAAAACTTCACAATGTATTTGATGTCACGTTCTAATAAGTCAATGGCGTTAGGATCATCACTATAGACGTACTGGGGCCAGTCAATAATGAAGGGCTTTTCGTCTTCCTTTCTAATCAATATGTTATATTCACTTAGGTCTCCGTGAACGATAGAGGCCTTGTGGTAAGCTATCCCAATCGTATTCAACACACCGTTTAAGACTCCATCTGGATCTGAAAGAGGAGGTCTCTCGAATAGCTCTAAGCCATCAATGAACTCAACTACTACAACATGCCTACTGTAGCCTATAGGCTTCGGTGTGTACACGTTAAATGGTTGTAGCTCTCTAAGAGCTTTAAACTCCCTTTCAGCGGCTAATTTGGACTGCGTGTACCATGATATACCTCTCTCGGCTCCCCAACGTCTAACTCTAGCAGTCTGTCTAAAACTAGTCCTGCCAATCCTAAGGAACTTTATAGCTATCTCTATGCCATTAGGAGCAAGCCCCGAGTAGATTTCGCTCTCTTTACCAACCCCAATTTTGCTTCCAATTGCTTCAACGATGTTATCCTTTACAAGAGCTCTTAGCGCAAGCATATCATAGCCCAAATAGGTTAGTCTATACATCTTTTCACCACTAATAGTTTCGCGCTTAACTAGGTTTAAGTCGTGGAGCTTCGCCATAATGAGGGATAGTTTACCCTCGTGGAGTTTACTAGTTTTCTCTAGTAACCTCAGCGGCGCGTATTCGCGGCTGACTAACGCCTTTTCCAGCGCACAGAGTACCTTAAAATCGTCCTCTAACAAGCTCTTGTAAATTATTCCTAGTCTAACCATATGATGTCGCCGTCAAAGAATTTTACCTTGAAAAGCTTATTTACTGCGAGCTTCAGCGTTAACACTTGCCGCGAGATTGTCTTTGTCTACCTAGTAACTTATTCGATGACCTAACGTAAATATATTACAGGCGCTTAAATAAATTAAGAGATCGTCAATGGCCAGGAAGCCGCATTATTATAATTCCAACCGGGTGAGCACAAACATCTTGATGAGATAAAAGCCTCTGGGGTTACTTTTGAAGTTTTTGGTCCGGTTTATAAGGGGGTAAAGATTGTCAAACGAAATTTAAAGCTATTTGCGCAAACTACTTCAAAAACTTATCTTCGTATTGTCTAAGATAATGCGAACTTAGAGATACATCAATAAATAGATGAGATGCCCTCTCAACATCTTGAACATCCACTGTTGTAGCTCCCCTTTCCTCTGCTAGAATGCGGGCAGGCTCCATCAGTTGCACAGAGTACCTAAGGCTCCTATTAACGCCTAGTTCAACGAGCTTCTCAAGGGCTTCTTTACTTAACGTTACCTCTGACTCCTCAGCACGTATCTTAATTATCTCCTTTATCTCATCGGAGTTGTAAGGCCTAGTTGGGATTATGAGGAGTCTATCCAACAAGTCAAGTGGCATTCCGTGGGGAGACTCTATATCCGTGCCCCTTATTCGCGAGAAACCCCTGTTTGTCGCAAGTATTACTATAGGTGCGAAGTCGCTCTCAATTGCCCTACTGAGAAAGCTGAAGGCCTCTATATCAAGCATGTGTGCATCATCTATGAATAGCACGCCAGGAACTAGCTCGGCTTTCTTCTGATCAATCCACTTCTTTACAGTTTCATCAACATCACGCCTAACCTCACTAGGTATCTCTCGTTCGAAAGCTAATCCAAAAATACTCACTAAGCTCCTTTGGGTAGCGAAATACATATCCAGCTCATGCAATGTTAGCACATTAACTATCTCCTTTTCCTTTTTAATTGGGCCCTTTGGTACCTCTACAACCTTTTTTATCTCAATATCGTATGCCCTAGCTCCCTCAACTTCTTTTGTTCTACCAACTCTGTGAACTCTTCCTGTTTCTGAGTCTATCCATATTACATCGCCTTTCCTTATTCCCAACTCTATAATTTGTTGTGTAACTTCTTCGGGGACAGAGAGAGTGAGCTCCTCATCCTTAGTTCCCAATGTTACCTTAGCCTCTACGGGGACAGAATAATACGGAACCATGGGATGTTTAGCTCTCCTAATCTTAATGTCTTTAACTACACCTTCGTAGACCTTTCTTACCTCGCGTATCCTAACGCCAAGGGACTTCCTGAGGGATTCCATCAGGACTTCGGTCTTCTTTCTCTCGCTACTGTATACTTCGCTTCCCGTCATCATGACGAATGGTGTATCTTCTCCGAGCTCTCTTGCGATTGCAACTGCAAGAGCTGTTTTACCAGTGCCTGGCGGACCAACAAAGAGTATCCCTCTGCCGGCCATTTTCCCCTCTTTAATCATCTTGACCACTATGCCGGCGGCTTCCCTTGCCTCTGCCTGTCCTACGAGCCCATCAGCTATGAATAAGGCCTTGCCTTTTTCATCTAGCCCTAGTCCACGTACGTGGCTATGTGTCCCTATTCTCCTCCTAGTGGTAGTTTCTATTCTGATACCAATGCCGCTCAAGAATACCACCATTTGGGATTTTATTTTGCTACATATTTGGTCTTGCATAATGGAATATTATATCATTTTACTAAAAATTTTTAACTTAAATTACTGCTTAGTCTCGACAATAGGTATTTCCATGAGAGTGTTGTCAATCAAAATCCAAGCATTACGCTCTCCGTCCAGTGAATTGACTATTATCCACGGTATTTTCCACGCTTCCATGCCCTTCAAGTCGTCTAAACTCGGTGTAGGGGGCGCAGGGTGGCTGTGCAATAACGCTACGATATCCATTCCCAAAGCCTTAGCTTTTTCATATAGGTTAATTATGCATAGGGGATCTGCTACAAATGTGCGATCGGGAGTTTTAGACACATTTGAACACTCGTGTAGCTGGCTAACAACGAAATTGTCTTTATCTTTCGAGCCAATTCCAATGTAAACTTTCTCGATACGAGTGTTCAAGCACTCTAACACTACCTTATTTAGGAGATCGACGCTTATGATTAGCCTAAACATTATTAAAGCCCCTTAACCTATGCTTTATTAAGCTATAAGATTGTGTTATCAAAAGTAGGTTTAAAGTTTGAGTGATAGAGTTGAAGCCGCTGATAAACACCCTACTAAAGCAGCTAGATGCTTTAACGCACGTACTTGAGGAGAAAGGCTATTTGGGGTGGTACATAGGCGAGGTCTCTAGGTTGAGAGGAATTATCAGTGGTGCTAAAACGCCTCATGTTCCTTCCCGCACGCTGTGGGATAGATACACCTTTATATTGACAGCAATAGAGGAGGTAGCTATTGTTGCCAAAAAGGCTGGATACGACTTTGCACTTTACTCCATGATAACTTCGTTGAGAGAACAGGTAATAGAGTTTAAGAGCGCACTAGAGAGAGCTTATACCTTAGAGAAAATCCAGGTCTCTATGCCAGTAGTTCTTGGAATTTCACTTGTGATTTTCAAGACTATTAATAGCGCTTCAACGCTGAGTTGGATATACTACGCTATATCAATTATCTCAATTATTTCTGCATTGATAAACCCGGTGTTAAGCCTTATAGGTACGGGATTTTTAGGCGTAATGATGATGCTTATCGAGGGCGATGCAAGCGGTTTACTCACGGGTTCGCTATTATTGTTTGTATCTGCTTTGTACGTTTACCTTCTATATATGTCTAAGTCGAGCAAGTTTGAGAAAAAGGTAGAAGAATTGGCTGTAAATATACGGAACCTAATTGAAGAAGAGCTTGCGCCTAAGCCGTTTAGGTTGGAAGAGGCTCTTCCATCGTTGACTGAAAACTGCAGAATTATCAGCACAGGCATATTTACCTACTTAGATAGGGACGCGCTCCTGAAGTACAAGGCTACGCTCCTCTTAATGGCGGGATTTTTAGCAGAATCGACTGTGCTTCAAGGTAATAAAAGCTTTATTTGAAAATATTATAACTAGGGTGAAATATATGGGTGGATTAAAGAAATCAAAGGTCTCTACCCCTACGGGCAGCGGCGAGAAGGGTAAAGAAATTAAAATAGTAACTAGGTCGATAATCTCTGCATCAGATGTAGAGAAAAACCCAAGGCTCTTGAAACTGCTATACGTAATATCACTGCTTGAAAATGGCATAAGCGAGAAGGCATTAGTACACCTCGTACGAGGTATTGAGGAGGTTGGAGTGAAATTCGGATATACTTTTATCAAGCTCGGGGACATGCTTACTAGTAGAGAATTAATAAATGATCTCACAGCACTTAAATACACAGGAATGGTAGAAGTCTCAAGAGGAAAGAAACTTGTAGTAACAGGAGTTGGGAAGGAGCTCTTGGATAAATCGTCAGGCTTAATTCAAGGCGAGATCTCTACTTTAAAGAAAGCCTTTGACGAGACTTGGCCTAGAGTAGCGCCAATAGACTTAGAGGTTAATTTGAAGGCAACTAGGCGTTCATAAGCTCCTATATAATTGGAGTTGGCGGCTGTCTGCGAGATTCCTTTTCTTCGCGTGTAAGTCTAATGGTAAATAGGGGATTAATCGAGTTCTCCTCTTCAAGCTTCTTCAGGTAGTCTGCAAATTTTGACGTGTGATCCATATCTAATTCAATTAATTGGTAGAATAAAACCCGAAGCTTTTCCCACAGTTCAACTAGCATTTCACGGGGCATATGAGTTGTTATCATTGGGTCCTTTAACCAGTTGTCAAAAGCCTCAATAGTCTTATTCATATGCTGGAAGGCTAGCCTCGACAGCGTTATTAGCGTAAGCCTGTCTGCGTCTTTGAAGTTCTCCTCTGCCTTCTTAAACATGTTTTTTATTTCCTGTTGCCTCTTGATCCAGGCGCCGAGATTGTCGTAGAAACCACTCACAGTTTCACACCTACTTTAGAAAAGACGTGAACTCCACTTTATACTTTACTGTTTTCAGCAAAACTTCAAGCTTTTATAGGGTGAAGTTAATTATGATTCAAGTTAAGCTATGCGCGTATGGGTACACAATGGAGATACGACTCAACGAATCCCTAGATCATAGCATATATATAGGTATAGATGAAGCCGGTAGAGGACCGTTGATAGGGGATATGGTTATAGCAGGGATAATGACAACTAACTACATACTAGATAGATTGGTTAAAAAGGGGCTGAGGGATAGTAAAAGGCTAAACCCCACTAAGAGGTACTTCCTGTATAATGAGGCAGTTAGAGAGGGGGTAGCAACAATAGCCGTATTCATCCACCCATGGAGAATAGACAGAGAGAACTTAAATCTAATAGAGGAAAGGTACATTAAGTGGATTTTAAAAACAATTAATACACTAATCAATGACTTAAAGATGGAAAAAGTCTATATTTTTGTAGACGAGGTAAAGGGATGTAACAACAACGTCCGCGCATATGCTGAAGAGCTCTTCAAAGAATTTAAACTGTCCTTCTCTATGGAAGCTAATGCAGATTTGAAGTATCCGCCAGTAGCCCTTGCTAGCGTTATTGCCAAGGTAGCTAGGGACACTAGCATTAATGCGCTCAAAAGACACATCGGAGATTTTGGATCAGGGTACACAGCTGATCCAACGCTGAAGGATTGGCTAGAGTCAAGCTACAGCATTAATGCGCCGCCGCCAATTTACATTCGAAGGAGCTGGCGTTTATTAAAGCATAAGACACCCCTGTGGTATATCGCAAAGAGGAAGAGAAAAACACCTATGCATAAAAATCTAAGACATTTCACTAAACGGTGAGAGTTTGGTTACAAACCTACCAGCAGAGGCCAGAGCTAAGTGGATTAAAGTAATGGAGGCAAAGACCCCAGAAGAGAAAGTTAGATCCCTTGAAGAATTTTTGTCCAGTGTTCCTAAGCACAAGGGGACTGAGAAGCTAAGGGAGTGGGCCACAAAAAGGCTCTCTCAACTCCGCGAAGAGATAGAGGACAAGAGGAGAAAAAAATCTGGGTCGAGGTTTACTTTCTTCCTAGAGAAAGAGGGGGACGTGCAAGTTGCTGTAGTGGGCCCTCCTAATAGCGGCAAGAGTTCACTTGTAGCAAGGCTAACAGGAGCTAAGACCGCAGTGGCAGACTACCCCTTTGCAACTAAGCACCCTGTGCCAGGTATGTTAAAGTACAGAGATGTGTACTTTCAACTCATAGATACCCCCCCACTTTTCAATGGTTCAAGCCTATTCAGCAAAGTAGTTGGAATAATACGAAACGCTGACGGACTTCTTCTAGTGTTAGATGCCACATCTGATTTCATTGAGGACCTGAAGTGGATAGTAGAAACATTAAAAGAGGAGGGCATCCTGCTGGTAAAGCCTCGCGGACGAGTTTCAATAGATATAATGAGAGCTGGTAAAACGGGTATTAGAGTTACTATCATGGGAAAATTGATCGGTACAACAGTTGACGATATCAGAAAGCTCCTGGAAAGCTACAGAATTTACAACGCCCACGTTAAAATTTACGGTGAAGTTAACCTAGACGATGTAGAACAGGCATTATTTGAGGCCTCCTCTTACAAACCAACTGTTGTATTCATTAACAAAACAGATATAGCTAACGTAGAGAGAAGATCGCTAGATAGAGTTAATGAAATCTTGCCTGAGCCCCGGATAATCTCTGGTTCAGCCTTACAGGACAGGGGCTTAAACTCTATTGCACCAGCTTTATATGATGTTATGGAAGTTGTGAGAGTATACACTAAATCCCCGAATGCGCCGCCTTCGAGCAAACCTATTGTCTTGAGAAAAAACGCCACTGTGAAGGATATTGCTCGTATAGTGCACAGCGATTTCATAGAGAACTTTCTTTACGCTAAGGTTTGGGGACTATCTGCCAAGTATCCAGGCGAAAGAGTAGGGCTTGATCACATTTTGCACGATGGGGACGTCGTGGAAATTCACACAAAGGGTTAACGCCGCGTATATAGCTTAAAGTTTTACTTTCAAAGCTTAAACTTTACATTAATGCCTATTTTGAGTGTTAAGTTAAAAAAATTTTCTGAATCTCTTGGGTTTTACGCTAAAAGGAGGACTTATTTAACTTTTAACCTCATGACAAGTAAACACGCTAAGAGCAGAAGGGTTATCTGGACAAGCATAAGCTCTATGAAACCGTAGGACTCATATATGAACCCGCTAATGGGGGGCATTATAGCCCCAGGTAAATACATAAAGATCCTAGCAATTCCTAAAGCCATACCTACATATCCATTTACAGCTAGAGATGGAGGAATTGAGTAGTTCATTGGGCTCTTAATTGCAGATACTAAGCCTATAATCAACACCATAGCCATAACTATATACTGCTGATAAACTAAAGCGAATGTTATAAACGGGATTACTTCACCGCACAGACTCACCAAATAGGTCCTCTTCTTTCCAATTTTGCCCGACAACCAACCCCCAAACATGGAGCCGAAAATCCCGCATACTCCCATAATGCCGAGCAACAAACTTGCAATGCTCTCTGAGAAACCCTTCTCTTTGCTCAATAGAGTCACGCCATAAGTTCCGAAAATATTCGCAGGAGATAGGCCAATGAAGATTGTAAGGCCGAAAAGCCAGATTTGAAAGCTACGGAGAGAGTCCTTTAACCCCTTCAAACTAACCTTGTTGTGCCTTACATCGATATTTTCAATGCGCGAACTTTTCATTAACATTAACACTGATGGGGGGAGCAGTATAATTGAGCTTATTAACCCAACAGTAAAAACCGCCCTCCAACCGTACTGAGTTGTAATCAAGCTCGCCATGGGAGTAAACACAGCTCGAGCTGTAGCCATTGATGCAGACCATATACCTAGCGCTATGCCCTGCTCTTTCTCTTTAAACCACTTCATTATAACAATGGGTCCTCCTGCTCCTAGAATAATTCCGCATATACCTATGAAGAACCTCCCAATGAGTAAAGTGTTGAAATCTGGAGAGATTGCACATATAACCCAGCCAATACATCCTGCAAGCAACGAGATTATAAGCCCTTTCTCCGCACCTATAGAGTCTAGGAGAACCCCGCTTGGCAGAGATAGGATAGCTCCCGCAAGGTTGAGTGATGTTGAAAGAAGCCCGGCCATTGTTAGTGTTATATTTAGCTCTCTTATGAGTGCAGGTACTATGGGAGCTGTCAATGCAAATGCGTAACCTAAAACTAGTAGAAAGTTAGATGTTAGAATGAAAAGAATTACCCATCTAATCCAGCTGGATTGATCAACTCTTTGCGCATTTATTTTACCTACCATAAGCAATTTGCACCTAATCTATAGAGTTAGTGAATCAGGAGAAAGGATATTAAACCTTGGCTGTCTGTTTTAAGTAGGGGTTTTAATCCCTTCATAAATATATTTCGAATAAAATTTTATTATTTTAACATATTTAATAAAAAATCTAAATAAAGTATTGTTGTTTCGAATTCAACGCCGTAGCTCCACGTGAAGATCGGAAAAGCTTAAAAAGGTTCGCGCGCTTATTTCTCATGGAATAGGTGTATTCTTTCATGGTTGGTCAAGTCGCAGAAGTTCGTCTTCACGGAAAAGGCGGACAAGGAATAGTGATAGGGTCAGAGCTAATAGCACACGCTGCAGTGATGGACGGTAAATTCGCTAGAACTTTTCCAGAATTTACATCTGCTAGAAGAGGGGCTCCAGTGGTATCCTACCTCTTTATAGGAGAAGCTACAATGGCAGCTAGATCAGCCATCGTTAACCCAGAGTATTTAGTAGTATTTGATCCAAAGATTCACACAGTTGTACCAGGATGGGTATTTGGTGGTTTCAGAGAGAACGGCGTATTTATACAGAACACTACGAGAAGCCCAGAAGAAGTCTTAGAAGAGCTTAAAACTCTAGTTCCACACGTTAAACCAAGACTAGTTGCTACACTTGACGCGACCGGTATAGCCCTTAAACATACCCGCAGGCCTATACCAAACATAGCTATTGTTGGAGCGTTTAGCAAAGTAACAAACCTCGTAAAAGTTGATCTCCTAGCTGAAGCTGTAAAGGCTAGGTTCCCCCAGGCAACTTGGGAGAACAACTTAAAGGTTTTAGAGGAAGGATATAATAGTGTAACTGTAAAGGAGGTTAGGTGATTGGTTGTGTCAGGTCAAACTCAACTACCTGAAATTCAAACTGGAACACTCGGAGTAACTATAGCCCTTAGCGTAGCACACTGGAGAGAGTTCAAGCCAGAGATAGACCTCAAGAAATGCACAAAGTGCTGGACATGCTACACATTCTGCCCAGAGGGGGCAATTGACAAAACACCCGAAGGCCCAAAGGTCAATTTTGCTTTTTGTAAAGGATGCGGGGTATGCGCAAATGAATGCCCAGTTAAAGCAATTAGCATGGTGAGGGAGGAGTAATATGACCAAAACTGTCTTAATTTCAGGCAACGCAGCAGTTGCGTATGGAGTAAAAATGTCCAGAGCTAAGGTTATCTCGGCGTACCCAATTACGCCATCCACGACTATGGTAGAGTACCTGGCTGAATTTGTTGCCAAGGGCGAGCTCGACGCCGAGTACATACACCCCGAAGGAGAGCACTCGGCTGTGGCTGCAGCTCTAGCCGCTGCTGCTGCAGGTGTTAGAAGCTTTACTGCCACGGGTTCGCAAGGGCTTGGCTACGCTCATGAAATTGTTGCACAGGCGCCATCATTTAGGGCTCCGTTCCTACTAGGAATAGCGAATAGAACCCTTGGGTGGTATTGGAGCCTTCAAAGCGACTACAGCGACATGATGCCTACGAGAGACCTTGCTTGGATAATAGGCGTAGTTGAAACTGTGCAAGAGTCTTTCGATTTTGTCCCACAACTGTATAAGATATCAGAAAACGAAAAGGTATTACTGCCGGCAATGCTCTCCCTTGATGGCTTCAACTTAACGCACTCAACCGAGAAAGTCCTGTTGCCATCCCAAGAGGAGATCGATGACTTTCTGCCGCCCAGAAAGAACTACCGGCATACTTTAGATCCATACATGCAGGACACATATCTAAGGCACAACGTTCCTCAAAACGCACACACTATATATAGGAGGATATTCGAGGAAACATTTGAGAGGGCGAAAAAGGTTATATATGAAGTAACCAAGGAGTACTCTGAGAAGTTCAACAGGGATTCGTACGGCCTTATAGAGGAATACAAAGTAGATGGCTCAGAGGCATTATTAGTTACAATGGGTTCAATGACAACAGCCGCAAGGAGAGCAGTAGACTCGCTCCGCGACGAGGGTAAAAAGGTTGGCTTAGTTAAACTAAGGTTCTACAGGCCATTCCCCACAAAAGAGCTCGTTGAATTGGCAGAGAAGACCGGCGTAAGCGCATTTGGAGTTGTTGACAGAATGGTAAGCCACGGAAGGTATATGGGACCAGTTGGTTTAGATGCCGCAGCTGCGCTGTATAAGTTAAAGAATAGGCCAGCCTTCTTTAACTTCATAGCCGGCATGGGCGGAGAAGATATATCGATATCGGACTTCAAGAAAATGTATGGAGACTTGTTGGGGGCTAAAGGAAGCGGTGAAGTGGATATTAAGACCGTGTTCGTAGAGAAGAAGCCCGTGATACCGACGCCGCAATTTGTGTTCAAGGACCGACTGATTGGTGCTGGCTCGTACCTGTGCACTGGTTGTGGTATCACACTACTCTCTAAGTACATCTTCAACATGATCGACAAAAACACTGTGATAGCTGTACCTCCAAGCTGCTACTCAGTTGGAATACCTTCAATAACTGGCGTACCTCAAATAATAGCTAACTTCGCCGCTCCAGCTGCCTTTGCCAGAGGATATAAGAGGGCTTACTTAGCCAAGGGCAGCAAGACAAGGGTCATGGTAATTGCAGGAGACGGATGTGCAGCTGATATAGGTCTACAATCCCTATCTTCAGCAGCAGAGGCTAACGAGCCAATACTCTGGGTAACATACGACAACGAGGCATACATGAATACTGGCATCCAGAGAAGCGGAACGACTCCGTTTGCCGCGTGGACAACTACAACTCCCGTAGGGGCAAGGTGGAAGGGCAAGCGCGAGTTCTCAAAGAACATGATAGACATAATGGTAGCTCACAGGATACCGTACATAGCTACATTATCCGTTGCATTCACAAGGGACTTCGAGACTAAGTTCAAGAAGGGAATGGAAGTCACAGACAACAACCTAGGCATGGCATATCTACACATTCAACAACCATGCCCTACTGGCTGGAGATTTGACACTAGCAAGACAGTTGAAGTTGCTAGGTTAGCTGTTCTAACAGGCATGTGGCCCCTAATAGAAGTAGATAACGGCGTGTTCAAGTTGACATTTAAGCCCGCCAAGCTAAGACCTGTCGCAGACTACTTGAAGCTCCAAGGCAGATTCGCCCACGTTACAGAGGAGCAAATAAAGTCGCTACAGGAATACGTAGAGAAGAACTGGCAGCGCTTACTAGAACTGGATGGAAAGAGGCTCTGGTAAATTCCAAGTTTATTTTTTTACTTTTAAACCGCTTTCTCCTTCTTTATAAGTATTGGATGTGGTGAGTTTATGGGTATAAGAAAAGAGCTAGAAGTATTCAAATACTTTTATGAGCCGAGAAGTGTTGCAATAATAGGTGCTAGTAGACAGCCTGGTACCTGGGGATACCAGATACTCAAGAACTTACTAGATATGGGTTTTGAAGGAAAGGTCTATCCAGTAAATCCACGAGCTACAGAACTAATGGGACTAAAAGTTTACCCAGACATACAATCCGTTCCTGACGAAGTTGACTTAGCAGTTATCGTGGTTCCCGCTGCAATAGTCCCAAGCGTAATGGAGGGATGTGTAGCAAAAGGCGTTAAAGCCGCAACGGTGATCACAGCAGGCTTCGGCGAGACTGGACCTGAGGGGAAAAAGCTTGAAGAAGAAGTGCTTAAGATCGCTAGAAAGGGCAACATAAGAATACAGGGACCAAACTGCATGGGGACATATGTCTCGTGGACCAAGCTAAATACATCGTTTGCCTCATCCAAGGAAGTACCAGAAAAAGTAGGACACATTGCCTTCATATCACAAAGCGGCGCATTCGCAGGCACTATGTTGAGGTGGGCAAAGACAAGGAATATGGGGTTTAGCGTTGCAATCTCAATAGGAAATCAAGCTGATCTAGAAATTAGCGATTACTTGGAATATCTTTGCGGCGCTGAACCCCACACAAGAGTGATTACGCTGTATATAGAGGGAGTAAAGGACGGTAAAAAATTCACGAGAGCGCTTGAAATATGTAGAGAGAACAAAAAACCGGTAATTGCGATGAAGCTTGGCTATACCCCTGCAGGTGCAGCCGCTGCGCTTTCGCACACAGCATCTCTTGCTGGACAGGATGCTGTTTACAACGCTGTGTTCAAGAAGTACGGTGTAATCCGGGCGTACGACTTTGAAGAAATGTTCGATATAGCTATGGGTTTTGCAAACCTCCCACTACCCGAGGGAGACCGCATATGTGGTTTAAGCGGTGGCGGAGGGTGGGCAGTTGAACTGTCTGATGCTGTGTATTCACTAGGGCTAAAGCTTCCACCTCTACCTAAAGAGATAATTGAAGAAGTTGACTCAAAGAAGGTGCTACCTCCATTCTGGAATAGAAGGAACCCCGCTGACTTAGTTGCAACTCCAGATCCTGAACCGTACAGGTTCCTCGCTGAAAAATTCCTAAAGACTGATGTGTGCGACATTATAATACAAGTAGGAGGCGGTGTAATGCTGACACCAGAGCAAGAGCAAAGAAGCATCGAAAATGCAAAGCATATATCTTCTTTAGTCAAAGAACTTAGTAAGCCAATGATGGTTGTGAGCAACCTTGGCAGGGCTTCAGCCGCTGCCGCAATATACGATGATGCAGGTATCCCAGTTTACACAACCCCCTCAAGAGCCGCAAGGGTAGCCAGAGCGCTCGTTGATTACTCTAGATACATAAGAAAATATCAAAAATAGCAACTAACAGCCTCAAAGATAGGCGCAGGAAAAAAATAAGTATTTTTTAATCCTCAATTACAGGTTAAATTACTCCTTTAGAAACCTTTTAACGAGCTTTAGCAGTGCCTCTTTGCCTGTCCCTAAAATGGGTTCACCGTGGCTAGGGACCAAAGTATTGAACCCATAGTACAAAAGTGAGGCGATCGCAATTCTATTCTTGTTCGGATCTCTGGAATACCTTGTTGGTATTTCAAATAGCTCGCCTTTCATTTCGTGAACCAAATCACCAACAAATAGGGTCTTTGTCCTAGGATCAAGAAGGCAAATGCTACCCGGGGTGTGCCCTGGAGTGTGTATTACTTCTAATGGACCTATAGTTGATCCTTCTTCTAAGATTACGTCAACTTCCAGGGGGGTTGTTTTCTCTCTTTCAGTGTAATATTTTTCAATGTAGGGTATTTCTTCTCTGTGAGCCGCTATTTTGGCATTAGTTATTTCCTTAAGGTCCTTAAGAGATCCCAAATGGTCTCCGTGTGCGTGGGTGATTACTATATATTTCGCCTTGGTTATGTCTAGTCCTTTCCTGTGCGCGTAATCTGTCACCTTTAGGTGATCTCCTTTATTGCCAGCGTCTACAATTATAAGCCCGTTCTCGTATTCAACTAAGAAAATGTTTGAGATTTCGCCTACAATTAAGTGCGTCCTATCAATAAACATTCTACTAATAGATGCGTACCCTATATCAGTGGGCCTTTGCAAGAATAACACCTTACATTTGTAAATACAGAGCTCTTAGGACTATATAAACCTAATAACTATAAATTTCAGTATTTCATTCTAGTAGATGTGGGATATGAATGTTTTTTAGCAAAAAGAAGGCTAAAACAAAAAGTCCACCTGAAAAAAAGTTATTCCTTGATTACTCTAGCCTCTTTGAATTGCGTGAGAACAACGTAGTGTTCAAGAAACCGATGAAAGTAGCTCGAGGAATATTTAGAGTTGCATTTTTCAGCAACTTAGGATTTACGGTTGTTCTAAGGACTGGGTGGAAGTTAAAAGAAAAGCTAGGTGAAAGGTACTGGATTTCGGTGAGCGAAGTTTGTTACGAACCGCCCATTCTTCAATCTCTCTTCTTTGGAAGAGGGGTACACGTGGAGATCCCCTCAATACTAGTTGAAGAAGGAGAGTACAAAGGAGCAATTATAGCATGTCTGGACACAACAGGTTTGAAGCTAAGAGGCAAGGCAAGCCTCCAAGCATTCGACAAAACGGGGTTTGTTTTTGGCTATGTGAGTATAGGGAATGGAGTAATAAAAGCAGAGCTAGAGTGGAAACCAACGGTGATAGATCCAGCAAAGTACAACTACGTAAAAGGGCGCGGGACTATTGCCTACTCAAAACGCGAATTGATTATTTTAGAGATATGCGTGAAAAGCCATTTCATTGAAGAGTGTAAGGAGTTGGTTGAGCTAAATGCTCCTGGTAAAGCTAAAAGCGAGTTTGTTTACCCACTAACGAGGAAGATCTTACTAGGCGATATAAGCGGTGAAAGTTTTAAGGAAATAAACGAGATTGCAGACAAATTCGAAGGAGTGCTAGGAGTAAAGCGAGCAAAAATTAGGATAAAGCATAAGTCAAGGCTAAAGGCCAGGGTTTTAAGCGAGTTGCCCCTGGACAAATTATAGGATGTGTTTAATTTGCCTAGTTGCGAGTTCTCAGTTGCGCAAAAATAACTCTACAGTGCTTTGTGATTATCAAATCTTAATTTAATACCGACAAGTGCGCAGCCGAGTTGGACGGAGGGGATTTTTGCGTGCCTTATATTAGCATTTAAGAAATGAACAATAGTCCACCGAGTGATCGCTACATTGACGTTTATTCAATACAAATATAGCTGTACTTATTGGAGATTTTCTAGTGGTGGCGTTAGCTTGAAAATTAAAGGTATACACTATGGTCTAACGCTACTTTATTCGTATTTGTTGCCAGTAATAGACATTGAGGAGGTAGGCAATGGCTTCAAGTTCAAATTTATATACGGTGAGGCTCATGGTATTGAGTGCGCCTTTAAGGAAAATGTCATTGAGACCTACTGCTCGTTGCCTAGTGGATTGAATCTAGCTGTTGTTAGAAACATCCTAGGTTTTAGTAAACACCACCTATTTAAAAATCTGTGTTCTGATTTACATATAAGTAATTGCGTGAGTAACAAGATTTCGCTAATATACGAACAAGGCTATAAGAAACCCGTTGCATACGCTATATACCTGTCTAGGGACACAAATTTTTTCTTAAATACGGTTAAGTGGTGTAGAGAGGCGCTTTTTAAAGGTTACATTGAATCGAGCTCTTTTATACCCCTTGAATTCAAAAAAGTTAAACACATGATCGATGTTGCCTTAAATGCTCGCTCACCCTACGAAGAGGTGATCGGATTGATTAAAGTTCGGGGATTTGGAATTAAATCTGCGAAGGCTTTTCTCTTGCATACGTATGGATTAACTCACGAGGCACCATTAGACAGACACTATGTCAAGTTTCTAGGAGTCAGTGCTCCAAATATGAAGAAGGGGGCGTGCATTGGCGTTAAGTTGAGTTGCTTAAACTGTCCGTTTAATTGTCCCTACTCCTACGCAGTAAAGAGGTACCGCACATATAATGGATTGGTTCAATCTATTGTTTATATCTATGACACGCTACGTTCTCAAGGAGCAAATCTCGTGAAAATATTAGTTAAAGATCCCTCTAAGTATCTAGATGATCTTGAGCGATTACTTGATCGCTTGAGAGAAATGCCGATGCCGACTATTTAAATCCACTAACGCTAACAATCCGCATAGGGGCTTCTCAATGTCTGGCTTCAATCCATTTGATTTGAGTGCCCTCGTTGAAAGGCAAGTAACTAGGGGCACCAAAGCAGGTACAGAGAGGCGATATTTCAGGTTCCGCGGCGGTAGATGGTATGGAGGAATAGCAACTGGTGACGTAGTAGGGTGTAATTTGAGGTGTAAGTTCTGTTGGAGCTGGAAGTACAGCTACGCGACCGAGAAAGGGTGGTTTGAATCCCCAAAATCAGCACTAGAAAAACTTCTTTCAATTGCTAGAAGTAAGGGTTATAATTACATCAGGCTGAGCGGGGGAGAGCCAACCATAGGTTTTGATCACACCTTCAAAATACTGCAGTTACTCCAAGAGACCGATTATTTTTTCATCTTGGAGACTAACGGACTACTGCTAGGTAAACATGTCGAGTACTCTAGGATTGCTGCAAGATACAGTAACCTAATAGTGAGAGTTAGCTTTAAGGGGAGTTCATCAGTAGAGTTCGAAAATTTAACGGGGGCTAATGGAGAGTTTTACGAGTACCAGTACACTGCATTAGAGAACCTAATAAATAGCGGACTAAAGCCCTGCGATGAAGTATATGCCGCTATAATGCTGAGCTTTAGCACCGAAGATAGCTATATGGAGTTTAAAAGAAGACTAGCAGGCATAAGTCCAAGCCTCGTTGAGTGTGTAGATGAGGAATACGTTATAATGTACCCTCACGTGAAAGAGCTATTAAGGAAAAACAACTTGGTGCCCAGAGTTTCTTATGACCCAAGTGGAGTTCCGAACTCTATGATATAAATAATGACATAAAGGATTCCAAGAATTAGGTTAAGCTCATCCTCTCGAGTTTAAACCAATGGTTTGAAACCTCTAGTTTCCAATCATCTATGTATCTTTATTTACCCACGAATATTTTATAAACACTGCCAAAGGCTGGGTGCAACCTTATGATCAGCGCTGGTCGTTTCATTGTAATTGCCCTAGGTGGAAACGCTTTTCAATCTAAGTCAGATAAGGGAACGGTAGAAGAATATTGGAAAAACGCATATTCTGCAGCGGATGTAATAGTAAAGCTAGTAGAGGATGGATATAGGGTAGCCGTAACTCATGGTAACGGCCCTCAAGTTGGCGTTATTGCGGAATTGATTGCCCTTGGAGAAAGGTATAAGGGATTGCCTCCCATGAGTCTAGATATAGCTGGTGCTATGAGCCAGGGGTGGTTGGGTTATATACTACAACAGGCTATTTACAATAAGCTATATGAGAAAAAACTTATACCAAGCGTGATCAAGGGCGTAGTTACTGTTATCACTCAAACTGTTGTTAGAGGAGATGACCCAGATTTTAAAAATCCATCTAAATTCATAGGTCCTTGGTACAACGAAGAGGAAGTTAAAAGGCTTACAGAGGAGCACGGATGGTTCTTCAGGCCGGATCCTAGAGGAGGATATAGAAGAGTTGTCCCCTCCCCTGATCCAATTATTCAGGTTGAGATAGACGCTATTAAAACCCTATTGAACAATAACTACGTAATCATAGCGGATGGGGGCGGGGGTATACCTGTAGTTAGAGAGAATGGAAAATTAGCTGGTATTGAAGGGGTTGTCGACAAAGACCTTGGTGCCGAGAGAATGGCCACTGCTTTGGGCGCAGACGTACTTCTTATATTAACAGATGTAGACCACGCATATGTGGACTATGGTACGTCAAGAGCAAAGGCGCTTAGAGAGCTAACTCTGAGTGAAGCTATAAAGTACTACAGCGAGGGGCACTTTAAACCTGGTAGTATGGGTCCTAAAATACTCGCTGCTATTAGGTTTATACAAAACGGCGGAAAACTCGCTATTATAGGAAATTTGAGGAACGCGCAAGAGGCAATTAGAGGGGAATTAGGCACCTGGATCATTCCCGGCTAGAGATATCTTGTTTTAAGGTTTTTCCTCTAGGAATAAAAATTACTAACGAGAAAAGTTCACTAAGGATTTACGTTTCAGCATTTGAGATATTTAACCTCAATTAATATTCAATTAACATAGTTAGGCTAGGCAGGAGCTTATTATGACGTGTAGTCCTCAAAATGGTATGCATCAAGAACACCAAATTAACTCGCAGCTCTCGAGAACCATATTGTCCCTCGTAAACACTGTGGCCGTTAAATTACCTGACGATGTGCTTAACAAACTCCAAGAGCTTATTGCTAGAGAAACTATCCCACATAGCAGGTTTATTTATGCTGCCATGATGGAGAACCTCAACCTGGCATATATTAAAAAAGCCCCGCTGTGTCAAGACACAGGTGTTCTAATGTTCTACATCACCTTCGGAGATAGATTTCCATATAAATCTGAGCTATTGAAGGCTATTCACGAAGCAGTAGTACAGAGCACAGAATTGGGATATCTAAGACCAAATGTAGTGGACCTGGTGACAAATAAAAATACGGGCAACAACATAGGGCCTAGGCTGCCTTGGATAGAAATTGAGATAGAGCCAGATGTGAGCTACGCAGATGTGAAACTGTATATGGCAGGAGGGGGCTCAAGTAGACCAGGCAGAGCTACTACGCTTGACCCTGTACAGGGGTGGAAAGGTCTAGTTGACTTTATCCTAAGTGTAATTGCAGAGTATGGTCCTCCTGCGTGTCCCCCCCTTCTTATTGGTGTTGGAATAGGCCCAACTGTTGAAATTGCGGCTGCTTTATCCAAAAGGGCTTTAATTAGACCTATTGGCTCAAGAAACAACAACCAGTTAATTGCTCAGCTAGAGGAGTTGCTCGAGGAAGAACTAAATAAACTTAAAATTGGTCCGCAGGGGCTGGGAGGATCTACAAGCATTATGGGTGTTCACATCGAGTATGCAGGAAGACATCCTGCAACATTTGCAGTTGGCGTAAGCACTGCGTGTTGGGCTCTCCGAAAAGGGTGGATCAGGATAAACAGCGATTTGTCATATGAAGTGTTATCTCATAAAGGTGGTCTAATTGATTGATGAAATTAAGAGAGTTATAACACCTGTAATGAATACGGAGACGCTTGAGGAGCTCAAAGCTGGTGACGTATTCTACATCACTGGAATTTTAGTTACAGCACGAGATGAGGCCCACAAAAGAGCTATAGAAGAGAACGTTCAACTGCCCGTTGACCTTAGTGGCCTCGTAGTTTTCCACGCTGGACCAATAATGAAGAGAACTCTGGATGGCTGGGAGTGTATATCTATAGGTCCAACCACTAGCAGGAGGATGGAAAAATACGAAGATCTGTTCATTGAGAGAACAGGTGTTAAAATAATCGTTGGTAAAGGCGGCATGGGACATCGAACTGCTGAGGCTTGTCGAAAAAATAAATCAATATACGCTATTTTTCCAGGAGGTTGCGGCGTATTGGGGGCTAGCAGAGTTGTTAAGGTGAGGGGTGTTGAGTGGTTAGATCTTGGCATGCCTGAAGCACTCTGGATACTCGAGGTCAGAGACTTTGGACCGCTTATAGTAACAATTGATACAAAGGGCGAAAACTTATCTGATAAGCTAATTAATAGTGTGAATGCCATTAAGGAGAACTTAGAGAAAGATATTGTCTCGAGGCTCGTTCGCCTTTTCCCAATTTAGTAAGTTAGTGTTTTTCAGTTCACCATGTTAACTGTAGTGCGTTTGTGTGTTAAGTCTGCGTTTAATATAGAGCTACGCATTATCAATATCCTGGTGTCACAAAATGCCTGACAGCAAGATTGAATGGGGAGCTTTATCTACGAAATTACATAGGCTGTACGGCGGTAAGATAGAGATAGCCCCTAAAGTACCCATTACAAGGTTTGAAGACTTTAATGTTTGGTACACTCCGGGGGTTGCTGAGCCCTGTAAGTTAATACATAAAGGGGGAGATGACGAGTCTTTTGAGTACACTTGGAGAAGAAACCTCTGCGCAGTAATAAGTGACGGGTCAAGAGTTCTTGGTCTTGGCGATATTGGACCTTCGGCCGGATTACCAGTTATGGAGGGGAAGTGTCTACTGTTTAAGTACCTTGGAGGAGTGGATTGCGTCCCAATAGTAATTCGGGAAAAGGACCCAGATAACTTTATATATATAGTAAAGGCCTTAGAGCCAAGTTTCGGCGCTATAAATCTAGAAGATATTGAATCGCCCAAGTGCTTCTACATCTTGGATAATCTTCAGGAAACGCTTAATGTACCTGTATGGCACGATGATCAACAGGGAACAGCTCTAGTTACACTTGCCGGTTTATTAAATGCGCTTAAAATTGTAGGAAAGAGGCTTAATCAAGTTAAAATAATACTTTTCGGCTCAGGGGCAGCCAACATATGCACGTATAGATACCTTAAGGGGGCGGGTGCAAATCCGGCAAACATCATTATTGTAGACTCCAAGGGTCCTCTCCATAAACACAGAGAGGATATGCCTATGATGAAACTAGAGAACCCGTGGAAATACTTAGCCGCAACTGAAACAAACTCCGAGGGCATAGACAATATTCCTAAAGCATTTAACGGCGCAGATGTAGTTTTAGCTGCGTCTAGACCTGGACCTGGCACAATTAAGAAAGAATGGATCAAGCTTATGAATAAAGACTCTATAGTTTTCGCCATGGCGAATCCTGTGCCGGAAATATGGCCTTGGGAGGCTAAAGAGGCTGGTGCCAAGATTATTGCCACTGGAAGAGGGGACTTCCCGAATCAAATAAATAACAGCCTCGGTTTTCCTGCTGTATTTAGGGGCGTGTTGTCCGTGAGGGCCAAAAAAATGGCAGAAGCTATGTTCTTAGCGGCAGCCTACGCAATTGCTGATTATGCTGAGGAAACAGGAATACATGAAAATAGA
Source organism: Desulfurococcaceae archaeon (assembly GCA_038888155.1). GTDB lineage: Archaea > Thermoproteota > Thermoprotei_A > Sulfolobales > Desulfurococcaceae > UBA285. Next base: position 58,889 of record JAWAJB010000001.1, read on the forward strand.
ATAGTGCCGAACATGGAGGAAAGCGAAATGTACGTTAGAGAGGCTTTAGCTGTAGCCGAAAAAGCTATGGAATTGGGATATGCTAGGAGGGCTCTCTCTAGAAAAGAGCTTGAACTAGAAATCAGAGAGCTATTGGAGAAGCCTAGGAAAGAAATGGGAGTATTAATTAAAAACGGGTTAATACCTCTAGTCCCTGAATACAAGGAAATTAAACCATAGTTTTTTAGTTAGAGCTGTTATTTTTATGTAGTTAAATAGCTTACACAATACGTAGAAGTGCGCCTCTCTTTTTCAGATATGGAGCGCGCGCTAAATTTCACTTTGTTAAACTTCGGCTTCAGAAGCCGAGCATTTATTGTTTCATTTTATTTCCCGAAAGATTAACTGGTCTACCCTCCATCAAAATGAAAGTAGGTATTTTCTCCTTGTAAGTTCTAAGGAAATCGAGATCCCTTTCATGCTTTCTCTTATTGTCCGTAAGCATTACAACAATGCCGTTCTTAACAGGATACCAGTGTTTACAGACGGGACAATATAAAATCGCTGTCCTTATGCCTATACGTAGACACTCAGGGCATGGGTATTGTTTTTCCTGTAATATGCTATTCTTTAAGTAACCACAGTACACCTTACATAGAGGAAAACCTAAATCGCTTCTATCTACGTCTTGTTTCTCCTCTTCAATAACGTATATTTCAAGTGGAAAACCCTTGCAGTTAACGCACTTCAATACATCTAGACCCCAGTACCTCATCATGCCTTCGTCACCTCGTTGATTACTTTACTAATTCTCTCCAAGAGATCGTTTGCCCTTTCAGGCGTTTTAGCTTCGACCATTACTCGAAGAACTGGCTCGGTGCCGCTAGGTCTTACAAGTATCCAGTAATCTCTTGCAAGCACCTTGACACCATCTAGTGTAATTAATCTCTCTGCTTTAAACTCCTCCTTGACTCCCTCTATAACCTTAAGAGCATTTTCAAGTGGCATTTTGTACTTCGTTTTAACAGTGTAATAATTTGGGAGCTCGTTGAATAATGAAGACGCCTTTTTGCCTTCCCGAGCCATTAACTCAAGGAAAAGAGCAATCTTCATGGCGCCGTCACGAACATATTGGTGAGGTGGATACATGAAGCCCCCATTTTCCTCGAATCCGCACATAGCGCCGCTGTCCCTTCTCATAGTGTGAGCTATGTCGACGCTACCTACTTTAGTCCACACTACTTCCACACCCATTGGGTTGAGAACTTCTTCTACAATACTGCTAGATGATACGCCAGTATACACCCTGCCGCCTTCCCCTCTGTTCATCTTTAAGTGCCTTGCTAGCAACACAGCCGATCTATCTCCCCAATATATTCTTCCGACTTCATCAATAAGTATAGCTCTATCTGCATCTCCATCGTGCCCCACGCCTAGGTCGCATCCTAGTGTAGCAGTTATCTTGGCAATATCTGCTAGTGAGTCTGGTGTAGGCTCAGGCAACCTCGATGGTTGAGTGTCTAGCGTGGCGTTAACAACTATCGGCTTTACGCCTAGCAACCTAAGAAGCTTAGGAGTAGTTAGTACCCCAACGTTGTTAACTGGGTCGACAAGGACTCTGTACTTCTGCTTGGCTATTAGTTCCCTATCCACGTGTTCAGCAATAGCTCTAATGTAAATTTCATTTACCTGCGGGTACCTTTCTGCGTTTTCTGCTAAGTCCTTCCAGTTAACTAGCCTTGTTTTGCCCTCCCAAAAATACTCTTCAATTACTTTCTCATCGCTTCTCTCTATTTCAATGCCGTGAGGTCCGATAACCTTTATTCCATTGTATTCCGGTGGATTGTGGCTCGCAGTTATAACAACCCCTCCATCAAAACCCTGGGACTTGACAGAGTATTGTAGTGCCGGCGTAGGAGTTAGGCCAGCATCGTACACTTTGATGCCAGAGAACGTAAGTGAACCCTCGACAATTTTCTTTATTGCGTTGCTGCCGAGCCTATAATCCATTCCTACAAGCACTCTTGCCCCTTCTTTGAAATAAGCCCCAATGGCCAATGACAGTCTAACAATAAACGTAGGGGTGAGGTCTATTCCAATTAATCCTCGAACACCATCCGTGCCAAAAAGCTTACGCCGGACACTACTCAATGTCCTCACCAAGTTCCTCCAGGATCTCGTATACCTTTATGTTGCCTTCTCTGAGCTTAAAAATAGGTATATAACCCTTTTTCTCGACCCAAGACCTAACCCTCAACGATACTATACTTAGGTAACCAAGTGCTTCTTCCACAATTTCCTCAACATTCTCACCGCTCTCGTGTAGTTCCTCTAGTGTTGCACGCAAGTCTTCAGTGTGCTTTATGGCCATATACACTATATTCCCTTCGACCTCTACGTGAAGATATACTGGTAGTAAATCATGAAGCACTTTGAGCTCTTTTTCACTTGGGGTTTCGACCCGATGTCCAATGGATCTCAAGTGTGCTGCTAATTCGCTTACTATCAAAAATATCCACGCTCTATAATCAACTATAATATAAATAAACGAAAATACATTAAAAACTGTAAAAGCTATTTTCAAAAGATCTACGCCTTAACTTGCCCTGCAGTTGATTCACTTACTTTCAGGGAACTATTAAAGACTCCTTTGTAATAACTTAATTATTAAAGGAGAGATTTGGCGGTTTCAATGGTAGTTGTTAGCCCAAAGCTATTGGATTCTATGATATCCAATAACGAACTACTGTTAAAGGCTTATCAATTAGTTGAAGGCGACCCCGAGGTCCAGGCATTATGGTTTATGGCTAATACCATGGCCGTTAATAGATTGAAGTACAACGACCATGGGCCTGTACACGCCAGAATAACAGCAGGTATTGCACTCTATATCTATCAGCTGTTGCGAGATAGCGGAGTTGAACCAACATTGATCAGGGATGGCGTCATTGAAAGAGAGGACTTAATCCCACTTGTGCCACTTCTTGGCGGGCTACTTCACGATATAGGTAATAGTATACACAGAGATATGCACGAGAAAACTGGTGCCCTAATGGCAAAGCCTATACTTGATAGAGTATTGAAGAATTTTATTAACGATTATTACACACTTGTAAAGATTAGACAGGAGATAATGCACGCTATACACTGTACAAGCTATAGCGTCGAGTGTCTATCGATTGAAGCTAGCTGCGTAAAAATTGGCGACGGTCTAGATATGGCAGAAGGTAGAGCCCGAGTTCCATACAAACTCGGAGGGATAACAATACACAGCGTGTCTGCGCTTAGTGTTAAGAGAGTAGAAATAACTCCATCAGAAAGGCGTCCTGTTAGAATAAATATATATATGTCCGAGAAGGCAGGCATATTTCAAGTGGATAATGTATTGATGCCAAAGCTCAAGACAACGCCAATAAAAGATTACATTGAGATCTACACCATAGTTGATAGTTCTTATCTAAAGTCTTATCCATAACAATATTGGACATCTTACCCATTAAGTTGTTTCTGTATCTATTTGCCACGAAAGTGGAGAATATACGTTGGATTCGACCTGCATATTCATTAATATCAAATTAACCTATTACGCATGTCAAAGGGCAAATCAATTGGTAGTAAAGGACTCCTAGATTTCCCCAAGAGAGAGCTATTTGCAGGGACAAGGACAAATAAGCATAAAAAATGAAAGGCTGTGTTAATTTCAGTGCAAAAATTCAATAAATTACAAAAACAGTGGCTAATAATGTACTCTAGATGAAAGGCGTTTTCGCAACAATATTATACTTGAATTATCTAAGCTGTTTCTTTAATGATTTTTACTTTAAACTCTACGCCTAGTTTTTCCCCTTCCTCTTTTATTTCTCTAAGAATGTTCTTATGTATGGGCACCCCAATTTTTTTCCGCGTCTCCATTGTTAACCAAGCTTTCTCGCCCGGTATCCATATCTCAAGATCATTTGAGATCTTCTTGAGGGCTTTAATGTATTTCCTATAGCCCTCTATTCTCTCTAAGAACTCGTCTATTGGAGTGATCTTACTAATGTCTATTGCTATCATAAAGTGACCTACATTGGGGGGTTCATTGCCAGTTGATTCTTTAATGAAAGTGCCGTAATTGGCCCCCGTTAAAACACCACATAATATATCAACAACTAAGGCTAGGCCCGCGCCCTTATGTCCCCCGAAATCCTCTCCCAAGCCGCCAAGAGGCAATATTGAGCCCTTCTTATCTAAAACCTCCTTGGGGTCTTCCTCGGGTTTACCATTGGGGGATAGTGCCCATCCAAATGGTATTTTTTTCCCCTGCTTGGCGTATACCTCTATTTTACCTATTGGGACGACACTTGTAGCTGCATCGAATAAGACTGGCGGCGGATTTTTAGTAGGAAATCCTACAGCTATTGGATTCGTGCCTATATTTCGGCCAACAGTGTTTGTGTATGAAACAAGGGCACCTGAGTTAGTCATTACAATTCCAATCATATTTCTCTTGACTGCCTGTAGAGCATAGTAGCCAGCTATGCCGAAATGATTGCTGTTCTTTATGCCGACAACAGAGACTCCAATGTTCGCAGCTTTCTTGATTGCCATCTCCATGGCTTCATACGAAACAACCTGTCCAAGTCCAGCCCCCCCATCGACTAGATATGTTGTGGGGGTTTCAACGACTATTTTAATCTCTGTTTTAGGCTTAATCATTCCATTCTTAATTCCACTAGTGTATCTCCTTAATCGCTGGACGCCGTGGCTTTCAATGCCCATGAGGTCTGCTACTACTAGAACGTCTGCAGCTATTTCTGCGTGTTTCCACGGAACGTCAACGGAGTGCAGCACCTCTGCTACGTATCTCTTCAGTGATTCCCACTCAACCCTCACAAATTCCTCAGAAGGAGTAGGAATAGTTTTTTCAAAAAGTTTTGACAAAATATCACCTGAAGTAGATAGGCTTTTTACCCATATAAAACTGTTATTGAGGTGGTTTACTTCAAATAATAATTTATGGTAATTATTTTTACCCGGTAGCTACATTATAACAAACTGGGGTATGCGCTTGGTTAAAGGAGTTGCTGGTCACATACTTCATATTGATTTGTCAACGGGCAAAATCTACACTACTAACACGGATGCTGGCTTAATCGAAAAATTCGTTGGGGGGTACGGCCTAGCAGCTAGGCTGTTCTATAACTACCTTAAAAAGCACAGAGTTATACAAGCTTTTTCTGAAAATAACCCGCTAATTGTTATGACTGGTCCTTTAACTGGCACAAGTGCTTTTGGAGCAAAGACCTGCATTGCATCTAGATCTCCCCTTACGGGTACGTTCGCGTGGGCTGTTAGTAGCGGCGCCTATGGCTTACAATTAAAGCGTGCAGGCTATGACGGTATAGCTATAGAAGGTGTATCCGAAAAGCCGATCTATATAGTTATAGACGATGGGCATGTTGAGTTAAAACCCGCAACAGACCTTTGGGGACTAGACGTCTTTGAAACACACACATATATAAAGAGGACAATTGGTAGCGACTTCGACTCTATAGCCATAGGACCGGCTGGAGAGAAGCTCGTAAAAATTGCAGCAGTAGTTACAAATGAGAGGAGAGTTGCCGGTCGAACCGGACTTGGAGCTATTATGGGGTTTAAGAGGGTTAAGGCCATTGCTGTAAGAGGTAATCACAAAGTTGAAGTTCATGACGAAAGTGAATTGAAGAAACTCAACAAAGAGTGGTTAACCAAGGCCATTCAAACCCCTCGCGGTAAATCACTTAACGAATACGGTACAGGCGCGATGGTGTCGGTCTACGCAGTAACTGGTGGGCTTCCAATAAAGAACTGGACTAAAGGTATATGGGAACACACAAGCAAGCTTACAGGGCAGTACATAATGGAGAATTACAAGAAGGGTACAGGTAAAAAAGTGTGTAGTGAAGGCACATTATGTAGTATAGCGTGCGAGAGAGTGGTTAAATACACTGATCCTAGGTTCGGAGATTATGAAGGGAAGGGACCAGAATATGAGAGCATTTGCGCACTAGGCTTTATGCCAATGATCGGGGACCCCGTTGCTGTAGTGAAGCTTAATGAGCTTTGCGATAGGCTTGGAGTAGATAGTATCTCCGCGGGCGCTATTATTGCATGGGCAATGGAGGCCTATGAAAAAGGTATAATTACGTCTAATATGACAGGCGGACTAGAGCTAAAGTGGGGTAACTTAGAGGCAGTTCTGAAACTCATTGATATGATTGTCAAACGAGATGGTATAGGAAACACTTTAGCCGAAGGGGTTAAAGTGGCTAGCTCGAATATAGGGGGGAGAAGTGAGGATTTTGCCCTTCACGTAAAGGGACTCGAAGTACCTTACCATGATCCCAGGAGGTGGAAGAGCGCAGGATTAATATACGCTACATCAAACAGAGGTGCTTGTCATCTTCAGGGCATGGCATTCCATGTTGACAGAGGAGCTGTTAAGTTCCCAGAGTACGGAATTTATGGACCTCCTAAGAACCCGTTAGAAAGAGCTAAGTGTGTTATAATAGCGCAGAATATCTGTGCCTTCGTAGATAGCGCAGGATTGTGCAAGTTCGGAACAATTGGAGTGGTAGATTTCGATTTTGTGTCCAAAGTTTGGAGCGCTGTAACGGGGCTTAAGGCAAACAAGGACACTATCTTAAGGGCAGGCGAGAGAGTTTGGTTGACATCGAGATTTCTCAATTATCAATTGGGTTTCAAAAATACCGACGATACGCTACCAAAGAGGTTCACCGAGGAACCATTGCTAGAGGGTCCCTCGGCAGGTTTAATGTGCGACGACCTAGAAGAATCTCTTGAAGCTTACTATAAATACAGGGGGATCAGCAAGGTTGAAGACATAAAGAGTAAGCTCATAGAATTGGAGCTCTCCGAGTTGGTAGAAGGCATAGAAAAGATCGATGCTCGGTAGATTTACTTGAAAATAGAATTAAAAATTCATTTGCCTAGAGCACTTGAGCTTGAGGAGGGCGAATTTACAATTGAGCTAGACACTTGTGAACGCGATTTAGCTTATATAATTAAGCTAGCCTTGGGGAAAGAGGCTAACAAGGTAATTAACTGCATCGAAAGGAACGAGTGTGTTATTTCGGTAAGCGGTAAAGTAATAAGCGATCTAGGTACAGTAGTTAATTCCATAGCTAACATAACTTCTGACGGCTCCTTGCTTATCGAGATCGCTCCACTGGCCCTTGGCGGCTAAATAATTTTCTTCCCCAACCTCGTTCTCTTTTTCTTATCTGTACTGTGGTTATTTACAATGCGACTTATACCTTTCGATCTAGGCTGTAAGGCACAGAATTGATAAATCCAAACCTACAAGTATATCAAGAGTGTATATGCAAGGTGAAAAATTTCTTTGTTCATTACAAAAAGCAAGTTGCTATGTCAAGATTGGACCTGATTAGCAGTCTCTAAGGGCAGGATGAGGTGTATATTCAACCAGCTAGAGTGTTGTATAATTTCTAAAGTTAATTTTATTTAGTGAAGTAACGGTTAAATTGGAAACAGACAATAATGATGAACTAGATCTTCAAAGCGCAAGAAATGAGAAATAATAAAATAGGTTTAGATATGGGGCTATTTTATAACGAGTCCCCTAACTTCTCGAAGCCATTGAGGTGAGGCTTCCTCTGCAAAGTACTTTACTAAAAGGGCGGAGTTATTAATGTCTCCTAAATCAACTACTTCTATTGGACTGTGAATGTACCTTGTAGGTATTGATACAGTCCCCGCTGGAACTCCCTCCTTGTTAAGCGCTATTACGCTAGCGTCAGTAGTTCCACCTGGTATTATTTCTACTTGGTAGGGTACTTTGTATTTCTCTGCCAATTCGACTAAAAAGCTAAAGATCTTCGGATGTGTTATCAAACCCGATGCACTTCTACCATCGGCCACCTTGATAGCTGGGCCTTTGCCTAACCTAGTAAACCACTCGCTTTTAGGAACTCCCGGAACGTCGCTAGCTATAGTTACATCAATAGCTAGTGCAACATCTGGGGATATAGAGTAAGCAGAAGTCTTTGCACCCTTTAAGCCAACTTCTTCCTGGACTGTTGCAACAAAGTATATATCTACCTTGGGGCTCTCAAGCAATTGAGCGCTCTTTATAAGGGCCACCAACCCTACACGGTCATCGAAAGCTTTGCCTGTAACTCTACCGCTAGCTAGTTCGACTACATCTCTATCGAAAACCAAAACATCGCCAACGCTTACTCCAAGCTTCTCTGCTTCCTCTCTGGACGAGGCTCCGATATCCACGAACAGTTCTCTTAGCTCAGGTACTTTTTGAAGTTCTTCTGGCTTGATAACGTGGGGTGGTTTTAATCCAATAACTCCACGCAATAACCTACCTCCTTTTGTCGCCAGCAACACTCTCTGGTAAATAAGGGATCTCTCTATGAGGCCACCTATTGGCACTACTCGAAGGTAGCCTTCATCCTCTATATGAGAGACAAAAAGACCTATTTCATCCATATGAGCTGCTATCATTAACTTACCTTCACCTGCAGAACCTCTTTTTAATCCAATGACATTTCCCCAAGAATCGATCCACAGCCTATCCACGAGTGGCTTTAAGTAATCGGCGACAACGCTACCTATAGTTCCCTCCCTGCCACTAGGGCCTGTAATCTCTGCGAGGTGCTTCAACAAGTTGAAGGTATTTTTCTCAGCCATTAAATTCCCCAAAATATAACATGTCCTTGAGAATAAAAATAATTTACTATCTGATCAAAAGGCGCAATTAAAGATAGACTTGCTTTCTCGTGTCTATATAAGATGTTCAAACTGCTGCCAAATCTACCTATACCCGCTCGACAACTATCTCAACCTGAACGCTATATTGAGATCTCCCCCTTATAACATCCAGCTTTACGTACCTCCTCTCTATGCTTTCTTCGATCGCTTCTCGGAGTTCACTTGTTCTTCTAACTGGCTTCTCGTTTGCAGCTACTATTATATCACCCTCTGCAATGCCGCTTCTGCTAGCCGGTAGGCCAGGTATCACTTTAACTATTAATAGGCCCTCTCTTACTGGCAACTTGTAGAGAGCCGCCATAGTCGGGTTTATTGGTGCAACGTAGACACCTATCCACGCTCTTAGTGGTCTACCATATTTGTTAACCATTTCGATGAACCTCTTAACGCCATTAATCGGTATAGCAAAACCTATGCCCTGCGCAAATGGAACTATTGCGGTTGTTACCCCTATTGCCTCGCCGCGTAGATTTACTAGAGGACCACCGCTGTTGCCAGGGTTTATTGCAGCATCTGTTTGAATAACATCTTCCAAGATAATGCTTTGCGATGTAAGGGTTCTACCAACAGCGCTTATAACCCCCATTGTAACAGAGTTCTCGAGTAAACCTAGAGGCGAACCGACAGCTAGAACTAATTCTCCAACGTCTATTTTGTTTGAATCACCTAGCTTTATTGGAAGGCCGTGTTCCCTTGTTTCTAAAAGCGCTAAGTCTCTCAGCGGATCGGCTGCAAGCACTTCAGCTTCGCTTATATATCCATCACTAAATATTATCGAAACCCTTGTAGCTCCTCTAACAACGTGCGCGTTAGTTACAACATAGCCAGCTGCAATTATAAAGCCCGAACCATAACCCTTTACTGGCTCATATCCAAAGAATGCCATAGGGTGGGGTATTTCAGTTGATATTGTCACAACAGAGGGTTTTACTTCTTTAACAATGGTCGCCATCTCCTTACTTAATTCAACTGCAGACAATGATGTCACCTCTCTAGGATAATGAGTAGGGTTACTTTAATTCTTTGTGTTAGCGCTAGCCTTTAATTGCAGCTAAGATAGCGTTTACATCTATTATAGTCTTGTACACGCCAAGCTTGACGCCTTTATTACAAACTAATGCATGAAAATCGCGCTTAGGTATGTTTATGCTATATAGAACATATGCGTTTCTGGTATCCGCTCTAAGGTAAGATCCATCGTATCCCATTTTGTTGAGTATTTCCTTGATAAGGCCCTCCTTTACTCTTAGTCCAAAGTATTTACCCCGCCCAGTTGCTTGTTCTGACCTAACTGATCTAAATAAAGGCAAGGCTCTTGGGGGATTTGCTAAGTCTTTTTCAGCGCTTGCAATTTCAACTTGAAGTTTGCCTAAGATATCCTTAATATATTCCTCAATGGTATCTCTACTGCAGGGAGAGATCGAGGGAAGCATTGCGTAGTTCATTTGATTAGTAAACCATAAGCCTCCAAGGGGGAGAGGGCTCTTGAAAGACAGGAGCAGTCTTGCATCAGGATAATTACTGTACTCCTTCTTTATGTTAAGATAAAATGAGCAATCAAAAATATAAGAGTTGTTGGAATTAAATGGACTTACGAGCACCACAGAGCTCCATGTGCATATGCTGTTTTCTCCTCTGCAGTGCTTTGAAAGCAGCTTATCATCGACACCAATATAGCTCAAATCGCTATCCCTTATAATAAACAAGTATTAGGTCTAAAAATACACCTACTTTTTCAATAGGTGTATGGGAGTACCTATAATATATTCTGCTAAATCTCTGAGCGACTCGGATAGGGTCAAGTGAGGGTACGGTGTCCTGGCTACCTCTTCTAATTTCATTCGTCCGATATATACTGGAATATATGCCGATACGATTTCAGATGCATTTGGAGAGACCAAGTGCAGTCCAAGAATTTTTTCCCTTCTGTCATCAAGCAGTATCTTTATGAAAGAGTTCTTGTGGCCTTTAATTTTAATTTTTGCCATGTAGTATAAGGGCAATTTCACTTTGGTGTACTTAACACCTTTGGCTAGTAAATCTTTCTCGGTGTAGCCGATTGATGCTATTTCTAGGCCGGAAAATATTGTAGTCGGAACTAGCTGATAGTTAACAGTAAACGACTCTTCCTGGTTTATTCTTTTAGCTACAGCAATGCTCTCGAGCAGGGCTTTATGCGCCAATAGTGGTCCACCAATTACGTCTCCACAGGCATATACACCGGGCATGCTGGTTTCTAGTCTATCGTTCACCTTTATAAAGCCCTTCTCATCCAACTGCAATAAAGTTTCTAGCCCCATCTCCCCAGTTTTCGGCTTTCTGCCTACAGCTACAATAACCTTATCAATCTCTAGTCTTTGACCATTTGATAGATCTGCTGTATATTTTCCATGAGTGTGGCCAAGCTTTTGAACGGCTGTCTTCTCAATTACTTTTACGCCTCTCTGCATTAAATACGTCCTTAGCGCGACGGCTATATCCCTATCAGTAAATGGAAGTATGTGCTCGAGTAATTCCACGATTGTTACTTCAACGCCAAGAGCAGAGTACATGTTTGCTAACTCAACGCCTATTATCCCGCCGCCGATAATTAAGACTTTTTCTGGCTTCTCGAGTAAGTAGAATGCCTCTCTATTACTCACTATTCCTTTTCCATCAAATCGAGCTGAAGGTATCTCAGCGGGGTCGGTGCCAAGAGCTAGAATTAGTTTATCAGCTTCAAGCTCTTCGCTTTTATTAATGTTCGATACTAGAAGTCTCCCTGGACCCTTGAGAAAGGCTTGCCCTCTAACTAGGGTTACGTCCCTAGACTCAAGAAGGGTTTCTAATCCGCCTCTTGTTTCCTGTACGGTGTTTTTAATCCACTCCATGAGATCCTGCCAGTCGTAATCTACTCTACTGCCGAGTTTTTCAACATTTTTCAATGACTCGGCAAAATCGTAAAGAGCTTTGCTTGGAACGCACCCATAGTTAGTGCACTCGCCTCCGACAAGATGTTTCTCGACAATAGCTACTCGTAACCCCTTATCGGCTAGGTACAAGGCCGCGGGGTAGCCTCCTATTCCCGAGCCAACAATGGCTACGTCATATATCACCCTAATTCCACCCTTTGCCTATTCATGTAGACCCTCCATGTAGGGGTAATGTGCCTTGGGTGGTTAGCCTTCGCAATATCAATTCTTCTAACGCTTGTATTTATTGGGTGCTTCTTGACTTCCTCTGGCTTCTCATAAGCCAGTTTGCTAATTTCCATGAGTTTTTCAAAGTACTTCTCTACTATCTCAGGTAGCTCGGTTTCAGTGAATTCTACTTGAATTGCCTCCTTTACTATTAGAGGAAAGTAAATAGTAGGAGCATAGAAACCAGAGTCTAGTAAAGCCTTGGCTACATCTTCTGCGTTTACGCCAGCTTCGTCTGCCATTGGTTTAGCACTAATTACTACCTCATGTTTCCTAAGCCTGCCATTACCATATGGAAGCGCGAAACCTCTAATTCTCTCCACCATCTTGGCAAAATAATTAGTTAAGAGAACAGCGTGCTCGGTAGCCTTTCTTAAGCCCTGGGGACCCATCATTATTATATAGACATAGGCCCATACCAAGGGTAGCGTATTTGCGAAGAAGGATTTAAGTAAACCTGCGCTGTGGGGACCTGGGTACTCGAGCTTATAACTTCCGCTTTCTTCGTCGCGGATCACTATATAGCCTGGAATGAGGTCTTTTAACCATATCCCCCTATTTACATCGACGAGCTTATTCTTTATGCAAACCGGACCTGCACCTGGTCCCCCACCTCCATGAGGTGAGCTAAATGTCTTGTGAATGTTTATGTGTGCTATATCAAAACCCATATCGCCTGGTCTAGCATATCCCATTATTCCGTTTAAGTTCGCTCCATCGTAGTAAAGAAGGGCATCATATTTGTGTATAAGGGCAGCTATTTCCGTTATATTTTCTTCAAATAGTCCTAGCGTACTTGGATTGGTGATCATTAACCCAGCCGTCGACTCACCTACTGTTGACCTTAAGGCATCCATGTCGACATTGCCATCACTAGCTGAGGGAACCTCTATTACACGGAAACCAGCCATGGCTGCGCTAGCTGGATTGGTACCATGAGCACTGTCTGGAATGATTATTTCTGTTTTTCTCTCTAGTTGACCTTTAATTTCATGATATTTCCTTATAGTTAACACTCCAGCTAGCTCACCGTGGGCCCCGGCAGCAGGGTGCAATGTGCATATATCCATGCCAACTATACTAGCGAGCCACTTCTGAAGCTCGAACATGATTTCTAGGAGGCCCTGAACCGTTCTCTCATCTTGTAACGGATGAATGAGAGATAATTCTGTGTTAAAAGCTATGTCCCAGGCCGCTCGAGGGTTGTATTTCATGGTACACGAACCCAATGGAACGGGGCCGTTATCAACTCCATAAGCCATTTGAGTTAAATTGGTGAAGTGCCTTACAACCTCTACTTCACTTAGCTCAGGTAAGCCGGGCTGATTTTCCCTTCTAATTGCATGCGGAATTTTAACTGTCGAAACAGATTTCTTTACCTCCTCTTCGACCTCGGGCAGATTTAAACCAGTCCTGCCAGTATGTCCCATCTCAAATATCAGAGGTTCTCTCCATCGGGCTTGTCTATACATAACCCTTCACCCGCCGATCAAAATTTGTGAGAGAGTTTTCAAGAGAAAATCGATGTCATCCTTTAAGTGCATCTCTGTAAACGCGTAGAGAGCGGTTTCACCAAGATCTGGGTAGAGATTACCTATATAGAGTCCGCCGTGCAGGCCCCTATCGAGTAGCTTGTTGTGAATTTCTCTGTAGGCTCCAAAATTGTTGAAGGATACAGGAAATTCGTTGAAGAAATCTCCATCGAATAAATCCACATCTAGACCTAAGTCCTTCATTTTATTCCAAGCGTAATGAGCCCTATAGTAGTTTACCTCGGCTAATTTCTTAATGCCGTTCTTTCCTAGCAATGAAAGGTATACTGCTGAAGCAATTGCCATTAAAGCCTCATTTGTACATATGTTTGAAGTTGCCCGCTCCCTTCTAATGTGTTGCTCTCTAGTCTGCATAATCATCGCGAATGATCTCTCCCCCTCTATAGTCTCGGCAATTCCTATGATTCTACCAGGTATTTGCCTCAAGAGGTTGGTATCGAAGCGCGTAGCGAATATCCCTAGGTGAGGGCCGCCAAAGTTCATGCCAAGCCCAAGCGATTGCCCATCACCTACTGCGATGTCGGCGCCTATCTCACCCGGGGGTTTAAGTAATCCAAGAGAAATTGGGTATATACCGGCAATAAATACTGCCTTTTGATCATGAGATATTTCGCCAACTGCTTTAACCTCTGACTCTATTACGCCGAAGAAATTGGGATATTGTAAGTACACAGCAGCAGTCTCTCCATCTATGGCTTCTTTGAGTTTCTCTATATCTACTGTTCCGCTTCTTGTTTCGTAGGGTATATTGACAATTTTCACACCGTGCGGCTCTATATATGTACTCAGCACTTTTCTATGAAACGGGTTCATGCTAGCTGGGATCAATACCTTTCGCTTGCCTTTATTCACTCTGAGGGCCATTAAGACTGCTTCAGCAACTGCCGACCCATGATCGTACATTGATGCATTGACAACGTCCATACCGAGCAACTCAGCAATCAAACTCTGATACTCAAATAGAGCCTGCATTAAACCCTGAGAGATCTCAGCTTGGTATGGAGTGTATGAAGTTAAAAACTCACCCCTCGAAATAATGTACTTTACAATGGGCGGTACATAATGAGGGTAAACACCCCCTCCCATAAACGGGGGGATTTTTAGCTTCATATTCTTAGACATTTTCGTATCCACTAAGCGCCTTGCCTCTATTTCCGAGGCAGGTCTGCCGAGCCCTATTTCAAGGCTTTCCCACTTTTCCTTGGAAATCCTCAAGTCTGGTGGAATATCGTTAAAGAGTTCCTCGATGTTTTTAACGCCAATAGATCTAAGCATTTTTTCAATCTGTTGAGGAGTGGAGCTAGGTATCCATGGGTGGTTCTCGCTCAATTTACACACCGGTTTTTTATCTATATTCCTTACAACATTTAAGGTTATTTGGTCTGTCTGCCTACTACCAACTGGTGGGAAATTGCCCAAGATACCTCTACTTGAATTCTACTGCGAGAGGCTCGGAGCAGAGACTGGTATGTTCGGCGAATGGGAAGTACCTATGAGATTTACGAACGCCATAGAAGAACATATTAGCGTTAGAGCGCATGTAGCTTTCTTTGATGTATCGCACATGGGTAGGCTAGTTCTTAGAGGTCGCGATGTTATTCCTCTAATTCAATATATCTACACTAAAGATCTATCCAAGACTAAGCAGGGTTTCATGAGCGGCCCCACACTTGCGCTCACAGACTTAGCCAGAGTTAAGGATGACGAAATGCTATACAGGATGAGTGACGAAGAGTGGTTGCTGGTTCCGAATTCCCTTGTCCACTTAAAAATGAAAGAGTACCTGCTAAGAACTGCTGCCGAGAAGAGTTACAAAGTTGATGTAGAAGACCTAACCGAGAAATACTCCATGATAGCCATTCAGGGACCTAAGTCCATGGAAATAATGGAGTCGATTGGAGCGGGGTGGACATCAAATATGAAACCACTTGAGTTTAGATTAAACGAGAAGGTTGGAGACGCAGTGGTCTTTTTAGTTAGCAGAAGTGGGTGGACAGGTGAAGACGGATTCGAAATTTGGGGCAATCATGGAGAAATTAAGAAGCTGGTAGAGACATTTTTGCACAAAGGAGTTAAGCCTGCGGGGCTTATAGCTAGGGATACTCTGAGGATAGAAATGGGGTTTGTGCTAGGAGGACATGAATATGGAGAAGATCCGCTGAAGTATCCATGTGCGATCTCCTTGAGGTATGGAATGGGTTCCATTTCGTGGGAGAAAAAAGGATTTGTTGGGGAAATGGCTCTGAGGGCCTGTAAGAGGGAAGGAATTAGGTGGATTAGAGTAGGTTTGCGCATGGGTAAAGAAGCTGGCAGGCTTTTTCCTAGACCTGGCTACAGTGTTTATGTTGAGGATGTCATTGTTGGTTGGGTAACGAGCGGATGTTATTCACCAATACTAGGTAGGGGCATCTCAATGGCTTACATAGACGCTAGGTATGCCGTGTTCGGGGAAGAAGTAGAGGTGGATATTAGAGGAAAGAAGTACCCCGCCAAGATTGTTGACTTTCCGTTCATTAAAACGTGAACTAAAGCTCTGCAAATATAAAGTATTTTACATAGTATACATGTAACTGAATGGGGATGTGTTTTGATTGAATATGGGGAGTCTCCTGGTTTAAGTGCACTTATGGAGCTCTACTCCGACTTAAAAACAGTAGTTGAACTAGCTGTAAATCACACTACGTGGAGGAAAATTAGCTGTATAAATATGATTGCAAGCGAAAACGTGATGTCGCCGCTCGCCATGCTAGTGTATTTAAACGACTCCATGCATAGATACGCTGAGGGCAAACCACATAAGCGTTTCTATCAAGGGCTTAAATACATTGATGTACTGGAGATAAAGGTACAGGAATTGCTTGGAGAACTGCTCAACACCGAATTCGTCGATATAAGACCAATTAGTGGCACGACAGCAAACGCAAGTGTCTTCAGGGCGTTCACCAAGCCAGGCGACAAGGCTGCAGTATCCCCAGTACAGGCTGGAGCACACGTTAGCCATACAAGGTACGGGACGCTCGGAGCTCTTGGAATAGAGCAGATCGAGTTGCCCGTAGATTTGGAAAACTGGAGCATAGATGTAGATAAAGCAGTTAAGCTGATAGAAGAGATTAAGCCTCGGATTGTTACCCTAGGCGGTTCTTTATACATGTTTCCGCACCCCACAAAAGAAGTTGCCGAAGTTGCTCACTCCGTAGGCGCTAAAGTAATACACGATATAGCACACGTCCTGGGCCTGATAGTTGGGGGGGTTTGGGACAACCCACTAAAACTGGGGGCAGATGTTATAACCTCCTCAACACACAAGACTTTTCCAGGGCCGCAGGGTGGGCTAATAGCTACATCTAACGAGTCTGACTATAAGGAGGTTGGAAAAGTTGTATTTCCAATGTTTGTATCAAATCACCACTTACACAGGCTTGCAGCCACTGGTATTACTGCAATAGAGATGAAGATATGGGGCAGAGATTATGCACAACAAGTAGTAAAGAACGCAAAAGCGCTTGCAGAGGCCCTCGTTGCCGAAGGGTTCAAGGTTGCACTGGAGCATAGAGGCTATACATCGAGCCACCAAGTGGCAGTAGATGTTAAACAGCATGGCCGAGGCACGAAGTGCGCTGCTTTACTGGAAGAGGCGAATATCATAGTGAACAAGAATATGCTGCCATATGATAAGCCAGAAGACGTAAAAGATCCTAGCGGGCTTAGGCTGGGCACGCAAGAGCTCACGAGGTGGGGAATGAGGGAGGGAGAAATGAATGAAATAGCTGGCTTCATTAAGAAGGTCTTAATGGAGAGACGCGACCCCATTGAAGTTAGGAAAAAGGTCATCGAGTTTAGAAAAGAATTTGTGGAAGTACAATACGGGTTTAGGATTACTAAGGAAGATGAGATCAGGCTATTAAAGCTAATGCTACATGCCGAAGAATAGATATAGAGTTATTAATTTGCTTGGATTATTATTAGGACGTGTGGAGAAGTACAACGGGTGTAATATGTGGAAGATTTAGTTGTCAAAATAAAGGGAAAGGAGTACGTTATAAAGACGGATAGAAAATACACACAGACGGATGAGTGGGCTCTTAGAGAAGATAATACACTGCGCATTGGTATATCTGATTACGCCCAGAAGGAATTAAAAGATATCGTTTCTGTGGAGTTGCCAGAGATTGGAAGGATTGTAAATAGGGGAGAAGAGCTTGGAATGATAGACTCGGTTAAAGCGACTTCACCTTACTATTCTCCTGTATCCGGCAAAATAATTGAAGTAAACAAGCAATTAGAGACTTCACCAGAGCTAATAAACAGGGATCCATACAACGCGGGGTGGATCTTAGTGCTGCAGCTATCGAATCCCTCCGAATATGATTCGCTATTAACGCCTGAGCAATATGTCAACAAATTGAAAACTGGGAAGTAGATAACAGCAACCTCGTTCTTAATGTTTATTTTTGAATACAAATATTAAATCGTTCATTTAAGCTGGCTATGCTGGAAACTTTCCTCGGAACTAACTTGGCATTAAGCTATCGCGGGAAAACCGGCAAATATCCTCATATTTACAAAAGCTTGTTGCCGACCGAGAGATAAGTTAATTCAATGACAATCCATCTTTCTCCTTGTTTTTAATAGATAAAAACGAGTTCCCCATTAAGAATATTGAACAACAAATGGTGATCCACATGGAGGGTGGTTTGGTAGTTATTGAGCCTGCCGGCAAGTATTTAAATTTATTGCTTAAAACAAAAAGAGTTTTGGCCACCGAGAGATCTCAATACCAAGAAATAATTATAGCAGAGATCGAAGGATTTGGCAGATGTCTCCTCCTTGATAAGTACATACAGAGCACGGAGAAGGATGAACACATTTATCATGAGCTGTTAGTACACCCAGCTATGGCTATTCATCCTCAGCCTGAGAATGTGTTGATCTTGGGGGGAGGAGAGGGTGCCGCATTAAGAGAAGTTCTAAAGCATAATACGGTAAAAGAGGTCGTCATGGTTGATATAGACCCGTTAGTTGTAGAGCTCTCCAAGAAGTACCTTGAGCATATACACCAAGGTAGCTTCAATGACTGTAGAGCTAGAATCAAGTTAATGGATGGGAAAGAGTATATTAAAGAGGCCCCTCGCGAATACTTTGATGTCGTAGTAATGGATTTGACCGACCCCTATGCAGGTGAAGTGGCTAAGCCGCTTTATAGTAAAGAAACTTTCGAGGAAGTGAGGAAAATAATGAAGAGAAACGGCATTATTGTAACTCAGGCTGGTAGTAGTTACTTCTACCCGGAAGAGTATAAATACGTCCTTAGTGGAGTTAGAAGCGCCTTTAGGCATATAGCGGAGTACTGGGTTTGGATACCAAGCTTTGGAGTAAACGTTAATTTCATTGCAGCTTCTAACGAGTACAAGTTTGAAGAGGAGGTAGTAAATATTGATATAAGGTTAAAAAGTAGAGGCGTTAAAACGAAGTTCATTAACAGCAGACTTTTTGAAGGGCTTCTAAAGGTCGGTGTTCTCTACCCGTGATCACAGGGCTGTTAAAAGATTTTCATTGGAGTTACTTTCTGTCGACTACCAGTACTCCGTCTTCGCGCATCTCAATAACTACTACCCTATCACCAGCCTTTATTTCTCCCTTTGAGGTTGCCCTCCAATATTCACCCTCTATCCTAACGTATCCAATTAGTCCCGGTTTGAGGTCATCAACGGCAATGCCTTCTCTGCCCTCTGGGGTGAATCTTATGGGCTTCTTCCTCTTCACTTCAATAACCTTAAATATTACAATTCCAAAAAATCCTCCTAGAACAACAGCGGTTCCAAATATAAATATCCTCAGGGCATTGATATAGTCCTCCCGTGGAGCCACTCCTGCCGGTACGTACATAGGTAGCAAGGTAAACCCCAAAGTTATTAAGACTATGCCGCTTATTCCCACAATTCCAAAGCCCGGTATTACAAAGAGCTCCACTGCCAGTAGAACTGCGCCTAATAAGATAAAGAATGCCGATATAAGGTTCGGGTTCATTCCTGTGCTTATAAGCCCGAGAAGCATTAGCGCTATCGCGAGCGGTAGTGTAACTATTCTACCCGTAACGAGTGAAAATATAGCTACAAGAATTCCTATGGAGAGAAGGATATTGGACAAATATGCATTCGATAAAATAGATAGAGTTCTTGACCTAACGCTACATGTGTACACTTCGATCGATCCAGGCGAAACTTCTAGTTTGTAAGTTGTTCCTCCTTTCTCTATAGTAACCCCGTTTAATCTTGATATCAACTCGTTTAAGTCATTAACCTCAACGTCGGCTAGTCCAAAAGAGACAGCCGTGGTTGAGTTTATCACTTTGGCTTCTAGTATGAACTCCCTTATAAGCGAT
This sequence comes from Desulfurococcaceae archaeon, assembly GCA_038888155.1. GTDB lineage: Archaea > Thermoproteota > Thermoprotei_A > Sulfolobales > Desulfurococcaceae > UBA285. Next base: position 78,766 of record JAWAJB010000001.1, read on the forward strand.
GTATTTCTACTTTTGGCTCCACCGTATATTTCAGCCTTGCCTATAACTGGCTCAATGATTTTTGATTCGTTAACAAATGTTATTTCTCCAGTTGCTGGATTTATAAGAACTGGCTTCATTGCCCCAACAATAGAGCCTCTCTGAACGGCTATAAAATCAGCTGGAAGAATAATTAGAGTTCCGGCGCTTAGAGCTTTATTTTCAACGTACGCTACTGTAGGTATATTGGAGTAGTATATAGAATCTCCAATAGCGAAAGCTGCGTCTAGGAGACCGCCATATGAATTTACTCTGTATATTAACAGTGCGTTATTCCTCTCTGCTTCATTTATCCCCTCGACTACACACTCGGCAACTCCGCTATCTATAGTGTCCCAAGGGGGGGATATATCGATTAAAATCCCCCTACTAACAACGTTCCTAGGGTGGCTCTGCGAGTAAATAATATTCAAACTGAGGGCTGCAAATACGATAAACAATATCAAAAAAAGTCTTCCTATGAAAAGTCTATTCATTTGGAGCCCTCCGCCCTCTTTGACTGTTCTGTAATAGCTTTTTGTGCGGCAACTATTTCTCCAAGGGCTCTTCCACCAGCCTCCGTTACTACCACTAAGGATTTCTCCCTAGCGACTTCAATTAACGTCTGGAGCTCTCTCAGCCTTAAGGCCATTGGATGATCCTCATATAACCTTGCAGCTTCAGATAGCACAAGCGATGCCTGCTTCTCTCCTTCTGCTTCTATTACCCTCGCTCTCCTCCACCTCTCGGCCTCAGCTTGCTTGGCCATAGCCCTCTTCATTTCCTCGGGAAGCTCTACAGCTTTTATAGTGACAGCAACTATTTTAATGCCCCATGGAATAGCCATTTCATCGAGAATTCCAGATAGCCTCTTATTCAACTCATCTCTTCTCTGCAGTAAGTCGTCTAAGTCAGCCTGCCCGAGGACATCTCTTAAAACTGTTTGAGCCAATAAGCTTACAGAGTAGTGGTAGTTTGCAACTCTTGTAATTGCGGCAACAGCGTCAATTACCCTGTAGTAGACAACTGCATCAACAGTAACGCTTACGTTATCTCTTGTCATGACCTCCTGTTTAGGGACATCAATAGTTACGATTCTCAGGTCAACCTTGCTAATTGAATCAAAAAAGGGTATAACAAAAACCAGCCCAGGACCAATAGCTCCACGTAGCCTACCTAGCCTGAATATAACCAACCTTTCATACTCTCTTATAATCTTAATAGCAGATGATAATATGAATACTCCTATTAATGATGCAACAAGTATAGGTATTAAATCCCAAATTGTCAACATTCCACCGCTCTTAAGTATAGAGTAAACAGAGTTATATACTAAAGATACGAAGGTAATTCTTTCGAACAAAATTGATCTAGATATTCGAGAACGTTTTTAACTTCAAGTTGATTTATGAATATTCAAAAGGTGTATAAATTGGGCCAACGAGTTGGTGTGTGGATCCTTGTAGATCCCCTCAAGTGCACAGGTTGCAGGATTTGTGAAATAGAATGTAGCCTTAAACACGAAGGTACTCTATGGCCAGCAGCCTCTAGAATACGCGTCTATGAGCCGTATCCCGGTGCACCAGTACCCGTTCTCTGCGTGCAGTGCGACGATTACCCCTGCGTTAAGAGCTGTCAATACAGTGCTTTAAAAGTAGACGAATCTACCGGAGCCGTTTTAGTTAGCTCTGAAAATTGCACATTGTGCGGTGCCTGCAAGTCAGCGTGCCCACTATCAATACCCAAAATTTTAGTTGGTAAAAAACACGTTCTCATATGTGATCTATGCCAGGGTGATCCTGAGTGTGTTAAAGCATGTAACGGGCTGGGATATAGTGCATTGAAAATAGTAACCAAGCCTGAAGAGGGGGTCTCTAAAGTTTTCCTAAGAGATCCATACAGAGCTTCGAGAGATATCTATTACAGAAACATATTGGGGGTGAAGTAGTTGGGCGGATACTGGGGTAAAATCTTAGAGATTGATTTAACTACAGGGAGAAAACATGCAATTGATGTAGAGTCTACAATTTTTAGGAGATTTATAGGAGGGCGAGGCTTCGCAACTTACTATTTAGCTAAAAATTGCGGGGAAGTATGGGAAAGTTTAGACCCGCTGTCGCCGAATAATCCGCTCATATTGGCTACCGGCGTTCTAACAGGGTATTACCCTGGAGTGAAAATGATCGTATCTGGTAAATCCCCTCAAAGTCACGGCATCGTAGGCTCAGCAATTTCAAGCGAAGCTGCAATAGAGCTAAAAGCTGCTGGATTCGATGCTTTAGTAATTAAGGGAAAGAGCGAGAAGCCTGTCTACCTTTATATAGAGGACTCAAAAGCTGAGATAAGAGACGCAGGAGATCTGTGGGGGCTTACGGGTAGAAAACTATTAGAGAAGTTAGCAGAAATTTACAGGAGTGAGCACGACTTAGACACACCGCCGGGTACTTTGTATATTGGTCCTGCGGGAGAGAACCAGGTTAGAACATCCGTTGTTATGTCAAAGCTTGCTCACGCATCCGGGTATGGCGGATACGGTGCAGTCATGGGATCAAAAAAACTCAAGGCAATACTGATCAAGGGAAGTGGGCCGCTTCCCGCAGTAGCTAATCCAGCTGTCTTTAAAGAGATAAGGGCTAAGTATATATCAATGCTTAAAGATCGCCTCCTAAGATTTAGGCAATGGGGTACATCTGCTGGTACTTGGCGTTGCGGCAACATAGCAAGCAGTACACCAATAAAGAATTGGCAAGAAGAGTGGCACAGCGTGACCGAGTTCTCCCAGGCCGGTTTCGAGCAAAAGGTATGGGTAAAAAATCCCTGGGCCGATTACGGCTGCCCTGTCGGATGTATGAAGGTAAGCAGAGCTACTTCATGTAAAGGTGTGTACATCACAGATGCACCCGACTATGAGATGTCGGCGTACCTTGGCTCTAACCTTTATGTCTTTACTCCAGAGGGCGCTACTAGGCTCTCAGCAGTAGCAGATGATCTAGGGTTATGCGGTATTCAAGCGGGGAATGTCGTCGGATTTGTCCTTGAATTATATCAGCGAGGTATATTAACTAAAGAGGATATCGGTTACGATGTCAAGTGGGGAGATGTAGACTCTATTGAGAGGTTACTCTATGATATTGCATATAGAAGGGGTATAGGGGAAATATTGTCTGAAGGAACATACAGAGCCTCTAAGAAGATCTCAGAACTGAAGGGTATAGATGTTTCTAAATACGCTGTCCAAGTGAAGGGGATTGGCGTTGGAGCTCATGGAATTAGAAGCGGAAGAGATTACACGGGAATAATAGCTTATGCTGGCTCCGTTCAAGGAGGTGACCACACGAGCGTAGCTGGGTTGCCAGTAAAATCTACCGAGTCCGAGGCCTGGTCTGCCCTAGTGGATAGCGCCGTAATTTGCTTTTTCCTTGATCCAGGAGATCAACCACTATTAGATTATTTAAACGCTGTCACTGGCTGGAATATGAACCTCGATGAACTGTACGCTGTGGGCCTTAGAATACTTACATTACAGAGACTTCTATTGCTGGTTGGAGGACCAGATGTGAAATGGGTACCAAAATTACACGACGAGAATCCTGAGAGGTTTTACGAACCTCTGCCGAGTGGACCATTCAAGGGTTCAGCACCAGATAGATCAAAGGTTAACATGGAACTCAGGCAATACTATCGTGAACTGGGGTGGGATGAATGCGGCATTCCAGAAGTAAAAACTATGGAAGAATTGGGCATATCAGAGTTCACGTACCTAAGGAACAAGGTGGAGAGAAGTCAAGATAATTGCTAGGATTTACCTTTAAAATTGCTTACGAGCACGTTGAATTCTACATGGTGGCTGGTATACAATCTAAGACCTGTCTATGAGATCAGCTGGCGATGTTTTTGCAAGTGATCTAGGAGCTGTCGGTAACAATTTAGTCCAAGGGAAGATTTTAGAGGTTTTTTATTTTTCCTGTATCATCCGAAAACGGCTTGTAAGTTAAATGGACTTCTACCTAATAGTCTTTCTAGTGAGGTAAAAGGATGATACGGAATTGGGAAAAAATAAAACAACTACCTGATATTAACATTCAATAAATACTTTACGCAGCCTTCCAAGGCTCCGCTGCCATTTCCTCCTTTAGCTCTCCTTTGGCTAGTTTCGTCTCCCACTCCTTAACTAACTTGCCAGCCAATGGAGCTAACAGCACCACCGCTATTAAGTTCGGGTATAGCGAAATACCAGTGACAATATCAGCCATGACCCAGAGCTCAGCAGGTTTGGCACCTAGTGAGAACAGATAACAAGCTATTGCAACAGCAGGCCAGCGGAACAATAAGATCCACGTCTTCACAACTTTCTCAGTGAATTGGATGGACTTTCGCGCCTTATACAGGAGTAAGTACCTCCACTGCACTACAGTGTATGTTCCTCCCGTTACTAGAGTTGTGAACATGAATAAGAACGTTGAGAGGAATAGCCAATTGGCTGCCCAATCACCTAGCGTCCTCCTAACCACACTAACCACTGCAGTGTATCCACCAACGCCAGTCTTCCACTCTCCGCTTGAGGCAATTACTAAGCCAGTGAATGTGCATATAACTATAGTGTCAAGGAAGACGTCCATTGAGGAAGGCGGGACAGTGTCGCCGGGGTGCCTTAAGCCCTTCGCACTTGAGTAGATGTGTGGAGATGTACCCCAGCCGGCTTCGTTGCTGTATATTCCCCTTGCAACACCTACTCTAACCGTGTTAAATAGGGTTGTGCCCGCGAATCCGCCAACAACTGCCGGAGCTGGGTTAAAGGCGTAGTAGAATATGTCGCTAATACCCTGTGGAATATTGGCAGCGTGATTTGCTAAGACCATAAGGCCAAGTATGACATACGAGATTAGCATCAGGGGCACTGCTATTGACTGGAACTTTCCTACCCCAGGTAGCTCGAAAAGCCATATAATTACAACTATTGCAACAACAATTATCTCAAATGCAATAACTTGCTCGGTTGTGAGGAATGGGAAAGCCGCCTTTGTCATTTCTAACATGGTGTAGTAGTAGACGGGGAAGAGTATGCCTAAGAAGAAGCCAGCTATGAACATGCCAACCAATATGTAGCAGATTTTCTTAGGTATCTTATACATTTTTTCGAGGTACTCCATGTACCACATTGGTCCACCGTATGTTCTGCCGTCTGGTAGGACCATTCTAGTGTATGCTGCTAGCGTGCACTCAGCCGGTTTAAGGCCCATGCCCACTAGCGCGCTCATCCACATCCAGAATACTGCTCCAGGGCCACCGCTTGCCATAGCGCTTGATACTCCAACAATGTTACCTAAGCCGACAACTCCTCCCACTGTCGTGAAGAAGGATGTAAGCCTCGATATTACACCCACTCCAGTAGTTCCTGCCCTAGCGAAGTTGTCTTTTAGTAGGAACCCGAATTTCCTGAACTGAATGAATCTTAGAAATATTGACGCTATGATTGCTACGGCAAAGAATAGGAATGGTAGGAACGGGTTCCACAGTATATCGTATGCTATAAATCTGTATATTGCTAGCAGATCCATCTGCTCATCTCACCTACTGCTTGTTATGTTTGTAAGAGGGGGGTTAAAAACTTTTCTTGTTGTGATCAAAGCTCTGCTTAGTGCCTTTCCATGAAACTTTAAGTCAAAAATAGACTAGTAGGAAAAGTTTATGTACCCAATGCATCTACACTCAAGGATGGGGGACCGCTTGAAGGAAGCTAGGCACTACATCAGCTTAATTGCTTGGTTGATTATTATACTTATTTTAATTCCTAATGCTATTGTTGACGCTCAGTGCTATGTGAACTCTAGTATATTGTTCTACGAATATGGGCAATCCTCGTGTCCTCACTGCACAAAACAGCATGATCTTTTTGTGCGGGAATTTCCTAGGAACAACTTTTTCTGTGAAATAGATAAATACCGAGAGTGCGAATCGGCGTTTGCAGAGTTTGCACTAAGCGTAACAATAAATGTGACTGGCGTGCCTGTCCCGGTTCCACAGACTTTAGTCGTAAAAACAGTGGACAACGAGTACAATTTAATAGCCGTAGTAATCGGTGCTGTAACGGATAAATCTTTCTGGATTCAGTTGTCATGCAGGGAGCCCAGCAACGAGGTGCCGATTTACTATGGAACTAACCAAGTCGGATCACTCTACATAAATGAAACGCTGTTCGCAAGTTTATTGAAGAAACTCATTGTGTTTCCTCTGAGCCCTAGCAGCGGGTCAAGCGCGATATTTATTCAAGCCCTCCTTATAGCTGCAATTTTAATTGGGGGGATAGGAGGATACGTAGCCTATATTTACCTTAGGAGAGGAAAACATAAAGGGAAAATTAGATAGGGAATTTTGCGCTACTTGTTGCGGCGTAACCTACAATGTTATGGTCACTCATTTAGGTGTTACTGTAAAAGGTTTAGCAATATCTTTAACAACTTTCTCAATGTTTCTCCCTAATTGATTTAAGGAAAAATAGAAGTAGTTGCCTCTAAGAAAATAAAACAAATACTTGCAACTCTCTAACCAAATCTCTAATATAATTGAGGTCAACGTCACATTTACAAATACTGCGACTTCATCCCCAGTAAAGGAGAAAAAAGATATATAATAGAGATGTTTCATTACGTTGCGTGGGGATTTTTACGAGCGGGTCTGATGTAGGAAGTTCTCTAAGCAGAGTAATAGTTTATGCTATATTAATTGCCATTATCATGGGAGTTCTCCAGTGGTTTTTCACCCAGGGAGTTGAGTTGATTGCGTCAACAACGGGGATTCAGGGAGTTTTAATCGCAAAGGACTACGCTCCATACGTATACATCATAGTTCTACTTGCTCTTGGTTGGCTTGTGTTAAACTCCATTGCTTCATTATTTTATGCTATGCTTAAACCCAAGTACGGCGTGTCAACAGCATCTGCAATTAGAAGTATGATCAGAATAATTGGCCTGGGTGCACTTTTAGCAGGCATAGCTGGCGGCGTTGCAGGCGGAGCAGCGGGCGTGGCCCTAGGCGGTTTCATAGGCCTAGTTATAGGTTTCGCCACACAGCAGGTGTTAGGACAGGCTATTGCGGGCATGTTCATACTGCTTACACGTCCATTTAAAATCGACGACATTGTAGATGTTGCAGGAGAGACTGAAGTTAAGGTCAAGGATATATCTACCCTATTTACAATTGTTGAGAGAAAAGACGGCTTTGAAGTATTGGTCCCAAGTTCTATGATCATCGGTCAGAAAATAGTTATCAGGAAAAGAGGACCTCAATAGTACCTTAACCAAAACTAAATATTTTTTGAAGGGCTTAATTAAGCTTCCTTAATTACTTTTGTTATGGTAAGTAAAATGACTCTAAGCGATGTTGGGAATACATTAGAGAAAATTACCGATATGCTACAAGAAGATAAACTGGCTGAAGTCTCGGAGATCTTAAGGCAAATGGCTCCACACGAGATCGTAGAGATACTGCTAAGGCTCAGCCCAAATGATAGAAAGCGCATATTTTCACTAATAAGCCTTGAGATGATCATAGACGAGTTGGCAAAGCTGCCCGCAGAGATTGTCCACGAGATAACGTCAATTAAGGGCACAGATGATCTCGTGAAGATCATTCAACGCCTGCCTGTAGATGAGGCAGCAGATTTTTTAATTAAGCTCCCCCCGCGAATAAGGCTTACCGTGCTTAGATCTCTACCAAAGGAAATTGCGCACACTATAGCTAGGTTGATGAAATTCCCGCCCGAGAGTATTGGAGGAGTTATGACAACAATGGTACCTGTTTTCACTGAGAACACTGCTGTAGGTGAAGCACTTGATGTATACATTCAGCGATCAAGGCTTGGGTTATATGAAAGTGGCAACTACGTATACGTAGTAGATGAGGAAGGTAGACTTGTAGGATACACCGATGTTAAAACGCTGCTCATGAAGCCTCGTAATGTAGAACTACGCAGATTCATGCTCCCAGTGAAAGTTGCAGTTACACCTTTTGAGGATAGAGAAAAGGCCGCCAAAGTAGCTATAAGCTACGACTTAATGGAAGTGCCCGTTGTGGACTTCGACCATAGGTTCATGGGGATTATTACGCTAGACGACTTGTTAGATGTAGTTGTAAGCGAGTACTCAGAAGACCTTTTAAAATATGCTGGTTACGCAGAAGCTGTGAAGGGAAATTATGTAACAGAAAATCCAGCTAAATTGGCCTTAAAAAGGGCACCTGTTTTAATACTCTTATACCTAGTAAACTCTATTACTGGAACTATAATAGCATCGTTTGTCGATATTATTGAGAGAATGGCCTTACTAGCAGCATTTATGCCCATGCTTGCGGATAACTCTGGCAACATTGGCGCCCAATCTTCTGCTATAATCCTGCGTGGACTTGTCACAGGGGAAATAAAGCTCACAAAAAGAGATCTAACAATGATCCTGCTAAAGGAATTCACTTCAACAACTATTATGATCCTAATATTGTCGCCAGCGGCTTTTACAATAGGGTTTAGCATTGCTTTCCTTTCAAGTGGAGTTCTATCCTATTCCCTTAGAATAGCAATAATTGTGTCTACCGCTCTCATAGTTTCGTGCTTCGTTGCTGACCTCGTTGGGTCGCTTTTCCCAGTGCTCCTTTCTAAGTTTAAAATAGACCCTGCTACGGCATCTGCGCCAATGATAACAAGTATAGCCGATATTGCCACTGTTGCTATTTACTTTATAGTTGCTAGTGCATTATTTGCAACCCAGTGAAGTGCATTGAGGCTATTATAGTAACCTTTTTAAGGGGGGCTATTATCCTGGGCAACAAGCTGTGAAGGTATTAATGGTCCCTTTATATTAAATTAAAGAGAAGGTGCTTTTGCCTTGTTACTAGTACACACGAGCGACTTGCACGTAGGGGCAGAGGCGTTTGAAGGCACTCCATTACAGGAGGCGTTTTACAGAGTAATGGAGGAGATAGCCGAGATTTGTAAAGATAACAAAATAAAGTACCTAACTATTGCGGGCGATCTATTTGACATTGATAAACCAGCTTACGATGTTGTGCTTAGGACCATCAGTGTATTTAAGAGCCTTCGCGAAAGCGGAACAGAAGTCATTGTTGTACCAGGCAACCACGATAACTCGAGAAGAGGAGAGGGGGTTCTTAACGTACTTGCTGAAGCAGGATTAATACACCTATTAAGTTACAACGAGGAAATGGGGTTTTTGATATCGCACTCCAGAGCCTTCGATGAGGATAGAATTGTTTTCTACGGGATACCGGGCTTCAAGGGAGGCGGATCTCGGGAAATAGATTATGTAAAGCGCGCTCTCATCAGGTTCGATAACTTGTCAAAATATCGCGATTATTCTGCCGTAATATTGGCTCATTTAAGTACAAAATTTGCAGGCTATGACCCCTCGAAATATTACTGGAGGTACGGCAAACTTCACTTAGAACAGGAAGAGCTACTGAGAAGGTTGCCCTCAAACACTACTTACGTCGCACTTGGGCATATACACTTACCTCTACCGTTAGACAGCTCTTTCAGGGGAAACATAGCTTACCCGGGGGCACCAATTGGAATAGATAGCAATGATTTGAGGGAAACCTTTGAACTAAGCAAGATTGGTATCTCAAGGCGCATACTGCTAGTGGATTTAGATCATGAGCCCCCACTAATAAAAGCTCTAAGGCTTAACTCAGCGCCACGAGTTTACTACGCTAGCGTAGAGGCAAGGAGCACCGATGAAGTCAAAAACTATATCAAAATGGCTCTAGGTGAGTTAGGCGATGCAAAATACGGCGCATTAATATTGAGAGTGAAGGGAATTGAAAGGATTGATAGCGAAATAGAAAATTATAAAGCCGAAATCATGAGGAAGAATAACATGTTTATAAGCATAAAAACGACGCCTCACGAGAACTATGAAAGCGCAACTCAGTATTTCCTGGTGGAAAACCCCATAAACATACAGGATGAACTCACCTTACCGGATATAGAGCTCAATGTACTAAGGGAAGTTGTTGAGAAGCGTAAACTGCCTCTATCTGTTGAGAAGTTTAAGTGGCTAATAGACAAACTGAGTAGGGGGACGTCTTTTACTACAGAGAAGCTATTAGAAGAGATCGTAAAAGAGTTAGTGGAAGTTATAAATGGCTGAAAGCATGGCCGCTGAGAGATTAATCGAGATCATTAGGCAGATAGTTAAAAGCATGAGGAGTGATTTCGCGTACTCTAGCAGTAAGGGCATTGTAAGGGATCGCGAGCAGGTCTACAGGGCGTTCTATAAAGTCTCCCCAATAAGTAGCTACCAAGACAAACCCGTTATCTTTACTGACGCGGGTTTTCACAGCCTTGAGGCTGATGTTTCAAGCCTTATAGTTGTTAACGTTGGTGCACAGATAAGAAGAGAAAACGGTGTTTTACAGTCCTTATCGGATATTCTGGATTATCCTCCATATGAAACATATTTTATGTACGGCCGATTGGTACAGGAAAATGGTAGCCCGCTATTTTCCCTTCAAATTCTCCCACTCGATGAATGTCCACTTTTACTTAACGAGGAAAAAGCCGCCGAGGCATCTCGAGAAATCACGGAAATGCTGAACAGAGGGTATAGGGGGGGTATTGACATAGAAAGATCAACCAAGTTGTTCAGGAAGTTCGTGAAATACACAGAAGGCCTCTTGGAGCTAGCTTACGCCCTGAAATTAGCTGAACAAGTCAGAGTGAATACTGTTAGCGTAGTTGATGGCACTCTCGCGAGGTGGTTCGGTGTTAAAGCTATTAAGTTCTTAGGCCTCGAGGGATTAGATATTTTAATAGCGCTTACTGGGCTAAGCCGAGAGGCTCTCGTTTCAAGGCTTAGCAATATTTGTGGTCTCGTTAAAACTACGAAGTTTACCTCAGTAGCTAGAGCGAGATGGTTATTTAAAAACACTACAAAAAGTCCCTCGGGCCTGTACACCTATATCGATGAGGGGTCGGTAGAGAAGGCAGCTGAGCTGCTGAGCGATATTCGGCGAAAGTATGGGGAGAAGAGCGCGCATGAAACAATATCTATTTTCAACAGAGTGATTCACGCAAAGTCAGGCATATACTCTACTAGGTTTCCCCTTACAACTGATGGCACCTTAATAATGCACCTTGAGCTTCACTCGAATAATCCCGTTATTGAGTATGATCAAACCAATAGAGAGATAAGAACTTATCCAAAAACAGCTAATGAGTTAATGAAGCGAATTAATGAGTTTACTAGTAATATAACTGCTTATAGAACTCCAGAGGAGGGTTTACCACCTCACGGTTTCATGGAGGTTGATAGGCTCGTAAGGATTCCAAATAAGTTGTTTTTTGCGATTGAGGAACTTTTTAGGCATACAATAAGAGAAGAGACTGGAGAGATGGGTCACCCATTAGAATACCTTTTTGATGTCACTAGGAAAATGAGGCTGAGATAATGGTGATCTTATGATCAAAGTTGGGTCAGTTTCTGGCTGGGATAATGACATCGTAAATATCGTAATACGCGGAGAGCTGTATAAGCCATCCTTTGGAGACTTATTATATACTTACGAGAAGCAGGACAAAGAACTCAGAGTACTATTAATGGAAGTAGTAGGGTTCACCGGACGAACACCAGTAGGATTAGTGCCGATGGAGACTGCCCCTGTACTAAATCGTGTGCAGGAAGAGGTTGTCATCAGGGCACGCCTATTTTTAGAGATAATAAAGAAGGATAACGAAGCGATATTGGTGAAAGCCTCTAGGCCGCCTTCGATTATGAGCTCTGTTTACTTGATAAAGCGGCAGGATCCCGACTCAGAAGAAATAATGGAAGATATAAGTAAATTTAGCTACAGCAGGCGTGGGGGGAAATCAAGAGGAATAGGGGTAGTAGTGCTTCGTTCAGGTACAGCGCACAGCGAGAAGCTGGCCAAAGAGAGGTACTTTATGAGTGCGTCACTTAATCTTGATCTTGTCGAGATCCTTAGGAAGCACGTACTCGTCTCAGGCCAGACGGGATCAGGTAAGACTAGTGGAATGCAAGGACTAATACTGAAGTATGCCATGGAATCTGATGAGAAAATTGGCTGGCTAATAATAGATAGGCACGGCGAATATTCGCCTGCAGAAGGATATGTAAAAGATAAATTTATCGGTGTCTTAGTTGATAGCGTGAGGGCAAACCAAAACTTAAAGGACACAGGAATATTTGTTGCCAGGCTTTCTCGCAATCAGGTGAAAAAAGGCTTTGCTACCGTACCTGGGTTCCTTGACGTATGGGAAATGCCCCTGAAAGCGAGCAGCGTGAGTTTCTCCGATTTCGCAGCGCTTGGAGGGATTGATGCCGAAAAATTATCAATGCTAGAGGAGATATTTACAATACTCGCTGACGCTTTTAGAAACCTCAGCCTCGCCAAAAGTGAAAAGGCGAGCAGTAGCTCATTAACAAAGGACAGGCTAATCGCTGTTGGATTTGACAATTTATTCATACACGGGGACGACCCAGAGAAAGCTACCGCTAACATGATCGCACTATTCCCACTGCTCGTAGACAACATGATTAGATATGAGGGAATAGGGCTTCCGAGAGATCAGAAAAGCGGCCTTCACAGGCTTCTTGTCGATCGAGGTATAGATGCAAAAACTTCACGTATCTTGAGGAGAATAATACTGTCGATCATGGGATGGAGGACTAGGACGATTAATGTGCTAAAAGATAAAAGTGTTACAGTAATTGATGACTCGAAAAGCCTAATTAAAGTTTCCCCAACGCTAAAGGATGTAAATGAGCTCCCATGTCTACTTGAGGCGCTATCAACGTCGATAAGCAAAATGGAACCACAAGCTGGTCAAAAGAAAAATTACAAGTGGAGCGGCTTGTGTGACAAAGATATCCTTGAGGCTAAAGGCGAAGATGGACTAGATGCAGGCAAAGTTGTTGACTTGGTTGATAGCGGTAACATTGTAATACTAGACGTGTCCTCTCTAGATGCAATGCAAGCAGATTTAGCAGTGTTGACTATCGTTAGGAGAATATTTGAACACAGACTAGAACTGGGTGTAGAGGAGTCCGGCAAGAAGCCTGTTCTCGCCTTAGTATCTGAAGAGGCACCACTATACCTAAGCCCAGGAAATGTTTCAGGTCAATACAATCCTTTTGCGAGGGTCGCTAGGGAGGGTAGAAAATTTGGAGTGGGGTTAGTAGCTATAACGCAATTAGCCACCATAATTGAGAAGCAACTGCTAGCTAATTTCAATACACTAATTTTATTGAGGACTAGGAGCCGTAGCGACATAGAAATGTTCAGAGATCTCGGTATCCCCGTTGAGACCCTACCATTCCTAGGGGACAGGGAGTGCTTTTTATACACGCCAGATCTCCCAATAAAAGAGTCAATACCCGCGTACTTGCCTCCATGGTTTGCCGAGGAGTACATTCGAGCTGTTGAACAGAGGCGGAGAGAGCTCGATAAAACAAAAATAGAGGTAGTCCCAGAGCTCTTGGAATCTTTGGAGTTAGGCGATAGGCCGTGAGGATACTTGGAATATTCCTCGAGAACATTAGGAGCTACAAAAAGAACATTATTGTATTCCCCCATAGGGGCATTACAGTAATTCACGGGCCGAGCGGTAGCGGGAAAACAAGCCTACTTATGTCTATAAGCTACGCACTGTTTGGTATAGCTAGTGGTAGCATAAAGAGTCGCGACCTTTTTGAGGCATACGAGCACCCGCATGGAGCAGACTTATTGCGCGTAGATAGCACTAGAGGCAGAGTGCGCATCCTCATATCCGCTAGGGGAAGACTATACGTTATAGAACGTTGGATTACAAAAGAGGGAAACAGCTTCGTCTCGAGGGGCGGTTTAATAGAAGAGTACACGGTGGACCAAAATAACCTTAGACTTGCAAGCAAGAGGCAATTTTCTTCGAGAATGGAAATCGATGAGTATATAGCTAGTATTGTTGGATTAAGGGAGAAATACAGGGAGAGGGGTAACCCTAAGCCATTAGTATACCCCAGCGCGCTTTATGTTCCGCAGTTCAATGTGCATGAAGTGCTCCAACTGAGTGAAGAAGAGAGAAGAGAGATCGTCGAGAGGGCCTTGGGCTTAGATAAATACAAATTATTCCGGGTTAACTACGAAAAGATCTCAAAGGTACTTAATCAGAGGTTGAGAGAGGCGGAGATTAAAATCAGTGAAGTTTCCAAGAGGCTTAGGGAGAAAAACAGAGAAAGTATAATTAAAGAGAGAGAAAGGCTCCTAGCTGAGTACGAAAAAATGAACAGAGATAAAAATTTAATTGAACTAGAATACAGGAGAGTTAAAGACGTAGACAGCAAACTACAGATTAGACTAAGAGAACTTGAGCTCAAGAGGCAGGAACTACTAAAAATACTCGATGAACACGACAAGATAAGAAAAAACATAAGCGAGGTCAAGAGGAGAATATGTGACCTCTTTGAGCTCGGCTCATTAGATGAGGAGTTAACTGCAGTAGAGCGAATTAGGCGTGAATTGGAAACTAAGCTAAAAGAATTTGAAAGAAAAAAAGATCAGCTGGATGAGGGTTTAACCAGCATCGATAAAGAGGTTGAATATGTTGAGGGAGAGCTCAAGAGAATTAGAGAGGAGAGAATTAAACTAGAAAAATTCCTCTCTGAGCATGAAACCATGATTAAACTTAGCGAGCAAAGCTTGCGTGAACTTGAAAGTCAATATCGAGAGGTTGAGAGCATGATAGCGGGGGGCACCTGTCCCGTCTGTAAACAGCCTATACCTCATGAGCATGGATATAGGCTCTTAAATGAGATCGGTGGTAAAATAAACTCCCAGAAAAGGCATATACATGCGCTAGAAGAACAAAAGAGCAGAGCTCTTGGCGAGGTCAGTGCACTGAAAGTCAGCGAGCTAGACCTAGAGAACAGGAGAAAAAGTCTATCATCAGAGAAGCAAAAGCTACTAAGAGCTCGAGACAACGTGCTCACAGAGTTGCGGAAACAATCCGAAAAACTAGGCGTTCTCGTAGAGCTAATTAATCAACTTCGCACCTTGAGGGAAGAGGTCAGCAAGATAAATGCTGAAACCGTCACAAAAGCGCTGACCGAGATAGAGAACGACATCAACGCCGCTTTAAAAGAACTAAAATCAACGGAGCAGGAAGTTAAAGCCCTCATTGAGAAAAGGGAGGCTATTTCGAGGGAGATTGGTAGGATAGAGGAGGCTATTAAGATGTTAACTAAGGAGCTGGGTGAAATAGAGAAACTCAACGAGGAACTAAAGAAAGTGCAAGACGAAAAAGCAGTATACGAGAAGTTAAATCAGGTACTCGATATAACATCTCAGATCGTTGGAGATGTAGAGAAAAAATTGCTCAAAGTGCTCGTAAGCGAGTTTAGGAGATATTTCTACGAGTACTTATCAATGTTAATTTATGATCAACCCATTGAAATTAATGTGTCCGACGACTTTAATGTAGTCCAAAAGATCAGAGTCGGTAGATCATCTTATGGCGTGCCGTCCCTAAGCGGTGGACAAAATATTGCTATAAGCCTAGCATACCGTTTGGCACTAAATACTACAGTTAGGCAATACTCTTCTGCACTTAAAAGAAGCGTCCTAATTCTTGACGAGCCAACTACGGGGTTTAGCAATGAACTTGTAAGGCGGTTGAGAGATCTTTTGAGGAATTTGACCGGTCTCGAGGGCCAAATAATCGTAGTAACCCATGATGATACATTAATTGAGGCTGGAGACTGTAAAGTTACAGTAAAACTGGATCCAGCCGATCATAGAACAATCGCCGAGTATACCGAGTGCACTATGCAAGAGACCTACAAGAAGATTGTAGAAGATATATTATCTGGAAGAATATCCGTACATCAAGTACAGCCTATCGAACTTGAACCCAGTTTTGAGCCAAAGGTGCAATCGACAAATGGGGAGTTAACCAATGCTGAGAAGTAGTGTAAGCGGTATAAACAAACGGCTATTTAGAGGATCGATCTAATTTCTATGTTAAACTAAAGGTTGTGTAAATATTTAATTTTTGGATGATCTTTGTAATTAAAGTTGGTCTAAACATCGTGTTTATAATACTTACTAAACGGGCTTGATTATGATTATGTATGTTTCATCATCTATGTCCCACTCTTCTATTAAACCGCCCGTTTTGCTGACCACATCCCTTTCACTCGCTATTTGAAGCTCCACGCTTCGAGTCTCGCCTAATATAAGGTCTCGCTTTAATTCCAATAGCCTTTTTTTGTCTGGTGGAGATATTATAGTTGTTTTTATCCTAGCCGTGAGCTCCAAATCAAGCTTCTTCCTCATTACCTGGACTCGCCTTATTACATCTCTAGCAAGTCCTTCTGCTAATTCTTCAGCGGTAAGCCTCGTATCTAATGCTACAGCGCCGTATTTAAAGTCCTCTACAATATATCCTTCGACGTAGTATGGGTATATCTCCACGTCCTCCCCCCTTAGCTCGATCTCTACGCCTGCTATCGCAGTTCTATGAACGCCTCCTTCCAATATATCCCTAACTACGGCCTCGCTATTCAGCTCAAGGTATTCAGTTATCTGCTTAAGTAAATCCCTGTACTTCGGACCTAAGAGTCTAAATTGGGGTTTTACTCTGTATCTGGTAATTTCTCTAATCTGTTTAGCTTCAGCGACCTCTATTATTTTGGCGTTACATAGGAATTTAACTGTATCCTCAAGGAGCTCGACAGATTTTCTTACTTTAACGTTATCTGTGTACACAATGATTTTTCTAATAGGTTGACGTAGCTTCAAACCAGCGTGCATACGCGCACTGGAAGCTGAGCTATAAACTTCGCGTATTATCTCCATGGATTCTTCGATTTGGCTATTTAAGAATTTTACATCTGGCTCGGGATAACTCAACAGGTGAACGCTAGGAAGATCGTACGCCCTTTTTAACAGAACCTGATATATGTACTCCGAAATAAATGGATTTATTGGAGCTAGCAATCTTATTAGCCGATCAATGACGTAGAATAGAACGGCGTAAGCAGATATCTTATCTACGGTGTTCTCATCAATCCATACCCTTGGCCTAATGAGCCTAACATACCAGTGACTAAGGTCCTCGACTATAAATTCCCTTATGCGTCTAACTGCCGTTGCAACCTCGTAATTATTCATGAGCTTATCTAGCTCAGATATCAGAGAATTTATTCTACTAAGTATCCACATATCTTCTTGTTTTAATGCTCCTATGTATTTTGAAATGGGGTTAATTGACGGGTCGTATTTGTCAATATCCATGTACGTTTTAGCAAATAGTACAATGTTCCACAATATAGAGAGATCTCTTTTAGCCTCATCTAGCTCTCGCCACGAGAATTTTGTGTCCTCCCAAATTGTGTTACTTAACAGCCACAACCTCAGAGGATCTCTACCTACTCTCTCTATAGCTTCGTCCACTCCAACATAGTTTCCAAGGCTTTTGTGCATCTCTCTACCTTGTTCATCAAGCATAAAGCCATGAACAAGAACTGTTCTATATGGTGCACTGTCAAATCCTATAACTCCAGACCTTAGCAACGAGAAAAACCATCCGCGAATCTGGTCGTGTCCCTCAACAACGAAGTCTGCTATTATTTCTTCCTTTTTTAGCCTGTGAGGATGACCTATAGATGCATAGAATGATACGCCGCTATCTAGCCAAACATCTACAACATCTGGTACCCTCTTCATCTCTAAGCCGCAGTGTGGACACTTAAACGTTATGTTATCAACCCATGGTTTGTGTAGCTCAAGCGGCTTCTCATTTGTGTAACTCAGCAATTCCTTGAGGCTCCCTATTACAACCATATGTTCATTTCCGCACATCCATATTGGGAGGGGCGTTCCCCAGTACCTTTGCCTAGATACAACCCAGTCCTGTAAATTTTCGAGCATATTCATAAGTCGAGTTAAAGCCCATGACGGAATCCAGTTGACACTAGAAGCCTCGCTCTTAATCTCCTCCTTTAACCTTGTGACTTTAATTACCCACTGCCTCGCCGCTCTCAATATAACGGGAGTTTTACATCTCCAACAAATAGGGTACCTGTGGGCAATTCTTCCACTATATATTAGTGCTTTTCTTTCGCGAAGAGCATTAATTATAGCCTCATTTGCTTCCCTTACATTGATGCCAGCAAAAACCCCTGCATCGCTAGTGAACCTGCCCTCTTCATCGACGGGACATAACACGAGATTTTGTAAGCCGTGCTTCTTAGCCGCATCGTAGTCTTCAAAGCCGTGTCCAGGCGCTGCGTGTACCAGCCCCGTTCCCTCGTGCATAGAAACGTACTCGGGCGAGAGAATAACTCTGTGATATCTGCTTACCTTATTTTGGAGCGGGACTATATCTCTGAGGGGGTGCTCGTATGCGTATTTAGCTAGTTCCTTTCCTGGCAACTTTTCAATAACGTCGTAGTTAACAATGTCGCACTCCTTCATTACTTCCCGTAGTCTTTTCTCGGCAAGAACGAGTGTCTCGTTTCCAACTCTTACCTTAACATAGATCTCGTCTGGGTGCGCCATTACAAAGACATTAGCAGGAAGCGTCCACGGGGTAGTAGTCCAGATCAATAGATAAACTCCATCTTCTCCACTAACGGGAAATTTTACGTATATGCTCGGATCCTCTAATTCCCTATACTCCACCTCGTACTCAGCAAGTGTAGTTGAACACCTTGGGCACCAGTACACTACCCTGTGTTCTGAAGCGAGCAAGCCCTTATTTTCAGCCTGCTTTATAAGCCACCACGCTGCTTCTATGTACTCATCAGTTAAAGTGAGGTACGGGTTCTCCCAGTCCATGAATACTCCAAGTTCTTTAAACCACTTTGTCATGGCTCTCAGATTGTGTAAAGCAAATTTCTTGCATTCCGCTACAAAATTGTCTACGCCAATCCTGCCTTCAATCTCCTTCTTTGATCCAACGCCTAACTTTTGTTCTACCTTAACCTCTATTGGTAAGCCGTGACAGTCGTATCCAGGCCGGTCATTTACTTTAAAACCCTTCATTCGCCGATACCTTAAAACGGCGTCCTTGAGAGATTTATTCCATGCCGTACCTAAGTGAGGAATATCCCCAGATGGGTATGGAGGACCATCAACAAAGTTAAATAACTTAGTGTTCTTATTGACTTTGTCCTTCACAAGTTGATATACCTTATTCGCTTCCCAAAACTCGATAACAGATCTCTCTACCTTATGTGGATCGTAATTTCCTTCAAATCTCCAGTCATACATGCGAAATCTCCTTATATGTATCTATTCAGGCAATCCGAGCATTTTATGTCTACATATATAGCTTAAGCGAATGGTATTAAAGAGTTTATAGTTGTAAAGCAAGTGCATTTAAATTTACAGTAAAAACAGCCATAAGAGAATACCTTATAAGCTAGTTAAACCTAGCTTCAAGAGTGTTTCAACATACGCAAGCACAACTCTAAAGCTCAGCTTAGAACTGCCTGTTTTTCTCGCCGCGAAAACGTAAGGCTCCTCACATATATTACTGGTTTTAAGGAGGCTCAATATTTCAACGAGTGCCTTATAGCCGCGAGGGACAATAGGACTCCACAACAACAGGATGTCCCTCCGAGCTGCAAAGAAGCCGCTAACGGGGTCCTTTATCTTTCTGCATTTAGGTATTAAGAGCCTTGCCAAGAAAACAGCAGCTAGAGATACTGCTTTTCTCCAGGGGCTCAGCCCCTCTACCCTCCCCCCACTGATGTACCTCGAGGCTATAACGATATCGCATTCGCCCACTCTAGAGGTCAGTTTTGGGATTAGGTGCGGGGGGTGCTGTAAGTCAGCATCCATAACTACGACAATTTTGCCTCTTGCAGTAGAAATGCCTTCGTGGATTGCCGAGGTTAAACCCAGTTTGCCCGATCTTTTAATTACTTTGACTGGGTACAGCCTAGATAGCTCCACTGCAATATCTGCAGTTCCATCCGGGCTGTTATCATCCACTACTATTATCTCGAATTTACTGCTATTCATATGCCTGTTTATTGACTCAACTAGTCTAGCTATATTCTCTCTTTCGTTATAAGTAGGTAAAATAATTGAGACTTCGATCAAAAGTTCCCCTTTTCTCTTTTTTATTACTTGCCGCTAATTAATCAAATTCTCTCTTAGACATGACAGAACTGGTCTCAGTCGCTGTAATTTCGCTTTTGGCACAACGTTTTTTAATCGCTTTAAGAAATAGAGATGTCTATAAGATTAAAGTATTATAATCATAGTAATCGGTGGGCTAAGTGTCCCAGAAAAAGCTTGATTTTCTTGAGTGGCTGAGAGATGTTGAGAAGAAATGGCAGACTGTGTGGAGAGAGAATAAAACGTTTCAATCCTATGTGTTAGAAAACTCGCCTAAGTACTTTATAACAGTTCCTTATCCCTACGCTAATGGGCCATTGCACATAGGACACGGCAGGACATACACTATAGGTGATGTCATTGCAAGGTATAAGAGATTGCGCGGATTCAATGTACTCTTCCCCATGGCTTTTCACATAACAGGGACGCCCATAATCGCCTTTTCTGAAATGATTAGTAGGGGAGACAGCAGAATAGTATCAATGTACAGAGACTACATTAAGATGTATTTGGGAGAAGGTGAAGACGTAGATAAAGTCCTTGAGTCCTTTAGAGATCCACTAAACCTTGCAACGTTCTTTGCAGACAGAATTCAAAAAGATTTCGAGGAGCTGGGCTATAGCATAGATTGGCGTAGAAGATTTCATACAGGCGAGCTAACCTACAATAAATTCGTTACATGGCAATTCTATCGTCTGCTTGAGAAAGGTCTCATAACGAGAGGTGACTACATTGTTACCTATTGTTTACTTCATGCGCAGCCTGAGGGAGAGGATGATATCCAGGATGCCGATGTAAATCCGGTAGAGATAATTGAGTACACTGCTGTTAAGTTCAAGTTAATAGATGCAGAGAAAGTGTATTTACTTGCAGCTACTCTCCGCCCCGAGACGCTCTTTGGAGTGACTAACGTTTGGGTTCACCCCGATGTCAACTACGTCTTTTGCGAGTATAACGACGAAAAATACATCCTGAGTGAGAGGGCGCTGGTGAAGTTCGCTCATCAACATCCAGATGAAAAAATTAAAGTCATTTCACATATAAAGGGAAAGGAACTGCTGGGTAAGTGGGTTGAATCCCCTCTGGGTATAAAAGTACCCATATTGCCGGCATGGTTCGTAGATCCAGATAACGCCACTGGAGTAGTCTACTCCGAACCAAGCGATGCCCCTTACGATTACATTGCGCTCCTTGAGCTTAAGAGTAGTCCAGATGTCCTAAGGGAGCACGGCTTGGATCCAGATATTCTAGCGGGGATTGAACCAAAGAAAATAATTAGCGTCCCCGGCATTGAAGATCATCACGCCAAAGTAGTCATTGAAAAGTTGAAAATAGAGTCCCAGAGAGATCCCAGGCTAGAGGAAATTTCAAGCGAAGTGTACCGTGAACAATTTTACAACGGCGTAATGATAGTAGAACACCCCGAATTCAGAGGCCTTAACGTTAGGGAGGCACGAGAGAAGTTTAAAGCGATGCTTTACTCAAACGCTCACGCATTTCCTTTCTATGAGCTGAGTAGAAAGGCCTGGTGTCGCTCGGGAGGAGAAATCATAGTTGCTAAGATTAGGGGACAGTGGTTCATTAATTACAACCTGGACTGGCTAAAAGAAAGAGCTAAAAAAGCGTTGAACAGCGACGAAATAAGAGTAATCCCAGCCAAGTACAAGAAGCTATTCACGGATACTGTTGACTGGCTTGATAAAAGGCCATGCGCTAGAAAAAGAGGAATAGGTACAAGGCTTCCTTGGAGCCCTGATTGGATAGTAGAGAGCTTAAGCGACTCCACTATATACATGGCGTTTTACACAATAGCGCACATAATTAGAGAAAACAAGATAAGTGAAGAGTCTTTAGTGCCCGAGGTATTTAATTATGTATTCCTAGGAGAAGGGGATATCAACGAAGTATCCACTAAAAGTCGTATCCCATTGGAGCTCCTCGAGAAAATGAGGAAAGAGTTTGCATACTGGTACCCTGTAGATCACAGGCATACAGCTATACCTCACATAACTAACCATTTAACGTTCTACATATTGCACCACTTAGCAATATTTCCAGAAGCTTATACTCCGAAGTTAATTTCACTCAATGAAGCCGTTATTAGAGAAGGATCGAAGATGTCTAAGAGTAAGGGCAACGTTATTCCACTTAGGCATATTGTTACAGTCTACTCTGCCGACCTATTTAGGCTTTACATATCATGGGCAGCTAATTTAGACAGCGTCCTAGATTGGCGTGAAACAGAGGTTAACAAAGTCGTCGACAGTCTAGCCCGGTTCACCAATATAGCTAAGAGCTCTATAAACGCTATCTGTAGCGAGGAGAGAGAAGACGTATTCAGTGCGTGGTTCATAAACAAGTTCAATGAGGCTTTAATTAAGGCCACGGAGGCCATTGAGAACCTAGAGGTGAGAGATTATGCACAAATAGCTTTCTTCGATATATTATCACTTATAGATAAGTACAGAAGTATGGTAGGCGAGGAATTTGTGTGTGGAACTAAAAAAATCCTAGCAGACTGGACTATCCTCCTAAGTCCCTTAATCCCCCACCTAGCAGAAGAAATAAACAGCTGGCTTGAAAAGGCAAGCCTCGCTTCGCTCGCCAAATGGCCTCAACCCAAAGAAGTGAACGAGGAGATAATAACTCTTGTTGACAACCTAGACCTACTCATTTCAGATGCAAGAGAATTGCTTGGGCTAGTTAAAAGAAAGCCTACAAGGCTCTACATCATTGTAGCGCCTGAGTGGAAAAAAGAGATCGCTAAGTATGTAATGAACGACGTTCCGCTCAAGAACGTTATTGACGGTATGAGAGTGGAATACGGGCTACGTGGACGGGAAGCTGAGATAATAGACGCCTATAACATATTTAAGAGGTTGGATAAAGCGCTGCTTGAGAAAATTATAAAAATTAAGAGTAAAAATGAATTTAGCGTATATAGAGAAGCCATAAGCTACATCAAGTCTAAGCTCATCAACGCAGAAGAAATAATAGTTCTATGGGAAGACGAGGCCAGAGCTAAAAACATACCAAAAGCAGAACGCGCCATGCCTCTAAAGCCAGCACTATACATTGAGT
This sequence comes from Desulfurococcaceae archaeon, assembly GCA_038888155.1. Taxonomy (GTDB): domain Archaea; phylum Thermoproteota; class Thermoprotei_A; order Sulfolobales; family Desulfurococcaceae; genus UBA285. The sequence continues at coordinate 102,001 of JAWAJB010000001.1, forward strand.
AGCTTCGTTGTCGCTCCTTAGTTCAAATTTTCATAATCAACAACAACATAGGTCATTGAGTTTAAACGCTTTACAGCTCGAGTAGAAGCTGTTCCAGTCTTTGATAACTTAAAGACGACTCCTCTAGCGCTGTTCACTTAACGGCCCATTTCAACGGGACGCTATTTTTAGTATAGAGGGCCGGAGTACAAAAGTAGTCGTTCACTCATTAGATCTCTGGGTTTCTATGCATATGTCTACTCCCATTAACTCCAGCATTTTCCTCACTCTCTCAAGTTTGTCCTCTGACGCTCCCTCGAGCCTTATTAATGCATCTCCGTGAATCTTTCCTCTTGAGATCACCCTCAACCTTAGTCTCTCAACGCTAACTCCGCTCTCCCTGAATGCCTCTAGTACTTTCTGAAATTCTGTGCTGGATGGTGCAATGTCCACCAGGACATTTACGAAGTCCCTACTCACTTTTATAATCTCGTAAATCACATACGTTGTCAATAAAACTCCCCCGCCGTAATCTATCAAGTAGTGTAGATATGCTCCACCTAGGCTTGCAAATATGCTTACGGTACCCTCTATCAACTCGCTCATTGTGAAGAGGCCGTACGTCCTCAGACTTTGCGAGAGCCGCATTGAAATTACTATAGCTATTGAGTAAATAGCCATTGCAAGAATTGCATATAAAGTGGCCTCTGGAAGGACTATGTATTCCTTTACAAAGTAGAGCCTTGATAGTGCTACTCCGGCAACGAAGCTGTATACAATTAGAGTTGAAAGGATGCCAGCGTACTCATATCGTTCATGTCCGAAGTGGTGATCGCTGTCTGGGGGTATAACGGTTACCCTATTAAAAGCTAACGTTGTAAAAAGAGATATTATATTAGCGAAGCTAGTTGTAGCGTCTACAAACAGCGTATTACTGCCGTATAATACACCACCGGCTATTTTTAACAGCGAAGCAATGAGACCGGATACCAACACGACCATAAGCAGGTCCATAGCAAGTCCCATCAGAGAGGAATATGTTAACTGAGTAATAATTTAAGTGTAAAACTTTCCTTACCGATAAGCTGTGCGAACCCCTTGATTTTTTTAGCAGCGCAGGCAACCGCAATAGCTCTCCGTGAAATGGGTATTCGAGCACGCTCTACATTATCGAGCTGAAAATTTTTATACCGACCTTCATATTATTTAGCTCGGTGTAAAAATGGCTAAGTACAAAGTCAAAATAGATCCGAGGGACAACTGCATCTCAGATATGGTATGTGTATCAATATGCCCAGAAGTATTTGAAATGAACCCCGATGACAATAGATCTCAGATTACTCCGAAGTACAGAGAAGGCGGGAATGTTGCTGTGGGTCTAGTGCCCGAAGAACTATCCACGTGCGTACAAGACGCTGCAAACGCGTGTCCTATTCAAATAATTTTGGTTGAAAAGGCAGAGTGATTTAGGCCTCAATACATTTTTTCAAATTCCATTTTATTTACAGGTGCGTGTACTTGAGATCCCGTGAGCTTCTTAACTTTGCATTGGAAGTGCTCTCTAATAGTTTAAAATACAAAACAATATATGGCGAGGATTCAGAGGTAATTGTAGAGTACTATAGAGAGGTTCTCTCTAACTACGGTATTCACACAACTGTACATAGAGTTCCTAGCGAGTACGTAGAGAAATTTGTCCCCGCTCGGTTTAACCCGCAGAAACCTAGGTATATACTACTTGCGCGCGTAGGCTACGGCGATAAAGTCCTACAATATAACGGACATTACGATGTAGTGCCGCCAGGAGATGGGTGGAGCTCTGACCCTTTTAGTCCAGTTATTAAAGGGGGAAGGCTATACGGCAGAGGAACAAGCGACATGAAGGGCGGAATAGCTGCTATTCTGGCGTCGCTAGTATACTTTGCCCAAGTGAAGGAGCCAAGTTTGATCGTAGAGGCGGCCCTAGTTCCAGACGAGGAGATTGGAGGAATAACAGGAACTGGGTATTTAATAAAAGAGTTAGGCAGTCGGCCAGACTGGGCTGTAATAGGAGAGCCATCGGGAATAAACAACATTTACATAGGTCATCGAGGTACCCTGTGGTTAATGATAAAAATACTTGGCAAGCAGGCACATGGCTCCTCTCCTTGGGTAGGGGACAACGCATTTAAGAAAATGCTTACCTACGCGAGCATTTTCCTAGATAAATACGAGAAATACCTCAATAATAAAGCAAGTAAGCTAGTATACGAGGATCCACGTGCATCAAAGCCATCTTTAAGTGTGGGGGGTCTACTACTATCTGCTGGCGCTGTGAACATTGTCCCTGGAATAAGCGGCTTTAGTGTTGATAGAAGACTTATAGTTGAAGAGAGCGCTGAAGAGGTGCTTAGTGAAATCATTATGCTTGATGAAGAAATTAAAAAGGATACGGGAATACAAAGCGAAATCGAGGTGCTCAACAAATCAAATCCAGCGTACACGCCAGAGAGTTCACCAATAGTTTCTACCCTGCGAGATGTCGTCAAGGCCGTGACAGGTGCCGAAGCCTCGAGTACTATCTGCAACGGCGGGCTGGACTTAAAATACTACACAAATGCAGGTATACCTGCTGTAGCTTATGGTCCAGGTAATGGCGAAGTAGCTCATAAAGCTGATGAGTACATAGAAATAGATCACCTTGAAAAAGCAATTGAGGTGTACATAGAGCTTATTAAGAGGCTTGAAGATTTAAGCTCTGAAAGAGCGTAGATGGGTTACGCTTTTAAGGCTTTTTATTCTAATTAATCCTTAAGTTAATAGAAAGGTATATTGTGCTGTTTTAAAAGGAGGATTAAATGCCTTCACGAATACTAATAGCCAACAGAGGAGAAATAGCTGTAAGGATAGCGAAAACGCTCATAGAGAACAGTTATATACCTGTGGGGGTTTATACGCATGATGACGCTGATTCTTATCATAGAAAGTTCCTTGCAGAAGATGTTGAGATATCAAGCTACATGGATATAAAGGAAATACTTAATGCCGCAGTTGACTTGGGTGCTGAGGCTATACACCCAGGCTATGGCTTCCTGAGCGAGAGTGCCGAGTTTGCTCGAGAGGTAACTAAATCGGGGTTTAAATTCGTAGGGCCATCACCGGATATAATAGCATTAACCAGCGACAAAATAGCATTGAAGACTTATGCTGAGAGATTCGAGGTACCTGTTTTACCGTGGATTAAGGTGGATGCTCCCCAAGATATTTTAGATTTTGGGAAAATTCACGGGTACCCTCTCATAGTGAAGGCTGCAAGGGGAGGAGGGGGAAGAGGGATACGGCTAATAAGGGGTCAGGAAGAAGTCGAAAGTGCTTTTGAGCTAGCTAGAAGAGAGGCTGAGGGTTGCTTTAAAGATTCAAGATTGTTTGTTGAACCATACGTTGAGCACGCTAAGCACATAGAGGTGCAGGTACTTGGCGATGGGGACAATATTGTACATCTTTATGAGCGTGACTGTAGCCTTCAAAGACGATACCAAAAGGTTGTAGAGGAGGCGCCAAGCCCCTCTATTACAGGTTCAACTAGAAACAAACTATGCGAATACGCTCTGAGGTTATCTTCTGGACTCAAATACAATAACGCTGGGACGGTTGAATTCATTTTTGATATTAAAAGCGGGGGCTTCTACCTAACCGAGATAAACTCAAGGCTTCAAGTGGAACATCCCGTCACAGAGATGATCACAGGCATAGATATTGTTAAGAAACAGGTAGAAGTCGCTTTACATTCCTCCCTTGACTTGAAACAGAGAGATGTATTGATACGAGGGCATTGTATTGAAGCTAGAATATATGCTGAGAACCCATATAATCAGGAGCCTTCCCATGGTAGGATAAACAAGTATAAGGAACCCCATGGACTAGGCATTCGCGTCGACTCTGGAATAATGGAGGGATCACGTATAAGCGATAGGTATGATCCTCTAATTGCCAAGGTTATAGCGTGGGGCACAGATAGGAACGTCGCCCTCTATAGACTAGAGCGGGCTCTTAATGAATTTATAATACACGGAAATAATATAGTAACTAATATTCCACTACTGAAGCATATATTGAGATCACCACAATTCACCAGTGCCGTTCACACCACAAAGTTCCTCGAGGAGGCAGTCCCAATATTATATTCTAGGGCGATTGAGGAGTCGAAAGTTCACGCAACTATATTAGCGTCACTCATTGAAACCAACGATAAAGGCAGTAAGACTTATATATCTAAGGAAGGTTTGATAAAACAGGTTCTAAGAGGGGAGAATGTCTCATCATTAAAGAGGAGAGCGTGGTACTACTACGTAGCGATCCGTAGTGGGTTCGGACACTACAGAATGAAGCAGGGGAAAGTGGCAAAGGGACGATCAAAAAGATGGACTCTTTAAGTTTTTAAGAGGATTCGATATTAAAATTAGATAGTGACAATTCTTCTCTACTGGAAATGTTAAAGGTGAACAGTTATTACGTTAAATAGAGAATCGAAGTTTGTTTTATGGCTCGACGAAGTGAGAAAAGAGGATTCATTAATTGTTGGGGGCAAGAACGCAAACCTAGGCGAAATGATTGCAGCAGGAATTCCAGTGCCACCTGGCTTTGCCGTAACGGCTTACGCTTTTAAGTACTTTCTCGAGAAAACGGGGCTGAGTTCGAAAATACATGAAATGTTGAGAGAACTTGATGTAAATAATACCAAGCAATTAGAGGAGACTACGCATAAAATTCGAGAAATGATCCTATCTGAGAAGATACCGGACGAGATCTCGAATGAAATAATAAAATATTGCCGAGAATTAGCCGAGAAACTCGATATCGAACTAGATAGATTACGCGTAGCAGTAAGGAGCAGCGCGACGGCTGAGGATCTACCGGAGGCGAGTTTTGCCGGCCAACAAGAAACTTATCTCAATGTGTCCGGCGTCGAAAACGTAATATTACACGTTAAAAAGTGCTGGGCAAGTTTATTTACAGCAAGAGCTACCTTTTATAGGACTGCTCACGGCATTCCACACGAGAGAACCTATATGAGCGTAACTGTGCAGAAAATGGTCAACAGTAGGGCATCTGGAGTAATGTTCACCCTCCACCCCGTTACAGGGGATGAGAATTTAATTGTCATTGAGGGTAGCTGGGGTCTTGGCGAATCGGTAGTTGGAGGCAAAGTTACTCCCGATGAGTATGTCGTGGATAGATCTACCATGAATGTGCTGGAGAGGAAAATAAATAGAAAAACTTATATGATCACTTTTGATTTCGCGCTTAATAAGAATATTTACCTTAAATGGGACGAGAACAGAGGCTGGATTAACGAAGAAGGTATTCCGGTAAAGCATCCTCTAGCAGACATCGCTAGGCCCGATAAACCTGCATTATCCGATGAGGAAGTAAAGAAACTTGCAGAGCTTGGAGAACTAATTTACAGACATTATAGAAGGCATATGGACATAGAGTGGGCAGTTGACCTAGATCTATCATATCCGCATAATATATTTATTGTGCAGGCTAGACCCGAGACTGTATGGAGTGTTAAAAAGGCAAAGGAAGTAGAGAGAAAGTCAGGCGAAATAGCAGTTACTATAGGCAAGAAAACTGTTGCACTTTCCGAAGCTAGAGTAATCTCTAAAGGATTGCCTGCAAGCCCTGGCGTTGTAGCCGGTGTGGCGAGGGTTATTTTAAACCCCAAGAGCAAAGAGGCTCAGGAGTTTGAACTTGGGGACATATTAATTACGAAGATGACCGACCCTGACTGGGTACCATTAATGAAGAAAGCTGCAGCTATTGTAACGGACGAAGGCGGCATGACAAGCCATGCAGCTATTGTAAGTAGGGAACTGGGTATACCATGTGTTGTTGGTACAGGAAATGCAACTAAATCCATTCAACCTGGTACAGAAATCACTGTTGATGGGGGACGGGGCATTATTTATGAGGGGGTGGTAGAGGACCTTATAAAGCCCAAATCTATGCAGCCAATTTCATCAGCCGGTGCTACTATATCTGTTGGAGTTGCCCCGGAGCAATTGTGGTCTTTATACCCAGTAACGGCCACAAAAATATATATGAACCTCGGCGAACCAGAGGCTATCGACAAATATAAAAATCTACCATTTGATGGTATTGGGCTCATGAGAATCGAGTTCATATTTACTGACTGGATTGGATACCACCCAATGTATCTAATAAAAAGGGGCGAACAGGATTTCTTCATAAACAGATTGGCAGAGGGCGTTGCAAAGGTCGCTCAAGCAATATACCCCAGACCAATAATTGTTCGGTTTAGCGACTTTAGGACTAACGAGTTCAGAGGGCTTAGAGGGGGAGAGGAGTTCGAGCCTGATGAAAGAAATCCCATGATCGGTTGGAGGGGGGTTTCAAGGTATATACACCCAAATTATGAGCCTGGCTTTAGGCTCGAACTGAAGGCTATAAAGAAAGCTAGAGAGGAGTTTGGGCTCAGTAATGTATGGGTAATGCTGCCTTTTGTTAGAACAACCTGGGAAGTGGAGAGTGCTCTCAAAATTATGGCCGAAGAGGGATTGCGAAGAAGTAGGGACTTCAAAATTTGGATAATGGCCGAGGTGCCAAGCGTTGCGCTCCTCGCCGAAGAGTTCGCTAAGCTCGTAGACGGCTTCAGTATTGGGAGCAACGACCTGACTCAGTTGGTTATTGGAGCGGATAGAGACAGCAACATTCTAGCTGAAATGGGCTATTTTGATGAGAGAGATCCAGCTGTGCTCGCCGCCATTAAAATGATAATCAGGGGGGCTCACAAAAGAGGTGCTACTGTCAGCATATGCGGTCAAGCTCCCAGCGTTTACCCAGAGATCGTCGAGTTCTTAGTTCGAGAAGGCATTGACAGTATAAGCGTGAACCCAGATGCAGTAATATCAACGAGGAGGCTCGTCGCAAGCACCGAAAGAAAAATAATGCTCGAGAAACTTGAAAAATGGAGAAGAGTCTCAAGAAAGTAAATTATTAAAGTTAAGCAGGGCTTTTTAGATTAATAAAAACTCAGCTGATATTTTTACTTCTCCCATAGCTTAATAGTCTTCAAGTACGAAAACATAGCCCTTACATTAGAGCAAAATTAATTAAGGAATATCAACGAACTAATTTTCCATGAACAGGCGGTGCTAAAATGTGAAGATTGCAGGAGAAACTGTTTACGTACCAGACTTTGTTGCAATTATACAGGGAGCTGTAAGTAGGCTAATTAAAGGAGGGACAATACGCGGGAGAGTGGTAATCTACAAGGGAATAGTTCTCTTCTTGGAATCGCTGGCCTCTAAGGGACGGGTGCTCGGGTATGCGGGATTGGAGGAACTTAACGAACTGAGATCTCTTGCAGAGGAAAATTTAATTACCCTAGAATTTGTTGGAGACAAGCTACGAGTTTCCCTCAATGAACCCGAGGAAACGCTAATTAATGAAATAAATAATGCAGTGCGGGATGTAGCTATAAGTAGTGGCGGAATAGTAATAACTGGAGACGCTGTTCAATACCATGTCAGCAAAACCATGGGGATACAGGTTCTACTAGTCGAGAAAAAAGAGACAGAAACCTTGACCTTCGAAAAATTCTTTGACAACGCCACAATGAGCGTCCACTTAAAGGAGGGAACTTTTCCTGTCGCAAAGGTTGGCAAACCGGGCGATTGGAAATATATAAAATTGGGCAACGAAGTGCTCACACGAAGCGTCGTTGAGAGGTTTGCAAATGAAATAATTGAAGAAGCAAGGAGGAGAAGAGATTCGTTCGTTGAGATTGATCGTGAGGGCTCAACAATAATTCAACTTAGCCTATATAGGATCGTGGTGACTAGGCCTCCATTAAGTGATGGATGGGAAATCACCATAGTGAGACCCGTAAGGAGACTTAAACTGGAAGATTACGAGCTACCCTCTGAACTTGTCAAGAGATTTAATGAACGAGCAGAGGGTATACTGATTGCAGGTGCCCCTGGAATGGGTAAGACCACTTTTGCTCAAGCACTAGCAGAGTATTATTCAAAAATGGGAAAAGTTGTCAAGACTGTTGAGTCCCCAAGAGACATGATACTGCCAGATGAAATAACGCAATACAGCAAACATTACGCTACAATAGGAGAGCTCCACGACATACTTTTGCTCTCAAGACCTGATTACACCGTATTTGATGAAATGAGAACAGATGAAGACTTTAAGTTATACGCCGATCTAAGGCTTGCCGGTATAGGAATGATAGGGGTAATCCACGCCACTTCACCTATAGACGCCATCCAGAGATTTATTGGGCGCGTAGATTTGGGGATGATACCATCAATAATAGATACCGTTGTATTCATTAAGAATGGCAGGGTTGAGAAAGTATACGAGATAAAGATGACCGTTAAGCTACCAACAGGGCTCAAGGAAGCAGATCTCTCGAGGCCCGTGGTGGAAGTGAGGGACTACCTCACAGGAGAACTAGAGTATGAGATCTACACTTTCGGTGAACAAACTGCAGTCATACCAGTACGAAAAATACGCGAAAGTCGCCCTAAGTGGCAGGACCTCGTAGAGAAGATGCAGTCCTCTTTACCCGGCATATCCGTGAGATCAAACGGAGATGGAATATTGCTAGAGATGAGCAAAGATCAGCTTAGGACCTATAGGAAGAGGATAAGCCGTTTTAGGAGAATTTGCGAGAAGCAGGGAGCTCAGCTGAGAATTATCCTAAAGAGTTAAACTCCCTAGTTAAGTATCAGTGTACTCTGACAACTTTCTAACCCCCTTGATTATTGACATAAATGCATCAAACTTAATGCCTTCCCTAAGAAGTTCCTTGGGTAGCCTGTACTTGCCACCGTGGGTTCTTTCTACTTTTGAAGCTGAAACAAATATCCATTCTCCTGTACCAACAACTTTCACTGCTATATATGATTCGCCCGAGGCCCTTTTTGCGAACTCTAGGAGTTTTTCTACTTGATAGGGCTCCAAGTAAATAGTTTTAGCTCTTTTAATAGTTTTGGCCTCGATCACTACTACTTTTCCTTTATAAATAGCAACTATATCAGGGTACATTGTTTTCTTAGCCTTGCTCCCACTGGCGGGGGCCCTTATAACGGCCAATCCTTGATCCCAGATTTTCCTGACAAGATCTCTTTCGTGCGAGAAGCCTCTCGCTCTATTTGATGGCATTATAACCTCCAAATTATTTAAAGATTGAAAACAAATTAAAGGTTAAATATTTGGTTTGTGCGCTCAAGTAAGAACATGCGAATTAATGTGGAATTGAGTTCAAAGTAATTTGTCAAATCTTTGGCTCTAATTTTACTAAAGTAATTTAATGGGAAATAGCTCAGCAAACTTTTAGTTGACTATTGGATGGGGTTTTATTTTTCTAAAATCCATTTACGCTCGGCTCGAAGTGCCCTCAGGGAGGTTTCTACGAAGTTTTCTTTTTGAAGCTTGTACGTTTTTATGTTTATCATATTATTCGCTACTTCTAGGGTTATAAAAGAGGGAACAAAACTTCCACCACCTCCTCCCCAAACGCCAGTTAATGATCCTGGATTTAACAGAAGTTCATGCCCTGTTGAGCTCAGCTTAACGAAGTCTGAGTGCGTGTGTCCGGAGATTAAAATTTCTACGTCAAGGGATTTAGCCACCTGTGTAAGCTTCGTAGGATCCCCCCTTGGAAATATACCGTCGCCGTGGTGGATGCCGAATTTAATGCCTTCGACCTCAAATGCTTGGGTTTTAGGTAGGGGGAGGTAGTCCATATTTCCTCGCACTACGTAGACTCTATCGCTTAGTTCCTGAAGCCAGGCTAAGATATCCCTACTAGTTAGGTCTCCAGTGAAAATGACTACTTCCCACGGCTTGCGCAGAGATATTATATCTTCTAGTCTCCTGGGTATTTTGGGGGCTCTATCCGGTATGTGGGTATCGCCTAGTACAAGCAATCTTACCATGTTTATCAACTGCATAAAATAATTAAACCTAAGATATACGTAAGGTGTTTACCCCGAATAATTCACATAGAGCTTTCGTTTATAAGTATTAGTAGCTCTCTATTTTCTTAGTCAATATTAGATTAAATGGAAATGGCACTAAGAGATGGATAAGCAACTTGAATTCGCCCGATTTCAACGTGCTTATAACTTCGGGGCCCTTTTCATTTCCCGTTAAATACCCTTCTAAGATACTATCAATTGCCTTTGATTCAAGGGTCTCTGTCCACAGCGCCCTTCCATAACCATCAATGTAAATTGTTGATATCAATACTAAAAGATCCCATGCAGCATAATCTGAGTTATACTCGTTTATTGCCTGCTCTGCGTCAATGGCATATATTTTTTCATCCCTATAGATGAAATTTGTGATCTTAGAGTCCCCTAAGGCCCAGCCTGACTCATGGCATTTTCCTAGTCCATAGCCTATTTCATAATGAATTTTAGATGGGGCTTGATAGCTGTACAACTCTCCTTTAATAAACTCTCTAACTAATGTGAGTCTTGCATAATCAACTAATAAGATCTCTGGCCTGTTAAAACAGCTATCTGCTTTTCGCATGAACGAAACCTCTCGTTTCAATCTCTCAATTGGCTCTGGTCTAAGGGGGTACTTCCTAATGGCGAAATTAGGTAACACGACCATAAACCACTTTAAAATACCAAGCTCAGATGCATAGTTTTTTATTAGATATGCGTTATTGTTAATCATCAATATTTTTGACTGCTTGGAGATGTAATCAATAATATTTACAAGGCTCATCCTAAATGAACTATCCATAACGAATAAAACCCATCTCAATGTATATGGGAATAAAGCCTAATAACGTTGTCCAGCAAATTTTCTTGCGATAAAGACAAACGGGATTTAAAAATTTTTACTAGTTTCATGAGATCTGCAATTTCTTATGAGAAAAAAGTCTTTGTTACATATTAACATTATCAATTATTTGCATAATAAGAGTCCTTATACCAAGATTTAAGTAAAGAAGCGTTACTCCCTATGTGGTGAAGTGTTGCCGATGTCCAGTGGCGCCGATGACAGGATCACCATTAGGGGCACTATTATTGAAATTCCCCTAAAGCCAAGAAAAAGGATGATCTCCCTTAGATTAGACGAGGATGCCCTCATAGCAATAGATAAGTTCGTGATGTCCACTGGTGAGTACTCACGAACTTTGCTGATGACCAAAATAATTGAAGCTCTAGCTGAAGGCCTAAAAAGAACGGGGTACTCTGCCGTAAGCTTAGAGTTAAAGTTTACAGTTAATTCAAACAAAGGGGAGTCGCTTAGTATAGTAATACCTCTCCGAAGGGCACGGCCCTAGCCCGCTTTCTTCGCCTTCAGGGCGGTTAAAATCACTCTTACTATATCTGCGGGCAAGCTTATCATGTGTGCTAATTGTTCAGGCGCTATTGATTCACCATATAAGTCGTAGTGTTGCTGAACAGCGTACAGCGGCTCAAGGTAATAAATTCTACGCCCTTCCTTGATCTTAGCTATTATCCCGAGCTTATTCAACTTAGCAAGGTATCTCGACTCAATCGTTCTCGCTCTTCCTGTGTATTTAGCCACATCCTCAGCTGTTACACGCTTTAAAGCAATTACGGCATCTAGCGTCTTTAGAGTGGGGGGTGTTATTATGATCCCGCGCTTGACAAGGAACCTTATGTCGTATATACCGCAATAATCCTGAGTTTGCAATGAGAGTCGCCTAAAACTTGTTCCTACTTGACATAATATTGATTAAAGACTAATAAACTTTAAAACTTGATTTAAACTCTAGTTAATACAATATTAAATGGACACATCTTTCTGAAGTATTAATATTGTTAACGTTACTTATGAATATCTAGATAAAGGACAATACAGAGTTCTAATCCAAGTTAGCATCATCGCAGCTTTTAATAGTTCATCTAAGTTTAAATAAAATTGTTAGCATTTTCTTAGGCGGTGAAAGGGCATTAATGATTTACTGTATTGTACTAGCAGCGGGAGAGAGCGCTCGCTTTCCTTCTAACAAGCTACTCTATATCTACCAAGATAAACCAATTATACTTCAAACGCTCTCGAACATAGTTAATTCGAGGTCAGTGCGGGATATAATAGTTGTTACTGGATATCAACATGAAGCTATAGAGAGAATCATTAAAGGTAGTGGCATAAAGGCATATGTCGTCTACAATCCAGATTACCGAAAAGGAATGAGTTACTCCATAAAAGTGGGGGTAAATTACATCTTGGAAAAGCTTGACATGCCTTGTGGTATAATGATTAATCCAGGCGATGTTGCCTGGGTACACCCAGGGATATACACGCTCATAGCTGGTAAGTTCCTCGAGGACCCACACGCACATTCTATTGTTGTAGCCGCCTATAGAGGAAGAAGGGGTCATCCGGTTATTTTTTCAAGTAAAGTTATCAATGACCTACTATCAATAACGGAGGAGAAACTTGGATTAAAGGAAGTTATCAATAAATATAGGTACGACACCCTAGTAGTAGAGACTGAATACCCCGGTGTACTTTTAGATCTAGACAACCTTCTTGATTTGCTCAGAGTAAAAAATAATATCTATAAGTGATATGATTGATATAAATCTTCGTGCTTAATTAGCTTAATGGATACCTCTCCGTTTACGTAGTCAACTATGATTTCGGGTGCGCCATATATTAAGTTGTGTTTCATAGCAAGCATATCTTGGTACGAGCCCGTATCTAGGAATGCTACGTAATAATTTTCGCCTCGAGTAGGCAAGTGCAACGGAACACCGCGCAATTTCAGTTTAACACCGGGCAATAGTATGAGCTTGTTGTCCATTGTTGTAAATAGCGGAGAGTCTCCAGGCGATGTGTTTCCTGGGCTGATATATAGCGATATTTCGCCCATGCTGTCACATGTTAAGTCGCTAAGAGATGCTAAAACGCTGGGCTGTTCATCTAGCCTCTGAACGGGGACGACTTGGAAGTATTGATCTACAAGAACAGCATCAGGTATGTCAGCAAATATAGACATGTTCAGTATAAAGCGCTTAGTAGGAGTTGTAAGCACCTTGAGTATCCTTTTGTCGGCGAGGAGCTCCTCAGTATTAGTTTTGCCATTTACTAAGAGCTCTGCTATTTTTGTCGAGAGGTCTTCTCGCAATATCGCTACGAGGTTTTCGTATAACTCTCTTTTGCCATTATCAAATCCATGAGATTCAGCCCTCATTCTGCTGAGCGAGGCTTCCAAGTGATCTAGCAATTTCTTCACGTCTTCGATGTTATTTATATCCTTTGTAATCTCCTGCGAGTAAGTTGGGGTATGAACTGCAGAATAAGGCCTAACATCTATGACTTTAGCTACTACAATTCGGTGAGATGTCACTATAAATCTACCTCCCTCGTAAATTATATCGGGAGGATGCTCCATGTCCCTAAATTGATTTATCAACTCTCTGTAGTAATCTACTATAGTGTAATCGGGTGATTCCTCATCACCATCGCGGATATCTAGGTAGGGATATCCCATTCCCCCTCCTGGGTCAATCGAGGAAATTTTCTCAAAGCCTGCGCTTTTGAGTTGATCATAAACGTTTCTTACTTCGTCGAAATAATTCTTGATATCTTTTAATTTATATATTTGTGAACCTGGATGCATGTGAAGAAGTGTTGCCCGGTCGAGAATCCACTTGAACTCCTCCTTTAACCTAGCGATAGTGTTCGTTGTTAGCCCAAATTTTCCCCCGACTCCAATTGAACCTGACCACTTACCGTGCATTTTAACTAATGGTTTTACGCGTATACCTACTTCAAGTTGAGGGTACCTAGAAATAATCTCGGCTTCGCTCAAGCTTTCTATATCAACTATGACTCTCCATCCAATTCTATGGAGCTTCAGAAGCTCTTCTATCGCATTGTCGGTTACCACGCCATCGTACACGAGGGTTCTGGGGGAGTATTTGACGGCGATTCCCTGTAAGAGTCTTACCTCTCCAATAGAACCTGCATTAAAGCCCCAGTTGTACTCTTCCCCGAACCTCATAATAGACTCTATAACCATAGGAACGGAGTTGACTTTCATTGGAAATATTGGTGTAAAACGTCCATGAAAATTCATTGCATTGGAGACTAACTTGAATGCTTCATGAGTTATTGCCATAGATCTCTTGATCGCCGGAAGCACCCTAATGTAGGCTACATCTAGATTATGCATATCCATTATTTCCTTTAATCTGATCTTATGTCCGTTTAGTACCAGAGCAAGGTACCCTTCATTATCAACTGCCAATATTTCTCCGCGAGCGTAGTTTTCAATCCCATATATCCTTCTACTCAAATCAATATTCCAATTTCTATTCATTTCCTTTTTGGCCCTAGTTATTGCATGTTTTTCACTTAGTATTAAATAGTTTAAAAGGATTATTTCTATCGGATTTAAACTGATTTAATAGTTCTTGTTTCGCCAAAGCAATAGTGCCCATAAGTTTTCACTCATGTAGGCTTTAAGTGGTTATCCCCGATTTCAGTCCTGCATATTAATGCCCAGCAAGGTTTTTCCGGGTTTTTTAGGGAGATAGTACAACTAAACTCCCGCACTTTGTCCATTATTCTCGCTTTACTAAATTTTTAGTTAGACTGGTTGAAAACGAGATATGCCTTGCTGTTTGCGAGAGCGGGGTCAATCGGTCCGTGATTCGGTCACCGCTCGGCTAGGGGGTTGTCTTCATCCCTTTATTAAATTTTCTTTTTCGGGGTATTAATAATTAAAACCTGAAAATGTGACTACTGATTGATCCTCTTAATCTTCTTCTCTGCTCTTTTAAGTACTTCTAGTATTTCTTCGTTGGGAACGTATCCAGGTATAAAGTCAATTGGATTTGCACCGTATGTGTTGTACTCCTCTATTCTATTAACAGCAACGAAGGGAACGTACTGAACAAAATATTTGTCTGCCTCAATAGGATTTTCAAACGCCTCAATCGTTTCGACTAATATGTTGCTGTTAATTAAACCAACCTGATTAAGGAAGTCGACAACTACAGAACAATATGGACATTCGGGTGTCACAAACACCTTGATATGTAGGGGCGTCTCTATGGACTCTATTTCCTCTGCAATATTTCGGGAGAGCTTAACGCCTTCGGATATATACTCGTGAGTAAATATGAATGGTGCAAATTCCTGTCCGCTAGGGAGGCCGTAAAATCGCACGTTTTTTGCTCTAGTGTCGTATATAAACGCAGGTAAATATCTGGGTCTGTACAAACTGCTATTCTTGTTGTCCAGTATCTCAAAAGCTAGCCGTCCTTCGGTGATCCGAGTAAGCTCGAGCGCTAACTGCTTGGCCTCCGGACATGTCTTACACTTCCCTGATATACCTGGATGCTCTAAAGAATCAAGCACCAACGAGTCTTTCAGGCTTTTCTTGAAGCTATTAAATAGCTTTCTCAGCTCATTCGCTGTTTCCTCGTCGAATAAACCACTCACACACTTCACCTCCAATGGATTTAGGTAAAAAATAAAGCCCTTAAAAATAAGTTTCAAATGAAGGAGAGCGCTTTGAGGAAAACGCTTCAACAGAAATTTCTAGAGATCCTGCGCGAAAATCCAGGCGTATCGCTTAAAGATGCTACCAGGATGCTAAATACTGATGTAAATACGCTTAAAAAAACAGCTTACAGGCTTAGATCGCTAGGCTACGTTGAGCGGGCTGGAAATGCCTATATTTTAACGGAGAGGGGATCAAAATACCTAGAGTACTTAGAGCGTGTAAATGTGAGCTTGGCAGGGGATGAAAGACGAGAAGAGGTCGAGAAAATATCTCCTAAAACTACACCATCAAACCTCTTTGTGATCAAAGAGAATAGCCGCAATGAAGTGGAGCGCGCAGATAAAGGCACAGAGGAAGAGCGTCGAGAGGATGTATTAAACTCTTTGAGAAATCTCATAGAGAAATTAACAAACTTGGAAGAACGCGTGAAAGACTTGGAAGAGTCTATTAAGAGCATCGAAAAGGCTATCGAATCACTTCGTGGGAAAAAGCAGGAGAAACGCAATTTAGAGCACCCCGTTATGCTATACAATGATGCGGTCTCGAAATATGGAGCTGTTGTTGACAGATTGCTCGCCGAGAATAGGCTTCTTAGGATTGGCTCACTTGTTGTTGATATGGGTTTTTACTCTGATTTTAAGTCTAGGTTTCCTATAAAGGTAGCCGATGTAGACAAGTTATCGCAGTACCACAGAGTACTACTCGAAGAAATGAGAAAAGAGGCATTGGTAATACTACATGGAGGTAAGGAGTACAGGTTGGTTGAGTGACGAATTTTTCCTGCGTAATTGATAGTGTGCCCTAAAATCGATTTAGTTAAGAGCTATTCTGTGAAGCTAGTCCTCTGATTCTTCATAGCCTAACGTAATCACGGGCGCGTATTTCTCTGGACAGGTGACTCCATCGGGACACCCTTTTCCATGCCTAATGGGATTACTTAACCTACTTACTAGAACTATTCTACTGGGAATAGACTCTCCCAAGAGAGAGTAGCCAGTTAAACTTGCGAGGTTCTTTGCGAATTCACGTACATCTTGGTGTGTAGGTGTATTGTTTATTGAGAGGCGGCCCTTGCTTCTGCCCAAATGCATGTAGGCTTTTACCTCAACGTAGTGTGGATTACCCTTTTCAATAAACTTAGCAAAGCTATCGAGTGCTTCTTTATGATCATTAAAGCCTTTAACTAGCGTAATTCTGAAAACTACAGGTGAATTAAATCCCCTCACGTAGTCTATGGTCTCCTGAAAGAGCTCCCACGCCCTTGGGACCATTGGCCTATCGAAGTACTCGTACGAGTCCTTGCTCCACGCTTCAATACTAATGTATAATTGGCTCGGCTCTTTTTCAAGGTTCTTCAAGATGTCAGGTCTTGTGCCATGAGTAACAAGAAATGTGGTTAAACCTCTCTTGTGGTACTCTCCAATGAGGTCGCCCAAATTTGGGTAAAGCAGCGGTTCTCCAGCTAAGCTTATAGCTACATGCTTTGGTTCCATAGCTTCTTTGACCAAATTCTGGTCCGCTCTGCGATTTCCCTTGAAGCCTGAAACTATCTGTTTATATGCATGAATGCTCTCGTCCACAATAACGCGAGGATCATCTACGATTGGGGGCCTAGTGTCGTCCCAGTGCATTCCTATGTCCTCAGGTTGAATCCTCCAACAGTGTAGACACCTATTCCAACACCAAACAACAACAGGTGTCATCTGAATACATCTATGGCTTTCGATGCCGTACCATAAACACTTATAGCAGAACCTATGGCGCAAAAAAGCCTCTTTAGTCCAGTGACATCTCTTTACAGCACCGATCGTCCCAATAATGTGGTATCCCTGTTTAATGAGCCTCTCGTAAATGACCTTAAAGGCTGGGCTACTGTTCCAGAACTCTTCCCTCTTGCGCTTAACTTCTTCAAGGTCTAAGGCCATTAAAAAGACCTCGTAGAGTATATTCGTATTAGTCTTAATAAAATAAAAGCGTGAGGATAACTTATAACTGCCTTCACCGATATTTAGCTACAGTGATGAGCGAACCCGTGGCGGACAGATGAAGATGGTTGGCGTTACTGAGGCTGAAACACTTGCCCAAGCTATATAGAGTACGTAGTAGCCTAGGAGTAGACATCGAGCTCGAAATCCTCGAGAGAAGCAAAGACACTTTAGTCTTCAAGGATACAAGGACGGGCAGCCTGTACAAAGTTCAAATAAAAAAGGCCAATGGAGGCAAATATATCATAAATGTCAATGGTACAGATCATATAGTTTATTCCAGCGAGGAAACGGGCGTGTTTATAGACTTCGCTACACCCTTAATTACAGAAGTTATCTCAGAAACCATTCGGGGAAAGGAAAAAGAGACTGAGGAAATAAAAGAAAAGCAAAAAACTTTGGACCCTGCCGTTCTTTATTCCCCCATTTCTGGGAGAGTGCTTGAGATAAAAGTAAAACCTGGAACAACTGTAAAACTGGGGGATACAGTAATATTAATGGAGTCCATGAAAATGATCATAGAGGTAAAATCTCACCTATCTGGTATAATAGAGGAAATATATGTGAACCCAGGCATAGCAGTGAGGCGAGGAGATAGGCTCCTCAAAGTGAAGCCCTCATAGCGGTATATTTGAGTGCTTTCTAAGCGGGGGAACATCAACTCTTTTTTCGGAGAGCACAGCTAACGAATCGTAGAGCTTCTTCCTCGTTGTGGCCATATCTATGATATCATCTACGTAGCCGAGCTCAGCTGCCCTAAACGGGTTTGCAAATAGTTCTCTGTATTCCTTGAGCTTTTCCTTGAATAGTGATTCGGGGTCTGAAGACTTCTCCAATTCCCTCCTGTATAATATTCTTACTGCTCCTTCGGGTCCCATTACAGCTATCTCGGCAGTGGGCCAAGCGTAATTGATATCGCTTCCAAGCGAGAGGCTACCCATAGCTATATAAGCTCCTCCGTACGCTTTTCTCATTATAATAGTTATCTTTGGGACAGTTGCCTCGGCATAAGCGTGTAGAACTTTTGCGCCGTGTTTTATTATACCACCGTGTTCTTGGTCAATTCCAGGCATGAAGCCCGGAGTATCAACTAGGGTTACTATGGGTAAGTTAAATGAATCGCAAAATCTCACGAACCTAGATATTTTGTTACTTGAGTCTATATCTATCACGCCAGCATTTACTTCAGGCTGATTTGAGACAATACAAACAGAGTATCCGCCAATTCTTCCGAAGCCAACAACTGCTGTTTTCGCATAATTCGCGTGCACTTCTAAGAAATCGCCGTTGTCAACAATAGATCTAATTACTTTTTTCACATCAAAGGGCTTCATTGGATCTGTTGGAACGATTTCGTACAGCTCGTCTAGCTTCCGCTCAACCGGATCATTTGTTGGAACAAATGGGGGCTCCTCTGTATTGTTGCTGGGCAGGTAAGAAAGGATTTTCCTTGCAATAGCAAATGCTTCTTCTTCGGTTTCAGCTATAAAGTGGGCCACTCCGCTAACGGAGCCGTGGACGTCAGATCCCCCCAGTTGTTCAAATGTAACACTTACTCCTGTGGCCGCTTTCACAACTTCAGGTCCTGTGATGAACATGTATGCTCCTTTAACAATTATTACGAAGTCCATAAGTGCAGGACTATAGGCAGCTGCACCAGCACAGGGACCTAGTATGATCGCTATTTGCGGTATTACGCCGCTTGCCTTAACGTTAGCGTAGAATATTTTACCGCACCCGCTTAATGACGCAACCCCCTCTTGTATTCTTGCCCCTCCTGAATCGTACAGCCCAATGACGGGTGCCCCCATCTGTACGGCCTGCTCAATTATTTTTGCTACTTTTTCGCCGTGGGATTCGCCTATACTGCCGCCGAGGACAGTGAAGTCTTGCCCATATATGTATACAAGTCTTCCATCTATTTTTCCATATCCAACTAATACTCCGTCTCCATAAAATTTCTGCTTATCTAGCCCAAAATGAGTGGACCTATGCACTCTCATCCACTGAAACTCGACAAAGGAGTCTGGATCGAGTAGCCTCGCTACTCTTTCTCTAACCCATAGTTTACCTCGTTGCCTGAGCTGTTCTATTTTATCCTTTCCTCCTCCGAGATATGATAACTCTCTGTACTTCTCCACGCTATTCAATAATTCTTCATGCGAGGACATCATTTAACCCTTTTGAATATAGCTATTGAAGTGGTTGTGCCAATGCCACCGATATTGTGCACTAAAGCAATTTCTGGGTCACTTGCTTTGTACCCAGGGAAATCTCCTCTCAGTTGCATCGCTGACTCTACAGCCTGGTAGATCCCTGTTGCACCAACGGGATGGCCTCTAGCCTTTAATCCGCCGCTGAAATTTATCTCTGGGCTATCCCCCTTCTGAAATTTGCCGTCTTTAAATAGTTTTGGTGCTGATCCCTTGGGCGCGAAACCTAAGTCCTCAATAGAGGTGTATGCCGTTATATGAAAGGCGTCGTGTAGCTCAACATAGTCTATATCTTTAACAGTTAATCCGGCTTTACTTAGCGCCTCCCTAGATGCCTTTACGGTGGAGCTTAGCGTAATTAAGTCGTTCCTCGAAGAAAGATCTACACTATCCGTTGAAACTGCAACGCTAGCCATCTCAACTAGGGTTTCTTTCTTAGCTAGCTTGGCAATCTCTCTAGCTTTTTCTTCACCCCGCACTAACAAGATCACAGATGCGCCATCGCCAAGCGGCGAGGAGTGAAACAGCTTAATAGGATCCGCTATAATAGGGCTACTCATTATCTCATCAATAGTTGTTTTCCTGGGTAACTGAGCAT
This sequence comes from Desulfurococcaceae archaeon, assembly GCA_038888155.1. Lineage (GTDB taxonomy): Archaea > Thermoproteota > Thermoprotei_A > Sulfolobales > Desulfurococcaceae > UBA285. The sequence goes on from JAWAJB010000001.1 coordinate 122,308, forward strand.
ATGGGTTGTAGCTAGCGTACTCGTGCATTTTTAAAGGCCACAGGGAGAGATCCTCCTCGCTGTATCCAAATAAATGCATGTAGAGTCTCGCAATCATTGCATTTAACCCCGTGAATGTGGCGCCGTAAAATAATTCAAAGTCTGCGTCTGCAGCTTGAGCTAGTGCCTTTGTAGCCACCTCTGATATGCCCTCAGTTAGTTTTTCAACGCCCCCCACGGCAACAACGTCTACTAATCCAGACTTCACCAACGCATACCCGGCGTATAAAGCTACGCCCCCGCTTCCGCACGCCGCTTCGACCTTAAATGCAGGTAGGCCGCGGAAACCCGCGTAGTCAGCTAAGAGGGAGCCGAGGTTGTCTTGCCTCATTAGCACACTTGAAGTCATATTACCTACGACTATTGCCTGTGGTTTCAATCCACCAGAGTCCTCTATTGCTTTCCATAGGGCCTCGGAGAATAGTTCCTTGGCATGTTTCTCGTAAAACCTTCCAACCTTAGTTAGCCCAACACCAACAACGAATATCCGTTCCACAGAAAAACACCTGAAATATACTACCATAAGCGAGGTATAAAAATCGGTTACAGCCTTGACTCTATTTTAGTGCAATTGGCCCACCCAACTGATAATTAAGGTGGTGATGTTCTCTTTGGAAGCGATTATAAATGAACTGAAAAATTTCATACACGAAATCCAAAGCGAGGACATTAGAGACTTAGTTGAAGGCTTGATAAACGAGCCTCTTTTAACTTTTACCGATGCCAAACCAGTTATTAAATTAGAGGATTCGCCTGCTGCCCCCAGAAAGCATCATTTCTTTACAGGGGGATTGATATTGCACACGTACTCAGTTGTGAACATTTCCTTATCGTTAGCCGAGATATTAAATGAGGTTTACGGATTAAAAGTAAATAGAGATATTGTAATAGCCGTAGCCATTTTGCACGACATATTTAAGTACTATCAATATGAACCGGACTATGTTAACGGAGGATATAAGATAAGAGAGGATTGGTTTCTAGGGCATGACTACGCCGTTGTCGCTGAACTATCTAGGAGAAACGCCCCAGAAAAGCTCATAAGGGCTATCTCGGAAGTGCATGGACAAGCTCCATTTACAACTACAGAGGGGCTTATAGTTCACCTCGCTGATAGCATTGACGCAAGGATAGTGGAGATATTGCAAAACACTCTACTATCTCGAGCTAAAGAATATGAGAGAGATTGTCCAGTTCATAAGGCTCTTAACAAGCTAATTGCAGAGATCGGCTTACAGCGTGTAATGATTTACCTATTTAATGAAACAAGCAATCTAAAGCAGACGATTAAGGAGGTATGCAACAATATTACACAAGTAGAAAAAAGATCTGCGGCTAGCTCGTAGAGATCCTAGAAGTTAAATTTTGCTAGAGCTGATCTTGTGAACTGCGTATCAATTTAAATACAACAAACGCTCTTCAGCCTGAATTCTACCTAAGAGGTTATTGACATCTCTGTGATAACCCATAAGGTAATTCTCGACCACTACAGTTGTCCAACATAATGTGGAAGTTTTACAAGAGGATTAAGATAGGCTATTTTCTCTGCCGTTAAACTCGATTAAAGCTGTACATGAACATAGGTCTTAGAGATGTTTACGATCGTTAGATGACAAAAATCTTAAAGTAAGCGCTCGCTCGACGACATTGCCGAGCTTATAATTAAGTGGAAGTAAATCGGTATCACTATTGCTATAGAGATGAGCTCGGGAACCGCAGCTCCTTTTGGAGTTCTGAACGTAAAATGAAGCGTCCACGTTGTAGCACTTAAAATAACTAGCCATAATACTAGCGCAGTAAAGTACTTGTTCCTTAGCTTGGTTGCATATAAAATCGAAAACAGGAGTATTAGTACGAAAAATACAACAGAAGCTATGAAGTGAAGATACCCGTATGCCTCGTTGAAGACTGCCACGAGAATTAATGAGTAACCAGCGGCAAATAGCAATACACCAAAAAGGCGATTAACTGAGTGCAGGCATTTACATGCAGAGACTGCGATTAACAAGCCGCCTAAGGACAGACCTAAATTAAATATAGGTGAAATGCCGCTCTTGGTGGGATGACCTAGATCGCTTAATGCGTTTTCCCAGAGGTCAAACCAGCCAGAGAGAGCAATAGACAAGCAAATTGAGAGCAAAGGCGCCAAGACTGATGCTATGGATATAATAATACAAGTTTTATGTTTCATAGCCTTCATCTCCAACTTATTTACTTTATATCAACGCTTTCTATATCTAAGACCTGTTTTAGTTCGCCCAAGAGAGCATTAACTTTATCGCTGAGTGCATCTCTAGATGGTAATGAAATAACTATGCTTAGTCTCACGGGAGTTGATGCATGGGTCTTAAAATAATACTCTGAGTATTTTTGTTTTAGAGAAGATATCAAAGAATCGACCTCAGACTCCCTTCTGTGTTTTGTTACGATATCTATTGTTACTGTATAATACTTGGCCCTGCAACTCAATATTGGGCTTATCTCGCTCTCAAAAATGCTCTTCATTTCGGCTGGGACGCCGGGCAAAAAGAATACATCCTTGTTGTTTACCTGCAAGTATACCCCAGGTGAAATGCCCACGTGATTTTTAAGCGGTTTGCTACCTTCAGGTAAATATGCTGCCTTTATTTGGTATGAAACGCCTCTACTCAACTTTGCTCTGATCATATCTAATGCTTCCTCGTTGAGAATCAACTTAAGCCCAAGGGCTCTAGCAGATGCCTCTAGTGTTATGTCGTCTGCTGTGAACCCCAATCCACCGCTGACTATAACTGCATCAGATACCTCGAGAGCAGATCTTAATGCCCATGATATGTCTTCAAAACTGTCTGGAACTACGATTATTCTCACTACGTTGAAGCCAAGCTCTGTTACTCTCTTCGATAGCCAGTGCGAGTTTGTATCCTGAGTTATTCCCTTTAAGACCTCTGAGCCGACTATAATAATTGAGGCGCTGTAGGGCATAACAATACCATTATTTAGTGTCTAAATTACTATACATTTTTTGCACCTAAATTTAGTGAGCACGTTTATTGAAACCTGGAGGTCTAGTCAACAGCACCTCTCTATTAATGAGGTATGGAGGAACTTTTCCTTCAGAGAACGCTATAAGGTTCTCAGCTGCAAGCTCAGCAACGCGGTGCCTAGTCTCGTGAGTTGCCGATCCTATGTGAGGAGTAAGCACAACGTTTTTAAGTGTTGCTAGCGGGTGGTTTGCATATAATGGTTCATTCTCAAATACATCTAGGCCCGCTCCAGCTATCCAGCCCTCTTTGAGCGCTTTAACTAATGCCTCCGTGTCTACAACTGCCCCTCGCGCTACGTTGACTAATATAGCTGTTCGCTTCATTTTTCTGAGCCTATTTTCATCTATCATGTGGTACGTCTCCTTTGTTAGCGGGACGTGTAGCGCGACAATATCCGCCTCTTCGAGGAGCTTATCGATGTCTCTGAACTCGGCTTTTAGCTCATCCTCGATAATAGGATTCCTGGACCTACTATTGTATATAACTTTCATGCCAAAACCCCTAGCACCTATCTCAGCAACTCTAAATCCAATCCTGCCCGCGCCTACGACGCCTAATACCTTCCCCTTTAGTTCTATGCCTAACATCATTTTTGGATGCCAAGCCGTATTTGTTGCCTCCCACTCACCAGATCTCACGAAGTAATCTGCCTCAACTATTCTTCGTGCAACTGCAAGTATTAGCGCCCATGTAAGCTCGGCGGTAGCGTCGGTGAGGACCCCTGGTGTATTTGTGACGTATATACCCAACCTAGTAGCACAGCTGACATCAATGTTATCGTAACCGACCGCTAGCTGAGATACTATACGAAGGTTTGTAGCGCTTGAAAGCAAATTGCAATCTATTTTATCACTCAAGAGGCTGAGAATGGCGTCAACTTCTTTGGCTTTTTCCACGAGCTTTTCATAGGGCGGAGACTGATACTTGTTCCATACTTCTACGTCATAATACATTGACAGCCTCTCTATAACATCCTCCCATAATTCCCTTGAGATAAACAGCTTTGGCTTGGACATGGCGTCCACTTTCCATTTATAATAAATAAGTGCCCGGTAATTAATAGATTTAAAAGACGCGAAAGACTAGGAACCGAGGATTAAATGTTCGTAATTAAAACCTTTCACCCTGTGCTCTAACCTGTAGTTTCCAAAGAGTCTTTAACCTCTCAACTGCGTTTATTTTCACGATGAAGTCGGCAACTGGCTCCGGCACAAGGTGTTCCCACTTCATGTCCTCTGCAATAAACCTCCTAATAATGGAACCACTTACGTTTGGCAGTTCGGGGGTTTTAAAGACACGAAATCCGTGAGCCTCGAACAAAGTCCTAGTAAATTCGTTATTGCTGAACACTGCAACAACCCTAGGCGTGTACGAGAGAAGGTATCTTGGCCACTCATAGTTGTTTGTAATGTTATCAACGGGAACGATGTAGGACTTGGTGTATAGGTCGCCGAGTCCTATCCTGATCATCTCAACTCTCTCCCCAGCAGTAAAAGGGTTATCAATGGTGTAGTTGTACTGGGCGGCAGCAATAGCAATTACGACCTCAGCGTATTCCCCTAGTATATGCTTCACAGCGTGCAAGTGTCCATTATGAAATGGCTGAAACCTCCCAATAAAGAGGGCTCTATTAACTATGGTCCCACCAGTACTATACTTAGAGTTGCTTCCTTTAATCAATTTCTAGTAGCTTGTTAAAGTTCACTCAAATTTAGCACTAAATTTAGCGCGTAAAGGTACTTGATAGCCCTCGAGGAAACTGTAATTAAGCAACAGACGCATAGGAGCGAGCTTCCCAGTGCATGTGAGTACCAAGTAGTCAACCCTCCAAGTAAATTTACCACTATTAAATTGAGAGAGACGTTACCTAGATGAATAGCAGGCAATATTGGGATGGCTTGTAAAGTCCACCGTTCGCGTTGTGATTTCTGCAAAGTTGTTCTCACGGGATTTTTTTACAGCAGAAGGTAGCCAACGAGTTGCTCAAGCTAGTATAATAGAGACGTGGAAATAAGAGGTAGCGCTGGTCGCAATCATAACTCGCGCCGCGTCACTCTAAGTTTTTAAGCGAGCCGCGTTTACTATGTATTATAGTATTCAAAGAGAAGCGTGTGGGCGATGATCTATGAATAGTAGAGGGTTTTTAATAGCATTAGTGACTCTGCTTGTAGCTATTGGAATAGCTTTTTTGCCGCCACCAGAGGGATTATCGCAGAAATCTATGGCTATGATTGGAATAACTGCCTTGGCACTTGTTTACTGGTCTACTGAGTGCTTCCCAATACCACTTACCGGAATAATGATTATACTGCTAATAGCCGTTTTTGGTATAATGCCCCTAAACACAGCTCTCTCCTACATTTCATCTGATGTAAATATACTAATACTAGCAGGGCTTGTGCTCGCTATTGCTTTATCAAAACACGGCGTTGATAGGTACTTGAGTTTAAGGCTACTGCAAGTTATGGGAGAGAGAGCAGATAGAATTGCGCTCGGCATGATGCTATCAGTTTCGCTTTTATCTATGTGGATACCCAACACTGCTGCAGCTGCTATTATGGCTCCTGTTGCTGTCGGCATATTAAATCTCATAGGCGCTAAGAAAGGGGAAAGCAACTTGGGTAAGGCAATAATGATCGGCGTTGCTTATGCTGCATCAATTGGCGGGATAGGGACGCCCGTTGGAACGCCGCCTGTTCCAATAACTATTAGGAACATAAAGGACACAACTAACATAGATATCGGCTTTGCAACGTGGATGTCTTGGGGCGTGCCGCTTTCCCTTGTACTGACTTTCTTTGCTTGGCTATTTTTGACAAGGCTATTTAAGCCAGAGGTTAAGCGGATCGAGGGAGGGCGAAAAATAATCGAAACCGAGCTAAATAAAGTTGGCAAATTGGAGGGAACTAGACTTAAGGCGTTTATTCTATTCCTAGTTGCAGCATTACTGTGGATTGTTGATCCCATAGCCTCACAATACGTAGATAGGTGGACTTACATTGTGTCTTTGATTATAATAGTAATGTTGATCTCACCGGGCACAGGAGTACTAAGCTGGAGAGATGTGTCTAGGGATGCAGATTGGGGAACGCTATTCTTAGTTGCAGGAGGACTGGCTCTAGGAGGAGGTTTAAGAACAACTGGCTTAATAGATTTGTTCGCTAGGAGCCTAGCACAGTATTTCTATGGATATCAACCCCACTTAGTCATTGTTTTTATAAGCTTAGTTTCAAGTCTCGCTATAACGGTGTTTTGTAGTATTACAGCGACAAGCTCTACAATGGTTCCAGTAGCTATAGGAATAGCTAGGGCTCTGAACTTACATCCCCTTATCGCTGGTGTTGCCTCTGGCGTAGCCTCGTGCTTTGCATTTCTATTACCAGCGAACACCCCACCGAACGCTATAGCGTATTCTTACGGCTACTTTAAGAGCTACGAGATGGCCAAAGCGGGAATAATTCTAATATTGCTATCCGTACTAATATCACTGCCATTTACTCTATTTCTTGCGCCGCTTATTACAAATATCCCTCTGTTTTTTCCATAGGACTTTCCATCAATGATCTTCTTGATCTACGCCCCTCTTACACTCTAGGCGAGCTGGTACCTGTCGAGGGGCACTATGGGCTTCTCGCAGTAATCGGATGTGCCCCGTGAGTAGTGTTGGGTGGCGGCTCTTTATACTCCGCTCATTGAACTTCAATCTTTTTAAGGAGTTGTAAACAACTTTGCCCCCATCATTGAAATGGGCTACCTTGTTTAAACAACTCTATCACGGTATATAGACATCAAGGGGTAGTAATAGCTTTGAACATTTTCGTTACCTATAATAGGCTTATGAGCTATAGTCGCCGCAAATTCAACCACGATATCGCTTTTGGTAAAGCTGTACTTGACTAAGTCACTAAAAGCAGAAGGCTTTAAGCGCAAGCCAGCTATAACGCTGGCTTGGAGGAAGGGGAATTGCATTTCAATTCAATATAATGGGGTTACTAGAAGGCCTGATCGGTAACGACACTAGAGATGGACTCATGTGGCTAGCAATATTTTTTCTCTCTCTAAGCGCCATAGAGATGCCAGCAGAATTATTGCAGATAGCATAACAAGAGCTGACAAGCTAAAAGCAGTCAACCGATAATCTCCGTATACATAGCTCTGTATAGACAGTATGCTGTAAGTGTAAGGCACAAAGGACAACAGTATTAATACGTGTATTGGCAACCTATAAAAGTCTATGATCCACCCTGAGACAAAGAAGGCTAGACCTATAACGGAGAAAAGGCTAGCTATATTACTTGCTGTTCTTATCCCCCTAGTTCTAGATATGAACGGTATCGATATTGAAACAGTTACGAGGATTGTTAAAAACCCCACTAGTGCGTGAAGTATTATCAAATTAATGTCAAAAAGAGCTACAAACCTGCTACCTAAGGCTGTTATCAGAGTCCCGAAATACACCAGGAGACTCCCTATATCAGCTAGTGAGGCTACTGATCCAATGATAGAGGCAGCTATGACCTTTGAGGCAAAGATTTCCCAAACACTGACAGGTGTTGCGAGGAGCATTTCCATAGTCTTTCTCTCCCGCTCCCCCACTATGCTGTCAACTATAAACGATGATGCAGGCGTGACGATGAATGAAAGGGAGAGTATTAAGAGTTTAGCTATGAACGGCCTGATGATATCCTCTGGTTTAGCTTGCTCTCCGCTAGGAGAAATGTATATAGGCGCCTTCACTTGAAGGGGGCTCCGAATGGCGTGTAGGCTATAATTAGTTAGCCCTGACCTAATCGCAATTTCCTCGATCTTTAGCTCTGAGATCTGGTCGGATAATGTCTCAATAAGCCCCCTTACGTCCTGCTCTGCTTTGTTTAGCCTGTCTTCCGGGACGCCGGTCCTTTTAATTAGTTCAATATATGCTACCCTATCAAAGCTAGTTAAGTTCGCGCTGAATTCCCTCGGGATGACAACTATCAAATCTATTGTGAAATTTCCCAGCGCAGTGGCAACGTCTTCTTGGTTTAATACAATATATCCTTGATTTGCTAGGTAAGTAGTCATTTTACTGAGGATCAATGTGCTGAGTTCGCTTGACTGGTAGTCTTCGTTAACTATAGATATAACAACTGGCTGGAATTGCATAAGAATTGCAGTAAGCATTCCTATAGCCGGCAATGATATAAGTGGAAAGAAAATAGTAGTGAGTATTAGCTTCTTATCGCGGCATATCTCCTTGACCTCTTTCCATAACAAGGCGCGTAGGTTCCTATAAGATCTCATGTTCAGTCTCCCGTGAGCTTTATAAACACTTCTTCGAGATTTCTCGCGTTGTGCTGTTTAATCAGTTGCCAAGGAGATCCCTCCGCTATAATTCTACCTTCATGTACTAACCCAACTTTATCGCAGAGGTCCTGGATCTCAAGCATGTTATGGCTACTCAGTATAGCAGAGGCTTTATTCTCTATAACGTATTCCTTAATGGCTTTCCTCACCCTAAAGCTAGCGTGCACGTCTAACCCAGCAGTAGGCTCATCAAGTAGTGCCACTCTGGGTTTTCTCATCAACACCAATGCCAAGAGAAGCCTGCGCTTCATGCCCTTGCTGTAGTTTTTCGTGAGATCGTTAACTCTCTCACCAAGGCCAGCTATTTTCACGCCGTACTCTACGCCCTCCTTAGTCAAGTTGTATAGCATTGAATATAGAAATATGTGCTCATAGCCGGTAAGTAAATCATAAGTGTTAGCATCCTCGGGGAGGTAGCCTATCATGTTCCTAACTGCAGCGTAGTCTGAGTAGGGGTCTAAGCCGTGTACGTAAACATTACCTTGATCTGGTTTAACGAGCCCTGCTATAATTCTCAACAAAGTAGTCTTTCCCGCCCCATTGGGACCGACGAGCCCGTAAATTTCGCCTTCGCTCACTCTGAGTGAAATTCCCCGAAGTGCAACTACGTTGTTGTATTTTTTGTAAATCCCCCTTAATTCAACGGCAACACTCATCTAGTAATACCCTGTGGATTTTAATAACGAAAAAAAGTTATATCCTGTAATACCACATACTAGACTTGGGAGTTTTCGTGCTTTCTAACATCGCTGACAAATTGAGGCTTTTCATTGAGAGGTTTGGCGAGAAAGGCTTACTAGTAATTAAAGCTGCGTATGAGGTTTATCAAGATCCAAATGTAGATCACAGGCTTGGCGATTTCAGCTTTAAGCACATTGTGTTGAGACTAAACAATGTTGGACTAAACTACAACCCTGCCAATATACTCAGAATACTAGAAAAAGAATATGGAATTTTAGAGAAGTCTTACTCTTCGTCGAATCAGACATGGTGGAAGTTTATAGATCCGGAAACTGTTCGCAGTATTTTAAGTGAACACTACGGCACTCCACTTGATGACCCGAGGATTAAGGCTCTCTTGATCAAATATAGGAGCATGGAGCCCCGAACTACACTTGAAGCCCTAAGGCGTTTGGCTGTTAAGGAAGCTCTTTCAAGCGGAGACAAAGAGATGTTCAAGAGATTCGTCTTCAACGAACTAGATAAGATAGTGGACCTAGAGATGGAGATGGAGAAATATGAAGAAACTTTCTACGGCGAACTTTACGTACTCAGGGAAGTGTTAAGTCTGGCGGAAATGATCTCCAGCAAACTTGAAAAGACGCGCTTCAAAATAAGTATGAAGGAAGAGGAGGTACGCTTAAATGCTAATACACGAACTGGTATCATCAAGAATACTTCCTGCACTAAGGGGAATAATAGCCCATAAGTTAGACGCAATGGGCGTGAGTCAGCGAAAAATTGCATACTACCTTGAAGTAACGCAGCCCATGGTAAGTAAAATTTTGAGGAGGCCTTTAAGTGAATTCTACGTTGACCTAGAAAAACTGGGGATTCAAAGGGACCTAGTAGAACATTACGTTGAAATACTAACGGAGATGGTTAAGGGTGGGGACTACGATAAGTTTATATCGACTACTTTTAATGTCATTAACCAATTTGCTTTAAGTGCTGCATGTAATTTAAGAAAAAACATTAGTACGTTGTGCAGTTCAGGATTCTTTAGGGACCCCGATATAGAGTACTATAAGAGTGCGCTATTTAGGCTTATGGGAATTCGAGGCCTAGAGAGAGTTATTCCAGAGGTAGGGTCTAACCTCGTTTATGCTCCTAGGGCGCCTAACAATACTGGCGACATTATTGGGCTAACAGGAAGAATAGTGAAGACTCTCAGCGGTGTTGCTTTTTATGGAGAGCCAGTCTACGGGGGCAGTAAATACGTCGCTAGAATCCTCATTATAGCTACAAAGTACAACCCCAAACTGAGATTCTGCATCAATATCAAGTACAGTCCGAGTATAAGGGTTACCATCGAAAAGATTGGTATTCCAGTTGCAGATACAGGTCCACACTTGAGAGAGGAAGACTTTTGGGAGAACGTCGAAAAGGCGCTAACTCAAAAGCCTATAGCAATTTGTGATCATGGGGGACTTGGCCTAGAGCCAATAATTTATATTCTCGCAGAGAGTAGCCAACAACTGGAGTCTATTATTAGGGCTGTTGTAAGTGGTCTACAGTGAAGGTTTACTCTGATGTGTGCATTGTTGGAGGCGGCGCTGCGGGTGGAGTTCTCTCGTACTATTTATACAGGAGCGGCTTTAGCAAGTTACCAGTTTACTATTACTCTGAAGTGAGCGTGAGTGCCGTAAAAGCACAGGGCGGTATTTACGTAACTGATGAGAACAGACGCGTTGACTACCTTGTACCTGTTATCCCGAGGCACTATGAAACCCCTATAGACGAGTGCAAATTTGTTTTTAATACGGTCAAAGCCTACAGTGTTCCTCAAACAATTGAACTAATGTTAAATATAACACAACCAAGTGGAGTAGTCATAATGCTTCAAAACGGCTTTGGGAGTTTAGAACTCGCAGAGCGATCTCTGCAAGGTAGGCAAGTAGCTGGGGGCGTTATACACTATGGCGCCCAGAGAGTAGGGCATGGAAGGGTGTTGTACCACGGCGGTAATACAATAATAGCTGGTTGCAGAAACAGTCTATGCTTAGACCTCCTTGAGATTAGCAATGCTCTCAGGCTGGGGGGCCTCTACCTACTTGTAACGAGCAATATAGATTTCTATAGATGGCTTAAACTAATGATTAACGCTGTTGTAAACCCCCTCACTGCTATTACTAGGGGCCCCAATAGGGTAGTCCTCGAAAAGGAGGGCCTTGAGCTAGCAAGGGCAATTATTGAAGAGATATGCGAAGTTGCAAGAGGTTATGGATACGCCTTCAACCCCACCGAAGTCTTAGACTACTTAAAGAGCGGTATAGAGAGCGTGGCAAGCAATATATCAAGCATGGCGCAGGACGTCATAAATAATAGGCCAACTGAAATTGATTTCTTAAATGGATTTGTCGCGAAAAGTCTAGGTAAAGAGTCAAGCATCAATTACATTTTGACTTTAATTATAAGGCTCATCGAAAGAGGGTACAAGTTAAAAAGTTAACAACATCAATTATTTCGAGTGGTGGACTTTTTGAAGAAGATCACAGTAAGAGATATCATAAAATTGAAAGGACACGAGAAAATAGCCATGATTACGGCGTATGACTACACTACAGCCAAACTTGTTGATGCCGCTGGTGTTGACATAATACTGGTTGGCGACAGCGTAGGAATGGTTGTACATGGCTATCACTCAACTCACCCAGTTACCATGGAAATGATGCTTCTTCACACTTCGAGCGTAGCTCGAAGTAGTCCTCGCGCACTAATTGTGGGAGATATGCCCTTTATGAGCTACGAGGCAAGCATCGAAGACGCTGTGCGAAATGCAGGTCTCTTGGTAAAAGCGGGAGCTGAAGCAGTGAAAATAGAGGGAGGTAGTGAGGTGTCTGATACAGTGAAAGCTCTTGTAAGGGCAGGCATTCCAGTAATGGGGCACATAGGGCTAACTCCACAGAGAGCTCTACTTATAGGTGGATACAGAAAACGTGGTGTCCGTGAGGCCGAGCGAGAGGTATTAATAGAAGATGCTAAGGAGCTAGAGAGAGCCGGTGCATTCTCAATAGTTATAGAGTTCACTGCAGCAGATGTAGCGGAGACTATTACCAGAGAGCTGACCGTACCAACGATCTGTATTGGCAGTGGTCCTTTCTGCGATGGTCAAGTTCTAGTGCTACACGACGTCCTTGGATTATCGGAGAGTTTGCCTCCTTTTGCTAAGAAATACGTTGACCTAAGAAATATCATATCGGAATCCATTAAGAAATACGTAGAGGATGTAAGGGCGGGCGTTTTTCCAAGCAGAGAGCACTACTTTTATGCGAGCGAGAAAAAATAGCTTTACTCCTTTTGTCTCCATCGCAACTTGACGCCAAGTATTACTATGTCCCTGTTAAAGATGATAACTGACATCGCTATCTGCAAGACACATATGAGTATAGATGAGAGGGTAGAGATTAATGCGTATATAGGCTGTCCAATTATTAACGAGACCATATATACTACAGGCATTGGTACAACTGCTATACCCGAGAGAATAGCGACAACTGCATTTAGCTGAACTCCTAGAAACATAAACATAAATCCAATTCCAAAGTAGAGGAACATTATTGGCATAGTTAACAAACTAGCTGTCCTCTCATCTGGCGACAATGAGCCCATTATTATGCCAAGAGAGCCTGAGGAAATTAAACCCAGAACTAACGCTATAGCTATAGAAGTCAGGAAAGCTGGCACTAGGTCAAAGCCAAGCGATCTTGACATCTCTGAAATCATCTCCAATGGAGAAACATTACCTACTTCTATTCCTTGAGGTAGCGTAAATGAGAACATACCTATAAGTCCCGCGATATACACGGCAGAAAACAGCAAGGTAGCTAGCGATGCCCCAACGATTTTAGCTATCACTATACTGCTTCTCCTAATGGGTTGTGACAAGAGCATCTCAAATGCCTTTTCTACCTTCTCGAAAGCAACTAGCTGAGAGGCGTAACCAGCGTTAGACCCAACAACTATTGTAATTAATATTGGAAGCGTTGTTAGCACTGATGAGATGGCCATCAGTAAGTCTGTCCTAACCTCTTTGTCATAGAACAGAGCAGAGCCCTGTACATTAACAGAGAATCTAATATGCGGGGGTTCCCCGCCGTATGCAATGCTTAATGCTACGGGCATCAACCTTTCGATTAAACTCGAAATTTGGGCAAATAGAGCTACCTTGGTTTGAACTAGTATTGATGAATACGACTCAACGCTAACCATTCCATTTAAGACTAAAACGCTCTCCCTGCTAGTTGCATTTACCGAAAAGCCTTCAGGGATAAAGATGCCCACGCCAGTATCCTTAACTGCCTCTCTTAGAGATGCGTATACCTTAACCCTTCCGCCCATAGTTTCATTTAGTAAAATAACTAGTACGCGAGTAAGCTCTGTATCTTCTCCCAAGACTAATCCAATACTTCCTTTAAATACCTCCCTTTGGGCTTCTTCTACGCTAAATCTCATTATTCCGCCGAGGGCGAGGTAAAATGCAAATATTACAACTATAGTCACAATGAAAGCTGGGTTCTTCAAAAAGGCTTTTACCTCTCTCTTAATTAAAGGCAGCAGAGTCATATCCTTACTACCTTCTCCTTTAATTTAATGAAAACTTCTTCGAGGTTAATTGCCTCCAATTTATTCTTGAGGTCTGAAGATGTTCCCTCTCCTATTAGCTTGCCTTTATATATTATTCCAACTCTCTGTGCAAGGTATTCTACTTCAAGCATGTTGTGACTACTTAGGAGTACTGTTATGTTGTGATCTTTATTGTACTTCCTTATGAGGTCCCTGACATATAGTGCTCTTTCAACATCTAGCCCTGCGGTGGGCTCATCGAGGAGTAACAGCCTAGGCTTAGAGGCTAAAGTTACGCTTAGAGCTAATATCCTCTTCATACCCTTGCTGTATGTTCTAACTGGTCTCCTTAAATCCCTTCCAAGACCGCTGATCTTTATGGCCTCCTCTATAGCTTCTTCTAATAATTTACCAGTAAATCTAATAGAGAGCATAAACTTTATGAAATCTGCCCCAGATAGGTCTCTGTAAGCACCTGCCTCTTCTGGCAAATAGCTCATTAGAGACCTCGCCTTTAGGGGGTCCTTGACTACGTCAATGCCATATACTTCAACTTTGCCTCTAGTTGGCTTTATTAGAGTAGCAATAATCCTGAGAGTTGTTGTCTTGCCGCTACCGTTAGGCCCTATTAGTGCGTATATCTCTCCATGATCTACAGTAAGAGAGAGGTCGCTCAATGCCACAACGTTTCTACCATATACTTTAACGAGGTCGCTAATTGTAACAGCAGGTTGCATATGACTACACCGCGCTATTTTGTTTGGCGTGCGGTCGGCTTTTGATAAAATAATAGACAGTAACTTGCTTATTAAATTAACAAAATTGTGTTGAGGATAAAGAATTTGAGGTTTAAGTTGCTCTATATTGTGCTAGATGGTGCCGCCGATAGCCTAAACGATCGTCCGACCACTCTCGAGGTCGCAGAAAAGCCTGGGCTAGATGAACTAGCTAGAAGAGGAGCTTGCGGGTTAGTGTACCCTGTTAGCAGAGGTATAGCGCCCGAGAGCGATTTAGCTGTAATTTCCATACTTGGGTACAACCCCCAAGATGTATATACAGGTAGAGGGCCCCTCGAGGCTCTAGGGGCTGGTCTATGCCTCAATGAGGAGTTTGAAGTTGCATTTAGGGCGAATTTTGCAACAATAGATGTAAAGTCAAAGAGGATTGTAGACAGAAGAGTTGGAAGAAATTTAAGAACAGAAGAAGCTGTAGAGCTAGCTAAAGCTCTGAGTAACGTAGAACTTGGCGTGCATGCAGGTTACGCTAAAGTTATTTCAACAATAGGGCATAGAGCTGTTGTGATCATAGGCAGTAGAGAAAAAAAGCTATCGGCAATGGTTAGCAACAACGACCCTGCATACGTGAGGAAGGGATATGTAAGCGTAGCAGTTGATAGGCCGGAACACTACATCCGCGAGATAACTGCCATAGAGGACACCCCAGAGGCTCGGGCTACTGCTGAGCTAGCCAACACTTTCTTCAATATAGCTGTTGAGACATTATCTACGCATCCAGTTAACATCAAGAGAGTGGAGAGTGGGTTGTTTCCGGCCAACGCAATATTGCTACGCGATGCTGGTAATAAGATCCCAAGAGCAACTCCTCTGAGAGAAAAATTTGGCTGCAGGTTCGCCGTGTTAGCAGAGATGCCAGTTGAGATAGGCATTGGAAGAGCCTTTGGAGCTGAAACTATAGCGCTAGATCCTCCCACCGGCAATACCCAACTTGATTACGAAAAAAGGCTTGACGAAGCGATAAAAGCTACCAAGAGAAGCGACATTGTGTATGTACACCTAAAGGGTCCAGACGAACCTGGACACGATGGCGATATGGAGCTCAAAAAGAAGCGGATAGAAGAGATTGATAGGTACTTCATGCAACCGCTATTAGAGTACCTAGATGATTTATCCATTTTAGTTACAACAGACCATGCCACGCCACCAACTAAGAGGGCGCACACAGATGATCCAGTACCTTTCGCGTTTTATGCCCATAGTGTAACTCCCGATGAAGCTACTAAATTTACTGAAAGAGAGTGCTCAAAAGGGTCCCTTGGCACAATAGATCATGGCTGGCTTTTGCTACCGATGATACTTAACAAGTACCTCAAGTAGAGTGATCTATTTTGAGCGTAGAAGTCGTTGTGCCCTTGCACGTATCTGGTATATGGATCCCTCGGATCTCGGATAATCCGCTTGAAGCGGGAAGCCTCGGCGCTGGATTAAATCTCGCAATGTATCTAAGGGCTAGAGGCTCTAAAGGACCCTGTAGAATAACATTAGGGGGGGTTAGCGTTCTTAAAGAGCAGGCAAAGTATATTTGCAGTGAGACGGGCGTAAATGTAGAGACTAGGGCTCTTTCTCCAGTATCGCTAGGACACGGGTTTGCTTTATCAGCTGCTCTCCTTATATCCCATTCACTTATATCTTACCTACA
Organism: Desulfurococcaceae archaeon; assembly: GCA_038888155.1. Taxonomy (GTDB): domain Archaea; phylum Thermoproteota; class Thermoprotei_A; order Sulfolobales; family Desulfurococcaceae; genus UBA285. The sequence continues at coordinate 138,438 of JAWAJB010000001.1, forward strand.
TGTAAACAGGCCACTAATTAAAGCTTTACAGAGAGCCCATACACTTGAGGTACAATACGGTACTGGCCTGGGAGACGTAATAGCTGAACATACTGGAGGGTTTGCCGTAAGGGTAAAGCCCGGCGCACCAGGTATAGGGCTCGCTTATAGAATTATTCCTAGGGAACACGTGTCCCTAGTTGTGGCCGATCTGGGAATAGAGGAGCCTACGTTTAGGATGCTTTCTAAAATGAACCAGGAAATGTACAGCCGAGGCAACATCCTTCTATCCGAGGTTGTTGAAAAAGAGGACTTGAGGATCTTCTTTGAGTTTTCTAGGATATTCACTAGTATGTTGTTTGATTACAGTGAGATCAATGGTTTCCTCAAGAGAGTAAAAGGAGTTATTGACTACTACCTCAAGAAATCTGCCCTAATAATATGGGCTGAGCGGGATTTCACCTACGACATTGTTAGCGAGCTTCGAGGGAAGGGTATTAAAGTGATTCCCACTACTATATCCCCTATAGGGGTCACAATTGTATATACCGGCCAATCACCCTCGAAGACAAAGTCTACTGATAAGAGAGAAAATGGTTGAGGGGTTCAGAAGAGGTCTTGTTGTTGCAGAGGGCTTAATAGCGCATGGAAGGGGTGAGTGTTTCGACTATTTAATAGGCGAGAATACACAGCTTTTTGCTGCCAAAGCTATCGAAGCAGCGATAGCGGCAATGCTCTTAGCAAAGTATCCCGTCATATCTGTTAATGGAAACGTTGCAGCTTTAGTTCCCCGCGAAATAGTAGAACTTGCAAAGGAAACAAAAGCAAAAATAGAAGTTAATCTCTTTCACAGAACTCGCGAAAGGGAGTCAGCTATCGCAAAGTGGTTAGCTGAACACGGCGCCACTGAAGTTTTGGGAGAGGGCGACGACGCTGCAGCTACTATACCCGAGCTATTCAGCGAGAGAAGGCGCGTAAGCCCGCGTGGAATACTTATCGCGGATGTCGTGTTAGTGCCGCTCGAAGATGGGGACCGAACAGAGGCTCTGAGAAAAATGGGGAAAGTGGTTATAACAATAGATTTGAATCCCCTCTCCAGAACGGCTCGCGCAGCGAATATTACTATAGTGGATAACGTAGTTAGGGCTTTGCCAATGATGGTAGAAAGAGCGAGAGAGTATAAGGGATATTCCAGCGAAACGCTAAAAAGAATATTAAGTGAGTACGACAATAACAAAATCCTTCAAGATGCCCTAAGACATATCTTAAATAGGCTAAAGGAGCTGTCTGAGTCCTCGCTCACGGTAGGCACACTGAAACCCGATATACACTAGAGTTATAATGACAAACAGTTTTCCATGTTAGCTACATAATTCACTTACACGCTATTGTCTTTGTGCTACGCTTTAGATGGGAATGGGGAAACTAGAGCAGTTTTATGGAGAAGGTATCCGCATTGAGTTTCGCATACGAGTTGTTTCTTCTTCACTCATTTAAGTAAGTAAAGTGCCTGTGAATTTGCGAATTTTATAGATCTCGTCCTTTTCCAAGACACAGCTTAGGGATATAATGGGAGTTCTTTTGCTTGATAATAATTGCTTTCAACGCAGTATTTTCATGCCTCTTCCTCGTATATCACTAAATTTTTCACTTCACAATTACCGCCAGAACTGTAATAGCCCCGCGGCACTCGGTAGCTATATAAGTTCTAGCGTTCGGGCGCAACTCGCCTATAAAATTACAACTTTGCCCAATTCATCGAGGTGATATCCGCTTCTAAGCGTTTTAAAAATAACATCCTTAAAAACTTATTGATATAATCTACAGAGGGAGTAGATGATTAAGTTATCTATTGCCAACACCTGCTTGGAAATACACGCCAATGAAATACACAAACTGAATGAATTCTTTGGCTCGGAATTCGCAAGGAGGTATATTCCCAGTATAAACGTAAGTGAAACTTGTTTGGGGAGTACTTCAGCTGTAATATACTGGCTAAAGGGAGAGGGGTTCCAAGTTCTCAGCAGTAGTTATTCAAATTACGGGCCCGATGTATATGTAGTGTGCGGCGACTTACCTAGGGCTTACACAAATGAGTCTCCTATCTTCTTTCTACTTCAAGTTTTGGCGAGAGGACTGGCTAAAGCCGGTCTAGTACTACTAACAGACACTGTTGCTATAACTACCAAGAGCAAGAGTATCCTGCTAATGGGATTTCCCCACACTGGTAAAAGCACAATAGCTACAATAGCCGTGAACAATGGTCTTACTGTTCGCTCCACTGAGAACACCGTTGTGAAAATTAAAGAGAAGTCGCTCAAATTAGTTGGCGGGACAAGGGTTTTAGTATTTGACCCGAAAATTAAAGATCTATACGGGGTAAAAGTTGAGCCTACTAGTAAAACAAAACACGGGTATGAAATACTAGACCTTGACGCATTAGAGCCTTCTTCAATAAATAAAGGAGAGGTTGGCATTGATGAGCTCTACGTTATATACACTTCTTTCTCAGCTAAAGGGTCATCAATCTCCCCTATAAAGGGAAGGAAAATTGAAAAACTTATCTGGTACTTTGCTACTAGTCTAATTAAGGGGCTCGATTACTACGAACCGTATCCGCTAAATCTACCTATAGATCAACCAGTAGCAGAAACCCTTGTAAAATTCGTCGAGATAGTAAAAGAAAATTACTCAAATAAATTCTACGAAGTCTTCGGATCTCCCCTAGATGTAGTTAAAGCTATTTTAGGAGTATAGATCTCACTTTTTTCTTAAGGAGCTAACAATGTAGTCCACTACTAGTCTAGCAATTTCGTGCTTGTGTATTAAGCCATCTCTTAGTATGCCGCTACTATCAACAACTATAGCATCTAGGTACTCTTTTCCAAAGCCAGCTCTCTCTGACACAATGTTATTGGCTACGACTAAGTCTAAGTTGTAATCGGACATTTTTTCTTTGCCCTTTCTCAGCAGCTCCTCGCCGCTTTGGGACTCTGCAGCAAAGCCTATCAATACGCGAGGTCTCTTAATTATGCTCTTAATAACCTTAGGGGTGGTCTCTAATTCCAATATTAGCTTTGGGGTGCTTCTCGTTGGGATCTTTACTTCACTCGAGCTAATCGGCCTGAAATCAACGGGAGCACCTGCAAAGACAGCGGCTTCATGAACTTGCTCCTTTGTTAAAGACTCTATAGCCTTGGCCATGGAATCTGTAGTATCAGCGTACACGGGCTTGACCATGTATGGGATCTCGGTTGCTAGAGGGCCATGAACCAATGTAACTTCTGCGCCCCTGCACGCTGCCTCCCGCGCAATTAAAACACCCATTAAGCCTGAACTTGGATTGGTAATTACTCTAACGGGATCTATATATTCTCTTGTGGGTCCAGCTGTAACAATTATTTTTGTCCCCCTTAGATCTCTGCCTCTATTAACGGAGGCATCAATGCAATGCGCTAGGTCATCCAGTGGAGGGTACTTAGCCTTATCCTCCTCTATTAAAGAGGGTATGATAATAACGCCTTGTTCTTCTAAGACTTCAAGTGATCTCCTGTATTGTGGAGAGCTCATTAATCTTATGTTCATTGCTGGGACTACGACAATCCGCTTTCCAGCTCCAAGCATAGTTACAGCAGTTAGTGACAAGAGTTCATCGAGTACCCCAAATGCGATTTTACACATAGTGTTAAGAGTGGCAGGCGCCACTATAAGTGCGTCTCCCCATTTAGCAAGGTCTATGTGTTCAGTCTCTCCAGTCATCTCAATGTAGGGCTTGTTACCTGTAGCCCAGTGAAAGAGATCAGGTCCTACTAGTTTAGTTGAAAACCTCGTCATAATTACTTTCAGAGAAGCTCCCATTCTAATTAGTCTTCTAGCTAGATCTACAGATCTATATAGCGCAACAGATCCTGTAACACCTAAAACGATGTTCTTTCCGCGCAAGGGTTGATAAGCAAAAGAACTTAACTCTTCGCCTGCAGATAATTCCTTTTTCATAATTACCCCCACAGTAATATACAGTAACTAGTTGAGGCTTTTATTTATGGAGGAGGTCCCAATAAATAGCATATATAAGGAGGCACAATTGAAGCTTGAAACATCTGCACGCGGCTATAGCGTGCGTAATGCAAGCACTGACGATCTAGATAAAGTAATAGAAATAAACATGGTCTCCCTTCCAGAACATTACCCACGAGTATTCTTCGAAGAGATCTTAGGAGAGTGGGGCAAGGCATTCTACGTGGTCGAGTCGCCTAACCGCGAAATCGTAGGCTACATTATGACGAGAATCGAGCTGAAGCCGGCTTTTTTCAAATACTTTTTGGCCAAGAGCGGACACGTAGTTAGTATAGCTGTACTAGAGGAACATAGAAGGCGCGGTCTTGGCTATGTATTGATGGCTTTCTCCATGAAGAGCATGCACGAAGAGTACAACTGTAGTGAGACGTACCTTGAAGTTAGAGTTTCGAATACGCCCGCAATAAAATTGTACGAGAAACTCGGCTACAGGAAAGTGAAAATAGAGAGAGGATACTATTTAGATGGCGAGGACGCTTTTGTAATGGCCAGAAGACTTCCATAGCTATAAAGTATTAAAATTGTTTTTACCCTTGAACTTATTAGGATGGGTGTTTTGCCTCATGGAATTTAAACAAGTGGCAAGCTTATTAAGTGATGCTGCAGTAGATCAACACGTGTGTATACGTGGATGGGTATACAGAAAAAGTATTGTAGGTAAAAAAGCGTTCATTAGGGTGAGGGATTCCTCGGGTGTTATACAAGTAGTGATCGACTCCGCAAGGCTAGGCGAACACGTTATTGGAGACCTAGAAGAAACATCCCTTGAGGCAAGCGTTAGTACATGCGGTAAAGTAAAGAAAAGCGAGAGGGCCCCAGGTGGTTACGAGCTTGAAGCAGACTACTTCACAATTATAGGACCCAGTAGAGACTTTCCCATTAAAGGGGGCGAGGGAGTTGATTATCTTCTCGATATTCGACATCTATGGATTAGAAGTCCCCTATTCACTAAAGTATTTAAAATAAAGCACACGGTTCTGAAGGCGGGGAGAGACTACTTTAATAACAATGGCTGGTGGGAAGTTACACCTCCCATTTTGACTTCGTCAGCGTGCGAGGGAGGAGCTACACTATTTCCCGTGGATTACTTCGGCTCAAAGGCATATCTAAGTCAGAGTGCCCAACTGTACCTTGAAGTTTTAATATATGTGCTAGAAAAAGTGTGGAGCTTGACTCCAAGTTTCCGGGCAGAGAGGTCAAGGACTAGGCGCCACCTTGCTGAATATTGGCACCTAGAGCCCGAAGCAGCGTGGTACGACATGAACGACATGATGAAAGTTGCCGAGGAGCTGGTTTCATATATTATCGAGAGAATTCTTGAGGAGAGAATGGGAGATCTAGTTGAACTAAACAGGAACATCGAGGTCTTGAAGAAGTCTGCTAATATCCCATATCCAAGAATGAAGTACGACGAAGCTATTGAGATCCTCCAGAAAAAGGGAATTGACGTTAAGTGGGGAGACGATTTAGGCGCAGATGAAGAAAAGATCCTAACTTCAGATTTTGAAACGCCAATATTTTTAACACATTTCCCAAAGAACATTAAGAGCTTCTACATGAAGATCGATAGTTCAAGGCCTGACGTTGTGCTAGGTTTCGATCTCCTAGCCCCTGAGGGCTATGGAGAAATAATAGGGGGCGGTCAACGCGAAGATAGCTATGACATTTTATATAAAAGAATGATTGAACAGGGGTTAAGTCCCAGTGAATACCAGTGGTACCTTGATCTAAGGAAGTACGGGACAGTTCCCCACAGTGGATTCGGGTTGGGAATTGAGAGAACTGTTATGTGGATAGCAGGGTTAGATCATATTAGGGAAACTATACCGTTTCCAAGGTTCAGAGAGAGAATATATCCGTAGGTAATCGCCATTTTACTAGGAGACAATATCTACAGAGTGCTTTCGAATACATACAACCTGGACTTGAGCAACTTCGTAGCGTGCAAACTACGCGGCGCTACACTGTACGAGTTCTTAGTGGCAACAATACTGAGCCAAAACACTACAGATTTGAACGCTTGGAAGGCATATGTAAGCTTGAAGTCTAAATACGGTGTGATAACTCCCGAGAAGATCTCAACGGCTAGCACAGATGAAATTGCCAGCTTAATAAAAGTTAGCGGCATGCATAGAGAGAGAGCTATTAAAATAAAGGAGCTAGCGAGAACTTTCCTCGAGATAGATATTGAAGAAATTATGCTTAACTACATCAAAGGAGGGGACTTTGAAGGCGCTAGGGAGGAGCTTCTCAAGTTGCCTGGAATTGGATATAAGAGCGCGGATATAACTTTACTAATGTACTACGAAGTACCGGTATTTCCAGTAGATACACACATAGCGAGAATAACGCTACGACTTGGTTACGTTAAAAACTTAAACTACAATGATATCAGAAACTTCTGGATGGAGAATACGAACCCTAAGTACTATTTGCCCCTTCACTTACTTCTGATAATACATGGAAGAAATACTTGTAAATCACGCAAACCTATGTGCAGTAAGTGTAATATTGGGGAACAATGTAGCTTTAATAAGGGCAAGTCAATTTGACGCGAGGATCGCTACTCAAAGAAATAGCAAAGAAATCGCTTGGAGACAACTTCGCTGCATTAGTGTGGAGGCGAGTTGAGCTCGTAGGGGACATAGCAATCATTCGGGCGCCTTTTAACTTAGAGGCGTCCAGTCTAAAGCCTCTTGGAGAAGAGCTCCTGAAGACTCTACCATATGTTAAAAGTGTTTGGGCTGCGCTACCAGGAGTTAATGGACAGTTTAGGCTTAGAAGCCACATTTGGTTAGCAGGCGAGCACAGGAGCGAAACACTGTACAAAGAACATGGATGCTCGTTCAAGGTTGACATAAATAAGGTTTACTTATCACCGAGTTTAAACTACGAACACATACGTGTAGCTAAGCAAGTAAAACCAGGCGAGGTCGTTTTAAACATGTTTGCGGGAGCAGGGCTCTTCAGTATTATAATTGCTAAACACGCAAAACCACATAAAGTCTACAGCATTGATATTAGCCGTGACGCCTATAACTACATGGTTGAAAACATTAAACTGAATAGAGTAGAGGAGATAGTCGTTCCGCTGCTGGGCGACGCCAAAGACGTAATTGAGTTCAGCCTCAAGAACGTATCTACAAGGGTGTTAATGCCATGCCCAGAACTCGCACTACAGTACTTGCCATACGCGATTAAATCCCTGTCTGATCAAATGGGGTTTGTACATTTATATTTACACATAAAGGCCAGTAAAGGTGAACACTGGCGAGATAAGGTAACGTCTATGATTACCACTAAATTGCGTGAGTTGTCGATAGATAAATTTGAGATAATTAATATGAGGAAAATAAGGAATGTCGGACCTAGGACTCATCAGGTTGTTGTTGATTGCGCATTAAATAAGTGTTAGAAAAATTAGTTACAAAGAAGAGGATTTTGGAGATAGAGGTAATTAAATGCTTGGAACTAAGGTCTTAAACTTAGCGCTATTCTTCTTTGTTGTCTCAGCCACCTTAATACCGCCTTTGCTGCCAAATGAGAGCTCAGTAAATAGAGTAGTATCCAGTGAGGCAAGCGCATATGAATGTAGCGTGCTCTACTTCTTTAATGGTATAGCTATATTTAATTCTGCCCTCACTCAAGAACTAATGCTCGAGACTCCATATAATATAACACTGAGGGACGGCTTTGAGCAAGTAGTTGAGCACATTTTATCCTATAACTTAGTATTTAATGACACGGCTAGGGCGTTTACGTTCAGAGCTGAGGCAAATAAGAGCTTTGAGGGCTTCTTTATAAGCAAAGTAAAGATTTGCTCTAGAGAAATGAACAGTACCCTTAGCATGCTTTTGCTTGCATACCAATACCCAATATATCAGTTATCCCCTAGGGGAGAAATACCCGCAGAAGTAATAGAAAACTACCTGAGAGAGCCCAGCAAGAAAGTTATTGAAAGCTTAATTCCGGCCTATGAAAAATGGTTTAAGAGCAAATACAACATGCAACCAAAAAACGCCAGTCAGCTTGGAATAGCTTCTACAGCTTCATACTTTATTTACAGAGTGTACCTAGACTACGCTGCTGAAGCTCTACCTAGGACAATTGATGAAGTAATTGATACGCGTCGCGGAGACTGTGATGATATGTCCCGGGTGTTAGTAGAGCTACTTAGCTACTTTGGAATACCATCAGTTATAGTATGGGGTTATGTTTACATACATAGCTTCAACTACACTAGTCCTGTTGAGAACGTAACATATAAGTTCATAAATAATGGGCCTCACGCATTTGTAATGGCATACATAGCAGGCATGGGGTGGGTTTCCCTTGACTGGCTTGCCGGATCGCTCCTAACATATCCATTTATAGTCGAAGACTACAGTAGAGAAACAGCTGTTGTAAACGAAGCAATTGTAGAATTCGTTGAACTGCACAAGGAAATCAATGCAACACAAATATTTGTAGTACTTGATGAAGGGGGCTTGCAGAAATACATAGGTAGTCCAATAACAACTGAAGGGCTACAAAGCTACTTTGAACATCTGTTATATGGGAGAGATAAAGAGCTTTACACGAGTGCCCCTGAAAACTTAACTAACGATGATACTAGCAATGGACCAGGCCACTATAACACGACAACGACAAGTAATCTAACCCACCAATTCAATGATGTAATCAAACTAATAGAGCGTTGGTATATTGAAATTATACTGATTGCTTTAGTGATCATACTCGTAAGCATAATTATCCTAGCTTTAATGGCGCGAGCCATTAAATAAAGGCGAGCTACCCCTTAGCTTTAGGTTTCTTTTCTTTTGCACCGGCGACTTCTATTTCGTAGCATTTAACTCCTACATCGAGTATTTTTTTGAAGAAGTGATCAAGATATCTTATAAAAGTGCCTCTTTGACCTATAAAGGCACCATAGGAATTTCTATCTACCCTTACAGCTAAGTTCGGGCCTTCAAAGTCTACCTCTACAATGTGCTTATATATCCAGCTCACTGGATGAATTGCCCGTATGAATGGCTTAAAATCGAGCGTAACTTCTATGGACCTTAACTTCAAGCCTACTTCTTTTTCTATCGATGTAATTCTCTCCCCTCCTTTTCCAACAACTCTGCCCAAATGGCCCTCTTTTACAATTAGCAAGGCATCGGGGGAGTGCTCGCTATGTACATTGTTTTGCTTCTTTAAATCAACTAAGCTGACCGCAGTAATAACCTCGGCATCCGGAGCGTGGATTTTGGTTGATGAAATGACTGACTTCTCAGTATCATCGAGGGTTCTGCTTCTCAACTTTGACTCTAACAATAGCTTAATTCCTCTCCTTGCACCGGGTCTCACTATGTCCTTCAAGCCTAAGTCAATGACTTTTGCGTTTTCCTCCCCTAATAGCAGTTCCCTCAACATGGAGACCGAGTCCTTACTGCCTATAGGGCGTTGAAATATAGGGTCGCCTGCAACGATTAGCCTACTGTTCACGCCCAACCTCGCTATTACCTCTATCGCGCTTTCAACGGGCAAGCTCTGTGCATCATCAACAAGGATGATTGAGTCGTCAAAGGTTCGTCCCTTAATGTAACGCGAATCCGCGAAAACCAATAGGCCCCTATTGATTAAGTCTCTTAGCTTATCCAAACTCATGTAGCCAGATACTATATCCTCTAAATAAGATGATACTACTTTATAGTAAACATCTCCAATATCAGCTACTGTTAACTCTTTGCCTGATACAACATCTATAAGTGGTCTAGTTATGATAAATCTCTTATACTTGCCTGAAATTACTGAATCCAGCCCGTACAATATGCTTATTAGGCTTTTACCGCACCCAGTTGGTCCAAATAACCCTATTACTTCATATTTCCTATTTGCTAATGCCTTCAATAATTCCTCCTGACCTGCTGACTGCGGCTTCAATTTTGCGAACACTTCCCCGCTGTGCAAATTAATATCGCCTCAGGCTTCAGTGCTCATTTCCTGGATCTTTAATCTACAGTTGTAATTTTAAATACTTACAAGTTCCTGAAGTTTGAGGGATAAGATCTCAAAAGTGAATTGCAGAAGAATTTCAAAAAGCTCTTCGCGAAATCAAAAGCGCACACGGCCGATCCCCGCCAATAAAGTTAATAAACACTATTAAGAAACACCTCACGAGTTTTCTTGTAAAGGTATTATTACCCGTAGTTGGGAAACAAACGAATTGAGCCATGGCTCTTGCTAGGCAGTTTCAAAGGGTGCAAGTAGATAAACTACTCTCCCTATTCCAACCGAGAACTCTGCCTTTAGCGGCATTTTGTTAGCGAACTGAAGAGATACCATGTCCGATACTTTAGAGATACCAAGTATGTTTACAATCTTAGCCGTGTCGTAAATTGAACTAGCTGGCTCGAGAACCTCTAAGTTAATAAGTGCCTGAGAGCCTGTAGAGAACTTCGTTTCAACTCTACCTGTACCTGATGATCTTATAATTAGGGCGTCTTGAGTCGCGCTAATTTCTGTGTTGCCGCCTATAGCTTCAATGTCCTCAATTGCTTTTTTTAGCGATTGAGTCATTATTTTCGCCGTCACGGTGAAGTTCAAGCTTAGCTCGGGAATTTCCGGCAAAGGTACGTCCAGGTTCCTGAATTTGTATTTCCTACTCAAAATGCCGCCAGAGCCTATATTAAACTTGACATAGTCGCCTTCAGGCTCAATAGCTAAATTTTCTCCTTTCTTTATGTGCTTGAATATTCTCCCTATATTGTTTACTGAAATACCAATATTGTAAACATCAGAGACATCGTACTCGAGAAACATATCTTTGGGGAAGAACACGTCTATCATCGACGACTGATCGACGTCAAGAGCTTTTATGCTTAAGCCCTCTTGGGAGAGCCTTATTGACAGCTCCTCGGCTATTTTACCAACAGCTTCAATGACGTCCCTGAATAATTTCGCCTCTGGTAAGACAACTCGCGTCAAAATATCACCAACTTTTAAAATCTAACTCCTAGACTTAAAACCTCTCTCATCACAATTGACTTGCTAATTGGTGTTAATTGGAATTGGGGTTACGCCAAAGAAGTCCATAATATCGTATTTCTCGCGGATAAACTGGGGCAACTCCTTGATTGATACTATCAAGACTCCTTTATGAAGTCTTAAACTGGGAGTTAGGAGGGTTACTATTAGTGGTATAATATTCCTTGTTTTTTCAAGTACCCTGTACCTCGATGTTGCATAGAGAAAATACTTGGCAAATTTATGGATTCTCTCCTGGTGCTTTGTTGCAGCATCTGCTAGTTTTGCTCCACTGGAGACAGACCAGTGCTTGCAGTCAACCGCTAAGCTAAAACCAGTTGCTGTATCTATTCCCAAGATATCTATTTCAAATCTAACTGGGCGTGTTATCTTTACCCCATGAACTACTTCGAAATTGAATTCGCTGAGAACGTAAGATGATATTACTTCGAAATCCTTCCAGCTGAGGTACTCGCTTATTTGTTCAATCCTTAAGCCTCGACTTAGTAATTTTAATGCAATAGAAATGGGATCAGTTGCTATAATTTCCTCGCCGTTGATCATAACCGAGTCAGAGTTGCTGCTGAGAATATTCAGTAAAAATTGATCAGAGTATCCAGTTAGACCTACGAGCTCCCCCAGCATTATTTTTCTATATTTTAAAATCATTAAGAGCACTTTTTCATCAGATTTCATGTCGGCTTTTACCTAACCATTTTACTTACCTGTTCCTATAACAGAATATTCATTTATTACTCTTACAAATATTTGCTTGAGTGGTGTAACCCGTGGGTAGCGAACTTTTTGAAGCAACTAGGAACCAAGTGTTGCAAGAAGAAGTGCTTGACTTCACAATTGGGGACGACATGTCTCTGTGCGAGCTTATAGAGAGCTATGGTAAGTCGCACGGATTTATGGCCAGCCACATATACAAAGCAAGCAAAATACTTTCAAATATGATTAGAGATCAAGACGCTACACGCATACTGTCGTTTACAGGCAATATTGTGTCGACGGGCTTGAGGGGTGTTATTGCACAGCTCATCCGCGAAGGAATATTTCACGCAGTCATTACAACTTGTGGAACAATTGACCACGACATAGCTAGAGGGTCGGGATACAAGTATTATAGGGGAGATTGGACCTACGATGATACGATGTTGCACGCTATTGGTATACACAGACTTGGAAACATCCTAATCCCGACAGAGAACTACGGTTTGGCCGTTGAGAAATTTGCACGAGGTCTACTAGAAGATCTCGCCAAAGTGAAGAAAAAGTGGAGCGCTTGGGAAGTGTTATACGAGGCTGGTAGAAGAATAAAGGATAACAACAGCATTTTAAGTGCTTCTTACGAGCGCAAAGTACCTGTATTTGTGCCCGGGATATACGATGGCGCTTTTGGTTCGCAGATCGTATTTAATTTCCACTCATATGGCGTAGATATAGATCTGCTCTCCGATGAAAGGAAGATCATGGAACTAGTCGTTTCTTCGAAAAAACTGGGTGCGCTAATTATAGGCGGGGGTATTAGCAAGCACCATACTATTTGGTGGGCCCAGCTTAAGGGAGGCCTTGATTACGCAATATATATTACAACTGCAGTGGAGTACGATGGGAGTCTTAGCGGGGCCCACCCGAGGGAGGCAATTACTTGGGGCAAAGTAAAGCCGGATAGCAAGCACATTTTAGTTCATGGAGATGCTACTGTTGTACTGCCTCTTGTTGTTGCTGGTTCAAAGTGCATGTTAAGGATGACAAGTTAATGGAAGTTCACATTGGATTAGATGATATTGATTCAATAAAGGGAGGTTGTACCACTCATTTCGCAGTGAAGATAGCTTGGGAGCTATATAGGAAAGGCGCAAATTTCCTCGATTATCTCAATATAATAAGGCTGAACCCAGCTGTGCCTTGGAAAACTCGCGGAAACGGCGCTGTAGCAGTAAGGCTTCAAGCTAGATCTCCAGAAGAAGTAAAAGACTTGTGGGAGTTCTTAGTATGCGAGCTAGAAGATTATATTAGTGAATTGCAGGACCAGAAGCATCAACCGAGCATTGTACTATACGAGGGCACCGTCCCACCAGAGTTCGCCTCGATTGCAAGAAAAGCGCTCTGTGACTTAGTTCCAATAGAGCTTGTATTAAGAGTCTTGGAGAACTACACGAACGCTAGAATATATGCTCCCCGTGGAAAGAGGGGCGTTATAGGAGCTGTCGCTGCGATAGGGTACACAATGAAGAACTCCGACTACACATACGAGCTAATAGCGTACAGGAAAAGAGAGTACTGGGGAGAACCTCGCCTTGTTGATGAAAGTAGCGTTCGAGAAATAGATAAAGAATACGGCAAATACACTTTTCTAAACTACGACTACAGCAAGGACAGGGTTCTAATTACCCCGAGGGGGCCAGATCCGATATTATATGGTTTGAGGGGGGAAGACCCTTCAATTTTACTTAGCGCATCTAAAAAGCTAAGGGTGTATGAACCAATTGAGTACATTGCGATTTTTAGAACAAATCAACATACAGATAGCCACATTTGTGGCGTAAGTAGCATTTGCGATATAAGGCCATATATGTGTGTCTCGGTTAGAGGCGTAGTCAAATCTAAGCCGAGAAGAGGGGTTGGTGGCCACTTGTTCTTCAACATATGCGACGACAAGTGTTGCATAGCTGTCGCTGTTTATGAGCCCACAAAGGGGTTTAGAAACACAGTAGAGCAACTTGAGGTCGACGACGAGGTAGAGGCACTCGGTTGCATTAGGCCCCCAGGACCTACCCATGGGCTAACTCTCAACCTCGAGAAAATCAAGGTAGTTAAACTTGTCCCGAAAGTTATATATGAGAATCCTAGGTGCCCTAAATGTAGCGCAAGAATGGAAAGCGCGGGGAAGGGGAAGGGATTTAGGTGCCCTAAATGCGGATTCCGAGATCGCTCCATTTCAAAGATACCTATTAATATTGAGAGGCAGTTGAAGCCAGGCTGGTATCAACCGCCGCCAAGCGCCTTTAAGCACTTAATGAAACCTATTGCTAGGTTTGGACGAGAGAGAATTTCTTTTAGTGAAGCCGTCATAGGTGCATTCATATTTAAGTACGAGTAAGTTATTCGCGAGCCCCTTGTTTTAATTCGCTCGGGACCCGTTGAATTTCAGAGCGAAGATTTACTATTAGCACAAGGTTCTTAGAAGCTATGAGTCCAACTTACTTTGCTGGTTGCCTATCAAGTTAAGGCATAAATGTTGAGCAAAATATGAAAAACATAACTTTATTGTAAAGAGCACGGCTATTTTAGGTTGGCCTTTAAGCTTTCGATTGCATTGCAAGCCATTGATGCAATTTCTATAGTATTAAGCATTTTTCTAGCAGAGCTAGCAATAAACCTCACAGTATATGCATCCAATCTCTCCATAATATCCCACTCCTCCAGCAAGTCTGCAACTACTGAATCGCGGAACACTAGCTCGACTTTGTAGGGCTTGCTGAGCTCTACAGTTCTCACAGCACCATCTCTAACTTTGCTGGATGCCTCTTTTACTCCCGCCCTTACGCTCTTCTCAATATATTCAAGGCTGGGGTAGAGAGCCGAGTACCTTGAAACGCCCTTCTTTAGCGGTACAAAAACTACCCACGGCGCATGAAGCTCTACATCTTTCCTTAAGTGCTCATCACCAGCTAGGAAAGCTACAGGTACTCCTATCTCTCCAGCATATAATGAGTTTAGAAGAAATTCACTAGCTCTCACACCGTTAACTCGTATCTCTGCAAATGCCCGCCCATTCAACGTGTGCTCAAGGATTCCGTGAGGCGTTCCAGCTGCAGCGTGGTACCCAAGGAATAACACTGCTGTAAAACTTTTATCAATTGATGAAACCATGCTAAACGGTCTGGGATACCCCTGTAGAACGTGAACTCTGCTATCTAGCTCTAGGTACTCAAGGTTTGTCATTAGACCGTGACTGTCTGACACAAAGACTTCGTTAAATCCGTTGTTATATAATTCATCTACAGCTACGTTAGTTACCTTAGTCATTATTTTGGATGCTCTAGCGAATTGGCTACCCCAAGGACTTGTCATTGTTCCTGAGACTACGCCAGGCATTCCCTCAATGTCAACCGATATATATGCTTTCATACACATCACCCTGTTAGATTACCACTTAGTTAAATAAAATAGATGACTTGTGAACTATATTAGCTAATTCATGACAAAGTAACCATGAGCGCCGTATTTATGGGAAACTTTTGTTAATCTAAATATTGAATTATTGTTGAAGATGTGAGTGTTGTGGTCGCTATAAACACGCGCGTAAGTACAGAACTGGAGCAGAGTAAGGAGGTAGCAGCTAGGGAAGCTTGTAAGATATTTAGCTCATTTGCAGATGAAGTTAGAGTGTTGGGCTTAGGTACAGGTACAAGCGTTAAGAAGTTCATAGATGTGTGTTTGGAGTTTCTCAAACTAAAAGAAATAGTTGCTTCTTCTCTTGATACGGTATTGTACTTAACCAGGTATAACGTGAAAGCCATAGATTTGCTGTCCGTTGGTGGAGTGGATACCTACATAGATGGTGCTGATGAAGTTAGCGAGAGACTCGATTTAATTAAAGGCCGCGGTGCAGCTCTACTTCGAGAGAAAACGCTAGCCTATATGTCCAATAAAAGAATATACATTGTAGATTACACAAAGTACAATGGAGTTGATTACTTATACACTAAACACGTCCCAATAGAGGTTATACCCCCAGCCCTCAACTACGTTTTAAAGATCATCAGAGGGGCGGGGCTATTTGAGCCGTTGGTAAGATCTGGAGGAGGCAAAGACGGCCCCATTATAACGGATAACTTTAACTTTGTCGTTGATCTCAAACCGCTTAAGCCTATAACTAACGCAGCTGAAGCTCACCGCGCCCTAAAATCCATTCATGGAGTTGTGGAGACTGGTATTTTTCCATCAGAAGACCTAGTGGATCTTGTGATCATAGGATACCCCGATAGGGCTGTGGTAATGCAGAGAAAGAGTTGACGAAATGCTTTACTTTGACTGCAGCAATTTGGAGAGATTTAATAACTTACCGTGATGTAATTTGAAGAGAATTACTCATGCGATTTTCGCTGTTGCTTTCCTGTCAACTACTAATTTGTGGAGAACAGGTTATGTATCCTTATATGCGTTCATAGCAATCCTTGGATCAATGGTACCGGATTTTGATTTAAAGTTGGAGCATAGAAAACTACTTCACAATATATTCATTCCTCTGCTAATATCAATAGCGATTTATTATATTCCTTTTCCTTTTACATATCCTAAGTTCCAATGCGTGGCGTCTTTACTCATTGGCTGGCTAAGCCACATTATACTAGACTTAATAACGATTAGGGGGGTGTACCTAATCTACCCCCTAATCGACAAAAGTTTCAGCCTAAAGCTGTGCAGGAGCGATAGCGCTCTGTGGAACACTCTAATATCGGTGGCATCCCTTCTCGTTATAGCCTCTGGGATAAGATCGCTTGTTTACCCTTAAGGCTTTTTGAGAAAGGCTCTATATGCTAAGAAGCCTAGTAGGATACAAATTGCGACGTTAATCAGCAAGCCACCAGTTATGTACATGTATGATGTTCTCATCGTGTCCTCTGCGGCTTTCCGCACCAGCTCAACGTCCATCAACTTCACCTGAAGTATATCCCTTTCGCTTTCGCACTTTGATAGCCTGCTCTCTACATTATTCAGTGTTGTATTTAGTTGAGCAACTGTGGCGCGAAGATCGTTAACGTCTTTCTCCAAGTCTTTAACTCTGCTAGCTAATTCTAGCCCTCCAATATTTCTTAGCGGTAATGCCGAGCTGAATGAGAAAAGTACCCCGATTGCCTGGGAGACAGAGACCTCGCTTGCAACTCCGCTACTGGAAAGGCATGTAGATGCATAAACTATTGAGGGTGCCTCTTCGTTGACATCTAAAAACAGCGCTAGGTAATTAGGCTTCTTGAGCGCTGTGTACTTGGTTAAAGTAGATAAAATCATATCATAAAGTCTTTCCTGAAAGCCGCGCATATGCTCTTCTCCTAAGATGAGCTTTACTAATGAAAGGTTGGGGACGTACATTATGTAAACTCTGTTATCAGTGTCTACAAGTGCACGGCTCAATATAACTTGAATTGAATCAATTGATTGGTTTAACCACCACAACTTAACCTCATCGGGAAGACTCCGAGCTAAGTCAATGTTGTTGAGCAATAGATGCCAGTGAGTTGTAATACCCTCAAGCTCTCCTATTCCGCGAGATGTAGAGCCAGAGCTTCTAATAGCCCCCGGGAAAAACAGCTTAACGCTTTTACCTGAAACATCGAAAGCGTAGAACGATATGTAATAAATGCCGCTCCTTTGATCTATTTTAGTGGCATTGAGCCTCAGAGGGCCGAGTGCCCTGCTCAATGATACATTGTGCGTTACAAGTGTAAGATTATAGGATGAAAGGACAACGTAAAGCTCGTCGCCCGAGGAAATTATCCCTATATCCGTGTTTAACTCATCCCAGAATACCGAGCTATTAGTTTCAATTTCAAAAACTTTTGGGGGAATGAGGGCATAGGCGGCGTTGATTGTCGGGTTTATGGCGGCGCTGTGAGCGCTGGGGTCAACAATAGGAATATCGATTAGTGTGCTATTGCTCCAAATAGCTGAAATTCTCGTTTGGTTAACTTCACTAATATTGATGTCGTGTAATGAAAAATCTGAGAGAGTTGGCCTGCTACCAGTTATTAGCCAATATAGGTAAAAATCTGCAGAAGCATTTGCCTCTCTGTAGAGTGGAGTTGTGTACGCACTTAAGCCGCTAGCAACTGCCTTCTCAGCTAATAACTGCGGATTTCCCCAAGGTATATAGAAAATGAATAGGTACTCATAATTACACTGGGCTGAGGTAATTGCAGCATTTAAGCTAATGACTATAAGCAAAAACATGAAAGCGCTGAAGATCTTCCCCATGTTTATATCCACCTAGAGCTAGTTATTCTAAAGAGGTTATAATATAAAAGGAGTAGTAATATACGAAATTTGAGGCTCTAGAAGGAGGCATACCTTGAGTGCTTGGGTAAGGAGATTAACTGGTTCCGAGCTTGTATTCTCTGTCCTAGAGGAGCTAGCTAAGATCGCAGAAGAGGGAAGCAAAGATCTATTCTCGAAGAGATTAGTTGAAGTGGCTGACTACGTAATTAGCGAAAGACCTTGTTCGATGGCTATTGTAAACATGGTGCGGTCTATTTTTCTCTACCTTCTCGACAAGGGCTTCGATGGAGTTAGTAGCTATATCAATAGCCTTAAAGAT
The DNA here is from genome assembly GCA_038888155.1 of Desulfurococcaceae archaeon. Classification (GTDB taxonomy): domain Archaea; phylum Thermoproteota; class Thermoprotei_A; order Sulfolobales; family Desulfurococcaceae; genus UBA285. The sequence continues at coordinate 156,832 of JAWAJB010000001.1, forward strand.
AAATACAACGATACACTATGGAAAGCTTCTGAAATAGCGTCTAAACGAGTAGTCACTGGCGATAAAATACTAACAAATAGCAATAGTTTAGCAGTAAGGAGGTTTCTCAAAATACTGCACGATCAAGGAAAAGAAATTGATCTATACATTACAGAGTCCCGACCCGGCAACGAGGGAATACTAGTAGCCGAATACGCGGACGAACTTGGCCTAAAAGCGCACTTAATTGTTGACTCCGCTGCTAGGTTTTTCATGAAAAACGTTGATAAGGTATTCGTGGGCGCTGAAGCTATAGCTACAAATGGGGCAGTTGTCTCAAAAGTCGGCACCAGCCTAATAGCACTCGTGGCCAAGGAGGCTAGAAAAAGATTTTTTGTAATTGCACCTAGTTACAAGTTCAGCTATGAGACTGTTTACGGAGAGCTCTTCAAAGTACCAGAGGGAGGGCTAGAGCTAATAATAGACCAAGAAAGAGACAAAAATCTTGCGCCTAGTTTCACGGCGCGAGTCCCTATCTACGATGTTACTCCACCAGAGTACATTGACGCAGTTGCGACTGAGTACGGCATGATAGCGCCCCAAGCGTTGCCCTTGCTCGTTAGGAGCTTATGGGGAACGTACCCGCCCACAGTGACTCCACTTACTGATATACTTGTAATTTACAAGAGTTCTTGCCGATGAGGTGCAACTATGGAGATTCCCATTGGTGTAATTCAAATAGCTAGGGATATTGAGTCTATGAAGATCAGAGGAGCTGGTAAAATAGCAAGAGCTGCGGCTGAGGCCATGATAGTAGCTGGAGTAGAGTACAATGGTCCAAGAAATATAAATGATTTCAAGGGATATGTGGCTCGAGTGGCTAAGCTACTTATATCAACTAGGCCCTCGGCTGTCAGTTTGCCAAATGCTGTAATCTATGTAATGGCACAACTGAGGAATAAGTCAAGCTACGAGGAGGCTAAAGAGTCCTTAATTTCAGCGGCTAAAAACTTTATAAGGAATTCCGAGGATGCGGTCAGAAAAATTAGCGAATTCGGGGCGAAGAGGATCAGAGATGGCTCAGTAGTTCTCACTCATTGTCATAGCTCAGCTGCAGTTGAAGTCATTGTTAATGGTTACAAACAGGGCAGAGTGGTAAAAGTTTATAGCACTGAGACAAGGCCATTCCTACAGGGCAGGCTAACAGCCTCACATTTGATCAAATGCGGCGTCCCTACTGTTCAAATCCCCGATAGCGCTACAAGATACATTATGCACGAAGTAGATTACGTTGTTGTAGGTGCCGACACTGTTACAAGTAATGGGGCAATTGTTAATAAAATTGGAACAAGCCAAGTGGCACTCGCAGCAAAGGAAGCTAGAACAAGAGTCTATGTGGCAGCTGAATCATATAAATTCTCTCCAATGACCCTTATAGGAGAGCTCGTTAAAATAGAGTATAGAAGCCCTGAAGAAATTGTTCCAAGGGAGTGGCTTAATAAACACCCAGAGGTAAGGGTATTAAACCCTGTCTTTGATGTAACTCCACCCGAATACGTTGATGCAATCATAACAGAGTTCGGCGTACTCCCTCCTCAGGCATCTGCACTTATATTAATCGACAAGCTGGGCTGGACTCTAGAAACCATAAAGTACTCCGAAGACATTGTATCGAACCTCGAGAAAATTATAGGTTAAGGCGAGTGAATATGGTTATTTTTCGAAGGACTAAGAAAAAAAGCCCCGAGGAAATGCGAAACGAGCTTATCAAATTAATTGATGAAAGCAGGGAGGCTGTATACAAAGAGGCGTTCTATTCCCATCCATCAGTAAGAGGAATAGTAGAAAGCATAAATAAGCGTTGGGAGGCAGCTGGGTACACTGGTAAACCTATAGACTACGCCACAGTAGATGAGGTTAAGGCTCTCTACAAAATTGCGAAAAAGATAGCTCAACTTGAGCCCAGTGAGTTAGAGGAAGAATATTTTTAATGAAATGTGTACTAAATAAAAGTGAGTATTTTTAATAGCCTTAGAGTTAAGGTGTAACTGGAGTTGAGTGATACAGAGGCGCTTAGAGAAAAGGTTATAGAGGTACTGGAGAGCATTATTGATCCAGAAATAGGTATTGACGTGTACAACCTCGGGCTAATATACGATATACAAGTCATCGACGATAAAAATGTTAAGATCTCTATGGGATTGACAACGATTTTTTGTCCACTTGCATCGATAATACCCCTCATGATATCAGAACAGCTGCGTGTTAGGCTGGGGATAGAGGCAGATATCAGCGTGGTTTATGACCCTCCCTGGACACCGTTGAGGATGACTGAAAAGGGTCGCTCCGCTTTTAAAGAGAGGTTTGGCTACGATATTGTTGAAACTTATTTACAGTCGTTTAGGTTAATCAACAAGTAAAGGTGTACGCGATTTGAGCTGGAGCATTTTAGTTCTACTGAGGGAAAAGCCCGACTTGCTGAAAGAATACGTAAAAAAGAGATTTATGGATCTTTCCATTGTTGATAAAGCGTATGAGTTGGATCTCCTGTGGCGCAAGCTTTTAACAACCGTCCAAGAGGTAAGACACAAGCACAATATAATAAGTAGAGAGGTGTCAAGGCTCCCAGAGCACGAGAAAGAGAAGAAAATAGATGAAGCAAGGAGGTTGCTAGACGAGTTAAATAGACTTGAAAGCGAACTAAAAATTGTCGAGCAACAGAGAGAGGATATCCTACTGAATCTACCAAATATCGTTCATCAAAGTGTACCTTTAGGTCCTGATGATAGTTATAATGTCCCCCTTAGATTTTGGGGGAAACCGAGAGTTTGGGTTGAGTACCTGGAGCAGTTTAAGCAGCAGACCGAGAGATTTGGATTTAAAGTGGATTACGAGGCTATTAATTGGAGACCTGTTGGTCATGCGGACGTACTAGAAAACGCTCTCAACCTAGGAAATACCATAAAGGCCGGAGAAGTTGCTGGGAGCAGGTTTTACTACTTATTTGATGATATAGTCTTCTTGGACATGGCTTTACTAATGCACGCCGTCAACCACCTGACCAATAAGGGCTACAGACTTGTTCTTCCACCTTACATGTTGAGACATAAAATCATGATGGGGGTTCTAGACCTAAAGGCATTTGAGGATGCAATCTACAAAATCGAGGGTGAGGACTTATACCTTATAGCCACTGCAGAGCACTCTCTAGCTGCACTACACGCATTTGAAGATCTACACGAAGAGGACCTGCCCCTTAAATACGCGGGGATTTCTCCCTGTTTCAGAAAAGAGGCAGGCGCTGGGTCAAGGGACCTTAAAGGTATATTCAGGGTACACCAATTCCACAAGGTCGAACAGTACGTTTATGCTAGGCCCGAAGATAGCTGGGAGTTAATGGAGGAGATGATATTCAACGCCGAAGAAGTGTTCAGAGAGCTGGAGCTGCCATATAGAGTTGTTAACATCGCAAGTGGCGATCTTGGCGCGCCTGCAGCAAAGAAATATGACCTAGAGACATGGATGCCTGCTCAGGGCCTGTATAGGGAAATGGTCAGCTGTAGCAATACAACCGATTGGCAGAGCTATAGGTTAAAGATAAGGCTTATCAGGAGGAAAGGGATGATCAGGGAGTACGTGCATACCCTCAATAGTACTGCTATAGCCAGTACTAGAGCTATTACTGCTATACTGGAAAATCACCAGAATGAGGATGGAACGGTGACAATACCTAGAGCGCTTAGGAAGTACTTAGAGGTATTTAACAGGGCTCCAAAGGATTTCATACATCCCTACAAAAAAGAGCGACCTACGTAGCTGTTTAAGGCAATTACTTTGGTGAAGTTTCAATGTACATTTCATGTTAAATTCCAGCTAGCAAAATGGTAACTTAAATATAGTCCTCTCGGAAAGCAACCCTAGAGGAAAGGTGCCTAGCTCCATTCTGGGTTGAAGGGAGGTAGTGAAGCCGAGGACTTATAGAAAGGCATGTAGATAGGGCACTTAAGTTTGCATTTATAACAGCCGCTCCCTCGTGTACAGCGAAGTATATTACTTAACCCAGCCCTTTAAAAGCGAATTCTCTAAATCGTGTCGTTGGGGACAAAAATTGAGCATCAATAAAGTAATTGTTGAAGTGCAGTTAGATTTTAGCGAGGAGAGCGATCGAGCATTAAAAACGCTGTTCAACGTAGCCGAAGAGCTACTCGATAAATACGAGCTTTGGGTGGAGATAATCCCCGTTCATTTATGGTTTTCAGATCCATTGGAAGCTGAACTATCTGATCTACCCAAGATATTTATAAATGGGAAGTTGAGGTTTATCGGCAAATCACCAAGCAGAAGGGAAGCCCTTAACGCTATTTTAGAGCACGCCAATACCCCACCTAAACGGGTTGAAACTGCGAGCAACACTATAAACTCGAGGATCGATTTTGACGGCGGTATTCCAGAGGTTGCTCTAACATTCTAGGCAGGTATGGGAATTCTTAGAAAATTATATAAGGGTCTTAGAGCAAATTACACTTAGCCGAGAACTCTTCGCCACGGTGAGACGGGCTTATTCGCACAGTTCGTTCCAGTACTGGCTTGCTTTATTATTTAGCAAAACAACAAGCTAATATATCGCCATACTAGATAAGTGGAACAAGCTAATAAAACTGTAGCTATAAATGAACGCGGAAATGAATAATTGTATAAGTGGCGAGGAGTTCGATGAGGCACCTCGGAGAATTAAATGTGAAAGTTTCACGCCATTGAGCACTATCTAGGTGCTCTCTTCCTTAGCCACGTTGTGGTATGTTCGTGGGCTAAATAAGCTGCGTTCTCTTCATCCCCCTTTAGTAAGTAGTAGTAAAAGTAAGTTGAAGTAAAGTAATCTCCTGCACCTGTTTTGTTCTCGGCAACGTAATCCACTGGCAGATCAATTGATTTTACAGCACTTGAGCTTATTAAAATAGACTTGTTCGGCCTAATTGTAACAACCATAACCCCCTTAAGGCGCTTAGATATCTTCTCAGTAGCATCTTTTAAATTCGACGACAATGTAAGCGCTAGAAATTCCTCAAGATCTGCGTGGATTACATCTGGTACTTCCAGTGCTATCATTGCCTCTGGGGTAGAGTCTAGAACTAACTCGCCTTCCCTTACTCTTCTCAAAAAACCCTGTAGATCTACGGCCAGCAGCTCGGAGCCGCATTTAATACCCTTAAGAGTTGATATGCTAACTTCTCCAATAACAGGGTTAACAATTGAGTAACACTGACCTTCGTGCATGTTCCACGGATATATAGATGGCGCTAGTTCAAGTGCCCTTATTCTCCTTGTGCTGCCTAAGTATTCTATTTTGAAAATGTTTGCAGTGCTTGAGTACTGTTTTACATTTATGTAGGCGCTAATGGGATGGCTTATGAGTCGATGACTGTACGCAGCATAGACTTCTACCTTGAGGTTTCGCTCAATGAGCGGTATCGCAGAATAGAATGACCCACCTCCGTGTGCGGCTTCTTCTTTTACTTTACCAATGCTTATTAGATCTATTGTGGGATTGCCGTAAATGCAGAACCTCTTCAAGATTCATCCTCGGCTTTGCTACTGAGCAATTTCTCGACTCTCTTCTTTTGTTCAAACAAATGATAGCCTTTAATGTGCTCTATAAGATCTTCGACAGAGTAGAAAAATGAGTTTTCATATTTGTAGTTAACCGGGGGGGTCTCGCCTAAACACTTTGACGCAGCATGGGCACAAATAGGGCAAGAAATGAGGCCCGTTATTTTGTCTCTACACGTCCTGAACCTTATTCCCTCGTGGTCGACTTCAAATAACTCCCACCTGGGCTCCCAAGTATAGGCCAAAGGTTAAAACACCTCAGTCGGTTGATCCATCCTCACCAATCAGGGGCCTAAAGTCTCAGCACCTAATTGTACTTGATATTTAGTGCTTATATTATTTTTCTTGTTACAATATCTTTGGATCAAAAGTACTAGTGTTCGTCGAAAATTAGAGGAGTCGTCCTTGATCGTATGAGTTTTTGGTCAAAAAAATCTAGTTTTTCTGTTTTTAAAAGATAGATAGTCCCTATGGGGGTTTAGGAAGTATAATGCTCTTCTTGTATGTAGCCGGATTGAATGAGTTGCTATCTAATTTAACAACGCTATATCCACTTGTATACTTCAAGAACTCGTCTACTGGCTTAATTGGGAGGGTTAATCCCTGAGTCCAATAGTGTATAGGCATTACATTCAACGGATTTGCCTTCTCGATAATAGTCCAAGCTTCGCTCGGCTCTATGGTAAAGGTCCCGCCGACTGGTATCATGAGGAGGTCTACACCGCTGAGCTTTGCTAATGTGCCTTCAGGTGGTACTTCCCCTAAGTCGCCTAAATGCGCTAACCGCATGGCCTCTACTTCAATTATGTAAATAGCGTTTTCTCCTCTTCTCTTACCCTGCTGTTTATCGTGATATGTCTTAATTCCAGCTATCTTAATGTTATCGATGAGGCTCTCCCCATAAAACATTTTAAATATCCTTGTCTTGTCCTTTGAGACAACATTCACAGCGTTGTGATCAAAGTGATCATGAGTTGAGAGAACAATATCTGCCTTAACGGCAGGTCTATTCAATCCAATACTAGTGCCATCGTGTGGATCTATTACAATAACGTAGTTATCTATTGATACAGATACGCACGCGTGCCCGTGCCAAGAAACTATCATAGGGAGCCAACCGATTTAGTAATATACCCTACAATAAATAAATATTAAATCTCAGGCATTACCTTGGTGCTACGCATTGAGCCTAGAGTTATTGGGCATAGTAGGGGCGCTACTTGTACTGCTTCCACAAGTATTAGTTTATTTTGTCCACTCAGCAATGCTCCTCGTAGGTAAGGAAGAACGACCAAAGCCGCGAAAACCCGGGAACTCAAAGAATATCTCATTTATAGTGCCAGTTAGGAAGGAGCCCCTAAACTACATAGAAGAAGCAGTTAAATACGTAGGCTCGCTCGGCGTAGCTAACTACGAAGTAATTGTTGTATCTGATGACGACGAACAGCTGAAAGAGGAATTATTCGGGCTAATCAATAGGTTGAGAAATGAGGGCTTCAACGTATGGATTATCTGGAGAAGTGTTCCAAGAGGGCTGAGAACTGGGGCCTTGAACTTCGGTTTATATGCATCCATAGGTGACTTTATTTATGTTTTAGATGTTGACTCAAGGCCTGAAAAGTGTTTCTTTGTCAATGCAATAGAGGTCCTAGAAGGCTGCAGAGACTGCATTGGTGCCACTGGTCGGTGGGAGCCATTGAATGCAGATAGCAGAGTAAGCGAGGCGCTAGCGCTTGGCTTAAAATTCCTAGCAAGAGTACTTTACAGGGCTAGGGATAGAGTTGGCCTGTTCGTATATCCTCTGGGAACGGGAACGCTCTACAAGTCTCGCCTACTCAAAGAGGTTTTAGGAGGATGGGATGAAAGTAAGATACAAGATGACATGGAAATTGGTACCCGAATCATGTACTCTGGGTTCCGAGTTGCATACATTGATGAGTGCGCTATATACGTAGAAAACCCGTCTTCGTACAGAGCCTTTAGGATACAACAATCGAGGTGGGCCTATGGAGCAATGGATGTCGCTATGTCCAACATAAAGTACATATTTAGGTCAAGGCATCCATTGTTGGTTAGAATAGAGGCTTACCTTTATCTACTCCAATACCTGCCTCAGTCGCTTGTCTTTATAGGTACAACGATGATGTGTATTTCGCAGCTTATCTGTCCAGCAGACAGCTTAAAGGACTTAATTTTATTGGCGATTCTGTGGATAGCTGGCCTATCCTCATACTCAATCCTGATGATCAGGGAAGCTTTTTCTGGAAAGAGGCTGTGGGACTTTATTGTGCTGGCGGGAAGGCTGTCAGCTTTCTCCACAACAGTGTCCCCCTACGTAGCTTTTTATTCTGTTAAAGCTTTACTTAGATTCAAAGAAACTTACCAAAGAACGCCCAAGGGAATTTACCAAAAAATACATTCGTCGACTCGCTTTCCGTGGGAACTAGTACTTGGGGTGTTAATTACAGCAGTCGGACTACGTGCCTTCTTTGCGGAGTCTGTGATAACGGCCTTGTGGCTAATATCCATGGGCTCAGCTTACCTTTATACTACTTATCGATGTACACAAGACGTATTCTACGATTAGGGCCAGCACTTAAATCACCTTAAAAGCCTATTTCACTAAGAGAGTGTGTTCGGTGTTCAATACATGCTTAAGTACGTTACTGACGAACTAAGCGATGGTGAAGTACTAGGTGCGCTAAAGCCTTATATTAGAATGTGGTTTCGGAGAAAATACGAATCGCTAACGCCTGTCCAGAGGAAAACCATACCAATAGTCAAACAGGGTAGTAGCGTTCTAGTCTCGAGCCCAACTGGGACGGGGAAGACATTAGCTGTTTTCCTCGGGATCATAGACAACATATACGATCTCTACGAGAAATATGGAAAATTGCCAGATGGCGTTTACGCAGTTTATGTCAGCCCCCTTAGGGCTTTAAATAACGACATGAGAAGAAATCTCTATGATCCAGTGATAGGTATTTTAGAAATTGCACGCGAGGAGGGCATTAACTTACCTGAAATAAAAGTAGCTGTGAGGACAAGCGATACAAGTTCATACGAGAAGCAGAAAATGCTGAAAGATCCACCACACATTTTAATAACAACACCTGAGAGCCTCGCTATTACTCTAAGCGCCCCTCGTTTTAGGGAACTGCTTAAGAATGTCCATGTGATCGTAGTCGATGAAATACACGATCTTGCTTCAAGTAAGAGGGGGAGTCACCTAGCTTTGAGCATAGAGAGACTTGAGAAGCTTGCAGGTAGGTCTTTGCAGAGAATTGGGCTCAGCGCAACAATAGCTCCACTTGATGAGGTTGCGCTGTTTCTTGTAGGGTATAAAGATGGCGGCGAGCCCAAGGATTGTTTTATAGTTGATGCTAGGTTTGACAAGAAAGTTGACATAAGGGTAGTGGCGCCTATAAAAGATCTTGTGCATACTCCTTCTGATATCATCAATGAGTCGATATACAAGAAAATCCTAGAGCTAATCAAGAGGCATAAGACTACTCTGATCTTTACAAACACAAGAAGCGCAACTGAAAGAGTAGTTTTTAAGCTAAGAAAAATTATGGAAAACGAACACATACTAGATATAGATGAAATTGAGGCCCATCACAGTAGCCTCAGTAGGGATTTGAGACTAGATGTTGAGGAAAGACTAAAGAAAGGGCACCTGAGAGTTGTCGTAAGCTCTACTTCTTTGGAGCTAGGCATAGACGTTGGTTATATCGACTTAGTGTTGCTTTTGAGTAGCCCAAAGAGCGTTACTAGGCTTTTACAGAGAGTTGGAAGATCTGGCCACCATATACGCGCGATGAGTAAGGGTAGAATTATAGTTGTCGACAGAGACGACCTAGTTGAGTGCGCTGTTCTAAGCAAATTAGCGCGCGAGAGAAAAATAGATAGGATCAGAATACCCAAGAATCCGCTAGATGTTCTTGCACAACAAATAGTTGGAATGGCGCTCGATAGTGATTGCAAAATTGAAGAGGCTTACAACCTAGTCAGGAGGACATATAGCTTTCATGATCTGAGCTACGGCGATTTTCTCAACGTTGTACATTACCTAGCAGGCAAACTGGGAGGCTTTTATGAGTACCAGAAAGTGTATTCAAAGATATGGGTAGATGAAAATAAGGGAATTTTTGGAAGAAAGAGAACAACAAGAATGATTTATCACTTGAACTTAGGCGTCATACCTGACGAGAGCAAGGTTAGAGTATTTAATACTGACAACAAATACGTTGGAGACCTAGAAGAGGGCTTTGTTGAATACTTAACACCTGGCGATCTCTTTGTTCTCGGCGGACGCGTATATGAATTTCTCCACAGCAAGGGGTTTACAGCTTTTGTTAGAAATGCCGACGGGCAGAGACCCACAGTCCCAACGTGGTTCAGTGAAATGCTGCCTTTATCTTTTGACTCGGCAGTAGAAGTGGGTAAGTTTAGGAGAATTGTTTCGGAGATGCTGGACGCTGATGGTAGAAGTATTGTACTCTCGTATTTAATAAAAGAATATAAGCTTCAAAAGCAAGCTGCCGAGTCTATATGCGATTATATACTGGAACAAAAGCTCTATACAGGTAACCTAGTGCCCTCAGATAAATTAATCCTAGTAGAGATCTACGACGAAGAGACTCGAAGAAACGTGATTGTACACTCGATTTTTGGTAGAAAAGCTAACGACGCACTTGCGAGACTACTAGCGTATACAGTTGGATCCAAGCTTGGCGTAAATGTAAAAATTACTGTCACCGATAACGGCTTTATGTTGACGCTTCCGGGCCACCCAGTAGCTAACTACGCCGAGCTGCTAAAATCAATTCCAATTAAAAGCGTGTGGGACACGCTAACTAAGGCAATAAGGAGAACCGATCTCGTAAAGCGAAGATTTAGGCACGTGGCAGTGCGCAGCTTTATGTTGTTGAGAAGATATAGAGAAGCAGAGAAGTCTCTCGGCAGACTCCAATTAAACGCTGAAGAGCTCTTAAAGGCAGTTGAGGAGATAAAGGAATTTCCAGTGCTAAAGGAGACTTATAGGGAAATACTTATGGATTACATGCACATAGATGAGGCAATAAAGGTTATCGAGGGTATACAAAGGGGAGATATCGCGGTTAGAGAGATAGGGCCGCTCGATGTGCCTTCACCCTTTGCCCACAGCATCGTTGCTCACGGGTACACAGACGTAGTCCTAATGGAGGATATGAGGCGCTTAATAGCTAGACTACATGAACTCGTAATTGGAAGGCTTAAATCGCTCGGTTTGGAACTTGAAAATCCCGCCCTTACGTAGATTCCTCGTGTTTTGAGGAGTTGCCAAGTATTTTCTCTAGTACCTTATCGTTTAAATCGTAAACAGATTTCGCGATAGCTCTTACATATTCATCGCTAGGCGTTGACTTGGGGAAGTTTATTCGAATGGCGAGTGCCTTTTTAAAGGCCTCTTTTTCATCTCTGTTTCTAACCTCGCCCCGGTATATAGCCTCTGTCAAAAGCAGCCCAATAAAGAACTTAGCGTAGTTTCTCACCGTTTTCTCCTCTTCGGGGAAGACCTTGAGAATTTTGTGTAAAATATTTTTAAAATCCTCTTCAGATAGGAATCCCAGTAAAAGCATAGTTAGAGGTAATCTAAGCAACCTTGCAACAGTATTGCTCTCTATTGTACCAGATGGAGACATCTTTGCCAACTCTTCGCGCGCGACTTCAAAGCGGTCCTCAAGTATACTGTGTAAAGCTCTTTCGAGAATCCCCTCAATGTAGAATATATTATCAAAAAGCTCTGGGTACTCTTGGTCTAACTTAAGTCCATGTTTCCCAACGACGTACAGTGTTGCCATTTCTTTATCGTAGATATCTTCTGGTACTGCCTTACCTCGTATTGGCTGGATCTTCTCTGATTGATAGGCTTTCTTTAGTATTTCAACGGCATCTCCTCGCTTTATTCTATCTGCGGCTTTTACTAACTCTCCGAGTAAAGAGACTGCTACCTGTATTCTTTTTCTGTGAGGCGATCTCACGACTGCTAGTCACCTTCAGCGATTTGGCTCCAATGAGATTTCTTTACCGAGACCAAAATTACTCTTTTCTGTAGTACTCTTTATATTTGATTTCTCTAGTTGTCAAAGGTATCTATCCACGCATTCGACTTGTTCATTAACCTGCTCTTTTCGGCAACGAGTTCAATAGATTGAGTGCTCACTGTTTCCACTGGTATCTTACCTTGATGTACCCCAGCGACTCTAGGATCTCTACATACCAGCCCGCTATCTGCACGAACAGCAGTTTTTTGGCCTCTGTGCAGTCTACAACAACTCCATAGGCTTCTTTAAAGGCTTCTGAGCACAGGTCGCAGTCAATTGAGCTCTCGAATTTTGTTCTAATTAGTTCAATAATGTCGCCAAACGACAAACCAGCCTCGCTAATAGCTTTAATTATTTCCGATAAAATTTCTGAAGTAGGTAGCAAAGATGAACAGTCTTCCTTTAGCTGTTTGCACTTTTTCATATAACCTAAGAGGAACCTGTAGTCCTCAATAACACTTCCAGTCGATAGGAATGGTCTCTCGTCCATCAAGCCTGAGACCCTATTATGCTTGAGAGCTTCGCCTTTATTTCTTGTTTATGCCTCTCGTCGACTAATCTGTAAAGCCTATCTATGGCCTCAACGAGGTCGTTAATCAATATCGATATTATTGTATCTCTCTCGTATGTCGCAGACGATTCTATTGCTTTCGCTAACACTTCATCGCTTGGATGTGATATTCTCTTAGTGTACTTTCTAACTGCCGTGGGGGATACAGCAAGTATTCTGGCAAGCTCCGTTATGCTCCTAGTGGAGAGCATTAGCTCTATAATTTTATACCTAGCGTCCTTGCTAATCCAGTGAACTGGGAAATTTGTACTCTCTACGTTCTCGAAGCCCACTTAACATCACCTGCGTCGTTGCTTTTAAACGGTCTCTATAATTCTAATAATATGACGAATATTAAAAGGACTTCAAAGTGTTGAGGGTCCGCCGTGAAACAGCAAATGCTAGTATACTACGGTGATCTTAAAATTATCGAATACCCCGGCGTAGTAATACGCAATGGCCTGCTCGTAAAGCCGATTTACGTGTATGTAGGCGAACTCGAGAGGGGATTAATTGGGGGGAATATCCCGATTACGAGGCCTGTAGTTTTAGGCTCTACAGGAGTTGTAAAAGTAGTTGAAGTGTTCGACAAGTCAACAGAGTACACTGGCAAAATGTGTACAGTCTCCCCTCTGGGCAAAGATGGTATTCTCGGGATTGGCGAAGATGGCCTCCTTGCGTCATATGCTTCAATTCACTCTTCACATGTAGATGAAGAAACAACGAACTCAACGCCTTTTGATGCTATAAGGCCAATAATTAAGCACGGAGCTGAATTGGCGTATAAATCAAGCGAGCCTGTTTTGATAGAGGGATGCGGATTAATAGGCTTGGCAGCAGGGCTTATCCTTAGATATGGAGGCGTTGAGCCTGTTTTCTACTGTGAGTCCAGTGCTAGAAATGCCTTCGGCTTGAGTTTTCACGTAAATACCCACATTAGTAGCATCACAAAAAAGTGGAACACTGTTATCTTGACTGATACCAGCATGCGCTCAAAGCACAGGCTATTGACAGGTGTAGACTACAATAGGCTTGTGATTTCAAAGTTGACGCTGACAAGTTGGCTTCCAATTAGAGAAACACTTTCCAGCGTTAAAGTAGAGATAGTGGGTAAAAATGAGCGCTGTGATAATATGAATGGGGACAACTTCAAAAAAGTCCTCGGCGATGTAACTAAGAACATTAAAGTTTATCAATTGAGCAAGCTAGAGGATTCTATTGGTCTTCTTCCTCCTCGCGGTCTAGGGAGCATTTTTATATTTAGCCCTAACTTACAATGAAAAAAGATAAAAAATTAACTACCTAAGCCTCTTTAATTAGTTTTCCTAATCTTGCAATGCCCTCCTTTATTTGCTCGAAAGTAGGATAGCTGAAGTTGAGCCTCATGCTGTTCTTACCGCTGTTATCGACGTGGAATCCTGAACCAGGAATATATGCTACTCTATACTGCTCGACAGACTTGGGTAATAGCGCATCTGCGTCAAATCCCGGCTTATTAACGTAGAGAAACACGAAGAGGCCGCCAATCGGGTTAGAGTGCCATACATACTCTGGGAAATTCTCCTTTATTGCATTTAACATTGCTTCCTTCTTAGCTTTATATAGCGGAAGGGCTTTTGCTAAGTTTCTTTCCACGATACCTTGTTTAATAGCCTCAGCTGTAATTAGCTGATCCACATTTGAGGTGTGTAGATTTACAAATGACTTCACTAACTCGGCCTTTGATATTACATCTTGGTCTCCAACTATCCACCCTACCCTCAGGCCTGGAGATAGTATTTTACTGATCGTGCTCGTGTAGACAATGCGGCCTTCTTTATCCATTGCCTTGAGCGGAGTTATGTCTACGTCTTTCTCGAATACTATATAACTATATGGGTCGTCCTCAAATATGATCAAATCATATTTAGATGCTATTTCGAGGAGGTGTTTCTTTCTCTCTAAGCTCATCGATACTCCACCGGGGTTCTGTGCGACCGGGATTGTGTATATGTACTTAACTTTCGAAAGCTCCTCCTTAGGTAGAGATGATAACTTTTGCTCTAATAGGTCAGTCTTCATGCCGTACTCGTCAAATGGAATGCCAATAAAGCGCACTCCTGAGACCTTAAATGCACCTATAGCAGATATGTACGTCGGGTTCTCCGTTATCACGTAGTCGCCTGGGTTGGCAAATATCTTGCCCACTAGGTAAAGGGACTCTTGGCTGCCAGTGGTGAGAATGATTTCGCTGTTTGGATCGCATTTTATTCCCTTTGTTTTATTAACGAAGCTGCATATGGCTTCGCGAGCGTCGAACACTCCCTTTGTCTCTCCATATTGCAGTGCAACTGTGCCGTACTTAGTTATTACCTCTTTTGCAATTTCACCTATTTCTTCCTTGGGGAAAGTCGCTGGATCGGGATAGCCGCCCGTGAACGTAATCACGTCTTTTAATTTCCTCATAATAGCTGCGAGAGCTCTTACTGCAGAAGGTTTCATGCTTAAAGCTAAGGTACTGTAGTACCTAGAGTAGTCAACCACGCATACCACCGGTAGTTTTTATAATGTTTTAAGCTTATAAATTTATAGTAGTTTGAATTATAAGTAATTATAGAATAAAATAAATAGGAAAGGCTAAAATTATCATATTCCTTAGATGAAATATATATAAAAGATATGCTTACAGCTAAAAAATTACTATATATATCCTAACATATTTCGCTCAACACCGTGATAAAACAAGGCTAATTAGTTCACGCGCTTTTTGCAGGAGTCAAGATCAAGGTGAGAAGTTTGAGGTTTGGTTTAATTAGTCATGTAAATTTATGGGGGTTGGTATAAGCGGTAAAAATTGTTACTAGAATAAATTGCTAAATAAAAATATTCCTGCCCGTTTAAATTGCAGTTTGGGAATAAAACGGGCTACTCTTAGGAAATTTCACAAGATAGTTGAACTATAATCAAAGATCATCTAGCTTCTCCTAGCGTAGCTCCTTGGTAACCTCTTAAGTTCGTGGCGAAGGGATATTAACATTGGATTCATTGATGGAGAGAGGCTTAACGAGGGAGGAAAAACACGGCTGTCTAAATCTCTATAAAGTAGGCCTATATGCTATACCGTAGTATATAAGTCCGTGCTCACCGTCGCTAGATACCTTTCTTATTACAGGCTCCATCAGCATTCCAATGCTAAGCTCAGCTAACAAAACATCAGTTAAAGGAGCCACTATTCTCGCCTTAGTGTTTACTGTTTCAAGTAAACCCAATACAACTGGTTTCCTGTCCTCGAAGCCATCCATGGCATTATAAATTACTGTCCAGGTGATTAGCTTGGCCCTCTCGTTAATTAACTCAATATACTCAATTTCCCTCGACCCACATGACCTGCACTTATCTGCCGGCGGATACAGTGTTCTTCCGCATGCTCTGCATTTGCTGGCTACTAGCCTATATCTGTGGACTCTTGTTCTCCAAAACGGGGGTATAATTCCCTTCATATTTCAAACACCTCACATATCACTCTCTGTATATCAACCCTCTGTACTTAGAGTAAAACGCGTAGTTTATGGGGCTTTTCCTAGCAAGGTAGTCATTAACTGTTGGGGCCTTATCTATTTTCGTTGATATGTTATCTGCAACAACGAGGCTGAACGCATCTGAGCCCGCCCCGCTACCGAAAGGAGCTAATAGAATGCGTTGTCCTGGCTTCGCCTGATCCAATATTCTCGCTAATCCTATTAAAGCTGATGCATTATAGCTGTTGCCTATAAATGGAGTTACAAGACCTTGTACTACCTTTTCCTTGGGGAACCCCAGCATTCTAGCAACTCGAAGTGGGAAAGTTCCATTTGGTTGGTGAAATACAGCGTAATTGAAGTCGTCGGGTTTGAGACCTGTCTTCTCGAATAGCGTTTTAACAGCTCCAATAATGTGCTTAAAGTAAGCGGGTTCACCTGTAAAAGCTTCACCGTGAGATGGGTACTTTGAAAAGTCCCTTCTCCAAAAATCGGGAGTGTCAGTAACGTAAGTTGCACTAGCCTCGAAGTATGCTACTGCCTCTTCTCTTCTCCCTATAACAAAGGCAGCTGCAGCTGATGATGCTGTGAACTCGAGTACATCACCAGGATTTGCCTGAGCAGTATCGCTACCAATTACTAAAGTATACTTTGTTAAACCCGAGGCAACCGTTCCTATGCTTACCCTTATTGCCTCGCTAGCAGCCCTACATGCGAATTCCCAGTCTGTCGCCATTGTATGTGGGGTAATGCCAAGAGCCTCTGCTATGATGGTCGCAGAGGGCTTAACTGCGTAGGGCTTGCTCTCGGTTCCAAACCACACTGCTCCTATATCCTTTGGATTTACTCCTGCTCTCCTAAGGGCATTCCTAGCAGCTTCCCATCCCATTGTGACGGCATCTTCATCGAATCCTCCTACACTCTTCTCTTGAACTCCAAGTTCTTCGGGTTGATCCGGGCTAAATCCCCAGACTTCGGCAATTTCTTTTAAACTTAATCGCCACCTTGGAATGTACGCCCCCCAGCCAACGATGCCGACAAGTTCCTCGGGCTTCAAAAATATGCACCTTGGTAATAATAGCTCGGATTAAAATATAACTTTATCGCCGAGAGGTGCAGATCTGGTTTTGGTAAGTATTGTGGAACAACTCAATATCTTAGGAAGATTTAGCAATGGCAGATTAATATATAGAGTACCGAAAAATGCACCTACATTCGGTTATATCGCGTTTGGAATTGTTGATAGGGGCACTAATGTGCTTCAAGTTAGGCCGACAACTATCTGTCCGCAAAACTGTATTTTCTGCAGCGTTGATGCAGGCACGCGCTCAACTCATAGGTGGGCTGAATACATTGTAGAACCAGAGGCAATCGTAGAAGGCACCAAGGCGGCAATCGCCGAGAAGGAGAGCAACGTTGAAGCTCTTCTCGATACTGTTGGAGACGTGCTCACGTATCCTCGCCTAGTCGATCTAGTGAAATCTCTCCGTGAGACTGGGGGCGTTAAGTCCATAGCACTAGAGACTCATGGGTTGTTGCTTTCTAAGCAACTAGTAGATAGATTAGCAGAGGCCGGTCTCAGTAGGATAAACCTTAGTTTAGAAACCCTGAATGCTGAAAAGGCACGCTACCTCTACGGTACAAGTGCATATAGGTTGGATAGAGTAGTAGAGGTCGCAGAATACGTCGCCAGGGAAACTCCGATTGACCTTCACGTTTCACCCGTCTGGCTACCGGGAATAAATGATAAAGATATTGTTGATGTAATAAATTGGGCTTTGCGAATAGGGGCAGGAAAGAAATGGCCTCCGGTTAGTATCCAAAAATTCGTAAAGCATAAACACGGCAGAGGGTATGGTCTAAGGGAGGTAAGCTGGGGTGCCTTTTGGCATTTCATTGAAGACCTCCAGAGAAAACTCGGCACAAGGCTAAAGTGGAATATGAGCGAGTGGGGGATGCACTATACTAAGAGAGTGCGTAACTTCTTGCGAGAAGGAGACATAGTCGAAGTTAATGTTATCTCACGAGGATGGCTACGTGGAGAGTACCTAGGAAGCTATCAGCGCAGATCCCTAGTGGCTCTTTTCTCAGATCAAGGGTGGTTGAGGATAGGTCAGAAGTACCTAGCTAAGGTACTTAGCAATAAAGATGGGTTAAATCTCGCAAAAGTTGTTAAGCCGTGTAGGTTTTAGATCTGCCTATTTTTTTCTCTTAGAGGTAGAGATCAATGATACTACCCCGTGTATTGAAAGGGCCAACCCCATTATGGACAGCGCATAGCACAATAGCAGAAGCGGAATGTTAGAAGGAATTACCCTTATAACGGCGAGGAATGTGACAAACCAACCAGTGAATAGCATGAAAGATCCAATCATGATCTCAAGTTTTTCCGAGTATTTCTCCATCCTACTCGGCATAAAGCCAACACTTCACTTTACTCCCACTAGAAAGGTTTGTCATGGGTGGCTCCTCTATTTTACATTTATCTCTAACGTGTGGGCACCTCGGCCACAGCCTACAACCTTGTGGAGGCTTTATTAAGTTAGGCGGTTCGCCCGGCAAGGTTTCCTTTAATATGTGCCTGTTCTCAGGATCGGGATCTGGTAGAACGTTTATAAGCGCCCTAGTGTATGGGTGTTTTGGACTATAGATTAGCTCCCTCGAGCTCCCCATCTCTACTACTTGGCCAGCGTACATTACCATTATTTCGTCAGAGAAATACTTTGCAGTTGCAAAATCGTGAGTTATGTATATGACCGTTAGATCATATTTGTTTTTTAACTCTCTGAACATTGTCAATATCTCAACACGTACAGACGCATCTAGCATTGAAACTGGTTCGTCGGCAACTACTAATTTGGGGCCCAGCACAAGTGCCCTAGCAATAGCCACTCTCTGCAACTGCCCACCGCTTAGCATGTGGGGGTATTTATTTAAGAAATCCTCGGGGGGAGTAAGTCCTACTTCTTTGAGTATTTTGTAAATCCTCTCCAACCTCTCTGTTTTCTGGACTCCATGTATCCTCATAGGCTCCTCTAGGATTGCTTTTATAGTCATAAATGGCGGCATTGCACCGTATGGATCCTGTTGAATTAAGCCTACCTTTGTAGTGTAAATTTTCCTCAAAGTAGTTCTAGAGACCTTGGTGATATCAACTCCATCAAACAATATATTACCGCTGTAGGCTGGTACAAGTCCCATAATAGCCCTCGCCAACGTTGTTTTTCCACAACCGGACTCGCCAACAATGGCCAATATCTTACCTTTAGGTACACTAAATGAAACTCCATCAACTGCCCTTACATATCCTGCTATTGTGAGAAACTTTCTTATAGGGTACCATACCTTGAGGTCTTTGACTGCCAATATATCTGTATATTTTCCTACCTCCTTAGCAGGTAGACTATTTTCCACCATAAAGCCAACACCTCACGTATTCCTCTGGTCCGAGTTTAGTTAGAGGAGGAGGCTGTTCACATATAGCCATTGACCTAGGGCACCTAGGCCTGAACCTACACCCTTTCGGTGGACTTATTAAACTAGGAGGAGTACCAGGTATAGAGGTTATTGGGGCGTCTGATCGTAGCCTTGGGACGCTCCCCAAGAGGCCCTTGCTGTAGGGATGGAGTGGATCAACATAGGTTTTCTCTGCGGGCCCAAGCTCCACTATCTGGCCGGCGTACATTACAGACACTTTATCAGCCAATTCGCTTGAGGTGGCTATATCATGCGTTATAAGTATGTAAGTTACATTCATCTTCTTTTTTAACACCTTTAACATGTTCATAATATTTGCTTGAGTCATTACATCGAGCGCTGACGTTGGCTCGTCTAATATAACTACTCTAGGGTTCGTTATCAGGGATAGGGCTATTACTATTCGTTGCCTCATCCCACCGCTTAATTCAAATGAGTACCTCCACAAGAAGTCTTCAGCTATTCCTACTTGCTTAACAATTTCTTTTGCCTTCTCTACCGCTTCCATCCTAGGCGTCTGAAAGTGCACTACTAGAGGCTCGATTAGGTGATCAATTACTTTTATTACGGGATTTAGAGAGTTTATTGCAGCCTGTGATACATAAGTTATCTTCCTCCACTTTATTTTCCTATCAAACTCTGAGCTGTCCATACCAATGGTTTCAACTCCATCAACTACTACGCTACCCGATAATTCAGCAACGTTTCTTGGAAGAAATCTTATTATAGCGCGAGCGAGGGATGTTTTACCGCAACCGGATTCCCCGATTAGCGCTATTGCCTCCCGCTCCCTAAGAGAGAAAGTTGCATCCTCTACTGCCCGCACAATTCCGCTCATAGTCCTATAGTACAGCTTTAAGTCACTAACTTTAAGTACCTCTGACAAGCTTTCACCACCTATACTTCCCTTAACCTAGGGTTGAATACGCGGTCTAGGGTAAAACCTATGGAGGCAAACGCTATTGCCATCAAGAACAGCATTAATGCTGGCGCAAGTATCCAGTGATAGTATCCCTGAGGCAAAGCGGCGTACTTGTACGCCTCATCTAATACCTTCCCCCAAGTTATTACCCTGGGATCAGAGATTCCCAGTATTGCGAGAGCGGCTTCAAGGAAGACGAAGTTAGGAATTGCCGTAACGATATTGGGTATAAGTACTGGAAGTACCCGTGGAACCATGTACCTGAAAATAATTCTAAAGTTACCTGCTCCATATGCCCTAGCTGCTTCTATGTAGGGCATTTCCTTGATTTGCAGAAACATTGCCCTCATGCTCTTAAGTCCACCGCTCCACGCATTGAATAATACTATAATCCACAAAAGTGTCCACAATGTAAAGCCATAGAACAGCCATAGCATTATAATAGTTGGTAGGAAAGGCAAGATCATAAACGTTTCATTAACTCTCTGGATAACAGTGTCAATTATTCCGCCGAACCACGCACTAATGGCAGCTATTATCATTTCAAGTAACACTGTTAAAAGAGATGCTGTTAACCCAAAGGAAATTGCTATGGGCGCCCCCCATGCAATAGCCATGAATAAATCTCTTCCGAGTCTATCTGTTCCTGCAAGTCCATAGCTTGTCCCGTAAATTATGAGTCTCACTTCAAGAGTCGAGTTTATATCGCCACTCCAAGTCTCAAGTCTAAGTTCGTACGTGCCTTTTAACAACCTATATTTTCCGCTTTTAGCCAAATAATCCTCGTCAGCGAATAGCACTTTGAGCGGGTCGAGAGCGGCGGGGTTTAACTTAACTCCGTAAATTTTCTCTACCTGATCTACATAGCTTAGTAAATATGTTGGTATCTCCCCTGGTTTTACTTCTATGCTCGCGAACTTCACCCCTCCTCTATAGTAGCCTGTATCTATTGGCACGGAAATGCCGCTAGGCTTTCTCCAAGTGATGTTCACGTATACTGTATCATTTGTGCTTATGAATAGCTTATAGGCTACCTTTGATGGAAAATCATCGTAATTGTACTCCACGGTCCCCCTCATTAAGCCAATAACAGCGAAAGGAGTTCCAAATCGTTCGATTACTTGCCTATGCTTTGAGAAGCCCTGGCTTATACTGCTATCCAAGACCAGTGAGCCTTCAAGTTCTCTTGTACCTGTAAACATAGTAATCCAGCTAGGTTTCGCGTAAGATGGGTACTCAAGCCAGGACTCAGGGCTGTTCCACTTGTATATCGCTTCGTCATAGGGCCAAGTCACCATTGCATATATTGATAAAGCCGCGAAGAAAGCTATTAGAATTACTCCCACAAAGAAGGATTTATAGTGTAGTAGTCGCCTCAGCGTAGCGATCTCTCTGCGGAAAGCCATATTACTCGCCACCCACCCTCACGCGCGGATCAACTATTCCGTATACTAAGTCAAGAGCAATTACGCTTACTGCTAGTAGATATGCGTATATTGTTACTATTCCTATGATAACCGGTGGATCCGGGGCCTGTATTGCCTTGGCGAGGACTGAGCCAAGCCCTGGCCACTGAAATACAGACTCTGTAATTATTGCGCCCATCCAGGAGCCTATTATTGTTAGCACTAACGTAGTTATTATCGGCGGCAGCGTCGGCCTCAATATATACCTACGCTCAATTATTCTATTAGGTATGCCTCTAGCTTTAGCATACTCTACGTATTCTTCAGTTGAGAACATGAGAAAATATGTTCTGTAATAATATATACCTATTGGGGCGTATGCAATGAGCCAAGAGAGCGTTGGTAGCGCCATGTGCCAAAGCACGTCAATGGCGTAGAGCAGAGTGTCCTCAGGGGGAAGCGGACTAACCATTCCTCTACTAGGGAAAATCCTAAGCCCAAAGGAGAATATCATAATTAAGAACAAGCCATAAAACCAACCGGGTAGCGAGGAGAAAGGCGCTAGACTTACAAGGACTTTATCTAGAAGAGAGCCGTATTTCCTTGAAAGCGTTAATCCTCCAAGTATTTCTATAACAAAAATCAACATGTTGGCTGTAGTAAATAGCAAAATGGTAGGAGGAAGGCGTTCAGCTATGATATCCCATACCCTGTGCGAGCCCTTATCGCTTGATAGCACCATGGCTCTCCCTAGGCTCAAAGTCAAAGCATCTCTGAGATAGTAGAACAACCTGATTAAGAAGGGTTTATCGAGGCCTTTCTTGATAATTTCTAATCTAACCTGTTCTTCTACCCACTCCTGCTTGCATAATTGGATGCACGTAGAGTTTTCAGAACCACATCGTTGGGTACACATGTTTTCAACGCCTTTCCTAACGTTCTCGCTTAGGAACATCTGATTTACAGTAAAGCGTGCCTCGTATTCAACAATCTCATCTACTTTTCCACCTAGATTGGCCACCACAATAACTAAAAGCACAGCTACTACGAGGGATGCTGCAACAACCACCGTTCTTAATGCCAAGTATCTTGCAAGCCTTTTAGCCTCGCCGGTTTTCAATTAAAAGACACCTATAGACTATTTTTGTTACAAGGTAATGCCTTCGCGTCCTTTTATATCCAGGAATAAAATATAAAGAGATTTTATAAATAAAAAGTTTTTAAATGAAAAAACTTCTATTTGGGTTTCTTCATTAATGCTACTATTGCCACTATAACTGCGACTATTGCCACTATAGCCGATACGTATGCAATTGTTCTTAGAGATTCTACTTCATTTCTCAAAGCAGTTAGTTGAGGCACAACTGTTGTCTTTAAGGAGTTGAGCTCCCTTTCTAGAGCGTCGATCTCGCTTAGTACTTCAACCCTAATCTTTCCTAGGGCTTCAGCAATATATTCAGTTATGGGAGCTACCGTTATGTAGGTATCTTTAACTGTAGGTATTCCCACCAATTTTGATACTGCAATTAGCCTTAATTGCATTGGCCCTGCTGGCAACGAAGCCGTTTGTTCTTCTGATAATGTCACTTTATACAATCCCCTGGCTACTGGAGAGGCTTCACCTGTTATGCTGCCGCCTGGGTATATTAGAATGTATCTTATGAAATCAACGTATTCGTTCGCGTATAGCTCGCCTGTTGGTGTTAACACCCTTATACTTATATCTGCTCTATCTCCAGGAATTACTTTGGGTGGCACCTCGATCATTAGCGCTGGCGATGGGGGCTCTGCTAGAAAAGCGTACTTATCTGCTTTATCGATGTGATTGCGATATGCCCTGAGAACTACAGATTTCGCCACAGGATCAACTCTATATAGATAAAATGGACCGTTGCCAACGTAATAGTGTCCATAGGTGCTATACCAACTCTTTAAATTGCTGTACCTAGCGCTAACTTCTGCTTCAGACAGGTACTTTGAAAGTACTTCTTTGTAAGGTATCCACTTCTCCTGTATAGATTTCTCAAGGTACTCGGCGATTATCGGTAACGATGGGCCTTTAGTTAAGTCTGCCCACTCCACGTCAAGCTGACTTGCCTTTGTGTCCGTGAAAGCTAGCCTTCCATCTCTCTCGGCCTTAGCGACCATTTCAACTACGTGCCAGGGACCGACGCCATACGAGTAGACAGGCCAGAAGGCGTTGGCTGCTCCCGCTGCGCTCCACTCAGCGTCCATATACCACGTATCAGTGTAGTATTCTATCACTAGCGGATCTTCACTGATGATCTTGAATCCCCTGAACATGCCAAACCAGTTCTGGAATGTTGCCAAATACGATTCATCGTAAAGCTTACTTCCAGGGCACGCCCTATCAAAAGTCATTATGAATGTGTAGATTATGTCAGATAGATCAAATGGGCTTCCATCGTGCCACTTATACGCACCTTTAAATAGAGATTCATCGTAGTACACTTTCACCTTAACAAGCGAGGTGGTTGACACTTCCTCGATATCTGGCATGTATGCTTTAACGACGTCCATATTGTTTCTCGCTTCATTAACTGTTAAAATCTTGCCCGACTTGCAGTCATATACATACCAAGCGTCTGTGGGAACTTCGTTCTTATTTACGAACTTTAGTTCAACCCAGTCAAGTGTCTTCGTTATTGGTAGCCCGCTCTCGGCGTAAACCTCAGCTTTCTTAACCCTGTGTGGCCAGTATAAGCCTGAATAAGGATCTGCTATTACTGCTGGCTCGCCCATCGCTCTAAGAATAGTTTGATCGTAAATCCAGTTTGATCCACCCACGGGGTTCCATGGATCTACGAATATATTACCCATAGAAGCTTTTAAGCTGCCTCCTACGAGTCTCTGACCCGTATCTGGGTTAATTTTACCGACAGTCCAAGCCCATAGCCATGATCCTGAGTATCCACTTGCTAAATCTGATGAAATTGTTATGTATTTCTGCCTAGGCCATACAGCCACTCTGTGAGTGATAAAGATCCTCTGGTTTTCAACGCTCATTGATAGCTCGAGGGCTTTTACCATTAGCTCCCTTCTCTCTTCTAGGGTGGCATAATTGTTGTAGTACAGCTTAGAGGCTGCGTCGAAGAACTCAGGAGTGTTTACTATTCTCTGCCAAATTAAGTCGGGCATCCCAAGCTTAGTGTAGAAGAAGCCGAAGTTTGAGGCCTCGTCTCTAGCCACTTCAGTGGTGATCCAACCAGCTGTATACAAGTGCATTGTTCCATCGTATGGATCTCTTCTCCAAAGCGGCGATAGCTTTCTTCCGTCGCCATAGTACCTAAGCACTGTGAAGCCCAGTTGTTCAAGCTGAGAGGCTAAGTAGTCTCCTATATCTCTCCTGGCATCCTCTGTTCTGATCAACACTATTAATATAACGGGTTGATCTTTATAATACCATTTCCCCTCAACTAGCTTTGCTCCTAGCTTCATCATTTCCTCGAAGATTATTGATTTTCCCTTATCGAAGTCGTACTTATACCTTTGCTCTATGTTCATAATTACATCGTAAAGCCTACCGTAGTCAGGGAAGCTAGGCGCTAGTGCAGTGTACCTCGGCGTCGCAAGGCCGCCCAATATTTGCGTTGCTATGAACTCCCTGTTAATGATGTAGTGCAGTGCCTCCCTGATCTTCCTGCTGCAGAAGGGGTTGAAGAGAATCTTACCTTGAACTGTTGGGTCGGGCAACTTGCTCGGGTTGGGGAAAACTGGCTCGATTATCTCGCCAGTCGCTTCATCCATTTTGCATGCGTAATTGACAGTGATCTCATAATACAGACCATATGACACAGAATACGGCAGTCCGGCTTGTTGAATTCTCTTGAATAGAGCCGGCAACCCTATAGAGTCGTGCCACCAATCTATCTCTCCGGATATCAGCCTCTCTACTCCTATTGCGGGATCACTGCTATCTATTATTACTTCGTCTGCCCATGGTCCATTGGGCGCTTGTTGTTGGGCTATTGCAGGAGTAGTCAATTGAATTAAACCTACAAAAACTAAGAGGACTAATAATACACTTAACACACGTCTCAAGATGAAGTTCACCTGTTAGTAAAGTAAGAGGACCTCATCCTTATAAATATTATACACTATGCGGGGGGTGGGATTCGAACCCACGCAGGCCTACGCCATCGGGTTCTAAGCCCGACCCCTTTGACCTAGCTCGGGCACCCCCGCAACACTCTATTTCTCTAGATTCCCTTTAGGGTTAAAAATATAGCTACTAAGATCCGCTATTATTTGCCTAACAGCCTCCTGGGCATACCTGTATAGAAGCTCTGGTATTATGTTCTGTTCTCTATACTTCTCTAGCTCTTCGACGTCAATTACTTTAGTGTCTCCACTTGGGTAAACTACTATATCCACCAAGAGATCGTGGTATTTCACTAGGCCTGGTCCTAACTCAGGAGGAGTATTTACGTTTACGTATGATCCAATCCATTTGTCTTTCCTGTAATAGTTATGTGACAGCGCGGGCTTGGTTGTGTTAATTAGAACATAATCCAGATCTTCGGGTTTTTTCTCTATGCCTAGACCGTCGTATATCCCGGAGAACTCTATTACCCTTTTCACAACTACTGTAACATCTTTGCCTAGGGGCGCTACTTTAATTACTTTGCCCGGCTTTAACCTAATATTCTCCCCTGTAGGCTTAATGTGAATGAGCTCTAAGTTGCCGGCCTTTAATAGATTTTTAGCAATGTGTTCAGATACGCTTATCGTGGCGAGCTCTTCTTTATTTGGACAGCTTTTAGATAATACATGCTCAACAAGGTCAACTGTTTCGCCGAGACCAGCAGATTTCAAGCTGTGGTGCCCCCCAATAGTTGTCGCTACCCCTCTCCTAATATCATCGAGGATTTTTTTGGCTAGGCTGGTCAGGCCGAGTATACCTATGAATTCGCCCTCGCGCAGCTTCATTGGCGCTGCTACTTTATTTACCTGCGACACGATCTCTGAGTATTCCGCGAGTAAGCGATCTATTTCGCTAAATATTGCTTCAGTTGTGGCGTACTTTGAACTACTTCTAAAGTGAACTCCTAAACCTGTTCCCAAAAGCTTAGAGGTAGCTACTGAAGACAGCCTTGCCCTAACTTCATGATCAACTATGTGTTCAGAGAAAGTTAACTTTGGATCTCCATGTATAAGCACTACATACCTACCCACAAGTCTAAAGTTCCTTGTTAAATAAAGCGTTTCGTTGGGTTTAACGGCAGGTCTCTTCACGCCTACAATTGTCACGTCGCCCGCGTCTTCCTTGCAGGGCGAGAGAGTGCCCTTAGCGTCCCCTATGTCAACTGCACAAATACTTCCCTTCCTGTCTGTGACTTTGCCTAGGTAGACAGCGTGGAGCTCTATCTGGGAGCTCCAGTTAAACACGTACGCGAGCTTCTCGAGTAAGGTACTATAAACAGATTTAGCCTCATGGGGGAAGCCGACTACTAAGAGCTCGTCGAGTGAATCGGCGTCTTTAACTGTTACATCACATGGATGGACTTCAAACTCCAGCCCCAATCTCTCCCTTATTTTTTCACTTGCCTCGACGAGCTTGAATCCTGTATCTACCAGCAATTTTGACAGAGCTGTTGCATACATTCCCCTAACTCTCACCGATGCCATAATGGAGCCTACCTAGTCCTTAATAGTCTCAAGGAGGGCTATTACTTGCCAGATCCTTGTGCGAGCGCTCAACGGCATGTTGGGATCCTGGCTCACCTGATCAAGAGCGCCTATTGCATTTGCGGCCCTAACGCCCAAGGAGTATCTCTCATCCCTTAGGTGGTTTAAAGCCTCAGTGGCTGCCCTCCTAATGTTCCTGGGAACTGCAGTATCGTTTATAATTGTGGCAAGCATATAGATAGCGCTTTTAACTTTGGCCTCATTATCAACCGTCCTGCTCAAGAAATTCACCCCCTAGACACTATATAAACATAAAAATATCTTATCATTTATGAGGGTTAAGCAGACCTAATATATTTTAGAGGCTTTAAATAATGGACGTCAAGGCTGATCCGGTTAAAATAATGGCTGAGCTACTGAAATCTGGAGCTACTATGCTCGCTGAAACTTGTCCTGTTGAAAGGTGCAACTTGCCTCTATTTAAACTTAAAAGTGGCGAAGTAGTTTGCCCTGTTCACGGAAAAGTGCACGTTGTTAAGACAGAAGAGGAAGTTAGAGAAGTGTACTCCAAGGAGTATATGGCTTACGTGGCGGGCAGAATAGAGCAATATGCCCTAAAAAGCGTTGAAGCGCTCTTAAATGCTCCAGACGCAGATCCCACGGATTTAATCAAGTGGTTAGAAGTGCTAGAGAGAGTGCAAAGGTTGAAAGCAACCATTAAGAAGTAGTTCGTCGATCTAATTCATGGTTAACTAATTTCTCGACATCTTTGTATACCTCAATAATGCCCCTTGATGCATTTACGCTTATGAGTAGCCCTTTTTCAACCATCCACAGATATTTTTCGCGGACTTTTCTCAGGAGTAAAATTTCCTCGAATTCTGGAAACCTCGAGAGCGCGCCCTTCTTCCTAGCTATAGCTTCTTCCGGGCTTACATCGAGGTAAAGCGCTATATCTGGCGTTAAGGCCCACTTATTGATCTCTAGGATCCAATCAGCCGGGGCACCACAGGCTGACTGATACGCAACGCTGCTGTAAAGATACCTATCTGAGATGACGATAAACCCCTTGCTAAGGGCGGGCTCTACCTCTAACTTGAGGTGTATTAATCTATCTAGCGCGAACGCGAGCGAGTCAATGTAGGGATCTCTGAGGCCTCTGTACTTGCCTCTAATTGCTAAAACTACATCTGAATCTGTTGGCTCGTATGTGTACAACGCTTTGAAACCTCGCTTAGATAAACTTTCTGCTAGAGCCTTAGCAATAGTTGTCTTTCCTGATCCATCGATGCCCTCTAATACTATGAATAGCCCTTTACTGATGTTCGCAGGCGCGGAGCTCAACTCCTTTTACCTCAATGCAATTATGCGGAGACAAGTTAATCAAAGCTTCAATTGACTCTGTAGAATATAGTGGAATCTCTGCTAAAACGCAGCCAGCGACTAGCATTGGCTCTAGATCTTCAACAATCATGCAAACAGGGCCCTTGGAGTTCTTCTTTAAAGCGTATATAATGTAAGGTCCAACCGTGCTTCCCCTAGTTCCCTTAAAGACAAGGACTTTGCCGGGTAGGCACACATTATTCTCTCCTACTAGACATCCAGTTTCAGGGTTTACCTCGCCGAAGAAACTTATATAACGATTAAGTAAGACTGGCTCGCCTCTACAATAGCCTGGAACTACGGTTTTAACTTTAATTGCTTGCTCTGCAAACATGACTGATAACCTCCTCGGTTTTGGCTAGCCTCACCTTCATGCCGTGAATTCTCTTCAAGTAAAAAGCAGCTTTGCCGCTATTTGTGACTACTACATCAAATTTACTCTTAAGTCTTGAGACGACGGGACAAGTGCCTGTTGCTACGTTTACCCCAAGAGCTTTCAATGCGTAGATTGCAGGTCTGAGCTTCAGTAAATACTCTGGGGGGATAGTGATGAGCAGCTCACCGCGTTTAACCCCGCTGTATTTCCGCACGAGCCTTAGAATATTTAACAATTCCCATGGATGTAGATGAGGACAACCTATGAACCCCAACACGCTGTCCCCCCTAGAAACGGGTTCACCAGTGTAGTCTTCAAGTTCAAATTTATCTACTTCGACCTTTTCCTCTATTTCTAATCTGTAGGTATTGTGGGGCGTAACTCCACTTAATACTGCTAGAGCGTGATTGCCGCTTGCAGCCATAGATGAAAGAAGTAGCTTAATTTCGCTTAGATCCCCTGCAAAGCCCTCTAGGTAGGGAGAGTCCTTTACGTGCTCTCCAAGCCAGAGACCAATAGCTCCAGGGGGATTACTCAGTAAATATTTTGGTATTTTGACGTGGACTTTCGCAGCTCTGTTCTCTAGGAGGTGTAGCCCTGAGTTGTATGTGTAGCCTGTAATAGATGAAGCAAGAGCTACAGGCCCTCCCTCTCTATTGGTAAAAGCGCCGTAAATAGAGTTTGCAAATATAACAGCGCTGCTTTCCCCCCAGGCGAGGTGCTCGGCTGGAAGCGGAAACCTGTAGTAATAGGGAATACATGTGTATATTGGCTTAAAGCCCATGCCTATTAGTGCACTATCTATCTCTCTTTGTCTATCAATGAAGCTGTTATCTATTATGTTTCCAGATAAACCTGAGTAGTCTACGCAGCCGGGGTTAATAGTAGTGAATACCCTAGACCTGCCGCCATTCCTGTAAAAATCTAGTATCAAATCTAAACCGTATTTCCCTATATTTGTATATGAGACGCCAGACACGTGGACGTGCTTTACCTCTATGAGGTCCTTGGCTCCAACTGCTTCGCCGATCCTGATTAGTAGCTCTATTGCCTTAGCTGTAGCCCATCCGTAATCTCCTCTGAGCATTTTCTCTTGCTCGCTATTTAGATGCATTAAGGTATCTCCACCCTCTTGTACTTCTCGAGCGGGTCGCCTCTAGGCCTAAGGGCAAGAACTATTACTTTATCCCCCGTTCCGTCAGAGCCCCTTGGATCCAAGGAGCTCCCTCTGAAATCCCTTAACACTACTATGTCTTCGCTACCCCTCGACCGCGTAGCAATGGCCCACTCTATGGCAATAGGGTCCTCAAGGTTTATATCATCATCAACTACTACTACGTGCTTGACACTGGGGTGTGCAGATATAGTTGCAATACCAGCTAGCTTAGCATCTCCCTCAGTGCAATCCCTCCCAACGGAGACGGCAGCGTGTAGCCACGTAAACCCACCTTCTGTTAGCCTAACTTCCTTAATGCACGGCACTACTCTTTTCAGCTCAACGAATATTTTAGCCTCTCTAGGAAATCCCATTAGCAGTTGGTGCTCCCATAGGCCAGGAACAATAGAATGAACAACCAATGGACTGTTGTTTATCTTCGGCACGTAAATTCGCTCAGCTGTGAACACTGGTTGTTCGCGGGCTTTATCTACTAGCATGAGCATGTCAGTAAAAGGCCCCTCCACAGCTCTCTCATTTTGCGAGATCACTCCCTCAATGACTACACTAGCACTAATGGGGACTGGGATATTGTAATTAGGCGTTTTAGCAACCCTATGCTCGCCTCCAAGTTTAGCGCCAACGTTCAGCTCAAAGACTCCTAGGCGCGGGCTGGTAGCAGACGCAATTTCATGGAGGGGGTCTACCCCGAGAACTACAGCAACCGGTGCATCTCTGTTTCTCTCGAAATATCTAGACACTATATAGTTGAGATGCCTCGGCACTATTCTAAGCACTGCCTTATCGCGAGAGAGGTACATTGTTCTGTGATAGCTCGAGTTGCACATAGAGTCTAGACAAATGATGTATATTGAGCTTGTTAAGTAATACCCTCCATCTTCCCTATAAAACTTTATAAAGGGTAGCCGCGAAAGATCTAAGTCTGCTTCTGTGAAATAATCGCTGAAACTAACTGCCTCTAGCTGGCCAGGAGAGCTCTGAGCTTTCTCCAGCGCGCTGTAAGCTTCTTCGAGGTTCTTGACTCCGAGCAACGAGACTATGTCTCTGCGCCCTGTCAATAAATTAGCGTAAAGTGAAATGTCCTCGTTGCCCTTTAACCTGAAAACTGGTATCTTGTCCTTGTTCATGTAGCTTAGTCTAGTTGCATCATATTCCCGTTCAATGATGCCGTGATCAAAGATCTGCTTGTTCAACATGTAGCTAAATTGCTTGAGGCTGTTAATGTTCAAGGTATTTACACCTCTACGTATTCTTCATTATAGTCTGGCGTTAGTTTTATTTTTGAGACCTTGAGAACTTCAACCTTCCCTGTGTACTTTGTCCTGAGCAGTACTTCCCTCGTCTCGAAGTTAAATTTTTCAATTATACAAGGGTAGTCGAATTCGCCTAATTGCCCTACAGCACAGTAGAGCCCCTTCTCTACACCGTATTGGTGAAGCTTAACCCTCTCATAGTTATGCCTCTTGAGCTCCTCGCTGCTGTACCCCTTAATGGACCCGTAAAGGTTAAGAGATCCAAATAGCCTAGAGGCGTAAAGTACCTTTCCATCTACATAGTTAGAAATTGTAGCCGCGTTAACCTCTAGGCCGTGTAACAGGGGGAGGCCCTGCACTATTACGCTGTTTATTTTAGATTTAACAATAGGGGCTCCCTCTAGGAACTCGCTGTACTTTGAGCTTCTCAAATTTCTCCTCTCTTCCCGACTGCGGACTTTCCTGTGAACAGGCGCCCTAACCTCATAAACACTTATATTGAACTCTGAATAGCGGGCGAAGAGACCTTTTAGCTCTTCTCCTACTACGATAATGGCGTCTGGCCTGAACATCTCTATAAGGCTGTTCTTATAGTCTATGGCGCGTTCATCCTTAACCCATCCATCTGTGTCGAGCAAGATATAGTGGAAGCCGTCTTTGTTGGCAACTTCTACGAGCCTCCTGACTCCACTTATAATAGCCCAAGTGTGGGCCTGAGGTTTAACATCTCCTATGAATACCATTTTATTGGGCTTAACTTCGCTGACCCAGTAAACTGGGCTATATGCGTAGCCAAGTGAAACAAACCCAGGAGGACCGATGTCAGCCTGCCCTATATCGCTGTCTATTACTGCCGCCTTTATTCCACTGGATAGCATGGTGTTGAGCATTAATGTAATAAGCGAAGTTTTACCGCAATCTGTGCAGCCGAGGACTGCTACTCTCCTTAGTCCCTTGCTAAGTATGTCCTGCACTATTTGCTTTTTTTCTTTATACGGATCTACACTGTCAAGCCTCTGCACTTGCTCTTCACTAATTAAAGTTATATCTAAGTCGCACAGGTCAACGGCTGTAGCTACGTAGTTCCTAGCCTTGTGGACAACAAAGCTTTCACCTTCGCTAATTACCTTGCCGTGGACATCGAGGCGCCCCACTTTAACGGAGACGGACATTGGGCCGAAAAGCTTAACGGCGTCGCCCTTAGATAGCCTAAGAGATGGCGTTTAAACCACCTCTACGCCTTTGCTGAGGGCAATCTTGTATGCTGCATAAATGTCTCTATGCCTAAATGGCTTAAGCCCTTTCAACCTCCTAGACGAGTAAATTGCCTCTTCAATTCTCCTCTTCCTTGGAGAAGTTTCCGCTTCGTCTACTAACTCTATAGATGAAAGGTTGAATTTTTTCTTCAAAAACTCTATGATATTAATAGACTTAGGGCCTGCGCCTATTTTAATCTTAACTTTTTCAAATGGAATGCAGCTGAGAACATAAGAGAGGTCGTCCTCTAATTCCCTAAGCCCTCCCTCCCCGTAAAAAATCAGCTGATCATCACCTAGAAAAACATAGCTGAGAACGGATCCTGGATCGATGCCCATAACTATGTTCGCGTAGCCCCCAATCATATGGGAGGCGAGGATAGCCTCCTCTACCTTCCTGCAGGACTTATCTGGGTCATAAACTACGAGGAGATCTCCACGGCCTGAGAGCTCTTTAAGGACGAGGTTAAAATCGGTGTAGACGACGCTGCTGTAAGGCACCTTGTCGCTCGTGTAATAGTGTTGGAATAGGAGGTCACGCCTCCTAAGAACGCCTAACACTTTTAAAAACCACTTCGGATCGTAAATCGCGATAACTAGAGCTCTCCTCTGCAAAACTCCCCTACCAGCTGTTTTTAACTAATAACCCATGTACGCTTTTTAGATTTCTAGGTGATGCCTTATATACAGTGCCTACAGCGGAAGCCGAGAGCTAGATAAACTCATAGATAGCTCTTCTGCTGTGCTTTTCTACGGTCCCGCTGGAGCTGGTAAGACAGCTATATTGTTAACTGTCGCAAGCAATTTGTGTAGCTTTCATTTCTGTATTTACATATCAACTGAAGAAACTCTTCACTACGACCGCATCTCTAGGGCAATCAACGCGTACGATAAAACATTGTTCGCAGAGGCGTACGATATGAACACCCTACTGAGGGTTGCAATTGCGACATCGGTGCTTAAGCCCAAGTTTATATTTGTGGATAGCGTTAATGCGCCAATGCGAGTAGAAGCTCGCAGAGAGACTACAACAACTAAGCAATCGTTTATTATCAGCTTATTACTTGAAACTGTTAGAGAGCAGGGCGGAAAGCTGTTCGCATCTGCCCAAGTAAGGGTTGGAGAGGACGGAACGCTAGAGGCGTCCGGCATGAAGCTGTTTGACTACTACTTCGATACCATAGTAGGTGTATTTATTGGAGAGGGAGGAGTAAGATATATTAAACCCGTTAAAACAGGCACTAGAGTTGACTTCAACGAGATTGTATTCCGAATAACAGAGACTGGTGTCTCTTGGCTTGAAGGAAATTATTGACTACGCGATGTGGACTATAAAGTATTACTTGCCTCCAATGATCGCAAACGCTACGCCAGTTCTAATAAGGGGCACTACGCCAATAGATGGCGGGCGCTACCTTCGAGACGGAAAACCCATATTCGGTAAAAATAAAACGTGGGAGGGCTTTATAGCTGGAACCATAGAGGCATATATTGCGGGAGCCTGTCTGGGGATCATTTTCTCTGATTACGCCTTGCCGCTGTTATCTTTGGGGGCAGGCTTATCTGCCTTATTTGGGGACTTAATGGGGGCCTTCATAAAGAGGCGCGCGTCTATCCAGCCGGGGGATCCCGCGCCAATTCTAGATCAACTGGACTTCGCTCTTGCCGCAACTGGATACTACTACGCGTTTGGCGTAAACGAGGTAATGGCGCAGCCAACTTATATAATTTTGACCCTCATTCTAGTTATAGCTCTCCACATAGCTACAAATAGAGCTGCGTATGCGCTAGGTTTAAAACACACGAAATTCTAGGTTTAAAAGGTATATTTATTTTATATAAGGGGAAAAGAGTAAAGGGGGATGCAAGCTGGCTAAGTATCCCAAAACGATAGCTACTTATTGCCCTAAGTGTAGAGCGCATACAGATCACTCCGTGGCTATATATAAGCAGGGCAAGAGAAGAAGCCTAGCAGAAGGCGAGAGAAGATATGACAGAAAGAAGGAAGGATATGGCTCTAAGAGAAAGCCTGAGCAGAAGAGATTTGCTAAAACAACCAAGAAAGTTGTCCTAAAGCTTAAGTGCAACAAGTGCGGGTACATAGTGCACAGAAGGGGCATTAGGCTTAAAAAGGCTGAACTAACAGAGGTGGCCAGGTAATGAGGAAGAGAAGAATACTTATACCAATGCCGAGGAGCAGGTTCTACAGAGTGGTCTGCAAAAACTGCGGCGCTGAGAACATTGTCTTCAGCCACGCCACTTTTCCAGCTAGGTGTAAAGTCTGTGGAGTTAGCTTGTTAACAACGGCAGGAGGAAAAGTAAAGATAGCAAACGCTGAAGTTGTTGCAGAGCTCGGGTAAAGCCCTACTAAGATTAAAGGCTTATTATCTCAATCAACTTATTAGTTCTTGTCTTATTTGAATGGCATAGGTGAGCTACGTGAGCAGAGATCAATTGATGGGGTGGCTTCTGCTAATCTCTTCTGTTGCTGTCATAATCGCGTATACTTATTTAATGTTTAGCGGCTTCTGGGAGATACTAACAAAGATAACGCTAACGCTAGGCGTTATTGCAGTTTTCAGCATTTTAGGCTGGATAGGCTACACGCTAGTAACTACCCCGCCGCCGAAGCCTATAGAGGAAATAGAGAAGGAAATAGAAGAAGAGCTAAAGAAGCTAGAACAAGAGACAAAGCAACAAGAGGGCACAAAAAGCTCCTAAAGATTTGTGCTCGAACACTGGGCGCTTTTCGTAAACAGTTAACGCGACAGAGTGTTGAAGGGTAGTTAGACTAATCAAGCCCTTAATTTAAAAAAGCTTACCCCATAGCTTAGCTCACTCTTCTCAAAGTTCTTATCGCTCTCAGCTCTATTGCTCTTCACAGTTCAGCGTTCGGATACCTTCATCATTGAGCCTTTTTAAGTGTATTAATGCTCTCTATAATTGTGGGGATAGTTATGTGTAGAATTATTGCACTAGCCTCTCATAAATTAAATCCTGACACCCTGAAAACAATAGTTAACTCCTTCATCACGAGTAGCGAGGTAGATCCATACCTGGCAAGATTGTACGAAGGGACGGTGTGGTCGCACGACGATGGGTGGGGATTTGCCGCCTTAGGCTTAGTAGATGATCGTCCCACGCTGGCTTACCATAGATCTCTCGCGCCAATATTTCACGGATCCTCGAGGAGAGTGCTCTCTCTTCATTTGAGAAAGATCTCCGAGTATCCATTGCTCTACTTGATTATGCATACGCGCAAAGCCTCTTGGGGCGAGCCCTATGGAATAGATTATGTTCACCCCTTTGTTAGGACCTACAAGAACGGCGTTGCTTGGTTTGTGCACAATGGCGGAGCTGACAAAAAAGCTCTAGCTGAGAAGCTTAACACCTACCCTTGGACCCGCGTAGACTCAGAGTTGCTTGGCCAATATATTGCCGACAACATTCACGCCTGCGTTGAAGGTGGCGGGCATATTGACAATTGCGCTGTATCAGCTTACAGTGAAGCTAGAGAGTATATTATAAAGGGGGCAGGATTTAACACTGCTCTCATGTGGCTAGACGGCAACAAGATCCACCTATACCTATCTCACTGGGTTCGCGAACCATATAGGGGCGAAGTAAAGGAATTTTACTCCGTAGTCGCATACAATGATCAAAACACTGCTCTTGCCAGCACTATCACGCTGAGGAATTACTTACCAAGCTCTATGGCCAACAAAACATACGTGTTGGAGCCAGGGCTGTATAAAATAGGGCCGGGGAGCGTATTAAAGCTATCAAGTCTTTAAGGACAATAGGTAATAGGCAAGCTGGTGGTAATGCCAAATAAGCGTGTGGGGTTTATAGTAAACCCCATAGCGGGAATGGGCGGTAGCGTTGGGTTGAAGGGAACGGACGGAGAAGCTTATCTAAAGGCGCTTGAGAGAGGCGCAAAGCCTGTTTCCCCTCAACGGGCGCTTGATTTTTTAAACAACTTAAAATCTAACTTTTTTGATCTAGTGTCCGCCCGAGATATCATGGGCGAAGAAGTTGTAAGAATGAGTAGACATTGCAACAAATTAGTACAAGTAGTGGGAAACGCTAGGTATCCTACGAGTAAAGAAGATACAATAGAGGCTGCACGAGCCATGAAGGACTTAGTGGACATTATAGTCTTTGTTGGCGGCGATGGCACGGCACGCGATATTCACGAGGCTGTAGGTACGTCTATACCAGTTGTGGGAGTGCCGAGCGGAGTGAAAATGTACAGTTCTGTGTTCGCTGTAAGCCCCATTGCAGCTGCTTCGCTAGTTGGCTACTACTTAGAGGGGAAAACCGCTCTCGTTGAAAGAGAGGTACTAGATATAGACGAAGATGCCTTTAGAAAAGATTGCCTCTTGGTAAGGCTGTGGGGGTACCTACTGGTACCAATTCACGAAAACCTCGTTCAGTCATCTAAGGCAGTATATTCAGGAGAAGACGAGGATTTAGCTAGAGAGGCTATCGCGGAGTTCATTGTTGAGAACATGGAGCCCGGAGTCCCATACATTTTGGGGCCGGGAACTACAGTAAAGGCAATTTGCAAGAAGTTGGGGTTGAGCTGCACCACACTAGGCGTCGACGTTGTGTTGAACAGAGAGCTAATAATAAGAGATGCCTGTGAGCGCGATCTAAGCGAACTAATTGAGAAGTATCCTCGCGCTAAGATAGTTGTTACCCCTATAGGCGGGCAGGGCTTCCTATTCGGTAGGGGCAACCAGCAAATATCTTGGCGGGTTGTCTCAGCAGTAAACGCGAATGACATAATTGTTGTTTCAACTGAGAGAAAAATTCGAGAGCTACCGTACTTAATGGTAGATACAGGCAGCTTTCACGTTGATAGTAAACTTTGCGGTTACATTAGGGTTCTTGTTGACTACAACAAGTACAGAGTGATGAGAGTAATTAGCGGGACTTGAGGAAAAGCCTTATTTTTAAGTAATTTAAAACTTTATCTTTAGTAAGGTGATTTAGCTTGAGCAAAAACTACGAAACGGTAGGAAACCTCAAGGTAGGTAGCTTCATTATGATAGATAACGAGCCATGCAGGATTGTTGAGCTGTCGAGAGCCAAGACGGGAAAACACGGAAGCGCAAAGGCGAATATTACTGCAGTAGGCCTCTTTACGAAGTCAAAGAAAGTGCTCGTAGCGCCTGTTGACTCGCAAGTCGAGATCCCTATAATAGAGAAGAAGATAGGTAGAGTAATAGCGGATTTGGGGGACAGGCTTCAAGTAATGGACGCAGATTCCTTTGAAGTGTTTGAAGTCGTTAAAGAGACAATAGATGAGTCCATTAGGGACAAAATATCTACTGACAAAGAAGTAGAGTACTGGCAGGTATTGAACGCTAGGATTATTATTAGGCCCAGGTAGCTACACTGCAGGTTTAGCGCACACTGCTATATGTCATCCGGTATAAACTCAGGTTTTTCAGCGAGGGTAACAATTGGTATCGAGATCCCCGGTTTCGGTCCTTTCGTTAGCTCGTACTTCTCCTCGCCTGTATACACAACAATGTAGTTTGCCCCCGATATCTGGGGATCGTCATCCTTAAATGAGTAGTAATAGAATATCGGGAGGCCGTAGTGTTTGTAGTAGTCCCTGAACACGCCTAGCAAGCCTAGGATGATCTTATCCTGGTGTTTAAACCTAATTAAGTACGTAGATAACTGGTGAGGAACTACAGTTGATAGGGCTAACCTGACTAGATCATTAAAAGTGGCCGTCTTTAGTAAAATAACTTTCTCCTCTACCATTGTTTACACCTGACTGGGCTTCCTAGTAGTATCTAATGTATGTAGGTGCCTTAAGAACTTACTGAGATTAGCGATGATTGACCTCAACTCAATGCACCTTGTGTTTCTCTTCTCAGCTGCCTTGAGCACCTTTAGAGGTATGAGAATAATGGATTTCTTTACATCGCTGTATTCTAAGACAGACTCGTCGGGCGTAGCAATAATCGTGGGGTTCTTGGCTATTACATTTGATTTGTCCAACAAAATAGAGCCAATGTGTATAACAGTTCCACCGGTGAATATCTGCAGGGAGCTCACTATGTCAGTTAATTTATTTTCAGAGATATTAGTTCCTGAAGACAGTAGCACTACTTCAGCGCCCATTAACGTAGTAAGCCTGGCTAATTCAGGCGCCAATATCTCTTCTCCAAGTAGCGCAGTATAGTTTAAGTAGTAGTCAGTAACGAGGTCTAGTTTGTTGCCCGGCTTCGCACCAACAGCAAGCTCTGCAGGAGAGAGAAGCATCTTCCTTGAAAAGAACCTACACGTGCCCAGTTCTCCATCTACTATTATGTTGGATATGTACAAGCTCAAGCGGGATTTCTCAATTACGTTCATAGATATTAAAACCAGGGAGCTTGAGTTTGCGATGTGTTTAAGTAGTTTAACGTAGGGGCTCTTTTTATTGAGGCCAGCAGCTTTAGCAGTTTCAATGTCAACGAAGCTTGGCGCCAAGCCGTTTGGGAGGTAGGGCGGTAGTATAAGCGTTCTTATACTTATTTTACCAGCATATCGAGTTAAATGCCTAACGTTATCGGTGTTCACTGAAAAAGCCCACATAGAAATCGGCATGTGCACTACACCTAAACGCGGCCCTCCTACATCTTTAAATAATTCAACTACCTCGAACTTCCCAGCGCTCACTTAGAGAGCCCCTCAATGCACTTTGCTATATCCAAGCTGGGGCTAGGCTCTCCTAGGTTAGATAGGGTAGCTCTTAGCTCCCCTTCTACAGTTTTCCTTATCTCCTCTTCTCTGTTGATAACGCTTTCCGTCACCTCCGAGTACAACTCCCTTAAAATGCTTTGGTAGTCCCTTCTACCCTGCTCCACTTGATCCATTAATTCCTCTAGCTTCCCAGTGGTTTCAACGGATAATCTGTCTCCGAAGAACCTAGTTAAAAAGCTGTGTACAAATATGCCCTTTTCTAAAACTACAAGTGCTTTATACCTCTTCGACACAATAGCGTATCTTCTATCTATTACAGTCTGGATAACTTTTGCGTAAGTACTAGGCCTCCCAATGCCCTTTTCCTTCATCCACTTTACTACATCGTGGATTTTAGGTAGCGGATATTTGATTTTCTTGATGCCCACCACGTAGCCCGTCTTTATGCTACCGACTTCTCCAAGCCTGATTATTTGAGGTTGAAAAGTTTCGTACATGTCCAAGAAACCTCTCTCGATCGTCTCGCACAGTATTTCTCTTTCTACAGCGTGCTTGGCGTTATCTACAATGATCTCCAGCCTAAACTTCTGTTTGCGAACTCTAGCTGGTTTCATTTGGCTCGCAATGAAGCGCCTGAAGATCAGATCATACAATTTCAAGTGGTCTCTTGTAAGCCTACCAGAAACAACTAGTGCTCCCTCCTTGACGAGCTCTGCGAGATGATCGGAATCAATGGGCCTTGTTGGCCTTATAGCTTCGTGTGCCCCCCTATCGCTCCAAGTCCTAGACTTAAAGAAGTCTGCGAGGCGGTGGTGGCCGTACTTTTCCTCGAGGTACTGTTTAGCCACTTCGACTCCAATGTCGCTGATCCTTAGGCTGTCCGTCCTATGATAAGTTATGAATCCCATCTCAAATAGGTTCTGAGCAAGCTCCATGGTTTTTGTAGCGTAGAAGCCCAATCGCCTTGAAGCTTCTTCGAGCAGAGAGTCTGTAGTGAATGGCGGCGGGGGCTGAACTTCTTCCTCCCATTGATCTAAAGCAGTTATCGCTACCTTGGGGTATTCTTTAATTTTACCTCTTTTTTCGTTAGTAGCGTTTAATTTTTCAACTACGCTGTAGTCAACAGCTACGGATAGTTTAGCACCGTCTTCTAGCTCAACTGTGAGAATGTAGCTAGCCTTTCCTGGATCTTTTGATTTGTTGTATTCATCAATAATGTACCCCAAGACGGGCGTCTGAACTCTTCCCGCGCTTAAGTTTCTGTTTGGTTCGCAGCATGACCTGACGTCATCTATTTTACCTTTACTGTAAAGGTAATCCACGCAGTATTTAGGCCAAGCGAACTTTTGTAGAACGTTTGATAGAGAGAAACCAAGCCACCTGTCCTCAATTCGCCTAACTATTTGAGCCTCGACAAGGCCGACATAGAAGTCTCTCGGGTTGAGTATGGCGTTTAAGACGGCTCTCCTAGTGACTTCGTGAAACTCCACTCTTTGGACTTTCTCTGCGTAGGGTTCTATTAACACGCGTATATCCCACGCAATTTTCTCGCCCTCTGAGTCAGGGTCTGTCCCAATTAGCACTACATCTACTTCTCTGGCGAGCCTCCTGAGGGCGTAAATAGCGCTTATCTTTCTGTTTAAAGATGTTAGCTCGGACTGACACTTAGGACACTTGCTTAAGCCATCATCTGTAAACTGGTGTCCATTGGGACACTTCTTTATATCCGTGTAAATGGGTATAAACTCACCACTGTCACCAGCCCCTGACACCAGAATTCCGTGCAAATAGGCGCTGTTCTCAGCCTCAGGCGGCTTGGAGGGATCTACTATTAACTCGTACACGTGGCCGCCGCTAGCAACAATGGAGATTATATAGTTGCCTATAGCGATCTCATATGTTTTGAGGCCGTCGATGATTCTGACGCTTGGCTTCCCAAAGAAATTTGCAATAGTCCTGGCCTTATTTGGCGATTCAACCACTAGTAATGCTGTTTTGATGAGCTCTAATTGAGCGCGGAGCTTCAACTCGCCCCTTAAGATCTTCTTTACTGCATCGCGTTGATCTTCGATTTCTTCAATAATTTCCTCTAAGTTCAAATCCTCGAGCTTTGAGAACTTAAACCCCTCGAAGATCCACCTAAGTCTCCTCGCGAGACCGGATAGCAATCTTTCATCGTCGACAATCACTATTGAAAGGCCCTTAGTTATTCCGCCGGGATAAAGCCTAGAGCATCTGCCGCTAGCTTGAATGTAAGTTGAGATATCGGGTATGAGAACGTATAATTCGCCGTTCTCTTCGACTATGGCGATGCTGTCTAGCTTTCTGAGCCTTTCAATGACATCGCGCATGGACAGCGCGCGCTCTAATATTTTATATGCCCTATACAAGTCTACTATGAGCTGGGTTTCCCCTTCGGCTGAGCCCTTTCCTATAGCTTCGACTAGCCTCTCCCTAACAGCGAGGAGGGCTCCCTGGCTCATCATTCTAAGCCTCGTTGATATCCTCCCAATGAGTAAATCGACTTCGTTTTTCTCTTCATGTACGAGGACGTCTCTCACGGTTATTAGCATTCTGAGCAAATCGAGGGGCGAAACGTTCTCTAACCTAGAGCTAAATTTGTGCCGAGGTACTCCAGCGAATACGACATATTTAACTGCCTCGGGGAGATCTAAACCCCTTACCATTATTCCATAATAAGTAGCTACTCCAACGAGCGCGTCAAGCTCAGCCCTTGCGAACTTCTCTATTAAATCCACTTGCTTCTTGGCGTGAAATGCCTCAACCCTTAAGCCCTGCTTCTTGAGGGTTTCAGCAATGTGCTCGGCGTGTTCTATTCCCCTGTCCACAGGCACGAATATTAAAATACCATCTCGAAGTTTCTTGACAACTTCACTCAATGTATCCTCGAGGTTTCCACTTCTTGGAATAATGTAAGAGTCAATGATGTTTCTTATAGCTTCAGGCTTAGAGCCGGCCTCAAATCCCAAAAAGACGCCGAACAGCTTGTGATAA
Organism: Desulfurococcaceae archaeon; assembly: GCA_038888155.1. Classification (GTDB taxonomy): domain Archaea; phylum Thermoproteota; class Thermoprotei_A; order Sulfolobales; family Desulfurococcaceae; genus UBA285. The sequence goes on from JAWAJB010000001.1 coordinate 199,176, forward strand.
ATTCCCCTTGGCCTACCCGTAGCGCTATTTACTATTAGAGAGACGCTATAGAGGCTTTCCTTGGCTTTTCTGATGCTCTCCTCTAGCTCAGCTAGCCTTCCTTTGAGCTTTTCAGCGTCTTCTCTAAGTAGAGATCTCATCCTAGCCTTAAGCCTAATTAGTTCTAGGCCCTTATCTATGAGCTCGTCTGTTAAACCAATGAGGTTTAACAGCCTTCTAACAGCTTTACCGCTCCTAAGCACAGCGTCCACGTCATCCATAACTAAAAGGCTGTACACCCCCTTAGGAAGAGTGTTTCCGTGCTTGTGCAGGAACGCGCTTGTTGTCATCAATACATCGAAATCCCCGTCCCTCAACTTACTTAAATACATTTCTCTCTGCTTTCTACTGAGCTTGCCGTGGACGCATACAGCCCTTAAACACTTATCCCCCCAATTTTGATCAACGCATATATCAACACCAGCGCTTGAGGCAAAAGCGAGCAGTTTTTTCCAAGCCTGTAATAAAAGTGGCGCAGTAGGAAAAACTAAGTAGACTTTCCTCCCCTTGGACTTCTCCTCGGCTGCCTTAAATAGAGTTGCCACGAGAGAGAAAACTGTTTTCCCCATACCAGTAGGAGCAATAATGCTGAAAGACTCCCCCCTAATAAGCCTCCGAGCCCACGTTCTCTGAGCGCTCCACATCTTGTAGCCTCCACTGGCTTTTTCGAAGAATTCTTCAAAGTGCTTGAGCGCCAGCTCTTCCTCTAGAAGTTTCCTCAGGCTTCCCTCTCTTGTTGAGGACTCCAAGTACTTTTTGAGTAATTCGAGCTTGTCTCCCTTCCCGCTTGCGCTTGACAATATTTCCTCGAGCCTGTCTGTTGGCAGACACTTCTCGCAGGGGGCTTTAAGCAAAAGTCTGAGATCGGAAATTGAGCCGCCGCAGTTCGGACAAGCGTGTCTATAAATAGCGTGGACTCTGTTAACCCTAGAGATTTCGCTGGTTAGTCCCCCTATAGGTATATTAATCACCAATTTCGTTCTCACAGTCTTTTCAGTCTGACTTTTAAGCTTTAGCTATAATTTTGGTTATAGAGCTTTTATTTCATAAACCTATCAAGCGCGTACCCAGATATTAGCATGAGGGATGATATCCCTAGCACGTAGATTGATATTGGTGCTCCCAATACTGGTTGAGTGAAAGCGCTCCTAGGACCATAAGTGAGCGAGTACAGCACTCCAACAGAAGCTCCTGCAATAATTGAGAGCGGGCAGGATAGGCGGGTGTACTTTCCTATAAGCTTTTCCCTGTAGATCCCCAAAATGGTTGCAGGGGCCAGCGGCAACAGTATAACAGAAGTCAGTACAGATAGCTCGACTATGAATCCTATATTCTGCATCGCTATGATTGAGGCTATCACAACTAACAGAGTGTCCACTAGTCTAGCAACCATTAATTTCTCCTTTAATAGCACATCCTTGACCACGCTACTAGATACCGCTAACACTATGCTATTGGCTGTCGAGACTCCAGCTGCTATTATTGAAACAGCAACGATGGAAGCAACCAAGGGATTAAAAAGTGAAAGTAAATATGGCGTTACGTCGTCCCACTTTAAGCCCAAAGGAACTACGCCGCTCAAAGCTAAGCCGGCCGCGATTAAGCCAACAATTACTGCTATACACGTGTAGATGTAGCCGTAAACAGAGAATAGCACGCCCATCTTCCTGTACGAGCTTTCATCCTTAGGTAAATATAGCCTTATAACTACCTGTGGGTTTGTCAGCGCAAAGAATACCCAGGGAGTGGTATAAGCTAAAAACACGTGCGGCTTCCAGAACTCCCCTAAGCCCAAGTACCCATTATCTCCGAGTATTTCAAGCAAAATTCCATAATTAGCCCCAGAAGTAGTGCCTAAGTAGGCTAACACTGAGGTTAAGTACAGGAAGCCCCCAGCAAGGGATAATATACCTTGGTATAGGTCTGTTAGTGCAACGCTCCACATTCCAGCGACAATGATCCACAAATAAGTGAGGCAGGTAGATATGAAAATAGATGAAGCTCTATCTAGCCCACCGTACCTGAAAAGCGCGCTCAATCCCTGTAGCTGTGCCGCTAGATAGGGTATCATGGCAAACAGGTAAATTAATGCCACTATTTTGGAAATCGCGCGCGAATTATATAGCTCCCCTATCATCTGAGAGGATGAAATCCACTTTCTCTGCTTGGACATACTCCAGATCTTGAGGCCTACAGTAGATAGAAAAAATACCGTTGCAACGAGGTACAGAAGCTCAAATCCTAGGGCGCCAACTCCAGTTGCGTAGGACAAACCTACGAGACCAACCATCATGAACGTGCTATAAGTTGTAGCGGCGTAAGTACCTGCCGATATTATCCCACCGAGCCTACCGCTTGCAGTGTAGTAGTCTCGGATGTCCTTAGTGAAGTACCTCCTAGAAGTAAATGCAATTACGGACCCTATGAAAAAATAGACTGCTAAAATCGCGAAGAACTCAACTCTGAGTGAGCTCATTGGACACGCTACCTCTATAGAGCTTCAAAATAGACAGGACAATCGAAACAATTGAGGATATACCCCAAAACATGGCCAAGGATATATCCCGTGCTTTAGCCAACATAGCATATGGGACTACATAGCAAGCAGTTATGATAGCTAGTTGCGCAAAAAGGTGTAGTTTGACCATAGAGATCACAAAACTGCCCGGGTCTCAATTCTTTTTGTTACAAAGGATATATTTTCCAGGGGTTAAAAAGATTGCCGACATTATTGCCTTGAACAAAGGGGTATCCTTTTTCTAGGTAGCTGAGCTGCTGGAAGATCAATTGGGAGGGTAAGTATTAAATCGGGGACCGGGGTGTGGGCTACCGCTTTGCAGTTTAAAGTCTTATACGACTTAATTGTTTATAGGGCTTAGTGTTCAAGCTCCAATTAATAAACAGAAAATATGCGCAGAGCGTATTGACAGCTATTAGAGACAAAAACACAAGCCAAATAGACTTTAGAAAAGGGCTCGTAAGACTCGGTAGGATTCTCGGACTTGAAATTGTTGAGGACTATGAAGTGGAAGAGTACGCTGTTGAATCGCCGCTTAATGTAACTATAAAGGGCACTAGAATAAAGGATCTCGAGAACACTGTAATTGTCACAGTTTTGAGGGCAGCCTGGCCACTTACTGAAGGGCTCATAAAGATCTTTCATAACGCTAAGCAGGGTGTAGTAGCTGCCCGAAGAGTTGAGGAGAAGGGGATGCGCAACTCAGAGTTCGACGTTGAAATATCCTATGTAAAAATACCCAAGATAAGTAAAGAGAACGTCATAATAATAAGCGACGTAATGGTCGCGACGGGCTCTACATTAATGCACGTAATAAGGAACCTACTTAAGTACGAGAGGGCGAAAAGGTATTACATAGCCTCGGTTATAACAACGCCCCTAGCTGTTGAGAAATTGAAGAGGTGCTCTGATGAGTTAGGCGTGGACTTAGCTATGTTCGCTGTCTCTATTGACCCAGAGGTTAATGATAAAGGGTACATAGTGCCGGGGCTTGGCGACGCTGGAGATAGAGCTTTTGGTTCATAGGGCGGTTAAATCCGTTAAGGTTCTTCAAAATTAGTGATGCTGTTAATGTCTAACTTTTTGTACCTCTCTAAGCTACCTACATCAAACCACTCCCCTGTGTATATGTATGCGTATACGCGGTAATTCCTGTGCACCAGCCAGGGCACTAGATCGCCCATAAAGTCAAAAGACCTGCCGAGTTCCCTTTCTATATCCTGCTTAAAAACGTGGTGCTCCACTAAGCAAATCCCAACAGTTGCAGAGATCTCTAGGTCTGGCTTTTCAACCATCCTAGTAACTCTATTCTCATCGTTAAAGTCTACAATACCTACTGGAACTTTATATCTTCTGGTAACTACAAGGGTTAAGTCTGCGGCTTTGTCCTCGTGGTAATCGAGCAGATCCCTTATATTTATTGGCGCTAGAATGTCGCCGTACCACACGAGTCCAGTGCTGTCTATAAGTTTGTTCCTGTACGCCTTTAGGATGGCCCCACCAGTGTTCCTATAGCCCTCCCTCTCATCTATTGAATACGATATTCTAACGCCAATTCTCGCGCCATCCTCGAAGTAGTTGTATATGTACTTCCACTTGTAGTCGACTAAGAACACGTAGTCTTCTATACCGTACCTTTTTAGCCACCTCACGATGAGCTCTAAAAGGGGCCTCTCTGTTTTGCCTATCGGTATCATTGGCTTGGGTATGATTTCCGTATAGGGATGGAACCTCGAACCCATGCCTCCAGCTAAAACGAGGGCTTTAACGGCCTTATCCAAGTCGAATAGCCACCCTTTACATAATAATAAAGAGTCGAGAGATTTTTTAAAAATAACAGCAGGTGTAGGCTTAAAGCTGTAGATCAAATTTGAGCTCGTTTAGCAAAGAGACAACAGTTGCTCGCACCGCATCTCTAGATCCCATTGATGGTCTCCAGCCCATGTTTAGCATTTTCGATATATCCATTACTATGCGCTTTACATCTCCCGGCCAGCCAACTCCGTGCAGTACGGGCTTGTAAATGAGCTTCACGTCCCCAATGCCCATGGTTTTTATTACAGTGTCAACTACTTCGTTGACTGTAATGTAATCTAAGTTCCCAACGTTGTACAACTCAAAGCCTCTACGTGATTTAAGCCAGGCTACTACAGTAGCATCTACAGCGTCGTTAACGTAAAGGTAGCTCCTAATTTGCGTTCCATCCCCTAAAACCTCGAGCTTGTCCTTAACTTTAGATAGCTTAACTAGCAAATCGTAAATTACTCCATGCCTAAGCCTAGGTCCCACTATATTTGCGTACCTAAACAGCAGAGCGTTAAATCCGTAGAGTTTGCTATAGGCGTGTATCAAGTTTTCACATGCTGCTTTACTGGCTGCGTACACAGAAACAGGCCTGCTTGCTACGTCTTCTTTGACAGGCTCTCCCCCCGTCTCGCCGTAGACACTACTAGATGATGCGAAAACTAAGTTTGTTATGTCTTTTTGCCTCATAACCTCAAGTAAGTTAAAGGATGCTACAACGTTCTCGCTAAAGTGTATTTCGGGGCTGAGGGTGCTGACTCTTACTTCAGGATTAGCGGCGAAGTGAAATACTGCATCAACTCCCTCTAAGGCTTCCTTTAGAGTGCTTACATTTTTTAAGTCTGCATCGATGAACTCAATGCGCTTGTTCTCGAGGTGTTGCTTTATGTTCTCGAGACTGCCTGAACTTAAATTGTCCACTACTCTGACTTGAAGCCCCAACGCAACTAATTTGTCCACTAAGTGGCTTCCAATGAAGCCGGCTCCACCTGTTACTAGCACGCGGGTAGCGCCAATCATGAGAGAGCACCGCGTTAAACCCTAAAGGCATTTCTGGCTCTTATTCTTAATTTTTACGTCGTTTGACCTTCGGGGAGTGTGAGCTCATCAAGCTATAGGCTTTCCATATCTATTTTCTAGTGGGTAGAGCTCAATTGGTTGTCTCCTCGAGATCAGCCTGTCCAAGACTTGCGTAGCCTTTTTCTTAGACAGCACCTTGTTGTTATTTCCGCAGTAGGGACTGTATATGCAATGGGGGCAACCATTGCTGCATTTACACCTGCGCATGATCTCTCGCGCAGTAATTACGGCGCTATCTAGCTTATCGTAAAGCAGCTTGGAGACGCCCGAGCCCCCAATAAGCGAATCATATATAACCATATCGCCGCTCGGGTAGCTTATGCCTCCTAAATCAGTTAAACTAGCTCCGCACAATATTCTAGCAGCTGATATCAACGAGTGCTCAACTGCGTGAAAGGCTTCTGCCGAGTCCCTGTACGTAAAAGTCAGGGGAGAGGGGAACTTAATTAGAGTTGCCCGCGTTGTGTACCTGTACTTAATAGGTTTCTCTAAGGCTACTGTGGAGACTACCTCGCCGCTGTAAGTACTCTTAACGATGTATCCGTCTACTAGCAACTCGAGGAGCACTTTTGCGTATCGTGCTCTTAGACCAATATCGGTAGTTCTTTCGCTGTGGACAGCGCAGCCCACTACATTTACAGTGTACAGGGGCCTTGTGTAAAGCCCTTGATCTTTCTCTAGTCTCTTCACGACAGCTTTCTTGTTGACTGCATCGAATTGAATAACCCTAAATGGGGTCTTTGAACAAATATATATTGAGCCGGGGTACAGCTCAAGTAACGCTAAGGGTAATTCTCGCGTTGCAATAACATCTCCTCTCTCTGAGTCAACGACCTCAACTACTTCGCCTAGAGATCTAATGCTCCCCCTCTCAGCGAGGTACTTGTGCCCTATCCTGTATACAACTGCTACGTACTGGTCAATCTTTTTTATTACATTCTCGGCAAGAAGGTCATTAACAACGGCCCTCCAATGGTGCGGTAAATTTGATATATTTTCTTTGCCCACTTGGAGGAGCATTGCAACGAGGTGCGCCTTTATTACTTCTTCATTAAAAGGCTCAATTGCGCTGGGCGTGAGCTCCTGATCGAAGAACTTTGCTGGCTGCCTTAAAAAGTAAGAGTCTATAGGGTCGTCTCCAAGTACTGTAATTATATACCCCTTTCTCCTCCTTCCTGCTCTGCCAGCCCTCTGAAGGTACTTAGCAAAAGATGGAGGTAAGGTTGCAAGCAGAACTACGTCAAGGGAGCCTATGTCTACTCCTAATTCCAAAGTGGGCGTCGCAACCACGCCTTGAAGGGCTCCTGATCTGAGCTTGTGCTCGACATCTCTTCTAACCTCAGCGGGCAGTCCAGCTCTGTGAACTGCCGTTCTTACATTGAACTTTGTTTCAATAACACTTGCTAACAACTCCGCTAGTTGCTGGCTATCTGCGAATATGATGAACTTCAAACCTCTCTCTGCAAGAAATCGCGATATAGCTGATACAATAACCCACCTACTCGTAAGACCCGACGATACAAACGCGTGTACGGCTACGCCCTTTCTCTTGATCTCCCCTCGAATTTCCACGAAATCTTCGTCAAAAATACTCCCGGCAAATTCTTTGGGATTGCCTATTGTGGCAGAGGAAACTATAAACTGCGTCTCCTTGCTCCGCGTGAGCTTGATTCTGCGAACTAAGTGATGTAGGTGAGATCCTAAGACCCCTTCGTAATTATGAAGCTCGTCGAACACTAGAACGTCAGAGCTGTCTATGAACCTCCTTATATGCTGGCTGTAAATTAAGCCAAGGTGAATCATATCGGGGTTTGACACTAAAATTGGCGGCGGGCTACTCGCTGTCCTACTCCTTAAGCGCTTAGGAGTATCGCCGTCGTATATACCAATGCCAAGCTTGCCGTACACATTGTACTCTCTAAATCTATTCACTTGATCTCTTGCGAGGGCTTTAGTTGGGTAAAGGAGCATTGCCCTTGGGTTTGGCTTCTCCTCCTCAATCACTCTCTTGGCCAAAGGTATGTAGAACGCCTCAGTTTTGCCTGTGCCAGTTCCTGAGACAATAACGACGTTTCTCCCGCTAATTATGTTTCTATAGGCTTCGTATTGAAACTTATAAAGCCTCCTAATTCCTCTCTTCTCGAGTGCCTCCAAGAGAGTGTTCGGGAGATCTAAATCCCCCACGTATGGACCTAGCTCGGGTTCGCTGTACTCGTCTATTCTTTCGTAAACTACTCTAGTGTCGTGAGCGGAATACGTCCTTAAGAGGTACTCGTTCAGCTCAACTGTTAGCGGGTCTGCATATGCGTTTGCCAATACAGCTCACTCAAAAGCGCGCTCGCATACTAGTAATTCTTATTTACCTAAGGTCTCTTTTTAACAAAATAAGCGCGGTGATTACAAGTTGCCGAGTTGTTATGATGTTGACATAGAACAGCTGACAAAAAGGGGAGTGGAGCTGGGGGCAGATTTCGTAGATGTAAGATGCCAAGAGCACTTCTACGAATTAATTGAATACGACAACGGAATAGTGAGGAACATTGGATCAACCGCTAGCACTGGCCTAAACTTACGCGTGCTAGTTAAAGGAAGCGCTGCATACCTGGCCACTGAAGAGCTGTCCAACGACAAAATAAAGAGCGCTATAGAGAAAGCTATTAAGCTCGCTAGATCTTCAGCTAATTATTCCATTAAGTGGGATTTAGCGGAGAGGCCTGTTACTGTGGGACTTGCTGAGAGCAAGTACACGATTAAGCCTGAAGATATTGACCTAGAATCAAAGGTAGATCTGCTGCGATATCTCAACGGCATTTTAAGGAGTGATCAACTGACAAGTATAGCGCTTCGATACGGCTACGAAAGAGATCGCAGGTTTTATGCATCCAGTAGAGGAGATCGCGTGGAGTGCTCAACGAGGATGGTGGGCGTAGGAATGCACCTAGTTGCCCATGTAGAGGGAGAGTACGAATCTTTATCTGACAGCGCTTCTTCTACAGCGGGGTGGGAGTTCGTTAAGCAGGTCGACTGGGAAAACTACGCCCTTGAAAGAAGGAAGATTGTTTTAGAGTCAACAACCGCTGGGCGCGCTAAACCGGGTAAGTACGACGTTATACTGGACAACGAAATGGTTGGCGTGCTTCTGCACGAGGCTTTTGGGCACGCATCCGAAGGAGATTCCATTATATCACATGAAAGTATCCTAGAAGGTAGAATGGGGGAAGTCGTTGCAAGCGATTTAGTAACAATAGTTGATGAGGGGGTTGTCGATGGAGGGGCTTTCGTACCGTATGACGATGAGGGAACTCCGAAGAAAAAAACAACTATTGTTAAGAGCGGGGTCTTAACTTCATTTCTTCATAGCCTAGATACGGCTGGGAAGCTCGAGGCCGAACCAACGGGGAACGCTAGGGCAATGTCGCATAGAGACCCTATCCTTGTGAGGCAGACGAACATTTACATGGAGCCAAGGGATTGGGAGCTAAACGAGCTCATTAGGGATACTAAAAGAGGAATTTACATTAGAGCTATAGGTGGAGGGGGCGGCGAAGTTCAGCCGATCTCCGGCGCGTTTACATTTGTAAGCGGGCCGGGGTACTTCATTGAGAACGGAGAGCTTTCAAGGCCAATCAAGAGCGCAATACTTAGCGGGCTGATATTAGAGACCCTTAGAAATATTGACGCTGTTACGCGAGACTTTAGCATTAAAACTAGCGTCTTTGGGGGGTGCGGGAAATTTGGGCAAGTTGTTAGGACGGGAGTTGGAGGATCTCACGTTAGAGTTAGAAACATGACTCTGGGGGGTTAATTGTGGATTTCATCGAGGAAGCACTTAAAAAGCATAGAATCTACGGGCTCGACGAGATCGAGGTATACAGCGTAGCTAGTAGAAGAATAAGCATCAACGCTAGTGCCGATAAAGTAAAAGAGCCTGCCCTAGTGAATACTGTAGTACACAGCGTGCGGGGAGCCACAGGCCATAAAGCCGGCAACGTTGCCATACGCGGAGATGTTGGAAAAGTCGAGGAAGTTATGAGTAGATTGAAAAGCGTAGTAAATGCTTCATCTGAGGATCGGGACTGGCCAGGCTTTCCGCCTGATTGCGGTGTTAACAAAGAGGTTATTTGCTACGACGATAAAACGGCTGAGCTCATGCAGGACGAGAAAGCATTGCTTGAGCTGTTCGCCGACATCATGGAGGAAACGAGGAGAAAGGTTGTAGAAGAGGGGGCCGTGAAAGCAAGTATAGTAAGCGCGTGGTGGTCTCTAGGAACTACAGATTACAGCATAGCCAACAGCAATGGAGTTTACTACAGATCTCCCTGCACTTTTAACAATCTAGCAATTCAAGTGAAAGTGAGCACCGAGCGGGGCACATCTGATTGGACATTTTACTCAAATAACAGGAGAGTTGACTTAAAGGAGCTCTATGAGGCTATAGATCGGGAATCCGCAATCGCAGTTTTATTTGGAGGATCTAAGCCAGTTAAGAGCGGAAAGTACAACATCATACTTTACAACAACGTGTTAAGCAACCTACTGAGTGATGTATTGGTGCCTGCGCTTTCAGCGCTTAACGTGCTCCATAGGCGCAGTCCGCTGAGAGATAAATTGCAGCAGGCTATCTTCTCGGAGAAAATTTCACTGAGCGACGATCCAACGCTGAGGCTGGAGAGAGGGAGCAGGCCCTTCGATGATGAGGGGGTCTCTACTAATAGCAAAGCGCTAGTTGATAGGGGCACGCTTAAAAACTTCCTCCACAACTACTACACAAGCCGGAAGTTCAACGCCCAGGGAAGCGGTAACGGATTCAGGCGCTCTCCTGAAGTGTCCCCCACTCCTATGCCGACAAACCTCGTCTTAAAGGGCGACAGCGGTAGCATAGAGGAGTTCATCAAGGAGACCTCAAGGGGGTTAGTTATTTACGATGTCATAGGGCAGTGGATGAGCAACCCCGTAACAGGCTACATAAAGGCGAACATTACCCACGGGCTACTAGTAGAGAGCGGGGAAATCTCTCAAGCTGTGAAAGGATCAATAGTAGTTGGGAATATATACGAGTGGCTCGGCAACTCACTAGACAACCTCGGCTCGGATACAAAGGTGTACAGTGGAGTGGCTGCACCTTCAGCCGTAATAAGGTCTGTAGATGTGGGCGGTGAATAGCCCTTTGTTCTAGTTCAGGTGCCGCAACTCAATAACGTCTCCGCTACTCAATCTATAAGTTCCTGTTTCTGTTTCAACAAGTAGGTCGCCAGCGTCTGTAACGTTCCTTGCTGTCCCAACGTGAATGCCATTCTTCGCAATTACTCTAACCTTTTTGCCGAGGGTCTCGAGGTACTCCAAGTAAGCTGACTGAACTTTCCTTATATCGTCAAAGAATTTCTCAGACTTCGTTAGAATACCGGCTATGTAGGCTATAATGCTGTTTCTTGGGATCAACCTATTAAGTAAGGACTTCAAACTAGTAGCCGTATCTAAGGGAGGGTCGTTATTTACGTTTATACCTACTCCTAGGTAGATCGCAATCTTACCTAAAATAACTTCGCCTTCAATCAGAAAGCCGGCTAATTTCCGCTCGCTGAATATAATATCGTTTGGCCACTTAATTGCAGCTTTCACTCCTAACTTCTCATTTAGAAACTGGCAGATTGCCAGGGGAATGGCCATGGGTAAAAGTTGAGCGACTTGCGGCCTAGTCTCAAATTTAGCTGTCATCCATATTCCTCCAAGATTGCTAAGCCATTTCTTGTTGTGGCGGCCGTAGCTCCTTATCTGGTGTTCTGCTAAAATTATGCTCCAAGGGGGATAGTGCTTCGCAACTATCATCGTAGAGCCCACTACGGGCCTGTAAATATAGTTCCATCCCCAAGGCTTTATGCTCAGGGGATTATCGCCAGCAAGCCACGAGATGCGCGATTTATCTTTATCAATAGTAATCATGAAGTTCTCGCTGAGTTCGTCAACTATTTCAACTATTTCGCTCTCGGGCAGGCCAAGTTCGCTTTCGAGCTCAGCTAATTGGGTGCGGCCTTTTTCGCCAAGAATTTTTAAGATCTCTAGTTTGAGTAGAAAGCGAGGGTCTAGTAAGTCTTGAGGCATTTTCTCATCCTGTACACTACTTTATCCATTCCAAGTAGGTTGGGCAAATCGGGGAAAAACTGCCTAAGAAAATCGTAAAGGTTAACCACAGGTGCATTAGGCTTGCCGCTTCTTATTTCCACTAGTCCGTCTCTCCAAAGCTTTGAGAGACTTGTCAATAAGAGGCCCCTTATGTTCTCTGTTTCTATTGAAGTGAGGTACTCTTGTTTGATGTAGTGCACTATAATTCCTGGGTTATCTCGATATTTCTCAAGCACTTCGCGATCTCTTTTAACAATGTGACAGGCAAGGCTTAATCCATAATCCGTTGAAGCTACTATGTACTTGTTTATGTCGTCGATGCTGTACCTTACCTGCCTTGGTATGTAGGGGAAGCCCCTACACACAGAGGGCTTATACACGTAGTGCAGACGACACTTGTTTTCCTCTAGGAAGGGACAGCGGTTGTTCAGCAACTGCATGACGTAGCTCAGCGCTAGGTTTACGCCGCTTACAGCCTCGTAAATAGTGTAGCCATGTGTAAAGGTGACGCTTATATCCATTTCCTCAGCGAGCCTCTTGAGAACTGCCTCCTCGTGCGGCAGTATGGAAATAGGAGACATCCTGCAACACAAACCGCATAGGTCGCATGAAAAAACTGGTAAGTGCTGTTTTTCTCCCATAAGCGCGGAGTCCCCTTACACAGTAGCGTAGTAGCCTGGAATTCTTTCACGATACAGCATTTTAACTCTTTCAACCCCTCCTATCCCTTCTATGTATTCGGATACTGGAGGTGGAACTAGCTCTTTCCACTTGCTGTCGCCGACGCTCATTAGCTTCCGTATTTTGGATCCGCTGTACACCTCGCGGTTGTACTTCGGTGGCTCAATGACGACGTATCCCTCCTCCTTGAAAAGCGTCTTAATAATGGGGTTTAACGTTAGAACTGCGTTAAAGTCTGGGCTGTACAACTTAACGTAGTGCACTGCTACTCTGCTAACCTCTAGAGTGGGTAAAGTTACATTTATAACCCTTGATAAATCGTGCGATCTCCACTTAAGAGTTCTTCTGATCATCTCGAGCCTCTCCCCAGCTGTGAAGGGGTTTTCTGGTGTATGGCTCTGGCTCGCCATTCCCACAACTATAATAACTTCATCGTATGAAAATAAGCAGCTCTCCACGGCGTAGAGGTGCCCATAGTGAAAGGGCTGAAACCTAGCTATTATTAAGCACCTATTTGCCATCGATTTCACCAATTATCAGATTATCGCATATGTGGGTATATTAAGTTGCGATTTTATCCGCTGGAGACTCCAGGTTGCGATCTCAGAGCTCTTTAGGCTTGCAACTTTCGCGCTAATATACCGCCCACATAGACAAATAAAAGTTTGCTTAGTATGGGTTAAATTGGCGTAAACAGCGGCATTCTATACTGCCCTGCTTATCATAGAGGAGTGCTTCTCGAGCGCGGCAATTACCTCTTTAACCCGCTCCTTCTCTAAGCTGACTATACATTGTTCGAGCAACTCCCTCTTGTACCTCTTGTACTCACTCTGCGAGAGCTCACCCCTAGATAGCATAGACTCAACTCTAGCAATGCATTCCCTCTCAATGCCCCTCCTCGCAACAATCATTGCGAATATATGTGGATATCTCTCGTCTACAGGTTTGATCTCAACGAACTTGTTAATCTCGGCCTTTATTGCGAGGTCTCTTACTTTCTCTAATTCCCTGGACTCGAAAATGTAGCAACCAAATTTTCTAAGCGCCTTTATCACTTTTTCGGATAAAGATAGAAGCTCGTTCAAGCTTCGTCGCCCAATTTCAATGTCTTGAATGGAATCCTAGTTGTCTGTAGCAAAATCCTAACTAGCCATGCGTACACGGGGTTTCCCTTGCTCTTGGTGACGTACCCATCAATGTACTTTGCTCTATAGAGTAGTTCTCCGCGATAGCTATGTACTCCTATGTACCCTTTCACTTTACCCCTGAAGTTCTTAACAAATCTAGTGTATATGAGGAAGTCCCCTGGGTCTACGCTAACACTAACAACCCCTGCCTCCCCCCTCGAGTATATTGGCTTAATCTTCTCCCAAGAAAAGGGGCACTTCTTGTAGAGGACAAGCCCTGTTCTCTTTTTGTAAACGTACAAGGTGCTGTACACTGTGTGCTTTTTACTCCTACTGTGAGATTGCTCTACCCTAAATACTGCTGCTACTTGGCTCAAAACAGTGCACCTACAGCTCTGCAGTTATCCGTGTATGTAGAGAAGCCCATTTTCCTTGACCTCTACTGTCAACGACTTTGCGTCAACTATTAGCGATATATACTCGTGAAACAACTGCTTGCTTAGCCTGACCTCGCCAGCTTTAATAACTACCTGTTTTACGCTAGAGTAGGTTTTTTCCTCTACGAGTTTCCCATGATCGTCATATATGTACAGCCCTATATCGTACTCCTCGAATTTAGGTTTAAGGTATAAAATCAACTTAGGCAAATCGGTACCCCTACTTCTACACCCACAATATAAGTAATATTTTTTACGCTGTTATAGCTCTCGTTCGCGCGCTTAGGGACTGAGAGAAGCCATGCCGACAAGCGCTTGAATGCAGCACTAGACAAAGAGGGGCGCCTCAAGGTTTAAGTAAAAAAGAGTTGTTTATCCTATGGCAACAAACGAGCAGAGAGTGCTTACTTCTTGGATATCCAGCCTTCTTCAACTCTCTCGACGCGGCCTTCTTTCCTCAGGTCGTGAAGCCTTGCCCTGATAGTGTTGTAGTTTATGCCTGTAAGCTTTGCTATTTCCTTTGGCATTAATGGCTTGCTCTGCTGCTTAAGAAACTCGAGCAGTTTCTCCTTTACTGTTTTAGCCTCGCTCATTGAGATCCCCAAAAGGAAGATCGTGTTATGAGGGTTTATAAAGGTGACTTGCGCGCGTTCAGCAATTATTTCAATTTTGATAGCTCTAAACGCCCATTCTGATAGGTCAATCCCATATTTCCTTAATAAACCTAGATAACTTAATGTAAGAAAAAGCCCGTTGCGCTTTAGTAAAGGTGAACGTAGTTGCACGCCATTATCGCCCACACAGATATAGATGGAGTAGCGGCTGCTGCGCTGTATTTGTACTTGACAGGGGCTCAAGAGTATAGGCTGTTCTTCACAGAGCCTTTCTTGCTTCATCGAGCATTGGACAGAGTATCATCTGCATATTACGATCAAGTTGTAATAGTAGATCTAGGCATTAATCCCCTAGTGTACGAAAAAGTCCTCAACTATATTTCCTTACTGAGAAAACACGACATTGAAGTTTCGTGGTATGATCATCACGTGTGGGAAGATGCTTGGATCAATGACCTTACAGGCCTAGGAGTGAAGCTGCTACTGGATAGGTCAACTTGTGCTACAGGTGTTGTAGCAAATTACGCAATGCCAACTCGCTTGAGTACAGAAAATGACTTCGTGAGAGAGCTAGTGAGGGGGGTCTGCGCTGGCGACTTGTGGACATTCGACCACTGGCTTGGACCATACTACATAAGGCTTGTGAGGAGGGGCGACAAAGATCCGTGGAGAAAGCACGTAGTAAGCGTGTTTACCAGCGGCAAATACTGGAGTAGCGAGTTCGAGAGCAAGGTAGAAGAGCACATAAGTAAAGAGCTCTCAGTGCTCTCATCTAAATCCTCGCAAAACTTAGTCGTGAGAAGCGTAAGCGGTCTAAAGATCGTAGTTGCCGAGAGCAGCAGTGAGGTGGAGAACAGCTTCCTTGCATCATACATGTTGGGCAGACTCAACGCAGACATTGTAGTACTCGTAGCCGATGACGGAAAGCTTAGCTTTAGAAGCAGGGGCATAAATATAAGAGATCTTGCCCTTAAGCTAGGCGGAGGGGGGCACTTATATGCCTCTGGGGCGAAAGTTGAAATACCTAGGCTAATAAAGCTGTTCACAAAAATAAGCAGGAAAATCCTTTTAAACTACATCGCCGAGCTTGTAGTGCGATGCATTTAGCGGGCTCACTGGCAAATTTTCGGCAATAAGATGACTGCTCCATCGCTTGCCCTGACTACTAACCCCCTATTGAAGCTGTAAAAAACGCACGCTATTGAGGCTATGATAGAATCTCTCTCGTGCTTAGTGGCTCTACTTGGTATACTAATTCCTAATGAGCCGAGCAGTTCCTCTAAGGACTCGCAGCCGCTTGACTTTAGACAACTGCTGGGGTGAGTCTCTACAGCTTCTGCCCCCAAACCTCGAATAGCTTCAACTAGCCTAGAGGCTCTAGCCGTAAGAGCTCTCATAGCGCTCCAGCTAGGAGGTAGGACGTTGAATCCCATTCTTTTCAACTTTAAGTCTACTTCACGGTAATTGCCCCTCAGCGGAAGGGAGAGAGGGGAATCTACGGCAACTAGGGATGCCTTATACCTAATCGCGGTTTCTAGTATTTCTCTATCTTTGTACAGCTTAGCAGTTTTAATTATTTTTATATCTAGAGGATCATCTGAAAATGCTAGCGTAACGCCGCTGATTCTAGTCTCACTTGCTGCTAAATCAATCCCCGCGCAAATTACCATTTTACCTTGCTACCCCTAGTATACCCTATTGAGTCAACGTACTCCTCGATTAGCTTGTTTGCTCTAATAAGCCAGCTATTAAACTCGCCAGGGTGCTTCGGGTACAGTGTAGAGTACAGCTCTCGTGCCCTATCCATGTAGTTCTTGACTGATCTCAGCCTGTTTAGTAAGCTCGGCTTTCCAATTAGTTTTACAAGTATTAACACTGAGTGCACTATTTTATCGGCGAGATCGCCCTTAGTGCCAATATCGTAGACTAAACTCCCATCTACAACCCTATTCTCAATAATCCACTCGTAGTCGCTGTTACTTAGCTTTTGCATGAACATCCTAAGTACATCGAGCGCCGCTTGTTTGGCACCGTAAGAGAACATGTAATCTACATTTGCTCTCCACATTAGCTCTTCACTCACTTTTCCAGCTTCAAGGGCCTCGCTGAGATATTTGGAAACAACGTGAGAAGATAGCATTGATGATCCTATTCCGCCGCCGTGAACTGGGTTCACAGTGTAGGCAGCGTCTCCTACTGTACAAACGTTTCTCCACACGAGCGTTGGCAAAGGCCTCCTCGTAGGAACTACGCCGCCGCCTGCGTGTAGGGGCTTTCCCCTAAACTTGGGCTTTAAGTATTTCACGAACATGTGCTGCGGGTTATAGCTCCCGTTCATTACTACGCCAAGCCCTACGTTAACGACCAAGCCATTGCTGCTCTTAGGGAAAAGCCACCAGTAGCCTCCAGGGGCGATTTCAGTGTTTATGTATATATCCGCGTAGTTAGCGTCGGCGATGTTCAGCGATTGTTCTAGCTCTATAATCTCTCTATAGGCTATATTGTAATCCGTTACATAGGGTCTCTCGGAGATAGGCCATTCGACGGGGAGCTTGCTCCTAATAGCTGGCTTATACCCAGAGGCGTCAATGAACGCGCTAGCTTCAAGCTCTGCGCTGCTGCCGCTAATGCTCCTCGCCTTAACGCTCTTGAGGGCGTCCTCCTTTAAGGTTATGTCCACAACTACATGTCTATCAAACAGCTCAACGCCCTTATCGAGCGCCTGCTTTAAGAGCCACTGGCCGAACTTCTGCCTGTTAACGCTTACGCCCTCTCCTGGCACAACTATGCTGTGCTTCCCAGTTGGGCTGAATATCCGTACCCCGCGATACCTGTGGTCCAGAAGGCTGTCTGGCACCTGAAGGCCTAGCTCGGTGAAGTGGTGGACCCCTATTGCATCCCCGCAAACTCTATCGCCAATTCTTTCCCTTTGCTTGCTCTCAACTAATGCTACTCTCCACCCAAGAGAGGCAAGATGCAGCGAAGCGTAGAGTCCCGCAACGCCTGCGCCAACAACAACTACATCATATTTTGCACTCACAGAGCCCACCACTGTTAGAGGACAAGTACTAAGCTAATAAACTATCTGAGGCAGCGTTTATTCAAGTAACACTAGGGAAAAATCTTGATTAACATTCCCTCAACTAATACTGGCTGAATTTCCCTTAGGAGAGAAATGGCTTCCTCTAGGCGCGATTCGCTGTTACTGTACAGGGTCAACAGGGGATCTCCCTTGTTGACCCTGTAGCCGACCTTAGCGTGTAGCTCTATCCCAGCTCCTTTGTCGTGGGGGGCACCGCACACTCTAGCAATTAGCGTGACATGCGAGTTGTCGATGTGAGTTACAGCCCCTTCAATGGGTGAGGTAATAGTGTAAGTGTACTTTCCCACGGGGATGTCTTCGGGCTTTACGCTTGGATTCCCTCCCTGTGCCTCAATTATTTCTTTAAACTTCTCGTATGCTTTACCGCTCATGAAGATCTCCTTGGCTACGTCAAAGCCCTGCCCAACCGCTGTTTTTCCGCCGAGCTCTAAAACCAAGCCCGCTAGGAGCAGCGCCTTTTCTATGAAGCTCTTGCTGCCTCGCCTCTCAATATGGGCCTTAAGCGCCTCTCTCGCCTCTAAAGCAGGGCCTACGCACATCCCAATTGGCTGTCCCCCGTATGTTAGGGCGGCCTTTATTGCAATATTAAGTAGTCCAGCTTGCTTGATGAACATCGATGAGAGTTGCTCTGCTCCCTTAATATCCTCTACCTTTGTTCCGCGCCCTATTGGGATATCAACTACCAGCCTCTCAATTCCCATTGCAAGCTTCTTTGAGAGTATGCTCGCAATCATCTGTTGATCTGGATCTATCGCTAGCTTTTTCTCTATGTTCACAAATATGTCGTCGGCAGGCGCTAATCCCAACTTTCCGCCCCAAACAAGGGAGCCCTTTACCTTCCTCACTACTTCAACGATTTCCTCAACAGTTAAATCTACTCGTGCAAGAACCTCCATGGTATCAGCTGTTCCCGATGGACTTACAATGGCGCGACTGCTAGTTTTAGGTATTAAAAGCCCAGTAGAAGCAACTATAGGCACCGATAAAAGAGCTACCTTGCTGTTTCCAGGTACGCCTCCTATGCTGTGTATGTCATAAGCAGTTTCTTCAAACCTAACTTTTGTGCCTGCTTCAACCATAGCTTTAATTAAGTATGAGACCTCCTCGTCGCTTAGCGGGCTGTAGAGCTGGCTCACTAGAAAAGAGGCTATTTCGGCCTCGCCGTACAACCCGCTGACAATGTCCCTAATTAGCAAGAGAAACTCTACCTCGCTGAGCCTTTCCCCTCGAAGCTTTTTCTTGAGCGCGGCAAAGCTTTGAGGTATTCCAACAGCTCTTATGCCAATAGTGTTGCCCTCGCTGACGCCCAAGCGATGGGAAAGCTCCCTTGAAACTGCGCATTCCCCCCTCGATACAATAGACCCACTTATCATTACTATAGCTGATTGATGTAGAGTTCCTGATGTAAGTAAAACTAAATTACCAGGCGTAATTCCCTGATCAACAGCGTCGTGTTCATTCATAACAACAATGGGCTGTACGTGATTTACGTCGAGCACTTTTACTCTATATGTTTTCTGCGCTTTCTTTCCCACAAAACTCCCCCAACACGCTGGAGTCTATTCCCTAAATGCCCTTAAAAATACCTTACTGAGCTCCTCAGTTGCTCGAGCGCGCTGCTTCTTTCTTTAATTTCTCAATGCGCTTAAGTAAATCCTCCTTATCGATCTCGCCCTTATCCCCCTCGATCATATCCCTGAGGACTGATCTTGCAAGCTCCCTAGTGGCTGGGTCTAAATCCTTTAGCGCTTCCTCGATTGCTTTTCTCTTGCCCCTGTTAGGCTTGTAGAGAGACATCTTCATTCCTCAACAGTAGATAATAAATAGCTCCCTCAAATATTAGTTGTATTGGACGGCAATTATTTCGCTTTGCTTAAATAGTGTTGCAGGTCAACCTGTTAGGCGCGGTGGATTTAAGTGGAAACTGAGATCTACGTTGGAACTTCTGGTTGGCTGTACGACTGGAATGAAGGGGCTTCGCTTGATTGGTACGTAGAGGAAAGCGGCCTGAACGCAGTTGAGCTCAACGCTAGCTTCTATAGGTTTCCTTTTAGGAGTCAAGTGAAAAGCTGGTCAATTAAGGGTAGCAAGCTCAAGTGGAGCGTTAAAGTCCACAGATCTATAACACATATGAGAAGGATGGGAGAGAGATCCACTGAAATTTGGCAGAAATTCTACGAGGTCTTTAAGGAAATGGACAACTTAATTGACTTCTACTTATTTCAGCTCCCCCCTAACTACGCGTGCAGGGAAGAGAGCCTAGAGAGGATAAGCCAGTTCAATCAAAAAACTGAGCTAGGCCTCAAGATGGCTGTTGAATTCAGACACGCTTCGTGTTTTAACGAAGGAGTAGCGAAGTGGGCCGAAAAAAGTAACATTGCTGTAGTTTCAATTGATGCGCCAATAGCTACGTGGATTTCGCCCGCGGGAGGAGTAATCTACTTGAGAATGCACGGAAGAGAGGCTTGGTACGGCTATGAATACAGCGAAGAGGAGCTCAAAGAGGTAGCCAGGAAAATAGTGGAGCGCGCTCCCAAAAAGGCGTATGTGTTTTTCAATAACAATCACTGGATGTTAAGTAATGCAAGGTACATGAGGGCGGCGCTAGAGGCCTTAGTATAGTTTGGTGTTCGCCTTGAAGGACCTCGGCGAGATATACAGGGATATATATGTAGAGCCGTCGAGAGAGGCCTATGATTTGGCTTTACGTTATGGTTATATGCCTTACATGGTTCAACGGTACATAGATATACTGGGCCCCAGAGATGCAATTAAGTTGCTCGATTTTTTCGAGAGGCCTGTCAAACACGTTGTGAGGACAAACACTTCACTAGTAGAGCCAAGTAAATTGAAGAGGAGACTTGAGGAGCTGGGGTTCGAGCTCGAGCAAATACCGTGGAGCCGCGAGTCTTTCTGGGTTTCAAGGACCCCTTTATCTCCGACGTTGGGATCAACGCATGAGTACCTAAAGGGGTACTACTATGTTCACAGGGACGCAACAAGCCTTATACCAGTTCTAATGCTAACACATGACTACAGTGGGGATGTCCTAGACGCTTGTGCTGCCCCTGGGGGCAAGGCTACCTATCTAGCGCAAACTTTGAAAAGGCGAGGCGGTTTAGTCTACGCTAATGACCTTGTCCTAAGCAGGTTGAAAACGATGATAGGGCACTTTATGAGGATGAAACTTGACAACGCTGTTGTCACTTGGAGCGACGCGCGCAAGCTAAGGGCTAGGTTAATGAAGAAGTTCAAAAGAGTGCTGCTCGATGCTCCTTGTAGCGGTGAGGGGAGGATATCCATTGACCCGGGACGGAAGAGCAGGACAAGTCTACTGGATTTGGCTATTATGGTAAAGCGCGAGGTAGAGCTTCTAAATACCCTACTGGACTTAGTTGAACCTAAGGGGTTGCTGGCGTATATTACTTGTAGCATAGCCCCCGAGGAAAATGAATATGTAGTAAACACTGTTCTCGCTCACAGGGGCGATTTTGAAGTCGTGGAGCCTCCTCGCAAAGCCCTTGATTATTCTAAGGGCCTAACCGAATACAGACACCTAAAGTTTTTGCCAGAGCTAGAGAACTGCATTAGAATATGGCCCCACATACACAGGTTATTTGGGTACAGTATATGTCTCCTGCAAAGAAAGTAGCTAAGTTTAAAGCTGGCAGAGCTCCAGAGAACATAGTCGTTGAGCTCAGAGAGATATTGTCAAGTACATACAGCGCAAATCCTTCAGAGTTCATAGGCGAGAGCGTTAGGTATACTTGCATAAATAATATATGTATACTGTACTGCGGAAAAGCGCGCACCAATGCATTGAAAATCTTGTACGAGGGCAACTGGGTTGGGCTCTATAACAAGAAGGTCATCGCGCCTTCGATAAGCGTAATTAAAAGCATTTACAGCAAGTATGGAGTCAAAGCAGCTATTGTAGTTGGAGAGAAGGCCTTGAGGGCATTCCTGTACGGGAATGACATTTTCCCCGAGAGCGTGCATGAAGTAATACCCCCGAGAAAGTGGCTCTACAGCGTTATAGATCCAGATGATGGAGAAGTTGTAGGCTTTGTGAAATGGAGCCGAGAAAGACGGATTTACGAGAATATATACGATGTGGGCATATTCATTAGGGCTCTCAACTAGATTGACACCAAGCAGTGTTTTTCGGAGATTCTAGACAGAGCTACGCGCATGTAGTCGGGAACTAGTAGATATACTTGTAGGGCTCGCGCCTCGAGGGATGACAACAGCTCACTTGTTGCCTCAATAAGGTTGTTCCTACACGACCCTAAAGTCCCCGTCATAGAGGCGAGCTTTAGCCTGTACTTACTCATTAATAGGCCGACAAGGTAGTTTAGTGCGCTTGAGTAGCCCTCGCCGGCATTTCCTCCAACTAAAGCAATAGCCTCTTGCGCTCTCTCTGGGTCGCCGAGCAGGGATATCAGCTCGTTTAGAAAATGCGCTGTTTTCTCCAACGAGAGCTGATATCTCAGGTACTGTTCTTCGGTTATTTCGCCCTTTAAAGCTTCCCTAACTGAGCTCGAGTACTTTAACAACAAAGTAAGGTAGTGGGCAAGCTCGAGGGCCTTCTCTATGCTTATTGTTTCGCTGTAGTTGCTCAACACTTTGTGTAGCGTATTAATGTAATTAACTGTGTCGCTGTCGCAGTCATTTACGTAAACCCAAAGGGGTCCGCCGCCTAAAAATAGAAGCTTGTTTGACGTACTGATGTACTTTTTGAGAAGGTCAACGGAGCTCTCCTCTAGAAATGTAAATACTGACACCAAAACAATGCCTGAAAAATTGGGGACTGGGATCTCTTCGCCGTAAAGGGACTTCAACTCCTCGCTGATAATTTTTAAGTAGAGCGAACCTCGATGCTCATAGAGTGCGTAGTCCTCGCCCAATTCTCCCCGCAGAATTAACTCAAGCAGTTTCCTATGACAACACTTATCTAAGCACACAGCGCAGGTGACACCCTGTAGTCATGGGCTTCAGCTAAGGGCATTTATCCACGCCCTGCTCGACGATAGCCTTCTCGAGCTGAGCTTCAAATAGCCGGGGGTCCCAGCACAGAAAGCTTCCCCGGCAACCTATTTTTAGGGCGCCGGCTGCTACTGCGTACATTAGTGCGACTCCAGGGTCTTTTGATTCAAGGTACTTTGAATTGAAAAAGGCGTCAAACGCGTCACCTGCACCAGTTGAATCAACTGGCTTCCTGATGGGGTGGGCGCTACCGTGGTAGCAAATTCCGCTCGGCAACCTCACAAATGCTCCTCGAGATCCCATTTTAACTACGAGAATGGATAAGCCAAATTTAAAGAAGTTTTCTGCTCTAATCTCCCTTGTGAGCAGCTTAAACTCGCTTTCATTAGTGAACAGTATGTCGACGTCCCTGAGGATATCTCCAGCTTTTCCCCCAAGCGACTCTGCGTAAACGCCTGGATCATAAGTTATAACAACGCCCTTGCGCCTAGCGATCCTAGCGATCCCGCTGACTAAATCGGGCTTAACGGACGCCATGTGAATTACGTGCGCTCTAGCCATCAAGTGCTCAGGTACATCGCTGCTTTGAATAAATTCATTCGAGCCAGGGTACTTCAACATCGTTCTCTCGCCTTCAGGTAAAATGAGTATAACCACAGAGCCGGGGGGTTGGTTGACCTCTTTAACGTACGTAGTATCTACGCCAAGCTCCTTTAGGGATTGAAGCGCGCTTTTTACAATGGGGTAGTTGGATGTAGATGCCACTAAGTATGCGCTGTGTCCATACCTTGCAACTGCGACAGCGTAGTTAGTAGCAGCCCCGCCCGGCCTTATATCAAAATCTTTCACGAGCGTAGAGCTGCCAGGAGGGGGAATGCTATTGATGTAGAGGGCTATATCTAAATTGAAGTTGCCTATAGATATATGCGTGTAATTTCTGCTGCTCATGCTGCTAGACCCTAGTGAGCCCCTTAATTAAGCTTGGGAACAGAAATCTCTTTCCCTGCCTGCGGATCTCTTGGTCCCACTCGCTGAGGATTTTCACAGCCTCATTGGCTGCTTTAATTGCGTTATCAACTCCAATGCCGGGAGCGAAATTCCCCGTTTCCCTGTTGGCGATTGTTGCGCACACAGCCCCAGAGCGTAGCCCGTATATATTGGCTAGTGTGAATATCGCTGATGACTCCATTTCAAAGCTCAGGACGTTAATAGCTCTGAGGTGCTCTACTAGGCCTTTTTGGAATGGGGGCAGGTAATTCTTAAATCCAGGCCTCTCCTGCCCAACGTAAAAGCTGTCGCTACTTGCAGTTAATCCCACATGGTAGGGCAAGCCCAGAGACTCTGCTGCCTCTATTAGCGCTAGGACTACATCGTAGCTTGCTACAGCGGGATACTCGGGCATAACGTAGTGTCTACTTGTGCCGTCCAGCCTAACTGCCGCAGTGGATATCACTAAATCTCCCAGCGCTATATCCCCCCTCAAAGCCCCCGACGTTCCGACTCTGATGAACACCCTAGATCCGACCCTTGCGAGCTCCTCTACCGCTATGGCCGCGGAAGGAGCGCCTATCCCTGTACTCGTGGCAGATATAAATACGCCTTTATAGTATCCACTGTAAGTATTGTACTCTCTATTGGCACTGACGCGCCAGAATTTATCCCAGTGCATTGCTATTAGCGGCACGCGGTTAGGGTCTCCAGGCAAGAGCACGTAATGGCTTACGTCGCCTGGCTTCAACATTAAATGGTATTGATAGTTATCCCCTGCTGTAGACACGCTATTATCCCTCGAGTCAAGCAGTGAATTCAGCCTCGCCTATAAAGTACAGCTCAGCCAACATTTTTTCAAGGTTGAGCACAGCGTAAGAGATGTTGCCCGTAAGTAGTCCACAAGTTTCGCCCGGGTTAATGACGAGCTTTTGCTCAACTTGCCCTATATATGGTTGGTGGGTGTGGCCATATAGCAATACATCTACTTCGGGAGACCTAGCCAATGCCTCAACTAGCTTCTTTGTATTTTCTGCGTCTCCGTAGCCGTGGACTAGCAGTACTCTCCTATTGCTCAGATTTATTAATGCTGGCCCCGGCTTTAGCGTCCATCCATACTGGTTAAAAAGCGAGAAGAGCGAATAGGTATCTCCATCGTTGTTGCCGAGAACGGCTATTACTTGCGTGTTCCCCAGCAAATTCTTCATTAGCTTAACTGTGAACGGGCTGATAATATCCCCTAGGTGTATTACCAACTCCACGTTGTGCTTAATTAACTCTAAAAGCACAGACCTTAGCGCGCGTGTGTTGTCGTGGCTATCGCTGATGAGGCCTACTTTCATAAATACCATCGAAATTTACATTAGGTAGAAACCAGCGAAAAGTTGAGCAAGCAAGATTGAAAATCTATTCAACTTTTACTTTAACGCCTTTACCGTTTCCCTTCAGCTTTTTTAGCTTAACCTCTAAAACGCCGTTCTTGTAAGTGGCTACAGCTGACGAGGGATCTGCCTTAGCTGGCAAGTCTACTTCTTTATAGTACTTTCTCTTTTCGTTGCTGGCGCTTATAATTAGTGTTTTGCCGTCCTCTGACACTTTCACGTCGATTTTGTCTTTATCTACGCCGGGAATTTCAGCCACAACGGTCATCCCTTCCTCGGACTCAAATACATCTACAAGCGGCTCTCTCTCCTCGACTACAGAGGGCTTTCCGCGAACTCTTTTAACATTGCCGAACTCCCTAATGATGGGTTTACCGTCAGGGCCGATCGTTATGCTGAACCCGTACACGTAGGGCTTAATGCCGTACTTTTCAAGCTCCTTCATTTTCTCCGGGGTAGTTTCCCAGGAAAACCTCATGCCGAACTCCTTGAGAAGCCTCTCCATGTCCTCCATGATCCGATTGAAGTACTCATCGATGTCGTCCCAATACCTCCTCCTCCTTCGCCACCACCAATTGTCTTCTTCCAATTGCATCACCATTTAGTTAATAAGATTTCTAGCTCTTTATATTTTTAGTAAATAAACGAGGCTGAAGCATATAGTTTACAGTGAACGCGTGAGTCCGGGACTGGTGTCTGACTTGCCTGAAGCTCATGTAGAGATCTTGAGGCTGAGATCTACTGAGAGATTTCAGCTAATCGACATTACCGGCATGGTAGAAGACGCCGTTGTTAAGTCGGGCGTGTCGCGCGGGCTTGTCCTCGTTTTTGCGCCCCACACTACAGCCTCTATAATAATCAACGAGGGAGAGGGGGGTTTAATGAGCGACATCATGGAGAAAGCAAAAGACTTCACTCAACCTGGAAGCACTAAGTGGAGGCATAATTTGATCGACAGGAACGCTCACGCGCACATAGGATCAGCTATTTTCGGCTCCGAGAGGTGCCTTCCAGTAGTTGGGGGACGAGTAGCTAGAGGTCCCTGGCAAAATATAATGTTTTTTGAAATGGATGGACCTAGGGAGGAAAGAATGGTATACGTAGTCGTTGTGGGTGAGTAAACATGAAGCTGTACATTGCATCAGAAGAAGAGATCTTAAGTGGCGCTGTCACGGATATCTACTTCACTCGAACAGTTAATGTCCTCAGAGCTAAGAATATAAGGAAAAAGGTCAGAATGGAGTTTCACGTAGTGAAGCTCCCAAGGGGATTCGAGTGGGCTGTCTTCGCCGGGCTAGAGGAGTGCCTATACTTACTCAAAGATAAGCCTGTAGACGTTTACGCAATGCCCGAGGGAACGCTCTTCAAGGCTGGCGAGCCATTAATGATTGTAGAGGGGTACCTCGACGACTTCATTATCTATGAAACGGCGCTACTGGGTATACTTAGACACTACAGCAGCATTGCCACAAAGGCGGCCAGAGTGAAGAGGCTTGCGCTGGATAAAACGCTGCTCTTTTTCGGGCTCAGGGCATTGCACCCAGCAATTGCGCCCATGGTTGACAGAGCTGCGTACATTGGAGGCATAGACGCCGTATCAGGAGTGGCTAGCAACAAGCACTTAGGCCTACAGCCTCAAGGAACAATGCCCCATGCTTTGATTATAGCTTTCGGCAACCAAGTCGAGGCGTGGAAGGCATTTGACGAAGTAATAGAGCCAGAGACTCCTAGGGTAATGCTCGTTGACACATTCTACGATGAAAGAGTAGAGGCGCTAATGGCTGCCAATGCCCTAGGGAAAAAGCTCTACGGCGTTAGGCTGGACACACCTAGCAGTAGACGCGGGGATATGAGGCTAATTGTAGAAGAAGTTCGCTGGACTTTAAAGTTACATGGATACGATAACGTTAAAATAGTTGTTAGCGGCGGGGTTGACGAAAAAGAAATAATTAAACTGAGAGACTTGGTGGACGTATTCGGCGTGGGAACAAGCATAGCTATGCCCCCGAGCATTGACATTAGCGCAGATATTGTTGAGGTGTTTGAAGACAATGAGTGGAAGCCCATTACAAAGCGGGGTAAATTGCCTGGAGCTAAGCAAGTTTACAGGAAGAGACCTGGCTTAAATGACATAGTAACGTTGCTCGAGAGGGGGGGTAAAATGCCAGCTGATTATCAACCGCTTATGAGAAAATACATTGAGGCGGGAAGGGTTGCTTCCGCTCTACCTAGCCTCAGAGAAATTAGGGACTACGTTATTGAGCAGCTAAAGGAGGTCCCAGAGCCCGTAGTTACCGAGTAGGGTGGCGCAGTGTACCTGGATACTGCAATACTAGACCACTACTACTTAGAGCTCGACAATGGATGTATTGCCGTAGTAACTGGCAACTGGCATACTGAGTACTGCGCGGTAGGGTACATTAAGTACTGCCCCACTAGCAAGCCAACGCCGTGGAGCAGAAATGGTACATTCTACGAGAGGCTTGTGAAGACTTACAGCGCTAAAAGCGTAAGAGAGCACACCGGTTGGAGTATCTACATCCCCTTTTTCGACAGCTTTGTGCCGTGCATACCAGTTCACAGAGTTGTTAAGGCGTGGAACCCCATTGCGCGAACGCTTGATCTAACTAATAAAGTTAGAGATGAACTGGAGAGAAGAGCCCTAGAGGCTGTAATGGAAATTAGCGAATACACTGGAGTTTTAACGGGAATAACTGGCTCGCTGCTCCCGGGAATACACAACTTGCAAATGAGCGACATAGATTTTGTAATATATGGTTCCTACAATTCACTTAAAGTTGTTGAGTACATTAGCGATCATAAGGATACTTTTAAGCCTTTAAACGGGCTTTCGCTCGCGAAGTGGGCTGAAGGCGCCTCTCAGAGTACTGGGCTGACAGTCAAAGAAGTCCTCAAGTTCTACCGCAATTGGCGAAGGGGGGCCCGTAACGGAAGGGAGTACTCAATAATATACAACGACGGTGTACGCAGAGATGCGCTCACGCTGCCTACCTTCAGGAATGGCAAACCCATTAAAGCCATTGTAGAGCTTGAAGGCGGTTTAGATGCATTAAGCTATCCGTCTTACTCAAGGGTTCTCTCGTGGAGGGCGCCGAAAACAGCCTCGCGGGATGCCCCGCACGACATTGAGGGCATCTTAAGCTATGAAACTGTTTACATGCCTGCCCTATACGAGGGTGGCCTATTTGAGATAGATGGCTTGCTTCAGTGTTGTGACTTAACTGAGACGTGCAGGGTGTTATTAGGGGGAGCTGAGTATAGGGGGACA
This sequence comes from Desulfurococcaceae archaeon, assembly GCA_038888155.1. GTDB lineage: Archaea > Thermoproteota > Thermoprotei_A > Sulfolobales > Desulfurococcaceae > UBA285. The sequence continues at coordinate 227,342 of JAWAJB010000001.1, forward strand.
ATGAAGTACTGTAAGTGATTGCATGGCTGTTTTCCTTGTAGCTTACGACATAGGCGGCTCAAAACCAATCTCGCGAGTGCTGTGTTATGCGTCCAAGCGCTACGGAGTTGACGCCATACTGCTCTTGGGCGAGACGATATCGCCTAACGTAGTTAAGTGGCTTTACGAGGGGTGTAGAGCAAAGGTTCTCGGAGTCCTCGGGAGATGCGATGGGGCCGCAGTTGCGCAAGCGTTAAAAGAAGTTGGCGGGCTTGTTGAGTGTAAGCAAATTAGTGTAAGCGGAGTAGATATTTACGGGTTTGGATTGAGCGGTTGCCAGCCGACTACCTCTTTAAAGGCACATTTATTTATCTCAAATATGCCCGGCCTAAATTACACATGTCAAATGCCAGGATCAGATGTTGTAGATGCGATCGTAGAGCAAATTAGCCCAATTGCAGTAATTGCGGGCAGATCTAATACACCGTGCAGAAGGGGCATCGTTTTCTCGCCGGGTAGTGCAAGAAGAGGCTACTTTGGGTTGCTGAAAGTAGAGGACTCAAAAGCATTAACTAGTGTTGTGCACACCGATTTGCTGATAGTAAACAGCATTGAGAGCAATATGTCAACTTAGCTATCTAATAGAGGGTCCAATAACGTAAAAGAATTGACTCGCTTATAGAGATGCTCAAAGAGCTCTGCAGCAGATTTAAAAAAACAAGCATTGGGGCAGAGAGAGGCATAAGGCATATTACGCATTACGCTTTGCTCGAGCGGCTAAAGCAGCCTAGTTGGTATTTCAGCTGAAAAAGCAGGGAATTTCGTTGGCGAGTTGCTGTAATGTTGTGGAAACTAAAGCAGCAAAGCTTTAAAGCTAAATAAGTTTTGATCCAGGCTTGACCTTTTCTGCCGCTATTACTACTACTGGGGGGTCAGAATCAGTAGCTAATAGCATGCCCTGGCTCTCTAAGCCCATTATTTTCTTTGGCTTTAGGTTTACAACTACTACGATGTGCTTACCAATGAAGTACTCGGGAGGGTACCATCTAGCGAGCCCTGCAATTATTTGCCTTTCCCCCAGCTCCCCAAGATCAACGGTTAGCCTTATGAGCCTTTCTGCGCCAGGAACTTTTTCAGCTGTCTTAACGAGCCCTACCCTCAAATCTACCCTCTTAAATTCCTCTATACCTATTGTCTCCCCGCTCATAAGAACCTACCATAATCCCATAGTTAATTAAGGTTGGTAGTATTAAATAAATCGAGCTAGCAGCTGAGCCCTTTTTCCCTGCACATTTCCCTGAAAATATCAGCTGGTGTTCTTCTGTAAGAGAGGAATCCCCGCTGAGCTATATCCTCCTCTATAAATTGATCTACCCCTTCCGGCAGGGCTTTTGAAAGCTCTAGATATAGGCTTTCCAACCTAAGCTTGCCCTCTAGGAGGCTTTGGTTCAAGATGTCAACGAGGGGGAAAAGGCTTTCTCTATTAACAATTATGCCGCTTCTGCCTAGGATTAACTGGGATATGTAGATGCCAGTTATAAGCTCCAAGAAGTAGCCTCTTCTCTTGCTTGCGCTCAATACACCGCTGTGCTTAAACCCAAGTCTCCTAGCAGTTTTTAAGAGCGCTACTGCTTTCTTAGAGCTAAGCGCGTATACATGCAGTATTGGTCCAGTCACGTTAATCCACAGATTCTTATAAGGCTTTAAGCTGTACAGGAAGTCTAGTTCTTCAACTTTTACGGGCGTGTGCGATTTAAACACAACGCCTGTTTCCTCTCTACTCCAAGGGTAGAGCGAGTCAATAACTACTATTCTACCGCTACAGCTGCTGGTAGTGTAGAGATCGCTGTCTCTATTTATAGTGAGGAGAAGCGGGAGTAAATCCCTATCGAGGTAGCCTATCTCGAGGTCGCTCCATATCTTGCCCCAAAATAGCCTTTTCCGAGATTTCCACTCATTAGAGCTTAGATGCATAAATTCAGCACCGCTGTTATAATTAAAAGGTTTTACTTGTTTAAGTTTTAATTCAGGTTAAAGCAATGATTGGGCTTGTTTACAGCGTCATAGATAGAGCTGGAAGGGGGATAGCGGGCTATTTGGTTAACGAGCTCAGGCCAACAGAAGTTGGGCATTGCAGGGAAGCTGTTGTCTGCCTCTCTGGAGAGAACTTCATGCTAGCTGGCTTTAATGAAGACGTTATCTACTTTGACTTTCTCGACAAGAGGTTGCCGCCAGCAGTTGAGCTCTATATCATACTTTCAAGGCACTCGAGCGAGGCGGGAATAAAAAGTTACACAGTGCACGCAACTGGCAACTTCTCCGATGATGCTACAGTGGGCGGGCGCCCCCGCGAGCTGGGAATTGCCCATCCCCCCGCCTCATGGGCTCTACTTAAGGCCCTCGATAAAATATCAAGGGATGCTGACAGGAGGGAGGAATACGAGGTGAGCTATGAGGCGACTCACCACGGCCCTACTAATTTGCTTAAGCCAACGGTGTTCATCGAGATTGGTAGCAGCTTAAGCGAGTGGAGCGACTCGATAAATCACATCATTGTTGGCGAGGCCATAAAGCAAGTCATTGAAGCGTACCCCAAGCTACCGCCTTGTAAACCGGTTATCGGAGTAGGAGGCGGCCACTACCCCAAGAAACACACAGAGCTCGCCCTTAGTGAAAACGTGTGTTTTGGCCACATAGCGTCAAAGTACGCGTTGAGTTTCCTAGACTTGAATATGTTGAACAACATGTTAACTAAGAGCGCTGTTGCCCCAGAAGGCGTAGTTGTCGAGAGGAAGAGCACAACCCGCGAGCACAGAGCTCTCGTTGAGGAATTCTCTCGGGGAAGAAGCTTGCAACTCAGATATATTTAAGTGAAGTTGATAACTTTGTCGTGAATCCACCTTCTAGTAAGCTTCATCCATATCAATCTAATACAGAGGTCTCCCGACAAGCCCCTATCGGCTGGTAGCTCGATCTCAGTTTCGAAGGTATCGCCTGGGGCCATTTTGGCCTTAGTTTCCTTCGAAGTGTATAGGAGGTCTCCGTGCTTGAGCAGGGATATAACGAGCTTATCTGGCTGGGCTTCCCCCCTGTTGTGAATGGAGAGCTTGAGTTTAATCTTCTTGTCCTCAACAACGTAATTTACGCTGCTTAATTCCAGCAGGGGTTGCTTTACAGTGCTATTGTACAGGGTTAGTCCAGACAGCACTAAGTGTGAGTCCCCGCCCTCTAATCCTATTGGGGACACCTCAATAAATTCCTCGTTTTCCCCCAGCGTAACAGCTAGCTCCTCGAACCTCCTCTGAGGAACATGATACCTCGTGCTGTACGTGTTAGTTGCTACTTTGATTTCAGTTGGTTTAGGAGCGTACGTAATTATTCTAGCTGATAGTGCTTTCCCCGATGGATCGAGCTTGAACCTTACGCTTTCGCCTTGCTTTAGCATGAGTAAGCCGGTTAAGTGCTTGTAGTCTGTTAATGCATCTTGGTCTTCGTATATGACATCTAGTAAAATTGCCTTGATTGTGAAGGGGTCTCCCCCTTCGTACTTAATTCCCAAGTTAATCCACTCCCTGTTGAGGGATTCGGGGATGTTTAAAATGCTCGTTATGTCGTATACAAACTTGTACAGCCCGCGATCCTTCTCTACATCTGTTAACGTGTACGTTGGTTTGAACAGGCGAGTAATGCCGATTCCGTTTAACTTTAACTTCCACTCTGAGTAGGGCTTCCTAGACTCCACTAAGACCTCCAGAAGCGCATAGCTAGCTTTTCTACTCGCTCTATTCAGGAGGTTTAAGGGAATGTTTATCTTGGAGTTGTAGTTGCTAAGCGTCTCGTCTAGCGGCTTAAATAGCGCTAATAGGTCTCCCCTAACTTGGTGTACTTCCACTGTGTCAACTACTCCTTTGGGCACTTCTATCACCTTTAAAAATTATACTACCACTAAATTTATGTGTAGTGAGTAATTATAATGCCTGTTTTAAGCAAGGCATTAAGGGAAGCTAAAGCAGAGGACTTAATTGCGAGGTTCTCAGGTAGCTGGGGCTATGCGCAACCTAGTAGTGGACAGGGTAATTAGGTCGAGGGATTTTTGCTCGAGTTAATGCCAACTCATTTAGATTGCGCGTTACATTTAATTTGTTGCGTTAATAACGCACTGAGCCTATAGTATATCATTAGCTATGGTGTTGAGGCATGTCTTGGGAGCTTGGGCGCGAAGTTAAGCACACAAGCCAAGTAATATACGTAGTTCTCGAAGATAAGAGCAAGGCGTATTTAAAGTACCAAGTCGAGGGCAAAGTCATGAAGCTCGTTGAAACTTATACTCCGCCGCAGCACAGGGGCAAGGGAATTGGCAACGTACTAGTGAACTACGCAATTGACTTAGCGAAGAGCAACCAGTGGCTTATAGAGCCCATTTGTAGCTATACAATATACTACTTTATGAGGAATAAGGACAAGAGGCTTGCCCTAGTGGAAGAGTACAGAGATCTAAGTGAGGAAAAGTGGGTGAGCCTCTTCGAGAGCGCTAAGAGGAGAGAGGCAGAACAAAGGCGTGAGCAGAGTTGAGGATCTACATAAAATACTTGTTGTGGCTATCTGAGGTATTCGGGACTAAAGAGGAAATAGTAGAAGTCCCTGGAGAAACAACAGTAGCTGGCGTATTGAGAGCATTGATCGCACGAAGACCGCGGGCTGAGAGTTATATAAGGAATATCCTCTCTGGGAATTCAGAGATAATTGTCCTTCACAACTCTATGACTCCAGTTAATGGCTTGGATACTGTTCTCCGCGATCAAGACACTATTACTTTAATTCCACCTGTTTCGGGCGGTTGAATTTAAAATCTGCATTTATTTAAGATATATCATAAAGAGGCCGCCGTGGCTCAGCCTGGTAGAGCGCCGGCCTTGTAAGCCAGGTTAGATTGCTAGGCCTGTCCGGGTGAGCCGGTGGTCGCGGGTTCAAATCCCGCCGGCGGCTTGTTTCCGTCCTCTCCTTTGAGCCCTCCTCTCTGATGTGAAGATCTCAACTTCTTGGCGTTAAAGCGGTACACTGCAAGGGGGTTCCCTCCGCCAGGGCAGCGCTCAATTATGGGGCACAGACCTCCTGCCTTCAGGTTTTCGCAAGTGTAGGGCTTATACTTCACCTTACTGCCTCTAAGCCCGAGAATATGCTCTATCTGGTACCTAGCCACTCTTTCATTGAAATCAGCTGCCCTCTTAAAGTACTCCATGAGTTCATCTACATCTAGCCCAATGTTGCCCAAGAAGGCTACTAGGTTGAATCTCTCTGCGTGGCTTGGGTTTCCACCAGAGTTCAAATTATCTAGTATTTTCTTTATGCAGGGCGGGAAGAGGCTCTCGGCTATTCTGCCCCTATACAGCGAGCCGACGAGCTCGCCCTCGTTGCTTGGGGTTATTGAAGGTTGCTCTGCCAGCTCCTTCCCGTATAGAGCTGCGACTAAAGCCTCTACTTCCTTAAGCATGTTGCTGTACTCCTCATTTGTGGGTGGAGTAGCGGACTCGCATGCCGACACTATGACTTGAAATATGTACTCCTCGAGGACTCGTCTATATGACTGGTGGTCTAGGTATATGTAGCCCCCGTGAACGATGTTGTTAACTAGCGCGTAAGATTGATCATGAAGAAGCCTGTGCAGGGCTATTTTCATGTACTCGACAACGGGTAGCGCGAAAACGCATGCCTTAAAGCCCACGCCCTCCCTTTTCCCGTGAACAGCTAATACTGGTAAACGAGGGGGGTTATCTACTTCTAGTATTACGTTAAGACCTAGCTTCCTCCCAATGAGGTACAAAACATCATCTCTTTCGTTGCCTAGAAAAGTAGATGCAGTCTTTGAGTAAGCTAGTGCTATCCTATTAACTAATCGCCTGTCATTTAATGACTTGGCTAGGTCTAGTAGAGAGCAGTACATTAACACGCCTTCATCCTCGCCCCCGAGGTTCTCTAAGGGGACTTTGCCCTTCTCTAAGATTTCCCTAAGTGTGGCCACAAGCTTATCCTTTAGGTCCTGGCTCTTTGAAACGAGAACGCTTGGCTTCACTATAAATAATTGAGGAAACTCTTTGGGGGATGCCACAAAGGGGTACTTCAAGTAATCTATTTTAGCCGGCAAGGCGCTGCACCAACTACTAATCTTGAGATTGGCTACTCCAAGGTCATCTCTTAATTTAAGAAAGTCAGCGCTTTGGCCCCACATCACTCTTCAGGGCGGTACCTCTATCGAGGTCCCCCTAACATCATCCGCAAATTCATATTTACACACTCCCTTATAAGTTCTAGTAGTACTACAGGGTGTAGGGCTGGCTAGCTAAATAGCTCGAACTCTATTCTCTCATAGCCACTAGTGATCTGCCCCTTGCTCACTGCAAATGATAGAACTCTACTATCGTAGAGCAAATTAAAAGGAACGCCTAAATCCGCTTTTAAGACTTTAGCCCTTGAGGGGAAGACCCAGTAGACCCTGTAGTCGTACTCAGCTGTCTCAGGCTCATAGATGTCTTCATATGTGTTTACCCCCCTTCTAAACTCGCCTAGAAAAACTATGAAGAAAACTACGTAAGGGTGCCTGTAGCTACCCCGGAACCCTACATCTACTCCCAATACCCCTGGGTAAACGGGCTTAGAGTTGATTTTCACTTCTTCGGCATCTAGAAAACTCTGCATGTTTCTAGCTAAGAGCTTTTTCTCATCTTCGAGCTTATCTCTGCTCTGAGCTATTGACTTGTAGTACTCGCTTGGGTCATGGTAATCGAAAACTACTACTTGTTCCACTAACCCCGTTTCGCGGACGAAAAACAGCCCCATGCCGTAAACAGGGGTAACGCTACTCACTCTCTCTCCTCATTGATGAGCTATTCTCCTGTATAGATCATATCCTTTATCTGTAAGGCTTATGTAGTTGTACTTGCCTACGCGCTTAACTGCTACAATGCCGTCGTCCTCGAGCCTCTTAATCCTCCTACTCACGCTAGACTTCGGCAAACCTGTCTCTTTAACTATTTCTGCTTGCGTAAGCCCTTTAGCTCCTGCTTCTCCTAGCGCTTTCAATATAGTTCTCGAAGCGCTATCGTACAAGTAGTCAACCCTCTCTACAAGTATTTTGCTACGCCTTCTAAAGTAGTAAACAGCAAAGGAAATTATTCCCACCGCTACTATTGCCCCTGCGATAATGAGCGGGGCTTGGGAGGAGGGGGGAGTGCTTGCAGGAGGCTCCGTCATAGGAATAAACGCAATAATGAGGAGCTCGCTGAAGCCATTTAGGCACACCCTAGTGTAGTTCTTCTCTTTGATCACCGATATCGTTGCATTTCTCCTCGTAAGGGATGGCTCTATGTTGAACTCGCCGGGCAGTAGAAGTTCAACTTCGGCGTTGTTCGCCGTGCTGGCCAAGTCGGTAGTGTCGATTAGAGTAACATATGCCCCAATGCCTGTCTCCTCAAATAAGGCACTAACGCCAAAATACATTGTTAGAGTGCCGTTGCCTGCAATAAAGGCGTATATTTCAGCGGTGTCGTTTTGGAAATTTAAGCCCCCTACCAAGAGGTTGCTCCAAGTGTAATTCAATAAATTGATCCTAGTTTGATCTCCAAAAATACCTATGGGGATTACAACCCAGCTTGGTTCCTCTAGGGTTAGCTGAGCGCTTACTTCTAGTATCCCCCTGCCTTCGAGGGGGTTATACGCTATAAAGTAGCGTATACTAGGCAGGCTTGGAGTAGCGGCTTGAGATAAGCCAATGCTGCAGAGTCCCCCAAGCATTAAAATCAATGCCAAATGAGCTGCTAGCTTCAAAGCGCTAATTCACCTAAGGTTTTATTAATAGTGTGATGCGTTTATATAAAGTAGCTGGTGTGGGGGGATTTGTGGCACTATAAAGAGCTTATCAGCTGTCCATTAGTTCTAGTGCTGGGCAAGTTTACCTATGGGGATCTCACGGGGTTTGTGTCGCTGCCTGTGCTAAACCTCAGGGTCTCAATTCTGGTTACAAACAGCGGGGAACACAGAGTTGTTTCTAATGTTTCCAACGAGGAGTGGCTAGACAAGCTATACCGAGTGTGTAGCGCAGTATTAAGCGGGAACATAAGTAGCCTCAACGATATGGAAAAAATCGAAGCGACTTCAATGATCTACGGAGGTTTAGGATTATACAGTACAATTGACGGAAATGCTGAGTGCGTTTCGCTTGATTACGTTAACACGAAAAGCTTCTACTTTTACTTAACCCCATCGAAACTCAACGGTAGCTATGCAGAAGCAAGGCTCGAAGACTGGGTCGCGCTCCAATTTGCGCTTAGGGCGGGCCTCAAAAAAACTCTCCACTATGCTTGTAGCAACATTTCGAGGGATGGCGGAGAGGTGTGCGCTATTAAATCTAGCCACGGGCTACTGCGCATAACTAGTTCAAGAACCCCGCCCTGGGGAGGTTGCACGAGAGTAATACCCGACAACAGCCCGCTGAGGCACGTAATAGCTTTAACTGATGACAACTGAGCTATACTTCACTGCACGCCCTATCTAGGGCGATCTCTAGGGCTTTAACGGGCTCGTAACTAGATCTAAATATGAGCTGAAATAGTTCCTCGTAGTGCTTCTTGACTTCCTCAAGGTATGACTTTAGGTCCTCCCAAGGAGGCGCGATGAAGCCGCCCTGTCCAACCCCTGGGCACTTCGCTGAAACCTCTAGCTTGCTGCTTTCGCCTGGAGATATGGGTATAAAGGGGTAGAGGCGACATCTCAGCGGTCTAGCTGGGTAAATCGTGCACACTGCCTTAGCCCCCTCTGTTCTAAGGAATGCACACCTGTCTCTAATACCCCGCAGAACAGCTACAGGTATGTAGTCAGCTACTACAACATAGAAGTATTTTCCTGCCAGCTCCCTCCAGGCACTGTTAGTGTACTTAGCTAATCTACATATGTCGAACACTGTTAGAGCGACATTTGGTCCACTGCTACAGCACCGCCCGCACCTAATACAAGAGTACTGGACAGAGCTACCGGGCTCTATTAAAGTATTCATTTTTTCACAGCCCGCAGTAGCCGCGCATCCTGCACTTTTTACACGAGCTTCTGCCGTAGCTAGGCAATTGAGCTCTTTTGCCCCTACACTCGTAGATAACGCCAGAGCTAGTTACGATGAGCAAATTGCCTTGATTCTCTTGCTCCCCGTTGGCGCTCACTGCGAAATACACCGTTTGGTGGTTAAATCTAGGCAACACCTATGAACTTAGACCCGTATATAGCTATTGGGAGGGCAAGAGCCTAAAGGTATTTAGCTGTTTCTTTGGAATAAGTAAAAAAGAGGTAGGTTAGTTTGCTGGATATCTACAGCCCCAGCGATTACAAGTACATAGGCTCAGATAAAGTGTCCGCAATTGGAATGGGCACATATGGAATAAGGTCATACGATAGGGCATTCGAGGCATTTGTGTACGCTATAACGCGGGGCGTTAACCTGTTAGACACTGCCGAGATGTACGACAGCGGTAGGGCAGAGGAGTTTGTCGGCAGAGTCGTGAAGGAAGTTGGCAGGGACTCCGTGTTCATTACGACCAAGATGCTACCTAGCAGGCTAGAGGACAAGGACGCTGTAGTGAAGGCAGCTCGCGAATCCCTCAGGCGAATTGGCGTTGCCTATGTCGACCTCTACTTGATTCACTGGCCTAATGAGAGAATAAGTATCCAACAGCAAATTCAAAACTTCGAGGTGCTCGCTGATTTAGGTTTGACGAGGTACATTGGAGTTAGCAACTTTGATGCTGCTCAGTTGAGGATAGCTATGCAGTCTACAAAAAAGAGCGAGATTGCTGTAAACCAAGTACACTACAGCGTACCTAGCAGGTATTACATTGAAAAAGAGCTGCTTCCCTACTGCATTGAGAGAGGAGTGGTAATACAGGCCTACACTCCTCTCGAGAGGGGGTCTATTGCGGTAAATCCTGCTCTAATTTCAGTTGCCTCTAAATATAACAAGAGCCCTATACAAGTAGCCCTGAACTACCTGATAAGCCACAAAAACGTAGTAGCGATACCGAAGTCAGAGACAATAGAGCATGTCCAGGAAATAGTCGGCTCAATGGGCTGGAGGCTAGACCTCAAGGACTTAGAGTACATTAAGAAACGCGCGTAGCTTAGCTTATAGCCTCCAGCTGTAAGCAATACTGGATAAGACCTAACTACATGGCTTTAATTCCGCTAGAAAATCGCAGCGATGATGCACTGCGAGTTAGTACACTTGGGGCCCTAGCATAGGAGTCGCCTTTTTAGGAGGTTAGTTCGCCCGCAGGCTATTAATACGAGTGCCCCAACAGGAATGTGTTCCCAACGTATACGTTTGTCAGGCCATTTTTCTTGGCTATTCTCACTGCCCTCTCGGCGTGGCTCCAGCTTGTAGTGGGCAGGTCGAGGAGCATGTAGTCTGGGCGATACCCTAGAAAAACGTAAGGTATTTCTGTATCTATTTTAGCCACGTAATCTGTCATATGTTCTATCTCGTAGTCATCTAAGTAGCCGGGTACGAGCAAAGTGGACACGGTTAGCAGGGGCGGGAGCCTCCTTTTGTGCACGTATTTACCTATTAGGCTGATGTTTCTCTTTATTAGATCGACGTGTTCTCTCTCAACATCGCATAGGGCTTTGTAGACCTCGGGGCTCCACGCCTTAAAATCTACTTTAACAATGCCCCCTGTATCTAGGCTCAGCTTTACTGCTTCCTCGAGTAGCAATGGATTCCAGAGGCCGTTAGTTTCCCAGCAAACTCTAAGGGTTCTTAAACCAGTCGATCGAGCCCTCTCAACCATCTTCTTCGAGGCTAAAATGGCGTGAGGAGCGAAGGGGCCAGGATCGCCGCCGAAGAAGCATACGCAGGACGTCCTGCTGTTCACAGCTTTAACGAGCGAATCTATGCTTAGCCTCGGGCTTGCTGAGTGGGCCATTCTGCGGTAATCCCAGTTCTGACAGTATAAACAGTCCATGCTACAGCCACCGTAGAAGACCGCAATGTTGTAGAAGCCCTGCTCCCCACTTGGAGAGAGGGCGTACTCTGGGTAGCCTAAACCAGTTGTTGCCGGGCAGACGTGTGCAGCAACGCAGTTTGTTGGGTGAGGGTCGTAGTAGTACAGGCCGACTGCTTCGTGAGGGGATCCAGTGGATGTTTTAAGGCTATTTCCCAGTGCACTTAAGTACCCGCAGTAGCCTCTCCCCCCAGCGGGTATACTGCATCTTCTTCCACAAGTAAAACATCTAACTCCGCTCCTTAAGTCTTTGAAGCTAGGTAACTTGAAGGATATACGGGATTTTTCGTGGAGGTCTGCGCTAAGTTTTACGCCCTTCCTCAAACAATCTACGCAGAGATTAATAGCGTTGCTTATAGTTACTGATGAGGCGCTACAGCTTGCACAAGTCCCCATCTATATCCCAGCTACCTATTTGGAGTTGCCCCTATTATGCACTGTAAGTTGCAGTTGATGGTTATTAAGGGATATAACAAATGCCCCCATGGTGCAAGCTGATTGGGCAACGTCGGGAGGGAAAAAATAGCTAAGCTGCTTGAAGTACTGATAGATGAGCCAAGAATAAGCATTAGAAAAATATCCGGGAAAACGGGCCTAAGCTATGCATCTATAAGGCGAAGGCTTAAGTCTATGAACTCGAGAAATATTCTTTCATTTAGCGTTCTTCTATCTGCAGACTTAATGGGCAGAGATGTTGCCATTGTGCGGTTCAAGACGAGTAAGCTGGATCACTTGCTGAACTTGGCGCTTCACTGCAATAAAGTACTAGTTGGGGCTAGAATAAACAGCGAGGAGGCCCTTATGGTAATTAACGGCGAGAGCAAGCAGGAAATAGCTAGCACTGTCGATAAAATTAGATCAAGCGTTGATGATCTAAGGGAGATCTCGGTAGAGTACGGCAAGCTACCAGCGAGATTTATGGTGAGGATTAAAAACAAGAACTTGAACTGCAACCCGCATCTGAGCTGCAACAACTGCGCACAAATCAACAGCAGCCACTACTCCTAGAGAGCTCGCTAAGTGCTGTTCGTCCCACTAAGTGCTTATATCCTTGCAGGGCTTCAGCTTCAATACCTTGTTCTCCAGCAAAAGCCTCTCGAGGAGCGGCACGACTTCCTTGATTGGCTTATCTGCGTTAACTTCTATAAGCCTGCGAGTAGTTAAATAGTAGTTAATTATTGGGCTGAATGACTGATAGAACACTCTATACCTCTTTATAATGATCTCCGGTTCGTCGTCCTTTCTCCTAAGCAGTTTAGCTCCATCGTAATCGCACTTCTCATCTTCTCTGGGCTTAGGTTCATAGTAAATGTTGTAAACCCTGCCGCAGGAAGGGCAGACAACTCTACCGCTAAGTCTTTTAACGGCAACATCCTCTGAGACTACCAAGTGTATTGCAGCGTCAATTGCGACGAACTCGTCAAGCGACTTCGCTTGGCTCAGCGTCCTAGGGTAGCCATCCAGTATGAAGCCTCTTGCTGCGCTTGGCTCGCTCAATTTCCTCTTAACTACATCAGTTACTATGTCGTCGGGGACTAAGAGGCCCTGCTCTACGTACGGTTTTACCATGATGCCGAGTGGAGTGCCCCTGGAGATCTCCTGCCTGAAGATCTCGCCCGTGCTTATTTGAGGTATGCAGTATTTTTCGCTGAAGTACTGCGCGTATACCCCTTTACCTGCACCGGGTGCTCCAATTAATACTACCTTCATGTATGATCACTTGCATTTACCGATAATGTAAGTGGGGCAACTAAGATTTTAAGCGCTGATCTTCTAGGCCGAGCCACTTCATGAGTATATCGTACGCTTTGAACTTAGATATGGATCTGCTCCCCGGTGGACCTGGCATCTTCATGTAAAATGAGTTCACCTCGTATATAGTGCCGTAGCTAGCCCTATCTAGTGCCATTTTCCCTAGCCTAACGAGGTCTACGAGCAATCCAGCAATTGCAGGTTTGTCGTTTACTCTCATTATCACGTAGATCTCGTCTTTAAACTCTCCGAAGCTCAAGTACTCTACAATCATTGCGACGAACTTTTTATCTCCAAGCGGCTCTAGGTATCCTGTTGGGCGTATGTAGTTAGGCACGCTGTATCCAAGTATGTCCTCTATAACGCTGCTCTTAGTCTTCTTTTTCATTACGTTTCTCTCGGGCTGGGCTAGCGCGTAGAAATCTGGGTTTCCCCCAATATTGAATTGCGCTACATCTAATACGCGCCTTCGCCTCTCGTAGAGGTGCTCGAGCAGGTCAGCAGTCAACGGAGTTGCCCCTGTTGCTGCATCGTCCCCGAACATAACCCCTCTGCTTTCTCTGTACAAGTTAATGAAGCCCCAGTCGTTGGCGAGAGGCGAAGGTATTCCATTTATGAAGGCAGCGCCTTTATACTTAGCTGAGTAAAGGGCTGTAGCGTAGGCGTAGGCTTGAGACGCGGTTAGATCGCCGCTAGTAAACCTGCTGTGGAGTTCTCCTAGGCTTCCTGCAGGCTCAACGGGCTCGGTAGTAATTATATTTATGATTACGTCTGCGCCTAGCTCTTTCCAGTCATCAATGAGCATGAAAACAGCGTCCTTTAGGTCTCGATCTTCCTCGATGCCCCGCGCCTTTAGCGGCAACCCCTTTACGCTCCCGAGGTGTATACCGCGCCTAACGAGGATATCCTTTAGGCTTCCCGGAATTGGCGCCGAGCCGCTGTAATCCTTTTTGGCGAGTTCGTACACTGTTTTGCCCACTTTGGACTCGTCGACGTCGTATGAAGCCACTATTTCTATGTCGCTGTACTTGTACGGGAGCCTAGTACTCAGCGGAACCCCGTAGTCTGGTATTTCATTTGCCTTCAGCTTCTCTAGCCCAACTTCGAAGTGCAAAGCTGCAAGACCTTGCCCTAAAATCACTGTGCGAATCATTCATTATCACCCGTGGAGCTTAAGCTTCGCGAGAACCTCCTCTATGAAGACTAGGCCTTCTCTGTACGCGTTAATGCCTCTCTCGGTGAGAGAGTAGAAGACTTCTTCTCCCCTGTGCTCTCTAGTCAGTAGCCCGTCTCTAACCATTCTGTAGAGTACAGTGTAAACAGTTACTGCTGGAGGATCTATTTTGAATAAATCCCTGAGAGCGACCTTTATGTCGTAAGCTTTCAGGGGAGCGCCTCTACTTTTCAAGACGCAAACAACGTATAGCCACAAGTTCTCCACCGTGAGTTTCTTTTTGAGCCGTACAAGTGCTCTTGGGCTGTCCAATGCCTTACCCTAATTAAAAACTTATTCACGATCACAAATATAAATGTTTCAAGACAGGATTAGTCTGCAGGTGATCCTAGGTTTAAAATTAAGGGACTAGCCTAGTCCTATCTCGAACGAACATTATAGCCTCTCGTATATTCTCTAGGCCGAGGAGCTTCATTAATAACCTCTCAACGCCGAGCCCAAAGCCGCCGTGAGGAGGCATGCCGTACTTGAAAGCCTCGAGGTAGAAGTCGAAGTCTGAGGGATTTAATCCCTTTTCTCGGAGGGCATCAATGAGTTTCTCGTACCTGTGCTCTCTCTGCCCTCCACTAGCGATTTCTAGGCCACGGAAATCTAAGTCAAACTTCCTAGTGTGCACCCCATCGTCTTCCCTCATGTAGTAAAAGCCTGTTGCCTGCCGCGGAAAGCCAACAATGAAGTACAAGTAGTGCTTTTTCTCGCTCAGTATTTCGCCCAGTTTTCTCTCGGCGTAGTCGCTTAAGTCTTCCCCTTCGCTAACCTCAACTCCCTCTGCCTTCAAGATGTCAACTGCCTCTGTGAACTTAAGCCTCTTAAATGGGGGTACAATCTTCGGAAGTTCTACGCCGAGGATTTCAAGTTCTTCCTTGCGGCGGGCCTCAATGTAGCTCGCAATGTACGATATGAGGTTTTCGAGCGTGTTCATTACATCCTCTACGCCAGCAATAAATCCCTGCTCGGCATCAATTCCCCACAATTCATTGAGGTGCCTTACTGTATTGAACTTCTCTGCCCTAAAGTAAGGAGTGATCTCGTAAATTCGCTCAAAGCTGCTAATTAGTATTTGCTTGTAAAGCTGGGGGCTCTGGCTCAAGTAGGCCTCCCTCTCGAAGTATTGGACCTTAAATAGAGTAGCCCCTCCCTCAGCGCCTGCAGCCACTAGCTTTGGAGTTTGAACCTCTATAAAGTTGTTTTTGTCAAAAAATTCGCGAGCGGCCTTTAGTAGATCTGCTTTGACTTTGAAAATAGCTTTTTCAACTGGATTCCTCGCTAGGAGCCACCTGTACTTAATTCTCGTGTCCATTAGCGAGGGGACTTTCCCCGATACATCTACAGGCAGAGGCTCCACGGGCTGCCCGTAAATCTCTATTTTACTAACTCTATACTCTAGCCCGCGCTTGCTCTTCTGCTCTTGAGCCGGAGAGCCCTCAAAGCATATAGCGGTGCCTACTACTAGTTTGCTAGCCACTTGGAATAGCTCTACATCCCTGTCTTCTTTTAGTACGAGCACTAAAGGCTTTGCGTTGTTTCCGCAGACTTCAACAATTAAGATTTTCCCAACTCTCGCCGTTCGAATAACCCAGCCGCACTCCCTTGCCAAGAATTTCCACCTGAATACTCTACGTAAGGCACTTAATTTAAAAATAAATGAGTACGGGGGTTTAATACTCAAACGAGATCTTAGGAGTGGCGGGGCCCGCTATGAAGCGAGAGTAGCGGGGGGTGGATTTGAACCACCGACCTCGGGGTTATGAGCTTCGCGGGGCCGGGCTGCCGCTCTATTATACTAGAGTGGTTTTCCGCTTATAAATTTTATCGCTGGGGCAAGGAAATATGCCTGTTGCGTTAGTTGATGTAAATGCTCCTGTGTGATTGCTGCAGCTGACAACATTAAATAATTGGAGAAAAGTGAAGCGCCTGTAGAAATGTGAAAAAAGCGGCAGCCACGGCGCCTCCCGCGGGCTACCAGGCTGCCCTACCCCGCTGTTAAACCCCGCCAATTCTACCTTTCTGTTTTATCCCTTAAAAACTTGAAGAGCTGGGCGAGCGAAGCCGATATAGCTGCCAATTTACTCCTAGCTTAAGTAGCCGCGTGCCCTAAAGAACTCTACAAGCCGCTTGGCTACATCCTCGCTAGCTCGCACCTGAGCTTCGTGAGTGCTTGCCCCAACGTGGGATGTTAGAACTACGTTATCTAGCTTGGCGAGTGCGTGGCCTGCAGGCAGCGGTTCTTCTTCGTAGACATCTAAGCCGGCTCCAGCAATCCAGCCCTCCTTTAGGGCCTTTACGAGGGCGCTTTCATCGATTACAGCGCCTCTTGCCGTATTTATTAGGATTGCTGTGCGCTTCATTAGCTTCAGCCTCTCTTCGTTAATCATGTGCTTTGTCTCTGGAGTTAGAGGTACATGTACGCTTACTATATCTGCGCTTCTCAATATATCCTCTACTGACATGTACTTCGCCCCTACTTCTTCCTCTAATCTCTTGTTCCTTGAAATATCGTAGTATATGATCTGCATGTTGAAACCGTGCTTAGCTATTTTAGCTACTAAAGAGCCGATCCTACCCGCGCCCAGTATTCCAAGTACCTTTCCGCTAAGCTCGCTGCCTACGGCTTGCTTCTTAGGCCACTCCCCCCTCCTAATTTCCCTATCGCAGTAAGCTATTTTCCTAGCTACAGCTATCATCAAGCCCACTGCTAGCTCAGCTACGCTTGTTGTTGTTGCCTCGGGCACAGTTATTACCTCTATGTTGCGAGACTTCGCAGCATCTACATCAATGTTGTCCACGCCAACGCCAGCTCTAGCTATAACCTTGAGGCTATCTGCGGCCTCAATTACAGACCTTGTTACTAGGGGCCTGCTCCTTACTATTATGCCGTCGAAGCCCTTAATCAGCTTAGCTAGCTCCTCTACGGAGGGCTCCTCAACAAAGGCGGTTTCCACCCCGCTGGCCCTGAGGATCTCGACTCCCCCCTCGTGTATCTTGCTTGCAACTAGCACTCTAACCAACTGCTTACCACCTCTACTTCGCTTAATACTCTAACTGTGGGGCTTATAACCAATAGATGCTAATACTTCTCTAAGCGTGCTGAAAAGCGAGGCTATATCCTCATCTGTGATATAGCCCATGTGGCCTATTCTAAATGTAACATCTCTAACTTTACCGTATCCGCGGGCTATCTCAATGCCCCTCTTCCTCATTTCATCGTAAATCACTGGGCCCTTTATTCCGGGCGGATTATACACAACAGTTATAGTTGGACTATAGTACCCTGGCTCAGCGAACAGCTGAAGGCCAAGGTCTGTAGCGCCGCTCCTTATCTTCTCAGCTCTCTCTGAGTACATTTTAAGCCAATTGTCCCGGCCCCCCATTTTCTCAACAATCCTTAGGGCAACGTTTAGGCCGACAACTTGAGGAACTGGCGGCGTTGTAGGAGTAGACCACTGAGTTTTAAGGTATTGCTGGATCTCCAGTAGGTCAAAGTATAGCCCTCTCTCGGGGAGGGCCTTAGCTCTGTTAAATACAGCTTCGCTAACAGCCGCCATAGACAGCCCTGGGGGGACGCCAAAGGCCTTCTGGCTACTGGCAAACACTAGGTCTATTCCCCATTCATCTACTCTAATATCAGCTGCGCCCATTGAGGATACAGCGTCTACAAAAAGGAGCTTTTCCCTCTCTTTAACAACTTTAGCTAGCTCCTTAAGCGGGTTTATTACTCCTGTGCTTGTCTCGTTGTGAGTAATAGCGACTGCCTCTACATCGGGGCTCTTCTTTAGAGCTTCGTCCAGCTCGTTTGGTAGAACTGGCTTACCGAGCGGCTTTTCTAGGACTACTGGTGTTCTCCCATTTCTCTCAACAGCTTCCCTGTACCTCTGCCCGAACTCGCCAATAATAGTTACTAGGACTTTCCCCCCTGGGGAAACCGCGTTTCTTATGCTGGCTTCCATAAATCCAGTGCCGCTAGAGGGAAATAGCAGAACAGTTGAGTGCCTTGCGCCGAGAAAATCTGCTAGCCTTTGAACGGTGTCTCGGTGGATGGCTCTATACTCATCTGATCTATGGCTGAGCATCTGGAACTTCATGGCCTCTAGCACTTCGGGGAAGCATGCTACAGGTCCAGCAGTGAACAATTTTAGCGGCCTGGGCCACAAAATTCTCTCTACATCTTTAAGGACGTCGGGATAGAGCATGATATCTCATCCCGTGTATATACTATTGTGGGAGAAGTAAATAAGCGTGACAGCTTAGGTCCCCGTCGCTCCACCTTACATCACATTATCAGCACGTTCCTGCTAGGTCATCCCAGTTGGTAATTCTCTTTATGGCTTAATATAGCTCCCTTCGCGTTAAATCTTAAGTATGGTGGAGCAATTGAAAGTGTACTTGAAGATGCGCAACAAGTCTTGGATGCTCATAGTAAAGAAGATCGAGCAGGTCTCTCTGTCGAGGAAGAAACACGCTAGCAGATACATATTAGCGGGAGAGAGAGCAGATCCCCCAAAAATTAGCAAGGACTTTACGGCTATTGAGGTCCCAGCTAATATTGTGAACAAGTTTATATCCAAGCTGCTAGACTTGGGGGGCAATGATGAGATCGCGTTGATAGAGCCTTCAAGCGCAGACCGCTACGTTGTTAAAACAAGCAAAAAGGTCAAAAGAGCGCTTGATGAAATCTTAGCGAGCATTGCTTCGGGGAGCTCTAGGGACCATAAGGAAATAGAAACTTCTTGATTACAGTTCCCTGGTCCCCTCTCTTAACTTCTAACCTCTCGAGATCCTTTCGGTACCCGCAGGCAGAGCACTTGTAGTAGATAGATACTTTCACTAAGTCTCCTATCTTCTCGGATTCGTATATTACTGTCAATGAGTTGCCATCCCTAGGGCACTTAACTTCTCTACCGCCTTCTTCGCTGCTCATACTTTGGTCCCTGCACGTTACTTTTATTTGCACACACATATTTTTAAATACCGGTGAATAACTTGATTGAAACGCTTCGCCGCGTTGCTGAAAGCAGGGGACTGGACGCTCTAATGATATCTGCTCCCGACAACGTAGAGTACCTCACAGGCGTCTCCACAGTAGCTGACTCTACTCTCTTAATGGTTTACTGCAGAGGAGAGGAGACAGCTTACCTGTACGTACCGCTCCTTGAGTACTATAGGTATAGGGATCTTTCGCCTCCCAATGTAGTAGTGCGCGCCGTAGCTAAACCTACTGATGTTTTGCCGAGCAATGTGTTAGCCGTTAACAAGGAATGGGGCGATATTATCTCGGAGTACAGGGGCTCAAAGAAAATCGGGGCAGATCTCTCGCATAAAAACCCACTTGGGAGAACAATTGAAGGCGTATTACCTGAAAAGGTCGTTGACGTATCAGATGAACTTTGGAGAGCTAGAGCAATAAAGTCTAGCCGCGAGATCGAGTCAATAGTAGAGGCCACGAAAATAACCCTGAGAGGAATACTAAGCGTGTATGCTGAAATTCACGACAACGTAACTGAGGCAATGCTAGCTGGCATATTCGAGAAGACCATTAGAGATCACGGCGCAGAAGGATCTGCCTTTGAACCAATTGTGGCCTTCAAGCCGAACAACGCCTACCCGCACACAATGCCCGGTCAAAGAGCACTGAAGAGGGGAGACCTCGTATTGATAGATGTAGGCGCGAAGTTTAAAGGCAGATGCAGCGACGTTACAAGGATGATCACATATAGAAGACCTGAGCCTGAGGAGAGGAAGAGCATTGAAGTAGCCATTGAGGCAGCCTACTCAGCAATAGATGCAATTGTGCCGGGGATAAAGGCCAGCGAAGTACACCAAGCGGCTACTAAGGTCTTAGAGAAGCACGGGCTAAAGGAGAGGTTCATACACGGGCTCGGACACGGCGTAGGCGTCGTTGTTCACGAGCCTCCATACATAAGGGCTAACAGTAGCGCAGTGCTGGAGCCTGGAATGGTGTTCACTGTTGAGCCGGGCATCTACTTCCCTGGTAAGTACGGAGTGCGAGTTGAGGAACTCGTGCTACTGACAAAGAAGGGCCCGAGAATACTGTCCAAGAGGCTCGAGTGCGCTTTATCGGCCCTATAGCCTGTCCAAAACTCCGAACAGGGGGCTATTTTTATATGAGATCAACACTTTCTTTATGTTTTGAACTGCGTCTAATCTAATGCTGGGCAGAGGAGGGTCTATATAAACGCCGGCGTCTAGCTTGCTGGCAATTGCGAGGGCGACTGGTATATCAGTGTTCCTCAGCTTGCCCGTTAAGTGCGCGAAGTACCCTATCAAGCCTAGTGCTGCGTATGCAGCCTCTATTGAGGCTGAGCCCATTGTCCTAACCTTGGCGTTCACGCCGCTCGCCTCGATGGCCTTCTTGACTCTCTCTATGTGCAGCGGGCTCTCAGCGTAAATAGAGGCTAGCTCTATTCCCCTGTTGAGGTACTTGTTCACAGCATTTCCATTAATGAAGACGCTGTTTCCGCACAGCTCTACAACATCTCCTGTGAACACGTTGTACACTATTCCGTACTTGGGCTCGACAACGCTTGTAAGCCCCCTGTAGACAGCTATAGAGATTGAAGCAAATGGAATTCTGTGGGCGTAGTTCAAGCTGCCATCGAGCGGATCTGCGAGGACAATGTAGTCGGGCTTGTCGCCCACTCTCCACAGGCCTCTCTCCTCGCCTAAAACCCACGCCTGAAGCCCTGCTTCCTCAACTCTGCTCACAATGTGCTTCTCGGCGATAAGGTCTATGCGCCTAGTGACGTCGCCGCTTACGCCTATATTTACTACCTCAACGTAGTTCTCCTCGCCGAAGTGCTTGCGTATAATAGACGCTGTTGACTCCGCTATTTTCTTGAAGATAAAGCATATCTCCTCTTCGCGCACTACTCCACCACCACTTTAATCTAAACACACTATAGAGTGATTAAACATGCCCAGTAAAAATATAACAAAGTGGGGTATTGCTTGAGGGAGTCGCCTGACCTCATAGTTACGTGCAGGACTAGCTCTGTGGAGTTGTGCAAACAGGAAGTGGGCAACGTAATATTTCGCAGAGACCAACGGGTTAAAATAGAGGAAACTCCCTTTAGGGGAGTTCTATTTATCTACACCTCGCTTGGTCCAGATAGAGCATACGCTGTATCTTCCCGCAGAGAGTACGGTTTTGTGGAGAGCATTATACCTGTACACTGCGCTCTCAAGAGCCCCCCGCCTGTGAATGAACTAGCGGAGTGCCTCGAGAAAGTAGTCAAGCTCTCAGAGATTAAGTTGAGAGTTAAGTCTAGGGGGCTGCGCGGAGTGAGTACGGATATCTTTAAATCTGTGAGCGAGGTAATTAGTAGGCTAGGAGTTAGGCATAGCCCGCAGGCCCAGAAGTGTCTCTACGTAGAGGTTTTCAGGGACAGCGTCTACGTGGGCCTCGGCGACTGCCTGTCCGTTTTTAAGTCCAGGATTGAGTAATGGTTGAGTGAAAGTTTTGGTGTAAACGTAACTATGAAGGATTCGTGGAGAATTATAGAGGAGGAGCTGAGCAAGCAGTCGATATTTAGGAGCAGAGAGAGCCTCATGCCTGAACACCTGCCGGATAATCTCCCCCACAGAGAGGACGGGCTGAGGGCCCTCGTCTCGTACTTTAAGCACCTCGTTACAAGCCCGGGAAGCATATCACAGCGAGTGCTAATAATGGGGGGAATAGGCACGGGCAAAACAGCTTTATCAAAGCTATTTGGCAAGACATTTACTCGCATGGCAAAGGACAAGGGGTATAACGTATCGTACGTGCACGTGAACTGCCACAGAAACAGAACGCTTTTCAACATAATTTACGACATAGCGAGGCAGCTTAACATCCCTATACCGCCGCGAGGTCTATCTGCAAAGGAGATGTTCGACACTATACTGTCATACCTAGAAGAGCTAGATCTGCACGTTATAGTGGCACTCGATGAATTTCACTACTTTGCTAGCATATCTAGGAACGACTCTCTCTACTTTATAGCTAGGGTATATGATGTATACGAGGGCGCAAAGCACATCAACTTCATATTTATCGCCTCAGATACTTCAAAGCTAGCGTTTCTTGATCCCACCACTGAGGGCTACTTACTGAGGCATGTGCTGAAGCTCGAACCCTATAGCTCACAGCAGCTCTTCGATATTTTGAAGTACAGGGCCTCTCTATCCCTATACGAGGGGTCTTACGACGACGAAGTTCTGAAATTCATCTCAAGCTACGAGGGAGTGGATAAAGGGGGGGCTGGCAATGCAAGGCA
Organism: Desulfurococcaceae archaeon; assembly: GCA_038888155.1. Taxonomy (GTDB): domain Archaea; phylum Thermoproteota; class Thermoprotei_A; order Sulfolobales; family Desulfurococcaceae; genus UBA285. Next base: position 249,619 of record JAWAJB010000001.1, read on the forward strand.
CGTACTGGAAACGCTTTTAATTGCTGGGGATATAGCCGAGAGGGAAGGCTCGAAGAAGATTACCCTAGAGCACAGTAGGAGAGCTCTAATGAGCCTGTCGAGAGATATAGTAAGCATAAGCGAAACTATTAGATACAGCACTCTCCACGAGCTCCTTGTGCTCCTCAGCATAGTTAAAGTGCTCAGGAGAACTGGCAGGGGGGAGGTTAAAATGGGCGACGTAGAGGAGGAGTACAATTTAATTTGCGAGTCATATCGCGAGATACCTCGAAAGCACACGCAGCTGTATGAGTACGTGCAGAACCTAGCAAAAGCTGGAGTAATATACGCTTATCCCAGCGGGAAGGGGTACAGGGGGAGAACGACTCTAGTCACTATACACTACGGCCCCCTAGATGTGCTTGAAAATCACATAGTTGAGTTAATCAAGGAGAGGCGGGAGCTTGGATTCTAAGAGATACGACGACGTCGTAATAAGAGCATTGAAGAGGCTAGGTGAGTGCAACTTAAACGCCCTCAGGAAGGAAACAGGGCTCTCCTACTACACTTTAGCGAAGAGCATAAGCAGGTTAATTTCGCAGGGCATTATCGCAGAGAAGAGAATAGGTAGGCTGAGGTTGTTTAAGCTAATTGAAGGTCGAGGCTCTGCTTGAAGGGACACGCTGCCCAGTATGTAGTGCACTTAGACACTGAAGACCTAGTTAGGTACCTATTCGTTGCCTTGCAGTAAGATACGCAAGTAATCTCTGGCTCCCTTCCGAGCTGAACTACAGCGTAGTGGGGGCAGTTGCTCCGCTCAGTGCAAGAAGGCAGCGCGTGAACAGCTAAGTACACCTCTCTCGGCTTACTAGTGCTCAAGGTTCCACCGCTTATTATATTAACTAAAGTTAAAGAATTAAATACCCTCTAGTGAAATACCATTTTGGGCCCGAACGGAATTGATGAAGAGCCCAGGCCATGCGCTGTGTAGAAAATGGCCCGGGTAGCTCAGCCTGGTAGAGCGCCGGGCTGTGGACTCCCGAGATGATGGGGACAGATACCCGGAGATCCCGGGTTCAAATCCCGGCCCGGGCCCTTGCGCTCATGCGGCTCTACGCCATTGAGCTTACCCCGCTGCTCAATAAAGAGCTTAGGAATGAGTAGCGCCTAAAATTAATCTGCTGTGCGCTTATATTATATTTTAGGTGAGGGGCTTGAGGATACTTGCATCAATTAAAGTTACACCTATAGGCACGAGCAGTTCCAGCCTAAGCAAGTACGTCGCTGAAGTAGTAGAAGTTTTAAGGCGCAGAAATTTGAAGTACGCTATTTCGCCTTTCAACACATCTGTAGAGCTAGACAGCTTGACGCAGCTCGTAGAGCTAGTAGAAGAAGTTAAGGAGAGGTTAAAGGAGATGGGAGTTCCTAGAGTGGGTATAGATATTAGCTTGGACCTGAGATTTGATAAAGAAACAACATTAGAGCATAAAGTGAACAGCGTTGTGCAGAAGCTTAAGTAGAGATATTAATCCTTACGTTCAAACTGCGCCTTTTTAGCAGCTAAAGAAGCCGCCGCCGGGATTTGAACCCGGGACCTCTGCCTTACCAGGGCAACGCTCCACCAGGCTGAGCTACGGCGGCCTTCTCTAGGTCTAATTTGATGTATAGTGAGCTTATATTTTAATTTTCTTCGCCTCTTTTGAGGTAGGGAACTTCAACTCTAGCCCTTAGAGAGCATAGCTAATCCGCTGTGCTGTACCCTAGCTCCCTTAGCTGTGTTCGCACTTCATCGGCAATTTTGGGGCCAAAAAGGGGGAGCGAGGCTATTCTCTTCTTAGGCACTTTAGCTAAGTCTTCAAGCGTTTTTATCCCATACTCTATTAATATCCTAGCCCTAACTCTACCAATGTACCTAAGCGAAGCCAGCTCAAGGGCATCTGGCTTAACTCCTTTTTCAAGCCTCTGGGACAGCTTGCCTAGCTCCTTGTAGTAAGGTATGTCGCCTAAAACTCCAGCGATTTTGCTCAAAGCGCCTGTAATCCAGCTAGCTGTGTCCTTTAAGTTGTATACATCCCCAGGCCCTAAGTAGTATTTTTCCATAATTCGATCCTCGTCTAACTCGTTAATCCAGTCGTAGAGGGCCATTGAGTGTACAAAGCCTCGCAACCAGTCATCGTAGTCCCCCAGCTCAGTAGTGGGGGGTATTATTAAGCCGCTGCTTGAATATGCTTCAGCGAGCTCTTCGTAGTTTGCCAGGACTCTCCCGGGGATGTATGCGCTACTCCTCATGAAGTCAGGCGTGAGGGCCACTAAGTGCAATATGTAGATGTCGCGATATCTCTCAGGCCTATACTTGAAGAACGCGCTAACCGTTATTGGGTCGAGGTAGCTGAACGTCGTTATTCTGCCTAGCTTCGTGGGCCTAGCAGAAGGCCCGCTCCTAGCGACCATGCCTAGTTCTCTCAAGAATTCAACTAGTTCATCTATACGCTTGTTTAGCTCGAAGCCAGCGTTGAGTTGGGCGGATAGGGTCCTGCCGAGAAGGTCTACGAGGCTGTCTATATCTCCTGCTTCAAGCGAAGTTAACGCTGAGAGTATGTGAATTCTGAGGCTTCTCTCATTAAACAGCTTTCCCTGAACGGGCTCTGGCCTAGAGTCAATGTAGGTAAATCCCTCGCTCACACTTGAGGCATCAACGATAATTGACTCCCCTATTTCATCATATTTAGGCCTACCAGCCCTTCCGACCATTTGCTTGTACTCAGATACGCTTATGTTCACTTTCCTGCCCCTCGTCGGGTCGTACCTCTTAATTGACACGATCACTCTCCTCGCGGGGAGGTTTACGCCAGCGGCGAGAGTTGGCGTAGCGTATATTACTCGTAAAAGCCTTTTCCTAAAGGCCTCTTCAACAGTCCTCCTAGAAACATGTGAAAGCCCTGCGTGGTGGAACCCAACTCCGCACAACATGAGGTTTCTCAAGTGCACTTTTTCAAGCCTTGTTGGCGCTTCTTCGAGCTCATCAATTAAGCTCGAGAGCTCGCGCGAGGAAGTATATCCCAATATGTTCGCTGTCTCGCTAGCTAGCTCCTCTACTCTCTTCCTGTTGTGTACAAAGACGAGGGTCTGGTAGCTATTCTCTAAGTTGTGCAGCACTAAGTTAATGATAGAGTCGCTGCTTTCCTCAGGCACTTCTTCTCTACTACCGCTAGAAAAAACTACCTCGGACTTCCTCTTGTTGTAAACGCCTTCAACGAGCTTAACGGGCCTCCAATCGGATACGACAGCCTGGCCATTAATCCACTTAGCTAAATCTGCTGGGTTACCTATAGTAGCTGACAGCCCTAGAACCCTTATGCCCTGCTTAAGCGACCTGGCGATAATCATCTCTATAATTGGACCTCTCTCTGGGTCGCTTACGTTGTGCATCTCGTCGACTACTACTAGCTTTACCCTATTCAGCCACGTCGGCTTGAGCCTCATTAAGCTGTCGAATCTCTCGTACGTTGCAACAATGATGTCGTGCTCACCGAGGTGCTCAGCCGGCTGATCATAATCCCCCGTTGTAATTCCTATGCTTAAACCTAGTTTCCACAGTGCGCCGAACTCGCCGTACTTTTCGCTCGCAAGAGCTCGCAGGGGGGTTAAGTAGACGCCAATGCCCCTGTTTACAGCAGTCTTTACGAGGGCCATTTCAGCTACTAGCGTCTTGCCGCTAGCTGTAGGGGAGGATACAACCATGTTTGCGTCTCCCAGCAGTCCAAGCTCAACAGCGCGCACCTGGATGGGGTTCAGCTCTTCAACTCCCCTCTCCTGGAGTATCTCTACGTAGGCCTTTGGGAGGCCGCGCTCAACGAGCTCGCTAACATTCATAGTAGCACGCTCACTCGCGCTTCATTTTTATCCTAAATAGTTATTAAATGATTGAAATAGCAGGGGTTTTATCCGTGCCTGCGGAAGTTTTTCACAAACTCACAGGGTTAGATGAAACGCTGAAGCTAATTGTAGAGAAAGTTCGGCCCGCTCCAAAGGGAGTAGAGGAAGTGAGTATAGAGGACGCTCTACTGAGAGTGCTTGCATCTAACATATACGCTCCAATGGATTACCCTCCATTCGATAGATCAGAAGTAGACGGCTACGCAGTTAAAAGCCCGAGCACAGCGTATGCAACAGAGCTGAGCCCCGTTGCTTTGCCTTTAGCGGGCTCGCTGAAAGCAGGGGATCCAGGCACAGGCTACAGGTGTGTTGACAGCGCTGTTCAGGTGTCAACTGGAGCTGTTGTGCCGCTAGACTGCGACGCAGTAATTATGGATGAACACACGGAGAGAGCCGGCAATTACGTGAAGGTGTACCGCTCAGTAGCTCCGGGCGAAAATATCTCAACAGCTGGCAGCGACATATCGGCGGGAGACTTCTTGCTCCCCGAGGGGCTGGTGCTTAGGCACCGCCACATTGCGCTACTTGCTGGGCTTGGTGTCTTGAGAGTGCCTGTCTACATTAAGCCTAAGATTGCTGTGTACTCAACTGGAGCTGAGCTAGCTGCTCCTGGGAGCCCTCTAAGTCAGGGCAAGGTTTACGATGTTAATGGATATCTGATATCCTCTTTTCTAAGGGAGCTCGGCGCAGATGCTTCATTTAAAGGAGTGTTGCCGGATGACTACAGGCTAGTCAGGGAAGCTATTGAGAGAGATCTCAGCACTTACGATGCTATCTTCACCAGTGGGGGAACTAGTGCAGGCGAGAGCGATGTAGTTTACCGCGTGTTTGGGGACTTAGGCGAAATCGTTGTCCACGGGTTAAAGTCCAAGCCCGGCAAGCCTACAGTTGTAGCCTCTAGTGGGGGGAAAATCCTATTTGGGTTGCCCGGCTTTCCGCTGTCGTGCTACATGATATTAGTTCGCGTAGTAGAGCCCCTTATAGCTATGTTAACTGGCGCTAAGTTCACGGAGGAAACGCTCAACGTGAGGCTCCCAATTAAGTTGAGAAAGGACGTCGGCAAAACTTGGCTTGTCCCCTCTATAGTAGTGGAGTCAGAGAGAGGCTACGTAGCGTACCCCGTATCTCTGAGTAGCGGCAGTATATACTCTATTACCTACAGCGACGGCTTCGTTGAGCTAGGTGAGGACGTTGAAGTGCTTAATCCTGATTCCGCGGTTCCCCTCCGCTTATTTGTGTGGAGAGGGGGATTGCATAAACTAGTGATTATCGGGAGCAATGACCCCCTGCTGGAGTTTACGCTAGTTAAGACGGGCTTAATCTACGTGAGCAAGGTCCTGAACACGGGGAGCGTAGGGGGGTGGATTGCTGTTTCAAGGGGGGAGGCAGATATTGCACCTACGCACCTGCTAGACCCAGAGTCAGGCAAATACAACACTCCGTTCTTAGATAAGTACGGCTTGAGCGAGAGGGCAGTCCTGATAAGGGGGTATGATAGGCTAATAGGTTTTGTTACTGCAAAGGGCAACCCCAAGAGAATTGGCGGATTTGACGACTTTTTCAGGGAGGATATAAAGGTAGTCAACAGGCCTAGGGGGGCTGGGATAAGGGCGCTCATTGACAGCAATTTGAAGAAAATAGCAGCTGAAAGGGGGATTAAGTGGAGCGATGTCCCTAGTTTGATAAGGGGATACACGTACGAAGTGAAGACGCATACAGCTGTAGCTCTAGCTGTTAAGCAGGGCAGGGCAGATGTAGGCGTAGCAGTAGGGTACGTAGCGGAGATCTACGGCCTAGATTTCACGCCCATTGGATGGGAAGAGTACGACCTGTTGGTGCTGAGGAACAGGGTCGATAAACCTGGAGTAGCTAAGCTCTTAGATGCTCTGAAAAGCGGCGAGTTCATCGAAAAGGAGTTCAGGTTCAAGAAGTACTACAGGTTTCCGAGCAATACGGGCTACCCAAGAGGTCAATAGCTCTTGCGTGCCTCGGTTTTAAACTGTATTAAATTGTATTGTAAACTAGGTGTTCAGCGTGTCTAAGCTGACTGTAGGATTAGTTCAAGCGTCTTTTACAGCGTCTCCATCTGAGAACTCCGAGAAAGCGTACTCAGTTATCAAGAGGAACTACAGGGAAGCAGACATAATAGTGTTGCCCGAGTACAGCATGTCAAACCCATTTATACTGAAAGAGCCAGCGAGAGTCTACGAGATATCTGAGTTCTTAGCTAATAGCAGGTACTTGGCATTTTTCGCGAAACTAGCAGACAACTTAGGCACTAATATTGTTGTGCACTTAATTGAGAGGACTGAGAGACCCCCGCTGGCGAAGAACACTACTGTGCTAGTTACAGGCCGCGGGGAGGTACTGCCTTTGTACAGCAAGCTGCACCTAGTTGAGTCAGCGAACTACAGAGAAGTCGATTTCTTTGAGCCAGGCAAAAGCATAAGCAAAATTATATCCCTAAACAACTTTGAAATAGGTTTTGCTATATGCCACGACTTGAGGTTCCCAGAGCTCTTTAGAGTTTACGCCAACTTAGGGGTAAAGCTGGTAATTGTGCAGGCTGCTTGGATAAAGGGGCCGCTAAAGGAGGAGATCCTAGATAAACTGGCTTCGTCTAGGTCGCACGAAAACGCGCTCTACCTCATAGTGGCAAACCAAGTCGGTGAAATGTTCACTGGGAGAAGCGGAGTATTTAACCCGCTAGGATACCGCGAGCTAGATATGGGGAATGGGGAGAAGTACTCCGAGCACACTCTGTTTCTCGAGGAAGTTGAGAGGGCGAGGTCAACTATGCCTATACTGAGACAGGCATTTGAGAAGTGGGAGGTAAAGATAAAGCAAGCATAGGTCGTTAAGTTAAAAACTGCTAGGGTTGGGCTAGGTTCTCAGGCGCACGATTTAATCTTTGGTAGCAACTGCGCTAGCTCAGTAAGGTCCTTTACTGTTGTAGGCCAGGTGTAGCCTAGGCCCCGGTCAACTAGAACAGTTGTAGCCCCTAGCTCGCTTGCTGGCTTTAAGTCATATTGAGGATAAGCGGAGACGTGTATAGCTTGGCTGGGAGCTATAGAGAGCAGATCGTAGGCCTTTAAGAATGCATCCTTGAGGGGCTTGTACGACTTTACGTCTTCAGCTGTTATAACGTAGTCGAAGAGGGGCTTGAGGCCGCTCAAGGTGATATCTATTAATTCTCTGTCTGTGTTTGAGAGTACGCATGTCTTTAGCCCCTGCTCCCTAAGCTTTTTAATGCCGTAAACCGTGTCTGGGTACGGCGGGGACTTCGCGAACGTTAATATAAATGAATCCACTACATTCCTATCCGCTCTTACGCCGTAATCTGCAGCTAGTTCTAACAAGCACTTCTCGAGTACCTGCCTGTAGGGCCTGTAAATTGAGATTTCCCTAATATCGCACTCAAAGTACTTGCTTAGCGCTCCAGGGGAAACGAAGAACTCAACAAAGGACCCTATTGCGTAATTCCAGTTCACGAGAGTCCCGTAGAGGTCAAATATAACGAGGCTGCCTCTAGTCGCTTTGTTGAGAGGGGAGTTGCGCGGACTAGACATGAGCACACCACGCCACTATATCTCAGTATTCCTGCTTAGCTCTAATTAACTTTACACACATTAAGTAGAGAGACTTCAGGGCTTCACTTAATAGGCAGATGCCTTCTTCTCTAGGCCGATCTACTTCAAGGAAAATAGTTCCCTGCCCAAACCAAGCCCTCCTGCAAGCTGTGCCCAAGGATTTAGCTAGAGCGCGCACTTCAGCTTGATCTGGGCCTTTAATCCCCTCTACCTCTCCTCTGGAAGCTACTTTCATTTTTACACAGGTCAGTCCGTGCGCGTGCAAATTAGCCATACAAGCGTATGGGTAAAACACCAGCCCCCGCTTGCGGGCATATCGAGCGATTTTCACCTTAATATCGCCTGTGTATACACTGTACTGCGCGCGAGGCCTCATTTTATCTAGTCTAATTGGGAGCCTTTTGCTGACCTCCCCTAATTCTAGGCCTATCTCCTTTAGGTTGTTGAATACATCCCTTGTAATCCTCAAGGAGCCTGCAACGACGCCTACAGCTCCGTGCTCTACTGCGAGATCAATTATTTCCTCGTATTCTCTCTCAGTAATTCCAGGGATTATAGGCCTTAGGAATAGGAAAGGCTGTAGGCCAGCCCCTCTGAGGTTTCTCAAGGTCTCGAGTCTCCTCTCTGGTGGGGGCGCATAGGGCTCAAGCTCCCTGTGCGCCTTAAGTGTAACAACCGTAACTAGCGGAGAGATTTTTCCCCCGCTCAACTCTGCTAGCTTCTCGGCCTCGCTACTGCTCAAGCTCGACTTCGTGGAGAACTGGACTGGGTTACCTAGGTACTTGTACAGCGCCTCGATGTACTCGAAAGACTTGCCCTTTGTAATTGGGTGAAAGGGCTCAGTTACGCTACCTATAGCGAGGTAAGTGCCGCGTTTACCAGGAACAAAGCACCTATTTGAGAGCAGAGCGTAGACTAGCTGTAGGCCCGTTAGCAGGTAGGGCTTTAGAGCTGCACTAAAGCCCATGGTATATATATAGCAGTACCTACACTGGTATGGACACCCAGTGCCCGAGTGCACTGTTATGCCGCATAGCCTGGGGTACCTCGTCGCGTGCGGGTCTCTTATAGCGTATTTGCTCTCCTGGTCGCTCAATAGGGCCTTAACTTTCTCCCTAAGCTCCTCTTTTTCCTTGAGCAGCCTGGCGACGTAATTAACTGGTCCCACTTCATTCACGCTCTCGAGAGTAGGCTAAGAATGTTCTTTTTCCCCTTTACTCTCAGTGAAGGCATACTGCATAGAATCTATTAAGCTATTTACCCTGCTCATTTAAGGTTAAAAAACCGCATACACACTATTCTTAACCTGGACTTGCGGGGGTGCCCGAGCTTGGTCAAAGGGGTCGGGTTGAGGACCCGGTGGCGTAGGCCTGCGTGGGTTCGAATCCCACCCCCCGCACTAGGTAAACTCTAGAGTTCCTATGGCTTATTGCCTGCAGAGAGTAGAGGGCGCGGAGAGCTCTGCTTCACAGATTAAGGAATACTAGGCTTTTGCCTAGATTTCAGCACATTGTTTAGCGGAAATTACATATGGTATAAATGCGAGTACCTGACGAATTGGTGGATCTAAGGGCGAAGTGCGGGGCGCCTTTAAAAATTTTTGGGCGAAAAGTACGGGAAATCGTGGGGCATAGGGAGGCGATATCTAGAGGAACTTTATGCCCTTTGCCAATTGCCGCCGTGGAATACCCTTTTTACTGGGGCATTTATTGCACCGAAGACTTAATTTGCCAGCCCTTATCTCGTCAAGCGCAGTTACAGATTTAGAGCCCTTAATACTAATGGTTGTGGGCCAAATTATCCTTTGCACGGCATAATCTAAAAATTTCTGCATCGATTGTTGAAGTCTCTCCCTATTTTACTTCTACTATAAGGCTGGCGAGAGCCTCGCTAGGCCAGCGAGCTAACATTTCAGCCAAGTGTTCTCCAACTTACCATAAACATGTATGGAGCTAGCGTGAATATCCTTTAAGTGCTATTCAAAATATAGTTGAAAGATTTTTGAGAATTTTTATTGGGTTTCTGCACTACAAGAGTAAGTTGGATTACTTGGGTATAGGGTACTGTGTGGGGTAGTCCTCATGAGTAGATTGTATGCAGTTCTGCTTGAGGTTTGCCTAGTGGCTCTCTCCACACTCCTTGTCTGGTGGCTCTTAGAGGTCTATTTAGGGTGGCTTAAATTCTGGGGGCACCTCTTTAAGGCCCTTTGGGTGCCCTTAATTCTTTGCGCTATCATACTGTCCAGAAGAAGTTTTAGGGACTACGGCTTTCTGCCTAGAAGCCTGCGCCTCGCTCTGAAGTGGAGTTTAATATTTATAGCAACTTTTACCCTGCCGGCAATAGTTTTGATCTCAGCGTCCGTGGCTTTAGGCGCGGCTAAGCCCGTAGGGCTGTCGCCGCTGGAGATAGCCTTGAATATAATCTGGTATATGGTCTTCGTTGGATTGGTCGAGGAGGCTTATTTTAGGGGCTACGTGCAGTCTAGGCTCAACGAGATCTTTGAGAGGCGCTGGCATGAGTTCATCTTTAAGGCTTGGAAAGTTGACTGGGGAGTGAGTTTACTTTTAACTTCTATGATCTTCGCCCTAATGCATATAGCTAACTACTGGAACCCGCTTGCGTCTAGGTGGGAGCCGGCTTGGTATATGCCCATACACATCCTTGGAGGCTTCGCCTTTGGATGTCTAGCCGGGGCCTTGAGAGAAGCTTCGGGCGATGTTTACGTCCCATCCTCTCTGCACGGGGGGTTAATGACCGCCTACACATTTTTATCAATTTATACAAATGAATTGGCCCTGAATATCAGCCTCTTCATCAGCTGGTTCATTTTCTTCTACATGTTAGCTATTTTCTTTCACGAATTTGAGAGCTTAAAGTTCGTAGCTTGAGGCAAGGTGGACTAAATAGATCTATGTGTCGCGCAATCTTAAATAGCAGTCCAATAAGCAGGAGGGTAGCGCGCATCATTAACTACGCTTTTTTCTCTGAACTTGTTTAAAATATAAATCGTGGTGAGATTTTGAAGCTATACGAGCATGAAGCTAAGGAGATAGCCTCAAAGTACGGCATTCCGGTACCCAGAGGCAGATTAGCTTGTACTCCAGAAGAGGCATATAGAGCTGCGAGCGAGATAGGCCCGGTAGTTGTTAAGGCTCAAGTCCTCGTTGGCGGCAGGGGCCTAGCTGGGGGCATTAAGAAAGGATCTACACCTGAGGAGGCCGCCGAAGCAGCTAGGATGCTTTTGGGCTCTCATATACGAGGGGAAAAAGTGAGTAGCCTACTAGTTGAAGAAATCGTGTGCACCCAAAAGGAGCTGTACTTATCGCTAACAGTGGACCGAGCAACGAGAAAACTGGTTTACATAGTCTCAGAGATGGGGGGCGTTGAAGTAGAGGAAATTGCTAAGAAGCACCCAGACAGAGTTTACATGATACACGTTGACCCCGAAGTTGGGTACACAGAGTACATGAGCCGCGTTGCTTTAACTGCGCTGAGGCAAAGCTGGGGAATGCTGCAGGACTTAGCTACAATAATGAGATCAATGTACAGAATTATGCTTGACTACGATGCTGAGCTAGTAGAGTTTAACCCGCTAGCAGTTACCTGCAACAGCAAATTAATGCCGCTGGACGCAAAGATAGTCATTGACGACAACAGCCTGCACAGGCACCCAGAAATTCAGAGAAATTACGGGAGGGAGCTCAAGGAGTACGAAAGAAAAGCAAAGGAGCTCGGCTTTAGCTACGTTGAGCTCGATGGTGATATAGGCATTATTAGCAATGGGGCTGGGTTAACTATGGCTACTATGGACTTAATACTGCATTACGGCGCTCTACCCGCGAACTTCCTTGACATTGGTGGTGGAGGCTCCAAGGAAAGAGTAAAGGAGGCAATTAAGCTCATGCTTGCGCACCCCAGGCCTAAGGTATTGCTGGTGAACATATTCGGTGGAATAACGAGGTGCGACGAAGTAGCTTTAGGCGTTGTCGAGGCCCTAAGGGAAACTGGGACAACAAAGCCCGTAGTTGTGAGGATGCTCGGAACAAATGAAGAGGAGGGGAGAAGAATACTCCTCGAGAACAATGTGCCGGTGCACGTTGAAATGGAGGACGCCGTTAAGGCGGCAGTTGAGCTGTCTAGGGGGCGGTTGTGATGGGCATTCTAGTCAACTCAAAGACCGCTGTAGTTGTACAGGGAGCCACTGGAAGGGAGGGCAGCTTTCACGCCAAGCTCATGCTAGAGTACGGGACAAGAGTTGTTGCAGGCACTTCGCCTGGTAAAGGAGGTACATATATTCACGGGATCCCTGTTTACAACACTGTATACGAGGCAAGCAGAGAGCAGGGGCCAATAGATGCATCAATTGTGTTTGTCCCAGCTAGGTTTGCCGCAGATGCAGTTTACGAGGCTGTAGACAGCGGAATTAGGGTCGTAGTCGTGATAACAGAGGGCATACCGCTACACGAAGAGATTAGATTCGTAAACTACGCAAAGAAAAAGGGCGCTACCGTAGTTGGGCCTAATACTCCAGGCGTTATGACAGTGGGAGAGTGCAAGCTAGGCATAATGCCGTCTCGCGTATTCACTAGGGGGAGCGTTGGGCTAGTCTCTAGGAGCGGCACGCTCACTTATGAAATAGCTAGAGAGCTGGGCAAGGCAGGCTACGGCATATCAACAGTGCTCGGAATTGGAGGAGATCCCATTACAGGAGTGAACTTCACTGAGGCGTTTGAAATGTTCGCAAAAGACCCAGATACAGATGCTGTAGTAATTATAGGGGAAATAGGCGGAGATGCCGAGGAGAGGTTCGCTAGGTATTACGCAGGGTTAACGGCGAAGAAGCCGGCAGTAGCGTACATTGCAGGCCGTGCAGCTCCTCCAGGCAAGAGGATGGGGCACGCGGGCGCCATAATATCTATGGGCGTAGGGGACTACTACTCCAAGAAAGGGTCGCTAGAGGCTTCAGGTGTACCAGTAGCTACTACGCCTTCGCAAATTCCCTCAGCGCTTTCAGCGCTTCTAAAGAAGTAGAAAAATTTTTTACTCCGCGTTGCTTTCAACTATCCTAGTGCGCTTTAGGTGTGACTGCATGAGGAACTTAGAGAAAGTTGGTCCGGGAGAGAAAGCACCGGAAGAAGTTAATGTACTGATAGAGATACCTATGGGGAGCGGAGTTAAGTACGAGCTAGATAAAGAGAGCGGCATCCTAGTTGTAGATAGGATTTTGTACACATCAATGGTCTACCCATTTAACTACGGCTTCATACCTGGGACGCTAGAGGAGGACGGAGACCCTGTTGATGTCTTAGTTGTTTCATATGATCCACTGATACCCGGCTCTGTTATAAGGGCTAAGCCCATAGGCACTTTGGATACAGAGGACGAGAAGGGCCTAGACACGAAAGTTGTCGCTGTGCCTTCAGAGAAGATCGACCCAAGGTTTCAAAATATAAAGGACGTAGGAGATCTGCCCGAATCTATAAGGCGGAGAATAGAGCACTTTTTCGCCCACTACAAAGAGCTAGAGAAGGGTAAGTGGGTCAAGGTAATTGGCTGGAACAATAGAGCTGTTGCCCTCGAGAAGATAAAGAGGGCCATTAAAAGACAGGGGGAGATCAGCGGGTAAGGCCCGCTAGCTAGCGAATCGGCCTAAACTGCAGGAGGACGGCTACAGCCCCTAAACAAGGGGACTGCAACCATTGAGGGGGGTATGGGAATTTTAGGAGTGACTAGCCCGCTTTATTAAACCCTGTTACCCAGAGGTATGAGCGTAGATATGAAGGGCTCTACCTGCAGTGTTCAGCGCTGGGGACCGTTGCTATTTTCCGAACACCTTCTTTTTAAATTCTGCTGGTTGATGAATAAAGAGCTCTACTAGAGAATATATGTCTTCATCTATGCCTAAGGCCTGCGCTACTGGCTTAACGAAGATCTCCCTTGCAATAAAAGCAACAGTCTCTTTGTTTTGGTAAATCTCGCTGAGCGCCTGGACTATTAGCTCGGGATTAGAGAGCAGCGCGTCGAACACGCTTACGCCTCCCCTTAACATGCAGTGCAGGTTGAGCATCGCTAGTAGGCCTGGAGCTATTGACGAAGCTTTCGCTTTTATAGAGCTAATAATATTGCTCTCCATGTCTTGCCACACAGCGCTTGCTACCTCTTCTCGAGAACCATAAGGGCACCCTGGCGGGTCTTGTAAAGGGTAACGGCAGTAAGCAGTAGGGTCAGGGAGATGAGGTATGCAAGGGAGTAGCTGACGGGAACGCCCTCCTGAAAGCCAACACTCAACCTCAACAAACAAACAATGTGCGTAAATGGGTTAAAGAGCATGACAGTTCTCCAGGGCTGGTAAATGCCCTTTAACGTGTAGTAGAGCGGGGTTGCAATAGCCAACAAGATTATTAAAAGGGTGAGGAGGGGCTCTAACCTGTACCTGTTCCTAACAGTTAAGCCTAGGAGCACAGCGATGTTCGGGAACAACAAGGCCGAAATGAGCAAGCTGAGGAAGACGTAGATCCAGTTCAGCCCTCCAGCTGCAACTAAGAGTAGCGCTACTCCTAGAGCGACTGGCGGTATGCTAAAGAGGAGCTGAGATACAATGTAGGATGCAAACAGCTCCCTCAAAGAGATAGGCAGAGATGCGTGTAGCTCTAGTACTTGCTCTTCAAACGTATTAGCAACAGTTACGGCAACGGGGTAAACTAGCGTCGAGAAGCACGCCATTACTACATAGCCCGTTAAGCCCACTAGGAAAGATTCAGCGCTGCCTCCAGAGGAGAGAACCACCACTGCCATATACGTAAGCGGCAACAGCACTGTTACTGTCACTAAGCTCGTCCAGTAAAGCCTGTACATCTTGAGATTGAACAAAATTGACTTAATTAAGGTCCTAGGAGCCATGTATTACCCCCTGCTAGTTACCGCCTTGGTGAGGATTGTTTCAACAGATGGGTACTCTAAGTAAACCCTAATGTCATCTCTGTACTCCCCATTAATTACTAATTGCTCTAGCTCCTGTAGCGCATCGACGAGCTTTTGATACTTTACAACTACGATGTTCTCGCCTACGTTCACATCCCCCCTTGTGAAGAGCTGCGCAAGTTTGCCGGCAAACCTACTGATGATCTTTACTTCTGCCCAAGTGTGCAAGCTATCAAGCGATGAAAGCACGTCAACCACTCTACCGTACAGCATTAAGTACACTCTATCGCACAGCCTCCTCACTTCCTCTAGATCGTGGCTAACTAGCAGGAGCGTCTTTCCCTTACTCTTCTCATACGCGAGCACGTCCCATACTGCTCTTTTCTTTAACACGTCAATGTAGCTTGTCGGCTCGTCTAGTATCATTAGCTCGCTGTCCTTAACTAAGGCTTGGGCTAGCAGCAATAGCTTCCTCTGGCCCACTGAGAGCTGGTAGCCCAACCTGTCTCGGAAATCCCATAGCCCCAGCAGCTCGAGAACTTCCTGCACCCTTGTGTGCGGCGTGCCCGCTAAATCCGCTACATACCTGACTACTTCTATAACTCTGTGGGCTGGGAACACTAGGGGCAGTTGAGGGACATACGCAACGCTTCGCCTAATCGCCTCTTGCCTCTCAACTGGATTGAACCCGAGGACTGTTATTCTTCCACTAGTTGGCTTCAACAACCCCATTATCTGCCTCACAAGGGTTGTTTTACCAGCGCCGTTAGGTCCCATAATGCAAGCTGTTTCACCGCTACATACCTCTAGAGATACGTCTGCGTTGGCCTTTACGCCGTTGGGGTAGACTTTAGTGATCTTTTCAGCGACTATAACCCTATTGTACATCTCTAACCACATCCCTGTACTTCGATATCGCGTAAGCTCGGACGAGCCTCTCGAGGTTGTGTTCACCGTATAAGGCTATAAGGCAGGTAGAGGCGCCCTTGGACTTCAAGTAAATGCAACCACCATAGCAGATTGGGGCGTATTTGCAGCTCTTAGTGCACTCGGGGTCATTTATTATTGGCGCCATTCTCTCAGGGGATATAGACGCTAGCCCATTGCCTAGAATTCTGCCCAGCGGCTTATCGTACATGTATGCTGGGCACATGTATATATTCAACTTCTCGTCTACGGCGTAGCCGTTGCTGAACTTGCATATACACGGCCCCTTGATAAAGACCTTTGAGATCCTAAATCCCCTGCCTACAGCGTACTCTAGCGCTTCAACTATTCCCCTTGAGATATTCGAGTAGTACTCGCGGTAATTACTTGAGGCCTTAAACGGCCTATAAGCACTCGCTTGATCTGGGTGCACGGGAGAGAGGTCTATGCCCCAAACCTTGCTCTGGATCCCGAGGCTCGAGAGGAGATCTATGAGCTCAAAGGACCTCTCAACGTTGAACTCGTCGACGTTTACTCGAATGCCTATGCGCTTGCCGTGTTTATCTATGAATTTAAGGGTGTTCTCTAGCACTATGTCAAATGTCCCCGTTCGATCTTTGAAGGGCCTCCTAGAGTTGTGTACATCACGCGGTCCATCAATAGTTACCTGAACGCTGTCAACGCTGTTGACAACTTCTTCAACTTCACCATCGAGAACTGTGGCATTAGTAATAAGGTCGACTTCTTTCCTGATGCCGTATTCCAAGACTAATTCGTCTATCTCTTTTGTGACTCTCTTGGCAATAGCAGGATTAAGTAGAGGCTCGCCGCCGTAAAGGGCTAAGGCCAGCATTTCGCTGCCGCTGTTGATTTTCCTCTCTAGGAACCCCCTCACTATTTCCCACTCCTTGGCGCTCATGTCATACCCCTCTACGTTGGGTCTGTAGGACTCGTAGCAGTACACGCACGCTAGGTTGCACCTATTGGTTAGCGACAGGAACATTGAGACTACTTTGCTTGAAAACCTAACCTCTCTAGTTAGGCGAGAGTAGTGCTCCTCTTCGCTGAAGTCGTCGTCAATTAAAATTCGCTGGGACTTAAGCTGTGCAAAGACTTCAGAATCCGCTTCAAGCCTCTTCAACTCGCCAGAGCGAAGGGCTGAGCTTACATCTCTATCTACCAACAACAGAGTGCCGTAAAGGGAATTATAAACAAGATCGAAGTCTTGGGAGTACGGAAAAAACATGTTGAACTTTGATAGCTTGGTCACTCACGGCACCTGCTTTGTAATATTAGTTTGGAAGTATATAGTAACCCGTGCATACGAGCCTGCAGAAAGGACCGCAGAAATTCGACTCCCTCGCGTTAGTCATTCCCCTTTCTAGAACTATGACTTTGGGCTTGGACTTCATAATGTCGACCGATTAGAATAATAGAAATTTTGAGATTTTTAAGTTTTTCGTATTTTTCCGAATAAGCAAATAATCAAAAATAAGCGCTTAGCTATTTTAGAACCTGCTGTATGATTAATTATAGGGTAAACTATGAGCAGCGATCCAATAACTGAGTGCAGCAAGAAAATATACATTGGGACATACGGAGCTGTCACTAAGGAGCTCGCAATATTAGAGAGCTCTACGAGGAAAGCTATTATTTACCAGCTGGCCGTTAATGGCCCTATGACAATCAAGGAGCTGTCAGATTCGCTGGGGCTCTCGCCATCCACTGTCTACGACCACATCAGGAAATTAAAGGAAGCTGGCTACATAGAGGAGGCGTCAGAGCACCCAAAGAAGTTCAAGGTCGAAGTTTACTACAGGCTCTCAATACCGTATATGTTCTTCAGCGAGATAAGCTCGCTTGAGCCGCATTTATCGCCTCAACTTGAGAAGCTCAAAGGGGCAATCCGCAATACTCTCAGCAACATAGAGTCCACGCTAAAGGAGTCGCGCCTCAAGTGCGTTGAGTACTTACCCCAAAACTTAAAGGAGAGCTTCATTCACCGCCTATCTCTTGTTCTAATGACTCAGGCATTCGCCATGATACTGGGAGAGCTTACGGGCGAAACTTTCGTGTACGCGCTTATAGAGGATAGAAAATAAAATAGCTCTAGCTGCTTCAAGCAATATCTCTCTTCAAGGCCCAGCTCGCATCTCGCGGATTGAGCCTCTTGACGTTGCCCGCTACCAAGCCGTGAGCAATAAGCGGTAACGCTATTGTTGCGTCTACGTGAACTGTTCTCTTCTTCGCTACTGGCGAAACCTTTCCCCAGCTGACAGCCTCCTCAAGTGTAGCTCCGCTCAACCCTCCCCACTGAGGCATATCTGTTGTGAACTGGACTATGTACTCGAAGCCCTTGTAGTAGTCTAGCTTGCCTTCCTCGATCTCGGCTATGAGCGTAAGGGCTACAGTCATTAAGTTGACGTAGTCCTTTGGTACCCCTCCGCCAACGTATATTGCAGAAATCTTACCGGCGCCCCTGCCGATTTCAACTAGTTGGTGGAAATCCTTAACCATGTCTAGCACTATTCTCTTTTTCTTCTTGAGGCCAGTTACTAGGGCTATGCCGTAGGCGCTGTCCACTATCGCGGGAGAGAAAACTGGCACTCTTGCCCTATACGCTGCAGCAACTATGCTGTCTATGTTCTTCTCGTTGAGGTACTTCCCAAACTCGTGCAGGAACTCAGCTGTAGAGTACACGGCGTTATCCGGTAGCGTCTCGATAAACTCCCTTATCAAGGACTCCATTTTCCTGTAGTCGAGCTCGCTTGCTACAGTGTCGTAGAATCTATCGTACTTGAGCTTGAGCAACATGGAGTCATCGACGCAGGGGTTTACCTTGTAGTACTTGAAGCCCATTGCCTCGAAAATGTCCTCGCTTATGATAGCGCCCGTTGACACTACAACGTCTACATACCTCTGCTCTACGAGCCACTTAATGACCTTCCAGACGCCCGCTGTGCTCATGGAGCCAGCTAAGCCCATGAAGATCGTGTTATCGGGATCCCTGAACATGTCCAATAAAACGCGGTAGGCTTCACCGAGCGACCTGCCCTGAAAGGAAATATCTGACATGTCTAGGAGCAACTCGTGTATGTTCCTCTCCTTAACGTCAATTGATTTAACTAAGCCGTATGCAAAATCAGGTATGGAGTCGTCCACTGACTTCACCACAGGTTACTCTAATTTAACTTAGAATTTTAAATATTGCGTGAGGACACCTGCAACTAATTTGGCGATCGAGGTGTATGGCGCCTGCTTGGCGCAGTTGACTGCAGTCAATTATAAGTGGAAAACCAATAATATAGAGAGATACTTAAGTGTATAAATGTGCTGTCGGCTGTAGTCAAATGAGCAGTTTATTGACGGGCGAGGATTGAACAATGGGCTCAGGCAGTTCAGTTAAAGCTGTTGGAGAGGCCCTGCTTGTAGCTGGATACGGCGGACACGCTGGATACGCTTACGCGGTTGCCCACGAGCTGCGCAAAGCTGGCCTTACAGAGAGCGTTATACTTGTAGCTGAAAATTACGGGTACCTCGTTGAGAAGTTCAAGGACTTAGGCAGAGTACACACTCTAGTGCTGCCGAGGAAGCCGGGAGAGCCGCTTTACGCGGGCCTAAGCAGGTGGGCAAAGGCTCTCTACCACTCAATTAAGTTGGCTGTAAAGTACCCAGTTAAAGTAGTCTTTGCGAGCGGCTCGAACTTCTCAATACCCCCCTCTATTGCCTCGAAGGCAGTGCGGGGGGCGAGCATATACACGCTAGAGGCAATAGAGCACTTCACAAAGCCCTCGCGATCAATAAAGGTTCTCGAAGGGGTAAAAGCCCGCGTTTTCCTGCACTGGGAGGAGCAACTTGAGATCTTCCCTAAGGGGGTAGTAGTTGGGCCTGTTTACGAGCCGCCCCTGTACACACCTTGCGACAGCGGCTACGTCTTAGTCACTACTGGCACGTTAGGGTTTAAGGAGCTGTTCAATTCCGTTGAAGAGCTAAAATTGGAGAAAGTTGTAGTGCAGACTGGCGACGTTGACCCAGAACCATACATTAAGAGGAATCCCTCGTGGGTTGCTTTCAGGTACACAAGCGATATACACAAGTGGATAGCGGGAGCAAGCGTAGTTGTAGCGCAGCAGGGCTTGACGGCTTCAATAGCTACTCTAGCGTACGGCAAGCCCACTGTAATAGCCTGGAATCCAAGAGTAGTTCTAGGGGCTCCGAGGCTGGACGTTAAATTGTACGCAGAGAAAATAGGGGCGTTTTTCCTGGAAGAGCCTAGGCCAGATCAGCTGAGGAAGGCAATTGAACATGCTAGCAAACCGAGGAGAGAGTACCCCAGTGGAGCGGCTGCAATTGCAGAGACAATGCTGAAATCCCTAGGCTCGATAAATAGGTGAAATAGAGCAGGGAATTAGGGCTTCCGAGAGCATAGTGTGGCGAGGAATTTAACTTCTTCTCCCCTGGAGAGAGCTGCTGTCGAGGTAGAAATAAAGGGGTGCTCCCCACAATGGTGAGGGAAAAAAGCTCGCTGTTGGGGGAATTCTTCTCCCTCTTCAACCAATTCTCACTTTCTCTCGGCGAGGTGCTCGTCGAGCTCTAGCAACCCAGCCGCGCTGTCCTTAACAAGCTCTACTTTAGAGAGCAGGTCCATTGCCAGCTTTTCTTCTTCTACTTGCTCGTTTACAAACCAATGGAGAAATGCCTCTGTGGCTTTATCGCCGTGTTTTCTTGCTAAGTCAACTAAATCCCATATTCTCTGAGTGTTGGCTACCTCTGCGCTGTAGAAATCCTTGGCGGCCTCCAAGGTGCTTTTCCACTCCTTTTTCAACACTGGGACATCGTAGAGATCAACCCGCTGGCCTCTACTAACGATGTACTCGTAGATTTTGAGGGCATGCCCTATCTCTTCCTTGGCCTGCACCTTGAAGAAGTGCGAAAAGCCGCTTAGAGCTGTGCCGTCGAAGTATGCTGACATAGCGAAGTATAGGTACGCGTTCTGTAGCTCTTGATTTAACTGCTTGTTTAGTGCGCTCAGTAATTCGCTGTTCAAGGGCGACCACCGACTGCAACTATGTAAAACTTAGGTAATTAACTTAACAAATCCCTCTGCAGGCTAGAGCACGTAGATTTGTGTGGGTTTGTTGGAGAGCTGAAAACTGCCTGCCCCGAGCGCCTGAAGGGCCTAGCTCAACGATGAATCTAAGGGCAAATGGCTAGGAAGAACGCACGGGCAAAAATGCACGTAATGGCCCACTGGCTTTGACCGCACTTGGTGGAAGGAGGCATATTTTCATTTGGGGGATAGCCGCTTGAGCCCGCCTGCCTAAGTCCCAATGGGGGGTGTTGATCTAGGTTGCTTAAATTAGAGAGATGGGAGAAACAGATATCGTTATTAAGGTGCTAAGCGAAAATCTCAACTCGGTGTTACATTGAAGAATTTCACACCTGCGTTAATAATACTGGCGCTAGTTCTCCTCTCGCTGGGTGTAGCCCCAGCGCAGGCCTACAACAGCTCAACTGTCCGCGTTGTTATAGGCATTAAGAACGAGCTGGACTACAACCAAGCGCTAAAGGCGCTCTCGGCCCTCGGTGCATTAAGCGCGGAGATCCCCGAGATAAGGGCAGTAGTGGCAGATGTTCCTGCTACGGCATTATATCATGTAGCTAAGTTGCCGTTCGTTAGATACGTTGAAGAGGATAAACCAGTTAAAGCCCTTGGAGAAGTTCAGTGGAATATTGAAGCAGTGAATGCAACTGATGTTTGGGGAGAGTACTATTTAATTTATGGGGACGCCGCACATGGAGCTGGCGTTCAAGTCGCTGTTGTAGACACTGGCATTGACTACGCTCACAAAGACCTCCAGGGGTCTGTCGCGTACTGCATAGTTTCGCTGAGAAACAGCAAGACGTACTACAGGGGCACAAACCTGAAGAACTGCGCTGATCCCAACGGGCATGGAACGCACGTAGCTGGAATAATTGCCGCGAGGCTGAACAGCATTGGAGTTGTCGGCGTAGCTCCAAAGACTAGCTTGTACGCTGTTAGAGTTCTAGACGCATCTGGCTCGGGGTACGTGAGCGACGTGGCTAAGGGAATTGTAGAGGCCGCAAAGGGACCAGATAACGTGGTTGGCACAGAGGACGATGCAGATGTAATATCCATGTCGCTCGGTGGTCCAGCTTCACAAATTCTACAGGATGCAGTTAAGTACGCGTATGAAAGCGGGGCTGTTTTAGTGGCTGCTGCAGGAAACGAGGGAGCTCCCAACCCAAGCTACCCAGCCAACTACCCAGAGGTAATAGCTGTTGGCGCCGTAGACTCGAACTACACTCTAGCTTCTTGGAGCAACAGGTACCCCGACGTAGTTGCCCCAGGCGTAAAAATATACAGCACATACAAGAACGGAGGATATCGCTCCCTCAGCGGCACCTCTATGGCTTGCCCGCACGTGTCTGGGGCAGTAGCCCTCGTTCAGGCGCTGAGAGTAGCTGCTGGGCTATCTAAGTTGACGCCCGAGGACGTAAGCGAGCTAATTAAGAGCACGGCAATTGACTTAGGCGAAGAGGGCTACGATGAAATGTACGGTAGCGGGCTCATTGATGCATACGCGGCTGTTGCTGCATCGCTACAAAAGTGAAGGAGTTCACAGCGCTAAATGGGCTTCAGACTGAAAATTAAGACCTGGTTTTTACTCCCTTATTATCCCGCTTAGGGTCTCGCAACTTAATGGAGCTCTGTCCTGCGAGCCCCTGTAGACATTTTTGCGCTTTTGCGAGTTTTAAAGAAATGTTTAAATATTGTGTAGGCGCGTTTCCACAACTCTCTACAAATAAATTAGGGGAAAAGTTTCGCTTAAGTCGCAGGCATAAATTGCCCCAGCAAGAATGCGGTGATTTGAGTGAGCGTATGCGATCAAGCGCACGCAATGGTTCTGCTGAGCTACGTGCAGAGGAGGATATCTAAGAACTGCAGGGATAGGGGAGTTGAGTGCGCCCTCGAGGAAATTGAAAAAATTAAGGCCTCAATCGAGGAAATACTCATAGAGGAGTTCCGGAACCTATGAGAAGCACGTGAGCAAGCACTCGCCCCTCTCTGTTTTTGCACACACTTTTTTAACAAAGGGAGCTTTAACCGCCTTAACTTCCACAAGCCCTAGCTCCTCTAAGGCGCTTATGTAGTCGCTTATAGTGGCTACTCTTATTCTCAGCTTCTCGGCAATGTCGCTTATTGAGGACTCGCCGTCGCACGCCTTTAGCACTTCTAGCATTCTCTTAAACGCTTCAACGTTTCTCTGCATAAACGCTCCACCATTATTACATAAGTGCATATATATTAATACCATATTTTGACTATTTTATGACTTTACGTATTAACGTAAAGTTTAAAAACCGTGTTTATGACAATATATAAATGGTGTTGAATGTGGAGGACAGGGCGGAAGGAGAGACCGGGACTCTAGGCGAGCCGGCAACGGTGCGCTCCCAGCAAGATCTGGCATCTCGAGGGGCAGGGAGACCTCCTCGAGGCGAGCGAAGTGAAGGAGCGCAAGCTAGTATATGATTACGCGGAGGGCTACGTCATAGACGCTGAAACTGGCGAAGTTGTTGAGAGGATTTACGACTGCTCTCCGCCCAAGATAGCGCGGGCGGGCGCACTTGAAAGAAGAGGTAAGAGGGCTAGGAAGCCAAAGGCGAAGTTGCGAAGGCTTGTAGAGCGGTACAGGGAGCTGGCAAACTACGAAGCGCGCGGATACTTAGTTGACTACGAGAAGGTGTTCAGCGAAAGGATGATAAAATCGCTGAAGCACGAGAGGAGCGCTAAGGCGGAGAGATTCTTTGCCGAGAAAGGGCTACTGGACAAGCTCGCGAGTATAGTTGAGGAGCTCGACGCGAGGGGTTTAACGAGCGGGATGACGCTCCGAGGGAGGTTGGTATTAGCTTACGCGCTTTATTCGCTATCCCGCGGCGAAGTCCCAAAATACAGTGAGCTCGGGGCAGTGATATCGGAGTCTACTTTTAGGAGGATCAAGAGCAGAGTGGAGAAGCTACATGGGTCGTGGAGGGCAGGCACTAAGTAGCCTTAATAATATTTTTCTCGTATCGCTTAACGCTAGATCTGTCAGTCCTAAAATTTAGAAAAGCTGATGGAGAGACTTTTCCCGAGAAGCGCTGAAATAGCTATTCCTGGATCTATTGTGGAGACTAGCGCCCAAGTTAATAGGCGGAGCGCGCTCACTTAAGCCACTTATTCAGCGCGTTGTATAGGGATAGGGCGTGTGCCTCGGCTGCTTTTAGTTGCTCTTGAATGGGTAGCTCTAGCTTGTAGACATATCTGTTGAAGCCAGCGTCAAGTACGAGGTAGAATGCACTGGAGAGCGGCGCTGAAACATCGTTCAACCCGGGCCTAACAACACAGCCCTTAGCGCCCTGACCACTGTAGACTACTAACCTACCGAGCACTTTTGACTTGAACTTAATAACGGCGTTAGCTATGCCAACCGCTACTTTAAATCCCCACAGCGGGTTTGTCTCAGGGATTGAGGGCACAATGTATCTAGCTATGAAGCCTCCTTCGCGGTATTCGTGAAAGCCCGCACTGGTGTGGGCTAGAATGTAGTCCATAAGGCCCCTTACGACTACGTCCTCTCTACGCCTATAGATGAAGCCTTTGTGCTTAAGCTCTACTTCTACGCGAGCGGGAGTAATGCAGTTTCTAACAGTAGACCCCAGCGCCGAGAGCTCTAACGCCCCGTTTCTGCAAATGAGGCGGGAAAGGGCTTTCTCAGCGCTAGTGTTTATCCTAATGAAGCTGTAGTCTCCCCCGTGCTCTACGTTCACGCTTAGCGCGGGCTCGGGGATCTCTACAACCTCTACTTTTAGGGGGATAAGCTTCTTGGAGGTCCCAGCGACGGAGTCAACAGCAACTGGCTCAATGCTCGCTGGCACTTCGCCCATGCAAATAGAGTTTTTGCCCGCTCTCACCTCTTTACCCTCAACCAGGACCTTAACTCTGCTTGGTGCTTTTACCTCTTTTACGTCTAGCTCTAGGAGGGATAGACCGCCGCACTCGTGCACCCCTGTGCTAGTGAATGCCTTGGCATAAGCATTTACTTCTACCTTCGATGCTGGGCTCTCAATGGACGCTCCAATCGAGCCCAGGATGTGACGAATTTCGACGTTAAAATAGCAGGGCTCTAAGACGCTAGCCTCTTCATTTACTATCTCTAGCGAGCTTCCCAGTTTAACGCGGCGAGTCGTGTTATATGTAACTAGGGCTGGGACCTCAGGAGCAACTCTAACTGCGTGTTGCTCTTTCGCGGAGTCGCTTGGGGAGTCTAAGTATATGAAGGAATGCACTGGCTCGATTACTCCGCACATGCCCATCGTGCAGCAGAATACCTTGCCCTCAGTGCTCCAGCACCGAGAAGCGCTATCCTTCTGCGCATTAATCGCGGGCTTTAAGCTTACATCGTGGACGGATAGAGCTTCACCTGAGTCTACTACAATGAAGTCGCTCGCAGTGACTAAAGCTTTCGCGGGAAGGCTAACGTTTAATTCTACTAGCGCTCCTCCCTCGAGCCTGTGCAATTTGTTTTGTACCTTAAAGACGGGTAAAGACTGGTGGAATCCAGTGAACTCCGCGCTCGCATCCCTGAGTAGAATAGTGGGCCTTGGGATATCTGGCTCCATCCACACGAGCCAGCCACTGCTCCTAGCCAAGAGCACGCTGTTAACGAGCGCGACGGCCTCTAGGGGAAATCCCGCTTCGAAGATCCTATCCTCAGTGACTAGGACGGTCCTGCCGTTACTGAAGACAACGCTGTATGACCTATATCCAACTGCAGCCTTTACTGGCCTGCCCTTAAACGCCCTCTCGAGCTGTTGCGCGCCGCTGTAAGATGATGTAGCTACGTGAGTCCAGGGCGGATCGTAGAGAGCGACAATCAAGGCTCCTGGTACCTGCGAGTAAACAGCTTCGCCGCCAAAGAGCTTTACTCCATCTCCGAATTCAACAGCGTAGCCTTTAGCAGTTTTCACGAGCGCTAGACCGTGCTCTTCGTGAGAGAAGCCCGCTAGGGCGCCGCAGAGGTGTTCATCCCTATTGATGTAGACTGCGCTCTCACAGCCTTCTGCTTTCTCTACCCACGCCGAGCCGTGGACTCCTGTAGCTGTGATCTTTGGGTGTAACGCTAACCCTTTTAGAACAACTGACTCCATGTCGTAGGGACTTAAAGTGGGCTCGTAATCTAATAGCGGTAGCTCTAAATGAGATTTCACGCTGTATGGTAGCCTGATCCTCACGCCTGAAGTCACCTACTCGTTTTCGCTCCTCCGCCTTGGTCGCACTAAGGCGCAGAATAGCGATAGGAGCAACGAAAGCGATTTTGCCTCAAAGCTCATTGAGCCGCGCGAGAAGAGCGATGACAGTATGCCCGTGATCCCAGCAGCACACCCAAGAGCTAGTGGAGCGGGCACTCCGCGCAGCCCGCCCCATAAGAGGATTATTGCAGGGAAAAAATACAGCAAGTGTTTGACTCGAAACAGACCGAAAACGCGCTCGTTTAAGATGCCAATATCCCCAATTGATATGAACTTACGCTGCCTACTCTCGAACTCAACCACGCCCTTCCCCGTTTTCAAATGCGTAGCTTATAAGCAAGCGGGTAGTTGAACTCCCAATTGCGCTTAATTGGTCTACCCCCCTTACCTTTAAGATTTCATAGGCGAGAGACCTCGAGTTGCTAGGGACTAACTGCTTCAGCGGCAAGAGAAACTGTTGCAGAGAGCGACCCCGCGAGAGCCTCGATGCCGACTAGTATGTAGGCCTCGCTCAGGGCGAGGTCTGCTAGGCTAGCGTTCACGCAGTAGGTTTTGCTCCAAGACTTAGCGCTCACTGGCCCCTCCTCGAGCTTTACTCTGGCTAGCCACGAGGAGGGCCTGTAGTTCTCAGCGTGGTAGAGTATTGTGGCGCCACCAGTGTAAGCCCCCACTGAATTGTAGGTAGTGACAGGGGACGAAATGTCGTAGCTCGCGTCGTATACATA
Source organism: Desulfurococcaceae archaeon (assembly GCA_038888155.1). GTDB lineage: Archaea > Thermoproteota > Thermoprotei_A > Sulfolobales > Desulfurococcaceae > UBA285. The sequence goes on from JAWAJB010000001.1 coordinate 276,014, forward strand.
TACTACGGGCACGAAGCTCACGCTAGCAGACGAGCTCACGGAAAAGTGCGCGGAGAGCGAGACGATATCTGCACCGGACGCCCTCACGACTCTGTACACTTGCGCGTAGCCGCCTCCTGAGACAATAGTCACAGAGTCGTTCTGGACTGCGTACGAAACTGTTTTCCCGCAGCCGCTCAGCGATCCGCTGCTCCTGTTGTACGTCAGCGCAGAGAAGGCGCAGTATGGCACGCCAGTTGACGTGGCGAAAATGTCCACGTTGTTGGCGCCGAACTGCGCATAGGGGTATATAGATGGACCGCTAACTAAGGCGTCTGCGGAGGCTGAAGAGCCGACGAACATCTTGAAACCAACTGGGAGGACCGCTACGCGCGGTCTCGAAAGGGAGTCTCGAAGATGATCGAGCAGCTGGGCAACCCCTCCATAGGGGTCCCAAGTGAAAACGTTGCCGAGCGATGTGACAGCCACGAGGTGAGCCCGTCCGCTCTTCACGGCCTCTGCAGTTGATCTATCGGCTACAAGTTGCGTCCAATTCAGAGCTACGAACAAGCTCTCGCGGCCTTCATATATAACTCCGTCCTCGTTGTAGGAAGCAATGTACAAAACCCTTGAGCCCACTGTAGAGCGCGCGTATATCGCGCCGTTGGAGTAGTAGAAGTAGAGCTGCTCGGCCCTTCTAGCCGCGTCGAGCTGTGCTATCTCCGATGCCTCCTGCAACTGCCTTGAAGCAGACCTCGTAACGAGGCTGTAGGCAACAAGGCCCAGCAGTATTAGCGCGGATATGACAATTGCCCCAACAGCCTCTGCCTGCCCCCTCACGCTCTCACTCCCCGAACTTCTTCACGGGTAGTATCCCCTCGCTGTCCGCGTAAGCGCAAGTGGCGTTCGAGGGCGCTACGTAGAGGACTTTGCACTCTCCAGGGCCCAGAGCGCCTACTTTCACGCGGCTTTCTCCGCAGATTACTGTTGCTTCTGCTCTCGGCGCACTGCCGTAATTTACTGCAATTACTGCGTTATGAGTTGAGTTAAACCGCAGCGCGATTGCTGTGACCGGCAATGCGCCTGCAATCCTCATTGAAGCTACTCGCTCCACGTTGCTTCTCGCGTGCTGAAACAGCGCGGCTCCACCTGTAAGGACTACGAGGGCTAATGCTATTCCGGCGACAAAGCTAGATGCCATGGGGTCTCGCCCATTGATAATAGCCTGCTTTTAAAGCACAAGCGCAACTAGTGGGAAGCTGGTTGAGGGGAGTTAATAAAAGCAGAGGATATGAGTGGTACAGGCTTCAAGGAGTGAGCTTCGCGATACTGTCCTACGAGGAGAGGGACTCCGTTTTATCTGAATTCAGCGCCCTGCTAGGGGCCGTGAAGCGAGGTGCTGTCCTAGTTAGGAGGATCCCCAGCTCGTTCAAGTACTCTGGGTACGAATTCGCCGTAGTTAAGACTGAGTTCTACTTGAGGGCGGAAAGAGGGAGCCAAGTGCTACACTTCAACGCAGAGAAAGTGAAAGAGGTGGACAGACCGCAGATCAAGAGGCTGGTCAATCCATATACTCTCCTCCTCGATGGAGGTCAGTACGCGAGAGTGCTAGCTGCTTACAAGTTCCCTGCCCTACTGCCCGAGGGCTTTCTGTATACGCTGTTTAGCGAAGCGTCCGAAATAGCGCTTGTGTTCAGAGAAGTAGAGCGCAGTAGAGCTGTTTCAACGGCAGAGCTTGCTAGGAAGAGGCGCTTGACGTCTGCTAGCGGTAGAGTAGAGGATGCATGGGAGGCTGGAGCGCTAGAGGAGCTCGCGACGCGCGTGTTAGCGGGCTCGTCGCTCTTCGAGCACTACTTGTTGATAACGATATCTGCGTATAGCGTTGAAGAGCTAGCAACTAGGGAGAGGGCAGTTAGGGTAGCACTTAAGGGCTTTGGCTTAGAAGCTGAGGCCCCGCCTATACAGGAAGACCTGTACAGGCTAAACCCCTGCCCGCTTCTCTGCGTTGAAAAGCGCTACGCGGACGGCGAGAGCCTAAAGGCGCTATTCCCCCTAGTGGATGAGGAGCTACAAGACGTTAACGGCGTCTTCTTGGGTGTAAGCGGCACTGGCTCACCAGTTCTCATAGACGTGTGGTCCAAGCATAACTTGAACTTCGTGGTAGCGGGCGTGACGGGCAGCGGCAAGTCAGTAACTGCTAAAGTTTACTTGAAGAGACTGCGCGAGCTAGACCGCAAAATAGTGTACGTAGGAGTAGACCCTGAATCAGAGTACACAAGAGTAGCCCGGCATTTCGGTGCTCAAGCAGTAGAGATAGGAGAGAACCAGGGGCTCGGTTTAGACCCAATTAAGCTAATGAGAGAGGGAGCGCTCGAGATATCGCAGGTCTCGGATGTACTCGCTGAGATATACGGAGTACCGGAGCGCCTACAGGGTGTTCTACGTAAAGAGCTCTTCTTGAGCGCAGACTTCTTGGATGATGTAACAGAATTCGCCAGCAGCGTGAAAGACTCCGAGCTAGCGAGGTATCTTCAAGGAGCTACAGTTCCACCGGACTTGCTGGTATACGAGGGAAATCCGCCCCCTTTAGGCGGCTCAACGATCTTTGGGCTTAGGAATGTCCGTAGCAAGAGGCTAAAAGTACTCATATCCGCGCTGATATCTGCGTACGCCTACAGCAAGTTGCTAACGAGGGCCCAGAGATCAGTTTTCTTTGTCGACGAAGCGTGGCTCTTCATGGAGACGCCCTCTATTATCAACTTGTTTGAAGACACAGCGCGCAGAGGGCGCAAGCACGGCGTCGCGTTCATCTACATATCACAGAGAGCCGAAGATCTAGCCAGGTCGCCCCAAGGGAGAGCAATACTAGAGCAAAGCTCTACAGTTCTACTATTGAGGCAGGAGCCCCAGGGGAGAGATGCAGTTAGAGAAATATACAAGCTCTCAAGCGCTGAAGCAGACTACCTAGTGAGCGCCCGAGTGGGGAGCGGCATCCTCAAAGCGAGTAGGAAGAGGATAACTCTGCAGGTGTTGCCCACGCAAGAGGAGCTCGAACTCTTCTCCACTACGGTGCAGTAGATGAGCCTTGAAGAGTGCATTGAGGTGTACTTGAAGGCTAGAATGCCTGGACTGTATTACGCCTTATCCCTCGTTGCTAGGATCGAGCACCGCGCTGAATTCGAAGAGCTACTAGTGCGCGATAGATGGAAAGCTCTCAGCACAGCAAGGAAGCTCTACGGTGAAGAAGCTACCTCGTTCTTGTTAAAGGTGCTTGAAGAAGCGTGTTTCTAAATAAGCAAAGAGAGGGGCAGGAAGCATGGGGGAAGCGGGCACGAGCGCTGTTAGCTGTTCCTTTATTCCGGTAATATTCTAGAGACAAAGGAACTTGCACGGATGAGGGGCTACAGTAATTCCAGGATTAGCTACTCGAGCTCCCTGGGGGGCTGGGCAGGATACCCGGTTCGCTGCCTGAACGTGCGAGAAAATGTTAAAAGAAGCTTTACAGGACAAAAGGTCAGACTGCTTTGCGCCAGACCCTCTTCGCGTTTTAAAGCCGAAAATACTCACGGGAATTGATAGTGGCTGACATATGGGAGCTGATTTCGTATGGGCTGTGGATCGCCTCTGCGTGTGGGCTGAGCAGCTTTATATATGGAGTGATACTCAGAGCGCTGGGCAGAGAAGACTACAGTAGATTCATTGCAGGCGGTCTATCCGCAGTGCTCGTTGTTGCCTTTGGGTGGGGACTAGTCCAAGCACTCTACGGGGGCGCAGAGCCGCCGGCTCCATACGGCTGGGTTTTCTACGCAATAGCAGGCGCGCTACTAGCGTGCGCTGCTGTATACTTAGCTATTGGGAAGACGCACGAGGGCTCTCAGTCTCTAATAGGTGCGCTATTAATTGTTGGCATAGGCTTCTTCGCGGCATCGCTAGCTACTGGCGTGGAAGTAGGCCCCAGTGGAGCGATATCTGTCACGGCTGTCCCATCGACAACTATGCTCAAGAACAACGAGGAGCTCAAGATAGCGGTTATCCCAGCTGGTGGAGACCCGCCTTACTACGTTAGCGTTGACTGGGGAGATGGAGAAAGTAGCGCAGGCTCAACGAGCGCGAACATATCTTTCACGAAGAGGTACGACTTGCCGGAGGAGAAGCCAGCGGACTCTTTTACAATTAAAGTAGATGTTGCAGATGTAAAGGGGAGGGTAGGGTTTAACATATTAGCGGTTACAGTGCAGAACCAGGACTACTGTCCACTACCTTGGCCCTTCAGCCTGCTGTGCGGGTTCTACGAGCTCGTATCAGCCGTAGTGCCGGCAATTGATTTGCAGAAGCTAGTAGAGTGCCCCCTGTTCCCAACGAGCGGCGACCTCCACGATCTATACAATTTCATACTAAGCGCCTCAATGGGCGCTCTCGGATTGTTCCTCGCGTTTAATTTAGCGTGGAGAGTTGTTGGGGGAGAGGATGTAGCTGGAGGGCTGGTGCAGTCCCTGAAAGAAAGTGTTACCGTAGTTGCACTAGCTCTCCTCGCACCTTACGTCTACAACGCTACGGCTCAGGTCCTCAACGCAGTATCCTACCAGCTAGTGAGTAGAATAGCTATAGGCTGGGTCTTCGCGTGGATAATGCTGCAGATAGCGCTCGGAGTGGTTATAGGCTACTTCGTGCCCTTTATGGCGCAATACGCTGCTTTCATGGCTGTAACGCTCTTTTTAGCAAGTACTGTAGTGTACGCGAGATATATTTTAATAATAACACTAGTAGCTGCCTCGCCGCTACTAGCCGTAAGCTATTTGCACCCGAGTCTAAGAGGCGTGGTCAGGCACATGGTAGCGATTCTCGCAGGGTTAATGCTCGCGGGGCCACTAGCTGCAGTATTCCTAGTAGTGCTAAACAAGGTTATACCCGGGCAGGACATAGTCTTCGGAATACTTTACCCCTTGATAGTTGGTGCGCTACCCTCAATGCTGGGGGTATTTGGAAGCGGGGCGCTGGGGGGCATGGCAGGAGCAGTTAGAGGGGGACTAGCTACTCTTGGCGGGACAGTTGGGAGAGCGATGGGTAGGAGAGAAGCGGGGGCTACAGCGATTACCAGCTTCCAAGGAGCCACGGTAGTAGCACCCTCTACGATAAAGCTGAGGGCACCGGCAGTCTCGGCAACACCTAAGAGAGCAACTGGCTTGTATCCAAAATTGGAAACACCGACAACTTCGAAGCCACGGATTGAAGGCGCGAGGGTAGCAGAGGTACTGGTTGACGTCTCGAAGCCAGCGCCGATAATTAGGCCCGGGCTCATCAAGCACGCTGGAGCTGAGGCAAGTCTAAAACGAGAAGTAGCCGAGTCGGTGAGAGAGGTTCAGGCGCTAGGACCGGGCATAGCATACACACTTGAAGGAGCCGAGAAAGCTAAACGTATAGAGCAAGAAGTAAAACGAGAACTAGTAAGACCAAGATGGGAGAGCCTTAAAGAGTTCACAAAAGACCAGGCAGGGCTAAGCTGGAGACAATTGAAGACAAACACAAGAGCCTACGCTCAACATTTCAAGGAGGGGTTAAAGTATCATGTAGAAAGAGAGCTAGGAATAAAGATAGAGAGAGCAGTTGCTGATACGCATGAAACCAAGGGTACTTATGTAGATAGTGCATCGAGGAGAATTAGGCGTGTTGTTCTCCGCAGTTAGAGAAATTTGAGTTCAACCAGATCTGCTTCGTAATACAGAAAACCCACATCCATGGCCAGGCCCACGGCAATAGCAAAGTTTTTCCTCAAAGCCTCCTCCGTCTCACCAAAGAATCCGGGAACGTCGCGGGCGTAAATGGTCGCTATTATTCCATGTAGGTCTCCGAGAGTTATGCCCGGATTCGCTTCGATGTTAGCTATGACGTTTAATAGCGCGCCTGGTTCTATGCGGAATCTAACACCGTCAAACCGCTCTATCACTAGTCGGTCACCATCCGGATCTGGTCTTTCTTCAATGGTCTTATACCTTGGGTATATTAGGATTTTGTCTAGTTTCTCTAGGAACGTGTAAATGTGGGTTCCCTTATCTGTGCAGTCCACGATTCCAAGGTAACACGGTTGTTCGTCCGGGCTTCCAAGTAGAAGCCTAGAGTCAAGCAATATTGCGTTCTCTCTATCATCTACGTGTGCTCTAAGCATAGCTGGTTTGTAAACACTAACCCATTCGCCCTGAGGAGTTCTAACAGCATAAAGTATTTTCTTCTCTCTCATCTTTTCAGGGGCGGTTTTAGCGTCCATTGAGATTCCCTGATAATGATTTCACAACTTTATAAATTGAACAGTTCAGTAATATTTTCGTTCAAGCTCTTTTATGGCATTTAACAACTCATCGACATCGTTGCGTAGCGGATCATTGGCTGGCTCTCTACATAGAGCGGCTTTACAGCACTCAAGGATCCCTTTACGCTTCACGAGTATTTCTCTTAGTGTGAGAAGAGATAAAAAACCTCCTTGAAAATGCTCAGCCCCATGATTTTTCTTACAATCCATAATGCAATAAATCTTACTAATAAAAATGCAATTATTAACAATATAATGAATGTTGTCGTATCTGTCGGTGGTTGTAGTAAGTTGTAGTTGAATAGCGATACACCGAACTTACCAATGAAATAATAAAAGCCATTATTGCTATAAGTATACCGATAGCTCCACCAGAAATAGATCCCATTGCAATTATAAGCTCCTTAGTTTCTTTTACTATTTCCTTACATTGGTCTATGGTAACTTCTTGATGTTTAGTGTCATTACACATGATTTACACTCTCAACATGGGCAGTCTATTCCGCTTTGTAATATATTAGGGCTTTCCGTCTCTTCCCCTCTATCTCTAGTTCTAGCACTCTCGCTATGAGGAAGTCTCCTTTCTCCCAGCCGAGTTCTTTAACCAGTATAGAGGGCACTGTAGCAACATACTGTGTTCCAGAGGGCTTGAGCTTCCTAGCCTGTAGCTTGACGACTTCTATCGGCAAAGCCTCACCCACCTCCGTTTATATCAACAAACAGTTATAAACGTAGTGTGGCTTAACAACTAGCTACAACAGGTAATTTTATAAATCCCTTAACGACTAGTAATCAATGGTGACAACATTAAACAACTATAATCCCTCAAGTCTAAAATGAATAGATTTAAACAAGTCATCTACGTTGTGGAGAAGTCTAAGACACAAGAGGGAGCACTTGAGAAGCTGTCAAGGTCACTAGAGGAGCTGGAGGCAGGGTCCAATGCGCTGTTGATCGAGGATGAGAAGCGCTCGGTTTTTAAAGGCAGTGTCTCCGGCTGAGGGGTTGAATGTGAAGATTGATGCGTGTCCTCGCTGCGGGGCACCCGGCTACTTGATCATCGATGAAAGGGAGCTTAAATCCGGCACGCAAGTCTACTACTTTGTCCTGCATAAATACAGAGACCCAGCTACAGGCAAGCTGAGGACAAAGAAGTGTAGTATTGGTAGCGAGGGATACATATACGTTACTAAGACCCACACGCTACCATACCATGGCATATCGCTGAGGCTGAGTAATATTGTTGAAGCTGAGAAGCTCGCCGAGCTAGCTGTGAAAACATTAGAGAACATTGAGAAATACTTGAAGAGGCTCAGCCCAGAGAAGCGGGAAGAGGAGATCAAGAGGCTTGGGCCGAGGATCGAGCGGCTCGCTGAGATCATCGCGCTCCTCAGCGAGCTTGAACCGAGCCTGTATCCAAATTTGGAAACACTGAGAAGAAGCCCGGGAAGGAGCCCCGGAGACCCGAGTTCGACCACGAGTACGATGGGAGAGCTGTGAAGGTGCTTCTGCATAATGGTACTACTATAGTTGGCAAAGCTGAAACATCCAAGTACTGGCTGAAGATGCAGGTTGCCGGCGGCAGGTGCATCTACGTGAACAAAGCCTACGTAGTGATGATCGAGCCGGCGGAGTAGGCTTCACACTACAGCTGTTTTTAAAACTACACCTTTTTACAGGGTTGCGCTTTGACGAAAAACAGTGAAAAAGGTGGAAAGGTGTGCCCGCGTGAACCCCGATAAGCCTCCAACAGATGAATCCGGGCTTAAAAAGCGAGTGGGCGGGCTATCGGTCAGCGTCTCGGGGAGCTTGTGCTCCTGGATGAGAAAGATGTAGAAACAGTGCGGGGCGTGCTCTATGGTAAACTCCGGTAGAGAGGATAATAAAGCAATCGTTGGCGTCGAGGTCAAGGAGCTGAGGCCCCTGGTTCTCGCGCGAAACGAGGGCTGGTTCAAGCTCGGGAACGCCTACGTTGTTCTGAGGTTCTCGAAGGATAGGACAGTTAAGGTAACCGTGATCAATGGGGACGGCGTTGCTGGCGGCTACGTCATATATAGTAATGTGAATTGCTCCATTACTCAGATAGTTGTCGACGGAGTTGACATATGCAACGAGTTGGTGAAGGTTATAAACAACTACAACGAGCTCGTTGAGCAGTACGAGCTAGTTGAGAGAGCCAAAGCCGCGAGGATTTTGGACGATAGAATGGTTCCGAGAATGCCGAGGGAGTTCAACGTACTGCTCTACTCTCTCACGAAGAAGGTCCTGGACACGAGGATCGTTAAGACGTTCTACATATACGAGGGAGCCAGGGAGGTTGTCCTGGGGATCTACTGCTACGATGGAGGCTACTACCGGGAGTGCGAGGAAACGCTGAAGAACGAGCTGACGAAGGTCGTTGCAGACAGCGGATTATTGGAAATGCAACTGGCTCCGACCGTTGCTGGCCTTGTTGTCAAGAACATAGAGATGAGGACAATGGAGTACTACAGCCCTGCCAGGCGTTGCCTACTGTTTAAGAACAAAGTATTCTGCTGGGACCAATTCCTAGAGACAAAGGATATAGAGAAATCACTTATGGAGCCAAGCCCAGATTTAATTGTTACACACAAGGTACCGTGGGAGCTGAAGCCCGACATACTGAAGAAAGCCCGAGAAGGATTGCTCAAGTACGTGCCCCCCAAAGACATCAATGATCTAGTTGAGTTGTTCAAGGCGCTAGCACCAAAAAGCTTCAAGGCGTTCCTGAACTGGGTTAAGAAGCCTGGCGAGGACGAGAAGGATGCTTATCCAAGAGTAGTATTACTACTAGAAATAATAGGATATACTTTGTACCCGCACGACTACCCCTTCCACAAGGCAATCCTGCTCGTTGGAGAGGGCTCCAATGGGAAATCAACTTACCTGAAACTTATTGAGACAATACTGTCGAAGGCAAACGTGTCAAACGTGAGCTTATCGGATCTGGACCCGCTGATAAACCGCTTCGCCGCGGCGGATCTCTACAACAAACTGGCTAACATCTCGAGCGAGCCCCCGAAGAGGGCGTTCGAACCAACGCTGTTCAAGATGCTGACGGGCGAGGACTTGGTCAGGATGGAGCGGAAGTTCAGAGATTCTTTTAACGCATACAACTACGCGAAGATGATATTCGCAGCGAATGAGCTCCCACAGATCACAGAGGATACATACGCGTATTGGAGGAGATGGATAGTGATAGAGTTCCCGAACAGATTCGACCCAGACCCCACATTTTTCGAGAGAACGTTCACGCCCGATGAGATTGAAGTAATCATACTGCTGGCGCTACACGCCTTCCGATTAGTCCTCGAGAGAAAAGCGTTCTCGGAGTCAGGTGTCGAAGACGTTAGAGAAGAGTGGTTGAGCAGAGCTAACCCAGTCTACAGAGTCGTGAAGAGAATGCTTGACGACGGAATCATAGAGCTGGATCCCAAAGGCGTAGTAGTAAAGTCGGACCTGTACCAGCTCTACAAGAAGTACGTTGATGTATTGAATGACGAAGGATACGAGCCACCCGTGCTAGAGCAGAAGGACTTCACCAAGAGCTTGACACGGTACTTCCCGATCAGAAGCGGGTCTACTCGGATTCTGGGGAGAGGTAAAAACGTCTACTTCAGTGTTAAAATAAAGAACTACGACAAAGCACTCGAGCTGACGGGGCGTCTTGAAACACCAAGAGGTCTGTAAATAGGGGTCTGCCATGATTGCAATTACTGAGTTTCAACTCTTTACCCCCTATACCCCACCCCTCTGCAAAACCACCCCCCTATACGGGGTAAAGACTCAAAAATCAGTAATTGCAGAGTTTATAAACTTTTCGCTACTGTTCACATTACAGCGTTTCATGAGATGTACAGGTGTTATACAGTATGGGCAAGCTTGATTTCATAGAGTATCTGAGGGAGTACTTTAGGGGTCCTACGGGGTTGGCGGAGGATCGTGAGTTGTTCATCTGCAGGGGGGATCCTGCTAGTAGTAGGGTTAAGGACAGGGGGGTTGTCTGGCTCCACGGCTTGGACGCCTACCTATCTACATATGTTAAATCACTGAGAAGGCTCAAGGAGCGGAACATCTACATGGGGGTTGGTTTTCTATCGGAGCATGGGGAGACGGCTCCTGTAGTTGATAAGATGCTGTACGATCGCCTCAGCTTCGACTTCGACAGCGAAGACAACCCAACTAACGCGGTTGTGGAAGCCCTCGGGTTTGCCCAGTACATCAGCACGAAGTACAAAGCGACACCGATCGTGTTCGAGACTGGCTTCAAGGGTGCACACGTTGTTGTACCATTATCTAAGCCCGTGGACTGGGAGGGCTACCAGTTGCTGTGGAAGCACCTCTACGGCGAGATACCCCTTGAAACAAGGAAGCTCGTGGATGTAAACATGCTTCAATGGAACCGCGTTGATAGAGTACCCTTAACCTACAACGTCAAGGAGAACGATGCTAGGTTCTGCAGAGTCATCTACCCGAGAGAGTTCTCCTGGGGGGACTTCAGCTGGAGGGAGCTCAAGCCTCTTGACCCAGCTAGCGTTAGACCAGTCAAGATAGTAGTTCCCCAGGTCGTTAAACCCAAGATCATCGCTTCTACTAAGCACGAGAGCTCCTGGGTTTGGGAAGTGGTTGAATCCGGTCTGCCGGATGGGCGCAAAAGGTTCATACTATACGTGTTAATACCGTACTTAGTCAACATCGTTAACAAGAGCGAGGACGAGGTTCTCGAGGTGTGCAGAGAGTTCCTGGAGAACAGTTGCAGAAACCACGGGAAGTGCAGCAAGGTCTACGACTCGTGGATACGCTCGGTTATCAGGAGCGCGAGGAGCAGGAAGTTCAACGGCTTTAGCCTAGAGAAGTTCAAGGATAAAAACCAGGACGTCAAAGATGTCGTTGAGAAGCTGTTGGGCGAGTAGAGCATGGGCGTTGAACCCCTCCACAGGGGTTTTCTGAGGAGGTTTGAAAACCACGACGCTAAGTCAAGGGACTACGGGGTCAAGCCACCGGTTCTCTCCGAGTGGTGGAGCAGGGTTCTCGAGTCTTACCGGAACGGGTTTAGATGTGAGTACTGCGGCAGGCAATTGAAGCTTGAAGGGAGTCCTGACGACCCAGACCTCTGGACAATAGACCACAGGATCCCACTGAAGCTCGGTGGGGACAACAGTGCGGGAAACATAGCAGTAGTCTGCAACAGGTGCAACCGGGCAAAGTCCTCCTTACCCGCAGACCTCTACCTTAAGCTACTGGACGCTGTTAGAAAAGTATACGGCGAAGATGTCCTCGAGCAAATCCTCTACTACTTGTCAATACCCGGTAAAGCCAAGAAGGTTGAAACTTGGAGCCGGGCAAAACATAGCTAGCAAAACATCTCATGTTTCCAAATTTGGATACCCAGGTCTTGTTTAAACCGCTTTAACCCACGTAGCATCAGCCTTCATTCTCGCTTCTACCACTAGTGATCTGATCTCGTCTAGTTCTCTGTGAACCCAGTAGAGCCTTGACCGTAGCCGCTACGGCGCGAGCTCTATTCTTCTCTGCAGCTCGTCTATTCTGTCAATGCACTCCTCGAGGACGCGGACTACCTCCTCGATAAGCCAGCACCTCTCACTAGAAGACATAGAGGCTTAAAAAGCAGAAGCACAAAAGCACAAGCTCGTGCAAACCGGGGATCAATGCTTCTGCCACGCCCCATATAACAGATCGTGTGAATGGTATCCAAATTTGGATACGGTTCCGAGGTTTCTTCCCGCACTCGGTATTAATCGAAAACACGTGAATAAATACTATCAAAGTATTCAAGTGAATGCTTTGTGGAAAATCAGTCAGGTAACCTGATGCGGTTTTCCTTGACTACCGACCAAGATCCCGGGTTTCAATACACTTCCTCCCCCTCCTCTTCCTCTTCCATCTTTTCTTCCGCTACCCCCTCTGCTTTTGCTTCTCCGAGCTCGTTGAGCCATGTTCCATGTTCAACGATAGCTTTGTACTCGTCATCCGTGATACCCAGAATTCTCTTCAACTCGTCCTCCAGTTGGCTTCCATGGTTTCTGAAGATATCCTCGGCGACAGTGTTCAGGTCTCCACTATGGTGAGAAGCAATTACCTCCACTATCCTCCACGCACTACACTCCAGTAGTGCTCGCGATATGGGCGGAGATTGGGATTATTTATGGATGTGGATTCTTCACGCTTTCTCGGTCTTCGTTTTCTTGAGAATTTTTTTGAGGAGACGAGACCAGATTTAATGCGTCTTTTAATTTCTCTTTATCGACATAACCGTCAAGAATACGCACAATCTCTTTGAACTCGGGTCTTAAAGCGAGATGCCTAAAGGCGATTTCCTGGTTCGAATACTTGCTCCACGCTATTTTCCTAGATAGTTGACTGGAGAGATCCGATATCTTTCTTCTAATGTCCTCTGGTACGGTCTTCCAGGATAAGCCGGCTACGATGATCGCTATCGCAGGCCTAGCGAACTGATCTCTTATAAACGACCTTCCTATCTCAATAACCTTATAAGCTAGGTAGTTCAACACACCCGCGTAGTAGTAGGCTTGGTCCTGGTTTTCGCACTCTAGATATGCGACATGGCTTTCGGATACTGCTTTCGTGAGGTCCGTTGGTACGCATGCTGAGAACGTCCTCTGACATCTGTATATTACATAGTAGCGATTTTCGTCGAACATATCTATAAATGTCTTAAGCTCCGTAATTAGGGCATTAAGGTAGTTGAAGTCTCTTTGAGGCATTGCGTTTCGATTTAGCTCCACGAGGGTTTTCAGGAACTTCTTTAGGTCTTCATCGCCTCTCTTCGAGAGCAGAACGTTGTAAGTTCTGCAGCTGAACGGGTTTACCAGGCCCCTGTAGTATATTTTGTAGATGTCAACACCATACCTGTTCATTAAGTCGATCGGTACGTTGTACGACTTGGTGAGGTTGCAGAGTCTAATGGATACGATTCCGCTCTTCGTACTGTACTGCTCTACAATAAGTCCTGCGTACCCCGATTTACCCTTCTTCTTCTCACCTCCGAATAAACCCATTATGTAGCCTCCTTTTGGAACAACTCTTAGAACACCTAGTTCTCTTGCTATTCTCTCTGAGTCTTCCACAGCCCATGAAACCATTGGAGCAATGTAGTCGTCGTAGCTTGACTTAAGCTCCTCTATTTTCAATAAACTCTCTACTTCTTCTAGTGTCTTATTCTTTGAAATCCTTGAACTAGCTGTCTCCGCTGTGATCCTCAGTAGCTTAACCGGCACGCATCTCACCGGAGTATATCTTCTCCATGATCTTTTTAACTACAACTACTGCGGGGTAGTTTCCATGCCCAAACGCATCGTAGTCAACGTCTATTAGCTTAACATCGCACTTTTCGAAGCTACTTCCACAGATCTTCTCGATAATAGCGTAGGTTAAAAGAACGCCAGATCTCATCGGGCTTCTGGCATAGAACGACTGTTCTCTCGGCATCACGAATCCAACGCCCTCTTGTGCTATCTCAAGCGCTTTGTAAAGGGACATGCAGGCTACATCGGAACCGGTGACAACGGATGCCACTCTTTTTGCGTCGATCTTCAACACGTCATTTAGGATTTTTTTGGCTTTTTCCCTGATAGACTCAATGTAAGTGGACTTATACCTAGTCATCGGAACCCAGGGTGGATTGGTAATTATCACGTGCGGTTTGAGAACTGTGGCCATGGATGGCATGATAGATGAAATTATGGTTGTAGCCCAGACACCGTTACCATACTTCTTTACCAACGTGCTCAACTTCTGAACAAAATCGGTTTCATCTACTATTTTTTCAAACACATGCACCAGAAGATCTTCCTCTCTCAGATTCCTCAGATTCTTCAGCAGGTAATCTTTCAGCTCGTTCTCGAAACCCTCGTTGCTGGACAGGGAGATCTTTATACCAAGTGCGAGCAGTTGCTCTATCCTTGAGAGGGAAGTTAATAGTCGAAGGGGGTCCATCCGAGCGAACGCAGATCCTTGCTCAATTTTCTTTGCATTAACGTGACTAATGACCGTGTTCACCACTCTCGTGTACTCCGGGTCCTTAAGGTCGAGGGCTTCTCCACCGTACCAAGCTGCGAGTGTGTCGGTGTGGTATATGCGTGGAGGAGATGGAGGGTTTTTTCCTGATACTCTACGAAAGGCAATTATCAGCTCAGCCCTAGCGATAGCTACTGCGAGGGGGTTTACGTCGAACCCTACTAGTTCCTCGTAGGCGTTCTCCGGCTCTTCCTTTTCCTCATAGACTTTTCTGTAGAACGCTCTCACCAGGAATGTTCCTGAACCGCAAAATGGGTCCATGACCAGCTTACCCTTGAGCTTGAATTCTTTTAGAATCATGTCTACTATCCACAGCGGTGTGTAGTATTCACCTATTCTCCTGCGGGTCTCAGGCTCTACGAGAAACTCGTATAACTCTCTAAAGACATCTTCACCGGAGCCGAGCTCCCAGTCAACGAGGCGAGCTCTAGCAACCACTTCCTCGGCTACGTTCTCCACCTTGCTCTTGTATTCCTCTTTCATCTCTGGATGCGCTATCTTCCACCAGTTAAGGTATGGGAGTGCTATGTCCAAGCTGTTACTATTAAAGGTCAGCAGAACACCGCTGCAAAGGTCGATTGGTTCGCCTACCAGTTTCAGTGCAGCTGCGAGACTAGCCATGACCATCATGTGCATGAGGGTGTGTTTGACGAAGAGGTCTGCGTAGAAGCCCTCACCTACTGATTCGTCCTCACCATCCGACCTGTCTTCACCATAGAGTTGCTTCATGATCTTCTTGTAAGCTTCGAAGAGGGGTCTTACTTTATCGTTTTCTCTAATACTATCGAACACTTCGCGCAACTCCTTGATCAACTTATCTGCGTTTACAGTGTACAATGCCTCTATTGAGGCTGGATGTGGAGGTATTTTCAGGGCCTCCACTTTATCGGTGATTATTTGCTTTAGTACACTTACGGCTCCACTTCCTCCGTCTTCGTATATCCTCTCAAGTTTTATCTTGGGATCCCTCTGAACTCTGTAAATTCGCCATGAATCATAGTTTGTTACTACAAAGTACTCTACTTTCTTGAGGTGTGGTAAGTACTTGCTTGTAGCGTTCTCCACGGCCTGATCGAACTCTCTCTCACTGGACTTGTAATCAAACGCTATCGTTCCTCCAAACACAGCATCAACTCTATACCTCTCGCTTCCAACGTACACCTCTTGAGGCATTAGAACTACAATGCCCTCCGAGACTTTGTCCTCGAGAAGGGATTGAAGAAGAACGAGCTCAAGACTCGGTTTAATCTTGGATCTCTCTCTTACAATACTTCTAAGAATGTTTATCAGTTCCATAGATACCTGCAACCTAACATTCTCATGCCAAGCTAATTTGCTACTGGACTTAACCTGGTCAAAACTAATGTATTTGTTATGTGTCACACTCGACACCGTTTATTTTCTGGGTTTCATCTTGACTACAAAAACTGTGTGCTTACCCCTCGGCGAAGTACCCTCATAGTGGTTGAACACGCCTTTACACTTAGGGCACTCGAGCATTCTGACCTCGTAGAACCCGTACCTCCAGGGCTCCCGCAGTAGCTTAAAGCTGCTTGCATCGGATTCGAAACTGCAGAACGGGCACTTAACCACGCTGCTCACCTCTGCGCTTTCCTGATGTGGATTGCACTGTTCTCGAAAACCCACTCGATCTCATCGTTCTCCCTCAGCTCAAGGAGCTTGCGAACCTCCCTGGGAACAGTTGCCCCGTAGTACCCGCCGATCCCGGTTCGAGCCACAACGAGCATAAACCCTGCAGCACCCACTATAGAAAACCCCCGCTCAAGCATAAAACCTTTCACAAAGACAAACAAGCACAAAACAGGACAAACCAAGCAGAAAGCAAACAAAACAATTGGGTGAAGACACGGCAACTTTGTCCCAACGCGTTCTGATTGACTCCACACTGTTAGAATGAGTCAGCGCAGTGTATAACGCCGTGCAACACGTCTCTACAACTGTGTAACAGCAATAGTACTGTTTTAAAACGGTTTCTATATACTACGGGTGAGCTGAGTGCCGAGGAGACCTAGGAGAGAGGTTGACTACGAGTACAGTGTGAAAGCCTTGATGAGCAAAGACGAGAGAAAAGAGATCGTCGCGGCAATACTCGAAACACTGGCCAAGGAGCCCTTGACGACAAGCGAGGTCTCCCGCCGGGTCATCGCGGCGATGGGTAAACCGGTTCCAAGGTGGAGGATATACAGGACGCTACGGCTCCTCGAGAAGTACGGCTTCGTGAAGGCGAGGAAAATAATGTTCGAGAAGCAGTTGCTCTGGTGCACTACCGAGAGAACTGAATCGCTGCTGAGTACACTTCGCGGCCATCGGGATCATACACAACAACCCTCCCATCGCGCACGGCAACAAAGTAGCCAGCACTGATGAAACCGATGAGAATGCCGTACTCCTTCTCATCAACGCAAACCCTAAACCCACCGGACACCGCGAGCTCTCTGCACTGCTGAGAGATCCGGCCAGGCTCACCAAGTGCAGTAACCACGGGCTCAGCGGCAACAGGCTTCTCCTCGCCGGCGGCTTGCACAGCTGGAGAAGCAGCCGCGGCTTCCTCCACGCGAGCAATCTTAGCTTCCTCCATCTTCACCGAGAATATCTTTACTTTGCCGTGGACTTCTCCGTGCTTCTCATACAGCTGCCTGAGCTTCTCGAAGCATTTCTCATCGGTCCAGCTGTGGATCTCCTTAAAGTCCTTGGCGGATTCTTTAATCCAGTTTCTCACCACATGCTCTGGATGCGTCTCGAGCTCATTACAGGACTCTACCTCTATAGCAACAGCATTAGAGTAGAGGGGTCTCCAAGTCGATTTATCGACTGGTACCGCCACGAGGTCCGGTCTAGCCTTGACCGATGGATCTTGCTTAGCGGGTAGAACCACGTATCCCTTACCATAGTATTTCAGCAAAACCCTTCTAGCTATCCCGTACCCCTCTTCGCTCGGAGCCGCCTGCTTAAGACCCCTGAACAGTCCTTTAATATAGACCAACATCTTTCTATTTCCTTCACGTTCAACCTCAATGTAGCCTAGTGCGCTAAGCCGGGCAACAGCGTCCTCGAGGTCTCTTCTGGGAGCACCAAGCCTTGTGGCTAAATCGGTGAGAGCTATTCTCTTAGACTTGTATATCTCGTATAATGCAAGCATTTCAAGGGGTCTAACAGGGTCTATGTATTTTAGCAATGTGTTGAGCATGCTCTTCAAATCAGCTTTAACCGCTTCATCGGGATCAAAGATCTTCGTATATATGTTCTCTCTTGCAACTCTATGCTCTACATAGTCCATTTGCACTAAAACAGGTGGAGGTTGTTGCTCACCTGGTCGAGCAGTAACTTTCACTACGGCTCTACCAATCGTTAAGCCCGTCAAAGCCTCTGCCAAAGCGTCTGCGAAAGAAGCATCCATCATTGATAATCTTTTAATATCGCTACCGCCGACCATGAACGCTACTTTCACAGCGCAGTTTGTTAGAATGGACTGTAGTAGCGTCTGCGGTATCTGCCCTGTATGTTGATGCGCTATAATCAAGTGCAACCCATACTTTCTCGCCTCCGAGAGAACAGTATCGATAACCGGTAAATCGGCTACGAACTGGAACTCATCTATGATCAGGAATACAGGTGTTCTGGGTCTGTTTAAACGTGCACGCGCTAGAGCTTCGAACCACAGCTTCATCACTATGGTGCTAGCTACTAGTCTTGCAAAGTTCTCCCCTAGGTCTGCCTTGGGTATCGAGAATATGGTGATCGATCCAGGCGATAGAAGCTTATCCATATCTATAGTTGTTTTAGATGTCAGCCTCAAGAGCAACTTGTCATGTGCATAAGCTTCAAGCCTTGAAAGCGCTGAAATAAATGTCTGGTCCTGCATGTTCTGCAATGCTTCCAACTGCGCTTGCCACTCAACATCATCTATATCTAAGTCTAATTCTCCCTTGTATAGAGCTAGAATTGCATTGTAAAGATCTGCCATCTTGGGAGAATCCGATTTAGAGTAGAGCGCTCGTAATATTACCTGCAACAAGTACTTCACGTTTACGGCAGTCTCCATCAGCTTCAAGACCTCTTTGAAAATCTCTAACAGAATGTCTATAGCGATAGACACAGCGTGGTCTCTGTCCTCGATCTTTGGGAGGTCTAACGGGTTTAACCCAAACGGGCTCTTGATGGGGCATAGGTATATCGACTCGGGGATTTCCTCGGCCAATTCTCGTGCCATGTCTCCATGGGGGTCCACTATAACTATCGAGGCGCTTCCAAGCTCTTTCAACCTATGAACAAGTAGCTTGATGAAAGAGGTTTTGCCGGATCCTGTTTGCCCAATAACGTATACGTGCCTAAACATGTCCTCTAGGCCTAGCCTGAACTCGCGACCATCCTCCAAGACGCCTATGCGAAAGCTCCTTTCACCAGTTCTCTCGGGTATGACTAGAGGTAGAGGCGACCCCCTCACGAAGCCTATCTTGTGTAGGCTTGGATCTGGCAACCTCATGATTTCGTGGAGCAGATCCTCGGTAAGCACTATTTTGTTTCTTTCGCCGATCAGCCTTTCAAGAAAGCCTAGCTTAGGTGGTTGCAACAGCCTCTCTAAATCGCATTGTTTCCTAGCCTTCTTCCTCTCCCAGGAGAGCCTTACGCTGCATGAGCCCTCTACGAGCTTTTCTATGAGCTTACGCGATTTCTTGTCCGGCGCTAGGAGTAGTACCTTGCCCAATACAACTTTGCTTACGCGGTTTCGCAGTAGCTTAGCCCTCTCCCTGTATGCTTGATTATTATACTTCACTGATTTATTCATCAGCTTCGAGATCTCATTAGCGAAGACCATCTTTAAGCCCGGGTCTCGGGCGATGCTTACGCAAACTCCGCTTACACTATTAAGCGAGTTCACGAGGCCGGCTATATCTGAAACAACGATGTCCGTGAACCAGAAGTCAAAGCAGTTCTTTAACCTTGCATCCGATGCGTGTATTTCACTATTGAATAATTGTAATATGCTGTTGTAGCTAGCTTTTGAGACACCGAAGAAGTTCTTCAGCGTGTCAATAGATATTGGTGTTTCTACAAATACGTGTAGCTTCTTTGAGTCGTTCACAATGCACAGCGTGAACTCAGGCCCAAAGACAGAGAATGGCGGCTTCGAGGAGCCAACTCTGGGCAAGAGCTCAACGAGCACGAGGGCTCACCTTTTGCGGTGGATCCAAATTTGGAAACCACGGATCATCTTACACACCTCCATTGGAAGAGCGCGTGCTTTAAAAGCACTCCACATCTTAAACGGGGGTGTATTATGAGGGTTTGCTTAAAGCCGAAGAGAGCGTTGGTCCCAATAACAACGCTACTTGCTCTAGCAGCCAATGCAGCTGTAGCCCAGCAGGTGCCAATAACAGTTGTGCCATCTCCACCGCCGGGCATCTCAGAGCCCATACAGAGGCTGCTCAGCTGGCTCGCGTGGGGCGGGTGGATAGCTGTAGCAGCTGCCTTCATTTTAGGCGCAATAAACTTCATAGTGGGGGACAGCGAGAAGGGGAAGAAGTACATTGCGGGGGCAATAATTGGGGCTATAATTATGGCCTTCTACTCAGCGTTAATAGCTGGGCTTATAGGATAGCCTCTACGCAGCTTTTCGCTACGCTCAACCTATTACCTCGGGTTTCTACTCGCTGTGCCCTGCACTTTTGTGCAATAGCGCGACTTCGGGACAACGCAAGTGAGAGCAGCTCAATGAATCTCAGCGAGTGCGCTTTTTCAACCGCTCCTCTAAAATTGGAGACAAAGGCAGATTAAGCGAGCTCCTTGGAGCGCGGCTTTTTAAGCTCAAATTAGTTCTTCGGGGTACAGCTTTGAAAGAGAAGAAGGCCATTAAGGGCGTCAGCGAGCTGATCACCATTATCAGCATACTGCTAGTAGCTGTAGTAGCTGTGTTCTCTTTTAGGGCCTGGGTCTCCTCGCAACAGCAGAGAATGGGCAGCATTGACATGGCCACTGCAACGTACAGCGTCCAGTACACTTCACCCGGCAACGCAGCTGTATCATTGCTTGTGAGGAACAACATGCCCAGTAGCATAAATGTAGCGAACGTGACTGCGATACTGTCAAACAACGCAGTGCTTTTCGCGGGCCAGAACTTCACAACTACGCCCGCTATTCCAGTTTCAACCTCAGCGAAATCTGACACTTTAATCTTCCTGACGATCTCAGGGCTACAGAACGCTGCAATTAGGGAGCTGAGCGTGCAAATAGTTGACCCATCCACTAACCAAACGCAGTGGATTAAAGCTGTAGGGGGCTAGAGCAACAGCTTCACCTAAACCCCATGCACTCTTTTTTAACCCCTCTTTCTTCAATGGAGAGGGCCTTGAAGATTAAGCTCAGACCATCTTTAACGCTAAAGCTAAAGAGAGCAAGTTCTTTGGCACTCCTCCTTGGGAGAGGGGCAGAGAAGAGAGTTCAGCAGACCCTAGTTAGGGGATCTGAGGAGCCATTCAACGCCGTTACAAGCTACGGCATTGGCGCCTACCTCGTCTCAATAGTTGAATCTGGGGGCAAACTCGAGTACGTAGTTCTACCCGTCTCAGAGCTAGAGGAGATGCGGAACGCTGTAAGCAAGAAGCTCGACGACATAGTGCTGCTCTTGAGAAAAGGCAACGACCCCGGCGACATCCTATCCGCTGTCTTGAAAGTGCCGCGAAATAGAGTGGCCGATGCCCTGTATGTTCTTAGAACGTTAACGGGGTACGGCAAGCTGCAGGTTCTCCTCGACGACCCATACATTCAAGACATAAGCGCAGAGGGACCAGGCAGAATATGGATAAGGCACTCCCTTGTGGAGGCGCTCAAGCCGGAGCAGGACTTCCTCCCCACTAACATCTACTTGAGCAGCGTTGAGGAAGTCGTAACGCTACAGCAAATCATAGCCACTAAGTGCAACACGTACATCTCAACTTCCAACCCAATAGTTGACGCGCAGCTACCAACCCACGATGGAGGGCACAGGGCTCACTTGGTTTTCCCGACGATATCTCAGAGCAGGCCCGAAATAGTCATTAGGAAGAGGTTGCCCCAGCCGCCTCGCCTAGATCAATTGGTTGACGCAGGAGTTTTGCCGAGAGCTGTTGCGGATTTATTCAGCTTAGTAATTAGAGGAAGAGGTTCCATAGTTATAGCTGGCCCGCCTGGCTCTGGCAAGACAACGCTGCTTCGGAGCGTGCTCTACAGCCTCACGCCGAAGACCTGGAAGGTAATAGTCATCGAGGATACAGGCGAGATTGATCCTCCCGCTGGGTCTCCGTGGACAAGGTACACTGCGTTCGAGCTCGGAGCAGTGAGGGTCGACCTATTTGACCTAGCCAAGGCCTCGTTGCGCTCGTCTGGGACGCGTTTAATAGTAGTGGGCGAGACGCGAGGGGCTGAAGCACAAGTCTTAAGCCAGGCGCTACTCGTGGGATTGGGGGCGCTCACTACTTTCCACGGCTCATCCCCAGAGGAAGTAATAGCCAGGCTCATGAGCCCTCCAATAGGCTTAACGCAGGGGCAGATAGGCATGTTCCACTATATCGCTGTCATGGGCTTTGGCGAGAAGCCCAGAAGGCAGCTAAAGCTCCTCTCTGAATTAGTTTACAGCGCAAGCGAGAGCAAATTAAGCGCAAGAGCGCTTTGGAGGAGGGAGCAGGATGGATTAAACACATCGCTCGAGGACCTCGTCTCTAGGTCTGCTAGATTTAATGAGCTGAAGGCGAGGCTCGAGGCACCGCAAAACAGCTCTCTGAGAGCAGAAGAAGGGTGATGCCTATCCTCGCGGGACTTGAGGAGAAGTACAAGCGCATTGTCGCAACTGCGAACCCCAATGTTGGGAAGTACGCGAGTGCTCCAAGGGAGCTCCGCCTTGCGATCATCTCATCTGTAGTGCTGTTATCGTCAACTGCCGCACTACACTGCGCAGGCGCACTAGACTTCTCTAATCCACTAGTAGCTGTTATTGTAGCGGCCTTGCCTGCTGTCCTGTGGCTCAAGGTAGCTGACACTGTTGCAGGCGTCTCATCGCTGCGCAGAAAGGTAGAGGAAGAGCTAGCCTTTCTCGTTGTGGCTTCAGCCGCTGTGAGCAAGACTGGACTAGAGCTAGCTGAGATGTTGAAATACGCAGCGAGCAGCAAGGTGTTTAGGGGCGTTAAGGCTCTCGGAGAGCGGTTTGCTCAACTAAGTAGTCTCTTTGGGGCTAACCAAGCAATGCACGCGCTTTCTAGAATAGCTAGCGGCAAGGCCAGGCTACTGCTCACTGAGTACGCTGCATCCCTATCGGCGGGCACAGCTCTCTACCTTCTCAGAGATCGCGCGGGGGAATTCGTGAGGGCCGCAGCTTTAGATGCAGATAGGGCTGTTCAATCGAGGGCTGCCCTTGGATTAGTGCTAACTACTATCTTCGGCGTTGCCCCAAGCCTATTCAGCGGCATGCTAATGCTTCAGGGCATTGGAGTGGAGGGAAACATAGCTGAGCCAGGAATTGAAGCCTACGCGTACTCTTTAGCGATTGCGGCTTTCTCGCCCCTAGTTTTAGCGATGATACCTGGCTACCCGCTCTCAATGAGCGTCGTTTTAGACAAGAGGCTAGTTAAGTTGCTGAACGCCCTGACTGCCGCTGGGACTGCCCTGCTAGCTCTACCAGCCGTTGCGCTTGTCATCAACGGAAGCGAATTTAAGGGCAGCGCCCTCAAGCTTGCCCCTATATCTATAGCGCTGGGCTCGGCGGGATTTGCCTTAATCCTATCGGCTATGTTTACCTCTAGAGTAGATGCCTCAGTTGAAGAAATGCTGAACCACGTGAGGGTGTGGCGCAGCTTGCACCTCTACAGGCCCAGCGCTCTCGAGAGAGAGGAGAGGAGGGGGGCGAGGCTCTGGACCGCAGACTACCTAGCAGAGGCCTTGAGCTTCTTCAGGCAAGTTGGCGACTGCGATCCAGCAGTCTTCGAGCTGCTCGCAATGTATGTCCACGAGTGCAAGCGCTCGGCGAAGAAGTGCCTTCAAACTCTCGCGGTAATGCTAGCAGTAGTTCTCATTTCACCTGCTATGAATGCTTCTATGTTGAGCTTAGGCGCTAGGGCATTCCCGCAGTACATCCTGCTTGGGTATTTATCGAGCGTTGCCTATGGATTTATTGCGAGCAAGGTAGCTCTAGGGGAGAGCAAGAGCACTCTCCTCCCCGCTCTTTCAGCTCTAATCTTCGCCCTAGTTGCTCCAGATTGAGTGGCAGGCGAGATCGCGTGTGCTCTGCTGATCTCCAGCCAGATAATTAAAGAGTGGTGCGGCGGCCGGGATTTGAACCCGGGATCTCCGGCGTGGCAGGCCGGCGTCCTAGACCAGCTAGACTACCGCCGCGCCATGTTTAAACTAGTAATTGAAGCGCTTTAAAAGTTTACCTCTCAGCGCCCTTGCCGCAACAACTACTGCCGAGAAAATCGAGGGGACACACATAAATACCTCAAGAGAACTTTGGTTTTATCTAGGTGCTATTTATGGCTAGAGCCCCCGTGCGCGTTGTAGTTAACGGCTACGGAGTTATAGGCAAGAGAGTTGCTGACGCCGTTATGCGCCAACCAGACATGAAGCTAGCTGGCGTTTCAGATGTAGCTGCTGACTGGAGAATTAAGGTAGCCGCAACGAGGGGAATTCCCATTTACGCGTCCTTAGCTGAGAAAGCCCCAGAGATGGCCAAGAGAGGGCTAAAGGTAGAGGGAACCCTTGAGGAGCTCCTCAAGAGCGGCTCAGTTGATGTAGTAGTGGACTGCACTCCTGGTGGCATTGGAGCTAAGAACAAGTCACTTTACGAGAAGTACGGAGTTAAGGCTGTTTTCCAAGGAGGCGAGAAACACGAAGTCGCTGGCACTTCCTTTGTCGCCCAGAGAAACTACAGCGAATCCCTAGGAAAGCAGTTCACTAGAGTAGTTAGCTGCAACACGACGGCTATCTGCAGAGTAATAGGGGGAATTCACGAAAAGATAGGCGTGAAGAAAGCCAGAGTAGCGATATTTAGGAGAGCTGTTGACGTTTGGGAGTCGAGTAGAGCTGGAATAATGAACACTGTTGTCCCAGAGCTACGCGTTCCCTCCCACCAAGGACCTGACGTCCAAACTGTCATAAAGGGCCTAGACATAGTGACTATGGCGGCTAAGGGTAGCCACAACTTATACCACCTCCACATGGCAATGGCTGAAGTGAGAGCAAAGACTACGCGCGAGGAAGTTTTAAGGGCAATTGAGGAAGAGCCTAGAGTGATATTCGTGAGCGGCGAGGACGGCTTCGAAGGGCTTAACTCTATATTCGAGCTCTCTAGGGATCTTGGGCGCCCTCGCGGAGATCTCTACGAAATACCCGTCTGGGCGGACAGCGTTTCAGTTTCGCGTGACGGAGCAGAAGTATACTTGATCTGGGCTACTCCTAACGAGTCAAACGTAATTCCCGAAAACGTAGACGCCATTAGGGCCCTCACAGAGATTGAGGCTAGCGCTAAAGCTTCTATAGCGAAAACTGACAGCTACCTCGGCGTTTTGAAGAAAGTCTACTGATTGTAGGGCGCTTAAGCTCTAAGCTCACAAGACAAGCTCGATAAACCAAACTTTTTAAGTCCAGTTGAGCGAGCAGAGCTTCCTTGAACTAAATGATAATGATCTTACTTTAAGCGGGCAATTTAGGGCTTTACTGCGCTGTTTACCTATATAAACTCAGCCTGCGCTTAGGGATTTAGTGGTGTTTAGTGCTATGAAGCGCGCTTTATCTCTACCTGGCATTGAAGTACATGAAGTCCCAGTGGGACTAGAGCCGCACCCAGAGCTCATAAAGGCGTACATATTCCTCGACGTAGACTCAAAGATCATGCTACTCGCAGACCCAGGCCCGCTTTCGAGCTACAACGCAGTTAGAGGCGGAGTTGAGGTGTTCCTCGACAAGGGCTACGAGCTTCCATCTATCCTAATTACGCACATACACATAGATCACTACGGAGCTGCTACTCGCCTCGCAAAGGAGCTCGGCGCAAAAGTTCTCCTACACCCTAGAGCAGTTAAGCACGTAGCAGAGCCGTCGAAGCTGTGGGCTTCCTCTTTAGAGGTAATGGGCAACAGGGCGAACGAGTACGGCAAGCCGTACCCGCTCGAAGAAGAGCTCGTGAGGCCTGTCAACGACGGAGAGCTACTTAAGTGGGGAAGAGTGCAGGTAGAGACATTACACACCCCTGGCCACGCCCCCCACCACCAAGTGTACATTTTAAACGACATCCTGCTCGTCTCTGGCGACGCCGCTGGAGGCTATAACAGGGACTTAGACGTAGTCTTCACGACCTCTCCGCCTGGCTTGCGGCTAGACCTCTACATGGAGTCTCTTGACAAAATTGAGGCCAAGGGCTTTAAGTACTTAGCAGTAACTCACATGGACATCGCCGAGAAGGGAAAAGAGGCGCTCAAGAGGCACCGCAGGCAGATGGAGGCGTGGAGGCAGAAAGTCTCTGAGCTATTGGGCAGGGGCGTTGAGCCTAAATTGGCGGATCTCCTCGAAGTCGACGCAGAGCTATCCCGCTACATGGAGTCCTTGAGAAAAACGGGCTTGTACCCCTCCATTGAAGGCACAATTAAGAGCGGCTTTGTAGCAGTAGTAATGGAAGTTCGCAGATTAATGAGCTCTCAGGGCTAAGCGCGAGAGGATAGAGGCAAGGTCTTCATTGAAATAAAAACAAGTGCACAGCTTTAGGTATTTAGGGTCTCCTCTCCTAGCAAATGCGAGCTCTCACTGGATTCCCTACGCGCTACTTGGCTTTTAATCTCTTAACTAGGCTCTCCAGCTTCTCTAGGCCGCTCTCCAGCAGCGGGTCCCCGTGGCCTGGCATTACGTGCTTGAACTTGTAGCTCAGCAACTTCGCAATAGACTCCCTGTTTTTAGCGGGATCTTGAGTGTACTGTTGATCTACCTCGTGTAGCTCTTTGTTCTCTTCGTATACTAAGTCCCCTACAAATAGGGCCTCCCTCTCTAAGTCTAAGTAGCAAGCGCTTCCAGGGGTATGCCCTGGTGAGTGAATAACTTGAAAACCGGCTATAACGTCTCCGTGGCTGAGCAGTATATCAGCGGAAACTCCCTCCTTGCTCAGCAGCTCTTCTTCGTCTTTGTGTGCGGCTACTTTAGCCCCAGTGTACTCCTTTAGCCTCGGCAACCCATTTATGTGATCCCAGTGATAGTGAGTTACCAGTATGTACTTCACCTGGTTAGGCTTCAAGCCCAGGCTCTCAATGCTAGATATCACTAGCGGCGGGTCCTGCTGAGAGCCAGCGTCAATTAAGACGTAGCCACCTTGTTTTGCAACGAGGTAGATGTTCGATATCTCCCCCCTAATGAGGAAGACTCCCTTTAAGACTTCCACTAGTGTCACCCAAGAGTATGTATGTAGAGAGGGAAAATATCCTTGCTGGGAGTTAGCGCTCAGTTGACTTGCGCAGTCCGGGCGCTCGAGGCTAGATGCCTCTAATTTGAGCAGATTTAAATAGACTTGTCGCCCTATATTTTAAGCGGTGTCGGGATGTATATTCCTTCATCAGCTCTATACGTTAAGGGGAGCTTGAGCAACACCGAGAGGGGATTTAAGTTCACCCTCAAGAACACGCTAGTTGACGCAACTATATTGGGCCCAATTAGCCTCGTAGTAGACGGGAAGTCCGTAGAGCAGGGCAAAATAAAGGTGATCTCCCAGGGAAAGGAAATGGCTAACTCTGAGATATCAGCGGCAAACCCCACGGTGTTCTACATCAACATGCCCGTCGAGGTAATCGTTGAGGGCGCTAAGCTCGAGCCTGGAGAGCACGTAATTGTAGTTGAGACCCCTACAGTGTACGGCGTCGTGAAGTTTGAGATCAAAGATCAAGTTACAACATAAGCGCAACTGTCCATTAGTATAAAATAGAAAGCCCCGAAGGCCTGAGGATCCTTTATATATTTTTTGCTTCCCATTTACCTCGGGCAAAGCGCGCCCACGAGCCCATTTTATGCCCTCACGCTTGCATATGTCTTCTGCACAGAGTTTAATTGCCTTTAACATCTCAAAGGGCAACTTAAATATAAGCTGTAGGCCCTATAACCTATCCTGTTTGTGCAGGTGCAAGCTTTATGGAGAGCAGGATTAAAGAGAGAGCTCTAAGCCTCCTCGAAGACCTAGTGTCCTTCAACACAGTGAATGACCCCGCTAGGGGCATTAAGCCAAGCGACGAGCTCCCCAAGTATATTGTCTCGTGGCTCGAGCAGAACGGCATAACTTCTGAGATCGTGGAGTCCAATGGCTACTACAGCGTGTTAGGCTTCTTGGGCCCAAAGCCGCCGTGCTTAGGCTACTTTGCTCACTTTGACACCGTCCCCGTAGTTAGAGAGAGGTGGAGATATGACCCATTCAAGTTAACAGTTGAGGGCAACAGGGCTTACGGCCGCGGATCATTCGATGACAAAGCCAATGTAGTCGCTATAATGGTTGCGCTCAGCGAGCTAGCCAAAGAGCCACTAGAGTGCGGAATAGTTTTCTCATTTAACGGCGACGAGGAAATAGGCGGCAGCAACGGCGCTTACATTATAGCTCAAGCCCTCAAATCCCAGGGGCTTTTGCCGAAATACCTAGTAAACGGCGATGGACTAGACTTAGCTCCAATTGTTAGGAGGAGGAAGATATTCACAGTAGAGCTGACCCTTCCCTCCAAGAAGAGAGGGATGAGGGGGACAGTTAAGAGGGCGAAGTTCGCAGCTAACTACCCTATCTCTCAGCACGCTCACGCAGCGTACTTCGTTGGCGGAGTTGACTCGCACCCGCTGATAGCTGCCTCTGTTTTAGCTAGGGAGAGCAAGGCCTACGCCTTAAGGCTCACTGGGAAATTCGTGAAGTCTAATGCAATTCCACCAGAAGTTGAACTAGAGTACTTAATCCCAGACCCCAACGGCAATGAAGTTGAAGTAGACGAGGGGCTAACTCAGCTGCTCAAGGCAGTTTTGCCGCTGTCTAGGGCGCCTGTTAAGACGAGCATTATCAGCGACTACGGCGTTTCAATTACTCCAAACTTCTACCAGCTCGAGGAAAGCAAGCACAAACTAGTGATTGACGTAAGGGCTATGGCTACACTGAGCGACGTAGAGGATGCCTTTAAGGCAGTAGTTGAGAGCGTTATACCCGAGGCAAAAGTCAAGGTAGAGACTGACCCTGGAGGCTGCTTAAATACTTCCCCGAGGTCAACCCTCGTGAGGGCAACGCTCAGCGCCATACAAGAGCTGGGCGATCAGGCCTCGCCGTTTGAAGCCGCTGGAGCTAGCGACTCTAGGTACTTCGTGCCGCTGGGCGTAGAGGCTATAGACTTAGGCCCGCGAGGCGGAGGGGTCCACGGCGACGATGAATACGTGGAAGTAGACTCGCTTGTAAAGCTAACCCAAATATACTACAAACTGCCTAAATACCTATGCAAGCACTGCTGACATTTGGCAGTGAAGCGCTCTAGAGCAAAATTTTTTAACGCTCCTCGGTGTGGGCAGCATCACGCTTAAGTTTTAGGCTGAAGTGCTAGGAGCCCAAGTAGAGCTAAGTGAAACGTTAAAAAAAGTCAGCTTACTGAGCGCCCTCTATTGCTGGGTCAGGATATAAGTTGCTATCTCCTCGGCTGTAGCAACCCATACGTCTTGCCTGTTTCTCGTAATGTATGTTAGGAACTCATCGAGGGCTTTTGCCCTTGACGGCTGGCCTATTTGCTGGGGGTGGCCTATGAACATTAGGTACAAGCTCTCGCTGCATATAACATCAAGCTCGTCGATCCAGACCTGCAGCGCTGTTCTCGGGCTCTCGGGGCCCGTCCGCCTATACTCTAGCGGTGGGAAGTAGTTAAACCCGAAGTACACCCAGTCGTCCATAACCCACCTGAAAGGGAGCTCAACTATTCTTCCAGCGGGGGTTTTAATGATATACGGCAGGTCGTCGTCCATCATGCTGCTATCGTAGACCATTTTGTTCTTAGCTATTAGCTCGTGAGTCTTCTCCCCGAGGCCTTCTCCTGGAGACCTGTACCCCGCAGGCCTAACCCCGAACGCTCTCTCGAGGGCCTCTATCCCTCTTTTGAACTCTTCTTCCTCCATCTCGGGCGTAAGCCTTGACGGGACAATGTGATTGTGGCCGTGGTGAGCGATCTCGTGTCCGTCCCTCAATATGCCCATGAGAGTGTCCCTGTATTTTTCAGCTACTACTCCCGGTATGAAGAAGGTGGCCTTGATGCCGTGCTTTCTCAGTATGCTCAGCACTCGCCCTATCCCCCTTTTAATTTCGTAAATCCCCTGCGAAAGTACTACTGGCTCATCCCTCTCTATGTTGTTCCTCCTGAGGATCTGCCTCCAAGAAATATCTGCGTCGACGTCAAAGCTTATGCAGACAGCGCACTTCTTACTGCCGGGCCACTTAAGGCTCATTTATTTCCCCTGCTTTCATATGGGGCAAGTGAGATATAAAGCCTGCAGCAGTGGTGGGTAAAATGGAGTAGCAAATCCTAGGGCTGCTAAGCTGGAGGGCTTGCAACCGAGAGGCCCCGCGTTCAAATCCCGGCCGGTCCACCACACTCTTACTCAGTTCCTTTAGTTCCTGCCTGAGGTTATCCACAACGTATTGGGCTATGCGTCAGAGTGTGCGTGGGGTCCATGCATGGATAACTGTTATCCCTGACTGTACTGCTTGGTGCGTCTCTGGGAGTCAGCCCTTAGTGGGATTTATCATAGCAGTACTGTTAATTATCATCGGATCGTACTTCTATCGTGCTAGAGAAAGAGAAGTTTTATTAACTCATTAAGATATGGTCTCTCTGATTAGAAGTTTTGTTGTGTTATCTAAAAATAAATTAAAGACGAGATTATTTTGATTATGTTGTTGTTTGTATGGGTGAGCCTCAGCCAAAGAAGGTTGTGGGCAAGTCTGTTGCGATTGCTTTAGGACTTATATGTGCTGTCTTGTCTACTGGTCTGGTTGGTGCGGTGACATATTACACGTCAATAATCAATCAGAAGGACTCAGAGATAGCTGAACTGCAGGGACAGATCTCCGCACTGCAGTCGCAGGTAAACGAGCTTAGAGCCATAGTAAACCTCGAGAAAGTCGCAGCAATAGCTGACCACAGGATAATTAATCAGCCGCCAAGCTCGGCCACCACCTGGCCCTCCCGGCGAATTACGCTGGGTACGAAGTCATTCAGATACACTCCTCCACAACGGATAAGACTTACGTCGAGGTGATCGTGAACAGCAATGTTGGAGCATCCTATAAGTTGACGTGGAGTGTGGGCTCAAGCGGCACCGTGACCGCACCAGTATTGCCGGGCTCAGTTCTCATTCAGTTAGGGAACAATAATATACTTAGCGGAGCAACCATGGAGGTATCAATAAAGTACTGCTATTAATTCCTTAACGTATTTTTAAGCGTGGAATTCCACAAGGTCTTTTGCTAATCAAGACCTTAAAATAATCCTCTCGAGGAGCACGAGCATCTGGGCTTTAGTGCAAGTCACGGATTAACCACCGAGTATGGGTTAGGCGGGGGGGTATACATAAGCCTTTATGTAACTCCGTTCCATAGACTGAGGTCCCACCGAAAGTATCGGGGATCAACTCTGTGTGGTTAAGGCCTTGATTTCTTTGTTTCTAGTTGGGATCTGGACCTCATAGTCAATAGGTCCATGTAGAACTTAGCCATGCCTGGGTGGAGGGCTAGGAGGTAGATGTGCGTTATGGGTTCTTCGGTTTTGCAGATGAACTGTCCGCCTTTAGCACGTCTAGTTACTATCACATTTGTTGCTTCCAGTTTTGCTGTTAGAGTGATTAAGTAGCCTAGTAATTCTCTTTTATTACCCTCATTTTTATAGACTTTAGCCATTTTAACGTGTTGTAGGATCCCTTTCTCTAGATCTTCTATAGTTGTGACTTCTTTTTCTTCAGGTATTAGATTTGCTGGTTGGGTTGTTTCCTCGCCTACTCGCTCTATGCTGTACCTACTGCTTCCCAGTGCCTTCAGTCTTTTTTCTGCGAGCGACCGAGGTAAAAAAACTACAGGGATGGGTCTTAGCAACTCCGTTCCAGGGATTGGCGTGAGCGGTGCAATCATCATCAGTATTCTTGAAGACTTGCCTCTCTTACCACCTCTAAAGCAGTTGTTCACCGTGTAATCCTCAATGAGTCCCTCAACCCATTCGCTGAATACGTCTCTATGGGCTTTTTCATTCTCAACGTACTTGGTGTACGCTAAGTATGCTGAAACTACTAGCGAGCTGATTATGAATGTTGATGTGTAGATAGCGTAGGTGTCAAATAACGGCGTTAAAACGAGAGGACCTCCGTAGTATATTGCGTAGTGATCAACGATCGATATCACCAGAACTAGCAGGGCATAATACGAGAACCAGAACACAATAGTGAATATCACGAACTTGCCCGATATTCTATCATTAATGTCGTCTAAGAAGCACGTCTCGCCAAGACGCTCAAGCAACTCAGGCACCTCACCAATGTTGAAACCTTCCTCAGCTGCCTCCCTTAATGCGTTAAGGATCCTCTGCCTAAGATAGGGTAGTAAGCTAACATAAGAAGCTAGAAACACTATCACGAAGAGCGGGTGCCAGTAAGTAATCCATGAGACCCCGAATAGAAGCCTGATCAGCCAGTAGAAGAGGACAGATAGACACACATGCACTACTAACCGGGGCTTTCTAGCGACGCCCCCTATCAGCTCATACATTAACGAGTCAATCATGAGCCCAAAGTAAAATACTCTACAGCAACTATATAAAGAGAGAATCTAATAAGTTGCCTAAAACTCTATAGCCTCCTAAGACTACCCTCATGTTTAAGTAGTCCCTTATAGCCTGTCGATTCCGCCATGGCTTTTCCTTCTCTGCGTTAATAATTGAGGTGTGAGTAGTGTTCTAGCGTTGTTTTTACTGCGTTTACTATGATCTTCTTGTGTTCTTCCGTGACGGGACTGGCTTTGAGGTGTTGCTCCAGTCACAGCCCGCTCTCTCTTATTTTCTGTTTGGGGGAGTGTCTTCCGAGCCACTGGTCTGATGGCCTGCAGAGCCCGCAACCCGCTACCGTCCCTATGAGGACTCTCTAACTCCTTAATCCTCCCTACATCTGAGGGGTTCTCTAATGCGATGAACCTGAATGTGAAGTTTTCCCTAAGTATTCTCGTGATTTCTGCTTCTATAGCCTTCTCCTTCTCTATGTCCCTGAGGTGGCTGAAGAGCTCCTTGTTCTTCCTAGGCGTGAAGTCCTTCTCCCATACCTGCAGGTATGGATCGCTATCTCTGTTGAGGAGGGCTCTCCCAATGTTCTTCCTGAAGACGCTCCTGTCGGAGGGCTTCGGCTTATCTTTATCGAAGTTCATCCGTGACTCGTCAAGGAGGAAGTGCTCTCCCATCCGGCTCCTGAAGTTGCCCTCCCCGCTGTGCGTGCCGATCCTGACGATCCTCGGCTTAACCCCTCCGTGCCTCCAGATCTCCCCCTTCTCGTAGAAGAAGTATATCCCGCTTTTAGGGAGCCGCTCAAGCTCGAAGGGATACCTAATCATGGGGAGCTGTTCCAGCTGCTCATGTAGCCACTTACAGAGCTCAGACACCAGACTCACCTAATTTCCTCGAGATGCTTAAATAGCCTCACCCTACCTCTCAGCTTAGTCTCTCTCAGTAATCTCCTGTACAGTGGGTGGAAGCGTCTGGGATTGTGATAGAACCATATCTCATCGTAGCCTGTAAGCTTTCTATCGAAGTCTTCTAGGAGTTTATTAAACTCTTCTTCAGTAACCGTGCCCGGATCCTTCTCGTACCACCCATGCTCGACATCTGGAAACTAAACACCGTAGAGGTCGTAAAATATTGCCCACTCAACCACCACCTCCTTACACCTCCTTATAAACCTCTTAATGTAGGTGGCTTATACAACTTATCCGGAGTCACATTCCTCCCAGTACCTCTCAATGAATCATCCTTCTTAGCAGAGCAGTGAGTTAAGTAGACCCGTTGCCTCACACACCACCTTAGACCAGCTTTTCGGGCACAATCATTCCTTCTTTTTGGCTACTATCCTCATTGTGAAGTTTTTGTATTTGCCTGTAGGGTCTACTTGGTACCTGAACTTACCACTGCATCTCGGGCACTGATGGAGGTTGACGTTCCAGAAGCGAACCTCCACGACTTAAGGGTCTTGAACTCATCCTCATATAACTACAGAAAGGACACTTAACCATTATAATCACCTTGATGTATTACGGCCCCGGCCTAGTTAAACCTCTATTTCCTTGTGGTTGTTGTATTTTTCCGTAGTGTTGTATGTCTGGTGTTGTTTGGTTGTAGCACTATCCAGTTGATACTCTTCAGGTTTACTTTGCGGCTTGCCTAGAGCTTCAGCAGGAGCTCATCAGCCACGGGTTCTACGTTCCTAAGAGTCCTGATGAGAGGTTCCTCATGCCGGTGCCGCTGATCTACTCCAACTTTCGTGGGAGGTTGAAGCCTGTCGAGCCTGTGACTGTTGAGAGGCTCATGCCTCCTGATTGGCTTGGGCTCACGCCGCAGCAACTCGGCTGGGTCGAGACTCTCAGGGGTGGGAAGGAGGTGTACGTTAATGTGGGGGTGGAGGACGACAAGGTTGTTATGGACTTAGATGTTAGGGGGTACCACCTTGAGAGGACGTCGATCAGGGGCGTTAAT
Source organism: Desulfurococcaceae archaeon (assembly GCA_038888155.1). Lineage (GTDB taxonomy): Archaea > Thermoproteota > Thermoprotei_A > Sulfolobales > Desulfurococcaceae > UBA285. The sequence goes on from JAWAJB010000001.1 coordinate 310,115, forward strand.
CCCAATAAGTGGACTAACTGGGCTATGCTTTATGTCAGCGTTGAGTACCTCAATGAGCTTATCGCTTCTCTCAGGGGTTTCCTGCCTAGCCGTTACGGCTTGCTAGTTCCGGGAGGGTTCCTTAGCGGAGGAGGGAGGTCCAGCAGGGAGGTAAGGAAGTCACGTACTACGTTGAGGTTTCTGTGAGGGACTTCAGTCCCTGTCTAGGGTGTTTTGATTTGGCTAGACGCTACCACAATGTCAAGGCTGGAGAGCACTGCGTGATCGACTCTAACTCGTCCCTCCGCTAAGGAACCCCCAACTCTGTTGTCAGTGTCATGAAGCTGAGGCTGAAGCGTAGTCCCGCCGTCAAGTCATTCGCTAAGGTGGACGTGGCTAGGATATCAGGTAAGAGGCCGCAGGCGATGGTGAAGCTTGCTTCCGAGGAGCCCAGAATCACGATTCGTGGAGTGCTGAAGGACTCATAGCTAGACTTATTCAGCTCTATGCGTTTGAACACCTTACTCACGTCCTCCTTACCGCAGAGCCTCAGCTCGGCCAGCCTCGGAACGTAGTACATTTACTGCTTGAGTGTGAACTCCCTCAAGCCCGGATTATCCTTAACCAGCCACGCCCTGAACTCTCCAACAAGCTCCAGAGTTATCTCAACGCACTCATGGATAACTTTACGCCTGGAATCACTGCTCAGTCCTGGGCGGTAGTGGGCTATCTCCTCTCTATTTTCCAACTGTTGTTCTGCGTGGAGATAAATTTAATAAAGGCCTTGACTTTTTCAGCGATTGGGTGTGTAAGTATGAAGTGGAGTGCAGTATACGCGCTTATTTACTCTATTTTCGCTCTCTCGTACGTCCTTCCCTGGGCAACGCTAAACGGGGAAGCCCTCTACGGCTTCTCCATCCAGCCCTTCTCCCTTCCCTACTTGATAGGCGCCGCAGTGGGGCTGCTAACCTTTGTCTCTAAGCGCAGGTTAACGCTACTAGTATTAATTGCGGGCTTACTGGGGGTAATTGGAGTTCTCCTAGTGGCTTTCTGGTGGTACGGGCTAGCCCTCCACTACTTCGCTGGTAGCGGAGTTAAGGTATTGCTCGAGCCAGGCGCTTGGTTAGCCCTTGTATCATCAGCGCTCTACGCAGCGCTCGGCGCACTTATCCGCAGGAGGTACGCTTAGTTAAACAGCGCGATGAAGTTAAGGAGGGTAGTTTAAGGGTTAGAGCAGAGCAAAAAAGTTGTTAGCCCCATTTGTTCTTCTTCATGTGGACTTCAAGCTCAGCTTTTATCTTCTGAGTTGTTATGAGCGCGAAGTCTTTTGCCTCAACGAAAATTTTGTAGCAGCCTGGGTCTAGGTTGTCCTGTATGCCTTTGTCCGCTATTTCGAGCAACTCCTCTAGGAGGACAAGCGCTTTCATGTGTAGGAAGTTGCTTAGCCTAGACCTCAATATCAGCTTCTCTTCCTCTTCAGTTAGCTGCCTGAATTTCTCCCTCGGGGCTCCACACCTAGGGCATTTCTCAGGTGCCTCTGGGCCCTCGTACACTAGGCCGCACACGCTACACTTCCACATTGTCATGCAAACTCATCTCTTCTAGAAATAGAAATAGAGGAAAGAGTTATTAAACCTGTTTATTCAAAGAGCTAACTTTTTCACGCGGAGTTTTAACTGCTCTAAAGTTCGCCAGTGAAATAAGCGAATTTGAGCCCCCTAAAGCTTAATAACTTAATGGGGTTTTGAAGAGGAGCTCGCGCCTATGGAAATAAGCTGTTGCCTTGCGTTATCACGAGCGCAGAGGTGGGTTAAGTCAACGTTTTCGGGGATAGGGAGAGAGGCGCTTTTGCGCTCAAGCTGCAAGCCTACACTGGAGGGGGAAGGAAATGAGCAGGGTCTCTACGGGTAGCGTTCTCTCGAGTAAAGGTTACAGCTACCTCAGCTACGTAGAGCCAGGGTCTGATCCCCGCACAACAAGCGCGCTCTTTAAGGACGTAGTGCCAGAGCTATCTCTTCTCGATATTGGCGGGCAGAGGCTATATGCTCATCAGCATGTAGCTTACTCGAAGCTCAGAGAGGGCCTAAACGTAGTCCTAAGGGCGGGTACAGGTAGCGGAAAGACAGAGGCCTGGACGCTCTACTTCCTCGAGCAGGTGAAGAGCTCTAGGGATTACTACGCTATTGCGCTCTACCCCACGCTGGCTCTAGCTAATGATCAAATCAAGAGGCTAGAAAAATACTTGGGCGCAGTCAACAAGAAGCTGCTCCAACTGGATAGCGTAAAGAAAGAAGAGCTCTCGAAGAGATCAAGGCTGAGCGAGTTGAAAAATACAGTGGCTTTATCTAACCTCGTTGTAACTAACCCAGCGTTTTTGCTCCACGACTTAAAGAAATACTTCACTAGAAAGGAGTCCTCTCTCTTATCCCCTCTCTACAGCAAGCTTAACCTGCTAGTAATCGACGAGCTGGACTTCTACGGTCCCCGCAGCTTGGCACTATTACTAGCCATGATATCGCTCCTCTCTAGAGTGAGCGAGAGGAATGTACAGGTGGCTATTCTATCTGCAGGCATTGCCAACCCAGAGGAGCTCTGCTCCTTCCTCGAAGAAAATACGAGCCGCAAGTGCGTCAGCGTCGAGGGGGAGCCTTTTCGCGTGGTGAACTACGGGTATATTGTTCTGGGTAAAAACATAGAAGCCCTGTGGAAAAACATTAGAGAGGAGTGGCCCAGCATTTTAAGCAAGAACCCAGAGCTCAAGGGCCTCTCGGATGCTGTAAACAACTTCGAAGAGTTCAAGGGGAGGGCCTACCAAGTAGTATCAGTTATTGAGAGCTTAGGCTACACTGCTCCAAGCCTCAGCGTAGACATCTCCGAACTAGTGCCCGAGTACTTCAAGGACAGCTACGTTACCCTAGTGTTCACTAGGAGCATTAGCGCAGCTGAAGAGCTCGTGAGAAGCGTAAAATCTAAGCTCGGCGAGGGCGCCCCAATTGCAGCTCACCACCACTTAGTTTCAAAGAAGCAGAGAGAGGAAATTGAGGATAAGGTCAGGAGGGGAGAAGTAAAAGTCGTTGTATCTCCGCGAACTCTTTCACAGGGAATTGACATAGGGCTTGTAGCCAGAATAGTCCACCTCGGGCTACCAGACGACGTTAGGGAGTACTACCAGAGAGAGGGGAGGAAGGGGCGGAGAAAGGAGGTTGAGTTCTCGGAGACAGTTATAATACCTCACTCGAGGTGGGACAGAGAGCTGTTGAGCAATGGAGTAGATGCGTTTAAGTCTTGGCTAAACTTAGGCCTAGAGAGAACGCTTGTGAACTCGGGCAACTTGTACATATACTTGCTAACGGGCCTCATTAAGTTGATATCTCCTTGGTTTAAACAGGACTTAAGCGCTAGGGAGAGAGAGGCGCTAGAGAGAGCAGGCGCAATTACAGCTGAGGGGCATTTAAGCGAGGACAGGCTCAGGGAGATATTCGATAAAATCAACTTCTACGAGTACGCCCCGCCGTACGGGATTAAGAGATACATTGAGAGAGAGGGGAAGCTTCAACCGCTAGAGCCTATAGGGCACTGCGACTTAGTTGAGAAGTTTCAGCCAGGGTGCATAGACTACGGAGAGGAAGCCCTCGTAGTAGCGCTAGAGCAGGGCAAAACCTCGAGGCTGATTAAGAGCGTAGTAGAGAAGAGGATCCGCGAAATAGATTTCAAATCCTACGACGGGCTCGCAGAGGCTCTCGAAGAGTACAGGTACTCTAAGTTAAAGTGGAACGAGTCTCCCCACATAATAAAGGACCTCCTCGCCGGGAGAGTAACTAGCGAAATGATGTGCATAGTGTACACTCCTAGAAACGGCTTCGGAAGGTACACTAAAGTACCTGAGAGGTGCATTTGGGTAGTGCGCTCTGAGAGGCCGAAGTACGTGCTCGCCCGCGGAAAGCCGCTTGTGTACTACGACAAGAGGGCAATATACGTGCCAATGCCAATTGGAGGAGAGTACAGGGACTTCACCTACGGTTTTACGTACTCAATTGACACACGCGAAAACGCCGACCTAGTCAGGCTTGGGCTGGCCCTCATTATGGTTGCAGTGAGGAGGTTTCTAGGCATACCCTTTGAGACAATTATGTACGATGTAGCTAAAATTGGCGAGTACAAGTACTTCTCACTGCACGAGCCTGAATCTGCTGGAATTATAGAGAAAATAGATTGGCTAGGCCTCAGAGGGATAGTGGGGTCTTACTCACCCGATGATCTTGACCGCGTGCTGATATCCCAAATAGATGACATAGCCTACTCGACATTAGTGACAATAGACTTCAACTGGGATATAGTCAAGGAGACCGCAATAAGAGTTATCGATTACATACTCGCGAGAGATAAAATCAAAGCTGTAGTTAAGGGCGTAGAAGTCGCCATACCCAGGCCCAGCCCCGCCTTAAAGATAATTTCCCTCGCTACTGTAAGCGAGGTACTAGAGAGCGAGTCCCTTATGCCATCGCTGATCACTGCCCTAGGCGTTTACGATGGCTCTGAGTTTTGGGGAGAAGTTGATTTATACCCTCCTATACCGTTTATTAAGCCCCCGCAGTCGCTCCTAGACCTAGAGAGCTTTATCACAGATAAAGTGCTCTACGAAGACTACAAGCTGCTCGTTGAGAGCAGAGAGAGCACGATCTCCCAGCTCAAGCAGTCTAACTTGAGGAGGCTTGTATCTCTAATAGAGGGCAGTAGAGAGAGCTCAATAGACCTATCGGACATCGCTAAAAACAGAGGGATAGGCAAGTTGAGCGTAGAGGAAGTAGCAACTGCCTCTGGGCTCTCGCCCGCAACAATAGGCCACGCAACTATTAGAAGCATCCTAGGGAAAGTAAGGGAGCACAAGAGAATACTCGAGAGGGAAAAGGGGCTAATTCTGAAGTACATAGAGGAGAAGTGCAGAAGCCTCTACATTGCTTACTTAGTTGTAGATACCTTGTCCAGGCAAGGCAGTATTAAGGGCCTCGCGTGAATACTTATCGCGGGGATACAAATTTGATCTTTATCGGCCAAGAGGTTTTAATGCTACACAAGCTAGTAGCTCTACTAATGTTTGTCCTCTTAGTTATGATCTCGCTCCTCGAGATGAAGGGCTTGACTAAGCTCCTTTTATCTATAGTCCTTGCGTCTCTGTTCATCACAAACTACTTAGTTTTGCTCTACATCTCCCGCTACGTTGACCTTGCAGTATACCCGCTATTTGTAGTGGAGTCTACTTCCAAGGGGTCAACTTTATACATTGATCTTGGGCAGGTATCAGCGCTGCTTGCAGCGCTAATTTGGAGGAACAGCATATTAAAACTAGTGGAGCCCGTCAATAGGTATTTAAAGCGCATTGCAGGCAAGATTAAAGGGTAGCCTATGCTTAGAGCTCTATTTTGCAGTAGGTTGCTTTAAGCAGGAAGCGCTCCCTTGGATCTACTTAGACCACACGCAGTAGATAGGGCTTTTGGGGGCTCAGCCAGCTCCTCTAGCTCGCCTATCAGGTTAGCGCAAAAAATCTTTAAGTTCTAGGGGTCAATATTAATAATCGGGATAGTTTCCATGTTGATACCCTACTCGCCGTATAAGCAGCTCACATCTCTATCGGCTATTTATTTACCCAAGAAAGTTGTCTTCGAGCTGGGGGGCACCTTTAGGCTTCTAGAAGAGCTGAAGCTCTTGGGCGTTGACAGGGGATCTGGAGTACTGCTCGTGCTAGATCCGGCTGTCAAACACCTAGACCAAGTAGTTAAGGGAGTCAAGCTACTAGAGGAGGCTGGATACCGAGTTGACGCTTACACAGACATTGAGTACGAGCCCACTATAGAGTGCGCCAAGAGGCTAGCTGAGTACGCGTGGAGAGGGGACTACAGAGCTGTTGTAGGAATTGGCGGGGGCTCAACTATAGACCTTGCCAAAGTAGCCGCTGTGGGGAGGGACAACCCAGGCAAAGACATTGAGTTATTTATAGGCCTAGATAAAGTGCCCAGGAGGCTAACCCCGCTTATAGCTTTACCTACAACTGCTGGAACAGCAGCAGAAGTGAGCAGGTTCTCAATTTTCACTAAGGGCTACAGCAAGACTGGAATACACGGGGTACACGTAATGCCCGACGTAGCAGTTGTAGACCCGGCGCTCACCTACTCGTTGCCGCCTAGAGTAACTGCGGGCACGGGCCTAGACGCGTTAAGCCACGCTGTTGAAGGCCTATTATCCTATGATTCTACTCTATTCTCAGATGTAGCGGCCTATTTATCAATTGAGCTGATATTCAAGTACCTGAGAAGAGCGTACTTTAAGGGCTCTGACGTAGAGGCTAGGTATTTTATGTCCCTAGCCGCTACTACTGCTGGAATTCCCTTAAATGTAGCTAGGGTAATCCTAGGCCACAGCATATCGCAGGTCGTTGGGCCAACTTACAAGTTACACCACGGGGCGGCTTGCGGCATGGCGCTACCCTATATAATGGATTTCTACTTCCCAGTTGCCCAAGAAAAGCTCGCAGTAATTGCCAGGGCTGCTGGAGTAGATACTGCGCTGCTGGATGTCCAGGGAGCTGCAGAGGAAGCTGTTAGAGCGACGTGGGACTTAGTTATGGACCTAGATATACCCCTAAGCCTCAGAGAGGTTGGGGTCTCTAGGGCCGAGCTAGAGGCTCTCGCAGAAAGAACTGTTAAGGAGTGGCCGAGGCCTAACAGTCCAATAGATTTAACCAAGGAGAGAGTCCTCAAAGTATACCAAGCTATGTACGAAGGCAGCCTAGTGAGGGTCAAGGTCGGCCAGTCGTGAGCTCGCAAGGACGCGTTATCCCCTAAGGAGAAATTTTTAGCTTACACAGTCACAAAGGGGGAGTAGAGTTTAGAGCTCGAGCCCCAGTAGTTGAGGGAGTGAGGCAAGCGAGTTGTACCCCCAGTGGAGTTTGAAAAGGCTGAAGGGCGTTCACGCTTCTGCAAGGGCGAGGATATTTTAGGCTGTAGACAACTGATGATCAGAGGTGATACGCAACTGGCTCGGGAAATTGCAACGCTTATTAGCGGACTCGAGCTACAGGAGTGTATTATCCTGAAAAGGAACAACCTGTTCACATTAGAGGCGCTCATGAGAGGTAGTACGAAGATTGTCTATATCAACAACACTGGGAGGCTCGCGGGCGTCCTCGAGAGGGGGAAAAAGGGCTATTGCGCGAAGAACGCTAGTGGAAGCCTGGCCTTCAGAATTATAGGAGTAGAGGAGGGGGAGTACGCCACGCTCGTGGATACTATGCTGCAGGAGAGGGCCTTCCTGATTGCCCAGAGGGAGGGACTTATCAAGTGGCTTCTTGACTGCCGCCTCCTCAAGAGGAACTACAGGCTGGACTCCGAGACAATCGATCTAGCGTACGCGTGTGGCGATCAACTTGTACTCGTTGAGCTTAAAAGCGCTATTATGAAGCTGGCTGGAGGCTACGCCGGTTACCCCGACGCCCCTACGGTAAGAGGCAGGAGGCAGATCAAGGCACTAGCGGACTACGTTAAGGGCGGCGGTAGGGCAGTATTGGTCTTCATTGCTGGAGTGCCATTCGCTAGCGGATTTAAGCTGTACTGCCGCGCAGACAGAGAAATTAAGGACGTTATAGACTACGCAGCTCAATCCGGCCTCGAGCTGAGGGCTGTGAACACCTGCTTAGACCCACAGAGTAAGAGCGTTATTCTGCTAGGGGGCGACCTACCGGTTGAATTGAGTTGTGCTTAAAATAAGACTTAAAAAACCCCGTGCAAGTTTCTATCTTAGGCGCCGCCGTAGTATAGCCCGGTCAAGTATGCGGGCCTCTCGAGCCCGTGACACCCTAGGCCCGGTGGGTGCGGGAAACCCGGGTTCAAATCCCGGCGGCGGCATTAGCTCTTACTGAGCTCCTCCAGCTTTTGACCACAACTATAATCTTGAAGGGCTACAACAATTCGCCTTTTCTCAGGGCGAGAGCTCCAAGAGCTCCTCCCGCTATAGAAGACTTACGCCTTTGCCCGGAACGATGTTTAATTTAAATGAAGTTCTCCTGTGATTAGTCATCCTCATTTTCTTTACTATCAAGTACCTCTTGACTTCATGTGCAGTCTCTACTTCTTCCATCCATAAGTGAAAAACTCCATCAGCTATGTGCTCTAGCCCAAATCCAAAAGTAGAGCGAGTAGTCATAGCGTACTGCGAAACAAGGTAGGCAGTTACGTTCTCCCTATGCGTGGCTATTTTCAAGTCGTAGCTGTACTTCCTAGCCATAGCCGGTTTATCGGCCCAAAACGCGCTGAGGGAGTCTATTATTAATCTCACGTGTTTATATGGCGATCTCGCCTTCTCGTCCTTAAGAACCTCGAGCGCTCTATAAGCTTCGTGTATTGCCGCTATGAGAGTTTGAATATCTAGCGCTGCGTATCGCCTCCTTTTAGCGCTATCTGCCTGCGCTTGGGATTGTTCGCTCATTTGCCTAGCTATCTTCAGCAGGCCAAATATGTCAACTACAACTATATCGGGGGGGCTACCGGCCTCCTGCTTGCTTGAGATGTCGTAGACTCTGCGGGACTCAAAGTCCATGCCAAACATCTTTGCCTGCCTAACTATATCCCTGAACTCGGCCTCAGTTGTCACGTACACTACAGGGTCACCCATCAGCAGGCCTGCCCAAGCGTAGTGCATGCACATTATTGACTTCCCCGTTCCCGGCTCACCAGTAATTGCAACCCAGCTACCCTTAGGCACCCCTCCTTCAAGGGCTTCGTCTAATTCTTGAATTCCCGTTGACACCCTAACTACGCTTGTGTGCGACATAGCTCCACCACGGTAATAATACTAAAGACTAAAAGATATCTGCCTAGGAATTCCTAGAGCTAAATTTGCCCCTAAAGCTCTGCAAGGGCATTTTCCGGTTGTAGGGGCAATAAGATAAACTGCATGCGCTGATTTAGGGGGCGCGGCGCTGTATAAGCTTAAATCAATACTGTAGCTCCTTTAAGTACTGCTCTATGTATAAGGTGTGATCTACTATTCTTTCAATGTGCCTCATCAACAGGGCTTTACACGCAACTTCTCTACTAACTGTTTCGCTCTTCGTAATCTCCTTTAAAACACTGCCGTACCTCTCGTCAACCTCGCGGTCTATGTTCAGCAGCACCTCTTCGCTGAGGGGCTTTAGCTTATCTATGTCCCCAACAATAGCTTTAACTGCGCTCGCAACTAAGGCAAACGTGCTTTGTAATTCCTGTATTCTGCTTATGCTGCTCTCGGGCATCATTAACATGTCTATCTTGGCTATTTCCCTACAATACCTCGATATCCTGTACATATCGTACGTAATGCTTATAATGATTTGAGCCTCCCTGAGCTCTAGCCCGAGCGGCTGCCTTCTAGCTATGAAAACTAAGACCTCTGTCACTATTTCTTTCCTCAAGTTTTCCAGTATTATCGATATCTCGTTGATTTCGTCCCACGCTTTTTCCCTCTCACTTAAGTTTATATCGCTTGAAAATAGCGCGTAGATCTTATCTGTGCTCTCTCCTGTAAGCTTCGCCATTCGGAGTAGGGCGCCCCTAATTCTCTGTAGTCCCTCGGAAGACAACTTCACACTTCACCTCTCAGAAACTTAGATGTAAACTCTGTCCTCGGACTTAAAAAGACTTGAGAGACTGGGCCCTGCTCGATTATCGAGCCGTTGTATATCATCGCTACCTGGTCTGCAACTCTTGCTGCCTGGTGGGGGGAGTGAGTCACCATAATTATTGTGATGTCCTCCTTTAAAGCAGTTATTGCCTCCTCTATTTTTCGCGCGTTCAGCGGGTCTATGTTAGCAGTTGGCTCATCCAACAAGAGGAGCTTTGGCTTCATGGCAAGAGCTCTAGCTAAGCACAGCCTCTGCTTTTGACCTCCGCTGAGTACGTGCGGGTAGCTAGTGAGCCGATCCTCCACTTCATCCCACAGCATGGCCTTCTCCAGGGCCCACTTGACAATTTCATCGAGTTCCTTCTTGCTTCTAGCAACGCCATTTATCTTGGCTGCAATGGCGACGTTTTCATATATTGTCATGTGGGGAAATGGGTTTGGTATCTGGAAGACCATCCCTATATTTTTCCTTAGATCGTACGGATCTACGCTATATGCATCTTGTCCAAGCACTTTCACTACGCCCTCAAGCCTTGAGCTCGGGTTCAGCTCAATGAGCCTGTTTAAAACCCTCAAAATAGTTGTCTTGCCCGATCCCGAGGGTCCCATTATTACGTATACTGTGTTGTATGGGACCTTTAATGAGATGTTCTTCAGTATGTGCTTGCTATCAATGTACAAGTTAACGTTGATTAACTCTGCAGCGTACACTAAAGCTTCACCTCCTTTACGAGGAATTTTGTAGACAAGAATATAATTAAATAAGATAAGAGAAGCAGGGCGGCTGCTGCCCATGAAAGCTCTTGGAACACTCTATATGGCGTTAACACGTAGTCAAATATAAGCAGGGGAATTGCATCGGTTGGACCAAATAAGGACAGCGAAACTTCAAGCCTGTACCTACCTGTTACGAAGAGTATTGCAGCTGTTTCTCCAAGTATTCTAGCCATTGTCATTAAAATTGCAACAGAGAGCCCGCGCCTTATTATTGGGACGAATACGCTTATTATTGTCCTCCACCTGCTCATTGCAATTGAGTACGCAGCCTCTCTGTAAATTGCTGGAATAGAGCGCATATACGTTGATATATACGTGTAGGAGTAAGGCAGAGATATTATTGTTAGCGCAACTGCGCCTGCGAGAGCTGAGAACTGCCCCATAGGAACTACTACAGTTAAGTAAACGGCCATTGAGACAACTATAGTGGGTATGCTTGCAAGGGATTTAGCGACGACGTCTACAATCATTGACAGCGGGTTCTTTGGGAACTCTGTCGACAGCACTGCAGCTAAAAAGGCTAAGGCAATAGAAATAGGCAGAGAGATTGCTGTCATCGTTATTGAGCCCACTAGGGCTGGCGCAATTCCTCCAACCTCTCTAGACAGGGGGGTTGGCGGCGTGTTGACGAAGAAGCCTATGCCGGCCCTTAGAATTATTGGCAGGCCATTGCTTAGCGTGACAATTATAGTGTGTACTATTGGTATTACAGCTATAACTGACATTAAAAGCACTAGTACAAAGAAAAGTCTGTCCTTTGTCCTCCTCAAATCATACAAGGATCTTCCCCCTCCACTTAATCATCATTGACAGCCCCATGAAACTTAGTACGACGGCAATCAAGAGAATAAATAGAGCTGAGGCGTAGAGCGTGGACTCTGCGTATTTGTACAGGTACGCGTTAGCGAACTGAGATGCTATCAGCGCTGAAACAGTTATACCGGGAGAGAATATGCACGAACCGAAGTACACGGAGTTCCCAATTGTAGTTACAGCAATTGTTGTTTCCCCGAGAGACCTCGCGAACCCTAAGACTAGTGAGGCAAATACAGCAGGTTTTGCGAGAGACATTAAAATCCTTATTGACTCGTACCTCGTGCACCCAATTCCCAAGCAGGCCTCCCTGAGCGCTTGGGGGATACTTTGGTAAGCCTCGTACACCATAGCTGTAACATATGGAACTATGGAGATCCCTATTGATACCCCCGCTGTAAATATAGTGAAGCTCGTTATGGGCCTGCAAGAAAAGATCGGTAAAATCGATAAATACGCGTGCAGCGGATCCATTACGTAGTTTTTCAATATAGGTGCAAGGTACATTGAAGCCCACATAGCGTATATTATTGTTGGAACGCCGCCCATGAGCTCCACTACTGATGACAACACGTTTTTCGCTGGCCCGCGTAGGTATTCAGCTATTAGAATAGTCAGGGGAAGCGAGAGAAGCAGAGCAGTAAACACTGCTAACACTGACGTCAGTACTGAGCCCCATATTGGCGTCAATAGGCCGTACCTGAGGTTCTCAGGATCCCAAGCGGTTGAAGTTATTAACTCGAGGCCGAAGCGATTTAGCGATTCGAGCGAATTTGAGGTAATCGTGATGACTGTAATTATCAGAATGCCCAACAATATAACTGAAGAAGGTAGCAACGAGAGAAAAAACACTTTATCCTTTCTAGACAAGCGCATAAAAGTATCACGCAGTCTCTATAATGTTAATCGCATTATTTAATAACATTCTAATGGATTGGGGCGGCGGAACGTAGCCCGGAATGGTGTTGTTGTAGCCTTCGTCTAGTATCCACCTTAGAAATTCCTTTATTGTCAACGCCCTCGCTTGATCATACCTTCGCCACAGAATTAAATGAGTTAATGCCGATATAGGGTAGCTCTTCGCGCCTGGAGCGTAGACAGCTTCGTAAACTACGTGACTGAAGTCGTCGAGCGGGGATGAAGGGATGTTGACGTTCTCTAAAGCGCTCATTAAAGTTTCCCTTGATGCCTCTACGAAGGCTCCTGCAGCGTTTTTCAATAAGGCTGTTGGCAGGTTATTAGCTATCGCGTATCCCCACTCTACATAGCCTATGCTATAGGGAGTCTGCTTCACTATTTGTGTGACTCCTTCGTTTCCCTTTCCGCCTATGCCCCTACCTAAGGCTATTACAGGCCAATTCACTGTTTTTCCAACTAGCTCTTTTGGCCACATGTTGTTGGTTGCCTTATTGAGGTAAGTTGTGAATATTTCCGTAGTTCCGCTTGAGTCAGACCTGTATACAGCGATAATCTCCTTATGTGGGAGAGCTCCTGCGATCCCTGGGTTTAAGTTCTTGATGTAGGAGTCGTCCCAGTAAGCGATTTCGCCTTTGTATATTTTAGCGAGTGCAATTTCATCAAGTCTTATTGTAGTGTTTACCGGCACTTCGGGTATGTTGTAGATAACTACAACGCCGCCGATAAGCCAGGGTATCTGAATTATCTCTCCTTTGTTCTTCTCCCACACGTCTTTTGAGAGAGGCGGGTCGCTGCAGGCGAAGTCTACTGTTCCCTGGAAAAACATGCTGAGTCCTGCGCCGCTTCCAACTGATTGATAGTTAACCCTTATTCCCTTCTTTGCGTAGAAGAGTTGTGCCCACTCGTTTACCTGTGGGAATACAAATGAGGCGCCTGCACCTTGCAACAGTGTGAACTGGGGCGTAGGGGTTGGTGTTGGTGTGGGAGTGACCACGTTACGTGGGATAGTTGTCATGTACGCGAGTATTATTGCCCCAATTACTACTAGCGTTGCTATTATTGTCAAGTTTTTGTACTTACCATTCATATTAACCTCCGTATCTAGGAATCAAAGTATGTACTTTTAAATACCTTTAATATTAAATTTAAATATAGTTTAAATATTTAAATGTATTTTGAGAATAAATGCACTAGGCGATAGGCGTGTTTAAAAGGAGAGTTCAAGCCATAGGGGACACATTCATAATATCAATCCCAAAGGAGTGGGCTAGGCTTCACAACTTAAAGCGCCAAGACGAAGTGCTATTAGAGACTCTCCCAGACCTCAGCTTGATGATAATACCGCCGTCCAAATCAACAAAGCAGGTGAGAACTCACTCAATTGAGCTTGAGCTCGTTGGAGACTTAAAGTACGACTTAATGAACGCTATATCTAGGTACCTCGTAGGATATGATGAATTCTATTTAAAGGCTAACCTCGCTAACCAAGACTACTTAAAGCTCTTCATTAAGGAATTAACGTCAAAGGTGCTAGGACTAGAGATCGTCAGCTTTGAAGAGAGCTCGGCTGTAGTGAAAAACGTAGCTGGAGACTTCAGTTTAAATGTAAACGAAGTAGTGGAGAGGCTATTTAAAATCCTCGACTCAACTATGAGGGACTTGCTCGCAGCAATTAAGAGCGAGAACCCCAGCGAAAGCAAGCTTGCAGAGCTAGTTGAAAAGGACGGCCTAGCTGACAAATTAACCATGTACTCGCTGAGGGTACTAAACAAGATTTTGCTGGGAGAGTACTTACCTAGGGAATACGGGTTTTCATCGTTCCTTGAGGCGAACATAACGCACGATGTACTCAGAGACCTCGAAAGATCTATTGATCATATAGCTTATATTGCACAGAGCATGCTCGGATCACAAATGAAGTTTGCCGATGAAGATAGAGCGCTTGTAATAAGCCATTTCGAGAAGCTAATAGAATTTTCAAGTGTTGTTAGGGGAGCCGTTGAGGAGTTCCAGCATGAACAAGTCCACACAGTGATTAGCGCCAAATATAACGAGCTAATGAGCATTGAGGGAGAATACGCGAATGCTATAAAGAAGAACCCCAACATGCACTTGATGCTTGACAATTTACGCAGAGTTAAGGCGTACCTATTCGATATAGTTGAGCTCATGATGGATAAGAGCGCTACCTTAACTAAGGTGCCGGGCGCAAGTAAAAAATAGCTTAATGGCTGCGTTGAGCTTCGGCTCTGACTGTATTATGCAGAGCTTGCTTGAATCAAACGCTACTGAAAGCGCTAACGACAGCGCTCTGCCCTAGACTACCTCTCCGACACTGCTCCCCCAATAACTCCCCCTATACCAGCTAGAATAGCAGTAAGTAGGCTGAAGAGAATGCTCAGGGCGCCAACAATTATCCCCAGGAAGGCGCCCACTATTGCTCCTATGATTCCACCTATGGCTCCTCCAATGAAAGTCAGAAGCGTAAACACGAGGATGCCTCCGAGAATTCCTCCAGTGAAGCCTGCAATAAACCCTCCCCTTGTCCCCCTTCCAGTTACAATTCCCCCCACAATTCCAGCTAGTAGCGGGCCAACAATAGGGATCCACCCAATGAGCAGGAGGAGCACAAATGTAACAATAACGCCAGCCGCGTAGCCCATGAGTTCCCCTCTCTTTGCATTATTTAGCCCATATCTGAAAGCTGCGTATTATATTTATCTGCTAATTGCGCCTGCGCGAATAGGGCCTTAGTCGGGTTTAGGAGGAGTGACGTTCAGTTGCCCCTGGTACTTACCCTGATATGGCTTGAACACTGGGCTACTTGTCCTCAAGAACACTATGTGTAGAAAGCGCTGCTCGGGGTACACTCTAACGGGGTGAGGTCCGCCAATTATTTCAATTGTAATGTTGCCCTTAAAGCCCGCGTCAATAACTGTAGGCGGAATGTATATGCCGGCCCTAGCGAAACTGCTACGCAGGTTGACTAACCCCACGAGGTCGTTTGGTAGCTCTACCCACTCAAGCGTAGTAGCTAAAACGTGTTCGTAAGGGTTTATAACGAAGCCGCTGTCTGCATCCATATCTAGGCACTCCATTACATCAGAAACGTTCATGGCCTTAGTGTCCACTAGCGTGTTGTTTCCCCTAAACTTGCAGAACCTGTAGCCGAACCTCAAGTCTACGCCGTTTTCCCTCACAGTGTCATCAAAGAGCGGACTTATTGTAAGCAACTTCTTCTCCAAGTACACCTTGATATCCCAGTCGCTTAAAATCACTTGCTGACACCTCGCCTCTGAGTTTAGATTTGGCTTCTTTTGTTTTTAAGAGGGGAGATCTATTTGTGCTCTCTTGAGGCAGCTACGCATTTGATCTCTTGGAACTCTCTCGGGGCACCTAGATATAGTGAAGGTTGCTTCCCCAACTAGGTACTCCCTCAGCGTGCAGGTTTTCTCGCCAGCTCTGTTCTCGTACAGCACGCACCTAGGCCCTGTGTACCAGAATATTAGCGGGTGGGCCCTTACTAGCTGTTGCCAGAGACTCCACGCTATCATCCTAATCTCCCACTGAGCCCTGTTGCACATCCTCAGCGGGAGGAAAACCTCGACTAGCTCTCTAGCGTTCATTGACACGACAACTCTCGTTTTAACGGCCTGTGGAAGAATGTAGCGAGCGTCCTCGTGTGGAATGCCCATGCTTAGCGCTCTGTAGTAGTTTGCTGTGTACTCTAGAAGCGACTTAAGGAGCTCTACGCGCTGCTTCTCTACTGCAGAGGGCGGTATTATAAAGGCCTCGCCCAAGAGGTCGAGCAACGCGTTGAACTCGAGGTGGCTTTTAGCTACCCGGCTCAAAACATCTGCGTGGAGTTCATAGGAATCCCTATAATCTACTCCAGCGAGTTCGCAAGCCTTTATAACAAGTTTCTTTAGGTATTTGTCGCTATATCTTTGGCTGAGCTGGCTGTAGCTAGCGTGTCTGTGCCTTACTAGTTGGTGGCTGGTAACGCGGCTACAGACAACTTCGTATACGTACAGGCAATGCTCTAGCGGGCTTCCGTGTCCTCTAGCTATTAGCTCTTTGATCCACCCTCCAATATCGCTACTCTCCATGTTCTCGCTTATTTCTGTGAAGTCTTTTGGGGAGAGAGTTGCCTTTGCAGATGAAGCTACAATTTTCTCTGCGAGCGGTGTAGCGTAGATTAGCTTAACTGTGGGGAGGTAGTTTAAGCTCACTGCTGAAACCCCGGAATAGCTTTAACAAATATCCTTGAAAAACCGTGTGACTTCAGTGCTTCAACTATCTTCGACAAGTGCTCGCTGTTGACGCCGCAGTACTCTCTGCTCCACTCCGAGCTTCGAGGCGACACTAGGGGTTCGCCTAAAAGCGGGTTCACTACAACTGTAGTTTTTTCTGCGCGGAGTTTATCTGCGATTTGAGATATGTAGTGAGATAAAATCTCGGGGCTGAGCTTCCTATGAACAGGTATCCTCAGCTCTAAGGGTATAGAGAGCTCGCCTACAATTAACAGCGAGCTCAAGAAGTTCTGCCAGAGCTTTCTCGAAGCGCTAGGGGGTAGCCCGTACAGTTCTTCGGGGGGCGCCTTTAAATCAGTGACTACGTGGTCAACTAATCCCCTCTCGGCGAGGTGCTTAAATTCGCTGATTAAA
This sequence comes from Desulfurococcaceae archaeon, assembly GCA_038888155.1. Taxonomy (GTDB): domain Archaea; phylum Thermoproteota; class Thermoprotei_A; order Sulfolobales; family Desulfurococcaceae; genus UBA285. The sequence goes on from JAWAJB010000001.1 coordinate 326,920, forward strand.
GTTAGGTTGGAGTTCAAGCTGCGCGGGATTTCAGCGTTGCCTAACTCTATGAAAAGCTCTGCTAGCTTGTCGTGTTGAAGCAGCGGCTCTCCGCCAGTGACGTGAAAGTAGTCTATTAGCGCCCTACTTGCGTGAACTTCCTCTAGGATGTTTTTTACGTCAACGTACCTGCACACAGAGCCTTCAGCGTTTGCTATTCTCCAGTTGTGGCAGAAAGGACAGTTGAGGTTGCAACCGCACAGCCACAGAGTAAAAGAGGGGTGACCGTAAACATCGATAAGTGAAACGCTCTTCCATCCAGCTATTAATAGCGTTCTTTCTGGGGAGGTCATCAGGAATCAGCTGCTACTACCAAAGAGGGATTAATGGCTTTGACCCTCATAAATTAAAATTGTAGTGCTTCCTAGTCCAGAACTCCTTCCTCCTCTGGGGGTTCCAGTTCCTCAACGGCCTATAGTAGCCTATTATCCTGCTCCAAATATCAACGTTGTTGCTACTGCATGATGGGCATGCAGTGTAAACTCCAGTGAACGTCCTATCGCAGCTATTGCAGTGAGTTATTGCTGGCGTGTAGCTCCAGTAAATTAAGTCCGTCTGTATGAGCTTCTTTGTGAGGGAAGAGAGAGACTCTGGATCTGCCTCCTCGCCTAGGAATATGTGCATCATGACGCCCCCTGTAAAGTACCTTTGAACTCTCTGCTCGACTTCGACTCTGTCCGGCAACTCCATAGGCGCGTAATAGGGCGCTACGCTACTTGCGTATACAGGGTTTTCGGGCTCAGGTAAGTATTCGGCGAGCTCGGGGTACTTCTTTAAATCGAGCATCGCTAGTTTAGGCCCCGCAGATTCTCCGGGGACTTCCTCTACGTTCCAAGGAATGCCTTCCTCTGTCATCCACTTTCTCGCAGCGTTAGTAGCGTACTCGACAATTCTCCTCATGAGATCAGCCGCTCTCAGCCAATTCCTTCTAGGGCCGTCGAGCCACAAGTTCGGATCTCCCATTAGTATAGCTACTGCCTCCGGCAGGCCTATTAACCCTATAGTGTTGAAGTGAGTTGAGGGAAATTCCGGCATGTACTCCTGTATCATAGCGTAGAAGTTGGGGTAGTTCTTCATTATATATATGTACCTGTTCCTAAACCAGTCGACTCCCTCCTTTACGAGCATCAAGATCTCGCTGTACTTTTCCCAGAACAGGTGCTCTTCTCTCTTGGACTCTAGGGCCAGCCTGGGCAGGTTGACGTCTACTATGTTTACTGACCCTGTGACATCTGGCATAGCCCATATTCCTCCGAACCTCTGCCTCTCAATAGCTTTCCAGAACTCTTCTTTCAACTCCTCTGCGTCCTTTCTGAGAGAGCTCAGGGAGAGCTTGCTGTTCATATACGCGTAGATCATCTCGCTTTTCTGTATGCTGAGCCGACAGCAGTTGTGCGTTACCACTCCGCCGCTGTGGACAAAGTAGTGATCTTCCTCGAGCTCTAAATCAACGAATAGCTCGTCCTCCTGGAACTCTAGCTCCTCGACACTTGATATGTCCACCCAGACAACGTCGGCGGTGTTCCTGTAGCCCCTTGCGAGCGCCTCAACGCCATTGTCCAGCTCTTTATCAACAAAGTTGAGGAGCAACTTTATCGTTCCGCCCTCGCAACGCTTGAATTGCGCGTCAACTCCGCTGAGCGACGCAAGCAAGAGCAAATCTTGTGCGAGCTCCTCGCTCTTAATGCACAGCTCCCACTGCCCTTCCCTGTATTGCCCGATAGAGTCCAGCAAGCCCCTTATGAATTGCCTCCTCACGCTTGGGGGGCTGGACCAAATGAACCAAGGAATGCGCTTCTCGTTAAATAGCGGTCTAACGCAGCTACTGTAGAGCAAGTCAGCGAGCGCGCCGCCAGCTGGTTCAATGTAAGGTTCGCCACCCCAATTGGAGCCTTCACGCGTGCTCAACGGGCACCCTACAACCAGCTCATAGCCGTAGAGGTAGCCTGTGTTTTCAGGCCCAACTGAATTGACTGGAGAGTATAATCCACTCGTGAAGTGCCTCTCCCTTACTGCTTCCTCTGGCGCTCTCTTCCCAGAAGGCGAGCTCTGCAAGAGCTCTTCCCTTAGATTCAGGCCTGCTGAGTAGCCAATTAAGTAGCCGAGCCCTTCGTCGAGTGTTGCCGATACACCTCCTTTAGCGCCCCCAATCTCTAAGTAGGCGTTACTAGTAAGCATCTCTGCCAATGCGACAGGTACTTGGAGCGGCTGCAGCTTGTTGTCGCTGCCTCTAATTTTAAGCTCGAGTAGCTCAGATGCCATTATTAGCCTAGGCTCCAGCATAGACTCCCCCCTTATGAGGAGGGGGTGGTCATGAGTTACTACGAAAGTCCTCCCGTCCGCTAGGCTTATTCTAACTGCTCGCCTGCAGCTCTTGGCGAGGAATCTCTTAATTTTCCTCCACGCTACCTTTCCAGTCTCTGGGCTGTACGCTAGAGCCTCGACATCCCCCCTCGCGCTGTACCACTCTGCGCCGTCCCTTTCTTTGGCCTCGAGTTGGCCGGCGTAATTCTTAAATAAATTCCCTATTGTTGTCGCGCTTACAGTGCCCCCGTGCCTGAAAACTACTAGCTCTTTTTCGTGCAGGCACATCGCGTAAGTGGCGTCGGGGTCTACTATCCTAGTATTTAACCAGTAGAAGCTCCCCCGCTTAGCGGCTGTTTTAAACACTGCTTCGTGTATTTCAGGGTCGTCCCACAGCCACTTAGCTGTTGCCATTAGAGTGGGTATGGGGAAAGTGAAGGGCTGTCCAACGGAGTCGCCCTCGTAATAGAGCTCTGTCAGTGCCTTAAAGAAGACTTTAGCCTCCCCCTCGTAGTCCCCTAGCGGGCCTGCCTCCTCGCCGCCGTAGACAGCTTGATCTCCTTCGAGCATTTTCCTAGGAGCGTTCATTGTGACTGTAAAGTTGCTGAAGGGAGTTTGAAGCCCTATTCTCGTCGGGTAGTTCAAGTTGTAGAGTAGCCTCTGTATCTGCTGCTTAATTTGCTTGTAACTGGGCTTGTCCTTCCTTATAAATGGCCCAGTGTACCACTCAACGCTCGAGAGCGCTTGAGCGCCAGTGAAGTAGTGCTGCATTGTTATGAGGAAGTTAGCTATGTGATCAACTAGAGTGTCGAAGTGCCTTGCCGGCCGGGATACAATAGTTATTGTCCTCAAGCCCTTCTTCAAGAGCCTCGAAATGCTGTGCCCCGTGCAGTACGGTATGTAAACGCTGTGGGGCAGTTTGTGCACGTATATTAAGCCATCGGCGTGCGACTTAAGGATGCTCTTGGGTAGCAAGTTAACTGCGTCGCGCTCAAGGTACTTATCGAGGAGCCACGCAAAGAATCCGCTTGGCCCCTGATATCTATTAGCGTTCTCGTTAACGTCTAGGCGGTTCCAACCAGCGTAATCAACTAACGGGTCCCTGTAGTCAGATTGCTCTGAGCCTTCCTGCAAGTAAATCCCCTTTACACTACTTCTAAATTGCTTCTTTTAAAAGCATCGCCGTAAGTTTCGCAAGCGTAGTTAGAGTTCAAGTATTCCGAGGGCTCTTTCAGCAGATGCTATAGTCCTTGAAACTACAACAAATGTAGTTAAGGGCTCCCTGTAAATAGAGTAGCAGTAATCGGCTTGTTCAGCTGTTTTCTCGCTGAAGTCGCCGTGCGGGAATGCCCCAATGCCAACTGCTAGCTCATCCCTCACTGCCTGCTTAACTACATCGTGAACCGGCTTGTACTCGCAGATCTCGCGTAGAAGTATTAAGCCTCTAGCGCCTATTGCCTCCACGAGGCGCTTGAGCTCGATTGATTTCAAGTACATTAGCGGCTTGCTCCCTACTGGGGGAACCCTGCCGTGCTGAAACAGCTGTTCAATTAATCCTATAAACCTGTTGTAGTTCTTTGTTATCCTCGTCCGTGGATCTACAAATATGCAGTGCCCCCCTAAGGTGTGGACAGCTACCCTTAGGAGGCTGTTCTTGTTTAATGGGCTCTCGAGGGCCTCGAGTAGGCTTACGTGTACGATGTCGGGCCTGCCTCTCTTCTCCGCGCCCTGAAGGCTTTTCATTGCGTGGTAGTGCACGCTGATGTCTAGTAATATCTCGTTGGGCTTCTTTTTGCGCCTCTTAGCTGCCTTCAGCACAGAAGGATGAGTAGCGATCTCGGGAGGAACTAGCTCGAGAGACGCCTCTAGCAACAATAGCGTGAGCTGTTGCATTGAATAACCCACTTGTTTATGGCATATCTTATCAACGTATTATACCCCTCTTTAAGTTATAGTTTTACTGATTTACCATGAAGAAGGGCAGGGCCAAGCTGAGAGCAATAGCCTTAGAGAGAGTGCGCGTTCTATTAGATGCAGCTGTTTGTAGAGCTAGAGGGGGAGACTTAGACTTAGCTAGAAGGTACGTTCAAGTCGCTTTAAGGATTGCCGGCAAGGCTAAGCTGAAGCTCCCTAAAAGCATTAAAAGGGGCTATTGCAGAAAGTGTTTTGTGCCATTGATACCCGGGCTAACGCTTAGCGTGAGGATTCGCAGCGTTGGAAGGGGGTCTAGGGTTGTATACAGGTGTCTTCTTTGCGGTTGGACGAGAAGGTTCATGATAAAGGCTTCAAGGAGAGAGTCAAGGAGAGAGTTGCCGGCAAAGTAGACATGCAACTGGGTAAAAGCGGCATTACTGCGGGTTTCCTCAGGGAGCTCGAGGCCAGGCTTAAAAGGGGAGGAGTTGTTAAAGTCAAGGTGCTGAAGTCCTTTAGAAGAGCGACTTGGGAGAGCATTGATCGCGTCGCTGAGGAGCTCGCGGGAAGAACTAGCTCCCGCATATACGAGATAAGGGGCTTTACAATCACGCTTATAAAGGAAAAATAAGCTAAAATCACAGGCGAGGGGAAAAGGCATAGAAATTGGTGTCTCAGCATGGTAACAGCGTTAGATGTACCAGTAGAGGTGTTTATCCCGAAGCTAGCTACTTACATTAAGGACAATATACCAGAGGTTAAGCCGCCTGTTTGGAGCTTATTTGTTAAAACTGGCTGCTTTAAGGAGAAGCCTCCATCCGACCCAGAGTGGTGGTATTACAGGGCTGCAAGCGTACTTAGGAAGCTCTACAAGGCGAAAGATCCAGTCGGCCTATCAGAGCTGAGAAGAGATTACGGGGGCAGGAAGAGGAGAGGCGTAAGGCCGAGCAGGACGCGTAGGGCGCCTGGGAACACCGTGAGGAGGATACTCCATCAGTTAGAGCAAGCTCAACTGGTGAGGAAAACAAGAGATGGAAGAGTTTTAACCCCTCAAGGGCGGGCGCTTCTCGATAGGATAGCGTTTGAGGTGCTCGTGGACATCGCCAAGGAGAGGCCCGAGTTCGCAAAATACCTACCTCAGTCAGTAAAGCTTAAGCTGAGTCAAAGTGGTGCTCCATGAGCGATGAGTACTCTGGCTACGACGAAGAGCTCGAAAACATTAGAATGCGCAAGCTAGCGGAGATGAGAAAGAAGATTGAAGAGGAGAAAGAGAGGAGAGCTAGGATAGAGGCTACGCTGAGGCAGATACTGACTCCAGAGGCTCGGGAGAGGCTTTACAATCTCAGGCTAGTTAAACCCGAGCTGGCTACTGCCCTTGAGGAGCAGTTAATTCTTTTGGCTCAGAGCGGTAAGGTGCACATCCCAATAACAGATGAGTTTTTAAAGAAAATCCTACTAGATCTATATGCTCAGAGCAGTCGAGAGACAAAGATAACTTTCAAGAGGAAGTAGGGTGATTTTATTGGCAAGGTTCAAGCACGTCGCTAGGAAAATTAGATTGGCGGCTGCCCACAACAGCAATAAGCCCGTGCCAGTTTGGGTTACTATGAAGACAAGGCTGAGAGTTAGAAGGCCCTTTAGGTTGAGGCACTGGAGAAGAGTTAAGTTGAAGAACATTTAGCGTTGAGGTGAGCGTGGTTGAGCGAAAAGAAAAGCCTAGAGAGCGTTCTCGCGGTAATTCCGCTTAAGAGAGTGTACTTTGGCCGCAGAGCGAATCGCGCTGACAGAGCTGTCAGGTTAGTGAGGAAATACGTGCACAGGCACTACAAGGAGGCAGAGAGAGTAGTCGTAGACCCTTCATTAAACAAGTACATATGGTCTCGCGGCAGGATAAAACCGCCTAGAAGAGTTCTAGTTAAAATACTGCTAGATAGGGAATCTAAAGTAGCGCGAGTGCTATTAGCGAGGTCTAGGGGGCAGAAAGCCGCCAAATCCTAGTAGGGGTAATCAATGGTCGATATAATAAGAATGAGCTTTTTCGGAAACTCGAACATAGGTATATACGCGTATGCAAATGACAAAGTGCTTCTCATCCCGCCGGGCTTAAAGGAAGTAGACGTGCGCGAAATGGCAAGCGCGCTTGGCGTTGAGCCAATTGAGGCAAAGGTGGCGGGAACTACCTTAAATGGAGTTTTCATAGCTGGCAACAACAGAGCTATTATATTACCGCACATTATCTTCCAAGACGAGCTAATGCGCTTAAGGAGCGCAATAAGCGAGAGGGGAGTAGACGTCGAGATCATTGTCTCTGAGAGCAAGTTAACTGCGCTCGGCAACGTCTTGCTGTGCAATGATCGCGGCTGTATTGGAAGCCCCCTAATCGAGGAGCCAACGCTGAGGAGAATTGAGGACTCCCTTGGAGTTGAAGTAGTTAAGGCTAGGTTAGTTAACATGGAGGTACCGGGCGGCGTATCAGTTATATCAAACAGGGGCGGAGTTATTCATCCCGACGCGAGCGAAGATGATATAAGGGTCCTCAAAGATGTCACTAAGGTAAGCGTAGAGCCGGCTACCGTCAACGCAGGTATACCGTTCGTTAAAAGCGGGATTATTGCAAATAATAAAGGCGTGGTTGTTGGTGGTATAACTACGGGCCCGGAGATATTTCGAATTAAGGCAGGATTCGAGGGTGGTGGAGTATGAGCGGGGAAGTTAAGATCTACAGGATTACAGGTTACATGTTAGTAAACCACGATAGGCTCCCTACGTGGTTGAAGTTCACCCAAGAGGTAACAGCTTTACACGAGAGGGAGGCGCTAGAGAAGATCTACTCCATCCTAGGGAGTAGGCACAAGCTAAAAAGGTACCACATTAAAATATCCGATATTAGAACAATTAGCCCTGCAGAGGCCTCGAAGGCCAATATTTCGCACATAATGAAGTTAGAGAGGATTGTTAAATAATGAGCTCAAGCAAACAAGAGAAGGGAGCAGGGGAGGCTATAAGCGTAGACGAGCTAGTTGCCAAGGCGGGCGAGCTAAAAGACCACATTGATACCCTTAACGCTACGCTAAACATTTACTTGAACCAATACCGAGAGATACAGCTTGCATCTGAGACCCTGAGAAACCTACCTCAAGGCAATTTACAAGGCTACCTAGTCTTGGACAGGCTTTCGAGTGCGCTGGTCCCAGCCAATATAAGCGATAGCTGGTTCAATAGCGTGCTCGTAAATCTAGGCTTAGGGTACTACGTTAAGGCAGATAGGGATAAGGCCGTTGAGGTGCTATCCAAGAGGGTCCAGGAGCTAGAGAAAGTTATTAACACCCTTCAAGCGCAGCAAAAGGCGGCAGTAGAGCAGTACCTCAGCATCCAGCGGCTAATTAACCAAGTTATCGGGGCTCAGCAATCTAAGTCGCAAAAGTGAGCTTAATTTGTTGCTAAAGCTAAAGGAAGCCTTTAGGAGATTTATTGACAGTGCTTCAGCTCTACTCTCTTCTAAGGAGAGGCTCCTCGACTCAGTAGAAGAGCTCAAGCTAGATCTAATTAGCAGAGATGTAGCATACGAAGTCGCGGAAGACATTGCGGCTAAGCTTAGAGACCTAATTGAGGAGGGCGCCATTAAAAACAAGGAGAAACTAGCTGAGAGCATTCGCTCTATAATACTTGGCTACTTCAGTGAAGCTAAGCCAGTGGATATAGTTTCAGCCGCTAAAAACAGCAGGCCGTTTAAGGTAGTATTTATGGGAGTAAACGGTGTGGGCAAAACTACTAGCATAGCGAAGATGGCAGTTTACCTCAGGGGCTTTGGGCTACGACCTCTTATGATTGCAGCTGATACCTTTAGGGCAGCTGCACAAGAGCAACTTAAAAGACACTCAGAGAGGACTTCGATCCCCGTTTTCTCTGGCAAGTATGGAGGCGACCCAGCCGCAGTAGCTTACAGCGGCGTAATGTACGGTTTATCTCGCGGCTTCGATGTGCTACTTATAGATACTGCTGGGCGCATGCACACAGACTCCGATCTCGTAGATGAACTCAAGAAAATAGTTAGAGTTGTAAAGCCCAATTTAAAAATACTAGTAGTTGATGCACTAACGGGCAATGACGCTGTAGAGCAGGCAAAGTTCTTCAGCGATGCAGTGGGAATAGATGGATTTATTGTGACCAAGCTCGACGCATACGAGGAGGGGGGCGCCCCTATTTCCTTAGTCTACATTTTTAAAAAGCCCGTGCTTTTCATAGGGACGGGGCAAGATTATAGGGATTTTAAGCCCTTTAACCCTTCTGAGTACGTAAGCGAGGTGCTCTCTATCTAGGGGCAGGTGACTGTTAATGAACTTTAGGGAACTAGTTGAGTCTTGGAGGAAGATCTTGCAAATATCCTCAAAGCCGACTAGAGAGGAGTACTTAGCTATATTGAAAGTAACTTTTATAGGGCTCACCGCGATAGGAGTAGTAGCCTTTATTATAAGGATAATTTTCTACTCGCTTCTGTTTCCTTATACGGGTTGATTTACATGGACAAGCTCCAGCCAAAGGCATCTATTTTCGCTGTAAGGACGACATCCGGTAGAGAGCTAGATGTAGCGCTAATCATTGAAAGAAGGGTCCTCGAGAAGAGGGGCAAGGGCGAAGACCTCGGCATAACTGGCATCGTGGTAGCCCCAGGTGTAAAGGGGTTTGTCTTCGTTGAGACTTTAAAGCCAGCAGAGCTGTACAAGACGTTGCAGAACATAAAGTACGCCTCTACTAGCAGGCCTCTCAAAATACCTCTACAGGATGTCCTCAACATGCTGAAACCCAAAGAAGTTGTAGAGGAAGTCGCTGTAGGAGAAGAGGTTGAGATAATGAGGGGGCCCTTTAGGGGGATGAGAGCACGCGTTGTGTCAGTTGATAAAAGCAAAAATACTCTTACAGTAAATCTATTAGAGGCAGCTTTTTCAATACCTATAACAATATCCATCAACTATGTAAAAAAGGTAACTAGGGGTGGTTAGAAGTGGTTAAAAAAACGCTCAGGTTTGTCATAGAGGGAGGGAAAGCTACACCTGGCCCACCTATAGGACCAGCTCTATCTCCGTATAAAGTCAATGTCGTTGACGTTGTGAACTCAATCAACAACGCCACTAAGGAGTATGCGGGGCTTTCAGTCCCAGTTGAAGTTGCAATAGATACCGACACGAGGAAATACGAAGTTAAAGTTGGTATACCCACTACAACGGCTCTACTAATGAAAGCTGCTGGGGCAAAGGAACCAACTGGTGACCCTGCGCACCAGAAAATTGGGGACACGACAATAGAGGAGGTCATAAGAGTTGCAATTATTAAAAAAGGCCAGCTGTCGGCTAAGACTCTAAAAGAGGCAGTGAAGACTATTCTTGGTACTGCGAGGAGCATTGGCATAACTATTGAAAGCAAAGACCCCAAAGAAATTATTGAGTTAATAAATAAAGGCCATTATGACGATGTTATATCAAAGTACGAGGAGAATTGGGCAGAGGCGGGGTAATGCTATGCCTGAACTCAACAAAGAGCAACTAGCAAGCGCTTTGTCAAAAGCGGTAGAGCTCGGTAAGGGCCGAGGCTTCAAACAAAGCGTTGAGCTAGTGATAGCTCTAAAGGATGTAGACATAAAGTCACAGCAACTTAAGATTAGGGAAACAGTTTACTTGCCGAGCGGCAGGGGAAGGGATCTAAACGTCTGCGTTGTAGGGGATGGAGATGTAGCCGAGGCCGCCAAAGAAGCTGGCGCGCATATGGTAGTGCAGAGCTCAGATCTCAAGGGGTTTGACAAGAAGAGGGCTAGAAAGATTGCGTCTGAGTGCGATTGGATCCTCGTTAGGTCAGAATTAATGGGCATAGTTGGCCGCGTCTTGGGACCAGCCCTAGGACCTAGGGGCAAAATACCAGTGCCTATTCCGCCTGGAGCCTCTATAAAAACGTTAGTGACAAGGTACAAGAATACTGTGCTAGCTAGGGTGAAGGACCAACCCATAATAATGACCGCTATTGGAACAGAGGACATGAAGCCGGTTGACTTAGCCGAGAACGCTTACACAGTAATATCAGCAGTTGAGAGCAAGCTCCCCGCGAGGCTCGCAAATATAGGTAAAATAGTTGTGAAGACTACTATGGGCACACCCGTAGAGGTGCAACTGTAAGCAGGGTGATAAGTGTGGCCGTATTAGTTGCATCAAAGAGAGAACGCGTACCTGAGTGGAAGAAAGAGATCGTATCAGAGCTAGTTGAGTTGATCAAGAGCAGCCGCGCCGTTCTAGTAGCTGACTTAACTGGTGTTCCCACTAGGCACGTACAGATGTTGCGCAAAAAGCTCAGCAACGATGCCTATATGAGAGTTGTAAAGCCTAGGCTTGCCCTTAAGGCTTTCGAGGCGCTTGGGCTGTCAGTGGATAGCCTTGAACAGTACATGACTGGGCAGGTAATGCTGATCCTCTCCTCGAGCAAGAACTCATTTGAGCTCGCAAACGTCATTGAGAACTTTGTTACACAGGATTACTTCAGCCCGGGAGAGGTCGTAGACAAAGAGGTAGTTATACCTGAAGGCAACACTGGGATACCGGCAGGACCCGTGCTAAGCGTATTCGGCAGGTTGAAGGTCCAGACAAAGGTTCAGGGCAACGTAATACACGTAGCTAAGGATACAACCGTAGCTAAACCGGGCGACGTCGTCTCGCAAGACTTAGCAAGCATTCTACAAAAGCTCGGCCTAGCGCTTAAAGAAACGAGGATAAAGGTAAAGTGCGCATACGAAGAGGGGTTAATTGTTCCAGGCGAGAAGTTGAAGCTCAATGTACTAGAGTACCAGGATTTAATTAAGTCCGCAGCTGTGGACGCATTTAAACTGTCCGTTGAACTAGTGATACCTGAACCTCCTGTGCTCCAGTATGTCTTAGTTAGAGCAGAGAGGCAGGCAATTGTGCTAGCTGCAGAGGCAGGGTTCATAACTCCTGAGACAGCGAAAGAAGTGTTCCAAGCTGCGCACAGCAAGGCCGTGCTTTTAGCGCTAGAGATATCCAAGAGTGCTCCAGATCTCAACCTAGGGGTGTCGACTGCAGTAATACCCCAACAACAACGAGAAGCCGAAGAGAAGAAAGGCGCAGAGAAAAAGGAAGAAGAGAAGAAGGAAGAGTCAAAGGAGCTTAGCGAGGAAGCTCTTGCAGAGGGCTTTTCATCGCTTTTCGGCTAGAGAGGAGTATTTAAAAGCCCCTTATTACATCCTAACTTAGCTTAGAGGCACATGGTTCAATTTAAGGGTGATTAATATAGAGTACGTATATGCAACTCTATTGCTTTACAAGGCCGGCAAAGAGATAAACGAGGAGAACCTAAAGCACGTACTCGAAGCAGCTGGTGTAGCAGTAGATGAAATAAGAGTGAAGTCCCTTGTAGCTGCAGTTAAAAACATAGATATAGCTAAAGTGCTCGAACAGGTGCTAGCTGCGCCTGTTTCAGCTGCACCAGTATCTGCAGCGCCTCAACAGGCTCCTGCGCCCGCAGAGAAAAAGGAAGAAGAGAAGAAGGAAGAGTCAAAGGAGCTTAGCGAGGAAGCTCTTGCAGAGGGCTTTTCATCGCTTTTCGGCTAATCTAGTATGTTTTTACGCTGATACAAAGGCGGCGCACTCACGCCGCGTAGAAACCTTTAACTGCGTCAAGGCGCTGGGCATCTTTCCTCAGCAATAAATATTTTAAATGCACTATATAACTTGCTTTATGGGATTACTATGGATATAGGTGTGAACTACGACTACCTAAGAGTGAACTACAATTACAGCAGGTATAAGTGCAAAAATTGCGGGGAGTATTTCTGGAGTAGAGTTCCTAGGGACACATGTCCAGATCGACCGTGCAGTAAGTACGAGTTCCTATTCAAGGAATACAGGGGAGTTTATTCCCTCTCTATAAGCGATACTAGACAAAAATTCATTGATTTTCTCGTTAGGAGAGGCCATGGGGTAGTTCAGCCCTACCCAGTCTTAGCCAAGTGGAGAAACGACCTATACTTGACAATAGCGTCTATAATTGTATTTCAGCCTTCAGTTACAGACGGCTTGGTTGATCCCCCCTACAATCCGCTAGTTGTAGTTCAACCTTCAATAAGGCTAACTGACATCGACAATGTAGGATTGACTTTTGGAAGGCACCTCTCGAGCTTTGAAATGGGCGGAATGCACGCCTTTAACAAGCAGGGTAAAGTAATCTATTGGTCAGATGGGATATTGGAGAACACAATAGACTTCTTTACTAATGAAATCGGCGTAGAATTAGACGACTTAGTTTTCAAAGAGGGGTGGTGGGAGGGCGGCGGTAATGCCGGCCCCGCGCCAGAAGTTCTCATAGACGGCTTAGAGGTCGCGACACTAGTTCACATGGCGTACAAAGTAGTGAATGGGCAGCGCGAGCCCAACCCCATACTAGTAGTTGACTGCGGCTATGGCATTGAGAGGATCGCTTGGTTTACACAGAAAACGCCTACAGGTTTCCACTCCATATACGGAGGTCTAGTCAAAAGATACAAGGATATCTTAGGAGTTGAAGAGCCCCCCTACGACATATTGAAGAACGCTGTATACGAGCTCAGCAACGCGGAAATTAGCGACATGAACGACTTCGTGAAGCGAATACGCCAACTAGGACTAGAGGAGCGCATCAAAGACTTCTTAAATGCCATTTACCTTTACAGCACTCTTGACCACGTAAGAACGGCTGAGTTGATGTTAGCCGATGGAGCAGTTCCCTCCAACACTGGCGAGGGCTACTTAGTGAGGCTTATAATTCGAAGGCTCCTGAGAAACTTAGTTAAAATGGGCGTTGAACACTACAACTTGCCTAAGGTGGTAGTAGCACTAGCAGAGGAGCAGGCGAAGTACTGGAAAAACGACTACATTTACGACAAGTTCAGCAAGCACGTAGACTACATAGCCGATGTGCTTGAAACTGAGGCAAATAAGTTCACGAACACAGTAATCCGCGGTATAGAGGTAGTTGAGAAAATTATCAAGAGAAAGAAGACTATCAGCGGAAATGACCTCGCCGAGCTATACGACTCTCATGGGATTCCTCCAGAGTTCGTAGCAGAGAGAGCGATGTCTTACGGCGTGCACGTAGAGATCCCGCGAGATTTCTACTCAATGATTGCCTCAAAGCACTCCTCTCCTCGCGCTTTAGCCAAGGAGAAAGAGCACGTCCTCTCAGAGGTTGTGTCTGAGTGGGCTGCAGGATTTAACAAGACGCGCGCGGCTTTCCACGAAAGCCCGTACACTACAAGCGCTCGCGCTAGGGTTCTAGGCGTAAGGGACAACAACGTAATCCTCGACGTCACTATAGCTTACCCGTGGGGAGGGGGACAGGATCACGACGTAGGTATTATAAGGCACGGCAGCCAAGACTACAAAATAACATATGTGGGAAAAGTTGGAGACGTTATAGTCCACGCGTTGGAGAGGCCTCCTCTGTTTAAACCGGGAGATGAAGTAGTGATTGAGATAGATTGGGAGAGGAGGTACAAGCTCATGAAACACCACACAGCGACGCACATCGTCCTAGCTGCAGCTAGAAAGGTTCTCGGAGAGCACGTCTGGCAGGCAGGCGCTGAGAAAACTACAGAGAAGGCCCGCCTTGATATAACTCACCACAAATCGATAACAGAGGAAGAGCTGAAAAGAATAGAGGATCTCGCGAACGACATCGTTGCAAGCAGGTTGGATTTGAAGTTTTGCTACGCTGACAGATTTAAAGCCGAGGAAACTTATGGGCCTAGAATCTACCAAGGAGGGGCAGTGTATTCGCCCCTGCTCAGAGTAGTTGAGATACCTGGGTGGGATGCACAGGCCTGTTTCGGCACGCACGTTTACAACACATCTGAAGTAGGCGGAATAAAGATCATAAAGTCAGAGAGAATACAGGACGGCGTTATAAGGCTGGAGTTCATCGCTGGAATTAAGCTAGTCGAGTACATTAGGGAGCTCGAAGCCCAGAGAGAGGAAGCTCTAGCTGCAATTAACGTTAAAGACCGAGATATTGTAGCTGCTGTCAAAAAGCTGTACGCAAGCTATGTAGATCAAGACCGCCTGTTAAACACGTATAGGGAGGTTCTCAGCAAAATGGTCGTCGAAAAGGCCCTAGCAGAGAGAACGGATATCTGTGGAACTGCTGTATCTTATGTAGAGCTTCCACTTAGAGACGAGAAGCTAATTAAAGATATAGTAGAGGAGCTGTCATTTAAGAACAAGACTCTAGTGGCAATAGCGGCTGGGGATAGCATAGAGCTTTCAATAGACCCTGCTAGGGCCAAGGAATTAAAACTTGACTTAAGGGACATTATACAGCATTTAGCCAAGTACGAAGTTAAAGGAGGGGGAAAGGAAGATCATGTCTTCTTGAAGACTGCTAGCAAAATAAGCAAGGAAGATGTCTTAGGCGCCGTTAAAAACCTCATATGCGCCCAGAGATGAAAAGAGGCACTGAAGTTAAATATATATTTTCCCATAAACAGTAAACTAATAAAGACCGCAGGGCCCGTCGCCTAGCCAGGACAGGGCGCCGGCCTTCTAAGCTGGCCGGTGCGAGGCTAGCCGGAGGACCCGGGTTCAAATCCCGGCGGGCCCGCTGTCCTTAAGCTACCAGCAAGCCTGTACTTGAACTCACATTGGAAAAAATAAACAAGCGGGCTCCTTAGTTGCGAAGTTAGAGCCTCTGGCATGCGCTTTTATCTGGCCCTTAAGAGGGACCTTGGGGGGTGCTTTGCCGAGCGCGTGAGGTAGGTTAACCGCTGTTGTTCCCTCCTTGCAGCTTGCTTGTGATTATGATAATTTAAGGGGGGCGAGCTTTAGTTCACGCGCTCGCGCGTTACTACTCGCTTAATGCAGCTGAGGCTCGTTGACAGCTCTATAGTTCTTCAGATGTAAACGCTTTTGGTCGCTTTAAATCTAGCTGTCCAGTCCAGTAGCGTTCTCTTCTGTAGCTGCGGGATGGGGTGTTCCAACGTTTTCTCTGCAAATACTCTTGTGCCCTGTTGTTTAACGGGGTGCTTCACGAGATCGGCCAATATCCACTTATTTTTTCGCGTAAGCTTTACAATTACCTTCACTAGGTGGTGGTGTAGGCTACCGCCCTCGGGCATGTAGTAGCCGAAGTTTGATAGGCTGTTAAATAACAACACCCTGTTGGAAAGGGCCAGCCTGCCTATTATTCCTGTGATCTCTGTTGCCACAGTGTACTTTGAGGGGTTTTTGGGCAAGTACCTATAGGGGAACACTAAGAGCACCGTTGACCTCTGCACCTTCAAGAGCTCCTTGAGTATGTTCAATGTCTCTTTCAGCCTAAAGGCCCTCGAGATAAATATGCTGTCTGGCTTGCAATCGAGCACTCTGCAGAGCCTCGCGAAGTAGAGCGTGTCTATGCCGCCAAACTCCACGTTGAAAACAACGTGGACTGCGTTGTCCCTGCTTCTATAAACCATAGCGTAGTGCATCACGCGTAGCACTGCGTTACTATCCCCGTAGAGCTCTACAATCCAGCGCTCATCTATTGGCTCCAACAGCTCGTCAATAGGCTTAACGCCAGTTAGCCCCAAAGCTATCATCTACTTTAGCAGAGCTCCCTAAAACTTGGAGAGGAGGCCGAAAGTAAGGCTAAGACCCTAGTGCTTAAATGCCCAGCGCAGTTGAGCTTTACATAGGGAGCTAATGGGCCGCAACACACCTTCACTGAGAATAGTTGTCCGCGAGTATGTTGCTAGGTTAAGCAAGATAGCCGAGGTCTTGCCTCCTAGCGAAAAGAAGCTGTTTGATTGCTACCTCGAGGACTTAGAGTCTACGCTATCGATATGCATGCACACGGGGGTAGCAGACCCAGTTGAGGTCTTCTTAGTGCACTTAATTCGCAAACTAAGTTATTTCGAGAAGTGCCGCGAGGAGTAGTTTCGGCGACCACTTCATTAAATAAAGTGCGCGTTAGTAAGGGCTACCCTTGAGTAGAGTGTGGCTACTGGACGCTTTTACTAAAAATGACGGTAGCGTAGCGTTTACGCTATACAACGAGGAAGACAGAACTGTAGAGGAGCGCCAAGCATCGCTGTGCTTCTATGGGTACATAGTAGCGAAAAGCCCTCAAGCTGTAGCTATGGAGTTAGAGAGCTTAGACGGCGTTGAGGGCGCCTGGGTTGAGGAGTGGAGAGCCCCTCCATACTACACTAATACATTAAGCGTAGTAGTGTTTAAGACAAAGAACTACGGGTTGCTCGAGAGGCTCATAAAGACAAGTGCCCTTAGAGGACTACAGGTAGTGAACACTTTTCCCCACCCGCTAGTAGAGGCTCTACGCAGAGCTGAGATCCGCCCTTTGCTGAAGCTTAGGGGCTGGAGGAGAGGGCTACCGGTGATGGCGCCTTGGGACTTCTCCGACGAGGACCCTGCGATAAGCTATGCGACTATCAGCTACGAGAGCGGCTACTACGTGCTTGAGACAGCTAGCGATAGAGAGCTATTTTGGGATCTCGGCGACCTAGCTAGTAGCGTCCTGTCGGGGAGGTTCTGCTTAGGGTTCAGCGATCCCCATATTTTCATTAAACTCGTAGAGCTCGAGCCCAGAGTCGCCTCAAGCGTTTACAGGTGGATTACTGGAGGGACTTTTAATCCCTCAGAGTACTTTATGTGGAGTAGACTCAGTTACACTCCCCTGAGCCTAATGAACAACGTAACAATAGGGAGAGTGCTTACTACTCTCGAAGCTTTAGTAGCTAGAGGTAAGCGATTTATCGTTGACAAATCTCACGGCAGGGAAGAGCCTTGGAGGAGTATGAGGGATCTCCTAGTTAACGACAGGGGCGGAGTGGTCTACCAGCCCAAGCCTGGGCTCTACTGGAACGTGTGCCAGGTAGACTTCAAGAGCCTATACCCTAGCATAATTGTCAAGTACAACGTGTCTGGGGAGACCGTCGATAGGCGCCCGTGTAACAATGCGCTAGAGCTCCCCTGGACGCCCCACAGGGTCTGCGCAGATGAGGAAGGCGTTGTTCCAGCCAGCATTAAAGAGCTACTCAACGCTAAGGAGCTCTACGAATTTCTCGCTAAGAAGACCAAGCTACCTCTATACGAGCACAGGAGGAGGGCCGTAAAGTGGATTCTAGTTGCTAGTTTCGGGTACCTCGGCTACAGGAACAGCTTGTTTGGCTCAATAATGGCGCACGAAGTAGTAACTAGCACTAGCCGCGAGGTGTTGAAGCGAGCTAGAGTTATAGCTGAGAGATACGGCTATAGGGTTATACACGCTATAGTGGACAGCGTCTTCATCGTTGGAGTGAAAGCGAAAGAGGACTGCGAATGCATTAAGGAGAAAATAGAAGAGGGGACGGGTTTTAAAGCTAAAGTTGAGGCGCACTACAAGTGGCTCTACATACCCCACTGCGTTGAGGGGCTCGGCGGGGCATCTAACAAGTACTACGGCTTGATCTCAGACGGCTCAAGGAAGATCAAGGGTATACTCGCTATTCGCAGGGACACGCCCTTGCTTGTAAAGAGAGCGCAACTAGAGGCCTTAGAGAAGCTCTTCGCAGCTGAGTTACCCGAGGAAATGCGCGCTAAGCTGGAGGAAGCACACAGGGTAATAGACTCCTACGCAAAATTGCTAGAGCGGGGCACAGTTGATCCCAAAATGCTCGTGGTCTCTAGGGGCAGCGGAGAGCGAGATTATAAGAGTCCTCCAAATTACGCCTTGGAGTCAGCTCCGCCCTTTAGGCTTCTCTACGCGTCAAGCAGGTTAGTGCCTTTTAGTGAGGAAATTCTAGGGAATGTAGATACCTATAAATATATCGACCTCTTGGAGAAAGCAAGAGGAGAACTACCGCTTAGAGAGGAGGTTGTCGCAGCTAGGCATTAGCAATTAACTGACCACTTTCTCCTTTGAGCGAAAAAGTTTTAATATAGACCGCGCGATCGCGCGAAGAGCTAGAGCGCCTCGAGCTGTAAGCCTAAGTAAAATTGGCTCTGGAAAACGCGAGGGATTTCAGGGTATTTTAAGGGAGAAAGAAAAATAACCAATAACAAGGTGATAGTGTGCCCAGCGCCGTAGATCCCGTGTGCGGAATGACAGTCGACACTGAGAAGTCGAAGTATAAGTCCATATATAAGGGCGTAATTTACCACTTCTGTAGCAAGTACTGTAAGAGTGAGTTTGATCAGAACCCTGAGCGATATTTAATGGGCGGCCCTAAGGGGATGCCAGAGCGCACGTAATGTAAACTTTAGGGATTCAAGTTGAAAAAAGAGAAAATCAAGATCATCGGCGTAGACTGCCCTACCTGCATTCTATCTATTCAAAGAAGCCTCCAGAGGGTTAACGGCTTCCGCTCAATTAACGTTGATATCTCAACTGGGGAGTCAACTATCGTCCACGATGAAAGCTGTAGCTTAAGGGATATTTACAGGGCCATTAGGGATGCAGGGTATGACATATACAAAGAGGTAGTCGTTCTATTCCTGCCTGATCTTGCCGAGGATCAATACACTCGCGTTGAATCTGCGTTGATGAATGAACGGGGCGTAATCGAGGTCAAGGTCTCTGTAGTCAGCAAATTAGTCAAAGTGGCATACAACCCTTTCTCTTTATCTAAGGGCGACGTAGTTGAGTCCCTAAGAAGGATGGGGTTAAAGCCAGTAGAGTCTCTAGACAAGGATGCTCAGGGCAAGTTCACCAATTTCACGCCCTACCGCCGAGTTGTAGGGTTTGTGCTTGGATCCGCGGTTTTGCTCCTTGGCATGTCGTCAATGAGCTTGAGCCCTTATATAGGCAACATTGAGTTGCTTTTAGTTTCCGCAACAGTAGCAGTGTTGCTCCTCGGGTACGATATTCTCATGAGGGGCTTGAAGGGCCTCGCCAGAGGATCGCCAGTAATGGATTCGCTAATTGCGTTTTCCACTATTTCAACATTTTCAGCTGGACTGTTGGCGCATCTAGGTATATACGATTTTGGTCACTTATTACACGCTTCGTCCTTTCTTGAGGCTTCAGCGGGTATTATGGGCTTTACAAGCATAGGTAGGTACTTAGAGGAGCGATTAAAGAGGAGAGCATTTAAATCTCTAGAGGAACTAGCCAACTCTATTTACGGCAGAGCGAGAGTAGTTACTGAAAACCAACTTATTGAGAGGCCTGTTAGCGAAGTCGTCCCAGGAGAAGTCGTAGAGGTAAAGAGCGGCGAGTTCATCCCAGTGGATGGCATTGTAGTTGAGGGAGAGGGCTACGTGGATGAGTCCACCTTCACGGGCGAATCCCTCCCCGCTCTAAAGAAGAGCGCGAGTAGAGACCCCGTCCTCGCCGGCAGCATCTTAGTGAGCGGGTACTTAAGGGTGAGAACAACTAGAGCGTCCAAGGATACACTGCTGTACTACATAGTCGAGACGGTCAAGGAAGCCCAGTTTTACAAGCCCTCCATATCTAGGCTGGCCGACAGAGTTGTAGGTGTTTTCACTTGGATTGTTATAGGCATAGCTATACTCACTCTCCTCTATTGGTGGATATTGAGGGGCAGTCTAGAAATGGGCGTAATCTTCACGGCGGCAGTCCTCACGGTCGCCTGTCCATGTGCGCTTGGGTTGGCTATCCCCATGGCTGTCTCTATAGCAGTGCTTAGAGCGTCTAGGAGGGGCGTCTTAATACGCGCTGGTGACGTCTTCGAGAGAATAGTTAAGGGCAACTCAATTATCTTCGATAAAACTGGGACTCTCACTGTTGGCAAGCCCGTTTTAGTGGAGATCCACAAGGCGAAAAACATCGACACGGGCAAACTAATGAAATATATTTGCGGCGTAGAGTCTAAGAGCGAACACGCTATCTCCAAGGCTATAGTGGAGTACTGTAGCTCTCGAGGAATTGAGCTATACTCTGACGGCGTAGACTACGAGTACTTCCCTGGAATGGGCGTGATTGGCGGAATAAAGGACGTTGGGAAGGTAGTAATAGGGAATGCAGAGTTGCACAGCAAAATGGGCATAGATCTAAACGGCGAAGTCCTAGAGAGAGTTAGAGATATAGGCAGGAGGGGGAGAACTCCTGTCATTGTGTCGTTTAACTCTGAGGTAGAGGCAGTTTTAGAGGTAGGCGACAGGCTGAGAGAGGACGCACAAGCTGTAATCAAAGAGCTAAAGAAAAGGGGGTACAGAGTTGGAATAGCTAGCGGCGACATCAAGGAGAGCGTAGAGTATTACGCAGGGCTGTTAGGAGTTGACTTCTATTACTATGGACTAAAGCCAGATGAGAAAGCAGATTTAATAAAAGATCTTTTGTCTAAAGGAGTTAGAACCATATACGTAGGCGACGGCATAAACGACGCTGTCGCTATAACCTCCTCTTACCTCGGCGTAGCAATGGGGGGAGGCTCTGATGTATCAAAGGAAGCCGGAGACGCAATACTAGCAAGCAACAGGCTCTCAGATATAATCTTTATGATCGAGCTAAGCGGAGCAGTGAGAGGGATATCCCTTCAAAACCTACTGTGGGCACTCGTGTACAACGTGCTTATGATCCCGCTTGCTGCAGGAGCAGCTTTTTACACGTATGGGCTGTTCATTAGGCCGGAGCTAGCCGCGCTAGCAATGATCCTTAGCGATATAAGTGTTGTCTCTAACTCTCTCAGGATCTTAGCTAAAAACCTTACTTTATGAAACTAAGAGAGCCAAGATAACTGATAGAATTGACGGAATTAAGCCGTATTTAAACAGCTGCTTTAGCGCTTGCTCTATCCTGTAGCGCCCCATGATGTTCTTTACAGTTATAGCTACTAAAAGTAGGGCGATATACTTAGCGGAAAGGACAAGCAGCCCCTCCAGGGATAGGTGCCTGAATGGAGCTGGTCCGCCTAGCAACAAGTATGTACCAGTTAGCACAGCTATCACTAGGTCCAAGTCGTGGAGTAGCCTCGCGAGAGCTAGCAGTGGACCTGAGAACTCTGTTTCAAACCCCGCGATTAGCTCTTGCTCAGCCTCTGGGATATTGAACGGCGGGAGCATTACCTTTGCCTGAATGCTGACAGCGAAGGCAATTAGTGAAAGTACCATTATAAACCCCGTAATGGGGTTCAACCACAAGCTGGGGATGCCGATGTAGCCCGCACTAATGCTCATAAAGGGCGCTCTTGCTCGAGTGGCTAGGTACAGCGGAACTACGAGGCTTGCGAAGTAAGTAGGCTCACCTATAGTGGCCATTGAGAGCATGCGCGAAATGCCGATGCTAGTGTACGGACCCGGCATTGCTAGCGAGGCCATTGTGAGCATAAATAGGGGCATAACGCTCGTCATGTAGAAGAATATTAGTAGGTCGAACTCGCTCCTCACGCTATAGAAGCTCAGCGGCAACAGTATGATCGAGCCCGCTATGAAGGCTATTCCAGCTAGTAGCGAGATCTCCGCCGTCCTTATCATGCTGTACTTTGTTCGCGCTATCTCCTTTACCCTTAGGAGCTTAATGAAGTCGAATAAAGGCTGGAGTATACCCAGCGGCCCAACGTAGCTAGGTCCCATTCTCCTTTGATACCTTGCGCTTATTTTCCTAACGAGGTACTGTGTAAAAAACGCTAGTGTTATTAAAAAGAGCAACCCTGGGAAAACTGTTACGCTGAGGATCGCCACTAGGAGCTCTATCAACTAGATCACCTCGTGAACAACACTACGAGCGAGAGGACAATTGCTGTTATAATTAGAATAGAGAGCCACGATGAAATAAACCTATACCAGTCGTGGAGGCTACCTGTGTGAATCTTCTCAATTAAGGCGCTGTATATAGACTTGGCAAATTTCCTTATGAATCCCCAGTAGAGGGATCCTACGCTTGGTGTTGTGCTTGAAACCACTACTTCTGGCTCGCCGGACAGGTACACAGGGGTCTCTCGCACGCGCTTCCCCTTAAGGAGGTAGTACATAAATATCAGCAGAGCTAGGACAAGGCCTGCCGATACAGTGGTTAAGTAAACTGCCTCGTATGGACTAGTGTACAGCTTCATGCAATATCACCCAAGTAGCCATATGAATAGCTCTTGAGGAATTTTGTCTAGGGCAGCCATGATATACCGCCTGATCCCCTCTGTAGATATTGCGCTAAGGGCTGCGCTATTATATGATGTCCACGTGTGCTGGAAAAGCACGCCGAGTACTAGCAGAGAGACGGCCATAGCTAGTAGCATTATCTCAATCCACCCGCCCTTTACAGGGCGCTTTGGTTCACTCCCAGTTGCAAAGACTACTGCTGATATGACCTTCATGTAGCCTGGAATAGATAGAGCAGATATTGCAATAATTATAATAGCGCCAATTAAATACCCGCCGTTAAGGTAGCCCAGTGTAATTAACAGCTTTGAGTAGAAGCCGAGAAACGGGAGGAATCCAGCTAAGTTGAGGAAGCCAAGCACTAACGCTAAAGATGTAATGGGGTAGTACCTGCCTATCCCCCGCATGTTGTCTAGGTCCCTCGACTCTGCAGCGTCTATTAGAATGCCGCTAGCCATGAAGAGCAAAGCCTTGGCGACGCCGTGGGCAATAATGTGAATAGTTGCCCCAGTCATGGCGAGCTCAATAGCTTCGCGTGCACCAGCGAGGAAGCCAACAGAAATTCCGAGGTAGATTATGCCTACATGGCATATCGTGCTATACGCCAGTAGCCTCTTAATATCTCTTTGAGTCATCATCATTAGCGCGCCGACAATTCCACTAGCTGCTCCAAGTATAGACAAGAATACTAGGGTTATCTCCCTAAAACCACCGGCAACGCTGTCAGTCCCGAAAATAGTGTAGAGGAACCTTACTGTAGCGTAAATACCTATGTTAACAACTAGCCCTGAAAGGGCTGCAGAAACAGGAGTAGGCGCCTCCGGGTGGGCGTCGGGCAACCAAAAGTGGTTTGGAAACAGAGCGGACTTGTACGTGAATACCCACAGCGCAAAGGATATAGTGAGCACGCTAATGTACTTAAATGCCAGCGGTAAATTGGGAGACCTAGTGTATATGGACAACAAGGCCATGTTAACAGTTCCGTAGCCAGCGTACGTTATTATTACAGCAGTAAAGTAGAGTACTGTGGCTACAGCACCTATAAGGGCGTACTTTGCCGCCGCTTCAACTGCCTCTGCTCTATCTCTGTGGTAGGCAACTAACCCGTACGCAGATATGCTGAGCACTTCGATCATTACGAACAGGTTAAACGCGTCGCCAGTGTACGTGCAGCCCAGCAGGCCTGTCTCTAGGCCCAACAGCAGGGTATAATACCACGTGGGGTCATCAATGTGATGGCCATACCAATATGAGTACACTACAACAGCCAGCAACACCCAAGATATGAGCAACCCTATGAGAGCATTGAAGGCGTCGATCTCGTACACTATGCCGAAGTGTGGTGGCCACCCGCCGTACAAGTAGAGCAGGGGTCCCATTTTTTGGACATGGTAGAATACTGCAGTCGATGAAATGGCTGCGAACACAGAAGCAATAACAGCTACGACGAAGGAACAGCGCGGTACCTTAAAGAGCTTAGTCATTGGAATTATAAATGCTGACAGCGCGAGTATAGGGGTTAGCAAGCCTAACAGATTTACTGCGAATTCCAAGTTCTCTCACCTCAATCGAAAATTTTCCCTGAGTACTCCTCAAAGACCCTTGAAATCTGCTCTCTGGCTTGAGTTGGTTCCAGAGTCTTAGCATCTATCCAGTGGACATAAAAAACTTTTTCCGACTCGTCAACTTCAACGACTATTGTGCCCGGGGTATTGCATATACTGCATGCAACAGCTGTCTTAGCGTAATCTGTCTGTACATTGAAGGGGACCTTAACTATTGCTGGGTTTACCGGAGCTTTGGGGTGAAGTATGCGCTTGATTACATCAACGTGTGCCTTTGTTTCATCTACTATGAAGTACCTGAGCGCGTATCTCAGCAAGTAGTACCACCTTCTCGGGTTTAGTGGCTTAGATGCGTCTTTTAGTGTTATATTAGAGAAGAGAATCCCAACGAAAACTGCTGTGATCAACCCTGTCGCCAAGTCGTATATCGAGTAGCTCCCCGAGAATACTATGTAAATCAAAAAGGCGAGACACAAAACTATAAGTGCTCTACTTAGTGAAGTCAATTAGATCACCCCTTGAGCCTCCTTATATCCCTCATATCAAGGGTCTTGTAGTGAGTGTACATTATGTAGCCGAGGAAAATGAGGAAGAGAGTAACTGCTAGCCCTATGACAATAGCTGTCAACACTAAGGCCTGGGGCAGGGGGTCAACTGCTTGTCTTACAAAATTAAATACAGCCCAGGGTGTAGGCTCGGATGTTAAAACTGGGGGCCTAGGGCTCGTTTCGCTAGTCCACCTCCTGTAGCCCAAGTATATAGCAAAAGTGTTAACGGAGTCAGACAGTATAGTCAAAGCGATGATTTTCTTGGTGTAGTGAGGCTTAAAGAATATTCCGTACAGCGATATCACTGTATTTATAAGCAGAGCCGAGAGAGTTATAGAGAGCAAGTACGTGTTAATTAAGCTCATATCCACACTACTCACCCCACTTCAGAAGTAGAAGGATTATGAACACCATTGTGAAGCCAGCAGCAACGGCTAGCATTTCAAACAAGTTGAAAAACCATAAGGTGCCGCTTATTAACACGTCGCCGATGTAGTTGGGCAATCCAGCTGGAGCGTTGGGCTTTGGCATGTTTTGGAACACGTATCCAAAGCTTCCCGACGCTAACCCAACAAGGAATGCAGATACAGCTGTTATGCCTATTCCAGTTAAGCCAATGCTCCTCAAGGCGAGCATTTTGTTTGTAGTAATTCCCTGCTTTAGTAGGTACCCAGTAGAGAATATCACTATTAAAACTAACGGCACAACAGCTATTGTAGCCCCTCCCTGGAAGCCTCCACCGGGCGTTAAGTGCCCGTGAAAGGCTATAGATGCCCCTACAGCGAGGATCATAGGTGCAGTGATCTTCGTTACAGTTTTAACTATAACAGACAGCCCCACGCCCTCTTGACCCTGGCCTAGCCTCTCCGAGAAGAGGCCGCGCGCAAGGGATAGGCCCGATATCAGTGCCAAGTAGAACACTGCAGTTTCGAATAGCGTATCCAGCCCTCTGTAGTCCCACACTATAGCAGTTACTCCTTCAGGAGAATAAGCTGTATACTGCTCCTGCGGGTTGAATGTAGTGTATAGGTAGAAGACAGCGAGAGTTCTCAGCCACTCGCTGGGCATTAAGTAGTTGTAAGCTAGTGTTATAAGGAGCGCTACCGCTAAAACAAGCGTAACTACAACGAGCAGCTCTACAGACTTCATTGCTTCTCCCACCTCTCAGTTCTACTCACTATGATTATCAAAACTCCGGGGACGAGTCCAACAGCTACAGGTAAGTATACGAGAACGATGTCTGGGGCCATTAAAAAGTAGTACAAGATAGTGTAGAGGCCGCTTTGGAGGGCGCTGTATATTACAGCCTTTAAAAGGTCGCGCTCTTTTATTGCTCTGTACGTTGCTATCGTAGAAACTAAGCTCGCAGTAGCCATTATTAGGTACACAATTGTTTCAGCCACCATTGCAACTCACCCACAGAGCTCTTTGTCCAGTAGATCTGCCGCGCACGGCTGGACGCGAGCTACCCTAGCTTTGTGCACAGCCCTTGAGAGCGCGTGAGAGCCGGCAGGCGAGAGCATTAACACGACAATTGCCGATACAAAGCTCGCGCCAGCTGTAAACCACTTGTAGACTCCCAGCTCGTCAATTGTTAAAGCTAGTAGAGAGGCCCCGAGAAGGGGATATACTGTCCCCCATATTGATCCAATGGTAGAGGCGTGAAGCCTTAAGTAAAAGTTCTTGAACCTGTGAAATCCCACAGCTGAAACTAAGGCTGCCGCTGATCCTAGCACCAATAAAATTGAGCCAATTGCTCTCAAGACGAGCTGCAGAGCATCAAGCACCTAGATCACCCCTTTCGAGGTACTTTGATATGTAGATGTCTAGGGCATAAACCCAAAGGGCAAGTGGAATTGCGACAATAGTTAAAATGGGCTCTTTGAAGTAAATGGAGTAAAGGACGAAGAGCACGATTGTCAAGTACGTAATAGTGTCTATGGCTAGGACTTGGTCTCCTATTGTAGGCCCCTTTAGTGCTCTTATGACTAGGATTAATATTGAGAGCAAGTAAATTATGGATACAATTAATATTAACGAGTCTATCATGGAGACTGCACCTTTTTCAGCGTGCTAAGAGACAGCTCGCTTGATTGATACTTCTCTGTGCCGCCTATATCGTACTTGTTAGTTGCAATGTAGGCGTTAACGGGGCAGACCTTCACGCACCTGTAGCAGAAAACGCATTTTCCGTAGTTTATTAGTGGAAATAGCTTGCGCGGGTTTGTCCTTGGGGCTTCGTAGCCGGCAGGTATAGATGTCATCTTGATGGCTTCTGCTGGACACTCCATTGCGCACAACGAGCAGCCAGTGCACTTAGTTAAGTCAGCGTACTGAACTCCCCTAAAGTCCTGTTCAACAGATGTTTTCTCGCGGGGATACTGAATAGTTGCTGGCTTGCTAAAGAGGTTTGCCAGAGATAGCTTGAGAAGCCTTGGCCTACCCATGTATATCACCAGCTAGTTTCTTAAAGGGTACTCTGTAGCGAACGCCTTTTTCAAGGTCAACAACGGTAGCCCTCTCCATGCAGGATATACAAGGGTCAAGAGAAGTCAATATAACGGGGAGATCTGCAATCGTGTAGCCCACGTATATAAAGGCCGAGTTTATGAGGTTGTTGAAACTCGGAGTTCTAATCTTCAACCTGTAGGGGTTTGCGCCCTTCCCATCGCTCATAACGTAGTACGTTAGCTCCCCGCGTTGCGCCTCGACCCTAGTAAATGCCTCGCCCTGCGGGAACTTCCTTGGGAGTCTCCTCTCATCGGGCACTGGGTCTCCATCTGAGGGGAGCTTCTCCAGCACGTGTAAGCACATATCTATAGATTCCAGCGTCTCGTCCCACCTAACCATCATGCGAGCCCAGGCGTCGCCCTCGCTTCTAGTAATCACGTTAAATGGCGTTTCATTGTATGCGTCGTACCTATCGCTTGCCCTGCTGTCAATCTTTACGCCAGACCCTCTAGCGTTTGGGCCCACAAAGCCGTGGCTTGTTACATCTCGATAGGAGACTTTGCCGACATCAACAAGCCTTTTAGCAATTGTTTCATCGTCTTTGAAAACTCCCTTGTAGTACTCTACTCTTGGCTTGATCTTCAACAAGATGTCGCGAAGTTGATCTCTCTTAACCCCGTCGATATCTCGGCGCACGCCTCCAACTATCATGTAGTCGCCTAGAACGCGGTTACCGGTTAGGATCTCCTTTGCTTTCATTACCCTCTCTCTGTCCAGCATTATCTGCATGAACAGGTTTTCAAAGCCAACTATCTCTGCCATTACTGCGTTTATTAGCATGTGGCTATGTATCCTCTCAAGCTCCATTGCGAGTACGCGCAAGTAGCTTGCTCTCCGATTAGGCGTTATGCCCAGTATTTGTTCAAGCGCCCGAACATAGCAGTTCGCGTGAACGTTGTTGCATATTCCGCAAACTCTTCCCACAATGAATATATCCCTGTAAAAAGTGTTTCTCTCGCATAATTTCTCGATCCCCCTGTGATTGTAGCCAGTGTTAACATCTACTTTAACTACTTCTTCTCCATCTGCGTAAACTTTAATTAAAAGCGGCTCGTGCAGAGCTGGGTGCTGCGGGCCTATTGGGATCTCCGCTGTTATTGGTATCTCGACAATCTTAGTTATAGTCATGCTTACACCTCGCTGTCTTTTCTAAGCGGGAATGCGCCCTTCTCTACGACGTCTTTGGATACGAAGAAACCGCGCTTTAAGAACGGGTTACCGCGAAAGATCACACCGAGGAGATCGTGAGTCTCGCACTCACCAGAGAGCGCTCCTGGTAGAATGTCTATAATGCTGTCAATTTCGGGGGCATCTCTAGGAATGAACGTCCTGATGACTACAGTCTCTTCTTCGGGAAGCAATACTACGTAGTAGTCTAGCCTTATCTTCCCTTCATCCTTCATGTCTGTTCCAATTAAAGTCGACATGTACAGCCCCTCGTAGCTAAGTTTTTCGACGAGCAACCCAAAGATCTTTTTCACGTCCTCTGGCTTAACGACAAATAGCTTTCTGTTGGGCTTAACAACACCTTTCTCCAGCGCAAATGCCTCAAATAACTTTATTTTCTCATTGGCAGCCATCGCGTGGAACACCGCTGCCTCCAATTAACTTGAGAAGCTTAACGAGGCCATCCAGTATCGCCTCTGGCCTAGGCGGGCAGCCAGGAACATACGCAGCTACAGGGACGGCTTTGTCCGCCCCGCCGACAACGTTATACGAAGTCGCAAAGACTCCGCCATCTGTAGCGCAAGCGCCTACAGCTACTACGAATTTGGGGCACGGCATTTGATCATACAATCTCTTTAGCCTCTCAGCGCTCTTCTTGGTTACAGCGCCAGTTACAACGAGTATGTCTCCGTGCCTAATGCTAGGGGCTAGTTTAACCCCAAAGCGCTCGGGATCGTAAAGAGGTGTAATAGACGTTAAGACCTCGATATCGCATCCATTACAGGCTCCTGTATTAAAGTGAACTAGCCACGGGCTAAACCGAACTATTCTATAGTTAGCTTTCTTTGACTCAGCTACTGTGGCAGTCATAAGCACGCCTCTACGAATTCCCTATGTTGGGGGGAAGTTTATAAATGTGATAATTGCTTGCATTAATCCATTGCCTTGAGGGAGGCTGCAATGACTTGCCCGAGAGCTATGCCTCCGTCACTAGGGGGTATTCTTTGAGGTAGACGCGGGGTTAAGCTGTATTCTAGTAGCTTGTCCCTAATCCCCATGTATATGAAGTTGTTGACTATTGCTCCGCCTGAGGCGACAATCTCGCTCACTCTGTATCCCTTAGTTGCCTCAGCTAGCGTTTCCCCTAGGGCTAGCCCAAGCGCGTAGAGAAAGCTCTTCGCCAGCGTTGGTTTGCTTAACTTGAATTTGTTTTCAAAGACCCAATCAACTAGGCCAGTGTAGTCTAGCTGATGAATGCCGTCGCGTTCTACTACTCTGTAGTTGTCAACAGCGACTAAATCGCCCCTGTAAGCTATTGACTCGAGCCATATTGCCGGTTCTCCTTCAAAGGTCCTCTTAATTTGGGGATCTAGAGCTGCCGCTACAAGGTCTATTAACCTACCAGTGCTTGAAGCAGGTATGTACTTGCCGCGTTTCACTAGCGAGTACGCGTACTTTGTATCCAGTAGCTCTTTACTGCCATCTGCCCCTACAAGCTTCTGTATTTCGTTGAAGTCAAGCCCTCTAAGGGAATAGTGAGCGTAAACTAACCTCAGGGGGAAGTAGGCATCCCTATCGCTTATTAGGGGGAGCGGAAGTATAGATGCTACTCGTTTAAATCCGTAAGAGTCTGCGCTGAATTTTAGTACTTCTCCTCCCCAAATTGTCCCGTCAAGGCCCCACCCAACTCCGTCAATGGCCAAGCCAGCTATATTGCCCTCTAATTCGTTATCTACAGCTGCCCCCAAGACATGAGCGTAGTGGTGCTGTACTTCTACCCACTGGAGGGAGCGGTTTTTTGCGTACTCTAAGCCAATTATCCTAGAGAAGAGCCTTGGGTGCATATCGACAACGACTAGGGGCTTTAGCCTCTCCCCTATGCGGTAGTTCCTAGTGAAGAAATCGATGTACTTGAGGAGGTCCCTATGAGTAGCGGGAGTTTCCATATCCCCTATGAACTGCGTTAGCACTACTTTATCTTCGAAGCCAACGGCGCCAGCGTTAGAGTTGTCTGCCCCAAAGGCTATGTACTCCCCCTTGAGGTCAACCCTAGTTGTAATCCAAGAAGGGGCATATCCGCGGCTTCTCCTCAGCATTAAGTAGTTGTCCCCCGTTTTCCTGATAACGCTGTCATCAACGCGGTTTACAATTTCCCGATCATGTATGAGGAAGTAGTCAACTACCTTGGACAGCTTGCCTTTGGCGCACTCCTCATCTATGCACATAGGTTCTCCAGCTATATTTCCGCTCGTCATAATGAGGAACTTATCCCTAGTGTTCATGAGCAATAAGTAGTGAAGCGGCGTGTACGCAGTGAAAACTCCCTCGTGAGATAAATCAGGCGACACGTATTTAGACACAGGGGTGTCGGGCTTCTTGGGGAGAAGCAGTATAGGTGATTGCGGCGAGCTTAAGATTTCTTCATCCCTCTCATCAATGTACACCAAGCTCCTGAGCACCTGCGTGTCGAGCCCCATTACGGCAAAAGGCTTTCTAGGCCTGTTCTTCCTCCTCCTAAGCTCAATTACTACGTCGTCATTTGTTGCAAGGGCAGCTATATGGTACCCTCCTATTCCTTTTACAGCGAGAATGTGCCCCTCATCAATGAGCTTCGAGGCCTCTAGTATGGGGTTCTTAGAGTCTATTAGCTTGAACTCGCTGTCCACTAGATTAACCCGCGGGCCGTCTACTGGACAGCTTATACCTTGTGCGTGATGTCGCCTCACGTTGTTGATGTCGTTATACTCAGCAAGGCAGTCAGGACATAGGCTGTACTTAGCCATGGCTGTATTCTCTCTATCGTAAGGAACTTTGTACATCATGGAGAACCTAGGACCGCACCAAGCGCACGAGTTGAAAGGGTAGCCTTTTCTCCGGTTGCTGGGATCCAGAACCTCTGCTAGGCATTCACGGCAAATAGCAAAATCGGGGGGGATATTGGATCTTGCGTAAGAGCTTTTAGCGCTTTTCTCAATGGTGAACTCTACGAAGCCTTTAGGTACTTCGGGGTAAAGAAACACGTATTCCAATAACGCTACAGGGGGCTTATCATTGAACAGCGAGATCAGGAATTCATAGAGATTTTCTTCTGGCCCCTCAGCCCAGACTTCTACCTCGTTGCCGCCGATATTTCTCACGTATCCACTAACTCCGAGCTTATTCGCTATCCTCCTTATAAAAGGCCTAAAGCCAACGCCCTGAACCAGCCCGACTACGATTATGTGCGTAGCGGATTTTTGTAGCTCGCTCCCCACAGCAGACGCCTCGCTTGTCCTTAACCAGGTTTTTACCTTTATAACAGTGTTATTGAACTGCTTTTATATGTTACTTGGCCTTTGGGTATCTCTCCCCCTCACCTATAACCCAGTAATCCCCGTCCGATCTTCTCTCTAGCTTGAAAATAGCTACCTCTCTCTTAACTCTCTCTACTATATCGCTTACAGCTGCTAAAGCCCAACTCCTCGTAGGCGCTGCGGCAACTATAACAATGGATATGTCCCCCGGCTTTAGCGGACCCGTGTAATGCCATAGAATAACGGCTTTTAACTTGTGCTCCTCTGCTTCCTCTTTAGCTATTTTCTCCAACTGGCTCAAGGTCGTCTCCCTAATGTCAGAGTACTCCAGCTCGTACACGTCTGCATTGCCCACTCTCCCCTTAACGTAGCCTATAAATGCTGCCAGTGCCCCAGATTCTGGGTCGAGGTGCGTTATTTTGTAGAACAAGTCATTGAAGTTAATCTTCTCCCATCTATCCAGCACTTTAACGTCAATTAAGGGGCACCCCCCTGAGAAAGGAGGCGCTATGTGAATAACCGAGTCTCCTCCTATGATATGATCCTCGCTGACAGTTCTATCGCTCACTATAATTACTGGCTTAACGTTACATGGAAGCCCGTAGTTGTTCTTTAGAAAGTCCAAGAGGTCTCTAACGCTTATTGGCTTCTCGAACTCAAGCTCGAGCGTCTCGCCGAGGTAGTCCCTGAAAACCGAGTAGGCCTTAACTAGTACCTTCACTGCTAACCTCCCGCTTAACTTTCTCTAAGACTCGGATCTCCGTAATAGCTGTATGTGGGTATTGGCCCCCCTCATCTTTCTCGTACTTCTTAACCATATCCCATATATTTAGAAGGGCAGCGGCAGCTCCCGCTAGCGCTTCCATTTCAACGCCCGTTCTAGCTGTGGTTTTAACGCTTACGTACACTCTAATACCTTCGCTTAATACCTCGAACTTTACTTCTACCCCAGCAATGGGAATGTTGTGAGCCAGCGGCAACAAGCGAGGCGTCTCCTTAACGGCATTTATCGCTGCAATAGTCGAGGCAGTCAACACATCTCCCTTTTCTACTAAGCCCTTCTTGATGAGCTCAATAGTTTCCTCCCTAAGCTTAATGAAGCCCGTTGCTGTCGCCACTCTGTGCGATTCAGCCTTACTGCTTATGTCTACCATTTTAATGGGCATTATTTCTCACCGCGAGCGAAGTAGGGTCTACGAAGCGCTGTTACTTTTCTAAAAGCGTGGATAAGTTTCTCTTCATCCCTGCTCTTCACTGGCTCTAGGATGCTTACGCAGGGGTCTTCAACGTAGAGGCAAGGCTTCAAGCAAGCGTCTGGAGTGAGCCTTAACCTCGAGCACTTTTCGCAGAAAAAGTAGTTGTTGTAGCCAACAACGACCTCTACCTCGATCCCGCTGTTCAAAAGGTATACGGGCCTGTTGTGTAGCTCCCTATAGCGCTTGCTCGCGCTTGCCCTCTCTAAGTAGTCTACTATATTTCCAAGCCCAGAGTGTTCAGCGCTGTAAGTAGCTTCTGGGACGCCAAGCGGAATGAGCTCTATTAAGTTCACGTTTAAACCCCGGTGCTCGGCAAACGCGAGGATCTCCTGGAACTCATCTACATTGCTCCTCATTGCCAGGAAATTTATCTTAACCTTTAAGCCGTACTTAATGGCCTGGTCTATACCTGCAGTAACAGCGTCGAGCATTTTTGAGCCCCCTGTTATGTAGCTGTATTTTTCTGCCTTCAGTGAGTGCAGGCTGACATTTATTCTATCTAATCCCGCCCGAGCGAGGTCTCCAATTCTCTGAGCTAGCAGCGAGCCGTTTGTAACTAGCGATATCTCTTTCGCGAAGGGCCTAATGCTTCTCACTATTTCAGCTATGTCCTCTCTGAGTAGCGGCTCGCCTCCAGTGAGCTTGTAATTTCTCACGCCTAACTTACACGCTGTGCGCGCTATGAAGCCGTAGTCTAAGGGGTTGAGCTCCTCTCTGCTAGTGTGAAAAACCCCCTCGCTGTGACAGAATATACACTTATAGTTACAGCGCAAGGTTACAAGCACTCTAAGGGTATCAATGACCCTGCCGTAGGGGTCTCGAAGCGCCTTTTCTTCACTTGAGCAATGGAGCATCTACAGGTACCCTAATGCCTTTTTTCTTTAACTACACTACCGCTAATAACTTTTAGGTATCAGTGTAGATCGGGCAGTTTAAGCGAATCCCCTACAGCCTTTTTTATCTAGGATTAGGGCAACTAATGTAGGGGCTGCTGATTATATTAGCCCTGAAGAGCTCATCTGTACTTGAACGAGCCATTGAGTCAACTGCATGATCTTAACTTCTCTTGGGAGGTCCATAGGCATGTTGGTCTTAGAGGAGCAAGGCAAGAGCGTGGCGGCTAGAAAGCCTAGGCGGGGCGATATATGCACAGCTGTTTACGCGCTCATTCAGCTAATACCAATGGGGTACGTAACTAGCTACAAGAGCATAGGTGACGCACTGGGGGTACACCAACGCCTTGTCGCGCTGTGCTTAAAGGAAAATAGGGACCCCATAATTGTGCCCTGCCACAGAGTTGTGTACAGCTCTCGCCGGTTGGGGGGATATAGCAGGCTTGGTAGGGCGTTTAAAGCTAGACTACTTGAATTAGAGGGAGTTGCCCTAGATGGAGGAGAAATGGTTTCGCCGAAGCACTTCATTAACGCAAAGGCCCTGCTCTGTAGAAGCCCTTGAACTCTACCTCTTTCTCATTTATGTAGTCTACTAGCCTAGCGAGTAGGGAACGGTCCCTAGCTAATTTATCGCATAAATTACACGGGTGGAATTCTATGCCCCCGTAAAGCTGCTTCGCAAAATCGTCAAATATGTTTTTAAGCTCGGGAGAGCAATCGAGGATGTAAAAGTACTTAATTCTACGTCTCCCCGTCACAACGTAGTTTACTGCTGACTGCTTCATGTTGAGCGCTTTAGCGGCCTTTAACTGCGAGAAGCCGTAGTTTTTAACGAGCGTGTAAGCTAAATAGGCCTTAGCCACGGGGAGGATCTTCTTAGTATAGACTTCGCAGAAAGACTTCGTTTTGTACACCCATCACTAATAACAAAGTTATTGCTTATATAGCTTGCACTAGATAGAGTAACTCGGTGATGTTCATGGGGAGCAACGACCTCGCGCGCCAACTATGCTTCGGAGTCATTGTCGTGAGCGACCGCATCGCAGAGGGGGCAGACGTCGATGTAAGCGGGGAGGAGTCTTTGAGGGAGTTGAGGAAAAAGGGGCTCTGCGTAGGAGGCAAGAGAGTAGTTCGGAACTCGTACAGGGAGATTTTAAGGGCAATTAGAGAGGCCAACGAGCGCGTTTTAGTGTTAATAGGCGGGACAGGCCCCAGCCCCCGCGACATAACTGCAGATGTAGTAAGCGATATAGCCTGGAGATGCCTGCCTGGCTTTGGGGAACTGTTCAGGTATCTCTCCTACCGAGAAGTAGGGGCTCGAGCAGCTATTACTAGGGCAAATCTCTGCGTTCTACACGACGGCAAGATAGTTGTAGCGTTACCTGGCTCCAAAGATGGGGCGCTCTTAGGGGTAAACTTGTTGGTCCAAGTTGTTGACCACTTAGTAGAGGAAGTTGATAGATTTGAGGCGCCTCACAGAGTTTAACCTTGCCGGGCGTAGAGTTTTTATGTTGGTTTACGAAACTCCCGCAGTTAAAAGCTAGCTCTAGGTACTTCTCAAGGTGAATGAGTTGAGAGGCAACCTGCACCTGATGATCAGAGACGGAGTTTTATACGAGGCTATCCTCACAGCCGTGTACGAGGGCAAACCCTATGCAGCGCCAGTAGGATTTATAAAGAGCGATGATATTGTGAGAGTCAAAGTCTATAGAGGCGGGCTGCTTAGTAAAGTAGTCTCGTCGTGCAGCGTTGTTGTGCTTAACTTCACTTATAAGCCGGAGTATTTTATAAGGACAGCGTTCAAAGGCAATTTAATGGGGGCGGGCCCACAGCCCTTGTTTAACCCGATCGATAGCGGAGCTGTCTCGCTCCGCGACTGCTTTGGGTACATAGTAGTTGAGAGAGCTAAATTGAGCGAGCTGGGCGAGCTCATAATAGCTGATTACAGGGTAAGAAGTAGCGTTCTCAACGACTACGTAGAGCTAGAGCCTTACACTAGATGCTACAGCCATTTAGTAGAGCTTGCAGTAATTGCCTCGAAAATAAGAGCTATAAAGAGCGCTCCCGTTTTGAGCGATCTGCTCTTAAAATTTGAGTGGTCCATGGACGTCATCAATAAAACCTGTGGAGATGATTATAAGGCACTAGCAAGGCATATGCAGGTGTTCACTCAGAGATGTCTAGAAGAAAAGTAGTTATAAGGGCTCCCGCTAGGCTACACTTTGGCATAGTTAACCCATTTAATAAAAAATACAGGCTCTACATATCTGCTGGAATAGCCATAGATAGACCGGAAACCGTTGTGAGCGTGTACCCGGAAGAGCACCTCTCCTTCGAGGGCCCTCGGTCGAGCGAAGTCGCCTCTCGATTAAAACCCCTTCTCGAGGAATACAGCTTAAGTCGCGGGCGCGTTGTTGTGGAGAGGTGTTCCCCGAAGCACGTTGGCTTGGGGTCAACAACGCAGCTATTGCTGGCGTCTGCCCACGGATTACTGCTGGCTAATGGCCTGAGGGTAAACGCAGTAGATGTAGCCAAAAAGATAGGCATAGGCAGGCTATCTGGAGTGGGGACGTATGTTTACTCCCACGGGGGTTTCGTAGTTGATTCAGGTAAATCAGAGCAGAGCGATTTCCCAAGGCTCCTCATTAGACTGGAGGTGCCCGATCACTGGAGGTTCGTTGTGTTGATTCCAAGCGGGGTGGGGCTCGACGAGACAAGAGAGTCGAGGATATTCGCGACGAGCAAGAGCGCGCCAGACGAGCTAATTTGGTCAGCTTCATACTACCTATTTAGTGGCGTTGTTCCAGCGCTAGTTGAAGCCAGATTCGAGGAGTTCTCTCAATCGCTTGCCAAGCTCCAAGAAACTGTAGGCTTAATGTTCAGCGAGTATCAAGGAGGGGTGTTTGCCCGCTACTCAAAGACTGCCGTTGAGGCTTTAAAGGGCCTTGGGGTAAGGGGGATAGGCCAGAGCTCGTGGGGGCCTGCTGTGTACGGCGCTGTTAATAGCCATACTGAGGCCTTAAGAATCGTAGAGAGCGTGAGGAGGAGTCTAAGCGACGTAGAGGCATTTATCGCTTGCCCTGCGAACAGGGGAGCTGAGGTCAAGCTTACACTAGAATGATATCTATAAAAAGGATTCAGCTAGGCCCGTCAATTCATCCCGTTTTGGGTCATCCCTTCCAAGCTTCATCCTCACTAACTAATAACTATGCCTAGATTTTAATTCTATCCAAGTACAGCTCGGCGATCACTACGGGGTTCTTCAGTCCAAGCTCGTAAGTGATCCCCGGATAGATCTCGCCAACGAAACCGAGCTCCTCCTCGCCGCTTTTCACAACGGCAGTTCTCTCGGGGAGAAATCCCGGCAAGTGCCCCTTTACAAACTCGTGATTTATTTCCAGCTCGTTAAGTACAGCTTTCACGTAGGCTAGGCCATCAGTTAAAGTCGCCCTGTCATAGTATATTGCTATCCCAAGCCTTCTCTCTATTCTAGCCTGTGTTTCATAGCGCAAGTCTGGTATCGCCACATCTCCTATTTCAAATATCATTACCCTGTTGTACTTCTCGGCGTTTTCCTTTACTACGTCCAACAGCTGAGGTGCAAGCCAAACTCGAAGTCCCTCAAAGCGCTCTGACCTCGGGTTTTGCACAGAGAACATGCTACCTGGGTAGTTCAGCATTTCGAGCTGAGTAGCTCTGTTGCTCATCATGTAGTTGGCCACCTCTTGGAAACCTAGACCTATCAGGACGTCCCTCAACCTCCTTGATACGTACTCTACGGGGTGGAGCCTGC
Organism: Desulfurococcaceae archaeon; assembly: GCA_038888155.1. GTDB lineage: Archaea > Thermoproteota > Thermoprotei_A > Sulfolobales > Desulfurococcaceae > UBA285. The sequence continues at coordinate 364,259 of JAWAJB010000001.1, forward strand.
CGATTGAGCCACTAGCGGGGAGCGAGTCGGCTTCAGCGCCTATTTTCTCGTAGCCATAAGCTATTGCCACGTCTTCAGCTACATCTACCCATGTCCTGACGTCCACTCTGTACAGCGGCGGCCTAACAACTATCTCGTATTCAGTGTCTTTTCCTACCTCGTAGTAGAATAACTGGAGGAGGCTTGTGATCTCCTCTACGTTTAAGCTTGTTCCCAGCAGGCCATTAACATCGTTTGCGTTTACCCTAATTGTCTGGCGCTCTCTCATAGGCGCCTCAACAACTAGGTTGTCCTTGTGGTAAACTTTAACTGACTCTACTGCCCCTGTAGACGAGCGCTCGACTATGCTAGTCGCCATTATTGTGATAGCGTTTACAACTTCTTGAACACTAGTACCTGTAGCGTCAATAATTACGTTCTTAGTGTCTGTTCGCACTCTGCAGTCCTCGCTATTTATTATTGGGGTTAGGCTGAGAATGTTCCCCTCAGCGTCGCGCAATATGAGGTACTTAGACATATTTTTTACGATGTGACCGTATAAGATGCCCTTCTCCGTTGTTTCGAGGATCTCTCGCAAGGTCATAGGCTTATCGCTACCGAGCGGACGGAAGCGCGTTAAGTCGGGATCAGCTGCCTCGTAGTATATAGGCGGCTTGAGGGCGTCGAGATCATACACTCCAATGCTTATTTTCCTCCTCGCGCGCCCGTAGGTTTGCGTTATTTTTTCCTGTAGTTGCATAATTTGCGAGATTGCCTCGCTAGTCAGCCTTATGTCCCTAACTACGGCTAGCGCTAAATAAGGCCTCTCGGGTATGTAGTCAGCGTACCCCTTGACTGAAGACTCGACAACTGTGAAGCTACGCCAATTCAACCCAAGCCACGGCTTAAGAGCCCTCGACAGTCCCTCCGAGCTAAACAAGTCCGGACGATCGCTATTTGCCTCGTACTCTATGATATCTCCATCTATTAGCTCTACTTCGCACTTCAACCTAGCTAGTAGCTTGTGTAGCTCAAGGTCGTTCAACTCTGTCCCCAGAAGTTCCTCGAGATCGCTTCTCCTTATCCTCACAACTGGCATTTCCCTCACCCTAATTCCTGTCTTAAATTCAACCAAACCTCCTCTATTAACGCTTTTTCCTCGTTGCTCCACCGCAGTATGTTCTCCAGCTGGAAATACTCGAAGAAGTTCCTAATGCCGTTTAGATACGCGAGCGGTGCATATACAGAGAGGAAGGCAACCGCCCCCTTGATTTCTCTGAGCCTCCTGTACTTGCGCCACCCGAGTTTTCTGTATAAGTAGCGCGAAGACACTGGAGTGAGGTTGGGGTTGAACTGAGGGGTTATTTGCTCCTCTAATACCCTACTAACGTTTGAGATATCCATGTTAACTTTAAGTGCCTCAATAGAGTACCAGGACTTTACGTACTCCAAGAATGCGCCACGCACGTGCTCCTTCTTTTGATCTGCCGCTAGCATCTTACCCGCGAGTGTAGCAACAATAGCTATGTTAATTATTTGGGGAGTTGAGAGAGTGTTGATATCGTCGAGATCTGTGTGGTAGTACTTACTCGGCCACTCGTTGAGCATTGTGGAGTCAAGCCCCCAGGCAATTGTAACGTCGTGATCGCTTCCCGCTGTATAGGGTGATATAGAATACTTAACTGCCGGTAGCTTAAATCCCCCAAAAGAGCTGGCTGAGTCTAGCACAAGTTTCGACGCCAAGTAGGTATACGGGGCTGAGGATGACCTCATAAATAGCGGGGGTATAACTATATTGAGAGTTGACTTCGTAGCCCACTGCTTTGATCCAACCATGTCTAGGTTTATCGCTGCTACGGGCACCCAAGGCATGTAGCTATCCGCGTAAATTGTCCCAGTGTGCTCCGGTATGAATAGGTGAGCGTGGGAGAAACTTTGACCCAGCGAGCTAATCATCTTCGCAGCTAAAATACTCGCCACCACTCCGCTGACGTTGTCGTGCGATCCCGGCTTGGGGTGACATATGTGGCTAGTGTAGAGCACCCCGGGGTCCTCTCCCCTATATGCTATTAAGCCGTGCATGGACCTTGATGAAAAAGTTGACTTGACTTCCCAGCAGACTTGTACTTCAATGTCTTTGGACACCTGGGATATAATTTTAAGCGCGACGCTGTAGGGTATGTTGACCACAGATGTGCCCTTTATTTCCCCGCTCTTCAAGAACACACCTGTATACGGTACGCCGAGTGGATACCTAGTGCTGTCGTACAGAACTATTAGGCTGGACGAGAGCTCCCTATAGGCAACGCTTGCGGGCGCCTCTATCAGGATGGCCTCCCCGTCGCACCCATGCAAATCTCTACACAGCTTAAGCTTACTACAACCCTCACCGGGCGGGGAGTGGGCTGCTATGAGCGTGGGGTGATCGAAATAATTAAACCTAGCAATTGGAGTGCTCCCTTTCTTAAACTCTACGAAGCCGTTTACTGCATCCCATGACGCTGGAGTCTCAATGAAACCTTTAGCGCTACTGCTGGGCACTTCGAACATTTTTACGGCTAAGCCTAAACCTCCTAGGATATTGGCTGTTTCTTTAACAGCGTCTTCAAGGCCTTTAGATCCCTGTACTCGGTTATACGAGCTGAGTTCCCTAGTGAGATCCTTTGTTATCCATGCAAGGGGAAGGCGCCGACAACTTTCCAGCAAGTTATATATATCTAGCAACTGATGAAACACCTCATAGGTATAAAACAGCAATTTTCAAGCAATTAAGCCAGTGCATGCCACAATCTCTAAAAGCTGCAGAGAGCATATAAATGTCGTCCTCGCTATTGCGTGGCCGTTAATTACAGGCAGAAAGCGCCAAGTGCGATAAAAACCCGAGATGCGCCTCCATGTATAGATTGGCCAAGCTACGTTAATAGGCTAGACAGCTATGAATTGCGAGACCTACCTTACAATAAGCAACGACACTAAAGTGTTCACGCCCAGTGAAAGGGCAACTCCTCCGAGGCTTAGCTCGCTCAACCACGTTCTACCCCTAGCGCCTACGACTATGAGGTCGTAGCCCTCATTGACTATTTCCCTTATCAAAACTGCTTGGGGGCTTTCGTTGAGAGGGTCGTACTCTACGGACTTGTACGCTACAGTTATAGGTAAGTTTTTCAGCTTGTCTTTAGCTTTTACTAGGGGGTCTTCGCCTTCTTTGAGGCCCTTTGGCCTAGCGTTAATGACTGTTACCTTAGAGCCATAGTGTAGCGCCAGATCTGCTGCCACTAATAGCGCTTTAAGGCTTGTCTCGCTGCCGTCTACGGGCACAATTATCTTCCTAAAGTAGAGACTCACAACATATGTAGGTGCCTCTGTCAAAAAGCTCACCTCTCTGGTTAGTTTCTAACAGCTAGGTAATATAACTTTATGGCGCCTATATAGTGTGAGGATTGCAGCTAGGGCTCTACTTCTAGCCTCTACTCGTCTCGAGTTAAACTACGGAGAGATTCCTAGGGAGACTGCTCATTGTTAATCCCTACCGATGGTTTCAATCACCCCTGCCTTTCATAGCTAGTTTAGGAGACACTCGGCTGTTCCACTAGCCCATGAATAGTTTGCTTGATAGCTCTAGTGCCTTAAGGGCTGGAAGCTCTTCCCCGCTTAAGAAGATCAACACAGCGTTACCTCCTGTAGAGACGTGTATTCTGTCGTCTGTCACTTCCTGCGGCAACATAGACGTGAGGTGGCCGCCCGCTATGAGTACAAACCCCTTCGAGGAGATAGCGGCGTCGACGAGCCTTTTAGTCCCCCACTTGAATTCTTCAACCTCTATTACGCCAGCTGGCCCCCTCATTACTATAGTCTTAGCTTCCTTTATGAGGTCCTCGTATATCCCTGCAGTCTGTTCGCCGATGTCCATTATGATCCCCCTTATCTGGCCTATATACGCGTTTTCAGTGTTGTCCCCTTGTTTTACCTTGAAGTCGACTGGAGTCTCTATAGGGGCGCCTTTCAGCAGGACCTGCCTCGCTTTTGGAATAAAGGGAATTAAGCCGTTTTCCTCGAGTACTTTGAGGTTTTCATTACCAACGTTAACTCCTTTAGCAGCCAAGAAGAGCAATCCGAGCAATCCACACGTTAGGATCCTGTCAACCATTTTGCTCTTAACTAAGTTTTCTATTATTCTCAAGTGCTCAGTTACTTTCTTCCCGCCGAGGACATACAGTATGGGGGATTCTGCGTTGGAGACGACTTTGTTCAAAGCAACTATTTCTTTCTCGAAGAGGGGCCCCATAGCGCTAGGCAGTAAAAGCGGCAACCCTACGATACTCGGCTGGCTCCTGTGGGCTGTTGCGAAGGCGTCGTTAACGTAGAAGTCTACAACTGAGGCAATTCTCTTAGCGAATATACTGAGCGCGTGCTTCTCTGGCGGAGCTTCGAGGATCTCCTCCGAGATCAACCTCAAGTTATCCAGCAAGAGCACCTCACCTGGCTTGAGCGATCTTATCGCGTTTAAAGCAGTTGGCCCAATAACATCGCTTACAAACTGAACGTTGAGGCCCGTGTGCTTCTGCAGGAGACTGCAGTGTTTCTCTAGCGTGGTGAAGTCTGAGGAACCCGGTCTGCCCTGATGGGAGCCTAGCACTAAAGCGGGGGAGTACTTGTTTACAACTTCTTTTATGTAATGGGCGTGCTCGCGTATTCTCCTATCGTCAATTATTTCTCCCGTGTCGGGGTCTATAGGGACGTTTATATCTATTCTCATGAACACTTTTTTTCCGTGGACATCTAAGTCTTTTAAAGTTGGAAGCCTGGGTATATACAGCGAATGCATATCATCCCCAGCCAGAACTAAGAGTCGTCTATTTTTAACTATCAATGGATGTATTTACATCACTACTCATGCACCAATACTAAAGTTTAAACGTGAATTTTTAAAACAACTATTTAAAAATTAATGAACGCGCTTTAAAGCGAGCAGTAAAGAGGAATGACTCTTACAGGAGTGGAAACGAACCTAGTTTAAGCTCTAGTGAATCCTGTGCCCTTGAATTTCTACAGCTTTAAGCGCACTAAATCTTCCTTTAGCGCATGCAAGTTTGGGTAGGTGAGAAAGTTACTAGCCTGTAGCTAAACAAAAACATGCTAGATTTAACGGCTTGCGGTTTCTCTATCCGCAGACGGGGTATTCATCAGGTACTTTTACCCTAAAGTATCTCCCAGTTTCGGGGTCTTGGAATAAGCCGATCTTAACTCCCTTCCTTCCAGCTGGGGCCAGTTGCCAGACCTTTATGGGGATAAGCTCTAGGTCCTTACCGCTTGGTGTTTTAACTTTAGCGCGCTCTGTGCAAGGCATATATTTCACCAATAAATGTATTACTGTTATTGACTTAAATATTTTTTTGTACAGGATTAGAAACTTATAAATATGATATGTGAAGTTGTGCTATTCATTAGTTGTTTATAAATCAGATACCCCAGGGGTTAATCTCATTGACTTTCGAGTTGGCATGACTATCATCATCGCGATTATAATATCAACGCTAAGAGCTTATAAGCCTTGTTAAAAAACGCAGTGCTTACAGAGAACTAGAGATCAAGCGCTATTAGCGCCCCTTTATCTCGGGAGGAGTAAAGAGACTACTCGTAGCTGTACGTGCCGTACTGCTTGCTCCACTCCTTGTAAGCGTCTATAAGCGTAGGGTCTATGCTTGGCTTGTGTTTCTTTATTACCTCTACGAAGTCTTCTGTAGCTACTTTCCTCTCTGAGATATTTAGGCCCTTCTCGTTTACTTCCTCAACGATATTGTTTTGTACCTCTTTTACTATTGAGACGAGATCAGCCGAGCTGTACCCCTCTGTTACGTCCGCCAGCTTATCAAAATCTATTTGCCCAATATTGAATGTCTTCGACAGCTTCATTACGTAGTGCTCGAATAGCTTCTTGCGGACATCTCTATTAGGCGGTGGAACGTAAATTCTCCTCTCAAACCTTCGGATAAACCCTATATCGAGGTTCCAGGGCTTATTAGTTGCGCCAATAACGAATAGCTGGAGCTTTGTGGATTCCTTGCCAGCTAAGCCGTCTATTTCTATTAGGAACTGATTTCTAGCCCTTTTCTCTCCTCCTACTTCAACGCTGTATTGCTGGAATAGGCCATCAACTTCATCAATGAAAATGAGGACGGGTTTACCAGTGCTCGTCAGTTCGCGGGCTGTGTCGAATAGCTTCTTAACGTTTTTTTCTGCGTCTCCAAGCCACTTACTCATAATATTCGCTGGACTGATGTTGATTAAAATAGCGTCTATTTCATTCGCTAAAGTCAGCGAAACTTCTGTTTTTCCGCAGCCAGGAGGGCCGAAAAGCAGTATCCCCTTAGGCCAGCCTAGGGGATATAGACTAGGCGTTTTAACTGGATATATAACAGATCTCTTGAGGGCCCTCTTTACCTCCTCTAAGTCGACTATATCGTTGAAGTTCTTCTTCGGCCTGTGCTCAGGCCTCAATACCTCAAAGGCCACGAGCTCTGCTGGATTGGGCGAGCTCTCGACTTGCTCTCTCTGTGCTTTTTCTAGCCTATTTTCAAGCGTGCTTATTCTGTTCTTGTACTTAGCAACTAGCTCTTTGTAGAAGTCTACGAGTGGGGCATCTGGGTATAAAACGATGTATTTTGAGAAGAAATCTACTGCCACCTTGTAGTACTTTATTGCAGTTTCGTAGTCCCCTGCTTTGTCGGCAGCTACAGCTCTTTGGGCGTACTCTACGCCTTTGTCCGCTATGTGATGCATGCTCACATTAGCACCTTAAACGATGCTTATCTTCTCTTAACTTGAACTAGCTTCTTCGACTCGAGAGAGCTAAGCGCCTCCAAAACAACATTGCGCGGTACTCCGTACTTCTTTTCAAATACGCTGATGTCGAGTATACCTGCTGTTACCCTAAGCTCGTTCAGAAGCCACTGCTCCACTATGTGGAGCGGGACGCTGAAGTTTACTTGTACTTGTGGCTGCTGAAGAGCAGCAGTTTCCTGTTTCTTGTCTGGAGCCTGGGCAACAGGTGCTTGGAGCGGCTCCTCTTTTTTCTTCTCCTGCTGAAGCGAGCTCGAAGGTGCCTTCTCCCCTTTAGGTTGGGTTGTGGGGCTAGGCTTTACTTGTGGGGGGGCCTGCACCTTGCGATTTGAGTAAGGAGAGCGCTGCTCGGTAGAGTAGCTTGAAATAAGAGTTGTGCTCGTAAGGCCTGGTATGTACGGGGACGACATTGACATAATACTTGCTACTCTCTGCTCTAAAGCCCTAACTTGGTTTATGAGTTGTGGGTTTATTTTCTCAATGCTGGGCTCTATTGCTTTAAGCTCCTCGAGCACCTCTGGTATTACCTTTAGCGGCTCCTCGACGTAGAACAGGGTTTCAAGCCTGTATTTAACTTTAGTGAGATCATACACTGTTTTTGTCAACATGGAGAGGTAGCCGTATATGTTCTTAACCTCTTCGTCTAGTATCTTAGTCAACTCCTTGTCATCGCCCTGAGACCTCATTTTCTTTCTGTGTTCCTCAGCTACTGCCTCGAGGTTTTTCCTTGAGATCTCTAGGGATCTTAGCAATTTGTCTAGCATAGTGACGGATTGAACTAGCTCTTTTTTAGCTGGATCTCTATTCTTAAATAGCGAAAGAAACCTGCTCAGTACCCCTGGACTAGCTATTGTTGCAGACATACCCTTCCCTCTGTTCGTGTTCACTCTAAGTATCGTATTTGCACTATCTTTTAAGGGGTGGAGATGGTATTACCAGGGGCTTCTACTTAAGTTACATAGGCTCTTGCGCGCTCTGATGTAGAATTGAGCTGTTAGTTAGGACAACACAGCTTGGAAAGCGCGATGTTTTGTGCCTTTAGATTGCTGGTATCAGATGGCGCAGTTCAGTGCATGTCTTACTTCTCCCCTGAGGACCGAACCCCTAAGAAACACAAGGCTTTGGCCTCCCGAAGTCTTGGCCTCTAGGGGTAAACCCTAGGCACCGTAAAGCTCTAATAAGCCTTGTTGCGTAGTTGACATAGAGGTAGCTTAATTATGCCCACAAAAGTAGCTGTTGGAACAAAAGGCGTAGCATCAGACCATCAGCTAGCAACTCAAGTAGGGCTCGATGTCCTTAAAAGTGGCGGAAACGCGTTTGACGCGGCAATAGCTGTGAGCGCTGTGCTCTCCGTAGTACAGCCACAGATGAGCGGGCTTGGAGGAGACGCGTTCCTCCTCGGCTTCCTTGGAGATGAAGTCCTAGCTTATTCCTCGTCTGGGAAGTCTCCCAGCGGATTTAAAGAGGAAGAATACTTGAGCGCGAAGCCGCTACGCGGACCGTTAACAGTAACTGTTCCTGGGCTAGTGTACCTCTGGGGAAAAATATACGAAGAGTACTGCTCACTTCCGCTTGACTACTTGCTGAGGCCGGCAATTAGTATTGCCTACAGCGGATTTCACGTTGGGCTAATGCTCTCAGAGGCTATCTCAATGTACGAAAAGGAGCTAGGAAAGTACAAGTGGGCTAAGTACTACAGCGGACTAAAGCTAGGTGATCTGTTCATTAACAGGGATATGGCCAGGGCGCTTAGGTTAATTGCCTCGCGAGGCTGGGAGGAGTTTTACTACGGCGAGCTTGCTGAAGACATTGTCTCAGAGCTTGAAGAGCAGGGCGTAGGCATTGGCCTAGACGATTTAATGGACCACGAAGGCTTTAAGGTAAGGCCGCTCAAGCTTGAGCTGAACGACGCAACTTTGTACGAGCTCCCCCCGAACACTCAAGGAATAACAACGTTGCAGTTGATTAGCGCTCTACACGAGCTTAAATTAAGCAACGAAGATTTCTCTTCCCCCGCTAGGATAAATAAGTGGAGTGAGCCCATAGCTAGGGCCTACATGTTCAGGGACTTACACGTAGGTGACCCGGACTACATGTCCATTAATCCAGAGCACTACGTAAAGTACTCGAGCATAGAGAAACTAGCCCTGAACACTCGTAGCGAGAGTCCAGGCAATGGAGATACAACGTTCTTTGTGGTCTCTGACGGCGACGCCATTATTGGGTTCATTCAAAGTTTATTTCACCCATTTGGGTCAGGGCTCACAATTAGTGGATTCCCCGTTCAGAACAGAGGCGTAGGGTTTGCTAAAAGCAGGGGCCTCCCTAATAGCCCAGCTCCGCGCAAAGTGCCCCTTCACACGCTATCTGTTCTTGGCGTTGATCGCGGAAAGGAGAAGTACATTATTGGGTGCGTGGGAGGGGATGTGAGACCTCAGCTGCACTTAAGGGTTTTCGAGAATATCTTCGCTTATGGCATGCCCATTGACAGGGCTATTGCGGCCCCGAGATTTCTGTACATGACCCCATATGGAAGGCAGGAAGTAGTTGTGGAAAAGCCCCTGAGGCCTCCTCCGCAGAGAGAGAACAACTATATTGGGTTTGGAGAAGTTGACTACTTTAAAGCTAAAGGCCACGTCCACGTGGGGAGATTGACTGACCAAAAGGTGCTTATGGCCTGTGATCCTAGGAGCGAGGGAATTCCGCTAGCCACTTGACGCGAACGAAGCAGCTTATTTTGTGCGCACTCTAACGCCTTTTTTGCAATTAGTTTTTATTGAGTGTATTTAGAGTGGATTGCGGCAGCCTAGCTACAGACCCTCTGAAGTAAGTACTGCCGCCCCAAACTACTCTCGAGACTAGCTTCTTTGAAAGCAAGTTATCTAGCGAGATTACGCCGAGATCTCCATATATGCTTCTGACCTCTGCATACTTCAGAGGAGCCCTAAGCAGTTGGTTGTAGAGCATGTTAATTGTATTCCTCCACGTGGGCGTACTACGAGGTAGCGAAACTGTATCCGTAAACACCTCGAGCCCCTGCATCAGCAGAAACTCCTCCAACCGCGTTAAGTAAGACTCAGGGCCCGGCTTTACATGCGGGCTCTGTGTAGGCCTATCAATGGGCTTCAGCACAACCCTTGCTGGCTTGATCCTCCCCAGTATGGGTATGGTCTCTTCCGCGTGCTTGTTATCAGGATATATGCTGTCTGCGAGCCTGAAAACTAACAGCTCCACTACGAGCTTACCTGGTGCCCTCTTAGAAAATTCCTTGAGGCCTTCGAGGTAGACGCTGAAATCAACGCCTGGCGGCCATCCCATTGCGCCCCTGTTATCTCCGTACCACGCGTACGGCACTAGGAAGTAGTCTACTTCCTCGACAATGCGTGCGTTTGCGTGCAGATTTCCCACGTTGATCCCGCTTGTATGTAGGAGTACTTTGGGCCTATTGCTGTGCCTGCTCGTTAAATCCTTCAGTGCACTTACAGCTTTCTCTATGTTCGAGAGCAGGAGGGGATCTCCGCATCCCCACACAAGTATTCCATCTATATTTATGCCTTTAGGCCAGAACTCCTCTACATCGTTTATAAGCGAACTAACATGTGCGCTGTAAATAGCTTGGGGCGCCACTTCTTTAGCTGGCCCAAGCGTGCACGTTATACAGCCGAGAGGACACTTTTTAGGCGGAGTTAAAGCATCTACGAGGAGTAGGTTTCCATACAAGCTACTGGGGTGAAGTCCGTACACGTAGAGTAGCTTGAAGTCCACAGCTAACTCGCCTCTAGCATACTTAAAAAGAATCCCTGACCGTTTACTTCGTGCGGATATATCCTATAGGTGCTTTTAGAGTGGGGATACCCTAGGTAGCCTTTTTTTAAGTGCGGAGCGGACAGCTCTAGTAGTTTGACATCTTTGTGCGCATTTAAAATCTTACCTATGAGTTCTTCCCCCTCGAGGGGATGTATACTGCAGGTCACGAAGAGGGCTCTGTTCCCCTGTTTTAAGTTGTTCCGAATAAGGTTAAGTTGAACTACGTGGAGTCCCTTGACTTTTTTCCTAGTTAAATACAATTTAATAGCAGGATTCGCGTAAACAGCACCGCTATCGCTACATGGAGCATCGATAATTGCCACAGCGTTCCTTAAGTTGTACTGCAACACCCTTGAGTCCCCAACAACTACTATTAATCTCGGCGTCTTCCCCAAAACTTCCCCAGCTAACTGATACACTAGTGTGGCGCGGTCCTCGCTTATGTCTACCGATATTGCCCTGTTGGCCTTCCCCTTAGAGAGGATCTGCAGGAGCTTTATGCCGGGAGAGCTACAAGCGTCAATTAGATCTTCGGCAGTTTCTTCTAGGAGTTTCGCTGTTATGTACGAACTTATATCTTGGGGTATTACGACACGATTTACTACGCATGGATTGCTCCCTATCTTAATAAATGGATCTTCCAATAGGAGGAGGTCCTTAAAAGTGCTGTGCCCTTTAACTCTTATACCTGTTTTTTCAAGGCACTCAATTGCGTCCGCGATGGAGTGTTTTAGCGTGTTTACGCGCAACCACCGCTTCCTCTCATTTAGGCTCTTTAGCATGTTTTCAAGCGCGCTGCGAGGTAACTTACCGTAAAGATCCCTGACGAACCAGTGAGGAAAGCCGTAGAGTAGCGAGATGCGCATTGTCTCTGACAGCGATCTCGATAGCTCCCGAATTTGGTCCACCAAACCCTCTAGATCAAAGCCTTTTGTGTATAGGTACTCTACGGCGCTTGTGGGGCTGGGGCTGTAGCCGCTATAGCTGGCCATAAACCTTATGCTGTGGTAATATATCACGACCTTGTAGGCTATTTTGTAAAGATCCTTAGCTTCCCGCGGGGTTAAGCCGTATTTCCGAGTTATAGCGCTAAAGGCCCCGTCAAAGCTTAGCTTACCAGACACCAAAGCCCTCAATAAGACAGTCAACAAAAACCTTGCCTTTTGGGGGTTAACGGACAAAGCTGTAAACCCTACGTTGGAATGTCGACAACGTTGATCTCTCTACCGCTAGATTTCTTAGTGAAGTAATCAAGGCTCCTGTACTTAATTTTCGAGAGGACGTCTAAGTCTTTGGTGAACAGTAGCCTTATGTCATCTACACCTAGGACTGTCATGGCTAACCTATCAACCCCTATACCCCACGCTGCAGCGTTATAGCCCTTAGCGCCCAGCATTTCCATGACTTCGGGCCTAAACATGCCCCCAGGAAAAACCTCCATCCAACCTAGCTTAGGGTGCTTAATGTACCCCTCGACGCTAGGCTCTGTGAATGGGAAGTAGCCTGGCTTAAACCAGACATTTCTTATTCCCAGCGCTGCAGCGAATTCTTTGAAGAAGTACAGCAAGTGCTTGAAGTTAACGTTTTTGCCCACGATAATGCCGTCTAGTTGGTAAAATTCCATGCTGTGCTTTGCGTCAAGGTTCTCTGGCCTGAAGTTCCTATCTACGGTGAACGACCTGTACTCTCCGGGGCCCCTCAGATAAATAGTCCTAGCGGAGACTGCAGTAGTCTGACTCCTCAGGACAAGCCTCAAGGCTTGATCAGGGCTCCACCTGTAGTTCCAGCCAGCTTCGTGCACTTTTTTAATGCTCTCGATCAGCTGAGGCTTCGCGCGCGCTCTAAGCTCTGTTTTAATGAAAAATGTGTCGTGTACTTCTCTTGCCGGGTGATCCTGGGCTTGGAATAGCGCATCGAAGTTCCAGAGCTCGGCCTCTACGTGCGGTCCTTTAGCCTCCTCGAAGCCCATGCTGATCATTACTTCGCGCAGTTCATCGATAAACTGCATGAAGGGGTGCTTCCTTGAAATACTCGGCACAGGCAGCTCAACGGAGAGGTCGAACTCCTTTATTGTGTACTTATCGAGCTCTAGCGCATAATCCGGCTTGACTACAGTAACTAGCTGTTTTTCTCTAATAAGCCCTCTCTCAAGGCACTCAATTAGCTTACTAGTCGCCTCGAGCACGATTATAGTCCTCTCGCGCGGCTCAACGAGCTTCCTCTTCTTCAGAGTTGCTAGTAGGTCGTCCTCTACTTTCTCGCCGCTGGAGATCTTAGCTAAGCTCCTCTTAATTAAATCGGCGTGCTCTAGGACCTTAGAGCAACTCTCCTGACTGCTCAAAACTACAGCGCCCTTTGATACTTCAAGGCAGCGATCTCGCAAAAGGTACTGCAGCCCAACTCGTACCTCTTCAGGCGGGAGAGCAACGAGTTTGCCAATGCACGAAATGAATTCCTCTACGCTCCTGCCCTCGCAGTTGTGTAGGGCTCTATAAACAATCTCCTCGGGCAAGCCGTGCTCCAGATACAATCTGCCCAGCTCTGTGAGCACATAGTACTGTACTTTACTGCGATTAGCCTTGACTAGCCCTCTGGACTCGAGCTCAGAGATGTCCCTCATTAAGTCCTCTTGTTTAACTCCTAAGTTGCTCGAGATTTCACTGAGTGAAGCTGCTCTTCTCTCTAAAACTTGTTTGAGTATGCCGTGTTGACGCAAAGTTAAGTACACTGCCTCTTCCACGGTGACACCTCTAAGTAATATTGATGCTTGCCCTAAATAACGTATCACATTAACGATCTAAGTGAATAATAGCTTGAAACAATTGCCCTTGCGTACTCGCTCTTGGGGGAGCTCAGTATATCTCTCAGCGCTCCATCCTCTACTATTACTCCGTTCTTGATGAGAATAGCCCTATCTGCTAGGTACTGCGCCACGGCCAAGTCGTGTGTAACAGTAATCATTGTTATTCTTAGCCTCGAGTAAATGTCATTTAGCAAGTTGATTATCTGAGCCTGAATAGAGACATCTAATGCCGATGTCGGCTCGTCCAGTATTAGTATTGAAGGCTGGTGGACTAGTGCCCGCGCAATGAGCACTCTCTGCCTCATTCCCCCGCTTAGCTCGTCTGACGTTAGCCCTAGGACAGTGCTGGGGAGCCGCACCAGCTTTAATATTTCATCTATTTCTTGCTCTATTTTCCTGTCGTTTTCGCCGATAGCCTCGAGAGGCTCTTCGAGGATTTGACTAACGCTTAGCGCGGGGTTTAAAGCCCTGTAGGGGTCTTGCGGCACGTACCCTATTCTCCTCAGTATTGATACGCGCTTCCTCCAAGTTAAATTGTATATAGACACGCCGTTAATGAGCACTTCGCCCTGAACGGGGCTTAAGAGGCCGAGGATGACTTTGAGGAGCGTTGTCTTGCCTGAGCCGCTTTCACCTATTATTGCTACTCTCTCGCGCTCCGAGATCTGCAGGTTGATGTCCTTGAGCACTATCTGGGGGGTTCTCAGCAAAGATTTAAAGCCCTTTATAACGCTGTATCCCGCATATATCTTTCGGAGCTCTATGGCGTGCTGTGCGCTCATTTTAAGATCACTATGAGCACGTGTTGTTTGTGCTAGGAGGCATAAAGGCTGGCTCCTTTAGCTTCCAGCACCTTAAGTAGTGAGACTTATCCGCGTTTACTAGCTTTAAGGGGGGCTCCTGCTTGCATGATTCATCTCTATAGGGGCACCTCTCAGTGAAAACGCAACCTGGTTGCTCACCTATCAAGCTAGGGGGCTCGCCCGGTAGCGATTTAAGCACTTTATTTACGCCGAGAATGGGAGTGCTCTCGAGTAGCATCTTAGTGTAAGGGTGCCTAGGATTACTTATGATCTCCCTTGAAGTGCTCACTTCGACAATTTTCCCGCGGTACATGACAGCAATAACGTCGCACATTGTTCCCGCCACTAGTATATCGTGGGTTACCATGAACACTGTTAGCTTAAACTCAACGCGGAGTTGGTTAATTAGATTGATGATTTGTGCCTTTAGGCTAGCGTCTATAGAGGAGGTAGGCTCGTCCGCAACTAGTATGCGCGCGTTGTTAACTAAGGCAAGGGATATTAAAACTCTTTGTTGCATTCCACCGCTAAGTTCGTGGGGGTACATGTCTAGCACTCGGGCATCTAACCCCACTTTGCTAAGGTACATTGAGGCTATTTCCCTTACTCTCTTCTTGCTCGTGCCCGACTGGTTTTTAAGCAAGTAGTTGAAGTGCTCCTCAACTGTTATGAATGGATTTAAGCTTGTGCCCGGATTTTGAGGGACCAAGCTAACCACGCGGCCGCGTATATTGTTGTACCGGTGAAGAGGGCCATCTATAACCGGGCGATTGAAAATGTAGAGCTTTCCTTCAGTTATACTGTGCGGCGGCAAGGTGCCTGCAACGGCGCTAGCAAGCGTTGTTTTGCCCGAGCCGCTCTCTCCCACGAGGCAGAAAGCCAAGCCCTCGGGAACTGATATATCTATGTCCTTTACAGCCCAAACTATTTGCTCATCTTCGTATAAGTACCCAACCCTGAACTTCTCGGTGTGTATGGCTAGAACCAAAGTCTCCACCTCCTCCTTAGCCTGGGATCGAGCTCCTCCCTGAGGGGGTCAGCAATAAGGCTGAAGCCCAAGGTTGTGAGCAACAGGAAGAAGCCGGGGAAGATGCCCACCCACGGGGCCTTTACAAACAGCTCTATGCCTAAGTTAAAAATACCCTCGTATATCATTACCCCCCACTCTGGGGATCCTGGCGGCAGCCCTAAGCCCATGAAGTTTATAGCAGAGGCCTCTAGGAGAGCGCTTCCGAGATCGGATATAGCCTGAACGAACATGGGCTGAATAATGTTTCTAATTACATGGCGCGGAATAATCTTGAGTGAGCTCAAGCCAGACAGCTTTGCCAATATGACGTACTCCATGTCTACAATGCTCTTTGAGTACACATAGCTAATTCTCGCGTACCAAGCCCACCAAGTCAATATGAGGGACATCATTACAACGTGTATTCCCTGACCAATAGTTAGCCTGAGAAATAGGGCTATAACTATTGATGGTATAGACATGAAGAGCTCTATGAGGTAGTTTAAAGAGACCTCTGTAAAGCCTTTGTAGTACGCTGCACACACGCCTACTACTACCCCGACAAGTAGACTTATAAGAACTACGCCGAGGGATTGGAGGAATGCCGTCCTAGCGCCGATAAGTATCCTAGACAGCAGATCTCTACCTAAAACATCTGTGCCGAGCAAATACTCTAAGGAGGGAGGGAGGAGCCTTTTCTTCGATGCATCAGGTGGAATGTATCCGTAGCCCTCAAGGGGGTAAGGCGATATAAGGGGAGAAAATAACGCGAGCAAGACCATTGCTGATGTAATTATTAGCCCTATTTTAAACCTCGTCTTCTTGGCGCTTCTCCTAATGATCTTTAAGTAGCGTGTAAGCCTGTTCATTTCGCTACAGCCTTATCCTTGGATCAATTGTTGACTGCAAAAGGTCAACAGCGGTATTAACTACAATGTAAAATACCGCTAGATAGGCTATCAGCGCTAGAGCAACCCGGAAGTCGACTTTGTGTAGCGCATCTATTAGCGTGCTGCCTAGCCCCTCCCTGCCGAAAATAGTCTCCACGACCATGGCATCAATTAGGCTGTAAATGAAGGACAGCCCGATCACTTGAACTATTGGCGGGATTGTTGGCTTTACAACGAAGTGAACCATAATGGTAGATCTCCTCACCCCCCACGCAACTGCCGTTCTCACGTAATCCTCAAGTAATGCCTCAGCTACGAGCGTCCTAGTAACCCTTGCTAACATGCCAATTGGATAAACTGAGATAGCTAGCGCTGGAGGGGCTAGGCGAAGTAGGGAGTCAATAAAGACTAGGATGTTGCCCTGAAGCAAGGAGTCTAGCAAGTACAGACCCGTTATAGGTGTAAACCCCGTTTCAATGATGAGCTTTGTTGACACCCTACCATACGGTAGGCTGCCCGTCGTTGAAAGCGCGAGCAGTAGTATCGTCCCAAGCCAAAAAGTGGGCGTGCTAGTGAGGACTATGCTGAAAGATTGTATGAAGTTGTCTGGCAGACCTCCCCGCTTTAAAGCGGAGTACAGTCCAAGTAAAATACCGATGGGCACAGCTATTATGTATGAGAATAAGAGCAGTTCAAGCGTAGCTGTGAGCCCAGTTAGTATTACCTGGTTTACGGGGACTTTATATGCAATGCTCACCCCCAAGTTGCCCAGTAGCACATTATATGTGAAACTAGCTATTTGGACGTAGAGAGGTCTATCCAACCCAAGCTCTTGGCGGGCTATT
The DNA here is from genome assembly GCA_038888155.1 of Desulfurococcaceae archaeon. GTDB lineage: Archaea > Thermoproteota > Thermoprotei_A > Sulfolobales > Desulfurococcaceae > UBA285. Next base: position 381,235 of record JAWAJB010000001.1, read on the forward strand.
TCAATAGCGCGGCTTGCGCCCGGACCGCGTGGATTGCCCGCCCACTTTACGGCAGGATCGCCCGGGGTAAGCATTAGGAGCAAATAAGATAAGACAGCAGCGCCAACTACAACCAGGACTGAGAGAACAGCTCTCTTAAAAATGTAGTTTAAGCTTATAGGCACTCTAAGGCTTCACCTTGACGATCTCGAACCTTATAACGTACATGTACAGCGGGTTAAGTGCTTCTCTAGGTAAATCAACTCTGTCCGAGTACAAATAGGGTCGTATATCATCCCATAGACCAACGCCTACGGCCTGTTCGAACAGTATTCTCTGGGCGTTCTCGTATAATTCAAGCGCGTAAGTGTAATTTGCTCCCTCGCTCATCCACGCAGCTTCTATGAGCTCGTCGAACGCCCTGTTTTCGTAGCCAGCGAAATTCCACTCCTTTGAATCGCTGTGGAACATCGCGTACAGGATGTCGTATGCTGATGGAACGGTTGGCCACCAATCTGCCAGTATCAAGTGCGGTGTTTCATCGGGGTTCTCCCACACGCCTTTTGCGATGTCTTTAAGCCTTGCCCAGTCCTGCGGATTTAACACAACGTTTATGCCTAGCTCAAACATAGTTGATCTAAAGATCTCTGCAAACCTCTCCGTTTCTTCGTATCCAGCCTGATAGACTAGCTCTACAGAGACAGGCAGGGAAACGCCTGCCTCTTTGAGGTTATCCCTAGCCTTGGACGTACTGTATTCGTACCTTAGGTTCTCAATGTGTCCTGGGAACCCGTATGGCAGGACGCCGCTTGCTACTCTTCCGTAACCTTGTAAGGCGTCTCGCACGATCCTCGGCAAATCCAGCGCATGCGCTATGGCTAAGCGGAAGTTGCTGATGTTAGTTGGATATCTCTTGGTATTGAAGAACAGTATAAAGTTGTGAAACGTTGTTACGTTTTGTACCTTAAAACCCCTATTCAAGAGCTCTTTGATGTTCTCTCTCGGAATGCTGCAGGCGATATCTATTTCGCCAGAGAGTAGACCGCTGTATTGGGCTACTGGTTCAATTATTATTTTTATTATTACAATTTCGGGGGCATCGGGGTTGTTTACCTCTCTCCAACCCCACCATTCGCTGAACTTCTCCAGCCTTATCTCCCTGGTAGGATCGTAGTAGGAGAGCCTATACGGTCCTGTGCCAACGGCGTTGCCTGCATTAAACCACTCTACGAGGGCGCTATCGTAGTAGTCTGCGGCACCGCTTTTACTGAGAGCGCTCGGCGAGAATATGTAAGCAGCATAAGAGGCAGAAGCCATGAGATCCAGCCTTTGGGGATAGCTTAGTTTGAACTTAACAGTATAGTCGTCAACTACTTCTATTTCCTCAACTGCGTCCCAGATGTACCCAAGTCCCTTTCCGGCTGTTCTGTACATGTTAATGGCTCGCTCTATGCTAGCCTTTACAGCTGTTGCGTTGAAGGGGGTTCCATCGTGAAAGACTACGTTCCTCCTAAGGTGAAAAATCCATATTGTGCCATCCTCGTAGAATTCCCAGCTAGTGGCTAGCCTTGGCTTTACTTCCTGCGTTTCACTGTCATAGTACGTTAGGGTTTCGTAAATTGAGCCCAGAACAACGAGCCCCGTGTCGTCCTCGAGGCTTGGATCTATGCCCGTGATCCTATCATTGTAGGCGTAGACAACTACTCTGCGCGTAGGTGTAGTAGATGGCCTCTGGAGGAACACAGCTGATATCCCAATTATGATGACAGCAAGCAAGATTATGCCTACAACTAGCTTCTTATCCTTCACCTTCAAGTTTCACCATACTCGTGTGGGATTATGAAACTGAGCTTTAAAAACTTAAAATCAGCGGGTGTTCCAGCCAGTAAAAGCCGCTGATTTCCTCGCCCATTAGTGGAGTGGCCCTTGCTAGCTAGTTATCAGCTTTACTGAGCATAAAACACTGTCAATAGAGCGAAATTAGCGCGCATTGGCCCTTTTAACGAGGGGGTGTTTTAAGGGGCAATGCCTGGAGCTCTGCGGCAACAGGTTTTAATACTAGTTATCTTCATATATACATAGTCTTCGCCCAGAGTGCCGACAATGAGCGAAATAGTAGACTGCATTAAAGACGCCCTGTCAGTTGCAGCAAGCAAGGTCTTGAATATCGAAATCGCAACTGTGTCTGACCTACTAGCTAGAGGCAGAGTAAAGATAGCAGCAACGCCAGACCCCAAGCTCGGGGATTACGGCATTGCTATACACCCAATACTAAAAGATGTTGACCAAGAGAAGTGGGGAGAAGTGGGGAGAGCTATTGCGCAGGAGCTCTACTCTCTTGCTCGCGATAAATGCAGAGTCGAGAGCGCTAGTTTCATCAACGGGTACGTAAACGTAGCAATTGACTACTCTGGCGTTTTAAAGAAGCTAGCCGAGGAGTACTCTTCCAAGGACGTCTTTACGAGGCTTATTAGAGTTGGTAGCGGGGTAAAAGTGCTTGTCGAGCACACGAGCGCGAACCCTGTACACCCTCTACACATTGGCAGCGGGAGGAACTCCACCCTTGGAGATACCTACGCGAGGTTGCTCAGAAAGCTGGGGTTTAATGCAGAAACTAGGTTCTACGTAAATGACCTGGGGAGGCAGGTAGCAACTTTGGTCTACGGGGTAAGAATTGTTGAGTCCAAGGGCCTCAGCAGGCCAGAGGGTTTGAAGCCAGACCACTGGTATGGAGTGATCTACGCGTTGACGAACGTACTAGCAGAGCTAGATAGGCTTAGAGCTGAGTTAAAGCAAAGGGTCAACAGGCTGTTGAGTAAGGCTGAGGAGATCTGCAGGGACCTATCCAAGGATGTTATACCTACATCTCTACTCAGAGATATCGAGTTCACGCTATGCGAGTTAGCGTGGAAAAAGCACTTGAAGCTAGATCCGCTAAAATACGCCAAGAGGCTTAGCGCGCTACTTAGAGAGGCTCCAAGCAAAAAGGCCCTTAGGGAGCAGCACGCTGGGTTAGTTGAAGTTGCAAACGAGGTAGAAGAAATTAAGAAGGTACTGCGTGAATACAGGGACTTCCTCAGCGCAGAAAGGGCGCTCTCTACACATTACCCTGATCTCTACAATGCGCTTAGATCAGCAGTTACTGACTATAGGAAAGTAGAAGAGGATATAAGGAAGATTATGCTCAGTGCCGAAAGAGGCGAACCAGAAACAATTGCTGTGTTTAGGAGGGTTGCCGAGAGCGTTATAGAGGGGTTTAAGCAAACGCTCAGCGATCTAGGCATAGAGTTCAACGGCTTTGACTTTGAGTCAAGTAGGGAAATTCTCGGAACTACATACGAGGTTGTCAGCGCCCTAGCTAAGACTAAGTACGCGAGAACTGTTGAAGGGGGAGCACTCGAGGTAGACCTTAACGGTGCTGCGCAGGAGAACGAGTACATTAAGGGCTTATTCTACCCAGATCAGGCTGGGAGGTTTATAATTCAGAGAAGCGACGGAACTACGCTGTATGTAACTAGGGATATTGCCTACACGCTGTACAAGTTCAAGAAGCTAGGTGTGCAGAGAGTCTACAACGTTATTGCAGTTGAGCAAACGCGCGAGCAAAAGCAGCTGAAGGCAGTTTTATACCTCCTAGGTTTTACTGAGGAGGCGCGGAACCTGAACCACTTTTCCTATGAGATGGTCCACCTCAAAGGGATGAGAATGAGCGGTAGGCGCGGCAGATACTACTCGCTTGACGAAATGCTCCTTGACTCCGAGGTAAAGAACCTCCAGAAGCTGTCTGAAAGAGAGGGGAACAAGGGCATTGAACAACTGAGGTATATCGCTAGGAGCATCGCAGTGTCTAACGTGAGGGCTCTCTTGCTGTCCGTTGACCCCAATAAAGTATTAGTATTTGATCCAAAGAAAATAGAGGAGTCAGAGTACGGCGCCATGATTGAGTACGCGTTTGTTAGAGCGCAGGGGGTTCTCAGGAATCTCTGGAGAGTTGAGTTCCTAGAAAGCCCAGAACAAGTGTTTAGCAAGCTAGGCGAGCTAGCTAAGTCAGGCACAAAGCTGAATCTCAGCCCCGAGGAGAAGAGGATTGTCGAGCTCTTACTGAAATTTGAGAACACGCTATTAGAGGCATACAGAGAGATGAAGCCCAATAGGGTCTTAGAGTACGCCGTTGAGCTCTCAACGGAGTTTAATAGGTTCTACGAGAAGTACCCCATTATTAGTGAAAGCGACACAAGCGCGAAGAGCGCAAGAATATTGATTACTACATTAGCGCTGATAATTCTCTCCGAGCTAATGGACATTATCGGCCTGCCCAAGCTAAAGAGAATGTAGCTCGGTGCGTGATGGGCAGCAGATTAATTCGCTTGTTAAAGCTATTAGCGATTTCGTCTATAATTTGGGCCTCAATAAGCTCGGCCAGTATATTAGTGCTCCTCTCCGGCGCCCCAGCAGAGGTTTGCGCCTTCTGGCGGCTCGCGCTCTCAATCCCCCTAATTTACATCTTGGGCGTTTTTAGGGGAGAGTCTGTCCTCCGTAGAGCTAAGCGCCACCACTTAGTGTCTGGCGTAGCTCTAGGATTGCACTTTATCATGTGGATGAGTAGCCTGTTTCTACTACCTGTCTACTTTAGTACTCTCCTCGTAACTATATACCCGCTTTACTCGCTGATATTAGACGTCATTGTATTTCGCAGGAGGCTCTCGATAAGTCAGGCACTAGGATTAGTCATTTGCGCGTGCTTACTTGTGATTTACTTAGAGAAGTATGAGATGATCTTTTGTGAGGGGACGCTGCTCGCCGCTGCCGCTGGACTGGCGGCAGCTGTGTACTTCGAAGTGGGGAGCTACGCTAGGTTTAAGCTAGGGGAACCTACAACTAGCTACGCGTTTAATACCTACCTCGTAGCATCGCTGTCCGTAATGCTGTACGCGCTAATTAGAGGAGTGAATCCCGTGGGCTACGCGCCCATATCATACTTCTACTTTGTGCTAATGGCAGCCGTACCTATGGTACTTGGGCACACGCTAATGAACTACTTATTGGGGTATCTACCTGCGCCCCTAGTTACTGCTATTAGCTACGGCGAGCCATTTGGAGCGGGCTTACTCGCGCACTTCATTCTTGGACAAGACCTAGGGGCTATCAAAGTGCTCTTAGGGCTAACAATTATAGCTACTGCTTTTATCACAATTACAGGGTTCGGGAAAGGGGATAGCTAAGTGAGAGAGCGCGATTTTTTCAAGGGCTTTATAAGTGTAGATGAAGCTGTCAGGCTTATTGCTGAGCAACTCTCCTCAACAGTCGTCAACCTAGATGTAGAGAAAGTAGACATACTCAACGCTGTTAATAGAGTACTTGCCGAGGATATTTACGCTGCGAACGACAGGCCGAGGGAAAACATCAGCGCAGTTGACGGCTACGCAGTTAGATCTGTAGACACTACAGGCGCTTCGCACTACAGTCCTGTAGAGCTAATCTCAAGGAGCTCCTCAAAGGCCAGCGGGAATTTAGGGCTGTGCCTCGAGCCCGGAGAAGCTGCTCGAGTGCGCACGGGGGCACCAGTGCCGTGCGGAGCAGATGCTGTCTTAATGGACGAGGATGTCCAAGTGGATGGGGATAGAGTCTTAGCCCATAAAGTTGCAGCCCCGGGCATGAACATCATATTGAAGTCAGAGGACTTTAAGAGAGGAGATCGCATCGCTCAAAAGGGAGCGCTGATCGGCCCAGCACTCGTGGCATCTATAGCTGCAAACGGCGTTAAATACGTCAAGGTTTTCAGGAAGATCAAGGTAAACGTCCTAGCTGTAGGGGATGAGCTAGTAGAGCCCGGCGATGAGCTCGCCGAAGGCAGGGAGTACAACTCATCGGCCTACATCATTCAATCTGCCTTAGTAAAGGACAGCATATTTGAGCCAATGTATTCAGGCATTGTAGCAGATGATGTCCTAGAAATTGAAGAGGCCTTGCTGAAGGGGTTTTCGAGAGGAGCTGATCTAGCCATAACAGTGGGCGGGACAGGCGTTGGGGAGTCCGATGTTACAATTAAATTGATGGAGGGCAGGGGTAAGCTTGTTTTTAGGGGCGTAAAAATGCGCCCAGGCAGGCGAACCGGCCTATCCCTCCTTGGTAGCCGAGTTGTTCTAAGCTGTTCTGGCTTTCCCGTAGCGGCGTGGGCTGGATACGAGTTGCTCCTTAGACCGGCCATTTCAAGGTGGTTAGGTGTGAGAGGGCTCGAGAGAGCTTATATCTACGCCGTCCTCACTAGGAGGGTACCAAATGTAGTAGGCTATAAATCCATTGTGAGAGCTACCGTGAAGGATACAGGGGGAGATCTCTACGTGGAGCCATATATGCTTAGGGGGAGCGGCTCGCTCTCGAGCCTCCTATATTCTAACGGCTACATATTAATACCTGAAAACGTAGAGGGTTTTGAGAAAGGCTCAAAAATACCGGTTTACCTTTATGACTAATGTACAAGTACGTTGAGTGAGATAGCATTAGTAGTGGTGAGACTAGTTGCACCTCTCCGAGCTCAAGGAAGAAGATGTAGTAACTCTCTTAGCTGATATATTCGTGTCAACTCCTGGGAGCGGGGAACACTTAAGGCATCCCGATGACGCGCGCGACATATTACCTAAAGCTCCCCGAATACTTTTCTCCCTAGATGCCTATACCGTTAGGTCGCTTAAGTTGCCCTGGAGAGCGCTCTCCGATGTTGGTTGGGCTGCTGTTACAGGCGCTATTAGCGATGTGGTATCCAAGGGCGGCATACCCTATGCCTGCATGATTGGTCTAGGGTTGCCCCCTGCAATGGAGGTAGAAGAGCTAAAGGATTTTGCCAATGGTTTGAAGGAAGCCTCTGAGCACTACGGCGTTAAGATACTTGGCGGGGACACTAACGAGAGCTTAGAGGCCTGGATCTCTGTCGGCGTAATTGGGTTTACGCCGGCGAAAGTCCCCCCTAGTAGAAAGGGCTTGAAGCCCGGAGACGCTGTAATAGTCACTGGCTTGTACGGAGCAATGGGGTACGTTGTTAGACACGGCATAGAGCAGTCGAGCTCTATTCCCTGGGTGGTCGAGCACACGAAGAGGCCGAGAACAAGAGTTGAAGTAGGCTACGTTATCGGCAACAACTTTAGGTCGATAAGCGCTAGCATGGATGTCAGCGACGGTCTAGGGTTCACTCTCGAGACCCTTAGCGGTTTAAGCGGCTTCGGCGTTAAATTAAAAAACGCTCCCTGTGTACCGCAGGAGCTCGCAGAGCTTTGCCGCAGCGATATTAAGTGCTTGCTCGACTACACGCTCATAGGCGGCGAGGAGTACGGAGTAGTTATGGGGGCGAGCCAGCAGGGGCTTAAAGGAGTTGTTAGAGAGCTAGAGTACTACGACGTGCCGTACTCTATAATCGGGGAAGTCGTTGAAGCCCAAAGCGGGATGTACTTCAACAACGAGAGAGTTGTTGCTGGGAGGTACGATCAGTTCAGCGGGTGGAGGCAGAGCAGCTAAAGGCATGTAGATGTCCTGTTTTTAATATAGGATCTCGCGGACTAATTGGCAGGTGCTGAGGTAGTGTTGGGCTTAATTATGTTGTCGATTGCAGTGGCGATCACCAACATATCTGATATTTTGACGGACATTTTAGCAATAGCTGTAGCGAGAATAAGCGCTGTTGAACTTGGGCTGTTCAACTCGCTAGGCTACCTAGCCTATATTGTCTCCATGTACATTGGGAGCAATTTATCTGATCGAGGCATTATAAAGGTACAACTAATAGCTGTTCTAGCCTTACTGACTATGTACAACATCTTAATTCACTCCTTTATTAGCACGGCGAGCGTTCTGATCCTAGCCTTGACTTACTTACTATATGGATCCGCTCAAGCCACTATAAGGACAGCTACGTATGCATACGTACACGAGTCGTACACAAGTAGCGCATGGAAGAGCGTTCTACTACAGAGGTCGTTGATGACCATTCTCTGCGAGGCATTTATGCTTATTTCAATATCGGCTATCGGGGTGGAAAGAGTTATAGGCAACATTTTTTACTTCTCGGCAATTTCCCTGCTAGTAGCGGGCTTTACGGCGTTGCTCGTAAGGGAGCCAGCAGTCAAGTTCGAGAGAGCGCTCTATAGAATAGACTTAGGAGTTCGCCGCATTGAGGATATTGTGAACAACATATCAGTCTACACTCTGCTGAGTAGCTCACCAAATGCCCCATCGATTTACAAAGCTAGCTTGAGGTCCAAGCTCGCTCGTAAGGCAACTAGCCTATCGGCAGTTATTTTCGCGCTAATTGGCTTTAAAGTAGCTAACTCTATGACCTTAACGCCTGTCCCTATATACTTTAACAATATGCTAGGCCTCTCGCTGAGCGCAGTCCTCGGAATTTACGGCGTAGCTAGGTTTGTGCCCCTTGTGAGCTTACTCCCGATCAAAGGCTCCTCGAAATTTCTGCCGTTCTTGTTTGTAGCTAGGGCACTTGTGCCCTTTTTATTGCTCGCGCCTGGCATTAACGGGTTATTCGTAGGAATTCTACTTGGTTTTATGTACTACTTAAATAACGAAATAGACGTATCCCTTTACTCCCTTTACATGGAGTGCAGAGGGCGCGCTGAAACTACAGTTTACTTGCTATTTGGAGAAACTGCTGGCCTTTTGGGAACAGCGCTGTCGGGCTCGATATATTACTCTCTGGGGTACAACTCAATTATTGCTATAGCTTTGTTAATGTACATAGTAGGCGCTGTCCTGACAAAGGAGTAGAGGATCGGTGCCCGCTGTCTACTCTTTCCATTCATCAAGTAATCTCTATCTCCCGGGTTCCTCCTCATCTCCTTAGTAAGTGTTTCTTGAAGAGAGATTTAAATTTAACTAGTGGGTTAATAACAGCAACTTTGAAACAAAAATCAAGTATGTGTGTTAGCGCTTTTAGTAAGCCTTTTTCTCTGTATATCTTCCCTGCATCATTCCAGTCTATTTTGTTGAGGAGCCAAGTTATTATCAGGCTTAGCGCTATCATTGAGGGTATGCTCATTATAGGGGGGAGGCCCATGACGCCCTCGAGTATGTAGGCTGCTGCTCTCCCGTATATGGCTGTAATGGCCGTCACAACTATTTTGCCCAATAGAAGGGCCACGAAGAATAGGGGTATATTGTATTTGGAGATCCCAATAGGTATATAGAATACATCGTCGGGTATAGGTAGGGCAGCGACTAGGAATACTGTTAAGAAAGTAGCTTTTTTAAACATGTGCGTAAAATTCACTAAGTTATGAATAGATCTGCTCACTCTACCTATCTTTGAAATAGATCTCGCAATAACGTACACTATTAACTTGCCGAGGCTTGCGCCCAGCGCTAATACCAGTATTGCGTAGATCTGCTCCATGCCGTGCTGCTTAGCTAGTATAGGAGCTAGAAAGACCAAGTAAGGGACAGTGGAAAATGGTACAGCGTTGGATACAAACGCTATTAGCAGCAACCCAAGGTAGCCAAGTCCTCCAAGTTCTTTAATTAACATCGCTGAGCACCGGACCGCAATCGATTATCACGAGCTGAATATTTAACATAAAAATTAACTCGGCGCTAATTATATAGTTTTAGGAACCTATGTTGACTGCAAAGATTTAGCTATACTGCTATCCACTTTAGCTGCCTCGTACACCTTCTTCTCAAGTTCGGGCTGAAGGAGGCCTAGTTTCATTTTGAACATGCAGGCTTTACATACAGCGTGAGAAGATGGGTTGCCACAAATAGTGCACTTCAAGTATTCCTTCTCAGGTAGCTTGCTCCAGCACTGCATTGTAAACAGCTCAAGTAGGTTTTTAAGCAAGCCGTGTTTAGAGCCGGGGTATTTATCCTCGAGTTCATTTATCATCCTCCTAATTACGAACCTCATGTTGTACTTTACGTATGGGCACTGGGCGAACTCTAGTTGCACAAGGTTGTTCAGGATAGCATAGAGAGCTGTCTCTTTCTCTGGTAGCTCGTAGAAAGGCTTTATCCTCTTAACTATTAGTTCATCATTCGAGCACCTAACAGGGGTGAGCGCGATTATCCTTTCCCAGCTGTTGTTTACGAGGTTCATTAAGTACGTTTGCACAACGTCGTCCATGTTGTGCGCAGTAGCTATTACTGTAGCGCTTACTTCTCTCGCGACAGCGTTAAGCACGTGCCTCCTGAAAACACCGCAGTAGCTACAGGGCATGTAGGGCAATCCCTTCTCAAAGCTTTCCTTTACTATTTCATCGAGTGTTTTACCAATGTAGTTCTTAAAGCTAGCTATAATGTATCTCACTCCATGCCTGCTGGCATAGCTTATCAAGTTGGGAATGGTTTTCTCTCTATACCCAGCTATGCCTTCATCCACGAGGACTGCTGTTATTTCGAGCTTAGGCAACTTGCTCTTAAACTTCTGGAAAAAGTGTAGAAGCGCCATTGAGTCCTTACCGCCGCTAACGGCCACAATTATGTGCTCGCTTTCGCCTATCATTTTATACTTCCTAATGGCCTTGCGCACTTTGCGCTCAAAGTGCTCAATGAAGTGTTGCCTGCAGTAGGCTAGGCCGCTTACCTTATTGATGTATATAGCTGGTTTATTGCAGCTACTGCACTTGGCCATAGTCAAAAGCCCTTAGTTTGAAGTGCTCGCATCCCTCAATTAGGTATTTTTTATAGTGGAAGCTCTTATTATACTGGTCACGGGGGAATAGGTGAAATTAGTAGCCATAAGCGACATCCATGGAAGGGCCCTCAACTTAGATAGGTTGAGCCGCAAGCTTGAAGAAACTGGGTTCAAGCCTGATGTAGTCTTAGTGGCTGGAGATATAACGCACTTCAAGGATTTTCAGGTTGCACGCGGGCTTCTGAGGAAAATAAAGGAGAGCGTTGGCTGCCGCGTTTTGTTCGTTCCCGGGAATTGCGATTCCCCCGAGCTCTTAGAGGTAGAGGAGCTAGATGAAGGAGTTATCAATATTCACTCGAGAAGCGCCGTTATTAATGGGTACGTGTTCTACGGGATAGGCGGGGGAGGCATAAGCCCTTTTCACACCCTCATAGAGTTTAGTGAGGAGGCCTTTAGGGATTTCCTAGAGAGGGCTGAAGCTCTCGTTAAAGGCGGGGAGCTAATATTGGTTACTCATCAGCCTATACGCGGTTTCTTTGATGACGTCGATGGAGGAATAGGGTCTAAAGTTTTTGCCGAATACCTCAAGAGGCTGGAGCCCTTAGTGTGGGTAACTGGGCACGTCCACGAGAATAGCGGGTGGGCACGCTTAAACAAGACAACAGTTGTGCATCCAGGGCCCTTAACGCATGGGCTCTACGCAAGCCTTGAGGTATCTGGCAGCAGCGTTGTGCACGTCAGCGTTAAAAGCATAAGCGATCAGCCTAGCTGGAGTTCCTCCTAATAATTAACGCTATCGTAGTCGCTACTGTTATTGCTAAGAGCAGTATGTTCCTCGTCAATGCCATTAGCTGGGTAATGGATCCAAACAACCAGGGGCTGCCGCCGCTAATTAGCTCGCGAAAGAACTCAACTATTAGCGCTGCATTGAAAAGATCGGCAGCTCCGTATAGCGCTAAGAGGGGGTTGTCTAGCCCTATAGCAGCTAGCGGAGTTAATAGCAACATCATCTGGGGCGAGAAGACGTAATTGAGCACTACAGGTATAGATGCATATATGTAGAGGTTAAGCGGCTCTAACTTAAATCCCCTCTTGAACGTAATAACTGTGACAAATAGTACGTAAATGCCCGCCGCGAGGAAGTAGAGCACTTTGTGTAGAGGCGACCATATATCTCTAACTGCAAGAATGTACAGGCAGTTTTCGCAATACCACGAGGCGTGGTGATTGATCATGGCTGTAAAGCCCAGGGGCGAAGCTATGTATAAAGCCAAGAAGGGAAGCACGCCTGAGAGCAAGAACCCGAGTAGGTAGCTCAACTGAGACTTCGCGCTTTTCCCTACTGTAATTATTTTCAGCAAGTAGTAGTACGCAACCCCTAAAGTGAGAAGCTTAGTTGAAAAGGATAAACCTAAGAACAGGCCTGCCTTAAAGTATTTTCTATCCCAGAAAGCCAGTATGCCGAGTAAGCACATTGCAGACGCAACAACATCCCAGTTGTAGACGAGATAGGTTATCGTTGATGGCGCTACGAACACCAGCGCGCACTTGAGGAGACTAACCGCCCCTCTCACGTGGAGCTTGTACAGTGTGGCGCCTAGTACTATAGTGAAGCCCAGTATCATCAGGGACTGTAGATAATAGTGAGTGTTTACTGCTTCGCTGGGGTTTTCACTGTTGCTCAGCGCGATACACGTCGAAGTTGCCCACATTAGCCCAACTACGGGGGGATACTCAAATAGGTAGTCTACGTACGGCATGGGGCACTTGTTTAAACCCCTAGTGTAATCCCTATAAGATGCCTGGTTAAACCAGTAGCTAGACGCTCTGTCTCCAATGAGACGAGGGTAGAAGACGCCGTAAACTATATCGCTGTACTTAAAGCCAATGAGGTTGCCGTACGCAGGCGTAGCTGGGCTGTGAAGGTATGCAGAAGTAGCCCAAGATATTATTGATACTGCTAAAATTGTTCCCCAAAGTTGATGTTTTTTACTAATGTGAAAAGAGGTCATACGCCTTGCCGCCCTAAGCACTGCCGATTTCGTTTGATACAAGCTCATGCGCCCACTCGTTATACATTATCGCAGTTAAACATATTTTGGTTCACCGCGCTTGAGTTTAGCTACGCTAAGTTCGCTTCTTCACTTACCGCTGTATATGCTTTGTTGCTACCTGCTAAAGTTGGCTAGAGTAGGAGGCGCAGCGCAGTAGCTAGCATATAAACTGTGGGCAAGCGCTCTATACCCATGATGCAGAAGCAACTTGGAGGAGTTTTCTCTAAGGCATCAATAGGCTTTCCCGCGATAGCAAGGCTTGATCTACCGAATGTTTGAGGGGCTATCATTAAAATTTAAAAGCCCTTCAATATATATAGATATGCCAATAAATTTGATGAGAGGGATTAAGGAGATGTTATTTAACTGAGGGCGCCAACTCGACTAAAAACCATTACCTCCCCATCGACACTGCTATACTGGGGAAACTGAGCGAGAGGGTTGCAATAAGGGGCTGGGTGAAACCCCTCGGCGAGGGGGAAGTCCTCCTCTGGGATACTAACGGTACATACAAGCTGAGAGTGAACTGCAACGGAGAGAGCCTCTCTAAGTTGCCCTGTGGTACGCTCGTTGAACTAACGGGCTCGATTAGTCCTAAAGGCCTGTGCGTTGATAACATCGAGGTGCTACACTCTCCTCTAAACGAAGAGGTAGCGTGCATACAGGACTTGCCAGATAACCCAATGGACTACGTCTCTAGGTACTACCTATACGTGAGGCACCCCAAGTTAGCGAGGAGCGTTAAGACTTACTTCTACGTAGTGGACTACATGAGAAGGTACCTCGTTAAGCACGGATTTATAGAGTTACCCAGCGTGATTGTTGGTTACGCGAGCGATCCAGGGCTACGCGGTGCGTCGAAGATATCGGTAGATCTCTACGGCAAGAGGCTTGAGCTCCAGAGCAGCATGATTATGTACAAACAGCTCTACGCAAGCGTCTTTGATAAAGTATTTTACGCTGCGAGAAACCTCCGGCTGGAGCCCCCTGAAAACGCGCACACAGGCAGGCACTTAACGGAGTTCACGCAAATCGATGTAGAGTGCGCAAACGTAAAGAGGGACGACGCGACTAAGCTAGCTGAGAGCATTATATACAGGTCAGTCAAGTGGATCCTAAGCAACCACATTGAAATTCTCGACGGAAGGGAAGCTGAGAGAGTTGAGAGAGAAATATCCAAGCCGCCGTATCCTAGGCTAACATACGAGGAGGCGCTTCTGAAGGTCAAAGCCCTAGGCTTAGAGGCTAGGTATGGTGAAGAGCTGAGCTTCAGGGCCGAAGTAGCTATTGCGGACAGCTATGGATCGCCTGTTTGGATAGAGAGCTTCCCAGTTGAGAGCAGGGGCTTCTACTACCTCGAAGACGCTACTAGACCGGGACACAACATAGACTACAACCTACTGATGCCAAGCGGCCATGGAGAAGTGCTAGACGGGGGATGTAGAGAGTACAGGTACGAGTACCTCTACAAGAGAATAGTGGATAGGCACAAGGAAAACCCTACAAAATACGAGTGGTTTCTAGAGCTTGCTAAAGCTGGCCTCATTAGACCTACGTGCGGCTGGGGAATAGGAGTAGAGAGGCTTGTTAAGTACCTACAGGGATTAAAGCACATCGCTTACGCTACACCGCACCCGAGGATACCTGGCCTTATAGGACCTTAGTGCAAAGTTAATACCCCCATTGCTTAATTTTTTACAGGCAACGGTGTCACCTTTGCTCGACCCCGAAGAAGTTAGAAAGGACTTCCCAATACTCGATAGAGTTATCAACAAGAAAAAGCTAGTCTACTTTGATAACGCTGCAACAACACACAAGCCAGTCCAAGTCATCAAAGCTATGGAAGAGTTCTACGGCAAGCACAACGCAAATATTCACCGTGGGCTACATACTTTAAGCCAGGAAGCCAGCCAAATGTATGAGGATGCACACGAAATTGTAGCTAAGTTCATAAACGCCTACTCCTGGAGGGAAGTGATATTCGTTAACAACACTACAGAGGCATTAAATACTGTTGCTTATGGCTGGGCGCTTTGGAAGCTCAAGGAAGGCGATGAAGTGGTTGTAACTATAATGGATCACCACAGTAACATGCTCCCGTGGAGGATGATTGCCCAGTTGAGAAATGCCAAGGTCAGGTATATAGATATAACCGATGAGGGCTACTTAAGGTATGATCAGCTGGAAGAAGTCTTAAACGAGAAGACAAGAGTTGTCGCCTTTCCCATTGCAAGCAATGTCCTGGGGACAATCAACGACGCTAAGAGAATAGCCAAGATAGCACACGAGGTAGGTGCTATAGTTGTAGCCGACGGCGCTCAAAGCGTACCTCACCTGCCAACAAACGTAAGGGAGCTGGGGGTTGATTTCATAGCTTTCAGCGGCCATAAAATGCTTGGTCCCACGGGGACGGGCGTGCTCTGGGGGAGAGCCGAGGTACTCGAGGAGATGAAGCCGTTCAAGGTAGGGGGAGATACAATAAAGGACGTAACTGTTGACAGCGTTGTGTGGCACGATTTGCCGTGGAGATTTGAGGCTGGCACACCTAATATAGCTGGAGGAGTGGGGTTGGCCGAAGCTGTCAAGTACCTTTCAAGGATAGGCATAGAGCGTGTTAGGGAGCACGAAGTAGAGTTAGTGAGGTACACGCTAAAGAGGTTCGAGGAACTAGCTAGCGAGATAACCTACTACGGTCCTCGAAGCCCATCTGATAAAACAGGGGTTGTCTCCTTCAACATTAAGTCTATGAACCACCACGTAGCGGGAGCAGCCCTTGACCTATTTGGAATAGCTGTTAGAAGTGGCATGCACTGTGCACATCCACTACATTACAGGCTTGGACTAAATGGCACAGTTAGGGCAAGCTACTACTTGTACAATACATTCGAGGAAGTGGACTACTTCATTGATGCGCTTGAAAAAATAGTAATGCTCAAGGACACTTTTACTAAGGAAAAACCGGATAAGCTGTGTACAGGGACATGAAGTTAAGTTGCTATTTTAAGAGGACAAAAATTGAATTGAAAAATGTATTATACTCTACGGACACGGTGTAAAGCTCCGAGCGTTATTCTTTATTTCGCAGGTCCTAGTATTCTTGCAAACTTCTTGCCAGTGTATGGGCTCGTTGCAAAGGCGATTTTTATTTTTCCTCTCTTAGTCTCCTTAACTACTACCTCGTATTTATCTGTCTCAAAGTATTGCTTTGCTTTTAAATCGAAGAACTTTAGTTTCTCAGGCATTTTTCCAACCTCTATCGGATATTATTTTTTGCTGTCTACGTTTATAAACTTTATTTTTTGTTAGCATGTTAACTATGTACACACTTTAATATAAAAAATTATAGAAAAGTAATAACATTTAATATTGGATAAACTCAATCATCATAACTAGATCTCGTACGTGTAAAAAGATATCTCATATGTGGAAATTTGTTTAATTTCATTTTAATAATAGCTATGATCTGTCATGCTTTTAGCGTGGAGCTGAAATCGCCCCTTAGAGTTTGTATAATGTACCTAGACGTATTTAGCTTAAAGGGCCAATAGGTTAACTCAACTTAAGTTAGTAAGAGGCTCATAAGCAGCTTTTTTTCGGCCTAAAATGCCGCAGGTCCCGAAGTAGTCGTAAATTACTACGGAGTACTTTACCCGTCCGTCCTTGGCCTTCTCCAGTGTAGCCCTTACTTCTTTGCACTTATCTAGTGGGGCATCTCTCTCGCTGCACAAGTAGTCCAGAGCCTCTATGAAGTCCAGTATGAGCCCTTCTACTGTTGTAATGAACCCCTGCGAGTACGCGCCCGGCTCAACTGCTAGCCCTAGCTCTGGGATCTCTAGTTTACAAGCGGAGCTCCTAATTAGAATTGCATTTTCATCCCCTGGTTCTTCAACAACGTACGTAATTTTCCTTGGATCGCCCGTCTGTAAAACCTCTACATCTCTTCTCCTGAACCCGCACTTGCTGCACTCCGCAACAGATATTAGAACTTCCCCGTAGTGAGGAATGCTGTGCTTGAACTCTCTTACTAGCATGGCGCTATTGCAGTTTGGACAACTGACTTCGAACTCCCCGATCTTCACGGGCTGTTTGCTCTCTGCATTCATACTACATGCCCCTGCGTACTCACTATTTTCTCAGCTCGCTATATTACTTCTCAGTAGCGTAAGGTGAGATCCGTCGCAGCTTGGTGCCTGAGGGAAATTTGTCCTGAGCCCCTCTCTGCAGGTAGCAATCGTCAGGTTGTACTTCAATGCGTAGTCAATAACTGGCTGCAGCAACTTGCGCCTAAGCCTTACCGGTAAGTAAAAATATCCGTGAAAGACCTTGCCTTTCTCAACGTAAAGCTTCTCTAATTTCCTATAGACGTCTGGGAGCGCGACGCTGAGTCTCTTTAAGCTGTCGGGTTTAGCCTTATAAGTTGAAGTCACTACGTGAAGGGCTCCAGCCTCTTTTGCCCTGCCAATGAGGTCTTCTAAGCAGTAGCTATCTTCATTTACGAGCGGTATAATAGGATCTATTCTTAAGCCAACGGGTACACCTATGCGGCTTAACTTGCGCAGGGCATCTAGCCTCTCAGCGGGCGATGGAGCGTTGGGTTCTATTGCTCTAGCCAGCCCCTCGTCAAGAGTAGTAATAGTGAGCATGACTGCAGACTTAGTTTTTGCCAGTATGTCAGCATCCCTCGTTAAGCTACTGGACTTAGTCGTAATCAGTATTTTTAGATTTCGCCTCGAGATTAGCTGGAGGGCCTCTCTAGTTAAGCCGAGCTTTTCTTCAATAGGCGGGTAGGGATCGCTGCTTGTGCTGAGCTCTACGATGCTGTTTTCCTCGAGCTTTCCTAGATCTCTAGCCAATTTTTGGAGGAACATTTCTTTGGGCTTGCTATCCCTTGCCCGTATGTAAGATGTCGCGTAACAGTACAAGCAGGAGTGACTGCACCCAGTGTATGGATGTAAGCTGTACTTCCTAGGACACGTACACAGAGGAGACTTCCACGGATCAAACTCCCGTATAACCCCCAGTGCCCCCAAGTTAAGTCTCCCTACAATAAAGTGCTGTACCCCGCCCGACCGACCTCTCTCATCTTCATCTCCCAGTAAGGGATTTCGAAGAGGTGTGAGGGAGCGGGGCTGTGAATATGTCACTGTACACGCCTAATAAAGCTTTAAAGCTAATTTGGGGATATTTGGTGCGCGGGAGGTTTTTGGTTTCAGGCTTAACTAAAGACGCTATGGTCCAAATAGTTGACTACGTTTACAAAGCCATAGAGCTAATTAGCGAGGCTGAAAAAGAGGAGATGCTCAGCTCGCTACTTGAAGCACAAAGCGAGAGGAAGAGAATTTTTGTTGTGGGAGCCGGTAGAAGCGGGCTCGTAGTAAAGGCTTTTGCAATGAGGTTAATGCACATGGGCTTCGATGTATACGTAATAGGTGAAACAATAATGCCCCCTATGAAGCCAGGGGATATTTTGATAGCAGTCTCCGGCTCGGGCAGAACGAGAACTGTTATAACTGTTGCCGAAGTCGCTAAGTCAATTAACGCGAAGGTCATAGCTATTACAAGCTACGCGGACAGCCCCTTAGCTAAACTAGCAGATGTCATCCTGAGAATTCCAGGCAGGACTAAGCTAGCCGTAGAAGAGGACTACATAGTTAGGCAGGTTAGAGGGGTTCACGAGCCATTAGCGCCGCTTGGAACGCTCTTTGAGATCACAACAATGATATTCCTAGACGGCATAGTAGCAGAGCTAATGCACAAGTTAAATATAACAGAGGAAGATCTTAGGGAGAGGCACAGCAACATAGAGTAGGGGTTGGATTGCAAATAAGCAACGAGAGTTCGCTCTCTACTGCTAGCTAGGGCCAATACTTGAGGACGTGTGCGTTGTGGAGTGATCAAAGGGGCGCTAAGCTCTTCCGATCTCTCGCAGAGTTGTTGTCCCTTGCGCTTATCCTTGAGGCATCAGGATACCCAAAGCCAGGGAACGTGCATAGGATCTCAGATGGAGCAGGTCTCAGGTACGAAGCTTTTCTAGCAACAGGAGTTTTCGCTCTTAAATACTTTGAGCTGGGCATTAAGCGGGGTTATAGGGGGGTTGGCAAATTAACAGTAGGCGACTTGATATACGGTCTAGTCAGCGAGGTAATTAGCAGGACAAAGTCCAGTAACACCTGTTTAGGCTCCTCGTTGCTTCTCTCCCTCATGAGCGTTTCTCTGGGCAAGTGCATTAAATGCAGGCCTAGAGGATTGGAGGACTTAGTTGCTGCGTCAAGGGAAATAGTTGAACTGACTACAGAGTGGGATGCTGTGTACTACTACAGAGCGATTAGGAGAGCTAGCCCAAGCTATATCAAGCCAGAGGACAATACAGCTGAGTACGTCAATGTGTGGGACCGCGCTTACAGAAAGCACTTAGTTGAGAAGAGGCAACGCCTCGTAGATGTGTTGAGGTACAGCTCGAAATTTGATGTCGTCGCTAGGGAAGCAGTAAGCGGGTTCGCTCAGGGGTTAACTTACGAGGAATTCCTCCGCCAAAGGTTGCTTTCCCACGGGGATATCAACAGAGCTATCGTAGAAACATACCTCTACATTTTATCTTTGAATATAGACACAGTAGTTCTACTCAAGCACGGGGAGCGAGTGGCTACAGAGATCTCGAGAAAGGCCAAACAAGTGCTCGACAATCTCGTTAAAGCCAGCGAGAACTGGATGCCCCCAGTGTTAGAGCTCGACGTAGAGCTACGGAGTAGAGGCGTAAATCCAGGGGCAGTAGCCGACATCGTTGCTGAAACAATTGCGCTACATTTAATAAGGAATGTACTTGAGGGAAGAGAGCCGCTAGAGCTATCTCACTAGATTAATCAACGTACTCCTTGATGTCTACCTCTTTTCCGCGCTTAACGAACTTAAGTTTTATCTCTGGCCTTATATCTAGCCCTAGCGTATTAATAATATTGTAGACTAGGATCCCGTCTATAGAGCTAATAGCGTTGCTCTTGATGGCCTTATAGAGCTCTAGCAGTAGTGCTCTATATACATCTGGGTACTTGAGCTTGAGCTTCTCCATTAGCTCTACAGCTCTACTATCAGCTAGCCTAGAGAGGACTGTCTTCTCTGCGTCCTCCTGGCTACTCCCTGTTTCTCGCGCTTTACTCGAAGTTCTTTCGAGGAGCTTCTTGTAGACCTTTAATTTAAGCGAGTTAGGTAGCTCGTCGCTCACTTTCCACGAACCTCTTACCTTAAGTTTATAATCTAGCTATAGCGTTATAAACGCTATCTATTTAGCGCATCAACTAACGCGTAGCGCGCCTTTAGCGAAACAAAAAGCCGCCCCTTAGCTGAGCGGTTAAGGGCAAAGTATATAATAGCTAATAGCAATTGCAATAACTTCTAGGAGTATGCTTATTTAGGGTGTATAAATACGTTTGCTGTAGAGGCAAAGGACATAGCCAAGATCTATTCTGGGGGAATTAAAGCGCTCAATGGGGTTGACCTTAGGATCGAAGAGGGGGCGTCTCACGCAATACTAGGTCCAAACGGTGCAGGTAAAACTACTCTCATAAGGATCTTAACTACCCAGATTAAGCCTACGAGAGGCGAGGCGCGCGTATTTGGGTATAGCGTCGTGGATCAAGGGAATAGGGTAAGGGAGCTGATAGGCTATATCCCCCAGGAGATGAGCTTGTGGGCCGACTTAACGGGCTACGAGAACATGGTTATTTACTCGAAGATATACGGCATTGAGCCGAGCAATAGAAGAGGCGTAATTGAAGAGCTCCTAGAGTTCATGGGCATACGCGAGGCCTCTAATAGGTTAGTCAGGACGTACTCTGGGGGCATGATTAGAAGGCTTGAGATAGCAATAGCCTTAATGCCCAAGCCCCGATTGCTGATACTCGACGAGCCTACAATAGGGTTGGACCCTTCTGCGAGGATGCTTGTGTGGGATAAGCTTCAGCTATATAAAAGGGACTACGGTGCTACAATTTTCTTCGCGACGCACTACATGGACGAAGCAGATAGGTACGCAGATCGCGTCTCCCTAATAGATAGAGGTAAAATAGTTGAGGAGGGCACTCCCGCAGAGCTTAAGAGGCTTATTGAAGGCGATAGAATTAAGCTTAAAATAAGCGGTAGCGTTGAGAGGGCCAAGATGGTGCTACTTGAAATTACTAACGAGATCTCTGTAAGCGAGAACGGGGAAATACAAATAGCCGTTAAAGACGCAGCTACAGCCTTTCCCGCTGTCATTGAGAGGCTACACAGTTGTGGGATCAACGTTTTAGAGGCTAGGGTTTTAGAGGCTACGCTTGATGACGTGTTCATAAGGCTTACGGGCAAGCGCATTGTTGAGGATGAGCGCGGAAAACTACGCGAGGTTTTATCTACCAGGAGAGCTATTAAGAGGGGCGGTTAAGATAGCGTTCAGCCAACTCATTGGAACTATACTTACTATGGCTGAAATGGAGCTTCGCAGGCTTAGACACGATCCGCTGGAAATTGTTACTAGAGCGATACAGCCGGTTCTTTGGGTTACAGTTTTCGGCGTCGTAATGGCTCGCAGAGTCTCTATTGACGTAGATAACTACATCTCGTTTATAGCGCCAGGAGTCGTGCTGCAGTCTGCTACATTCATAGCTCTTGCATACGGCATTATGCTCGTCTTTGAGAGAGAATCGGGTATACTTAAAAAGCTCCTTTCGTCTCCAATACCGCGCGCCTCAGTTGTTCTAGGGAGGGCTCTTGCAGGAGGCATTAGAGCTTCTACTCAATACATTATTGTACTTATAGCGGCTTCGCTAGCTGGCGCCAGCCTCACTAGTAATATATTGTTTCTACTTCTCGGCTACTTAGTTGTCATCTACGTTTGTATGGGGTTTACAGCGGTATCTATTCTCCTAGTCTCGGTAATGAAGACTAGAGAGAGGTTTATGGGCATCATAGGGGCTGTCTCTATGCCCCTGTTCTTCGCTAGCAATGCCCTATACCCGATCGACATAATGCCGACTGCTATTAGGATGTTCGCCCTTGTAAACCCTATAACGTACACTGTCAATATGCTGAGGAAAATACTGCTCTACTGTAGCCTAGATATCTCAGGCGAGCTAGTGGCAGTTACGCTATTCTTTGTTGCGGCAACAATTGCCGCTATTAGAGTACTTGATAAAATTGTAGAGTAAGGTAAAAGCATGAATAAACAGTATAAAGTGAATTAAGGAGCTGTGAGCGAAACAACACTGAGGGGGTGCCTACGAAAGACGTCATTAAAGTTGTTGATGTATGGAAGGTTTACAAGCTAGGTAGTGTAGAGTTTCCAGCTCTTCGCGGCGTGAACCTATCCATAGAGAGGGGAGAAATACTCTCAATAATGGGCCCAAGCGGATCTGGAAAGACCACGCTGCTTAACATTATTGGCTTGCTCGACAAGCCAACGCGTGGAAAGGTGCACATAGATGGCATTGATGTCTCCACGCTCCCTGAACACAAAGTCGCGGATTTAAGAAACAAGAAAATAGGGTTCGTTTTTCAGCAGTTCAACTTAATTAACAGGCTAACAGTCTACGAGAACATAGAGCTCCCCCTCATTCCCCGCGGACTGCCCCTCAGCCAAAGGAGGGAGCTAATCACTAAAGCGCTTCTAATGGTCGGAGGGGAGCAGGTGTGGTTGAGCAAGAAGCCAAATCAACTCAGCGGCGGACAACAGCAGAGAGTTGCTATTGCTAGAGCAATTGTGGGCAACCCCGAGATAATAGTGGCCGATGAACCGACTGGAAACCTCGATAGAGCATCTGCACGAGTAGTGGTAGATACATTCATGAGGCTGAATAAGTACGGCCTAACGGTAATAATAGTTTCTCACGACCCTGAGATAGCTAACTGCACTAATAAAATATATACCCTAAGAGATGGTAATATAGCAGGTGTAAAGGAGCCTGTAGCTGAGGAGTGCATACTGTTCAAGGAATAGGGTGCATTGCAGTGAACGCAAGAAAGTACACAACTTTGTTGCTCGTCGCGTGTCTGATATTTACGCTTGCGGGGACATTTGCCTCTTTTGCAACTGTTGCCCAATCTAGCGGCTGGGTGCTCGAGAGCAGCTCCTTCAGATCAACTAACGGGGGCGATGTCTACCCTGGGAGCCGCAACGCTAGGTTAACGGTTATTACTAGGTACATAGGTAGCGAGGAGGCTGTAAGCCCCGTTGGGTGCCTAGTGGGGCTTCCGCAGGGCTTCCAGCCACTTGGGCCAGCCTGCGTAGCAGGAAGGGACGCCAACAACACTGTCGTCTCGGCGGTTAAGGAGGGGGCTGTTATCTTCTTCTCATTTAACATCAATGTAGACAGGCGAATTGCTGTTGGTAATTACAGTTCATACTTAAACATCTCCTATTACGTTGCAGGTGAAGTGCTCTCAGAAGTTATCGAGGTCGGCTTGACCTTATCGGATTACCCACCGATGCTCATCTCCGTAGAAGATGCCTATCTTGCTCCATATAGCTATCCAGGTGCATGCCCAGTGAACACTTTGTTGAGAATTAAGAACAGCGGCACAACGAGTATAACGAACATGAGAGCTACATTAAACCTCCCCCAAGAGCTGGTTGAGCCAAGCGAAGTAAACTACACTTACGCGGGCACGCTAAACCCCGGGGAATCAGTATACTTGAACCTCGGAGGAATATGCGTATCCCCATCGGCTTATTGGGGCTTTAGCGGCCTTCTCTCCATTAAAGCTCAGCTAGTCACTAGCGATGGGGTCGTATACGATGATGAGTCCGAAGCGGAAGTCTGGTTTAACATAGGAGAGGAGCCGACTATGAAGCTATACGTTCTAGACTACGGGCTGACTAGCGGGTCTACTCTACCTGGCTTCAAGAATACTGGGATTAAATTATTGGTGAGATCGGAAGAACCGAGCGTTCTCAGAATATCTCACTCGGTGGTTGAGCTCGAAAAGGCATACTTTACAAACGGCTCGAGCTCAGCTACATTTACAAACAACGTAGTGCTTAATTACTTGGATTCAGCGCTACTAACCTACAATGGAGTGAACATCGAAGAGGGGGCGAGATTTATTAGCGCATATATCACATTGTACGGCTCAGCAAACCGGGGGGGAACGGAATACCCCGTTGCGCTCAGCTTATATATTGTGATCTCCCTTGAAAGTAGAGATCTCTCTATACACGTTGCCAAAGTGAGTTGGGGGCGTAGCTACGCTTATCCTGGTTCTAGCGGTAACACGCTTATAATAGCAATACGCAATAGTGAGGCAGCCCTGAGCTTGAGCGATGCAATTGTAGAGGTGGCTTTAAGCCCCGAGAGCGCTATTTATCCAGATCGATTGATAGCGTCCAATGTTGCATTGAATCCAGGCTCTCTTGTAGAGGTTTACTTCCAGGGAATCTCTATACCTAATACAACGGCGCCCGGCGCTTATGATGCGCTAATACGCATCACGGGAGTTCTAAGAGGGCCTGATGGCTCATTTAGGTACACCTCCCTGCACCGAGATGCCCTAGTCGTCGTAGAGGATGCATCAAAGTTAACCCCAGTACTGCCTGTTTTCAACTTAGTCGATGTCTTCTGGGGCGAGATTTCACCTCAGCACGTCTACCCAGGCAACTCGAGGGCCCCTCTCACTATCACTGTGCAAAACAACGGCACTTTCACGGCATTAAATACCCTGTTATTGCTTGAATCCGCTTCAAGCGATGTGAAGCTGCTTAGTAGAGGAGCTCAGTGCGCTGTTCGACTATCTCCAGGTGATCAATGCTCTGGCGTATTCTACTTAGACCTATCCAATGCCTCTAGCGGCTTAATGAGCTTTAACCTCACAGTTAAGTACGTTCTCCAGGAGCTGGGAGTAGAGACTCTGTTCACCCAGGAAATGGCTATCTCGCTGTATTTGCCTGCGTACCCTGCGGGAACAGGCTTAGTTGTCTCTAGCTCCGGGTGGCTGAACAACAACCCCGCTTTTCCCAACAGCAAGGGAGCTATTCTCTCTATTACACTTGCTAACCTAGAGCCCTACCCAGTCTACTCTACTTGGGCTAGATTAGAGGCGCCTACCTGCATGGCAATTCATAATGGCACTCAAAACACTGCGTATATAGCTGGGCCTGTGGCATCCCTGCAAACTGCTACGATCTCCTTTGCTCTTGACTTGAATAACTGCAACAGCGGAGTACAGGTCGCCGAGCTAGAGCTAGACTACTACGTCCAGACAACTGGCGGCGGCGTGAGGAGGAAGCTCAACCACACTCTACCCCTGTTTGTTGATGCCGACGAGGGGGGCCTAGATTACGTGCTGTCTGGCTGGGTCAATACACCGCTGGTTCCACCAGTGTATGGAGCTTACTACTACGTTGTACTCCGCAATAATTTGTTCCCCCAAGTAAACAACCCCGTCCTACGGCTGTACCTTCCTGAGGGCGTAGTTGAGTCTAAGAGCAATAGTAGGGAGCCAGTAATAATGCCTGCGTCTAGGCTAACAGCTCAACAGGCATTTGTGCTCCAGAGTTTTCCAGGTGGCATAGCCTCACTAATTGAGCAGCTATTACCTCAATTATCGCAACCACAGGTCACCTCAACTGGCAAGGGCGAGTTTGTAGTGTACATGTTCCAGCTTAACGTAGAGCGGGCGGACATAGAGGAATTCAGCGTGCCGTTTGTTATTTCATTTATAGATCACTGGGGACATGAGTACAAATTTTCCTCCTCGTTTACTGTTAAAGTGCTCAAAGCGCCGCCCCTCTTAGAGGTCCGCCCAGCATCTCACCTAATAGTATTCAACAATGGGACAGCAATTCTAGACGTACACGTTGTTAATAACTACAGCGCTTCTGTGTACAACTTGTACGTTGCACTGGTGCCGGTATCGGGTAACGCTATACCCCAGAACGCAATAAAGTACATTGAAAAGCTGGAGGGTAGGAGCAATACTACATTGAGGTATACGCTTATCTATAATCCCGTTCAGATAACAATAGGTTCTGTACCCGTTGCTATGACCTCTGCGGTATTCACTGTAACGCTAATATACGTGGATACCGCCGGCGGATATCACAGCATGAACACTACGTTGGCCGCTATGGTATCTCCGTTTATCGAGCTAGCAATAATGCCCGGCATAGCTGCAAGGCATACTGGCAGTACTCTAATCGTAAACGGAGTTCTCGCTAACACCGGTTTGACGTCGGCGAAGAGCGTTGTAATTTACTTAAAGTATGCTGGGCGCGAGACGCTGAGCATTATCGGCGACATCGACCCCGCGTCTCAGACGCCTTTCAGAGTTGAGATGGCAACCCCATATGTGAACAAGACCTGCACAGTCGTAGTGAGGTATAGAGATGAGTACGGCTCAGAGTACGCATTTGAGAGAGAACTGGAGATCACAGTTCAACCAGAGGCGCCTAAAACTACCCCTCCGCCCGCAGAAATGGATAGCTTCCTAAGGCTCACTATAATAGTCATAGTCTGCCTGTTTCTAGTAGGGGTGTTCCTAGTAATTTACAGATATGTTAGAAAATACGTAGGGGAAGGTAGGGCTTAGTGAAACTAAGGGACATATTAAGGCTAAGCTTAAGGGCCCTCACAGAGAGAAAGCTAAGGGCAGTGTTGACAATTATTGGGATAGCAATAGGTCCAATGGCTCTAGTAATGATTGGTAGCATTGTAGGCGGCTACGGAAAATACATAGTATCCTCTATCACGGGGCTTGGGCAGAACTTAATAGTTGTTTCACCTGCGCGCGGCTATCAGCTAACTGCAGATGATTTAGAGTACATTAAGCAAATACCGGGCGTTGTTGACGTAACGCCATTTTATACGACTCAGGGCGAAATACTAGTTAGAGGCGAGCGCAAAACGGTTTACATTTACGGCGTTGAGCCGATGTTTATAACGAAAGCTATTTCAAGCCTTACTGTGCTCGAGGGGTACATCCCCTCATCTAGTGAGTGGAGCAAAGCTCTTGTGGGGTATGACGTAGTCTTCAATAATGGAGAGAGGTTTTTTGACTTGAACGACGTGTTATCCATTACTATATATAAAGTAGGGACGAGGGGGAGGGTCGAGATAAGGCGATTGAACATAATAGTTGCAGGCGTGCTCAACAAATTCGGCGGAGCTGTTTTCCTAAATCCTGATGCAGGTATATTTGTGCCTGTAACAACGCTGGAGAGGGCTATTGGCGTAAAAGAGTGGAGCGGAGTGCTCGTGTTGACTGAAGCTCCAGATCAAGTGGACTCTGCTAGCAGGGCAATCAGAGGCGCATTTTCAAACAACGTTGAAGTTATATCTTTTCTAGCTATTGCCAGGACAGTGTCAAGCGTTGTCTCAGCAGTTGACTTCATAACCTTTGCTGCATCTACTTCGGCGTTCGCTGTAGCAGTAGCAGGTGTCGCTGCATCCATGATCACCAGTATAATGGAGAGGACAAAGGAAATTGGCGTCATGAAGGCTATAGGATTTAGAGACAACCAAGTACTGGTCCTTGTACTAGCCGAGGGCATTATAATGAGCATTATTGGCTACGCGATTGGACTCTCGATGGGTATGCTGGGCGCTAGATTCCTATCGACTCGCGGGCTTGAGATAGGCAGTTTCTGGAGAATAGAGGCTGAGCCCGAGTTTTCACTGGATCTCGTGTCGAGGAGCCTCGGCATGACTATTAGCGTGGGGGTATTGGGGGCGTTATTCCCTGCTTACAGAGCCATGAAGATCCCGCCAGCAACTGCACTACGATACGAGTAACTCTCGGCCGTTGAGGCTAAAGCATAAAATAAGGTAAACGCGATGTAGATAAAGTAACTAAATTTAGGAGTGGTGTGCGCGTTTCTATGTTGTTGAGAGACATTATTACGAAGTGGCTTTTAGAGGAGGCGTATATAGTTTCTCGACTAGAGGCTCCTCCTGAGGCTAGAGTCTCCTGGAGCCTAAACGTGGCTACGCCCGGGGCTCTTGGAGTAAGGTTCTCAGTTATCTCGCCTATGGATAGGCCCGATAAAGTTGTACTCGTAATGGGTATCGCTATTTCCCACGAACACAGGGACCTCCTCGAAAAGCTTAAGCTCACAGAGCGGATAAAGGTCCTTCACTCAATACTGTCTAAGGCCCTGCCCGTGTGCATTGACTGCAAAATAGCAGTTCAGCCCAACATCACAAACCCCCAAACAATAACAATAAACATGGAGCTCTTTGAAGAGGAAATAGAAAAGTACGGAAAACCTTACTTTATTAGAGTAGTTGCAAGGCTTCTCAACACTTACCTAGCAGTAGTTTCTGGCTTCAATGAGTGGTTCCCAGTAGTCCCCCCAATTGATAAGGGAAAGGAGCCCCAGACCTTTATGTAGGTAGAGCTCCAATACAGGAAATTAGGTTTGAGTATGGGCTGGAAACAATACGGCTTCCTAACAGAGAGACAGTATGCTGTGCTAAGCTATAGAGTAAAGGGCTACACGCAGAGCGAGGTAGCGGAGAGGCTGGGGATCTCGCGCAGTGCTGTTGCCTCAATTGAGAAATCAGCTAAAAGAAAGATAGAACTCGCGCAGAAAACAATTAGTCTATACAGGCAAATGCTTTCAGTGGCAATACTTAAAATAAAGGCTGGAACGAAGCTTATTGATATACCCAGCATTGTGATCAGAAGGGCAGACGAGCTTGGGATAAAGCTCAAGGGGGATTTCTCGTATATATACTCGCAACTTCGTTACGGAGTCGGCGTTAGAAAGCCCGTACTAGATAGAGAGGTTTTAGTGCTATTTTTTAAGGATGGAAGCTTCGAGATAACATCAGAGGATTTAAGCAAGAGGGCTTGAGTTCTTCAGCTCTTAATGCAACCAACGCCTAAAGGCTAAAGCCTGCGCGCTCAAACGCAACGGGTTAAGGGCTAATTGTTTTAGGATCGCGAAGTATTTTTATTCCCAGTAGCCCCTTATACATCTGCAGGTGAACTTCTTAATGAATTACTCAGAGCCCTTTATGCTGTACGTGAGCAAGAGGTTCTTGGATAAAGCTTCTAAGGCATTTGGCCTAGGCTTGGTTGTTAGAAAACCCCTCCTTGATATCTTTAAGAAAATGCGCGTTGAAATCAAAGAGCTTGAAAGAGATGAGGCGGAGAGTGCCCTCAGGAGGATCTCTGAGTCAAAGGGCCTAAATATCTCCACTGCCCAACTGATTAAGGGACTAGCGCTGGCTTTCCTTCTACCTACAGGCTTGTTTGTAGCTACGTTAAAGAAAGTTTTTTACAGGGCTGGAATTGAAGCAGAGAAGTACATTATCATAGAGTTTTTAGCTGAAATTCCGAGGGCATTTAGGCCGACTCTCTACTACGATATATGGCTTGTTATTCCTAAAGAGGAGGGCGGGGGCAAGGAAGCTGCGAGTACACTTAAAGAAATAGTCAACAAGGTTGGCGTTCCCCCCTTAACAGAAGAGGAATGGAGGGATGCCGAGCCCATAAGGGAAAAGCTTGCTGGAAAAGTCGAGGTCAGAGGGCTGACAGAGAACCTCTGGGCAGTAATTTAAAACTAGTTTACACCCAGCATTGAGCTAGATTCAATTAGAGTTTTTAATATCGCTAGTAAGCCCCATAAACTAGTTTTGTATAAACAGATAGTGGACCGGCCGGGAATTGAACCCGGGACCTCCGCCGTGCGAGGGCGGCGCTCTTCCAGGCTGAGCTACCGGCCCACCCAGCAGTGTTTTATTTTTGAGTAAATGGTATTAAAAGCGTTGCAGAGGAAGTAAATAAAAACTAAATATTGAAGCCGGCCTCTAGGGCCTTTATGTTGACTTCAAGCCACTCAGGCTGTATGAGCTCCTTAAGTGCCATTTTGACGTGCTCTAAGCTCATTATCTTAGTTTCCTTTATCAGCTTGCCCAAGATAGCCATGTTTGCTGCGCGGCGAGTCCCAGACTCTTTCTCGGCTACTTCAGTGAACCTTGCCGAGATTACTTTATAGTCCTTGAAGAGCTCAGGGTTGACGAACTCTTCGTCTATTAAAATAACTGTCGATGGCCTAAACGTTGATTTATAGCTCTCAACGCTGAACGGGTACATGAATATAGCTACGTCGGGGCTTTGAACCTTTATGTACTCGGCTTCAGCCATGGACGATGCTATTATTACGTCTGATCTGCTCTGGCCCCCCCGCGTTTCTGCCTCGTACGTCTCCGTCACAACTGAGTAGAGATTGGCCAGGCTTGCAGCTAGGCCGAGAACTCTTCCAAGGATTAATACTCCCTGTCCGCCTCTACCGATTACTAGGATTTCCCACTTCAAGTTAGACACCCACTACTTTTTGTTTTCCGTAACCTCCGTAAAATAGTTCAAGGTAGGAGGGGTTGTTTCTCTCCACGAATTCTCCTATAATTATTTCTTTGTTCCAATCAATATCCGACTCCTCGATGGCAGGCCTCGGCTTGTACTTAACGCGGTTTTTAAGTTCGCGGAACATTTTAACGGGATCCCTTGCGCCAATAGTTCTTCCAAATCTCTCTGGGCATGTTGAGAGCACCTCTATAAGCCTGAACCCCTTCATGCCCAACGCTTTGTAGGCAAACTGCTCTATGTAATGCGGCGTAGTAACGCTTGCCCTTGCTACGTAGTTTACGTTTAAGGATGCGAGAAGTTTAATGACGCTTAGCGCTGGCTCTGGGCTTCCCTGCGGCGTAGTTGTTGTCCTCAATCCCTGTGGCGTTGTTGGGGCAACTTGCCCTCCAGTCATTGCATAGGTGAAGTTCGTGAACATCAGTACCAGTATGTCAGCGTTTCGCCGAGCTGCGTGTATTAGGTGGTTTCCGCCAATAGCTGCTATATCGCCATCTCCTCCCACTGCTATCACTTTTAGCTCTGGGTTTGCAATTACAGCGCCTAGAGCGTTAGCTACTGCGCGACCGTGTAGGCACCGCCCTACGTCGTAGTTTACGTAAGGCACAGCTCTTGCAGTGCACCCAATTCCGGCCATCCACACTACTTTTTCGGGGTTTATAGAGCCCTCGTTTATTCTTCTATCTAGCGCTCTAAGTACAGCTCCCATGCCTATTCCTATTCCGCATCCAGGGCAGTGTATTGTAGGCAACCTTTCAACTCTCAGGTGCCTATCGAGGGGATGAATGTGTTGAGCGGGTGCTACAGCCACTGCTCTACCACCTCTAAAACCTCCTTTGGCGTGGACAAATCTATGTTTATAATAGGCGCTGAGTATACGTCTTTGTCCTTAAGTATTCGCTCAAAGTCCATGTAAAGTTTGCCCATGTTGTTCTCGACAACTATTACCTTCTTGGCTCGCCTACAGCTACTCTTGATCTTCTCTTCGTGTAGCGGCCAGAGGGTTTTCAGCCTAAGGAACCCCGCCTTTACGTTCTTTCTCCTAATGTTGTGCACTACAACATTCACTGTCCTTGCCACTGACCCAAAAGACGCTAGAACTACGTCAGCGTCCTCGCAAAACGTTGTTTCCTGCTCGTATATGTAGTCAATTCTTCTCAGCACCTTGTTGACGAGCCTCTTCGTTAGTTCTCTCTGCGCTGAATTAGTTGGCGTGTAGAAACCGTGCTCATCGTGTGTAGCCGATTCGAATATTGTCTTGAAGCCTTGCCCGAACACTGGCATAGGGGGCACTAGATCTGGATCAGGCTTGTAAGGTAGTACCTTGGAGCCCTTCGCTGGAGTCTTCCTATTAATTATCTCTACCTCCCCCTGTTCGTAAAGAGTTAGCGGTTCCCACAGGTGGGCGAGAACAGCGTCGCTCAACAACATCACTGGGTTTCTCAGCAGCTCTGCCGTATTAAATGCCTTTATCGTGAGGTCGTACGCCTCTTGAACGTTCCAAGGAGCATAGCTGGGAACTATGTAGTCTCCGTGAGCCATCCACCTAGCCTGCAGGATGTCTGACTGAGAGCTCTTTGTTGGTATACCTGTAGACGGCCCCGTTCTCATGACGTTAACTATAATTATAGGGGTCTCCGTGATCACAGCTAGTCCAATCCCCTCAGCCATCAGCGAGAACCCAGGCCCTGAAGTAGCTGTCATAGCCTTTACCCCTGCCCATGAAGCCCCAATAATAGAGTTTATTGCCCCTAGCTCATCTTCCATTTGCAACACGGCTCCCCCTAGCGCGGGCAACTTCTCAGCTAGGTACTCGAAGATCTCTGTGCTGGGCGTAATTGGATATCCAGCGTACAGCTTTACGCCCGCTGTTATAGCCCCCTCAGCTACAGCTACGTTACCTGAAACAAATGTTTTCCTCAAGCCAATCACCTCTTCAGCTCCTCTACGAATATAACGAAGTCAGGGCAGTGGTATTCGCAGAGCCTGCACCCAATGCACTTGTCAATATTCGCTGGCTCTGGCGGGTGGAAACCGTACTTATTTAAGGCGTTGGACGCTACAAGGACTTTTGTAGGGCAGACCTCTATACATATGCCGCACCCTTTACACCTATCGAATATCACGTTTACTTTAAACTTACCGCTTGATCTTTGAACTATCGTTCCAGACAACGGCTTGACCACCTTGCGTGTTTACTCACGGTAGTATTTATGAGAAGGGGGATATTTTAGGCTAACCCGAGATGTAAGCGCTACTACAAGAAGCAGACAACTACTCTGTATATAAACCTATGAGATGGTCATTTTTCGTGGGGGTAGGCTTGTTGATTGAGATCAGATGGCATAGTAGGGGAGGACAAGGCGGGTGGACTGCTAGCAACCTCACCTCTATGGCTGCCTCGTACGAGGGTAAGTACGTGCAGAGCTTCCCAGCCTTTGGGCCCGAGAGATCAGGGGCGCCAATACTCTCCTTTACTAGAATAAGCGACGAACCAATAGATATCCACAGCATGATTTACGAGCCCGACATAGTAGTTGTGTTGGATTACACTCTCCTCTCTCCCAACATCATAAGCGGGCTTAAACCGGGAGGAGCTATTATAACCAACTACACCGGAGATGTTAAACTAGCAGTGGAGAGACTAGGCGTTAAGCCTGGTGAATACAGGTTAATACTAGTTCCCGCATCTAAATTGGCAATGGAGATATTGAAGGCCAAAATAACGAACACTGCTATGTTGGCTGGCTTAGTGAAGCAGGGCGTTGTAGGGATAAACAGCGTTGAGAGGGCTATTAGGGATAGGTTCAGCGGGCAATTAGCTGAGAGGAATATAAGCTTAGTTAAGCGCTCACTAGATGAATCTGTAGAGGTGTAGCTCATGAGTTCGCTTAGAACGTGGAAGGAGATACCGATAGGCGGAGTCGCCTACAGGCTATCTACTGATGTTAAGACCGGCGAGTGGAGAGCTCTTAGGCCAGTAATTGATTACGCTAAGTGCGTTAAGTGCATGACGTGTTGGCTTTTCTGCCCAGATATGGCTATAGTGTGGAACGGCGAGAAGATCTACATAAACTACGACTATTGCAAGGGGTGCGGCATATGCGCGCACGAGTGCCCAGCTAAAGCTATATCGATGGCTCCCGAGTGGGGTGATTGAGAGTGAGCGCGCTCGAACTTGTACCTAAGTACCCGCGCGAGAAGCAAATGCTAATGAACTTGAACGGAGACGAGGCAGTAGCCTATGCTGTCAAGCAGAGTAATGTAGACGTAGTTGCAGCTTACCCAATAACTCCCCAAACAATAATTGTCGAGAGATTTTCTGAGTTCGTGGCTAACGGCGAGACACACACAGAGTTCGTGGCCGTAGAGTCCGAGCACTCGGCTATGAGCGCGTGTATAGGCGCGGCGGCAACTGGAGCTAGGGCGTTTACAGCTACCTCTTCTCAGGGACTAGCGCTAATGGCTGAAATGCTCTACATAGCGTCTGGCCTAAGGCTACCAGTTGTTCTGGCCGTAGTTAATAGGGCTCTATCCGCTCCTATAAACATCCACAACGACCACAGCGATGCTTACTTAATGAGAGACTCGGGCTTCATAATGCTGTTTGCCGAAAACGTGCAGGAGACTTACGACACAACAGTGCAGGCGTTTAAAATAGCTGAGCACCCAGATGTACAGCTACCTGTCTCTGTACACCTAGATGGGTTCTTCCTTAGCCATACAATGGAGAATATACTAGTATTGCCGAGCGAGGCAGTACACGAGTTCCTCGGCGGGCCTAGGAAGACAGTTAAGATTGAAGTAGACTACTACAGCGAAAAAGTGAACTACGCACTAGACCCATCCAATCCTCTTTCCATTGGGAACTTAGCCCTGTATGACTACTACTTTGAAATAAAAGTCCCACAGCTAGTAGCCATGGAGAAGGCTAGGGAGGTTATACGAGAGGTAAACAATGAGTGGTTTAAGCTAACTGGTAGGCAGTACGGCAACGGACTAGTAGAGCTCTACGGAGTCGATGGAGCAGACATAGTTTTAGTTGCCATGGGCAGTAGCGTTGGAACTACGAGGAGCGTAATAAAGAAGTACCGCGAGAGAGGCATCAAGGTAGGGTTGCTGAAGATAAAGTCCTACAGGCCATTTCCACACAGAGATGTACAAGAGGCTCTAAGCGATGCTAAAATAGTAGCAGTAATGGATAAGGCTATAGGTCCAGGCAATTACGGAGCGCTTTACTTGGACGTAGCAACATCGCTGTACAACAGCAGCGTAAGACCAATGCTTGTGAACTACATTTACGGATTAGGCGGGAGGGATTTAGCCCCCGGTATGGTGTCTCAGATGATAGAGCAACTGCTGAACGACTTAAAGAGAGGATACGTTCCGAGCGAGGAGAGGTTAAGGCTCTTGGGGGTGAGGGGCTAATGGGAGGCAAGGCTGCCTCAGAAATTCCAGCCAGGAAACCAGACACTCCATATAAGATCTGGGTATTTGAGCCAGGTAAAGTGGGGGATTTACCGCTTATACTTAACCCGAGGCAACTAGCAGAGGAGAGGAGTCCTGCGCTTTTGCCAGGCCACAGGATGTGTGCCGGTTGTACAGCGCCAATAGTTGTCAAGCTCGCTAGCTTCGCGTTCAGAGGCCCTACAATAGTGGTATCTGCAACTGGCTGCCTCGAGGTTTCAACAACTATATACCCATATACTAGCTGGGCAGTTCCGTGGTTGCACAGCGCTTTCGAAAACTCAGCTGCTACAGCAAGCGGGGTAGAAGCAGCTATCAAGGCTCTCAAGAAAACTGGGAGGCTAATGCACGACCGCATCGATGTAGTTGTCTTCGCGGGCGATGGAGGGACATACGATATAGGGCTCCAGTCCTTGAGCGGAATGGCTGAAAGGGGACACGACGTGCTGTATATACTCTACGACAATGAAGCCTACATGAATACGGGTATCCAGAGATCTGGAGGAACGCCTAAGTTCGCGTGGACAACAACGTCCCCCGTTGGCAGCGCCTTGCCGGGTAAGGCTGAGAACAAGAAGCCAATAGCTGAAATAATGGTTGCTCATAAGATACCTTACGTTGCTACAGGTACGCCAGCGCACTGGGTTGATTTAGTTAAAAAGGTCAGGAGAGGCATTGAAGTCAATGGGCCGGGATTTCTCCACGTTATAAGCAGCTGTAACCGCGGGTGGAGACACGAAGAAGGGGCCTCCGTTGAAGTAATTCGAAGAGCTGTAGACACGTGTTACTTCCCGCTCTGGGAGTGGAGCCCTGAAACCGGCTACATGCTGACAGATAGGAGCCTAGCAATAGCCAGAAACCCATCTATTAAACAACCAATTGAAAAATTCCTCGAGCTGCAGGGCAGATACAGGCATCTGCTGAGGCCCGAGAACAGAGGCCTCCTTAAGGAGATACAAGAATACGTTGACTTAATGTGGCAGGACCTATTGAAGAGGGCCGGCAATGTCCCCAAGTGAAGCACAAATAGATAAACTCTGCGGCATTTTCAAAGAGAGTTTTTTAATAGTTGGCCTAGGCTCCCCCCTCAGGGGGGATGATCAAGCCGGTCTCCTCGTTTGCGAGGAGCTTCAAAGCCGAGGTGTTGAGTGCGTAAAATGCGAGTACGGCCTAGAGAACTGCACAGACTACGTAATGGCTAAAAAGCCACGAGCGCTTATCATGCTGGACGCTGCACTATTCGAGAATGGTTGCCCAGGGGATATCGTTGTAGCAGACGAAGGCGCTATCGCTGAAGGCAATATAACAATATCTACTCACAGCATCCCGCTTAGGGTAGTACTCAGTGCACTGAAATCCGAGAGAGCCTTTGAAAAAGCGTTCTTGATAGGGATATATCCTGATCGCCTTGATCTAAGCTTAGACGTATCTAGCGCGGTGCTAACAAGCGTTAATAAATTAGCTGATTACATAAGCGCCTGCGTTAAGGGGCCCTAAATGCATTGACTGCTTTAACTGTTAGCGCTCGCGCAACTATATTTATCGTGTAGGCGCATAGCCAGACACGCCTTAAATTTCAGTTCGCCTGCAGTTGCCGATTAAATGTTAGGGGGCTCTACTAGCTCCCCAGAGAAGCGGCATTAGTAACAAAGTGGCCAGTGACTTTACTGCGAGCTTGTGGTGATCATCAAAGTCGCGCGGGGCAAGTGCATTCAGCCTCGAGAGAGCCTGTATAAAGGGAAGCGGCAGGTAATATTGCGTTCTCCTTAGGATGTCTACAATGCGTTGCTCTACAACTGTCTTGGCGTAGAATTCATGGGAGTAGTAGGAGGTATATTCTCTTAAAGAGCCCTCCTCGATGCACCTAGCAAGCGCTGGAGTTAACTTGAAAATGTAGTAGAGCCCCCCACCGGTATAGGGCTTAGTTAGCGGGACAGCGTCGCCGTGAAACACAATTCTGTTGTGTAGCACGGGGTCCCTGAGCGGTTTGTCTATAGGTATTAACCCTCCCAACTTCTCAACGATGTTAGTTACTTTGAGACCAGCTTTTCTCTCTAATATGTAGAGAAGGTAATCCACGCTGGGATTCCCTGACGCGTAGCCTACTTTTGCTAGGCTATTATCTAGCGGTATAATCCACGTGAAAAACGAGGGCAAACTTTCGCTGTACAGAATGAAAAGGGTATCAACTGGTATGCTCTGGAGCCGCGTAACTAGCTGTAAGCCGTACAAGTACTTGGATTGAGTGCCATAAAGCACTTTCTTGAAGTTGCTACTGGCGCCGTCTGATGCAACCATGATATCGTACTCGTAAATATTACCTCCTGCTTTAACCCTGCCTAAAGACCTTGGAACGGCTTTCGCTCTGAGTAGTATTCGGTGGCCAATTGACTCTACTTTTGAAGCTATTCTCTCCTCGAGAAGAGGTCTGTTGACGTGGTATGCTATAGGCTCAGAGTGCTCTACTTTATATGTTCCAATAGGCGACCAGAACACTATTTTCCTGAAGAACCCATCTACGAGCTTAGGAGTAACTTTGCTTAGCTCCTGTGCTACGAATTTCCCCACTACTCCTGCACAGTGCCCAGGGAGACCTATTTCTCTATGTTCTTCCAGGACCAGCACGCTTTTATTGCGTATATTGAGGGCAGTGTAGAGCCCTGCAGGTCCTCCCCCAGCAATTAAAACATCGCACTTCATTAGCTTTCCTCGTAATCTCTACTAGCGTAATTTACATTGTAAGTGTTGGCTTTAAGCGCCTTAACTATGTGCTCAAATGCCTTAAAAGGATCTCCCTTTAGGCCGCAGGTGTATACATCAACGGACGCGAAGCTGTACTCAGGCCACGTGTGTATACTTACGTGGCTCTCTAGAATTACTGCTATTACGCTAACGCCCGGGTATATTCTCCACGATTTAACATCTAGTAGGGTAAACCCACCTATGCTAACAGCTTCCTTGACAGCATTAACTAAGTATTCCTCGCTCATTAAGAGCTCTGGATCGCAACCGTATAGCTCTCCATAGACGTGTCTCCCAATTACCTTTTTTCCGTGCTGGGAAAGCACCTGCATTTTACTCACCATGAAAAAATCCCCCTAGGAAACTTATAAATTTTCCCCCCTACCCCAATACAATGAATTCTTAAGCTTGGTTTTCTCTGTTAATTGGGGGTTATTAGATAAGCTATGTTAATCGATCATAAAACAATCGTTCTCCAGGATTATATAAAGTATTGAAGAATAGGGGGGCTAAAAAATCGAATGGGGTATCTACTCCTCTGGCTCTATCTCTGGTAGCTTCTCGATGGGCTTAGCTGACACCTTTTCTCTAATGCTGTTTATTATCTTGTATACCTCGTCATACGTAACGTGCCTAGCGACTTGCATTACTCTACCTAGCTGCTCTGCGAGCACTTCTTCGGCGCTTCTGCCAGCCAGATCTAGTTTTAGCTTATCGAAGACTGCTGGAGTGGGTTCAACGACTGCTGCCTTTTTAAGCACTAACGTATTTTCATCCACTTGAAGGATAGATGCGGCGCCTACTTCTTTCTCGTCAATCTTTATGGCGTAGACTAAATCTTCATCGAAAGTCTCACCTAGCTTAGTTACACTATACTTTACGGTCCCCACAGACAGCTCAGGCGCCTTTACTATGAACTTTTTTAGCGCCTCTTCGTATGTTTCCGGCGGCACTCTCCTATATACCTCGATTTTTAAGGTATCCCACTTCCATGTAATAGATTTACTCGCCTCATCTAAATCGTAGTCAACAGATATCC
Organism: Desulfurococcaceae archaeon; assembly: GCA_038888155.1. Taxonomy (GTDB): domain Archaea; phylum Thermoproteota; class Thermoprotei_A; order Sulfolobales; family Desulfurococcaceae; genus UBA285. Next base: position 419,480 of record JAWAJB010000001.1, read on the forward strand.
TAACAACATCTAGCTTATCAATTTTAAGCTCCTCAACGAGCAAGGTGAAGAGCGCTCTATTTAGCGTAGCTGCGTAGTACGCCACCTTACTTGAAAACTCCTTGTCCTTTTTTACGTGGTCCCTTAGTTGCGCGAAAATAGCCCTCCTTAGCTTGACAGCGTACACTGCGGCTGGGACGAGCCCAGAGCGAAGAGTGGGCATTGTATCCTCCTCTTTTATAATAAAAAGTAATATTTTATATATCTAGCAGTATTTAGAGGGGGACAGCAAAAGGCCTCAGCGTGCAACATGCTTAGGCCAGTAAGCGTAGGAGACAGATCAATTGAGATGCGTCTATTAATTTAAGGCGTAGCGAACGCCTAAAAGTATGCGCATGTATTTCCTAGCGATTACGCTTTGTGGGGCGTATTCAGTGTGGGCGCTCCATCGAGGACAACCTTGTTGCGGCCAGATAAGAGCATGTACGTAGAGAAGAACAAGAGAACCAGCGAGCCAGTAGTTGGGAACACTAGCGTTGCCTTTAAGGCCCCCATGTAAGATGCTCCCAGCGACATCACTAAAGGTGGCCCGACAATATTCCCGGCATCAAACATCGCTGTGTAGAACCCCGATGCAAGTCCCCTGCTCTTGTCTTTCACTCCCAAAACTGCCATGATCTGCAGCGAAGGTATAATGACTCCCGCGCCCAATCCAAATACTACCATCCACAGGACTAAGTACCCAGAGGCAGGGTTAGCGACTATGCTCACTGCGCTTAGAGTTACTAGGACAAATCCGAGCAGCGCTGTAATCCTAAAGGGCACTTTCTTGCATATGATTGGAAAAATAAGCCTAGACGCTAGGTTTGCTACAGAGGATGCTGTAAAGGCAGTAGCTGTAATTCCCACAGCTATTCCGAGCTCTTCGTGTAGAGCGGGGAGGTAGAGTGTTATGCTGTTGTATATTGCACTGTAGCAGAGTATACTCAGCGATGCCGCTATAAAGCTCGCCTCTACTAGGTCTCTCACAGTGCCCTTTCCGCCCTCTGCGCCCCCCTTAATCTTCCCGAGAACGAGTTGGTGGAACGTTAGCGAAGCTAAAAGCATAGCACAAGACGCGTAGAATAACCACTGATAGCCAAGCGAGCTCGTAATAAAGCCCCCTATTGCTGGGCCTAGAACCATGGCTATGCCGATCATAGTTGATCTCCACGCAAGAGCGCTAGTTGACCCCTTACCTGCTAGCGCAGCTGTGTATATTGAGGCAGGTATGAAGAACGCGCTTCCTACTCCGTGAAGTATTCTCCCTAAGTACAGTATTGCAACATTTGGGGAAATCGAGTATATAATTTGCGCAGTTGTTGAACACAGAAGTCCAGCCACAATTAGCTTCTTGAGATACCCCCTATCCAGTAGAAACCCTGAGAGGGGCCTGAGCCCAATAGCTGCAATTGAAAGGGCAGGGCCGAGTAGGGAGACCTCCTCGGGGGTGGCGCCTAAGGATACAGCGTAGCGAGATAGGAAAGGGAGTATAGTGTATATGCCAAGGAAGAACAAGAGCGCTCCAACATTTAATATAAGCTCTAGTCTAATCGAGTTAGCCAAATAAATTCACCTTCTTCACGAACCCCTAAAACAGCAACTATATTATAAATTTTACCAAATAACCCTGAATAAAGGCAGTACGCCAAAGATGCGAAGAAGTGTTATCGAGGGAGTTAGCCAAGCCTACCATAGAGGGGGGCCTCAATATGAGAAACATAGTTGATTCACGCATAGGCAAGCTTATAAGGGGCGCCCGCGCCTAAAACAAAATAGACGCCGCCGTAGTATAGCCCGGTCAAGTATGCGGGCCTTTCGAGCCCGTGACCCGGGTTCAAATCCCGGCGGCGGCACTTAATGTTTATCTAGCCCTCTTAACCCTTCATTTACGGAAAGTCCTGAGAACTCAAAGTGAGGTTACGGTACAGTTCTCAGGGGGGTTCAGCTCTTAGCGCAGTGAAATTATTGAGTTCTAGTATAAGAATTGAAGGATAATGAACTCTGGCAGCATTCACTTAGGCAGAAAAAGGGAATTTTGAATAAAGCTATAGGGCGGTTGAAGCAATAGGCTCCCTGATGTGGTTAGTAAGAAGTGCGATAACAAAAGTGAAATGATTGTATATAGAGAAATATATAGTCAACATGTAAATTAAATGGGTTTGTCTTAATTTTTACCCAGCATTAAGGTATAGAGAAAATATTTAAGTACATAAAGTTAATCTACATTTGGGGGGTAAAGTGGACGCCAAGAAGGCTATTGGCATCCTGTGTACCCTCGCCGGATCACTACTCATGGCCTACGAGTTCGCCTACGTACGGCTAATGCAAGGCGCTATAGGCAGAGCAGGGACAGTGTCTATAGATACAATCCTAGTCGTAGTGGGATTTCACTTAATCCTAATCGGCCCTGCCCTGTGGCTAGGAGAAACTCCGCTAGCTATAAGGAAAATGGTAGAGGTAAGAACGGGTTATAGACCTGGGGAACCTAAAGGGTGAGAGGTGAAGAGCTGTGTACCCGTGGTTAATAGCCATTATTGTCCTCTTAGTCTACTTGCTAGCGTACACCTTCTATGGCAAGAAGTTACTTGCGCAGAGAATAGTAAAAGTTGATCCCAACAGGCCTACTCCTGCTGTAACTAAGTTTGACGGGGTAGACTACGTACCGGCCAACAAGTACGTCCTTTATGGACACCACTTCGCAACGATCGCTGCAGCCGGCCCAATAGTTGGCCCCGCTACCGCGCTCGTTTGGGGCTGGCTAATACCAATTGTTTGGATAATTGTGGGGAACGTTTTCCTTGGGTCAGTGCACGACTACCTCAGCCTCATGTCCTCTGTGAGGCACGGAGGGATAACAATAATGTCTTTAGCTGAGAACATCATGGGAAAGAAAGCCAGATACGCCTTCCTCATTTACGTATTCTTCACCGGGATTCTATTAGCAGCGTCGTTCTTCAGCATTGTAGCTAGCGTTTTCGAGTCCGTACCTACAGCAGCTACTATAAACATTATGTACATGCCCCTTGCCCTACTATTTGGCTTAATGGTTTACAGGTACGGCATGAGCGTAAAGAAGGCTACAGTTATCGCACTTATTCTTCTGGGTATTATTTTTGCGTACTCGTACTATTCGCCAATATATGCAACTTATGAGGCGTGGATTTTTGTTGCAACTATATATTGCATCGTAGCTGGATCGCTACCTGTGTGGTATCTACTCCAACCGAGGGACTACCTTAACTCTTACTTCTTGTGGACTACTGTAGCATTAGCAGTTATAGCTCCTTTCTTCTTGCCCTACAGACTCACTGGACCAGCGATATCAACTCTGGTAGCTAAGGGTAGCGTAATAGGGGGCGTTGCTGGAACGCCTGCTGCTACTTTTGATATTGCGTGGATTTGGCCGTCAATAGTGCTGGTTGTAGCCTGTGGGGCCCTGTCTGGAGCGCACGCCGTAAGTGCCTCTGGATTGACTTCAAAGCAGCTGGCCAACGAGCTGGACGGGCTGTTCGTGGGATATGGGGGAATGCTAACCGAGGGAGCCCTTTCAGCGCTCGCAGTTATTACGCCCGCAGCACTGGCCTGGAACTTCGTTGAGGCGGCTGCGCAGGCTGGTATATCAGCTGAGCTCGTCTTAGCAGCTGGGATCAACGTAACTAGAACCCCCACAATACTGCAGTTCCCAGCCGTTAATAGATACTACGTTGGGTATGGGTTTGCGCAGGCGTTAGCGTGGTCGAGGTTCCTCGGACCTGCGAGCTTCCCAGATCTATACAAGTTCTTCAGCTCGTGGGCAGCGTGGTCTCTCACAGCATTTATAATGACTTCCATAGATTCTGGCACAAGAGTGCGCAGGTTTATGCTGGCTGAGCTGCTAGAGCCCATTAAACCAAAGGCACCAAGCGTGTACAAGTTCTTAACAAATAGGTGGATAGCCTCTACGCTTGTTACAATCTTGGTGGTTGTAATGGCTATTCCGAAGATACCGGATCCCGCTAATCCAGCAGTCACCATATACGCGTATACCGTTACGTGGCCAGCTTCATCGGGGAACAATCAACTGCAAGCATCGCTAGCCCTTATGATAGCATCAATGTGGGTTTTGGTTATACAAAAAATAAGGGGACCGCCTCTAGCTCTCATCCTAGTGCCAGCTCTGTTCCTCTGGGTCACGGTGACATCAGCGTTCTTCCTGTGGTACATCTACATTATGCCCTACTTGCCGCTACTTTACCTCGTTACAACTGCACCTATAATGTTGTGCGCAGGGGGTATAAACTTCTACCTCTTGTTCTCCTTTATAAGCCAGTGGAGGAGAGCTAGGCAGGAGCAATAGAGTTGTTACTATCTTATAGTTTTTTTAAAATCCTCTTGGCTCAGCATTTCTAGGTGATTGATCTGAATAGCGCGCTGAAAAAAATAAGAAAGCTGCTCAGAGAGCTTCTAATGTTAACTAAGGGGATGCAGAAGTCCCTTGTTGAGAGAAGCGTAAGCGTTCTCCAAGAGGAATTTCTCGAGCTTGAAACCGCCTTTCTCCTCATGGTTATGGGACCTCTAGCGGGGTTGAAAACCACTACGCTTTTATTCAGCCTAGAGCTAATGGATGCGCTCTCAGAGGAAATAAAGGTACTGGAGACGAGGGCAGTTAGAGGCAAAGACGTGATGAGCGACTTAATAGATGTCCTAATGGCTGAGCGCTAGGTGGAATCTGTGGAAATCTTTGATGCCATTGGTAGCCCAGGAACGCGCCCCCACTTAGTCATTGTTATTGGAAAGGGGGGCGTAGGCAAGACAACAGTCTCTCTCCTAGCTGCAGTAGAGCTGAGCCGCCAAGGTCCAACGCTACTGCTTAGCCTCGACCCAGCTAGACACGCGTCTAAGTACCTCGGCATAGGCGACAAAGACTTCGCGGAGATAGGGGATTCCCTGCACGTAAGGCAGATCTCAATTGATAAAGAAGTAGGCAAAATTACCTCAGAGCACGCAGAGACCCTACGCGAAGTTATGCCCTACTTAGCTGTATTGAACTTGGAGAGCATTATAGACGTCGTCAAGTACTTCCCCGGCGTTGAAGAGGAGATCTTCTTGAGGAAAATGCTGGAGGCGTTGCAGGAGAGGTACGACTTCGTAGTAATTGATACTCCTCCAACGGGTATTACGCTGAGAACGCTTGTTCTGCCGAGGCTATACTTGCTGTGGATAGATAAGTTAATAGAGGTTAGGGAGAGAATAGTGTCCTTAAGGTACGTTATATCGAGGACTCTGGGAAAAGACGCTACAGCGCACGACAGAGTGCTAACAAAGTTGGCAAGGATGAGAGAGGATTACAGCGCCTTAAATAGGGCTCTCTCGTCGAGCGATAATGCCTCGTACATTATAGTGAGCACCCCCGAGCCCCTTCCAATGCATGAGCTACGAGAATCCCTGAAGTTCCTCGCAGAGAGGTTAGGTGTCAAGCCGAGGCTACTTGTCTTGAATAAGATTCTACCGCAAGACATTGCATCTAGGCTGAATGTCGAGGATGCGCAGAACCAGTATATATCTGAGATCAGCAAATTAAGTACTAGCTATATGCTCATAGAGTATCTAGGCAGTTCCCCAGAGACGCTACAGGACGTGCTTAAGATGAGAGAAAAATCGAGGTTGTACAAGAAATGAACGGAGATTACTTACTAGATTACATAATTATGATATCTATAAGCCTGCTGAGCGGCACTATTGTGACTTGGTACTTCATTCAGAGGAGGAGGTTGGCAAAGTTCATAAAGGAAGTTACGCTGGACTTAGAGAGCTCTTTCAAGCCAGTGGACAAGACTTATACTCTTTTAGGGTACCTTGTGGGCTATCACGCCAAGTATGTGCTAAAGTCCGGCGATAAGGTGTACATACTTTTAACTACTACGCCTAAGATCTCGTTCATATACAGCTTTGTTGCAAAGTGGCTAGGCCGATCAGATCGACTTGAGATCGCAATTGAGGGCGCGGAGCGGCGAGTTCTGCGCGATCTGCACATTGTCCTAGAGCTAGATAGAATAGCTCAGAGGACGTTGCAGCGGGATCTTAAGGGCTCGGCAAACACCCTTTTGAGCACAAGCGTGGAGATTTCTGGGAGAAACTACATAGCATACTACGTTGATGCTGGAGATCTCAGGCGCGCCGTAAGGCTTTTACAATCCAGCGGAGTGCAAGTACGCAGGCTGTCTGCGTTTAAATCTCAAAACCTCACAGAGATAGTTGTGGATATAAAGCCAGGGAACACGCTCGAGGTCGTCAAGTTGCTCAGAGAGTTCAGCAAAGTAGTTTCTAGGGACTAGTAACTAGGAGTTGTGCAATTAAAGGTTTATTCCACTAATAACTCAGTTAAGCTTCTCCTATTAGCTTAGCTAAGTTTTCACTGTAGGGAGGATATGCTATGCCCCTCTCTGTTATTATAGCTGTAACTAAGTCCGGATCCGTAACGTCAAAGGCGTAGTTAATTGCATCCACATTTTCTAGCGTGATTAATTTGCCGTTTATATACCTAACTTCGTCGGGGTTTCTCCTCTCGATAACTATGCTGTCTATTTTTTTCTCGGGATCTATTGTTCTAGTTGATGCCGCTACATAGAATGGAATGTTGTTCCTCTTCGCAGCTAAGGATATCATGTACGTTCCGACCTTATTCACTACGTAGCCATCGAGCGTTATCCTGTCGGCGCCAACTACTACCAAGTCAACTTCTCCCCTTTTCATTAAGAGGCCAGCTGCGTTGTCTGTTATAAGCGATACGGGTATTCCCTCTTTCACGAGCTCGTACACTGTTAATCTAGCTCCTTGGAGCATAGGTCTAGTCTCAGTCGCTACAACTCTTATCTTCTTGCCTTTATACCAAGCTATCCTTATGATGCCTAGAGCCGATCCATAGCCGCAGCTCGCGAGCGCCCCAGTATTGCAGTGAGTCAATATAGTTGCGTTATCCGGCACTAGCTCGGATCCAAGCTCTCCCATCTTGATAGTGGCCTCAAGGTGCTCTTGATACATTCTAAGGGCCTCCTCTACAAGGGCTTTCGCTATTTTCAGTGCATCGCTCGTCTCAATTAGCTTAGCCTTGACGAGATCTTTTAGCCTGCTCAGCGCGTAGAATAGCCAATACGCAGTGGGCCTCGTACGAGCTAGGATCTCGATTGATTTATTCACCTCGCCGAGGAATTCGTCCAGAGGCTTGCTAGCTACTTTAAGCGCATAAGCTCCAACAGCAAGCGCTGCTGCTACCCCTATTGCAGGGGCTCCCCTAATCTCCATGTCCACTATTGCTCTCGCTACCCTAGAGGGGTCGTTAGAGCAAAGCACCTCCTCTTGGTGTGGAAGCTTTAAGGTGTTTAGCCAACACAGCTTGCCCTCTGCGTCGTTATACCATATAGCTCTTACAGCTAGTGGGTAGCGGAGGTTCATACAATCTACCGCTAGAGGTCTTAACTCTACTCGCATTTAATTAAATTTAAGGCTGGGCTTTTATTAAGCGCCAATAAGGGCATTTCAGCAACAGCTATTACCTAGCTAGATTGTAGGGCACAGAGTCTTTGAGATAATGTTGGTAAATAGTTTTATTTTATGATTAATTTTGCTTATAAAGGGATTATGTATATGAATACTTAAGTTAAACTTATAAAGGTTTTGTAATTTTGAATTAAATGGGGGAAATAGCTTGAAGTCTAAACCCGCTAGGCCTCTTGGCACAACCAACTTTGAGGAGGATTTTGTTGATCAAGCACAACGCTAAGACTATATTGTCTGTAATTTCGCTTACAGTTATTCTCTTATCCCTGTGGATCAGTTGGGAGGCAGTTGTCAAACCTCTCAAGAGCATGGTTCCCGCCTCTTGGAATAAGGATTTCCCGTCTCCATTCTACTTGTGGGATGCCCCTATATGGTGGTGGCACGACCTGTACATAACATTAATTGTTGTTTTCTCAGTAGTACTGTGTGTTCTCTCGCTAATTGGCAGAGAAGAGGTTAGAAAAGCCGGTTAACTCTGTAATCTATCCCATTTTCACGGGTAGTAATGGCTAGAGAGCGCTATTTAGCTCATCTAAGAATATGTAGAAAATTCCTACGGGCACCCTTGCCCCAGCCGCTTGAGGGTGCCCACCTCCGCTAATGCCTAGCTTTTTACCGAGCTTCCTCAATATTTGGTTTAGATCCAAGCCAGCTTCTCCGCGCAAGCTCATTACGTACACATCTTTTCTCTCCTCGATAGCTATTCCCACTTTGGCGCCGCTGTATATTCTCGCGTAGTTAGCCGCCTTACCCAAGCTCCCGGGGGGATTTATCACGTACCCTATTTTGCCCTTTAAAGTAGCGTTGCCCTTAACCCAGACCCGCAGGCTCTCGTCTTCAGCGGCCTGCTTTAAGCTCCTCTCAACGAGCTCTTTCATTGCGCTTGGAAGCTTGTTATCAGATAGGTGCGCTACAACTCTCCTCTTGAAGTCGTGATCTCTCCTAGAGCCCTCTAGCCCCTGTATTAGTATACCGGCCTCGAGGTATATAGATCTCTTATCCCACCGTCCCATTTCGTCTTTAACCCACGCAGTTTCATCTAAGTAGTTCCCTATTGCACCGTAGAGCGCGACCCTAGAGTACTCCGGTTCAAGCCCCCTCTCGCGCAGGAGCTTATACGTGAGCTCTGAGGTAGAGCAATGCGTGTCGTAAACTAGCTCAACTCCTTTAGGTACGCTAGGGCCCTCAATTAGCGGGTGATGATCTACATATATAACTTCGCCCCGACTGGACATGTCTGCGAGAACTTTGAATATCTCCTCGCTGTGCAATTCGCTTACAGCGATATCAACTATAAAGGCGCAACCTTCACCTCTGTAGAACTCCCTTAAGTCTCCCAGTAAACCAACGGGGTGTGTAAACACCACGCTCACCTCATACCCGCTCTTCTCGAGGAATGCCTTAGCTAAAGCTGCTGAGGAAACTCCATCGCTGTCGCCGTGGGCAAAAATAAAGCACTGATGCACCAAACCACCCAATCAACTTCTAAATTAAAGGGCAAGAGCTACACTAACACGTTAGGTGCATAAGGTAAATTAAGTTTACCTACCAGCTATGAATAAAACCTTTTAAGCTAGAGAGTAGATTAGCTCGAGAAATCTCCTAGCATTGTCCCTAGGGTTCACTCTCTCTAGGCTCTTAGATACTACCTCTTCCCTCTTCGGCTTGCGTTTCAATGAATCCCTTATACCCTCAGCTAAGTTCTCCGCGACGGGCTTAGATATGTATCCTGTAACGCTCTCAGCAACAACTTCTGGCAACCCCCCTCTATTTGTTACAACTGCAGGGGTTCCAAGCCTGTTAGCCTCGACCGGAACCCGGCCGAATGGCTCGGGCCATAAGCTGGGCACAATAACTACATCTGCATACTGCATTGCGCTGTAGAGCTCCGCGAAAGACGCCTTTCCCCTGAACTCGACGCTCCTAGAAATTCCTATTCTCCTAGCGTACCTCTCAACCCACGTATCCTTACACCCAAACATTTTCATTTTCACGCTTAACCCGCTTTCAGCGAGAGCCTTTAACGAGTCAAGGGCTAGGTGGGGCCCTTTAAAGGGGTCTGGCCCCGCAGCGTAAATTACATCTACAACGTCGGCCCTAGTTTTCTCGCAATTTCTGCTCTCCGCGTATTTCATCGGGTACGTGACTAGGTTGTGAACTACGCTTATGGGTTTATCGCCAACTTCCAAGAGCTTCGTGTGAGCGAGCTTGACAAAGCTAGAGACTGCAATAAAGCCGTCAATGCAACTAACAGCTTCTCTGAGCGCCTGTTTGTGCCTGAAAAGATCCAAGCTACTTGGTTTTTTCAGCAAGCTTGATATGTGCGGATAAATTCCCCTCCACGAGGAGGTTGCACCAAGTTTAGCAAGCTCAATGCCTAACTCCCCTGCGCACCTAATAGCCCTGCCTGCGGTACACTTCTCGAGGCATATAGCCTTCATGCCGCGGTATAGCGTCCACGTGGGGCAAATTAGAGAGTAGCTGTGGAGGTGGGCTAATACAGGTACATTCTTAACTGCCTTAACTCGAGGCGCTACTAGGTATTCAACGTCTGTGATCCACACAGCATCAGCCCACTTCACGAGGGAGTCCTGCTGGCTAACAAGCATGTCCGGGAAGTGCAGTTTTTCCTCACAGGGAACAGCCCTGTAGTCGACTCCCATTAGCTTTAGGGGCTTTGTAAATAAAGTGCTGGAGCTACTGCACAGCATTACCTTTAGGTTGAGCACGTCTTTAAAGAACTCAAAGAACTCAAGAGTGGCGATCCAAGCTCCTCCGAACCACAGGCCGTGAGCTATTGCCAGCAAGTTTAAGCTGCCTTCTTTACGCACGCTGAGCGCCCCTTTAGCCCCTTTAACTACCTACTTCGATCCAGCGCTAAGGGACTAAAATACCTCTGAAGAGAGCGAAAACGCAGAGAGCTGCCTACCTCAATAACGCTAATATCTTCTCCTCGTAGCTTACCATTACTGCTACTACCGGCCTAATTAGCGCGATCTTCGTGAATATTGAAGCCAAGATCTGCACATCCTCGCTGTTTATTGCCTTGAGGAGGGGCAGCAGCGTCAAGTAGGCGAACAGGTACATCAAGCTCCCCGCAAATAGCCTAATGAGGCTAGGCGCGTGGACATAGAGCGTTAGGAGTATAACTGGTATTGCAGACAGCGTTGACGCTAAGTATATGCTACCTGTAGATTTTAAGTCCAGCCTCGCGCTGTATCTCTTCCCAACAACTCTCAGACTGTATATCGTTGAGGCGCCCGTTGCTACAAGCATTGATGCTATCAAGCCCTCGACGCCTAGTAACCTAGTTAAAACTAGAGAGAGCGGAGCGAAAACTGCAGCTTGGATTACTGTAGCCTTAAAGTTAACCCCGGGTAGCCCGACGCCGCTGAACAGGCTTCCGAGGATCGTGTAGCCCAATCCAATGTATAAGTAGTTTGTTGCTAAGAGGGATAAATAGCGCGATGCGAGCATGTACTCTGGTCCCAAGAGCACGGATACTATATCTTGCGACATCGACGATACAAGCACTGAAGTTGGGATCACAAGCAGGGATGAGTACTTAGTTGAATAGCGGAGCATGCTCTTCAGCTCGCCTGGGTTGTCCCCGAGCTTCGAGAAAGCTGGAAATAGGACACTTGTAATCGGCCCTAGTATCAGAGTTATGAGGGATGTAAATCGCAGCGCAACGTTGAAGTTCCCTATAACGTAGTCGGAGACAGTGTAAGCGAGAATAACTCCTCGGAGAGTATCTAGCGAGGCAGTTATAACAGATGCAACGTAGAGAGCTAGCCCGTAGCTCAGCATCAGCGAGATTGTACTCATATGAGTGTATTTATTGGAAGATCGACTGACCCCAACATTCGGTTGCTTGTTGTGCACAAGGAGAAGACTCGTTGCGACTCCAACAGCGTATGCTATTACATTACCTGCGAGCGCGCCAGCTACGCTAAGCCCTAGGACTACGAGCACGGGGGCCATTATTAGCCTAAAGGATTGAAGCACAACGCTCGTTAGTGCGCAGCCCTTGGTGTCACCAAAGCCCAGGAGGATGCTGTTAGCTACGTTGAACAGCGACTGAAGGACAACTATGGGGAGAGCTATTTTCACCAAGTCGATAAGCCCTGAGCGGTTTATGAACATAACTGTTAAATTCTCAACGAGGAGTAGCGACAACATATAAACAATTATTGACTCTAGCGTTGCGAACAGTAGCCCTGTCCTCACAAGTGAGGCGACCCGCTGGCGATCACCTCTCTCATTATAGTAAGCAATGTACCTAGTTAAAGCGTAGTTTACGCCTAGACCTGTAAACAGTGTTAGGAAAGATTGCGGAACAAAGGCCAGGGAGTATGCACCGTATAAGTCTGGACCCAGCAACCTTGCAATTAATATCCCGCAGAGAGCAGAGAGAAATGTGGCGAGCGTGTTACCACTAAATAAGAATAGCGCCCCAGTCGCTGCCTCCTCAAAGAGGCGGGACAAGCTGCTATCAAAGGCATTGCTCAACAATTAAGCACCTAGCTTAGTGGTGTATGCGTGGAGTGGCCCTAAACTTATACTTCTATCTACAAAATAAGCATCAATTGTTTAATAACGGGTTACAGTACCGTTAGAGAATACAAACTATATAAGCGCGGATGGGGGTTTACTGCTCTGATCAACACGTGGACGCAGGCGGGATCCAGACTACGGGCTATTAAAAACTACCTCCACGATCCAACAACATTAGCGCGGCGTCTTTAAAGCGAGCAAATTACTGTTTTAGCTGGGAGAAGTACTCTCTGGCTCTGTTGATCGCCTCTGCAAGAGCTGGAGTGGGCTGAGCTATTGGAGGTATGAACACGCAGAATAACTCTAAGTGTGTAGATCCTGTGTTTTTAACCATGTGAATCGTGCCGCTCTTAGCTACCATTAAGTACCCCGGCCTAATTTCACTAACTAATTCTTTCTCGTTAATTACTTCAATGAATTCGCCTTCACCGCTCGAAACGTAAATTATTTCATCAGAGCCTTCGTGTTTGTGGAGACCGGTATTCCCCTCAGGGGGGAGCTGAACAACAGCAACGGTAGCTTTGTCGTAGTTCCCTATCTCGGGGGCCAGAACTACGCCTATCTCTCTTTCACTCGGCCTGGGTGCCTTATAGCGAGGAATTTTCCTAGGGTTAATTACAGGCATCGAGACTCCCAGCCCAGATAATGTACCTGCATGCTATTATATCTGTTTGTAGTGGGCTACCTAGTAACGAAGGCGCTTTATCGTAACTATAGGTATTTTAAGTACGCGCGTGCCCAGCAGTACAGGCAGGGTTCATAGTTTAGAAAACCCAAAGGAAACCGTTGGACAGGAAATACAGGGATACAGCTACTACTAGGGTTGCTGTAACCCCTATTAGCATTTCGCGATAAGTGCTCGTAAGGGGTTGTTCGAAGTACTGCGCTGAGTAAACATAGCACAGGTGGGCAGGCGATGCAAGGTACCCTAGCATGTTAGAGGTATATATTAAGGACGCCTCCCCTGGCCCTACGCTTAGAATTGGCTTAAATATAGATATAGCTACTACGCTTCCAGTTAGAGGAGAACCAGTGGCGAGGGAGAGCACAAATGGAGTTAAGGATAGCAGTACTAGCTCTGTAGCTTTATCCCCCTGCGGCATGAGGCCGGAGATAATGTCGGGGCCACCTAGAGCTAGAAATGCATCCCTGAGAAGAATAGCAGAAAAGGCAGCTGTAACAAGCTCGAAAGTAGTCCTCGAGATAATAGCTTCAACAATATCCCTCAAGCTCTTGCCCGCTAGCTTAACTAGTAGCGCTATTGCTAGCCCCAATCCCAGCACCATAGAGTAGCGAGTTAGGGGAACAAAGGGAATTAGTTGCCTATCGAGTAAAGGGCTTACTGCAACTGCGAGAAATATAGCCACCAGCATGGGCGAAAATACGTACATTAGTAAGCTCGCGTTGGGGTCCCCTGTGTTGTGATTGTATTGCTTGTGCGAGTTGCGGAAGCTCACGGCGTAGCCTATTGCTACCATTGAAACTACTATGGGAGTCTGTCTCAGTACAAGCTCCCACATGCTAACTCCGGCTAGACTAGCCGTTGTAATCAGCGTAGTGCTTAAAGGGTACACTAGGAAGATCACGTGGCGGAACCAGACATTAATGAAGAGCTTTAGCTTTTTGCTAAGCCCCAGGTGGTTGCCCACCCCATCAACTACAGGCGCTGACATTAAAGCGCCACCAGCAACGGGGAGCAACCCCATTATTGCGGGCACAAGAGTTGCAATGGCTTTGGGCTTCTTCAAAGCCTTAACGAGCTCTTCGCCGAGCTTTGCCAGGAATCCAGAAGCGCGATAGAGGTTAACGAATACAGCTATTAGGAACGTGACCACAACGAGGTCGATAGCCGTAGAGCTCATTGTAGTAGAGTATAGAATGCTCGACAGCCCTGGAAGACCCCCGCCGATTAGGCCCATAGACAACGAGGCAACTAGGAGAGCAAACCACACGGGCTTCCCTAGACCCAAGGATGCCGCGAGAACAAAAAACCCAACTAAGATGCCTACTTCGCTCTGCATTTTTGTACTACCCCATCAGTGCTATGCATTCTAGAATATACAATGAGATAATAAAGGTAACTAAAGCTGCGAGGTCGTATTTGAATTTAATTTGTAGGGCGAAAGCTCACGGAGCGCCCTAAAGTTTAATAAAAAGATGTGCTTTTTCACGAGGCTCAACAAAAAGGGTAGATCTTTAGTTAGTGCCTTACTTGTGCTCGAGCGCTATCTTTTCTTAACTGGCGGTACTTCAAACTTGTGCCTTATCAAGTACTTCTCAATTAAGTCTACTGCCTTTATTCTCCTGGCCTGGTGCTCCTTGAGGAAGTTTGAAACTCTTTCGGCTAGTTCTCTCTTGCACTCGCCGCATATCACAGCTCCAGATCTACAGGCGCTGTATCTCCCAGCTAGTTTTCCTTCATCCTCTTCGAACATCATTTCGTACATCTTGTAGACTGGGCACATGTCTGGGTTTCCGCCAAGCTTCTTCTGTAGCTCAACGGTAGGCTGTCCGCCTGTGTAAGCCCTCAGTACCTTCTTGTAAGCTACTTCTAAGTCGTCTGTAGTGTACACTGCTGACTCCGGCTTAGATGACGACATTTTACCGCCTATGTCCAAGCCAGGTAGAAGCTTGCAGTGTATCTGCGTTGGTTTAGGGTAGCCAAGCGACTGAGCTATATCCCTTGCCAGTCTCCAATATGGGTCCTGATCTATAGCTGCTGGTATTAATATCTCTGTAGGCTCTCCAAAGAGCTCAGTTGGTAGGAACGACACAGCAATTTGGAGCGTGGGGAAGAATATCATGCCCACGTTTGTTGAGTCGTTGAACCCAAATGTTGCCTTTTGGGTGGAGAAAGTTATTTTCTTGGCAACGTTAACAGCTATTGGGTACAGATATCTTATGTCCTCTGTATCAATAATAATGTGCGTCTTGCTTGGATCCAGCCCAAGCGCAGCTAGGTCAAGGGTATTTTCATATGCATACCTATTGTACTCCTCGAGGTTTTTGCCCTCGCTGTGAAGGAACTTCTCGTCGTCAGTCATTTCAAAGAATAAGTGAAAGCCGAACTTATCTTGTAGCCACTTTGTGAAGATCCACGGGAGCAAATGGCCAATGTGAGTGAAGCCAGAAGGCCCCCGACCAGTGTAGAGCGCGCACCTATGTCCTTCGCCGTACTTCTCTAAGAATACATCGAGGTCCCTGTGAGCGTAGAACACCCTTCTACGTAGCATTACGTGGTCTTCTCGGGTGTGGCTCTTTATCAAGTCGATTTCCTTGTTTGTTAGGGGTTTAACGCCGAACAGCTTTATTAGCTTCTCGTAATCTACAAACGCTGGTGCCTCCCAAGGCGTAACACTTACATCGCTCGCCACAAAGGTCAACCACCAATCACTCTACATATTTGCTAGAGGGGTTAAAAGTGTTAGTTTATCCCGCTGTGAAGGCGGCGCGAAGTTTCGCTCTCACATTAGCGCTTGTTTTCACTTGTAATCCTGCTCTGTCAATCCAAGTAACTAATCACATAAAAACAGGTTCATGTTAATTGCTCCTCGCAACAGCTTTAACGCTACATCTTGGAGGGCTAGAGCGAGCTTACGCCCTGTAGTAGCCTCGAAGGTTGTAGAAATGGGGACCTATGGGCTTATTGCCATAGCTATATAGTAGCGTCAGCGCGCCCGACAAGTAGAAGCTAATCGCGTGTAGCGTAATGAGGAGGCTACCTAAAAAAAGAGCCAAATGGTTTAAGCGATGGGTTAATGTAAGAGCCTCTAGGTGTGGAGAAGGGGCAGTCATCCAGTGGAGTGTTTAGCTACTATATCTAGTATTCTATCAACTTCTCGCTTCACTACCTGCGGTATTGGCGCGTCAATGTTCATGAATCCCCTTATTAGCACGGCTTTAGCCTCCTCTTCGGTGAAGCCCCTGCTCATAAGGTAGTCTATTTCTCTCTGGGCTATTAGCCCTATAGCTGCCTCGTGGCTCAGCACAGCTCCCTCTTTTCTGGACGTTATAATGGGTACTGAGGAGATCATCGCTTTAGGCGAGAGGAGCAGCCCGAGGCACTCAATGTGGCCCCTAGTGTTCGAATCAACGGCTTCTATTTCAGCTCTTGCGTAAATGCTAGACTCGTCTTTAGCTACGACCCTTGATATGCTCTCTGCCGTGGAGCCTTGCTCTGCGAGCACGCTCAGCGAGCCGATATCGTAAACTCCCCTCCCGCTTGAAGCTACTATGGAGGCTAGGTATGCGTGTGCGCCTCTCTTGAGGTACACGGCTGGGTAAGTCTGCAGAGAGGCCACAGGGCTGTAAGTTAAATAGTAGTTTGCGTATACGCCTCCATCCTCTACGCTAACAGCTGTCCTGGGCCGAACGTGCAACCCCTCGGCCCAAGCGTGTATCATTGTGAAGGTTAACTTGGCGTTCTTGGCGACGTAAAACTCTGACACCCCTATGTGCGCGCCGTCTCTAACTCCGTGCGGTATTGTGCAGCCTGTTATTAGGTCTACCTCCGAGCCCTCATCAACGTAGACGACGTTGTGGGCAAACTGTATAGTGTTATTAGTCACAATGGCTAAGCACGTATATATGGGCACGGGCACCTTGGTGTTCGGCGGGACGTATATAAAGTAGCCTACCTCGCCGCCGTATAGATACGCCGAGGCAGTGTACTTGTCGCTGGCTGGGTTCACGAGGCGCCAAGAGAGCTCGCGTGCCCTCGAGGTCTTTCTAATTGCATCTGCAGTTGGCATAACCGTAACTCCGTACTTGGAGAGCGCGCTAGTCATAGCTGTGTACAAAGCCCTTTCGTTAGCTTGAGCGTATGCTACCCTATCTGGGCTAACTCCTACCCTCGGGGCAGCAGAAGTTATCTGGGGGCTTAATTGCGCGGTTTCATCAACTACTGCCTCTTCAACACGGTACTTGGAGAGATCTATATCTGGGCCGAAGCGCGCGGGTTTTTCAAGCGCTCTCTTGATATCCTCTAAGCTCACAGCTAGGTCCCCCTCTCCCTGAGCACCTCCAGCCCTCTCCTGTATCCGAACTTCACTATTACTGGTAACACCTCGTCGGGCGAACCCGAGTAAATTAACTTGCCCTGCATAAGTATGTGCACTTTATCTATTCTGCTGAGCTTCTCTGCTATTGCCCCAAGGTGAGTTACCAGTACTACCCCCGTTCCGCGCGATCTAAGCCTCTCAATAGACCTCGCTATTAATTGAATGCTCTCTATATCTACGCCGCTATCCGGTTCATCCAGCATGGCGAGCTTAGGGTTCTGCAACATAACCAAGAAGAGCTCTGTTCTCTTCTTCTCGCCGCCGCTGTAGTTAACGAACAGGTCTCTACTCATGAAGTCCTCAAGCAGTAGTGACTTAGCTAAGAGCGTGCAGTCCGAGCAACCGTATTTCTTGGCCAGGGCAGATGAGATGTCTCTCAGCTTTACTCCTTTAATTTCTGGTGAGTACTGGTGCGCTAGTGCAATACCGAGCTTAGCCCTCTCGTAGCTAGGCGATTTAGTTATGTCAACGCCCTCGAGGAGCAGCTTGCCTCCACATATGTTGACGTGCCTTAATCCCATAATAGCGGATAGTAACGTAGACTTGCCGCTACCGTTAGGCCCCATAACTACGTGCACTTCAGCGCGATTAACGCTCATTGATACGCTGTCTAGGATTCTCCTGTTATCAGCGCAAACGCTGAGCTCTTTTACCTCGAGTAGCATTAGTGAAGCACCTATAACATAGTTATAATACCATCTACAGTTGCTTATAAACCTAAGCGCGGGCCAGCGTAAAGTTAAAGACATCAGCTCTAAAAGCTTTTTCCCAAGTTATCGCAAATAACTTAGCTAGCATAACTGGGGATTCTCCTCCGCCCTAGCGCTCATTTATAATACACTGCCTAAGTGCGGCGTTTGCAGGCGCGCTAAAGTTGCCCTTCAAGCAGATTAACTCTCAGCAGTAGATAGTATTTTTAAGGAGGAACCGCGCTATACATTTACAGGAAGCCGCCGTAGCTCAGCCCGGCAGAGCGCCGGACTCATACGGGCTCAGTGAAATCGGAGTTGGCTCTGGGTGATCCGGTCGTCCCGGGTTCAAATCCCGGCGGCGGCAATTTCCCCATTTGATCACTCGTTTGCTAACAGGCCTATTGTTTTTGGGGCTCGAACTCTACTAGCACAATGCCTCTAGTGGATTCAACGCCCAATATTGAGCAGTTTAGCCCCTCCAGCACCCCTTTCACGAACTCTAGGATGCTCTGCGTCTCGCCCTCGGTTAGCGATGCAGAAACCAAGCGTAACTTGTACCTTTTCCCAGTGCTTTCTATAACTACTTCTCCTAGCTCCCACCTCGAGGTCTCTAGTAGCGCCGTAAGAGTTTTTATAGGATCGCTGGACTTCTCCCTTAAGTAAATGCCGTAAGCTCTACCTGAGCTGCGCCACACGGTTAAGATTTCTTCAGGGGTCCTGCAGGTATTAGCCTCAAGGCACTCAAGTATAGGCTTTGGGGCGAAAACCCCCCCGAGAACTTTTAATAACCTAAAAGCCCTGAGGACTTCAACTGCTTTCTCTAGGCTGTAATCCATTTCCATAACTTGAAGCGCAGACCTAATTGAGTCCTCAACTAGCTTGCTTATAGAAGAGCCCTGCCTCCTCGCCTCTTCGAGGAGTCTGTCGACAAGGCTCTTAGAGACGTAGACTAGTCTTTTCTCCTCTTTTCCAGAGCTCGTTTTCAACACCTCTTCTCGAACGCGGCTTTAAGCACTCCACTTACCTCTGTTCTCTGGACCATCCGGTACTTAAACTCGCTCAGTGCCCCTTCGAGCAGCGCCAGGAGTATTTTCGCTACGCTGTGCTCTACCGTCTCTGGCGTTGCGATAACGGCCTCTACTTTGTTGTCAAATAGCCTTATTGTAAGATCGCCAATCCAAGCGAAGGCCTTCTCCAAGTCCTTTAAAAGGGAGGGGAGGGGATCCGGCGTATTGAGGCTTATGTAGTACCTCGCGAGCCAGGAGCCTGCCTGGGCGCCTAACCTTAAGGCCTCCTCAGGTTTCAATGCGTAGTACTCCCTTAGCGCGCTAAGGACAAGCGCTCTAGGAGTAAGTATAAAGCCTGCGCTACTAGCTCTCCTTTGGAATGAGGTCTCTTCACGTAGCCTTTCAAACCCCGCATCTGTTCCGACAATCTTGATGTACGATTCAAAAACGTCGTTGACCAGGTTGTAAAGGCTCATGCCCTTCTTATTGGCTATATCTATCAGTTGATCAACGAGATCTCTCCTCGCGAAGAGGGCTTTTCGCTCGGCGACAACGGGCAAGCACTACACCTGCTACAATAAGGGATATTTAAATAGGTATTTAATTGCAGTCACGCTTAAGGCACGTATAATGAAGGATTGAGATGAAGAATAATTGAGTTGAAAAAATAAAAAAAGTTTACCTTTAACCAGCTATTTTTCTGCGCACAGAGATAACTGCGAAAGCTGCCAACAGCGCTGAGATCAATGAGAATATCACAGCCATCCAGATGGCGGTAGATAGACCTGGTACAGCGCCAGCGGACTCCTTAATGCTCGATACGTCTGCCTTTATTACGCCTACATCTGTCTTAATAGTTGCAACGTTGCCCTCTATAGTTGTAATCTTGCCCTTGAGTTCGCCTAGAGTCGTGCTAACCGTTGCCACGTCGTTCTTTATATCTGTTACAACTGGCTTGAGCGCTGATACGTCTGCCTTTATTACGCCTACATCTGTCTTAATAGTTGCAACATCTCCCTGTATGCTGGATATTACGGGCTTTAGAGTCGATAGATCTGCCTTTATCGTGCCCACAGTGGTGCTTATAGTTGCTATGCTGTCGCTCACAGAAACTAAAGTGGCGTTAAACGAGTCGAGCTTGCTGCAAACTGGGTCGTTCTCGCAAGTCACTGCAAAGGCCTTGAAGTACTCTGGGGCGACAGTGCCGGTGCGAGATTCTAAGTCAAACTTGTATAGCGCGACGACGTGTAGCCCTGGCCTGAAGCCTGCAGCTACTAGGGTTAAGTTGAGGTATCCGCAGTCATCGCAGGCTGCGTGGATTGAGAGCTGGTTGTCGACGAGCACTGAGTAGAACACATCTGGGGTGAGCCCTGTCAACACTACGTACACCTTATTGCCATCGTTGGCGAACGTATCGAGGCCTGTCACAGCGTGAACTATATCCATCTTTGGCAGTATCTTGAAGAAAGCTCGGTCCGTGGAGAATAAGGCCGGTTCGAACGTTGAAGTGTCAACTACTGCATCCTCGCAGTCCCAAGGCGAGCAGGCTCTAACTTCGTGGAGCCCTCCGTCTGCGGGGACAGTAAAAGTAGTTAACGCCTTGCCGTCTAGCCCTACTGTTACATTCTTTAAGTTAGTCCACTCATCATCTAGTACTATGTATTTCTCCTCGTCAAGCAGCTTTGAGCAGGTGGTGTTCCACCAAAGCCCCGCGCTCTTGTTGGCTGGGAACTCGGTGAGCGTTACCTTAACGCTGGAGCCAACGTATCCCTCAGTTGGATCTAGCTTAATGCCCGGCCTGACTACTGTTAAGTTAAACCAGTACACTAGCTCTTCGTCATCAACTGTTTCGATAATCTTGACTAAGTACGTATTGGTTGCACTTAACCCATAAGGATAGTCTTCGGTGGGGAGGCTTATTTCAACGTTGAAGAACCCCCTCTCGTCGAGCGATATTTCTAGGTACTCCTCGTAATCGAAGCCCTCTACGTCAACTTCGATGGTAGCGCTGGGGTTCCACCACCCGCCGGCGAGAATGATGTTGTCATACGTGTGGTTGCCGTATGCTTTAACTACGAGCGTGTTGTTGCCTGCGCCAGTGTAGTCATCTGTGTACTTTAAGGCAATATCGTTCCTTAGCTCTGACCTCAGCTCTACAATAGACCTAGCGTACTCTCTGTAGGTAACATAGTCTACGAGAGTTCCCTCTCCAGGATCCGCGTCTGTCATATCCCATATGTATATGTTGATGTCCTTGTAGGGTATAGCCCCCTTGCCTGTCCACGCCAACTTTAAGTCTTTAATATAGAAGTCTTCGTAAAGCAAGCCCCACTCATCTGCACAAGAGTAGTAATCATCGAAAAGCGGCTCATCTGTGTCGTTAGCGCTTCCGTAAGTAAGGCTGAAGCATGTAGACGGCTCTATTGCGGCGCCCAACAATTCAACATACCCACCGCCCGGCCCCTCGCTGGGGTAGATAGCGAATCCCGGTAGGAACTCTACTTCCTGTGGCGCAACAGCAACTTCGGACCAGTAACCATCATAGATCTTTATGTACTTGTAATTAGCTAATTCTGCTACGTAGAAGGGCACAGGACCTATTAAGAGCTTGTAGGACGTGCCCTTAATTGTTGCCTTGCCAATGTAGAAGGTTGCTTCATTTCCACTCTTGAAGCCGTAACCTCCAAGCGGGCTCTCAATTGTTATTTTCTTTAGACCAGCTGTGTAAAGCGGGGCAACGCTTATCTCGCTAGTATACTCTATTTCGTCGCCTAATAATTGAGAGAGAGGGTCGCTGTCTAGATATAGCTTGAACTTCGCTCCGCTGAACACTACGTTGTCTAGTACGATCGCGAAGTACCATCCTTTATACGCGCTGTCTCCATCAACTGCTTCAACTTTCATTTCTCCTGCCTTAATTGATATGTTTTCCTCTGAAATCTTGATGTCCGTGCACACTAGGGTGTCGCCGCTAGGGCTACACTTCACTGCTGCTAGCAGGGAGTTGCCAGTTGCGGCCTGCACTACTGGTGCCTGTAACAAAGGCAACACAATGCCTAACAGGCTGAACGCTATAATGGCTAATAGCGGGAGTGTGTATATTTTTCTAGCTGTTTCTCTACTCATATAGACACCTTCACTGATACTATCTGTATCTTTAGTACGGTATTTAAACCGGGTGACTACAGCACCATTTAATGTATTACATGATCTGTATACAATGATCGATCTATCGTTGTGGCGTTGCCCTATTGAACTTGCGTATAGAAACTCTTAAACTGCCTAGCTGAAGGTATACTTGGCGTTGAGAGAGGTTTAAGCTTGCTCGTGAACTCCAAAGACTAACAATTAGAGAAAGCACGAGCTATTCCCTACGCGGGTATCGCGCCTCGGCGGCTTAATAGCGCCTGGTGATCTTACTATAGGGAACTCTTGTCTTTAAGTAGGCCTAGTGTCCTTTAGGCTACCAACATTTAACCTACTCGTACTCTATTGTTGCTGGCGGCTTCGGAGTTACATCGAACGCTACAGTTCTAATCTCTGCGCTCTCTGCGACTTTGCGCGCCGCTAGCTCAAGCTCATTAAAGCTGATCTTCGGGACCTCCGCTTCAATGAAGTTCTCCGTCTTCACGACTCTCAGGGCGACCACATAAGAGCCGCTGCTTTTCTCTGTAAGTTTTACCAAGATGTGGGGGTACTTAGTAGCTTCGAAGTGCTTGTAGAGCTCGTACGCGTCTAAATTTTCGGGCCACTCCCTAACTACTACGGGGTGCCCATAGCTACGCCTGCCACCTACAACGCCTGTGGCCTTAGCGCTGAACACATCGTACGCTACGCCGTTGTTGGTTGAGGACTTTGCGACGTCGTGCTCCCACACAGCCGGAAAGTACTGGCTGAAGCCTCTGCCTGCAAACAAGCTCTCCACGACGTCTGTTAATCTCCTAACAAGTTCGAGCTTCTCCCTGTAGAGTCTCCCCACTGCCCTAACTAGGAGGCCTGGGCCGGGGAAGGGCTGCCTATCGACAATAGAGCTCGGCAGGCCGAGGTGTCTTGCGACGGCTCTGACCTCGTGTTTGTAGAGGTTTATCAGCGGTTCAATGACAGCTAGCTTGTACTTCCTCAGGAGCTCTTGGTTTAAGACGTTGTGTTGCGTCTTCACGCCTCCCACTGTTTCTACTACGTCAGCCCTTATTGTCCCCTGAACCACGGAGCTACACCCCTTCTCTTCGGCGATCTCCTTAACTGCAGCGTAAAAGCAGTCCCTAAAGGCAACTCGCTTTTCTTCAGCGTCTGAGCGCCCCTCGATCTTAGAGATGAAGCTCTCTGAGTAATCGCGCACTTCAACGTCGATCAACCCCTTGAGAGCTTCCCGGACGCGCTTAGCTTCATTGGCCCTCATAAAGCCAGTGTCTATGAAGATGGGGTGAACAGCTTTGCCGAGAGCTCTCTTAGCGAGCACCGCTGCCGTGGTGCTGTCAACCCCCCCGCTTATGCACGCAATAGCGCAATCAACTCTACTTGAAAGAGCCTTTAGGCTTTCGACGATTTCTGCTATAGTACGCTCAATGATAGAAGAATGCACCCCCTTCACCAAGTTGAAGTTAGTGTAGTTTGATTCTATTAAACTCGCTTCCTGCCTTAATAAACACTAAAGGTTTCCCCAAGTTAGATGTCCTTGAGCAGTTATTTGGAGTTCCCTACGCCTGCGGGAGGAACTAACCCCGCTCTCACTGTGCATTATTGCCATCAACGGCAGATGCACGGATCTTAAGGGGACAGGCTCAAGTCAATTTTATCTCAGCGAGGTAGAGTTCAGGAGCTCGCAGCTGTTTAGGCGCGGTAATAAAAATATCTCTGCTAGGTAGAGCCCTAACGCAATATAATAGGCAGTTTAGTACAACATTATTCTGCAGATGATGTCTGGTGACGGCACAGATAGGTGAAGAAAACATCTCTTCTGAAAGTTGCGCAGGCGCTTTAGCCGCTACTCTTCAGATTCCTCTGACTCCCGCTCAAACTCCTCGAGGAAGATCTCGTAGTACTCGCTCAGCATTTCGCGCTCCTCGGGGGTAAGCTTAGTCTCCTTAGCCTCGCTTGCTACAGCTGTTGCAACCCTCTTAGCTGATTCTACTTGGTACTTAACAGTGTACTTTTCGCTTTTCTTCTTTGTCTCAAAGCCGCACTTGTTGCACTTCAAGTACACTTCGCTGTCTTTCTTCGTTGGAACCATTATTGACCCACACCTTGGACAAAACTTGACCATAAGCTCACCAGCGACTTCTTATACAGGTTTCTCCAAATAATATAGTTACACTTACTAAAGTGGCTTTTATTGGTTTCTCCTAAGAGAAGTTAAGAGAAAGCGCCCGATCCCAGCTCAGGGCGGCTGCAAGGCCTCGCGGACCTCACGGCCACCCTGACGTGGTTGGCTTAACTTCCGGGTTCGAAATGAGACCGGGTGTTGCCCAACCACTGTGGCCGGGTCGGGCGCCAGTGTCTCTTTACCTACACTGGCTTTTAAATTTTACTCCTCTCGATGGAGTATATTCCCCTGAGCTTTAAATCCCCGCCGCAAGAGGGGCACTTTCCCTTTATCAAGCCAATGAAGTCTCCGGGCTCAAAGTCCCTTTCAACTCTATAGTTGCACGACATACAAACCAGTAGCTCCCTTACAACGTACGCTGTTTTTCGAGGCCTCTTCCTGTACGACTCGTAGATGAAGTACGCAGCTATGATCACAAAAACTACGAGAAACAGCAAGCTTGAGTAGTCCATCGTGTTCAACACGTTCACCCCGGGATACCCATAGTGTTGCCTATTCCAGCAATTACTAGGGTCGCGTTAGGCGCTGTGCTCTCCTCTATAATTTTCTCTAGATAGAGGAGGGCCTTTTCGCAGGCCTCAAAAATTTCTTTTCTCATAGATGTAATAGCCTCCTTCAACTCCATTTTAATTACAAGCGCTCTTAAAGGTATGCTGTACTTTGACGTAGCTCTCTCTATAGCTATCTTTTCAGGGCCAGGGTCCCCTATAGCAGCTCCGGCGCCCTCAGCAATAAACCCAGACTCCTCTCCCTCTAGCTTTAACGCAGCGTCTATGGTGATTACTAAGTCTACGCCGGTCTTCAGCTCCTCTATAATCTGATTTATTACGGCCCCGGGATGGCCTACGTTGCTACCCGGCCCCTCGGCTTTAATAATTAATAAGCGTCGACCCCTGTATGTAGCCTCGATAATGCTAGTGTCGTCTAAGACTCTCCTGGACTTCACGTTGCTTTTCTCTACTAGGTTGTAGACTACAAGGGGGCCAGCTCCATCGCCTATTGGCCTCCCCTGCATGAACGACTCCAACGCGTCGTGGTACGTCTGAACTATTCTCATTACCTGCGGCATTAAGTACTGCAACTGCATTATTATAAGGAAGTTGTTTTCTTTCTCTCCCTGCAAGAGGTAGTGGCGAATTACCTTGTACAAGACGTTTAAAGCCGCTACTACAGATATAGAAGACTCCACGAGGCTTCTCTCGTGCTTACCAAGCTTGGGGACAGCGTCGCCTATTATCTTCCTAACAGCGCTCTCGGATGTCCTTAATACGTGGTCCATCCTCTTAATTATATCTGTTGGCTCAACGCTGACTGGCTCAATAGTGAAGAACTCTAGAACCCTCCCAACGAGGGCCTCTGGCACCTCTACGCCGATGTTTTTAAGCATGTTGCGTATTTTGGCTTTATCCTCCTCTAAAACAGCGCGTATGAAGTTGAGCTTTGTTTTAATCTCCATTATCCACAGCTTGAGCTGTATTCGCTGATTGAGGCCTGTAATCATGAGTATAAACAAAATAATCCAAACAATCTGCACTACTAGGGAGAAATCTCCATCCACAGCAACGTCACACCAAGCCCATTTACAAAGATAAGGATTTAAAAACGTAAAGGGGAGTGGACCGGCCGGGATTTGAACCCGGGTCCTCCGCCTCTCCTCGACTCCGGTCTCGCCCTAGAACCATGCAAGGGCGGCGCTCTTCCAGGCTGAGCTACCGGCCCATCCTTAAATCTACTAGTCTTATAAAAGGGGTTTAAAACTCCTTCCCCTACCTTGTGACTTTGGCTTTGGATAGCTCTTCAAGCAAGCTAACAGCTTCACTTGAGGAGAACAGCCTCTTCTGCACCTCGCCTAGAAACTTAACGAGGGACTCAGCCGTTGCGTTTTTTAAGTCTAGGGGGTGTATTTTCCCTTGAGCGTACAGCTCCTCAAGCTCGCGTGCGCTAGAAATGTCTATGGGCCCGCCGTGAGCGCTGGGCCTCTCTACGTGCAGCTTAAACCCCGGTTGCTGAAAGAGAATGTGCCTGTTTATCTCTATTATTGGATTGAACTCAACTATCCGTGGGGGGCAGTAGGCTTCAAGTACCTTGGACTTTATTTCACTGGGTTGATCGTGTATAAAAATAGCTGTCTCTGGCTTGCTCTTGCTCATCTTAGCTTCAGCGACAAGCTCGTCGACTTCTACGTCCTGGCCTGCGGGGGGCTTCTTTTTAGCCGGCCCGTGGAGGCTCGATATGATTGGTGTATGTATAGCTACAGGCTTAGCGAAACCAAGCCTTTCGGCCAGGTCCCTCGCCAACATATGGGCCTTCCTTTGATCCAACCCTCCTAGGGCTATGTCCAGCTTTAAGTAGAATATATCTGTTACCTGCATTAGCGGGTATACCAACTTGGAGAAGTCTGTCTCAGCTTCATCGCTCGTCCTGCCCATAATTGTGAGGGCCCTTCTAACTCGTGCTAGGCTAGTCTTTTTAGCTATTTTAACTAGGGTTCCCCAGTAGTCCTTATCGCTCACTAGCTCTTCGGCATCAACGAAGTGCACTCTGCTGGGCTCTACGCCTATGGCCTGGAGCACTTCCCTCGTGTACCTAGCAGCTTTCCTTATTAAATCGATGTCCCCGCCTAGCTTGTCGTTTATAAGCGCGTGCCACGTGGCCTCTAGTATGTAGAAATCCACTCCTATGTCGACTAGGTCCCTTACTTTAAACATCCACACAAGCCACCCAAGGTGAACAAGCCCGCTGGGCTCGAAGCCTATGTACCCCCTTGGGCGCTCGACCTCTGAAATGATCTTTGCGAGGTCCTCTCGCGTAATTACTTCTGCTGCGTTCCTAATAGCTATATTTAATTTAGTTTCAACGTCCATACAACTTTAGACCTCAAGGCATTTAACTTTAATAATCTCTATATTATTTTCTTAGGGATACTTAAATTCTTCTCCCGGCTTGAGCAAAACGACGTTTGCGCTAGTCTCCCTCTCTACGAGCTGTTTGAACTTATTTGGATCTGTTTGAATGATTGGAAACGTGTTGTAGTGCATGGGTATTACAACCTTTGGCTTAACTAGCTTGACGGCTTTAACTGCCTCTTTAATCCCCATTGTGTAGTGGCCGCCGATCGGCAGAAGCGCGAGGTCTGGCTCGTATAGCTCGTGTATGAGCGCCATCTCTGAGAACAGCCCTGTATCCCCGGCGTGGTAAACCCTCAAATCGGCGCCGCTTATTACTACTCCAACTGGGGAGCCTCGCGTTGAGCTGTGAGTTGCTGGCGTCAAAACTATTTCTAGGTCTGGGATTTTGAGCGGCCCCCCAATGTTGCCTCCAACGCTCTTAACGCCCTGTCCCTCAAGAAAGGCAGCCAGCTCGTACACTCCAATTACGGGCGCTCCAGTCAGCTTGGCCAAATCCGCTGCGTTGCCCAAGTGATCTCTATGATCATGAGTTACAACTATATAATCTATTTTTCTGCCCTCAAAGTCCTTTACCCTCAGCGGGCTTAGGGGGCTCTCAGCCCAGGGATCCACGAGAACGGTCTTCTGTGATTTATCGGCTCCAACTAGGGAAATCTCGAAGAAGCTATGCCCGTAGTACTTCACAACGCCCACGATCTCACCCCAAAGTCACTATTAAATAAGCCCCAACGTTGATTTAAATATTAAATCTGGGGAAGCCGAGGTTTGGCTATGTTAGACGAGGCCTCGCTTAAGAGCCTAATTACCGCCGGGAAGATAGCTAGAGAGGCTCGCGAATACTCCCAGAGGCTGGTTAAGCCCGGGGTGAAGTTGCTTGATCTAGCTGTTAACATTGAGAACTACATTAAAGAGCGGGGAGGGGGGCTCGCATTCCCGGTGAACATCGGAGTTAATAGCGTAGCAGCTCACTACACGCCGGTGTTCAACGATGATCTAACGATACCCGACGGCTCCGTTGTTAAAATAGATATTGGGGTTCACGTAGATGGGTACATCGCAGATACCGCAATTACGGTATCCCTCAGCCCGGCTCACAACAGGCTGGTAGAGGCGACCAGTTCCGCGCTAGAGCGGGCCCTTAGGGCAATATCCCCAGGCATAAGGGCACTTGAAATTGGTCGAGTAATAGAGGAATCGATAAAATTGGCGGGGTTTAAGCCAATACAAAACCTCGGGGGCCACGGCATTGAGAGGTACAGCATTCACAGTGGGGTTGTAATCCCGAACTACCGCGACTTTTTGTGTAGACATCGATTGGTGCCTGGAGTCTACGCTATAGAGCCGTTTGCCACCAATGGAGTTGGCTTGGTTAAAGAGGCGGGGGCTGTGACCATATACGCCCTCAAATCGCTCGACAGAGATGCGTCGCCTCTAGCTAAAACAGTGTACAACTTAATAAATCAAGAGAGGCGGGGGCTGCCGTTTGCGCCGAGATGGTATATTAATAGAGTCTTGGACCCGGCGTCTTTTAATGCGGCTCTGGCCCACCTAGATAGGGCAGGATGTCTAAAAGAGTACCCCGTGCTAGTGGAGAGGGGTGGGGGCGCTGTTGCTCAATTTGAGCACACTGTAGTCGTAACTGAAAGAGAGGTCATTGTGACTACTTAATTTTAAGTTAAATGAAAATGGGCGCGGGGGCGCGGACCGCGCAAATCTAAAAATATACCTACTTAGCTCGCTCCTCTACAACAATCATGGTAACAGTAGTCCTAATGTCTGGGAGCCGCCTAATCTTGTTGGTAACTATCTCCCTAATTTTCTCGAGGGAGTCAGTTTCAATCTTTGTAACTATATCATAAGTGCCGTAAACAGCATACGCTTCCTTGATCTCGGGAATCTTCATCAACTCATCCATAACCTTGCTTTCAGCGCCGATTTCCGTTTGAATTAATACTAGGGCAGACTTCTTGGCGTCGGGCATTTACACCTCCAACCTAATAATATTCTATAAGAGACATTATAAGGTTTTTTCAATTTAGGGGTGCCTACCTGTGGATGTAAGGATATTTGTATTGCCGCTCCGCGAAGACGACCCCAAGAAAAACACCGCATTGAAAATGGTTAGGTTGGGGCTAGCTGATTTAATTAACAAGAGGCGCGAGAGGGGCTTCCTCACTCTCAACCCATACAGCGCTCAATATGTTGGCCCATGGGTTAAGGAGCGCGTTTCCTCAAGTGGAATACTGGTTGTTGACGCCAGTTGGAGCAGGCTATCCCCTAGAAAGTTTAGGGGCATTGGGGGCCTCCACGCAAAGCTCCCCCCGCTCATAGCCGGAAACCCGGTCAATTATGGGAAGCCCTGCGTTTTATCTAGCGTAGAGGCGGTGGCCGCGGCGCTTTACATAACTGGCTTCCTCAGTGCCTACTATAAATTGGTGGGCTTATATAAATGGATGTCCACTTTTCACGCACTGAATGAAGAGCTGCTGGCAAGCTACTCATCAGCTACTACAAATGAGGAGCTCGTTAAAATGATAGCTGAGTATTGGGGGATTGGGGACATATGCGAGCACCCCGCCGTTGAGTGAGTCGGTGGGGCCGAGATATAACCCATGTTCTGTCCTACCCACATTCGTCTAAGCGGCCCATATTAGTCGCGCGGCCCTCATCCCAAGTGCGGGCCTTGCACTGCGCGGGGCGGCCGTTTCAACGCCTCCACCACGGTCCTCAGTTATTGGGCACCCTGTTGCCAGGGCTTGGACAACCTCATAGCCCTCCCGTGATGGCCGTCTCGTTTCTGTGCCGTTGCCACGGGGGCTACCCGTGCCCCTTGCGGGGCCGCGCTTGCCGCGAGTGCATGGAGTTTCCTCACCTAAAGCGAAGGGCTTAGGCGTGGTGGGATCTCGGCCCCTAATTTTATTTACTGTTAGAGGATTATTAAGGTAGGCTTACTGATTTTTACTGACTAGGGGGCTATAAGGCTGATGGACTTGCGTAAGAGGGGTGGAACTCCCCGGTTTTAGCTCTCAAGTCTCTGTATTGCTGTCCCCCTCCTTTGCTTCAAGTGGAGCTTTAGGGCCTAGAGGCTTTTTTTATTTTCAGTAATTTGAGGGTGCTTAAAATTATTTATTTTAAAATTATTTTTCCATAGTTACATTATACAAACCGTATTTAGAGAATATATTAACACTAGAAAAGAGCTTTACATAAAGTTTTCCAGTTGAGGCTGAGGGGTGCCTGCCGAGCTCAATGTTCCACTTGAACCTGAGGGGTAAAACACCGGGTTTCTAATAACAATCTCAGTGGAGTTTGGGGAAGAATACAGTGCTTGCAGTTGTAATCAACCCCCCAAACAAGTAGTTCTCGAACATGATATTTAAATATATGTCTTTATAATTTTAAACGCCCTTCTCAGGGTATTGGTGAACTTAATGAGCGCCGTTCAAACGGAGAGAGTAGTGGTTGTATCAAAGAAACCAATAAGGGAGTACTTAATTGAAATTGCCCTAATGTTCCAAGAGGGTGCAAACACCCTTGTGCTAAAGGGGCACGGTAAATTCATTAGCAAAGCAGTCGACCTCTACAACGCTGCGCTATCCAAGATGGGGGAAAGCATTGAGTTGGTCGATATATCAATTGGTAGTGACTCAATGACTGGCAGGTTCAAACCCTATATAGCTATTAGAATTAAGAGGAAGTACTAACAGCCTCTCCTTATCAATCAGCCCACAGTCGGCGAGGTTTGTAATTACGTCCCAGATAGCGCTAAAACTTGAGGCGCTGCCTGCAGCAATCTTATCAATAGTAGCCTCCATTCTCCTCGTAACTTCTATTGACACTAAACTTGGATAGCTTTTAGCCAAGTAATTATACACCTCAATTCCCCTCTTAGTGGGGATGAGCTTGTTCCTCTCCTTTGAAGGTATTATGTAGCCGTGGCTTCGCAAGCTCTTCAGTATTTTTGTGTAAGTGCTCGGCCTCCCTATTCCAAGCTCCTTCATTAGCAAGATAACGTCGCCGTCATTATACAGGGGGACTTTGCTGGAGTCAACTACCTCAACGGCGGAGACGTTGAGGTCGACTTTTTTAACTCCGCGCAGAAGGGGGAAAGTCTTTGTTGGGAGAACCAAATTAAACCCATTTTCAACGATATCAACAATGATGTCAACCTCTCCCAGTTGCGTCCCGCTACAGTAAACCCCAAATCGCGACTTAATTACCTTATAGGGCTTCATTTGGCTCGAAATAAACCTCCTAAAGATGATGTCGTAGAGCTTAAAGTGCGCCCCAGTTAGCGGGAGGATTACTGGGACGAGCCCCTCCTCAATAGCTTGAAACAGCCCCTCCGAGTCTAGCGGGTACACCGGTCGGATTGCTTCATGTGCCCCTGGGGGTCCCCAGGCGCCAGGCTTAAAGTACTCGGCAAGTTGTCTTGATGTGAGGTAATCGCGCGCCACTGATATCCCAGCTGGGCTTACGTGCGTGCAGTCCGTTCTATGGTATGTTATTAAGCCGGACTCAAAGAGCTCCTGGGCAAGCTTCATGGCGAGCTCTGCTGGTATGCCCCTCTTAGAGGCATCCGATAGTAGCTCATCAGTTGTATATGGAGGTCGAGGCGAGACCTCAACAACTTCTTCGGAGAGTTTAACTAGCTCAACGACTTTAACTCCCTTAATCAACTCCAAGAGATCTTTATTGCCTTTATCTAATAGAATGCTGACTCTAATTTCTAGTGGGCTGCTCGTTGTTATAACGACGCGCTTACATCTATTCGCTAAGTAGAGATCGTACCTATCTATAATTAGCCCAAGCACTGGGGTTTGAACTCTACCAGCGCCGAGGAACTTAAGCCCATATGTCGATTGAAGCCTTTCGCTTAGAGCGAAGCCTAAGAGTCGATCCAACACTCTCCTATAGATTTCAGCCTCAACAAGGGCCCTGTTTATTGGTTGCTTGCTCTTAAGCGCCCTTAGAAGCTCGTTAAGGGATATTTCATGTAGTTTAATCCGCCAAACGCTCTGGTTAAATGGCTGTATGGATATGTAGACATCGTAGGCAATTTTCTCTCCCTCAATGTCTGGGTCTGTTGCGATATACACTTCGTCGACCTCGGACGCAAGCTTTCTAAGTACGTTGACAGTGTACCGCGTGTCTGAGTAGGCATTACTTCCACAGCGAGGGCAACTCTCATAATCTACGAACTGGTGGCCGCAGAGCTTACACCTCTTAATGGATGTGTAGAGGGGAAACAGGGTCCCTCCACTTGCTAGCACTCCATATAGACCTTCAGAGTTGATTGATAGGTCAAATAGGTGCCCGCGAGTAGCCACGACATTAAATTCTACGATTTCGCTCTCTATTTTAGCAGGAATTGTGTAAACAACGACCTCCCCCACTCGGGCGGACGAGGGCTTTCCAAAAAACCTCGCAATAGTTTTAGCTTTCGTTGGGGACTCAACAACTAAGAGAATTGAGCGGTACTCTAGCACTTCGCCCCCGCCACCACCTCTGCTTTTCAGTAGGTTCTCAGACTCGTGTTTGAGGGATATCGTATCAATTGGCGCCAACGAGGTATCTCTGCTAAGGGCTTTAAGCTTGTGATCAAGCCCGCTAACGAGGTTTGATAAGCTGCTCAACTCAACCACCACCGAGAGACCGCGCGTCATCTTATTCCCTATAAGCCTACTTGTCCGCCCAGTGGCCTGTATATACGTCATTGCGTCAGGTATTAGCGCTAAATACTTTGCTCCAGAGCTTACAAGAGTAATTGATCCTACATTCAAGACCCTCCCCCCAACCAAAATCTCCTTAAGGGCCTTGAGGACATCGCTGTAGACCGCCTTGACCTCTCTGTATAGGCTAGCAATTCTAGGCATTGACTCAACTACGCTCTCTGGGGCCCGCCCTATGAGGCATAGCTTAATGAGGTTCTTCTCTGAGGGGGATAGCGATAAGGCCCTCTTCCTTATCTCTGCGGCGGTCTTCTTGAAATTGGCGTTACCGCTAATAGAGGATAGCTCGGACAAAACCCTAGTTAACATGCTCAGCCGGGCTATGAAAACCTCGAGGGGGACCGAGAACAGGGGGGTTCCAAGGAAAATAGCGTACTTTATGTGTTGGGGGGAATCCAACCCCCTAACGCTGATGCCATAGTAAGTAGAGTAGCCAACTATAACGTCGATCCTGCCTTCCATAAACTCTGAAACTGTTTTCGGCTTTGCGTAGGCGACCTTCAAGTTCATTGCCTTAAGCTTGGGCAAAACGTTTTCAACTGCGCGCTGGTAGAGCTCTTTGTGTGGGTGGTGAGGTGAAATGTATATAACACACCCGCTTCCGAGGGTCTTAATGATAGACAAAACGCGCCGCGAAATTTCAGGGGCGCCTTGGTCCACTAAAACGTAGCTATCAACAACGTTCCTCCCGTACACGCTAATGCCGGATACATCAACTCTTATTAAATCCCTCAGGACTCTGCCCGCAAGGCCGCGGGCCCTGCCTGTTGCTGAAGCTATTACTACTTGACTCGACCTAGTGGAAGAGATCTCGGCCTCGAGCTGTCGGTCCAACTCAATGTACTCTTTTACTAAGTTTTCGCTGTTCTTACCTATTGTCTTCCCAACTAGAATTCTCCACAGCAAATTAGCTTTACGCTTTGATAGCTCAACTGCGCGCTCGCTATAGCCTAAGAGCCTAATCAAGTTTAAGACTCCCTTCTCGCTCCTCAACAAGCTGTCAACGTCGTCGACAATTACAACGTCGGGCTTGCAACAGGCTAGAAGAGAGCCGCTCCTCGCCAAGAAGCTGTTAGTAATTATTAGCAGTTTAAAGTTGCACTTCTGAATTTCCTCTAAGATAGATAGCTTCTTTTTCTTGCTGTAGGAGGAGTTGTAGCTTAAAGCCAAGTCAGGGCTAGAGCCAATATTTTTGAGATACCCTACAACTTTTTCTCGAACTTGGTTCAACAAAGCCTTAGTTGGCGTAATGTAAACAACCCTCTTGCCTTTAATAGCAGAGTATATTGCGTAGCTAACTAGCAGGGTGCTTTTGCCCAGCCCAGTTGGGGCGATTAAGACGGCGTTCTCTCCCCGTAGCAGTTTCCTTAACCAGAACTTCTGGCCTCCCCAAGGCTGCAAGCCAGTTGTGCGCCTAAAGAAATCAGAGAACTCCCCCTCAGTCTCGGCGAGAAACCCCCTTAAAACCATCAGGGGGGACTCGTCGCTAGTCGAGCACTTGCTACAGACCCCGCCAGCCTCTATTTCAGCGCCGCTGACATCCCCCCCACACGATGGACAAGAGCCCCTATACACTGGTATAACAGCGTTCACGCGATTTCCCGCTTGATCAATGTAGCAAGCCAATTGGTTTTAAAAGGCGCGGGTACGTAATACGCGCCGAGGAGAAAAGTTTTTAAGCGTAGATTTATTCAGTGAATACGTAGGAGTATAAACATATACAGCAAGAGAGGTGGAATAAATGTCACAACCACAAAGCGCAAACACAGTGTTAGTTGGCAAAAAGCCCGTAATGAACTACGTAATAGCAGTATTAACACTAGTGCACCAAGGAGTTAAGGACGTATACATAAAAGCTCGCGGAAGGGCTATCAGCAAAGCGGTTGACACCGTGGAGATAATAAAGAACCGCTTCCTACCAGGTAAAGTAGATGTTGACGACATTAAGATAGGCAGCCAGTCGCTGACAAACCCACAAGGCCGCGAGGCAAGAGTCAGCATTATTGAAATAAAGCTAAAGGTTAAAGAGTAACGTAGTAGAGTAGAGCAGTAAATATCAAAATAATATTGAACAGTTTTTATTATCACGTCATTACAGCACGCCTGTAGGTCCCCATGCCGAGAATATCCCCAGGAACGCTTATAATAGATCTAGAGTTAGTGCAGCCCGAGGAAATCCGCTCTCTAATTAACTTTCTAATTGAGGGGGGCGTAAATACTGTTGGGCTCACTTCCGAGCCCGCGATTGTAGAGGTCCTTGTAGACAACTTGCAGGTGAGCTTAGCTGTTAGCGCCCCCGCACTGCTCATAAGGCCGCCAGCTGCAGTGGGGCCTTTCGGTGAAAGGTTCTACGAGATAGTAAAGGACGTCTGGATTAACTGTGTTTGGGTCAACCCTAAAACTGTTCTCAAGGGGATAGAAGCTGTTCTCCAAGGGAAAAACACCAAGATAAACACCCTACACGTTAGCTTCCTTGAAAAAGAAGAGACATGTAGCGGCATTGTAGTGACGGGCCACCTTTGCTTAAAGGCGCTTTACAGGCAAAGCGCGGGCACGCTAAACTACACAACTGTGTGGAGCTCGATTAAGAACTTGTTGAGATACAACAAAGGAGTCTTGGCGGTCTGCGTAAAAGACAGCGCGGTAACTCCGTTTATATCGCTCGAGGACAGCGACACCGAGAAGAACTTAATTATTCATATCCCCAAGAGTGAAGCCGAGCTCCGCACCGCTATGTGGGTGTTAATAGATGTCCTGATGTACTTGCACAGCGAAGCTGAGGATCTAGGGCTCGTCGAAGCTGTCGATGTCTAATACCTTGCGCTTTTTAGCCTGAAATTCCTCAGGAGTTCTCTCTAGTATTACCTCGTATAAAACAGCGATCCCCCCTCCGCTCTTAGGCCTCAGGAGCCTCCCCAGTCTCTGTATGAATTGACGCTTAGAGCTAGTGCCGGATACTATAATTCCAACGTTAGCGTCCGGTATGTCAAGGCCTTCGTCTCCCACAGTTGTGACTACTAATATCCCGCTGGGGGAGCTTTTGAATTGCTCCAGCACTTTCTTTCTCTCATTTTCAGGAGTGTCGCCTATTAGCAACAGGCCATTTACCCTTTCTGCAATGCCCTTAGCCTGGTCTACGTATTGCGCGAAAACTATTACTTTACTGCCTTTCCTGTATTCCTCTAGCGCCAATTCCACAGCTTTATCTACTTTCACCGAAGATTTAGCGAGCAACATCCTCATCTCGCTGTGCAACTTAAGGGCCTCTATTGCTCTGTAGTTCCCCCTATAAGCTTCTTGAAGAACCTGCTTGAACTCCTTGTTGCCAACTAGTGCTCGATATCTTTTCCTAAGGGCTTCATAGGCGGCACGCTCCTTTGAGTCCATTTTTACTTTCACTGTTACTATGTTGTACGGGGCGAGGAAACCGCGCTCAACAAGCTCCGGGGGAGCCTTATAGTAAACTATTCCTCCCAAAAGCGGGAAAAGCTCTTCGTGCTTGCCGTCTTCCCTTATAGGAGTCGCTGAAAGGCCCATTCTAAACACTGCAAGGCTGTGAAGAGCGATGTGCTTGAATTTATCTGCAGGCAAGTGGTGAACTTCATCTACTACAATCATTTTAAAGTAGGGCGAAAGAACATTTATGTTCCTAAACCCGCTCTGATAGGTAGTGATAGTAATGGGTGCGAGCCTCTTCTCGCCGCTGTAGAAGAGCCCGACCATACTAGGTGGTATCGTAGTGCAGTTCGTTATGAAGCTCTGCCACTGGAAAACCTGCTCTTTAGTGTAGACAACTACGAGCGTCCTGACAGACTTTTGCACTATTGCTGCTATAGCAATTAACGTCTTTCCAGATCCCGTCGGCAGGGATATTATTCCCCTTCCCCTATTCTCAATCCACTTGTTCAAGGCCTCCTCTTGGTAAGGTCTTAGCGCAACGTTCTTCAGCTCTGGCTTCAACATAAGCGGCTTATCAGAGAATATGTTGTCAGCATCTACAACGGATAGCCCGAGGTTTCTAAAGTACTGCAGGGCATCGTAGGCGTAGTAGGGCAGTACCTCAACGACAACTCTCCCGCTAGAAGAATCAGAGTACTTGCTGCCAATTTTCCTCAAGAAGTCCCTAGTAGATTGATAGAGAAGCTTTGTTAGCTGAATTTTTACGACTCCCTTAATTTGCGACCACGTGAAAACGGGGGAGTGCTCCTCGAAAGCTCTCTCGAGGTCGTTGGCAGAGCCCTCGAGCACGGCTCCGTATTCATTAATAATGCCTCTAATGTCCTCGAAAAGATATCCATTTTTTAGCGCTTTTTCAAGGTTTAGCTGAAATTTCCTGTAGCCGTTTTCGTGTCCAACGTACTCTGATACTTTAAGTATTTCCCTAAATTCAGCTTCGTCAAGCCACTTCCTTATCTTAAAAACTATAGGCAAGCCTATCACCCCTCAATGAAAACGCCGACCTCCTCGTAGTCAGCGGGTTTGCGCTCGTCCCAATCGCCCTCCAATTCTCTAAACACCAAGCAGTACACTCCAAAGCTGTAGTTTTTATCTATGTAAAAAGTAGCGGCCTCCTTATCGCTAGTAATTAATGCAGCGTATTTAAATAGCGACGATATCCTTTCGTCAACGGCTGCACTGAGCGGTACGCTTACGCTTAAGCCCAGAAAACGCACTCTACACTCCTCTAGATCTACAACTACCTGTAAGTACGCGCACGCTTTAATTTCGCCCTGCGTGCGGCAGATCTTTACGTAGTCCAAGCTTAGAGCTAGCGCCTCGTCGAGCGCCATCGAAACAGCTCTCTCTAGTTTCATTTTTCTCAATAGAGGGTCTAGATCACACCTGTGAGACACTTTTGCTCGCCGCGTGGGTTTATCATCAAGGCCATCAGTACTTAAAACCCCGCTCATCGCCCCTGATAAAGATTTTTAATTACCTTAATTAACTCTTTTACTACGTAGATGGTGGCAGCATTGAGGACTTGGAATAAGAGGGTGCTGGTAATAAGGAGACCAAGCGAGATGGATGTGAAGTTCTTCACTGACAGGTTAATTAGCTCCCACGGCCGCAGCAAAGCCGATAGAATGAAGCTGAGGCTCTTGGCCTGCGAAGTTCTCAGGCTGCTCAAGCCCGTGCTGTCATACAGAGATCTTTACGAGCTGACAGCTCTACCGGAGTCTGTCCTCTGTAGGTACGTGAAGGGATCAGTTATACCTAGTTTTGATCATGCCGTTAGAATACTGGCGAAGACCTCTCTGTCTATCGACCTTGGGTACCTCTTAAAGGACCTCGTAGAGAGAGAGAAGAGCCCCATAATAGATTTGCTTAGGGTATTGAAAGATCCTTACGTGACTAGGCTTCTCTCAATTATGATAATGCTTGAGCTAGTTGATAAGAACGTAACGAGAGTAGTTGCAACAGCTGAAGCTGTGTTGCCCATAGCTACAATGCTATCCCTCGAATTCGGCGCATCTGTGGTCCTAGTTAAGAGGAAAAGCTACCCCGGAGTACAGTACTACAGCGTAATGGTTATGAGGGGCCCTAGGGACGTTGAGACCCTCTACCTAGATAAGGATTTAATTACCAGGAAGGACAAAATTCTAGTGATCTCGGATGTAGTTTACACGGGTAAAACGCTGGAATCAGTTCTCCACATGTTAATGAAGTCTAGGGCAGAGATACTCAATGTAATAGTGGTAATGGGGCTGGGGACGGCGTGGGAGGAAAGGCTCCAGCAGTTTAAGGTCAAGGTGCTCTCAATGGTCCCCTTTGAGATCTAGCTATTTACCTAGGTAACGCTATTAAAAGGCTATTTTCAAATATACTGGAGAGGTGGTTCTAGCTGATGTCTATCGAGGAAACAGTGAAAGTAGACTCCAAGGGTAGGATTACAATACCATCGACTATAAGAGAGCTATTTGATATACGCGAAGGCATGTACATGCTCATGATAGCTGATAAGAGCTCTAAGGAGATCAAGCTCGTCGTGCTTCCAATTGCGGCACAGTTGTTAAAGTTAAGGCTCCTAGTTGAGGATAGAATGGGGGTGTTGGCTGAAATAACCCGCTTCCTCGCAGGGCACAGCATTGATATAGTGTCAACGAAGTGCATTGTACTCAAGCGAGAAGAGCTAGGGGAGTGCGAAATGATAATTGACATCAGCCGGGGCACTATTGTTGAGATAAAGGATATAGAGGATAAGCTGAGAACGCTAGAGCCCGTTAAGCTAGTAGAGGTTTCAAAGATGATGTAGTCCGAGAGTGACTACAGCTTGAAGTTTGTTTACGTTGGGTGCTGCGGTTTCCCCTGTTCTAGAAAAAAGTACTTTGAGCTTTTCAGCGTAGTTGAGTTGCAGAACACATTCTACGACCTGCCAAGCGTAAGCTGGGCAGAGGGGATTAGGAGAGAAGCGCCCACAGAGTTCAGGTTCGCTGTTAAGGCGTGGCAGGTAATAACGCATCCCTCCAGTTCACCCACTTGGAGGAAAATGAAGAAGAAGCCGAATGGCTACATAGAGAACTACGGCTACCTGAGGCCAACGAGGGAAAACGTTGAGGCATTCAAGAAAACGGTCGAGCTAGCTAGAGTACTTAGAGCAGAGGTCATAGTGCTACAGACTCCCCCAACTATGCCGCACAGCGAGAGTGCACTGGGATGGGCTCACTCCTTTTTCGAGGAGGTTAAACCCCTCGTGGACAGAAGCGCCATCATTGCTTGGGAGGTACGCGGGCCTTTGGCGTACAGCCCGCATTTAAGGGATGTCTTCGAGGGGCACGATTTGCTACACGTAGTAGACATTCTCAAAAATAAGCCTATCTACAAGCACAGCAGGGGTTTGCTCTACACTAGGCTTCACGGAATAGGGCGGGGCGAAGTGAACTATAAGTACAACTACACAGAGGCTGACCTAAACAAGCTCTGTTCGGCGATCTTCAGCGAGGAGCCCAGAGAAGCGTACATACTGTTCAATAACATAAGAATGTTAGACAACGCCTTAAAGTTGAAAAGCATGCTCAAATCGACAGAAGACCTATCAGCCTTGTGAAGTAAGAGTGCAACTTAACGTGGGCTGACTACAGCTAAGAGGTTTTCTTGGATAGGCTGAGTAACTAATCCGCGCTCTGTAATAATTGCTGATATAAGATCTGGGTCTGTAATATCAAAGGCGTAGTTCAAGGCGTTTACTTCCTTTAGGGTAATTAGCGCGCCCTGGACGTACTTAACCTCGTTTGGGTCGCGCTCTTCTATGACTACGTCGCTAATGGTCCTCGATAAATCAACAGTGCTCACTGGGGCAGCAACGTAGAAAGGCAAGTTATTCCTCTTACTGGCAAGCGCGATAGCGTAAGTGCCGATCTTGTTTACGACGTACCCATCCCTCGTTATCCTGTCTGCCCCAACAACAGCTAGGTCTACACCCTTCTTGCGTATAAGCATGCCGGCCGCGCCATCTGTTATTAGCGTTACAGGTATCCCCTCCTTTACGAGTTCATAGGCGGTTAGCCTCGCGCCCTGGAGCATAGGTCTAGTCTCAGTCGCTACAACTCTTATCTTCTTGCCTTTATACCAAGCTATCCTTATGACAGCTAGAGCTGTTCCATACGCAGAGGTAGCTAAAGCCCCTGCGTTACAGTGCGTTAGTATTGTTGCGTTGTCTGGAACTAGCTCTGCGCCAAGCTCCCCTATCTTGGCATTAGCTTCTACATCTTCCTGGTAAATTTTCAACGCCTCACTGACTAGCAGTTCAGCTACGCTATAGGAGTCTGTAGCGGTAGGGACGCTCTCCTCAACGACCT
Source organism: Desulfurococcaceae archaeon (assembly GCA_038888155.1). GTDB lineage: Archaea > Thermoproteota > Thermoprotei_A > Sulfolobales > Desulfurococcaceae > UBA285. The sequence continues at coordinate 460,113 of JAWAJB010000001.1, forward strand.
CGCGAAGCCTCCTTAAAGCGTAAAACAAATTATAGGCAGTAGGCCTCGTGCGCAGTAGAACCTCGACAGCTGACCGCACTTTATTGGCGAACTCCTCTAGGGGAAGATCGGCGATCTTGAGGGCATACGCGCCTAGGACAAGCGCTGCTGCTACCCCTATTGCAGGGGCTCCCCTAATCTCCATATCCACTATTGCTCTCGCTACCCTAGAGGGGTCGTTAGAGCAAAGCACCTCCTCTTGGTGCGGAAGCTTAAGGGTGTTTAGCCAGCATAGAGCATTTGAGGTCCTATCAAACCAAACTGCCCTCACGCTTATCGGGTATGGAAAACTCAATGGGATCACCAGTGGCTCACTTATAGAAATGCCCTCGCAAAATTAAAAGCAGTTGCCCAGAGATTAGGCGAGCTGATCCGCGGATGCAAATAGGGCCTAGAGCAATTAATTAGAGAATGTAGCTATCTATTTTCTCGCTGAACTTCATGATCATAATAAACGAAAGTCTACCGTCTTTAAACCCCAACGCCACGTTGCCGTCTTCGCTTAAGACCTCTTCATCGGCGCCCTCTTCTCCAAAGTAGATATAAAGTATGTCGTTTTGCCTATCGTACTCTACTTCGACACTAGTGGGCATCTTTACAGCGTAGTTTCTCTCCTCCACGGCAGATCACTTATCGCTTATACTGGGGATAGCACGACGTCTGTGAAGTCTAGCGGTAGAGGTCTGTTTTTATCTTTATACTCGTCGTACTTCTTCTCCAAGAAGCTACGGAATATTGTACAAGTGTCAAACTTTCCCTCTCTATCGCACTTGGCACCTATTGCTAGGAAACACATCTTAGTTCTCTTGTCAAAGTACGGGCACATTTTGTGGTACTGCTTTGCGCTGCGCAATATCCTGTTGACCCACTTCTGCTTTTCATCTACTTTCTTGTCCTGTTTTTCCATTAATGCCTCTGCAAGGTCCTTTTCTGATATTCTCGTAGAAGACAATCAAAATCACCTCCTTTCTTCACTAAAACTATACTAGACAATAATCCAATATAAAGTATAGCGAGTTGGTGCACTTAATGGATAGCCAAATAATTGCGTTAGAGCTCATGAAGATCTACGGGAGCTCTACGAGCTCTTTAGTGAGGCGCTTAGAGACCCCGCCCAAGAGGCTCTACGCAAGGGTTAATACGTTGCGGGCTACGCGCGAGGAAGTACTAGAGAGCCTCTTAAGAGAGGGGGTCGAGGCACACCCAGATGATAGCATAAGCGACGCTGTGTACTTCGAGGTTCAAGGCCCATTTAAGTTTGAGTGCAACGCCAGCAAAGCAATAGTTGTGGACAAGAAAACAGCTGTGTCATTAATGCTGGGGGCGAACTTATATAGGCCTGGAGTAATTAAAATAACATCCTTTGAGAGAGGAGAGCTCCTGCTAGCAGTTAGCGAGAACTACATACCTGTAGCCTGCCTAGAAGCCGCACTAACGCACAAGGAGGCGATGTCTCTACGAAAGGGCTTAATAGGGATAAACAGGGGCTCACCCTACAGAGCGCCGAGAATAGCAGAGACAAAGGCATACATAAGCGGGCTGATATACTCGCAGAGCGCCCCCAGTATTTTAACTTCTTATGCCCTCGACCCCAGAAAAGACGAGTTGGTCGTAGATATGAATGCAGCCCCTGGGGGGAAAACAGGACACGTTGTTCAGCTAACTAGCGGGAGAGCTCGCGTAGTTGCAGTTGATAGAAACGAGAGGAAAATAGAAGCTCTCACAACCACACTACTACATTTGGGCTTATATCTAAACGTGTTGCCGCTTTCAATGGACTCAAGGTATATACACCTAGACCTAAACCTTCACGAAAAGGCAGATAAGGTGCTCATAGATCCTCCGTGCAGTAACCTAGGCGTAAGACCACTACTGGGGGCAAAAAGAACGCTTAGCTCAGTTACTAGCCTCGCTAAATACCAAAGGCAGTTCCTAAAAGCTGCTTGGCACGTTTTAAAGCCTGGGGGGAGGCTGGTTTACTCTACCTGCACGTTAACTCTTAGCGAGAACGAGGAGAACATAGCATACGCCGTAGAATACTTGGGGTTTAGCGTAGCTGAGCTCGAGAGCCCTCCACCTTACTCAGATAAAGTTTCCTATAGGGGCGTAACTGCTTATAGGTTCTCGCCCCTACTAGCGGACATGCCTGGCTACTTCATAGCCGTGCTTACTAAGTAGTCCTTGCCCTGATGATCTTCGATCCGCATAGGGGGCAGGTCTCCTCACCGGGTCTACTGGGGACGTATTTGCACACTGGGCAGTATGCAGCGAAAACCCTCAATTCGCTGATCCCCCGCGTCCTCAGGGGCTTAAAGCTCACGCCAATGTACATGAGGAGGTTCTGTAGTTCGTAGTCGTCTGTTATAACAATTACCTTCGCGTACTTTCTTTGAACTTCTAATGAGGTTGCAACTACCTCTAGATCCGCGCTTGATAGTTTGTGCAGACACCCTACGCTCTGGGCCAGCTTAAAGGCCTGCTCTTTAAAGCCCTTTTGAGGGGAAATCACCTCGACAATGTTGAGATTAATTGCCTCCTCGAGAGCCAACCTGTTCTCTGCGTCCTTTACTTCGCTGACTACGCCTATGGGCACGAGAATATCAGCCGATAACCTAGGGGCAAATCTGTAGTACTTCGCTAGTAGAGCAGTTGTATCTAAGACTACTGCAAGCTCTTTATTGGAGTACCTGCTGTCTGTACTCAACTGCAACCCTCATAATATCTCTAAAAGGTAAAACCCGTATAACCTTAGCGTAGTTAAATCCGCTTGTTACATCAATTGAAGAGTTCCGCTTTAAGACTGCAAATAAGTCGCCGTCTACGTACAAGCACGATTCGTTCTTTGCAGTCACTCTAACGCTCGCAAGCGATGGGAAAACCGCAGTAGGGACCCCTAGTTGCAGCGGGTTTAGAGGCGTTATTAGCACGGCCTCTGTTAGCGGGGCCATTAAGGGACCTTTAGCCGATAAATTGTAGCCGCTTGAACCTGGGGAAGTACTAACTATTACGCCGTCGCCCTCGAATGAATACCTGCTTTTTGCTGAAGGCGAGACCACCTCAACGCTGTAAGTAGAAACCTTGCCCAAGTCAGTGCTGACCACTACAGCTTCATTCAGGAAGTACGTGCACTTTGAGGCGTAGCAAACTCTTGATCTAGGCAGTAGTTCCACGAAAAATTTTCCACTCATAACGCTATTTACAATTTCCTCCACGTTAAATGAGAGGTGCTCGTAATAGGCATTTCTTCGGCCGCAGGGATATGGAAGGATAAGCGGATTGTTGCGCGGAGAGGTAAACGCCCTAACTGACCTCAGAAAGGTTCCGTCGCCGCCCACGCTTACGAGGAGATCGAGCCCAGGTACCTCTTCTTTTAGGTCGGCCTTCTCAGCGTGTGATAAATCATCTACGGTAATAATATGTGCCCTTACCCCGTGCGAGCTGAGAAGAGAGCTTATAGCTCTGGCCTTCTCGAAGCACTTATTTATTGGCTTGTAAACGACAATTGCTTTTTCTAGCATTTTTATCCACAAAAAACTCTATATTAGTCCCCACTGTTTATTTAAAACATCAGTTTTTATTGTTTCCACACGAGTTGACTCAGGGGCTATTAAAGGTCCGCGTAATGCCTCGATGCATTAGCGTTCACAAGGACTTAGCGGAGAGAGCTATAAGGGAGCTCAGGAAAAAGAACCTCATAGACGAAGGCTACTTGATCGCAAAAGTAGGAGACCGAGTGCTTATACCAGTACTAGAAGCCTCACATGAAATAGAGCTATCCTTTGGGAGGGAGCAGGCATTTGAGTGCACGCTACAGCCTAGAAATAGAGCCCCCTCTGCCGTTAAAATGCCCTCCCTTGACGTCCTCGGGGAGGCAGTCATTTTGCGAGAGAAAGCCCTTATGTACAGGTCGCTCCAGGAAGTCATTGACTCCGTAAGGCAGGTATACCCGCGAGTAAGGGCAATATGGGTTAAAGAAGAGACAGCAGATGTATACAGGAGACCAGTTTTAAGGCTACTCTGGGGAGAGGAAGTAAGGGACGTCGTAGTAAAAGAGTATAAAATAAAAATTAAAATAACGCTGGGCGATGTGTACTACAACCCTAGGTTAGCAGAAGAGCATCGTAGAGTAGCTAAGCTAGTTAAAGGGGGAGAGGTAATTGTTGACGCGTTCAGCGGAGTAGGGTGCTTCTCGCTTCATGTAGCCTCCTCCGCGTTAAGTCTAGTCATAGCGAACGACATTAACCCTGCGGCTTACGACCTCCTAGTAGAGAACATTAGCATGAATAGGAAGGGTCTCAGGGGAACAATAATACCTCTCAACCTCGACTCAGCCGAACTTCCGTCAGTTTTATCCGAGGGAAGAGCAGATAGAGTAATAGCAGACCTGCCGCTCAAGAGCCTCGATTACGTAGAAGTATACGAAAAGCTCCTCAAGCCGGGTGGAGTGCTTCACTTATACATGCACTCTTCAAGCGTAGAGGACGCTAAAATCAGCGCCGCAGAGCGGCTTAGGGGCTGGTTCATTAGCGGGTGCAGAGAAGTATTGGAGTACTCGCCTAGAACGGGGATCTTTAGGTGCGATATAAGGAAGCCTAATAACATATAAGCACAACGGAGAGAGTTGCTAAGGGGTCTTTAAGCCTCGCTATTAACTCGCGGTCAATATCTTGAGCAGCTTTATTGGCCATTAAACCAATTGTAGCCGGCTCTATGTAGTTGCTTTTACGAACTATTACCCTACTTCTATCACACAAGAGCAAGTCTGGATGCCCTTTGGCTTGAATGAAATCTCTAATTTCCTCTACTTCAAGTACGACTAAGAGCGTGGAGCTCTCTTTTCTCAGGCACTCCTTGAACTCTTCGCTTAAATCAAAAGCAGCTTTGTCGGCCGAAACACCTATTATGCAGTCTCCCCGCAGAGTTAAAAAGCTCTCCTTTGTTACCTCAAAGGTAGTTCTGTGAGAAGCCTTTATATTAGGGTGCCCTTTAGCCTTAATTACCTCAAGGCAGGCCATACCGCCCCTCTCTCCATAGTTTAAGTTAAATTAGGTAATCTTAGATATTAGGACTTAGATATTTAGCGGCCTTCAAATAAGTATAAGTGGTGTAAAATTAATTGACCTATGAAGAGCAGAGGAGGAGAGTTGTCGACTACCTCGTACAAATAGGCTACTTGAGCAACCCTAAGGTAGTAAAAGCCCTCCTCGCTGTTCCAAGGGAGCTCTTCATACCAACTAACTTAAGAGAATACGCTTACGTGGATTCCCCGTTACCTATTGGTTACGGCCAGACTATAAGTGCAATACATATGGTTGCCATAATGACAGAAGAGCTCGACCCACAACCAGGCGATACAGTTCTTGAGGTTGGCTCTGGCTCTGGCTATCAAGCTGCTGTACTTGCAAATATTGTTGCTAGGCAGGACCCCAATAAGAGAGGCCACGTATACACCGTTGAGAGAGTTCCAGAGCTAATAGAGTTCGCTAAAAATAACTTAGTTAAAGCTGGCTACGGCGAGGACGTCACCGTAGTCTTGGGCGACGGCACGTTGGGGTATCCCGAGAAATCGCCCTACAACAGAATAATAGTAACTGCGGGGGCGCCAGATGTCCCCAAACCGCTCCTAGACCAGCTCGCCGAGGGGGGCAGACTCGTAATACCAATTGGTAGCCTCCACTCTCAAAGGCTACTAGTTCTCGAAAAGAGAAGCAACCAGCTGCTCAAAAGGTGGGGAATAGAGTGCATATTTGTGCCACTTGTAGGCGAATACGGCTGGAGGCTTAGAATGTAAAATAATTGCGCACCTAGCTTGCTACTTCTTCAACCACTTAGTGAGCCCCAATTGCTCGCCCTTAATGTGCTCTCTGTAAGCCTTTAGTAATCTCTCAAAGGCGTTCTCAACTCTTTCCCTGTCAAAGTCGTGCTCCTTAATGAGGATATCGGCGATCTGCACGATATTGGGTTCTCGCCACTCTATTCTGTAGCTCTTTGAAACTGGGGGGTTTAAAAAGTACTTCTTGATTGCTACAACATCTACTTCGAGCTCAGATTTAAGCACTATCTTGGGCACCTTTTCAACGCTACCGTAGACTTTAATTAGTTGGTATGCCCTTTTAGGCCCAATGTTCTCAAATCCATCTGGGTTGTAGTCTGTCCCAATAAGTATGCCTATGTCAACTAGCGCTTCATGTGTAATGTTGAGCGCGTCTAGTAGTTTACTTAGCTCGATCATCTCAGGGACTATTTCTACGTATTCTTCTCTCCTTGGGAGCTTTCTCCTGCCGCTAATAGTCAGGTTCCTAACCAGCCTAGGCGAGCCGAATAAGAGGCTATCGTAATCTTGGGACGCCGTTGCGTAGGCATCGCCGCATTTAGCTAAGTATGCAGCTTGAGACTCTCCCTCTGCGGGAGCTTGAACCCAAGGGATGCCCATAGCATCTAGGAGAGCCTTAGCATCGCTCACCATACTGTCTGTTAGCTTAGCGGCCATAGCAGCGTATCTGCGCGCAGCCTCAATGTCGCCTAGCTTGACAGCTTCTTCGTATTTCTTGCCCGCTTCTTCTCTAACAGCTCTTCGCTTTTCTATCTCCTTGGCTTTAAGCTCTGGAGGCTTGCCGTCGAAGACGTAAATTGGCTTTATTCCATTCTCTACGAGATTTATTGTCCTGTAGTAGAGCCCGCTGAGATGGCTTGTTATTCGGCCCTGGCTGTCCATTAGCGGTGTTCCATCGGGTTGCCTTATAGCAGTGACGAACTGGTAGAGCGCGTTGTAGGCATCTATAGCAATCGCCTTACCTCGCAGGGCCCTTAAGTCGCTTATTCGCAACTTCAGGTTGTCGGGGATGAGGTCCTTGAGGTCTACGCCCACAGGAACACCCACTTAGAATCTATGTCTTTTAACGCTATTATTTGTTTAAAGGGGCTAAGCTCTTGTAGAAAAGTAGTGTAGCGCTTGTGATGATGGGCGAATCACGAACTCCCTGCCAACGGACTCTACGTGGATTAGTCCCTGTAGTTCAAGTTTCATGAGGGTATGGTAGAGCTCCGGGTGGGTAGGCTCAATTTCGTACTCCTTCTTTAACGTCTCGACTAGTTTTGTTTCAGATATACCTTCGGATCTCGAGATAACAATTTCTAGTACAGCTCTATGGAGGGGTATTTTCTTCCACATACCTGAATTCTTCAAGGAAGGCTCACCGCTCTACACGTAAATATACGGCTTAAACCCAGCTCTGGGGGGAACTCTCCTTATTTTCTCGTTCCACTCTATGTAGAACTTTATTAGGTCGTCGCTCAGGCTCGGTTTAACGGCGTTAAGGGCTTTGTGGAAGTGCTGTTTCTCAATGTATTTAACAGAAATACTCTCCCTTAGAGCCTGCATTAAGGCCTCTCTAACTAGAGCCTCTAGATCTGCTCCGCTGTAGTTCTCTGCAGCTTGGGCAACTTCGTACAGGTCAACGTCAGCAGACAGCGGCAGGAACCTTGTGTGTATCCTGAGTATCTCTAGCCGCGCCTTGAAGTCTGGGGGCGGGACATATACGAGCTTATCAAATCTCCCAGGGCGCAGAAGCGCGTGATCAACAAGGTCTGGCCTATTTGTAGCTGCAAGAACGACAACATTGCCTAAGTCTTTAATTCCGTCCAGCTCTGTAATTAGCTGTGTAACAACCCTCTCTGTAACCCCAGAATCGGCGTTAAGCCCGCGAATAGGCGCCAGCGCATCTATTTCATCAATGAAAATGATAGTTGGCGCGTGAACTCTTGCCTTCCTGAAAATCTCGCGAACAGCCTTTTCGGACTCCCCAACCCACTTGCTGAGTATTTCAGGCCCCCTTATGGCTATAAAATTAACGCTGCTCTCGTTTGCAACTGCTTTCGCTAGCAGCGTTTTTCCGCATCCAGGCGGCCCGTAGAGTAAAACCCCCTTGGGAGGCTTTATGCCGTACTTTTCATAAATCTCTGGGCTCTTCAGGGGGTATTCAATGTTTTCCCTGAGCACCTGCTTAACCTCGCTTAATCCCCCTACGTCCTTCCAGGTTACGTCAGGCACTTCAATGTATATTTCCCTCAAGCCGCTGGGAACAATGCCCCTATAGGCGGCTAAAAAGTCATCGTACCCTATTAAGATAGACGATAAAATGTTCTCTTGGTCATTGCTTTTTGAGCTCTCTATAGCCTTCTTCACGCCTCTCATAACTGCCTCCTTGACTAGCGCAGCTAAGTCTGCGCCCGTGAATCCGTGTGTAATCTCGGCCAATTTCTCCAAGTCAACATCCTGGGAGAGCGCGCCAAGCTCCTTTAGGCGCCTTGTGTGAACGCTCAGTATTTCGAGCCTGCCCTTTTTATCGGGCATGGGGATCTCTATTTCAATATCTAGCCTGCCAGGCCTCCTCAGGGCTGGGTCAATAGCGTTAGGCCTATTAGTGGCAGCTATTACTATCACGTTTCCCCTGCTCTCCAGCCCATCCATTAAGGCTAGTAGCTGTGCAACTACTCTCCTCTCCACTTCTCCTGTGACTTCGTCGCGCTTTGGCGCGATAGCGTCTAGCTCATCGATAAATATTATAGCAGGGTACTTCTTTGCCTTCTTCTTCGCTAATTTAAAGATCTCCCTTAGCCTCTGCTCAGACTCTCCGTAGAACTTGCTCATTATCTCGGGGCCGTTTATCACTATGAAGTGGGCGTTAAGTTCGTTTGCAACTGCTTTCGCTAGCAGCGTTTTTCCGCATCCAGGCGGCCCGTAGAGCAGGATTCCCTTAGGGGGCTCTACATTTAACTTGCTGAAAACCTTGTTGTACTTGAACGGGAGCTCTATTAAGTCTCGCACTTTGCTAATAATTGAAGTCAGTCCGCCGATATCCTCGAATGTTACGCGGGGAATTTCGCTAATAGGCTCGTCGAAAACTATTACCTCAGTCTCCTCCGAGACTACTGCAGGTCCTCGCGGCTTAATCGAAACAGCCCTAAAGGGTATCTTTACTTTTTCTATTTCTACAAGGACTTCATCTCCTTCATGTACAGGGCACATGAGCAAGCTCTGCCTTATTTTACCTAAAATGCTTGCATCGACAGGGGCGTGAAAGTTAGTGGGGGCGAGCTTTAGCACTTTAGCAAACCTGGGCTCTACTCTTTCAACATATACAACGTCTCCTGCTTCAACTCGAGCGTTTTTCATGGTGAGCTTGTTCATTCTAATTAACCCTCTGCCCTGGTCCTCCTCTTTGCCAGTAATGGCAAACGCTGCAGTCTCTCTCTCGCCCTCAATTAATAGAAGATCTCCCTGCGTAATTCTAAACTTCCTCATAACTTCTGGGTCTAGTTCCACTCTTCCCCAGGGCATTGCATTTTCATCTGCCTCCTCGACTCTTAACGCTAACCTCACTGAGTACAGCATTTCCAGGTAACACCACGAATCTATTAGACTCATTGGTAAAGGTGGGTATTATACCATGGGCCCGCGGGGATTTGAACCCCGGACCTCTGCCTTGTCAGGGCAGCGTCCTAACCAGGCTAGACGACGGGCCCTTACCCACTAACACTACTGAGGGTATTTAGGGTTAAAAGCGCTTCTTGTTCAAAAACAGCTCGCAGTGGGCCCGGGGGGACTTGAACCCCCGACCTACGGGTCGCCCCGCTCTCCAGACCGCTATCATCCTTTGCAGTCAATCGACCCGTAGTGAGGTCTGGAGCCCGCCGCTCTGCCTAGCTGAGCTACGGGCCCGCTGCTCGTCATCTCACTATAATTGGTGTTAATAAGGTATTAAAAACCTTTCATTATTTTAATATTGAGGTTGCTTTGAGTTAAAGTGGTGCAGTGAGACTTGAAATACCCGCTAGATAAAATATGTATAAAGAGCGGCGCTTTTTGCCCCTCATGCCAAAGGAAAATAGAGGCTAACTTAGTTGCCGAGGACGATTTGCTAGTATTAAAAGCGCTAGTTGCATTAGAGGACAAGCTAAAGTTTTTAAGAAAGGGGGAGTACGTAAAGTCCATTAGTTTAGATGACGAGATCTTCGTTCTTTTAAAAGATGGTTTCGAGGGGGAGGAGCTACTCACTCTCGAGAGGGAGATCTCAAGCGCTGTAGGAAAGAAGGTAAAAGTGGTAGAGCAAACAAATGACTTGAAGAGGCTCGTTGAACAGATAATTGCCCCCGCCTCGCTCCTCGGCATAAACAAAGTGTGGCTTCCCAATGGGGAAGAGGTATTAACTGTAAGGGTGTCAAAAAGGGACCGGAGGTACTTAGTTAAGTTAAAGGAACAGTATGAGTCTCTAATCGAGAAGATAAGCGGAGCAAAGTCAAAGATAACTTTTGAGTAAAGCTACTCTATTGCGAGGTTCCACTTAAAGATCTCCCTCAGCACAACTGTTGCGAACATACCTGGCCTCAGCTTAAACTCATACGTTAAAACACCGTTTGCTAGCGAAATTTTGCTCTCCTCCGGCTTAAATAACCCCTCTCTGTGAAAACACGGCAACCGCTTCAGTAGCTTAGGGGGAACTCCCTCCAGTTGTGCTATAGAATTGTAGAGCTCACTTCCTTCAGGGCATCCAGGCATGGGTAGGGGTGCATGCAGCACCGAGAAGTCGCCCCTGTCAATTATGAGGTTCAGTAGTTGATTGAATAGATAGCTTGCATAAGCATCGAGGAACATGTTGCGAGCTCGCCTGACAACTACCCACAATCCGCTGCCGAGAGGAGCCTTGGCGTAAGCATCTTCGTAGAGTAGCCCTTTAAATTGGCCTGCTACGCGCTTGTAAGCTACTTCTCTCTCTTCAAGTGGAAATAAGCTCCTAAGGAACTCTAAGGCAAACAGATCTTCTCTACCGAGTAGCAGGTATTTTCCTAAGACGTGTGAATTATACCTTCTGTAGCCAAATCTTTGGTACCCGTAGTATGATGGTAAGCCGACTTCAGCAATTACGCCTGCAATATCCATGAGAATCTCGTAGTGAGATGCACTAGCGTTGTTGATTAATACTCTAAATTTGTTCCCACGGTAGTGAGACTTCTTAGGCTTTGACTTCACGAAACCAACTAGCTCGAGCTTAATTCCCTTAGCCTCAACTGGCAAGGCGGATTTTTCAATTAGCGACCTCTTCACGAAGATATACGATAGAGTTCGCGCGCTCCTATCCTTTAACCCGTAGAAGTGTAAGTTGCCAACGGGCACGTTGAGGGACCTCGCAACAACCTCAACGGCCTTTAGCATTTCAACGTCCTCCTTGTAGAGCTTCAGGGCAGCGTACTCGCCTTTTTGGTTGTTTAGCCCCATTTCACTGAAGTCTACAACTTCCTCCACGTAAAATGTGCTAGGCGAAATCCTGTACTCTAAGTTAACTACCTTATTCGTAATAACGTGCTTTAACCCTGTAGCGTAGTCCAGTGGATGCGGGTACAGGAGCATGCAATACTCCTTAGAGCGTTTTTAAGTGCCCTGTTACTCTATCTATCTTCTCTGAGGGAGCGGGGCCAATTCCTAGGGCTGTTATAGTTCCTGGCGGGAGCTCGGTTAGCCCTGCATCGGAAACCAACACAGCTGGAAGCCCTAAATCTCTGGCCGCCCTGTAAAGCTCTAGGATCTCTGCCTCACTAGAGACCTTAAGGACGATCTTTTTCTGCCCGTTTCTCCACCAATCGCTGAACCAGCTGGAAAAACTGTCCCGCGTTTCAATAGCCGCGAGTACAGCTGCATGGGCAACTTGAACAGCTAATTTGCCCCTGCTCATGTTTAAATCCGTTCTAACAACAATAACCTGCTTCATGCGTTCACCGGCTTAGAGGCTAAACACCCTGGGATACACTCTACGAATTGTTATATGCTTTTATGTAATTTACTTCAAGTCCTTTTAAGTAGCTTAGTTGCACCTAACCGATATTGAGGAGGACAATCAACGCGTATTAGTTATGGCGATATTTATAAGCTTTTAAATACATGAAAAAGCCCGATACATGGTTTATAGAGGTGTGCATCTTTGAGCTACGCTTTAAGAGAAGACGTAAAAATAGACGAGACAGCCACAACAGCTATTTGCAGTAGCTGCCGAAGGCCGTTCACGCCCGGGGAATACGGGGTAGAGTTCCCGTGTCCAAGCTGCGGCAAGAGCATTATTAGAAGATGCAAGAAGTGCCGCAAACTGGCAGTAGAGTACACTTGCCCGAGCTGCGGCTTTAAGGGTCCTTGAGGTGGCTACAGTGTCCAAGGTCGCAGTTATACTAAGGGTGCTCCCAGAGGATATCTCAGTTAGCCTCGAGCAGCTGGTTGCCGAACTCAAGAAGAAGCTACCCTCTCAGTACAGCCTTGAGGCTTGGGATGAGGAGCCCATAGCTTTCGGCTTAAAGGCCTTAAGGCTACTGGTCTTAATCCCAGAGAGCACAGAGGGAGGCACAGAGCCCCTCGAAGAGTTAATAGGTCAGTTGCCAGGCGTAAGCCAGGTTGAAGTGCTAGTAGTCCACAGGGCATTTTAATTATAGATGTCCGCCTACGCGCAGCAAGAGACAACCTCGTAATGCGGGCCTTTTCTTCATGGATGTACAGAGTAAAACCCGGGCTCTATCTTCATTGGTTGCCTCTTAAGTCCTCTACTTCAAGACTATTATGTAGAAGTGAAGGCATATTTTAAGTTTAAAGCGAGGTTAAGGCTCGCCCTTTTTCCAGAGCTCGGTTACCCTCCTCCTTTTCAGCGAGAACATCTCTTGGTCAACGTACTTGTACACAGTAGAGTGCGCTCTACCTTCAACTAGCATCTCAACGGCTTTCTTGGCTATACTTGCCGTCTCGTAGTCCCCTATAACAGCGACGTAGGGCTCGTAAATTGATATATGCGTCCCCGTTAGCTCCTCGAGGACTCTACGAGCTTTGCCCTCCTCCCCAATTACCCTGCCGAGCACCCTCCTCAGGTGATTTGGCTTATCTCCAACGTACTGCCTCACGTCAATTACTTCGAGCACTTGGTCTTCCTCTAAGAGCCTAAATGCTCGCTCAGGGCTAAAGCCCAGGCCAATGGCTTTAACGACGCTCTGGGCCTTCATGAGCTCTAGGGCTGTTGTCTCGGGGAAGGCTGGCTCTATTATTACGTTTCCTGACTCCGGATCTACAGAAAGAAGCGTTCGGGTTTTTTCCTCTAAGTCTTTTTTCACCCTGCCGTTCTTCCCCAGTAGCACGCCTATTCTATCAGCGGGTATTTTCTCGTAGATCCTCGTTACCCCTACAGTTAGGCGCCCCTTTTCTTCTCGAGACATGCTGTTAACCTGATTATAATATCTTCTTTACGAGTGCTGGGCTCAATTTTTGCATCTTTTGTAAAAAACCTATAAATATTTTCTACATCCCTAACTAAGAAGTCGAGTGCATTTGGGTGACCCGCGTCTACTGCTTGACTGACATCGATAACTGCTATATCTGGCCCTGGCTTCACAACAACGTTGTACTCTGAGAAGTCGCCGTGAACAAGCCCAGCTCCGCACACTATTTTTTCCAGCTCCTCTACTACTAAGCGATATATTTCATTGAGCTCCTCTTCTGTTAAATCCCTAAATATTTCAACTAAGAGGGGATAGCGGTGTCTATCTTCGCCGAGGAACTCCATGACGAGAACGTTGTTTACGCAAGAAACGGGTTGGGGAACCTTGACTCCCGCTTCGCTCATCTTAATGAGGTTTCTGTACTCCTTTTGGGCCCAAGCTACTATTAGAGACCTCATATCCCTTGCTTTAAGCCCCTCAAACCTAGGATCTCCAGCTATATACTTATGAATGCTCTTCTTGAACTCAGCAGAGCTCACTAAGTATATCTTAACCGCTAGCTTCTTTCCAAGCTTATCGACTCCTAAGTAAACCTTAGACTCCTTCCCTGCGCTAACTACCCCATTTATTTTCCCGAGCACTCCTTTCCTATGCAGCTCTATGATGTTCATTACTGTGAAGTTGTCAAATACCTCGTCCACTACTTCAAACAGGTCGCGGTCTTTAACTCTCTTCTCCCAGCGCTTTGTTTTATCTCTAATTAGCTTATCCAGCTCATCAAGCTTCATACCAATCCACTAATTGCATCGACGAACTCCTTAGGTATAACGCCCCTTTCCACTAATCTGTGGACTTCGCCCCTAGTGTACTTGTGAATGATGTCGCACTTATCTGACCCAGAGTCCCACAGCCCGACAAGCACCATATCTCCCTCCATGATCCACACTTTTTTACGGAGCTTTCCGGGTATACGCGCCTTTCTATCTAAGCCGTCTAGGCACTTGACTAGCAGGTAGTCGCCCCCTAAGTGCCTTATAACGCCGCATATAGTTGTTGCTTCCTGCTGGCTTGGAAGAGGTATTTCCGATGGCTCCTCTCTAGTTTTACCTCTCTTGCTCAAATAATCACCTTTTCACTCGTCACAAGTGTCTCTAAATTATCTGCTCTTATTAATAAAATCTTGTCGCCTCTTTTTAGCGCCGCTGATCTACCCCCAAGCTTAATGCTCCTAGTGGCGCCAGTGTTCGCCTCTCTCACTGTAACGTAGTCTTCCTCTATGCTTTCAACAACTAGGTCCTCGCGCTCTACGCGCGTGGGCTTCCTAAGCAGCCCACACCAGTAGCTATTAACGTCTACGCTCTCATATGAGTCTGTATCGGGGAGCCAAATAGCAAGCCTCCTCCCTCGCGGCGAATCTAGAATAATGCAAATCCTCTCCCTGTACAGAGCTACTTCGCCTTTGCTGAACACTGGTATCTTCACGGAGTACGTAGTTATTCCTACCCACTTCCCTGCCCTTGCGTTAAACTTAGTAGACTTAAATGAGCTACTTACATGAGCTGCGTACTTCTTCACCATGCTTTCTACGGCTTTCCTCGCAACTGCTCCGTCGTCGAGCTCTAAATCTATCCCCTCTTTAGTTACCTTTAAGTCTACAATTGCCTCGCCTGCAGCATCGAGTAAAGACGCCTCTACATCTCTCAAGAGGCCCTTTGGCGCACTGTCCTCTGCGAACCTAACTTGAATGAGGTAGCTGTACTTGCCAGCAGCCTTAGCCGAGCACCGCTCGCAGATCTTCTGAGCTCTCTTAGCCTCTGCAGTGTAGTTGAAGGCCAGCACCTTGTTTTCAACAACTACGTTGAGCTCGAACTCAACCTTAAGGGTATTGCCTACACCCTGCTCCCAGTTAATTACGTGAACGGCCTGAAGCTCTACTCCTTCAATGAGGTTCTTTCTCACTTCGCTGCTCAGCGCTACTTCAAGCATCTCTGTCTCTATGGACGGCGGGTTCCACTCGCCTTTGTGTAGCCAGGATCCGCACCTTGGGCAGGTAACTACTTTGACTTCAGGCACTCGCCTCAGGACCTGCACTCTCTGCTTAAAGCAGTCTACGCAGTAACCCCTGATCAACTCTTCTCTTGGGAGAGCTCGGCCGCAGTTTACGCAAAACCACATCTTAAAACCTCGTGAAGAAAGCGACTAACACGTCCCCTATGCGGAGAACAGCGTCGGCGTGAACTAGCCTTGCCTTTATAGCCGCCTCAACGGCATTTTTACCTACTAAGTTCGCTGTAGTAGCACTGCTGAGTATTTCAGCGAGAGACTCCGCGTCCCTCAATTCGCCCTTGAAAAATGCGGGGTCTATATACAGGCGTAAGTTCCTTTGGCGATCTTCTATGAGGCTCCCCACTAGCTCCTCGTCGCAGGCTGCAACTACGATATCTTTTCCAGACCTGTAGGCCTTCACGTACACCCTAGCGGGGTTGTCCATTGTAACCATCTTCGCCTCAAAGGGCTTGGAACGTGGACTCAGCTCCGCAGGCTTCGCACTTCAGCGCGAAGATCTTCCCTTTCTTGGTTAGCTCTGTGTGCACAGAGTTGCAGGTAGAGCATTTAACGTATTTCTGCACGAACCTCTCGAGTAGTTGATTTATAGCAGTAGCGTTAAATTTGCCTCTGAGCTCGAGCTGCCCCGCTTCATTAACAGAGCCTGGCACGTTCAGCTCCCTAGTGAAGTACCTCTTGAGGAGCTCTTCGTCCCTGCTCAGCAGCTGGGCTATATCCCTGAAGTTCTGGATTATTGTTTTGCCCCCAATGACGAGAACACCTGCTTTCGGCATCTCGAAGACCTCGCCGGAGCCCTTCCTACCTGCTAGCTTTACGTGAGCTCTCTCGAGCAAGTCCCCGTAGCTGTACTCTCTTATGCTCTTCAATAGAAACACCCAGCGAATTCCCAGCTTATTTTATGTTAAATAAGAGAGACTATTATACGTTTTAGATAACTTACAGGAGCAGCGACTATGCCTATGCGGGTGTACATTGAAACATACGGGTGCGCGCTGAATAAGAGCGACGAGTCCCTGATGCGAGTTACCTTAGCACACCGGGGTCACAAAATAGCTGACACGCTAGAGGAAGCAGATGTAGTAGTCTTGAACACGTGCACTGTTAGGCTCGATACTGAGTATAGGGTGCTAAGCAGGATAAAGGAACTCAGTAAAGTATGTAGAGAAGCGAATAAGAAGCTCATTGTAGCTGGATGTATGGCAAAAGCACAACCCTACACTGTGAGCACTGTAGCGCCAGAAGCCTCGCTAGTTTCCCCCCAAGACGCCCACATGATATACATTGCAGTTGAAAACCCCGGTAGAGTGCTCTTGCTCAGCGGAAGGAGGAAAAGGGATCTCATTGCCATCTGCGCTGGTAGTAGCGTAGTTCCTGTGCCTATACAAGAGGGTTGCTTGGGCAACTGTAGCTTCTGCATAGTAAAGCACGCTAGAAGAGAGCTAGTCAGCCACAGCGTTGAAGCCGTAGTAAGCGCCGTCAAGAGAGCAGTTGAAGGAGGAGGCGTAGAAGTAGAGCTGACAGGTATGGATCTAGGTGTATACGGAGTTGACATATACGGGAAGCCAGCTCTACCAGCTCTCTTAAGGGAAATAGAGAGCAACGTTAAGGGGAAGTACATGATTAGAGTTGGGATGATCAATCCTGAGTACCTCAAGTTCATGCTCGGAGACTTAGTTGAGGCAGTTAGGGAATCCAGTAGGGTGTTCAAGTTTTTCCACATTCCTCTACAGTCCGGTAGCGAAAGAGTTCTGAAGCTTATGGGCAGGAGGTATACAGTTGATGAGTACATAGGCTACGTAAGAGAAATAAAAGGCAAAATACCAGACGTCAGTATAGCCACAGACATTATAGTTGGCCACCCCGGTGAGAGCGAGGAGGACTTCGAGGAGACAATCAAAGTTATCCAGGAGCTGGAGTTCGAGAGAGTCCACCTTGCTGGCTACACCATTAGGCCCTTAACTCTCTCTGCATCTATGCCGCAACTAGACACTAAGGTAAAAAGGGAGAGAGTTAAGAGGGCTCTCGAAGTTATCGTCGACTTAGGTCTGAGGATCAGGAGGAAGTACCTTCAGTCTACCGTTAAGGGGTTCGTAACTGAGAGGACAAGCACTTGGGTTGCTAGGCTCCCGAACTACATACCAGTAATTGTCAAGGACAACACTGCACTGGAGTACGGTTCGTGGGTAAACGTGCTCATCGATGAGATAACCTTTTACGATATAAGAGGCCACTTAGTCTAGTGAGCTGAGCCAAGAGACATGAGAGGTTTAGCAAGTTGCTCGCAGCTGTACTCCCTAGGCACTCCCATATCCTCTAATTTTGTGCGCGAACTCGGGGCCCCTAGCCAACACTAGCAACAAGCACCCAGGATGTAGCTCTATCTCTGGGCTGGGGGTGTGGAATTCAACTCCATCGAATACTGCTAGCACGTGCACATCAACCTCATCGAAGCGCATCTCCCCCAACTTGTGGCGAGCGGCAGCGTCTCCCTCAGCTATTGTAACAGCGAATAGCCTATACCCTAGAATGCTGGTCGACGAAATCTCTGCGGGCTCTGTGAAGGAGAGCAACACCTGCCTTAGCAAGCTTGCCGCGATCTCGGATTTAACGACGGGGATGCCAAGGCCGAGCTCCCTTGTTAGCCTTGCCACCTCGCGCTTCCTAAACAAGCCCACTCGAATAGGTATTCGGCGCGATTTAGCTAGAGCTAAGGCTAAAAAGTTCTTCTCGTCCTTGTTAGTTAAAGCTAAAAATACATTGAATCGCTTCGCGTTAAAATCCCTTCTTAGCAACGCACTGGTAACGTCGTCTTCTACGAAGCTGATGTCGTGAGCTCCACTGATAGTGCGCCTCTCAATAGTTCTACCTCCAATGACGATAGCCTCCTCTAATATATCGCTGGCGAGCAAATCGCTTAGTAAAGCTTCAACGGCTTCATCAGAGCCAACAATAAGCGCTTTTAACTTGCCCGAACTACTACTTAGCGCTGACGCCGACTTCAGTGTGAAGTTGTAGACGCTGCTCATAAAGTTCGAAAGCGCTGATGCAACGCTCATAACTGGTGCCTCACCCCTAAATTGGATATTGATTGTTTAAAAGGAGCGTTCCTCGCTACTGTTGCCGCCTCCTAGTACCTAGCTGATAGGCAGGGTAGGCCATTGGGCCCATCAAAATCAGGGGGCTCTGGCGCAATCGTTTCTCTATAACTCTACTTTAAACTTGAGTATGCCCCCTATTCCCTCAAATGTCTTGTTGAACCAATCAGCTTCGGGCATATCTTTGCTTAAGACAACTACCTTTAACCCCCGGCTTGAGGCATCCCTTAGCCAGCTTTCAATATCGCCTCTGGACTCGCTCACCAGCAATACCTTCAAAAGGCCTTGGTCTGCCGCTAACTTGACTTCCTCCTCTCCGTAGACAACAAGCCCATCGTCCTTTGCGAGGTGATACTTAAACTCCTCGAGGTACTTTAGGGACTCAGCGTACTCGCTCTCCTCAAGCAGGTCTCCAGCCTTCATGATAAGCTCTCTGAGCCCTACCTCACCTTGGTAGGATACGTCAATTAGCTCAGAGGAAGTTACTTGCTTCAACCTGTAATCTAGGTAGTTTCCTTGGACGAAATCCTGCTTAGCGTACCCTGGCCCCCCTATAATGATTTTCTTCAGCTTGCCCTGCTCTAGGAGGGGGAGAAATACGTTGTTTGTGTGCTCCCCTACTTTCTTGTAGAACTCCTCAACCATTTGCTCTATTATTCTGTCAAATCTTCTCTGGCTCTGCCCACCTTTGTGGTGCTTGCCCGGGATATACCCCTCGAGCTCGTCTACTACCTCCAGCCTGTTTCCCTTAAGCAACCCTATTGTTGCTTCATCTCTCTCTATGATCAGCAGCCCTACAACATTGCTCTCGGAGACCATTTCCTCGAGGAACTCAGTGTGAAAGGTTTTATCTGTCCTATAGAAGAAAACTGTTACTTTCTCGGGCGGCACAAGCATTAGCGTTATTGTTTCGCCAGTATCGGGGTCCATCCCCGCGAATAGCGCGAGACCGTTCTCAGGGATTTTGGGGATCTTGCTAACTCTATCGTAGGCTACGCTTAGAGCCCAAGTCACTGCAGTTCTCGTCTTCTTCAGCTTTATGTTCTCAGCAACTGAGATCTCCTGCCGTAATAGGGATAGCACATCGCTTATGGGCCTACCTGGTGGAACGTATAGGCTAAGTAGGACAGTCGCGTGGGCTCTCCAGTTCGAGAGCTCTTTTATTATTTCGCGCAGCATCTGCTTATCTACTTTTAGCTTATCTACTTGCTCCTCGCTGTAGCTAAAAACCCATAGCCTCATCACGCACCTGTAGTTGCTTTACGGACTATGTTTTAAGCACTAAATCCCTTAAATACGTTAATTTTTAGTGTGGGCTCACCTCTTTACATTGGGGAGTGAAGCTAGTGAACAGCGTTGTGCCCAAGGAGGTCTTCAAGAAGGCGCTCGTAGTTGCTTTAATTGTAGTTGCCGTGCTCTTGCTGTACTCATCCTTAATGAACACGGGATTGCCTAGCTTCTCCGCGCACAGCTTAGCAGCGTCTTTAGCGATTTTCATGGCTGGCTGGCTTGTGTCAGCTATTAGGTTAAAGATGCTGGTGAGAGCTTGCGACCCCGCCTCTAGCTGCTCCTTCAGGACGTTCGTTGAGGCGAGGTTTCTAGGTGAACTTCTAGCTAGAATAACTCCCTCTTCAATTGGGGGCGAGCCCGCGAGGGCATACCACATTTCGCGCAACACGAAGTTGGGATACTTAGAGGCATATATGCTCACGCTGTACGAAGTCTACTTCGATGTAGTGCTTACCTGCTTAATGGGGGCTATTGTAAGCGTTCCATACCTCCCGCTGAGCTTGCCTGTATTGCTCGTTTCAATACTTACAGCATTTGCATGGGTTCTCGCCTTTAATTTAATTGATAGAATTAAAGTTCGCAGAGAAATCAGCGGCAACAGCCGCATGGGAAGGCTCCTGCGCAACGAGCGCTTGAACAAACTAGTAGGCTACATTAAGACATCTAGAACATACTACGCAGAAATTCGCTCCAAAGTAAAAGCAAGCCGCGTGATCCTAGCTTGGCTACTGACCGCTTTAGTTCACGTGCTCTGGGGCCTCTCAGTTGTCCCGCTTATAGTGGATAGGTACGGAGGCTCGGTCAGCCCCTTGACTGCATTAAAGGAAGGCGTTTCGGCGTACTTCTTGATGCAGGCAATAAGCATAATCCCCACGCCAGGGGGAAGTGGAGTAGCCGAGTATGGGCTAACTCTTGTCTTGGCGCCAGATATCGTTGTAGCGTACAGGGGAATATACTACTTTATACCTCTAGCTATAGGCTTAGCAGTTTCACTGAAGTACCTTAGGGAGAAAGGCTAGAGCAGCTTTACTTTGAGGGAGTAGCTGCCTTAGGCCCCGCTTTAAGCACTTTCTTTGGCCTCAGCGTGCCCTTAGACTTGCACCTCCGGCACTTAGTTGCCCCGGGCGGGTTCAGCGCCCCGCACTTCCTGCACACGTATTTATTCAGTATCCTTGCCTGCACTATTTTGAGCAGCTCTGGGTCAGTTATTGGCATCTCTAACTACCTCACATTATACATCTACTTCAGCAAAAAGCCTTTAAATACTTGCTTCCCTCAGATCTCCAGGCCAACGCCCCTCAGCCTCTCGCGGATAGTCTCCCTCTCATCTTCCATATAAAGGGAAATAGCCCACTCTACTAGCTTTAAATTTAGACCTCTTCGCTTAAGCTCTCCGAGGCGCTTTCTGAGCTTGTCTAGGTCCACTCCCTGCCTTGCCTTGAGGACTACGTAGTGCTCTGGCTTAATGGCCTTTAGCTTAACTCCATCAATCCTGTGCTCCTGCGCGTCCTCGACTATATCCTCGGGTATTTCTATATCCATATAGTTTTCGTAGAGCTCTACAGCTACTAGCCCTTCGCTGAGGGGGACTACAAGTGCGGGAGTCCCTATCTCTGTTGCCGCGAGCTCCCAGCTCTTCCTCTCCGCTATCTCGCGGTAAAATTCCCTCTCCACGAGGGGGCTGGGGCTCAGCACAAACAGGTCAATGTCGCCCTCTAGCTCGCTGAGACCCAGCGCTAGCTGAACAACAGTGTCGCCTATTACAACTGCCTCTACGCCCTCTGCTTCGAGCTCCCTGTAAATCTCAGCGAGCTCCTGCTTTTTGTACCTCAACTTGTTACACCCAATCTAAGAGTCTACGTTAGAGAATAATAAAGGGGAATACAGTAACCACCACCTAGGTGGTTCAAATTTTTAACGCTGAGAGGGCAGTGAAGCTACAACATGCTCTAGCTAGTGCTGTTTTGAGCGAGCTAGAGGCTACGCCTCCGTTGAACCTGAGCGATGTGCGCTACGTAGCGGCATTCGACTCATCTTATAGAGGGGATATTCAGTACGCTGCCGTAGTTGTCTACGACCTCAAAAACGCCAGCGTTGTTGAAAAG
>JAWAJB010000002.1:0-306330 GCA_038888155.1 Desulfurococcaceae archaeon
CGGCTTGGTTTTGCCGTGGGAAGTTGGGGGGCACCAACCTCCAAGGCTAAACACGTCCCGAGACCGATAGCGAACTTAGTACCGTGAGGGAAAGCTGAAAAGTACCCCGAAAGGGGGGTGAAAAGAGCCTGAAACCGGGCGGTTACATACGGTGCGGCCTAAAAGGAGTGAAGCCTCCCGAAGGAAACCGGGGTGACCCGGGAGTACGAGGGAGGTGGACCAGGGTCGCACCGTCCGTCTTGAAACACGGGCCGGGGAGTCCACGGCAGTGGCGAGCCTAAGGGGGTCAAAGCCCCGTAGGCGTAGGGAAACCGACATGCCCGCAACCGGGTTATACCCGGCGAGGGGCGGGGTCCGATAAGGGCCCGGAGTCACTGCCGTGGGACCAGAAACCGAGCGATCTAGGCGGGGGCAGGGTGAAGCCGGGGGAAACCCCGGTGGAGGCCCGAAAGGGTTCTGACGTGCAACTCGTTCCCATGACCCCCGTCTAGGGGCAAAAGACCAATCAAGCTCGGTGATAGCTGGTTCCCGCCGAAGTGGGTCTCAGCCCAGCCCCGCCAGAGGTAGGCTACGGGGTAGAGCTACGGATTGGGGGTGCGGAGGCCGAAAGGCCTCGGCCCCCAGTCCAACTCCGAACCCGTGGCCACCGCAGAAGGCGGGAGTGGGGCCCTCGGGGTAAGCCTGGGGGCCGAGACGGGAACAACCGGGACCGGGGTTAAGGCCCCTAAGTGCCGGCTAAGTGCCAATCTTAAAGGGCGTCCCGCGGCTTAGACAGCGGGGAGGTGGGCCTAACAGCAGCCATCCTTTAAAGAGTGCGTAACAGCTCACCCGCCGAGCCGCGGGGCCCCGAAGATTGGTCGGGGCTTAAGCCGGCCGCCGAGACCCCGGAGCACGGCTCCGCTGGAGCCGTGATCTGGTAGGCGGGCGCCGGGTTGGGGTAGAAGCCGGGCCGTGAGGTCCGGTGGACCCGATCCGGGTGCAGATCCCGGCGGCAGTAACAGCGAAGAGGGGTGAAAATCCCCTCCGCCGGAAAGGGCCAGGGTTCCTCGGCAACGGTCGTCGGCCGAGGGTTAGCCGGTCCTAACCTGGGCCGTAACACGGACCCGGGGAAAGGGAAACGGGTTAATATTCCCGTGCCGCGGGGGTAGGTGCGGCAACGCAAGCCCTACCTCCGACGCCTCCGGGTAGGCGGACCGGGGGCGGCTGAATAGCCGCGACCCGGCTAACCGGTGAAGGCCCCGGAGTACCGTCATGGTGAGAAGGGGCCGAAGCCGGGAATGGGGGCCGTAAGGCTCTTCCGCTGACCCCGGGGGCCCTTGAAAAGGGGGTAGGGAACGATCCCCCGCGACCGTACCGAGAACCGACACAGGTGCCCCTGGGTGAGAAGCCCAAGGCGTGTGGGGGTTAACCCAGGCCAGGGAACTCGGCAAATTGGCCCCGTAACTTCGGGAGAAGGGGTGCCTGCGGACTTAGGGTATAACCCTGGGTCCGCAGGTCGCAGTGACAAGGGGGGCCTGACTGTTTAATAAAAACATAGGTCCCCGCAAGCCCGAAAGGGTGTGAACGGGGGCCGAATCCTGGCCACTGGCGGTCCGTGAAACCGGGGTTCAACCCGGCGAAGCGCCGCTGAAGGCCGGGGGTAACTCTGACCCTCTTAAGGTAGCCAAATGCCTTGCCGGGTAAGTTCCGGCGCGCATGAATGGATCAACGAGGTCCCCACTGTCCTGGCCTGGGGCCCCGTGAATACACGGAGCCGGTGCACAGGCCGGCAACCCCCCGCAGGGCGATAAGTCCCCGTGGAGCTTTACCGCAGCCCGGCGCTGGCCCCTGGGCTATGGTGCGTAGCGTAGGTGGGAGCTGGTGAAACCGCACCTCCGGGTGCGGTGGAGGCGGCAATGAAACACCACCTACCGTGGTCTGAGGGCCTTACCCCGGGGAATTGCCCGGGGAACAACGCCGGGTGGGCGGTTCGGCTGGGGCGGCACACCCGCGAAAAGATAACACGGGAGCCCAAAGGTCGGCTCAGGCGGGTCAGAAACCCGCCGTAGAGTGCAAGGGCAAAAGCCGGCCTGACCGGACCCTTGAACACAAGGGGTCCGGCCGGGAAACCGTGGCCTAGCGAACGCTCGTGCCCCCTTCGGTGGGGGCCGGGCATGACAGAAAAGTTACCCCGGGGATAACAGGGTCGTCGCGGGTGAGAGCTCCCATCGACCCCGCGGTTTGCTACATCGATGTCGGCTCTTCCCATCCTGGGGGTGCAGCAGCCCCCAAGGGTGGGGCTGCCCGCCCATTAAAGGGGAACGTGAGCTGGGTTTAGACCGTCGTGAGACAGGTCGGGCTCTACCCGCGGGGGGCGCGGGCCGCCTGAGGGGAAGCTGCCCTCAGTACGAGAGGAACGGGGCGGCGCGGCCTCTGGTGTACCGGTTGTCCTGGCGGGCAACGCCGGGCAGCCACGCCGTAAGGGGTAACCGCTGAAAGCATCTAAGCGGGAACTCCTCCCCGAGAAGAGGCGGCCTTCCGTCGGGGTGTATGCCTCGGCGGTACGGGCTCCCGCAGAAGACGGGGTTGATGGAGCGGGGGTGTAAGCCCTAAGGGTTTTCCCGAGGGGTTCAGCCTGCCGCTCCCAATCGCCCGAAGCTACAGCTCGCCTGGGGGCGGGCCACAGTTGAATACTGCACGCTCTGCGGATCTGTGTATAGACTTGATCTAGGCCTCTCTGTGGCGCTACAAGATGTCAATTGTTACATCGATAGCATTTGTTCTTTTATGATTCCTATTCTATACTCTTTTACACGGTGACTTGCTTTTGGGGCTTGACACATATATTAAGCTCGTGAGATTTCCAAATGCCCTTTTAAGTGGTGTTGGGGCGTTGCTTTCCGTTTTAGTTTACGTAGAGTACAGCCTTAATCCTAGCTTGCATTCGCTATTAGTTATAGGGTTCATTACTGGTTTTTCGTTGACAGGCTCATGTATGATTATTAACGATATTGTTGATCTAGAAGTAGATAAAGTAAACAAGCCTTGGAAACCTCTACCTAGGGGAGATCTAAGTATACGCGCCGCTCTAACTATTGCAATCAACATGGCGCTGCTCTCAATAGTGTTGAATTTCTTTTTTGGCTTAACCTTATTCGCGGTGACTTTACTCTACGCTGTGGTTGGAATAGCATATAGTTTTCTCAGACGGCACTGGTGGAGCCACTTCCTCGTGGCGTTTTCTACTACAGGCCCTGTGATATACGGATACGTAGCTACTGGCCTCCCAGCTAGGGATCTGTATTTTACAGTACTATTTTCATTTACAATATTTACAGTTACGCTTGGAAGGGAGTTCCTAAAGGCCATTCAGGATGTAGAGGGAGACAGAATTCATTCTTATAGGACTATAGCAACTGCTCTAGGCGTAGAGAAAGCCTCAAGGGCAACGCTATTTGTGAGTTTAATAGGATCAATACTAGGTCTAGCGACAACTACTTTGAGCGCAGGAGGAGTGTATAAGGTGTTAATTACAATTGCTTCAATACTTTACTCATACTCTATGTTTAGGGCATTAACTCGACTAAGCGATAGGGAAGTACTTGAAGGTACGAGGCGGAAGACCCTCCAAGCAATGGCACTAGGCATGGCTGCATTCTGGTTGAGCAAGTTACCTTAGAGTTAGCTATTGCGCGCGCTTAGAATAGCTCATTAATGCGAATGGAAGTAGAAAGACTAACAATCCCGATAGGAAGAAACAAGCACTTCTGATGAAGACATCTACCCCAAGGGTGTAGTAGTGAGTTGCGAGAAGCAATAGAGAAGAAGCCGCAGAGAGAACCCCTCTCAGAAGAGGTCCTCCAGGGGAACTCTCCTTCAGTTGGCCTCTACAAAAAACTACTGTTAATAAAACAGCTGCACTTAAGCCCACTAGCGACGAACTTGCGTGTTTATCCCCACTTAGAAAACTCAAGTTGATAATAGACAGCGTTAAGACGAAAGCTTGCAGAGAAATGAAGGGCATATAGAAATCGCGCTTAACGCTGAATGTAGAGACTCCGTAGCAAGCCAGCCCTATCAAAATACCTAGTACGGCTCCCCAAAAGACGTCATGTAGGTAGTGAGCTCTCAAGTAAACCCTGCTAATGGAAACGCCCAAGATTATTATTAAAGCAAGAGCACTTAATGCATTCTTCTTGTATATTAAAGATTTAGCCGACCAAAATGAAGAAGTTATCTGAGCGTGTCCACTTGGGAAGCCAGGACCTTCAACTTGGACTAGCGGGTCAGGGGGCCTGGGTAAATTAAATATGTACTTGAGAGAGATATTTATTGAACCGGAGATCAGAACTGAGGAAATCAACAGCAACCCGTTGCTGATGTTTGGCGTAAAATAGTAAATTACGATGCTCAGTAAAAGGTAAAGCCTCTCATCGCCTAAAATAGTGAAATAAACCCAAAGCTCATAAGTTCCTGAGATAAATGCTGCAACCAACATTAACGCAAGACCGCAAGCTATACTCAATAAAGCTAAGTTGACTCGCGCTACTCTATAAGCTCGTTTACTGGGCTGATTTCGGGGTATAAAGCTTCACCAAGATAGAGGCATAGGGGCAAATAAATAAAAAGATATAAAGAGCATAACGAGAAATAGAGGATTTGGCTGTGATGATACGACGGTAACCTGAGAAGATGAAGAGCGTTACCCTGTCTGACTCGCGGTTTGTTCTTTGTCCAAAAAGAAGTAGAAAAAATGCTGAGAACTTCACTTTATATATTATCCTATCTTCGTTATTAACTTCAGGGGGTGAATTAATTGGCTAAATTTAAAGTTATCGTTGACAGAGTTAAGTGCATTGGATGTGGAGTAGCACCTTCCGTTTGTCCTGAGATATTCTTGCTAGACAGCGGAGATCTCAAGAACAGAGTTGTCGACAAGTACTCCACCCAGAAAGATGAGAATATATCAATAGGCATAATACCTGAAGAGTTGTACGAGTGCGCTAAAACAGCAGCTGGTGCCTGCCCCGTCGGTGCTATAACTATTGAGAAAGAGTAGAAGCAAAAGCAAGCCTTAGTTTTTATTTTTTACAATTGTTGCATCGTTATTTGTTGAATAAGCTATTAATTTGTGAGGAAAAATTCCGTTCTGTTGGCGGAGTATTAATGCTCCCCAGAAGAGGCGAGGCTGTATTCAAGAGAGACAATAATGAGGGGAAAACTGAGCTTGTCACACTGGTCCTTGCATCCTGGTAAGGCATACATTGATCCTCATCAATTTAAATGTAACTTACTGTAACTTACTTTGGAGCACGCTCGTGGGGAAAACCTTTGAAAATACTAGTTTTGTCAGATATACACGGAAACGTTGAGGCTCTAGAGGCGGTATTGAATCACGTCTCTACGTACGACGGAATATGGGTTCTTGGGGATTTAGTTGATTACGGTCCCGAGCCACATGTTGTGGTCGATTTAATTACTGAATTAAAGCCGGACGTCGTTGTTAGGGGGAACCACGACCACGCTGTATCCTATGGCGTAGACTGCCGCTGCGGGGAGAAAACACATGATCTTAGCGTGTACACTAGGGAAAATATATCGCTGAAGTTTCTATCTAAAGATCAAATGAAGTACTTGAGAAACTTGAGCGTTTCATTTGAGTTAAACTTCAACTCTTTAAAGATGCTATTAGTTCACGGGAGTCCTAGAGACCCCCTGTATGGCTACATGCTGCCTAGCTTGCCTTTGGATGAGCTAGGTAAGATGACTATCTACAAGAAGAGGAATTTTTCTCTGGCAAGTTACTCCAAAAAGTGGGAAGGCATTATTCTCTCTGGTCATACCCATATTCCAGCGAAAATCGAAGTAGATAGAGCATTTATTTTGAATCCTGGTAGCGTAGGTCAACCGAGGGATGGGGACTTTAGAGCATCATATGGAGTTTTTGACGCCGATAAAACAGAGTTCACAGTTCACCGTGTAAATTACAGTATAGAAAAAACGATCGCAAAGCTCAGGGAAATTATAAAGGAAGATCATATTTTCAATAGATTGGCTCACATACTCCTAAGGGGGAGAGTTAGTTAAACCGGACCTCGATCTCTAATCCCAGCCTAGGAAAATTAACTCAGTAAAGCCTACTATTCACAGCTAATAAAAGCCCATTTTGCCGAAGTTGAAGGTAAAACAGAGCAAAAAGGCTTGTTATCTAAGGAGATTTTCTGCGCGATCTGATCAAAATATATAAAGCAATGGGCAACAAAGAGGCTATAATTATAGGCAGTGCCCAAGGAAGCAATTCCGGGGCTCCTTGAGGCTCTAGGACTGTTATTGAAAGCTCCTGCTCTCTTGTAATGTTATTGCTAACGCCAACAATTTTCAACACGTAAGTTCCCGCTCGAGCATCTCGACTTGCTGATATAGTGAGCGAAGTAGAGAAAGGCGGCAGACCAGATTCAGTGCCTAAAGTACAGGAAATGCCTGGGGGCTCACCTGAAACGTAAAGATTAACGTCCTTAACAGGCTCTCCCTCACCAAAAACTACAACTCCGATCAGCGCCGATCCACCTTTGTACACCGTAACGCTGATAGGGCTAACAGAGACAGCAAAGTCAAAGGGCTTAATTTGCCTAAACTGAGCTATAATGCCTATTGGTCCGCACACATTTATAGCTGTTGGGTTATCATACTTACCATAAGTAGAGCACTCTGCGTATAGTTCAGACCATTCATCAAAAGCGTAGTTAGTACTAGGAATAGCCCTAATGAATAAATAATCACCGGCGCCAATCCAATACTCTCCAGGCGGAGGATCTGTTGTCCCGTTGCCTCTCCCTACTCCCAAGTAAACTCTATACTCTGGGTGATATATTTTATTTAAGGCCCCTGATGATAAAACTGTCAAATTTACACAGAGTGGATCATCTGCCGCGTACCTCTTATATCCCGATGTTGATAAGACGTACCTCTCGAAACAGCATACATGTTGTGAATCTTTATCCCACCAGAGCCCAAAGGGAAGGCTTTCAAGGTCTATATAGACTCCGTCTACTGAAACTAAGCTACGCGGAAAGTATACATCATCCCCCAATCCCTCGGCTGAAATAACCCATAAGTATTGTGCTTTATACTCTGCTGTAATAGTCCCGCCGTCGGCAGGAACAATTAAGAGGCCCCCTGCACCAGTTGAAATACCGCTCGTTGAATTCCAAACATATCGTTTTCCCTCAGCTGTGGATTCAACAACCTCGCTCCATTGAAATGTGTGAAATGAGTCTATAGGCCATGTAAAGCTCTTCGGTAGGTCGCGCAAAGTATAGCCAATTCCATCAACTACTATGACCACTGAATCAAGTAAGACATCAGTTCC
Organism: Desulfurococcaceae archaeon; assembly: GCA_038888155.1. Taxonomy (GTDB): domain Archaea; phylum Thermoproteota; class Thermoprotei_A; order Sulfolobales; family Desulfurococcaceae; genus UBA285. The sequence goes on from JAWAJB010000002.1 coordinate 7,349, forward strand.
TAAGCCACTAGCAGAGAAAGTTACGATCGCAAGTCCTTGGCGATACCCTTCAACATTTTCACATCTTAGGTATAGAGGTGTCCCGAGAGGCGCAAAGATTAAGTTAACTATTGCTATAAAAGTGAAGAATGTGCACTTAAACGACATTACTACCCCTCATGAGTATACCTCTAGATTAGCTCCTAATATCTCCACGTCTAGAGATTGCCCATGTGGTAAATTGCCGCGAGGTCATCAATAGATCCCATTACTAAATAAATTAGTACAAGAATAAGTTAAACGAAAAGTAGAAAGGCAGGAAAGCAAGGGCTCTAATGCATCGCGCCTAGAGCACAACTAATCTCTTTTTAGAAAAACAACGCAACTTCTGTTTCACAATCTGTTTTGTAACTCGCATTTGGAGCTCAGCTCATTCTATAATTTAAAAGGCTACTGCGTGCTCAAGTACTTAGCTATCAAAAGAGTGAGGCATTGCAAGTAAATAAGAGGATGGAGAACTCTAGTAGTGCAACCTCTCGAGAAACATGCGATATAGTTACGTTGCTTCAAATCACTTAAAATGTAAAAGCGCTGCGTCACACTACTAGTGGGGCCGCGGGGATTTGAACCCCGGGTCACGGGGGCCCAAGCCCCGCATCCTAGCCAGGCTAGACTACGGCCCCTTTTTGTTCTAGTTTTGTTTATGTATGGAGACTTTTTAACTCTGACTATAAGCTACTCTCGGAGTATATTTCGTGTGCCCTCTCTTTATACATTTGGATGCTCTTGGTTGACAAAGGATCGAGCCCTCTCAGTTCTGCGAGGGACACGCTTGCAAGTCCCCATATTATGCTTCCGAACATTATTTTTTCTAGGGTGTTCCTGCCCTTTAGATCAAGCCTAAATAGCCTTGCGCCACTGTTCAAGTACACGTTCTCCATGAACTCGACTAATTTTCTCCCTATTGAGTTATCGGGGTCTACTACTTCAATTACACTTAGTTCGAGAGGGAAAGAGCTCTCGTAGCCTACGATATCGTTATGCATCCACTCAGGTGCAACATCAACTTTGGCTATGAGCTTGCTGTTTTCGTTTAGCTCGTTTTTACCTCGAATAGCTAGCGCCTCGAGCGGGGTGTGGGACGCGATAACAAGCAACCTCCTCCCAACCACTACGCTCTCGTTAATCCACTGAGCTATCTTGGTTGATATCTGAAGCGCTACAGGCAAGGAACCTCTTAAGAACGCCAGGCTCTCGAGAGCAGTATTTTTTGACACTATGGTGTGCCCACTAGAGTCAAGAAGTCCAAGAGCAGTGTACAGCATTATCGGTAGAGATGCTCGAGGCAATAAACCGCTAGGTAGCGGAATATACAGTACGTTATATTTAAGCGCCATTTCTTTCAGCTTACCTCCGCTTGATACAGCCACTATTTTAGCCCTTCTTTCAATTGCTTTCTTGAAAGCAAGCAGAGTTTCTATAGTGTCTCCGCTGTAGCTCACAGCAACAACAAGGCTTCTCTCTCCTACGAAGCTTGGGATTAAATACGACTTTAGTGCATGAATTGGGATTCTACAGCTGTCCACGGATAGAGAGTTTAAGTAGTCTCCTACTATTCCACTCCCGCCCATTCCGATAACGACGACCTCGTCGAACTCAGCATTAAGGGTATAAGAGCCCCAGTTAGCGATAGCTTGTTCTATCTGCAAAGGCCATTCTAAGTAGGCTTTAAGCATGTTGCTTACCCTGTTTTTAATTCATAATTAAACTATAAGTACTTGATGGTTGCTTTGAAGAGAGAAGAGCTCTTCGAGCTACTTATCTATGGAAGAAATATGCTAATTTCGCATTACACAAGTTCTTTGATCAAACTCTCAATACTGGTGATTAAGGAGGCATTAATAAAAGATATGAGAGTTGGATTATTTGACGAAAGAGGAACAATAGTTAAGTATATTCCGCAGGAATTACTCCAAAGAGCTACTCTCTACAGCAACACGAGCGAGCTACCTATTGGCAAGGACTTCTTGGCTATCTTATACTTACCCGGGGATGTAAGAGCTCTGAAGGGGTGTAAATCTGAAAACGTATTGGCTCTTGTTAAGCCAGGCCAGGTAGCTAAGTTAGTTAATTACACGAAACATTACCTATCAAGGCTAACTCGTAATTTATATCAGTTGAAAAGTCTAAATAAAGGCATAAGTGTTGTATTCACTTTCAGCGCGGATGACATAGAAATAATTGAAAAACCTCCGGGGATTTACGGAAAGGCGTACGAGGTCCTTAAAGCTACTATGGCTACTTATGGGACGCTGACTATCAAGGACGCTGTCTTAGTGCTGTCCAAGGAGCTTGGCTTAGAAAAGCGGAACGCTAGGACAATTTTAATACATCTAGCAAGGAGACAGTATATTAGAGTTATTAAGGGGAGAATTAACCTAGTGTAACACTCTACTCTCCCCGAGAAAGCGTCTCATCAAAGTATATTTTGATGAAGCTCATCTTCTTCAAGACAACATTTATGTACTCATCGATAACGGCCCTTGAAACGCCCAGTTTTTCTGCTCTTGAAAGAACTATGTTCTCTACAATAGAGTACTTTTTATATCTCTCGTTTAGATCTTTCCATGGAATGCCGGACACAGCGCGAGTAACTTCGTTATCCACGGGGAGTATGTCTTTAGCCATCATGAAGGCCACTATGGGGTAACCTACGTAGCCCCTGAAAACCGTGCCGTTATCATTGCTGTAGGCCCTAAAAGTATTCGTATTAGACTCAATTAGCACTACCCTGTACTCTTTGTCCCCCATACTTGACCTAACAACAGCTTCTGTTTCAGACAATATATCTATTCTTCTATCTCCAAGAGCTCCTGCGGCCTCAAGTACCTTAATTCTGGGTGGTTTACTTAAGAGCTTCACGGCGCTCACTTCTAGAAAGTTATACAGCTTCACGAGATCTTTCGAAGAGAAGACCCGCAGCTGATCTATGCCCTAGTGAATCTTTGGCTAGGGAACAGCGCCTCATAGCCACACTGCAGTAGCTCTTAGAGCATTCAAACAAGTAGCTCACCCCTATTCTATATTACATTTAAGGTAAATTGTTTTTAATATTCTTATGCTGGGTTAGTATCCAATACGAGGGTTGAACTAGGAGATACTAAATTATTTATATTTATTTGGCTAGCTTGATAATAGTCAAATGTGAGGTAAGCAGGTGATCTAGATGAGCATTCCATTTCCTCGCGCTGGAACTAGAGAGTTGAGCAGCGGCTTAATTATCGCTGGAGCTTACGCAAGTAAGATTAGGAGAACGTTGTTTGCTCAGTTAAGGGATCTTGCTAAACAGGATAGAGATTTTAATAGAGAAATAGCGAGGGCATCAGCTGAACTAAACGCAGTGCTCTTCAATGTACTTGTAAATGAGTTAAAGGTAAGCAAGGGCGATGTAGTGAGGATTCGCATAAACTACGAGCTAGACATGTCTACCAAGAAGATATCGTGGATCTACAGCTCTCTAAGGGTAGAGGTCTTCAAGAAAGTACCTGATGATCAAGTTACGCAAGTTGTTCATGTCACGACAAAGGAAAAGCTAGAGAGGATTTTAGAATCCTTTAGGGCTTCGCCCAGAGCAGCAGAAGAAGCCGTTAAGGCGTTTGAATCAATAGAGGAGGAGAAGCCCGATAAAGAGGGCATGCAACCGCTCCAAGTTAAATTAAAGTTGCAGGACCTGATAGGTGCAGTTGATGTAATAGGTGAAACATTAGAGGGAGGGTACTTAGTAAAATTCACAGATAAGGAGGGAGTTTCAAGAGGAATAGCTACATTAACTCCCAGCGGTGACGAAGTATTAATAGACGCAATCATCATTCACAATGGTGCCTCGAGTAGGTACATTAAGAGATCTAAAGGTAGACCTCAGCTATTCGTGGATGAAACCAGTAGAATTCTAAGCGAGCTAGAGGAAGCAGCCCCCACGCCCCTTAGCAAGGAAGAGGCAGAGACAATTATACGAGAGAAAATGCAGTCTTTACTTTAGCGATATTAGTGCGAGTGATATCTTCAGTTCAAATTTTTCGCTTACAAGAAATCGATGGTTTTTTAGCACAGTTTAAAGTCCTACTACAAGAGTATTACAGGTTCCTCAGTCTTTAAACTGCATACTCACGAGGTGCTAATAGGGATGCTTTTTGCCAAGGCTAGACCTAGGTGAGGCGCCTGAGGGAATACTCGAACTAAGTAACGAGGAAATTTTAAGGGAATTCGAAGCCGCTTTAAATGCCTCAGGCGCATCCAAAGAAACAATTAAATCTTATATAATCGCAGTTAAGGACTTCGCCGCTTATATAAACAACAAGCCACTAAGAGAAACCACTCTTAGAGATGTGATAAACTGGAGGAATGAGAGGCTTAAAAACGGATTCCCTGGAGCTAAAACTAAGGATAAGTATAAGTGGCAAATTACACTGCACTATTACAGTATACTTCTTCGGAGGTTCTTCCAATGGGCAGGTCTACGAATTAAGGTTCCCGGCGTCAAGAAGCTTCAAGCTAAAATAGAGGCATTAAGCGATGACGAGATAAAAGCCTTATTGGCTGCAGCTAGAAAGCCCTTGGATAAATTAATAGTTAGCTTGCTCATCACAACTGGGCTTAGGAGCAGAGAGCTCTTAGAGCTTAAAGTCGAGGATATAGACTTCGCTAAACGAGTTATAAAGGTGAGGTCAGCTAAGTACGGAAAAGAGAGACTCGTAACAGCGCCCTCTGATGTCTTCGAAATGGTAGAGGCTTGGGTAAAAATCAATGAATTGAAGCCAAAGGACAAGCTCCTAAAGATTACATACAGCGCATTGTACAAGAAGCTGAAGAGGTTAGCGCAAAGAGCAGGGCTAGACCCTCTGAAGGTAAGACCCCACGTGTTGAGGCACACTTTTGCAACTTTAGCTATTAGGCGCGGCATGACCCTTCCAAGCCTACAGAGACTCCTAGGACACAGCGATATAAGGACAACTCAGGTGTACCTCCACTTAACGATAGACGATGTAAAACGCGAGTACGATGAGAAGATAACAGGCTCTGTTGGCAAAGAAAGACAGTGCTCGCTATGTGGCAAAGACATACCTTCAGATGCCCTGTTCTGTCCCTACTGCGGTGAAGCTCTCCACGAGCAAAGGAAGGAGGCACTAGTTTAGCCTAGCTTTTACTCAAGGGGGTCAATGAATCTAGCTACAATTATCCTAGGGATAAACCTATAGTTTGGATTCCTAGACCTGTACTCATTGACAGCTGTCTCGCCCTCATGGATAGGATACTCGTCTTGGTAGTTGCCTAAGTAATCGATCACTCCCTCGTCAACGGCAATTACATATACCGGGTTAACTGGTATGCTCCACTTCTCGCTACAGTGCTCTGTGCTTTCTGCTTCCCCCTGGATAGATGAACCGTAGCTGTTGAGTTCAGGCTTATAGTATTGAGTGATGTAATGAGCCACCACGTAGGCAACAGTATTACTATTTCTATGAACTTTTAGTGTAACAACTTCGCTATTATCTTCTAAGGTGAAATGAGACCCCCATTCAACGCGAAGTTTAATAGACTCTAGGTAACTAATGAATTTATTCAAGTCTTTTACCTTTTCGAGCTCTATTACCTTTACCTTTAACACTTATGAACACCCGGTTAGGACTTTTCTAACAGGTTATTATAGCTATATTCTAGGGGATTGATTTGAGAGAAGATTACGGTGTAATACCGGGTAGTACAAAGGAAAGGAAAATTATCTATAGAGTTGTAGACTCGCTAAAGGAGACCTTGGAACAGGTTGATTTAGTGGATATCCCCGTAAACTTTTGGAGCTCTGATTGTTCTATTAACGTCGGCTCGGACGTGAATAGATGCATACTCCTTCCCTACAGCTCACCTATTTACTTAAAGGTAACTCCAGAGGAGATCCTATTCGGAAGGCCAAACGAGATATTCAGGGTAAAAGTAAGGGATAAAGCGATACTTATAGACTACCCTACTAACCTCACCGAACTTCGATGGATTACATTTTTACTTTCATTAAGAGGTGCAAAGGCAGTTCTACTTTCCCCTGAGCTCGAAGGCACGTTGAAATCTGACGTTGTCCTTGGTTCAATTGGGTATACTAATTACCCAACTGTGCCTCTCAACATCCCAGTAGCATGCGTTGATCGCAAGACTGCTCGTATAGTAGCCGAAAAAGGGTTTGAGCTTGAGGCACGTTCAGAGATCACAATGAAGGAATCCAAGATTGTTGTGGGACACTTGAATGGTTCAGGGGAACTAGAAGCTCACTTAACTTCACACCACGACGTTCTCGTTGGAGAGTTCGAGGACACACCTTCTAGTGTGCTCCTCTCAGTCATCCGTAGATTAAGGGAGACCTATTTACCACTGAATTTAACTGTTATATCTTATACAGCTAGGGAAATAGGGGACGCAGAGTTCACAGAGTACCACTACACTTGGGGGGAGAGATATCTCCTTAGGGTCATGAGTAGTAAGGGAGCTCTCGATAAAGTTGTCTTGTCAGCGTCAGTTGGTCCTATACACTCATCGAGAGACTTAAAGATAGTATCTCACCCAGTTTTCAGCAAGTACCTGAGTACAGAACTAAATTTAAGTGAGGATCACTCATTTCTCGAGAGTCACTTTTACTTGCAGCGGGGAATCCCATCTCTCACGATAACATCGCTACCAAACACGTGGATGTTCCACAATTCAACGTCCTTCCACGTCGTAGATAAAGCTAACATAGAAGCTCAAATCACTAGCACGATCTTACAAGTGCTTAAATCTGCGGAGTTCGTTAATGATTGGATTTCTGATTTACGTAAGAACGTAATAAAATCTATTGGTGAACAGTCTCTAGAGACTCGCGTAGAGACATCTAAATTAATTAGTTTATCCGCTAATGTCTCTCCAATTAAGGTAGTCAAAGAAGTCACAAAATTATCGTACTCATTGATTTATGCAATGTGTTCAAACCCGCTTAAAACGTGGGTTAAGTCATCCTTATTTTCGTCTATATCGGGGAGGACAGCGGAAACCCTTAACGAATACGTTAAAAATTGCCTAGGTGAGCTCGTAATCGGGGATAGCAAACGATCGAATTTCTTCTTGTTGGGAAGAACTACTAGCGACAACAGGGATCGTCTTTTAAATTTATACCTTAGAAGCATAATTATGGACTTAAAAAGCTCTATAAATACTTCAATAGCTGGAGCTAAGCTATTGGGGGTTGCTTCAGGGGGGATCGAAGAATGGCTGGAAGACAAGCCGGTGTAGGGATTAACAAGTTCGATAATTTCAGTGAATGGTATCACGTAATTTTGAGAGATGCTGATATGATAGACATAAGGTACCCAGTTAAAGGGATGATAGTATGGCGTCCCTATGGTCTCAAGGCGCTTAGGTTAACACAGAAAATAATGATAGACCTCCTAGAGAGAACAGGTCACTACGAGGCTTATTTCCCAACGCTGATACCTGAATCAATTTTTGCGAGAGAAAAAGAGTTCCTCGAAGGATTTAGCGGAGAGAGCTTCGCAGTTGAAGGAACAGGCACCAAGAAGTTTAACGAGCGATTTTACATAAGGCCAACAAGCGAGACAGTTATGTACTATATGTGGAACATGTGGATCAAAGGTCGTAGAGACCTACCTCTGAAAATGTACCAAGTTGTAAACGTATTTAGGTACGAGACGAAAATGACCCACCCTATAATCAGGGTTAGGGAGATCATGAGCTTCATTGAGGCGCACACAGCCCATGCAACAAAAGAAGAAGTAGAGAAGCAGTTCGAGGAGGCTGTTGGGATATACAAGGCATTTTTCAATAAGTTGCTCTTGCCATACTTCATAGTTAAGACTCCCCCGTGGGATACATTTGCAGGCGCAGAGTACAACTACGATTTCATTACAGTAATGCCTGATGGCAAGGGCTTAGAGTTAGGTAGCGTTATTAATTTAGGTCAACGCTTTGCTAAGGCATTTGACATAAAGTTCATGGATACCGATGGCAACGTTAAATACGTTCATCAGACATGTTATGGTGTTAGCGAGAGGGTTCTAGGGGCTGTTATAGCCGTACATGGAGATGAGAAAGGCCTGTTCTTTCCACCTGAGATAGCGCCATTACAGGTAGTAATTGTCCCAATAGCAAAAGAGGAGGATAAAGACATCCTAGATTACGCCGCGAAAGTTAAAGTTCACCTTGAATCTAAGGGTATAAGAGTACACTTGGACTTAGACCTCGAGCGAACGCCGGGATGGAAATACTACTATTGGGAGATGAAAGGAGTGCCTACACGCATTGATATAGGGCGCAGAGAGGCGGAGTCTAGAACAGTCACGATAGCTAGGAGGGATAGCGCTTCTAAGGCTACGGTTAAGCTCGAAGAAATAGAGGGAGCTCTGCTTGAGGCGTGGGCGTCTATTAACTTACACTTGAGGAATAAAGGTGTAGAGTACTTGAAGAAGATGACTAGAATGACCGAAAACTGTAACTCCTCAGATGACTTTAAGGGTCTTATAATAGCTCCGTGGGATGGAAGGCGCGATTCCGCTGAAGAGCTAGAAAAAGCTTTTAGTAGAAGCGTTTTAGGCGAAGTAGTAGAATCGCCAGTAAACCTCCCAGCTCCCTCTAACTACACAACGTGTAGCGGTAATAGAGCAGACAGGTTCGCTTTGCTGGGAACTACGTATTAAGATCTCTCAGGCATCTTGACCAAGAATTTTTATAAAGGAATTTTGTCTAGTTTAAACAAGCTTATGGTTGATAACATGAGCGAGTACTTAAAACAACTAAAAATACAGCTGGTTACTAAAATACCGGGTCTAAAGTTCTACGACATCTCTCCCCTAGAAATAGGTATTTCAAAGGAGGGGCACTCAGAGATAAGAGTAAAGGACGAGCGAGACTACGTTATTATTAAACTGGGCAACCAGCTCTACAAGTACGACAAATGGTATACTAAGCCTGAGCATTTAGCAGAAATGCTTAAGATCTACTATACAAAAACACCGTAGTAGCCATATGGAATACAAAGTGGGATACGCTATAATGAAGTTACTTCTTACAGACTGAAACTTTTTTAATCTCAAAATAGCCTTCATACTCTGATATCTCAAGCACTCTGCCGTACACAGCTAATCTGTACTTGAATAGCGGGGCGTTAATCACTACAGTCTCTGCCTCTCCTCCCTCGAATGATAAGTTAAAGCCGTATTTTATCGACAACTTAGTTAGCTCATCTAGTTCACTGCGTGTTATAGTCCTTCCAAGTAAATTGTGAGGTATGCCCATAGATGTTATAGATATAAGTGTAAACTCGATGTCATGATCTAATAGTTCTTTCATGTACTCTTTCTCTTCTACTCCCCAATTAGGTGCATACAATTCTAAACCAATGGCTTCAGCAACTCTACTAAATGCGTTTTTTTGAAAAGCGCTTTTAATACCCCCCATTACTACTACTCGGACGCCGTAGCTATCCCTGATTCTACATAATAGCTCTCTCAAAGCCTCCTCCTCTTTGCGCGGATCATAAAGTCCAATAGTCTCTAGCGGAATTTTCAGCGCGTAAGCCTGAGCCATCAGGACAGTGTAGTTTGGTTGATGGTACAACATAGAGTATTTATAATGCGGTATAATAGAGGCTAATGCCTTAACGTTAAGCCCGCTCCATATTGCTTTATGTAACGCATAAACAGAGTCTTTGCCTCCAGTGAACAGTACAGCTGCCCCCGTCAAGCAAGCCCCCACAATTTTTACCTATCTTATCCGTTGCATTATATTAATGGGATATCATGAGGATAACAATTATATCTGACAATAAAGCAAGTAAAGAGAGATTGATTGGAAGACACTCTTTATCTGTGCTCATAGAGAGAAACGGCGTTCTATACTTATTTGGACTAGCATCTGACCCTTATTTACTTGAGTACAATACTAGAAAGCTTGGAATTAGTCTTGATGTAGTTGACTACGTGATTATATCCCACGAACACAGGGCACACTATGGCGGTTTTCGCTATATTGCGTCTGAAGCTCCATACATAAGTGTATTTATTCCATATGGCTCTATGGAGTACCTTGGGAGGTTACTGAGCGTAAATGCCCTCAGGCCAAGGGAGATCGTTAAGTGGACCGTCCTAGACACGGGCGCACATATATCTGAGCCATATCAAGGTCCACCCTATGAGCACTTCCTTGTTATTGAGAGAGGAGAAGGGCTTGTTGTCTTCTCCGGGTGTATGCACTCAGGCCCTCAGGTTCTACGCGCAATTTCAAGCTACTTTGGTAAAAAGGTAGACGTCATTATTGGGGGGTTCCATTTACTAAACGCCCCAAGCGATATACTGGAGTTTTACGTGAAGTTTCTACACGACGCGATTAAACCAAGGGTTGTCATTCCGCTTCATTGCAGTGGGGAGAGACTTATCAGCGAGCTAAAAAAATGCGGAGACATTGAAGTGCTAGAGATGGGCGCTGGAGACGAGTTCGAGGTTTAGCCGCTACCTGCTCTGAACTTTGGGTGGTACTTTCTTATATGCTCTGGCTTGATCTTGGTGAGATCTTCTTCTGGTAAAGTTGAGAGCGTATTCCAGGCAATGTTGAGGGTATCCTCTATGCTCCTTCTCTCGTACTCGCCTTGGTTAATAAATTCTCTCTCAAACTTATCTGCGAAATCTAAGTACTTTCTGTCCCTAGGAGTAAGCGACTCTGTTCCAACTATCACGCTGAGCTCTCTAAGTCTAACTCCTTCCGAGTATGCGCTAATTAGCTGCATGAAGACGCCATGATGATCTTCGCGTGTTTTTCCTGGACCTATGCCGTCCTTCATTAGCCTTGAAAGGCTCATTAGTGGATCGAAAGGCGGGTATATGCCTTTAAGCCACGTTGTTCTCGAGAGTACGAGTTGTCCCTCCGTTATGTAACCTGTTAGGTCTGGGACTGGGTGCGTTATGTCATCGTCTGGCATAGTTAGTATGGGCATTTGGGTGATACTCCCTTTCCTACCAGATACTCGGCCTGCCCTTTCATATATAGTGGCCAGATCTGTGTACATGTAGCCGGGATAGCCCCTTCTACCTGGCACTTCTTCGCGCGCTGAACTGAGCTCCCTGAGTGCCTCACAGTAGAAAGTCATATCAGTCATTACTACGAGTACGTGCATGTCGTGACTCCAAGCTAGGTGCTCAGCAATTGTGAGAGCTACTCTTGGTGTAGCTATCCTCTCTATCACAGGGGCATTGGCGGTATTTATGATCGCGACGATATGTTCTAATCCACCAGCCCTCTTGAAGTTGTCTATGAAGAACATCGCATCATCGTATGGTACGCCTATAGCAGCGAATACAACGGCGAACCTCTCTTCGCGGCCAAGGACCTTTGATTGCCTAACTACTTGTGCCGCAATTTTATTGTGAGGTAAACCCGAGCCACTAAATATAGGTAGCTTTTGACCCCTCACAATGCTAAATAAACCGTCAATAGCTGAAATGCCCGTTTCTATGAACTCTGAGGGGGGCATCCTAGCAGCTGGATTCAGGGGTGCGCCGTTTATATCTAGGTAATCCTCGGGTATTATAGTTGGTCCGTTGTCTATTGGTCTTCCGAGACCATCCAGTGTTCTGCCGAGAATATCTATGCTAACTGGTATTTTGAGCGTTTCCCCTCTATATTTTACCTTGGATCTTTTTAGGTCTACGTCAGAGACTCCGCCGAAAACCTGTATTATTGTAACGTTAGTACTTACATCGATAACTTGACCTAGCTTTACTTCTCCACTAGGGAGTTCTACTTCAACTATTTCATTATACTTTACTCCAGGTACGGTCTCAACAAATAAAAGGCTTCCCTGGGCTTTTTCAAGCCTCTGCGTTTCGCGAATCAAGAGACTAGGCACCAGTCTTCACCTCGAGCATAAGCGCACTCATCTCATCCTCAATAGACTTAGCTACCTTGTTGAATTGCTCCTCTAGTTTTGCCCTCTCAGTAGTAAATGGAATATATTTCATTCTAGCAATCTCACCTCTTACGCGAAGCTCGCGAATCTTCTCAAATGGAACGCCAATTTCAATTGCTTCTTTGGCCTTTTGATAAAATAAAGCTATAATTTTAGCCATAAGCGCTGTTTTGTGCGGAGGGCTATAGGCATCCTCCATGCTGAGGGCGTCTTGCTGTAGGAAGTCCTCTCTTATCATCCTAGATACTTCAAGAACAAGCCGGTCCTCAACTGGAAGTGCATCAGCGCCCACCAAGCGCACGAGCTCTTCCAGCTCGGCTTCACGCTGAAGTACCTTTAGGAACAGCTCCCGTAGTTTCAGGTATTCGGGATCGATCTTAGACCACCACTCAACTAAGTTTTCAGCGTATAAGCTGTAGCTAATCAGCCAATTAATAGCAGGGTAGTGCCTCCTGTACGCTAGAGCCACATCTAGTGCAAACAGAGCCCTTATTATCCTCAATGTAGCCTGAGTAACCGGTTCACTGAAGTCTGCACCCGGTGGAGATACAGCTCCAATAATTGTTAGGCTACCAGAGCGCTCAGGGTTACCGCCAACCTTTACAAGACCGCTCCTCTCGTAGAATGAAGCAAGCCTTGATCCTAAGTATGCGGGAAAGCCCTCCTCTCCTGGAAGCTCCTCAAGCCTGCCACTAATCTCTCTCATGGCTTCTGCCCATCTACTTGTCGAATCGGCTACTAAGAGCACGTTGTAGCCCATGTCCCTAAAGTATTCTCCTATAGTCACTCCAAGGAAGACGCTTGCTTCGCGTGCAGCTACAGGCATGTTGCTGGTGTTCGCTATGAAGACACTTCTCTCCATCATTGGCCTTCCAGTTTTGGGATCAATCAGTTTCCTAAAACTATGAAGAGCATCGGACATTTCATTACCTCGCTCCCCGCATCCTACGTATATTGTTATGTCGGCTTGGCTCCACTTGGTAAAGGTATGCAAAGCAACAGTCTTACCTGTTCCAAACCCACCTGGGATAGCCGCCTTTCCTCCTAGCCCTAGAGGAAAGAGAAAATCTATTACACGAGAACCAATAACAAGAGGTAGTCTCGGCTCCAGCTTTTCTTTATATGGCCTAGGCCTCCTCACAGGCCATATCTGTAGCATTGGTATCTCAGATCCATTGACTTTAGCTATGGGCTCTACAATAGTGTAGTCTCCCTCGCTGGCAACCCATTCAAGCAAGCCACCCACTCCTTGTGGGATCATGATATGATGTTTCACAACGCTAGTCTCCTGAACAACTCCTATAATGTCTCCTGCCGATATCTTAATTCCAGCTTTAACAGTGGGTGTGAAATACCACTTCTTATCTCGGGGGAGAGTAGGAAGCTTAACTCCTTTCTTAATAAAGAAGCCTATAGCTATGTTAAGCTCAGGAAGAGGTCTTTGGATTCCATCAAATATTGACCCTATAAGGCCCGGAGCTAGCTCAGCAGATAGAGGCTTGCCCGTGGCAACTACCGGCTCTCCTACTTGAAGTCCTCCCGTGTCCTCGTAAACTTGTATAATTGCTCGATCTCCTTCAACTCCTATAACCTCACCAATAAGCTTCTCCTGTCCTACTTCTACAACTTCATAAACGCTAACGCCCCGCATATTGTCAGCTATTACAACGGGGCCGGAAACTCTGTGCACTATACCTTTAAGCATTCCCTTTCCACCGCTACCCAAAGAAATAAGAGATTCGGTTAGAATAAATATACACGTTGGTTTTTATACTCTGTGAAGGACTGCTAACGTCCTCATTTCAAAATATTTTTCTATATAGGGAACTAAATTGATATTTCGATGCCAAGTATTTTCCGAGCTACTTCTCGGTAGTACTTCTTCGGATCAACTGCTGGATGCTTTATAGGGTGTTCTATCATCAACGCTATTTTATTACGCGCGGATCTCTTCATAAAATCTTCGACCGCTTCGCATTTCTCCTTAACAACATCTAGGTAAACTACTACATCGTATTTTTGAATATTAGAGTTAAGCCATTCGAGTAGAGCTTTGCAGTCATCGTTGAAGAGATACGCGTCAATTCCGGCAGCTAATGCTATAAGTTCAAGGAACTCATCGCCTATGAAGAGAATTTTACCAGCTTTAATCAAGGGTAAACCCACCTCTCGATGAAAGCTCTCAGCTCGTTTTTAACGCTTGGGTCACCTAAGTGTATAGAAGAGAGCACTAGTCTTATCAAGAAGGATTGTCTCATAATTAGGAGATAGTTTTTCAAGAACACTTCGGGCTCCATTACGTGCAGTGAAAACGCTGAGTAATGCGAAGAGGCAGAGACAGCTAGAAGATCTAGCAACTCGTACCCATAAGTAAATCGGGCTATATCCATTCCCATAGAGCATGCATAACTCAATATCGGCCTTGCCCTCTTTAAGAACTCAATAGTTTGAGAAAGACCTGCTTCGAGGGACTTACAAGCAGACGACATTTCTTCGAGGCTAACTAACAAAGGTCTCCACGTGTAGTCTCTAAACCCGATAATACTACATAATCTCAGCAACGTGAAATCGTATAGAAGTCCAGAGGCAATGAAAACTCCATACTTCTCTGTTCTTTTAATTACCCTTAAGATGTAGTCGTAAATGCGTAGTATGTCTTCCCCCCTAAGGGCTTTACGTGAAAAATACGCTTTTGAGAGCAAATCCACGTATTTATTGGGATAAGTTTTCCTAGTTGCAGCAAACTCGACTAAGACATTTGCAAACGTAGGTAAATAACCGATTGGCTTTAGACCTCTTTCGTGGCTGAGGAATGCAACTACAGCTCCGAGCGTCTCGAGGATGCCCTCTATGGCTTCAGCGAACTCTCTATGCGTCTTACACGTTTCAACAAGCTGGTGGAGAGTTGAAGCGTGATATATATCAAGGTCTCGCATCAGGCTATTTAATCCTATTCTTAGTTCCTCTAATTTTCTCAAAGTGCTCGGAGCAAAATCCTTGTTGACTATTGCTCTTATTGCCTCTGTAAGATTGTTGGTGTTCAACATTTTCAGGTACTCTTCCTTGGATATGTAGACATTTCTTCTTGCGTACAGCACCTTGACCTAGCCCCATAATATCCTTGCTACCTTGTCGACAAGCCTCAACTTAGATTGCTCTAGCCGAGTTTCAAGTCTATTATCAACTAATGTACCGCCTTCCGACACTACTATTATGCCCTCTCGCACGTTAGGCGAAGGCTCTACCTGCACTTCCCTATACCCAAGCTCGGCTAGTATCTCCTTGACTACCTCTAAGCGCCTCGGACTTGAGAGAACTTTAACGGGCTTGCCTATGTAATTAATTGACTCCAAAATTAAGTTCCTCAGCGATAACCTCACATCGTATTCCTCTCTTTCGATGAGCTCCCATGCTTTCTCAAACACTTCTCTTACTGTTGCTTCTTTGGCTCTAGCAACAATAAAGCTAGCAGTTCTCTTGGCCTCACTTATAATTACACTAGCCTCCCTTCGAGCGCTCTCAACGGCTTTCCTTCTTTCGGTCTCAGCCTTTTCCAGCCACTTTTTCTCAGCATCTTTAATTATGGCAGTTGCCTCTCTATTAGCGGCCTCTACCATTTCTTTGGCTCTCCTTTCGGCGTCTTCGATGATTTTATCTATACCGCTCACAGCTACATCACTTAGCTAAGGAGGCTTAATCCGAGAATTGTGAACACTATCCCCAATATCCCCCATAGCTCTACGTACACTGCAAGAATAATTGAGCTCATGAGATTTCTACCTTTGGTTCTTGGTAAGTCAGCCTCGCCAGCCGCACAGACTATTCCCTGGGCCCACGCAGATAGGAACTCAGCAAATAATCCGACGAGCCCTATTCCAACCATTCCAAGTGCTCTGGGAACAGTTACCTCAACAGATGGTATGTATACGCTAATCATGTATATCAGTTGTATTAAGCCGTAAAAGGTCTGAGTCATTGGTAGTGCTGCAAGTATCAGCACATTTCTAAACTGAGCAGGATCCTCAGCTAGCACCGAAGCTCCCACACTTGCTGAGTGTCTCATACCCGTTGTCGAGCCCAAAACTCCTCCAACTAATGGTAGCGCTGCAGCTAAGTAAGCTAATCCTAGTGGGTCAAGCATATTTAATCCCTGCGAGTAAAGTAAGCTAGCCTAGAACTTTTAAGCGTTTCCCCCGTTGTGGTCACTCTACTTTAAAACTATAGTGGTTTTATACACTACCCTCAGTGGACTGTACTCGCGCCCGCTTCCATCGTAAAACTTAGTCAGAAATTCAAGTACGCAAAGCCTTAGTGAATGTATAAATGCACCTAGCTGTGCAAGCACTAGTATGAGTATGTTGGATGCTACAAGCAGTGGTATTGTTGCAATTACACCGAGGAAGTGGCTGAAACCCGCAAAGTAATCGAAGATCATTTCATTCATGAAGTTGAAAATTGTAGCCATGTAGTATGTAGCCAACCCTACGCCCGCCAACCTGACGTAGCTCAATACATCGCCAAGGAGGCCAGTTATCTGGAAAATCCACATTAATAGTCCTAGCCAGCGCATTGTCAACAAGCTTCCCACTACGATTAGGCCGACGCCAATTGTCGAGCCAGCTATTAGAACGCTCTCAGGTAAGGCTCCGAGGAGTGGGACGTTGAACTTTAAGAATAGGCTTAGGATATAAGGTATGCCGAAAATCTCGCCAATTATGAGACCAGCCTCAATTATAAGCTCTCCAGTCCTCCTTTCCCTTGCGAACTTAATTGTTGCTAATATGTGAGCTATATTTACATGTACAAGCCCAACGATCATGGAGAGCTTAATAAACTCGAGTGGGCTTGAGAGAGGAGTTAGGATCACTGGTAAGTTAACTCCTAGGAACCTTTGTATTAAGTCTCCAAATATTGAGCCCGAGAGAAAGCCAAATATTAAAGCTATTATGTTAGAGATGAGCACTACTCCTTTAAACTCCCTGTACGCATAAGACTCGGGGTTATCAACTATTCTATCCAATAGAAATAGTGCCGCTAAGATTCCAATGAGAGAGTATCCAACATCTGCGTTCATTAAGGCAAAGAAAAAGGCAAATGAATAAGCTATTAGTGGTGTAGGATCCCACTCTTTATAACCAGGTATCCCATATAGCCTGGTTATTACTTGATAAAACCTTACAATCGGCTTATTCTTCATCAAGGTAGGCGGGGATTCATTAGGCTCAGGCTCGCTGAGCTCTATAAATGTAGGTATCCCGCTACTTGAAACCCTTGAAATCAAGTTTCCTGCCATTTCTCCAGGAATCCACCCGACAATCATTGATATGTGCTTTAGGCTCTGAACGGCCCCAAGCGCTAAATATCTCTGTAGGGCATTTTCAACGTAGAGCAAATACTTCCCAAGCACCCAAGCGCTCTTCTTGATGTTATCCTCAAGATCTTTTTCAAGTTGTGCAAGTCTAGTTTGCAAGTCTGCAAGCTCCTTTTGCAGACGAGCTCTCAGCTCAGCTATACTACTCTCATGCTTAATCAGCTTTAGAGCCTCTCCAGGAGGGTGCCAAGTACAACTGGACCTAATGGAATTGAAGAACTCATTAAACCCCGCGCTATCGAGGTAAATAAACAGAGCAACTTGGTCCTCGCTCACCTCATATTTCTCATAGGCCTTAACGAATTGATTCTTTGTAATTAGCTCTGCCGAATCATGTCTGCTCAACACTAGAGCACTAGAAATTCTCTTACCTTTATAATACAGACTTTTTGGATCAATTGTTGTGGGTATTTTAGATAAAGCTTTATCGATTAGCTGTAGCTCTTCTACTGCTCTCCTTAGTCTGTAAATCTCTTGATCTTGGCTGTTAATAGTGACTTGAATAGAACTAACTTCTGATTTAATCTTCTCGAGAGTCAAGCTAGCTATTTCAGCTCCCGTTAGCTCAGCTTTTATTGTAATCCCCTTTGCCCTCGACAATATGCTCATGATATCTTCGTGAAGCTTCTTTAGGTTCTCGTATTCGCTCAATAGCTTTCCCGCCTCTTGCTGGGCAATGTCAACAACTCCGGCTTCTTGAAGAAACATTAGGATTTTGTCCTTATGTTCGCTTGGATAAAGAACTCTTACTTTTTTCATGTTAGCAGGTCTGCTTAAAAAGATCATCCCGTTTTCATCCCCGTGACGTACTCGAGAATGAAGCGAACAGCCTCATCCATATTTCGACGCGCAGAGGCCTTTAACTTCTTGGCCAACTCCTCCGCTTCCTCAATTATTCTAGATGCCTCTTTCCTAGCCTCTTCTATTATTTTACTGGCCTCCTCTTGATACTCCTCAGTGGGGACTGGTTTATTGAGTATCTCTACTGCTCTCTGCCTCGCTGCCCTAATTATGTTTTCTCTTTCTGTCTCTGCCCGGGAAAGTATTTCATCTACCTTCCTGTCGAGCTCTTCGGCGCTCATCGCCAACACCGGCTAAACTTCTTTATTTATGATACTAGGGCTCAGTAATATAGTTGAGGTCGTTCGGAGCTTCCTCCTTAGCTCAAATACACTAGGTCTGTAGAGAATTAGTGGAGCGCTTGACCCCTCCAGCCCGAGCACTTTAGCAGCAATTTTAGCCTCAAGCGGATTCCTTATTAAGTATATGCCCTCGCCCTCTGGAACGAACTCTACTAATATAGGCAGTTTGAGCTCGCAGTTATTGTTAGATAGGGTGCTTATGAGACTGATTTCCCTGTAGTCAAAGACGTGTAAGTCTCCAGCGCTAGTTATAACATATGGTACCTCCATATTGATGAGCTCACATATAGATACCCTTTTCGAGGGAATATGCCTGTTAGCTACTCTCAGCTCCTCTCTTAAGAAAGCGTCTATGAATTCTCTCTCCATGATGATCCATGCCTCGAGAGTATCTGTTTTATTCTCTTAAGCCTGGCCTTCTCCTCGCGCTCTCTTTCGTCGAACCTTAGCTGGAGAAGCTTAATGGTGTTATTTAGCTTTGGTATTATTATGTACTGTAGCGCGTTAGTTTTCCTCTTTGTGATAGCTATTTCCCTGCCCAGCTCGTGCACAGCGTTCTCCAATCTAGCGAGGTCTAAAATAGTACTCACAAGCTCCCGGGACGCGCGTATAAATTCCTCGAGTCCAGGAGTTTCAACTTCTTGTCCTTCTCTGTACTTTAGAACAATTGTTTTTATTTTTACTCCCATTATGTTCTCCGCGCCTATATATGTCTTTGGTTTACATGAAGCCTCGCGGAGGTAAGGAGCTAGACTTGAACCATATGTGCCAATTAAAGCCCCTGATCTACGATATACGCTTAGCAGTTGGTCGTAAAGACCTTTTCTTTTCTCAATGGACTCCCTTAATGCAACTAAAAATTCATTAACCAATATAGTGAGACGCTCGCTAAGGATCTTGCGGACTCGTACGCTGGTAGACAGCCTTCTCCTAAGCCTAATAAGCTCGATCTTTGTAGGCCTTACTCTCATTAGAGTAGACAACATAAGCACCTATGTAGTCCAGCAGTGTTTCCTAATAGGGTGTGGGATTAATAATTTTATACCTTAATCTAAAGGCTCCCTAGATATGGCGTCAATGACCTTGACTAGCTTAACTTCTAGCACGTTTTCACCGCGTAATATGAGGTAGGCAGCGTAAGCCAGGGGCTCGTCGGACCCCTTGCCATAAATGCCAACAACTTGAATGTTGTTGCATCCAGGTTCCTCGGGAAAAACCTCGCATCCACGTTTATCCAGTAGCGAGACATCAAGTTCATAGGGTTCGAGCACTTGCCCTAGGATTATAGAGAAGCGCTCGTCTAAGAAGTCAAGCACGAAATCCATGAATTCCCTGAAAGCCCAACTGCTGTTGCCCTCAATATGTATCCTCAGTTGAAGGAGCCTTTTTAGAACATCTGGTTGAATATTCAAGGTAGATCAACCATTGAGCTTGTAGAGCAAGACTGCTAGGGAAGTTTTCATATCAATAATCTCATTCCTTAACACCATTTCATATACCTTGTTGAACTCTAGCTTAATTGGCTCAATAATCTCGTACTTCTCGGGCCTAGCTCCAACGTACTCTAACCCCTCTGCGTAGAATAGATGAATGAGTTCGCTACTGTATCCAGGAGCAGGGGTATATACCCCTAAATTTTTGAGCTTGCTGGGCAAATAACCTGTCTCCTCCGCGAGCTCCCTCCTAGCTGTTTCCTCTGGGCTCTCTCCCCTATCTACAACACCTGCAGGGGCCTCAATTATGAATTTGTTTAGTGGAGCTCTGAATTGTTTAATTAACAAAACCTCTCTAGGAGTAATAAAGGGGAGGACAACTACGGCCTGAGGGAAGACCACAACATCCCTCTCAAACGAGTCATCTCTGGACTTTGCATATTTTCTCCTAACAACTTTGAACCTAAGACCTTGAAGTAGCTCTTTCTCTTCAAGTAAAATAGGCATCTTCATGGCAACATCGCACATCTTTATTAAATGCGAGGCTATTATATACGGGATAGTGATATTATAACGGTGATTACAGTTGCCGAGGCTGTGGTTTGGACCGGCAGGTAAGCCAATAGCCCTTAAGTCAAGCGATATCCTCCTTGCGCCGCCTCTCTTGAAGGAAATGGGACTAAATGCCATGGAGTATGAAGCTGTTCGCGGAGTCAACATAAGGGAGGAAAAGGCAAAGGCGCTTGGCGTGGAGGCCAATTTGAAGGGAATTAAGTTAAGCCTTCATGCTCCTTACTTCATAAATTTAGCTGGGAGAAAGGGAGTCGTCGAGGCTAGCATAATGAGGCTCAACGAGTCAGTGAAGGCATCAGCTTGGATGGGAGCATATATTGTAGTTTTCCACCCGGGGTACTACAAGGATGCTCTATCAAGGGGGGATGCCCTAAAGAAGGTTATAGAGAACATAAAGCCAGTCATTGAGTATAGGGATCAACTGGGTTTTAAAGCTGTTTGGCTTGGCCCAGAGACAACGGGGAAAACTAGTCAAGTAGGCGACCTCAGAGAGGTAATAGAGATATCTAGAAACTTGGGGGGTGTTAGGCCTGTTGTTGATTTCGCTCACCTGTATGCTAGGAGCGGGGGAAAGTTCATTAAATCAAAGGACGATGTTTTATCCGTGTTAAGCTTAATAGAGAAGGAGCTGGGTTCATGGGCTCTAAAGCCATTGCACACACACTTCTCCAAGATCGAGTACGGCAAGGGTGGGGAGAGAGAACATCACACACTCTCCGAAGATGCCTACGGTCCAGATTTCTCGCCCGTATGCGCTGCTCTATGTGAACAGAATGTAGACTCCGTGATTATAAGCGAAAGCCCCGTGTTAGAGCAAGACGCGCTGGTAATGCTCAAGATATGCAAAGAGACTTGTGGTGATAGCTGCGTTGTTGAACAGGCTCAGAAAGAAAGTTGAGACCGTTTTTGTTGTATTAGCAACCTATACGTCAAGACTAGGGTTTACGCCCAACTCGCTTACAATCCTCTCGCTGTTGGTTGCTTTAATTGGCTTTTCTCTATCTTATTTGTTTAAATCTGGGCTCTACCTCTCACTCTGCATTATAATCTCAGGTTTACTGGACTCCCTAGACGGAGCAGTTGCAAGGCTCCAATCAAAAGAAACAAAGAGAGGGGCCTTCCTCGATTCATTTATAGATAGAGTCTCGGAGGCAGTTATTATAGTATCCTTTATGTCTCTAGACTTCAATGTGTATAGTGTGGTCGCGCTATTAGCTCTATCGAACTTAGTGAGCTACTCTAGGGCCAGAGGCGAGAGCCTCGGGATAAAACTAGCAGGTGTAGGGTTAATGGAGAGAGCCGAGAGGCTTATTTTCCTGGCGTTTATTGCAATGTTAGCTGATACAAAGCTAGTAGTAGCCCAAATATTGTACCTCATAACGGCAATATTAACTGCCATAACAATTGTTCAGAGGTTCATGTATGTGTGGAGAGCTTTATAATTACAGTTAACTCTGAAACTCGCCAAATACGTGGCGAGTAGCTCTGATAATTTTAGATAACCCTCAAGATCACTTCTGAGCTATCACTTAACAACGCTATTTTTCAAAATAATGCAAGCCAAGAATAACCAGTGTTGCAGGGCCAGATAGGCTCGTTCAATAAAGAGAGGCATAGCTTTTACAATCGATACGGTAGGCTCCTAAACCGCTATGTGAGATAAGATAGATCGTAATGCCCTACAAGAGGAAGAGGCGTCTTAAATAACGTGTACCCGAGCCTTAAGACATGGCTCTTAATCACTCCAACTCTATCGCTGGCTCTTGTAATTATGTCCCTGTATTCGTTGGGAAGATCTAGCTCTGCAAGGTGAGTTTTGTCTGTTCTAAGCACAATCTTCGTGTTAGTCAGTTGGAGTATAATATCGTGTACATCCTTGGGGCTATGTGTGCTGAATATCAAGCCAAGCCTCCTCGCCCTCCCCAACCTCGCTATTCTGTCAATCATGCTTGAAACATGCTCGGTATATTCCTCGACCCCGCTTCTGCTTGGAAAGAACCGGTGTGCCTCATCAATGAAGATTAGAACCGGTTGAGTCTCGAGCTCGTTTCTGCTTTTAGTGATCTTCCACTCAAAGATCTTATTTAATACTCTAAACGCCGTTATGCTTATAGTTTTCTCCGGATCTGCAAGCGAGTGCAGTTGTAGGTACTCCAAGTCCAGTACGATGGGGTAGCTGTTGAAAATGCTGTGATGCTCATCAAGCAATCCACCTATTGGTGGCTCGTGAAGGTATCTATCTTCGCCATGACCTCTTACGTACACATCAAACAGGCCCGTATCTAGCAGTGCTCCTATTTGCCTGATCATGTTTTCAAGTGTACTCTTATGTACCGCAAGATCCTTGATAATTTCAATGATGTACTCTTTATTCGGGTCTAGTGTTATGCCTCTAGGTTTATTCTTATTCGGTTTCTCCTCGATCTTAACTCTTGCCTCCTTTAATGTCTCATAGAGGTCATATATTGTTTCCACTTGGGCGTTTTTAGCTGTCATAGCTTGAAGGAGTCTTTGAAGGGTGTCCTTGGCCTGCCTTGTGAAATAAGGGTTTAGATTTATGAGCTCTCTGAAAGGAAGATCTGCAAGTCTTAATGCATATGGAATTATACAGTAGCTAATATCATCTACCTCCTCCCCATATTTTATGGAGACAGCAGTTTTTACGTATCTGAGAACACCATACTTCGTAGGCTCCTCTACGACATCTAACTCTCTGATCTCGTAATTCCACCCAAATTTACTGGTTATGGGCTTGAGAATGCTCTTTAAGTACTCTTCAGATATTTCCCTAAGGACCTTAGCCCAGGTTTCTGCTCTCTCAATATATCTCTCGACAACACTCTTAGTTATTGGAAGTAATATAATTAAACCCTTTACGCCCCTTATGTTCTCAAAGACTTTCTCAGTTAGCCCCACCTCTTCACTTTGTTCTGCTTTTAGTACACTCCACAGGGGTCTAAGTGGGATCGTCACATAGTCTTTATTTGGATCAAATATAATAGTGCTTACTTTATCTTCGCTTAATTTGTACCTACAGCTTATTGAGGCAATCATGTTCTTCAATAGGGTAGTTTTTCCGCTACCAGTTGTGCCTAGCACAAGCACGTGCTGGTAAAAAGCTCGAGTTGGTAAGAATAGCAGTGCGTTGCCTTGAAAGAGGGGGCTATCCCCAGTGGTTGCATATCCCAGGAACACACCATTTGTTGGCAAGCCCATTACTTTTTGAACGATAGCTGGGTCTTTTAGCAAAATAACTGGGCTTTGAGGCTCAATAACGTAGTTGGCAACAATAACGCGCTGACTCCCTAAGTCATAAACTAAAAGAGGCTTAGCCTTAATTCGCGTTTTAGTGAGGAGACCAGACACCTCGTTGCCAGGCATTGGCGTGTACATGTCGGGCAAGTCTAGCTCAGCAAGTATGTCCCTTCGCTCTACGCTGACCACTTTAAGGCTGACAACATTTAATGTCTTAATGTCGACTACCCCCAGAAAGCTACCCAGCTGGGCGATTGCATTAAAGTTCTGAAAGTACACGACTGGATCAACGTCAAACACCACGTAGCCGCCTTCTTCGTCTACTTGTGAGGGGCTTACCCTGGAAACATATCCAACTACTTCTCCCAATCTAGTAGCTATTTTAACAGCCTCGCTGGCCCTGTCCTCAAGCGCTTTTAATACTTCTTTGGTGGACAAGAATTCACCCTCGATTTACTCCACTCGGAAAAACTCTATAAAATACTAATATATTGGCTAGTCGATTCCTGTGGCAACCCCATATTGTAGAGCAAATACGTTGTTAGAGAGCTGGAAATCTTTTTAACTCTTCTGTCAACGACAAGTATGCTTAGGGGTAAAAGAGAGCCCGTCCCCAAGCTATCGTAGAATATATAACTCAATATATCTTCAAAGTTCAAATAATCCTCTAATACTTCTACACGGTAAGTCACATAGTGATCTACGCTACTCATAAAGTAGTACCATCTTCTTGGGACAACAATATACCAGAGAATCCTATTTAAGCCGAATTCGGCATCCTGGCGAACCCTAAGTGGACCAACTACTAATGGGGGCTCTATTTCGCTGTTGCTCATTAAAAGCGCTGTCAGGTACGCTTCGTCGTTAATTATGCCCGTTGCCAAATCGGCTGGATTTGCTTTAGATAAGTAGTAACTTTTATTAAGCCTCTTAACTATGCCTGCCAATATTATTCCTTTCCTTAACGTCCTCTTGAAAGCTCTTACTCTGCTACTATTTAAGTGGTTCACGTTCTCAACATATACGCGAACATTTTCCCTGCTAATTGGGCTCTCTTCAGCTACTCTATGAGGGTATATTAGTGGTCCATCAATAAGTAGAACGGTGTTCTCCGCGTTGTTTATTTCGTTGAACTTCTCGAGAAGGCATTGTTCGATCATTAGCCTTAGCTCAACTAATAAGAAGTTCTTATTATAGCTGCTTGTGTACGTCCCGCTAATTGGGTTTTTTATTGTTATGCTTTTTGCCTTTTCAAGCAATGTCGCAAATCCAGGGCCCAAATCTACCTCTGGGACTACAACAATATGCCTGCACAAGGGCTCCTCTATCCCTAGAATAGCAGGAACGCTTGGGATATCTATACCCTGTCCATTAAATCTGTTAAATATGCTCCCAGCGCTAACAGCTATAAAAACAAGGGAGGACGTTATTGTTCGTGAACTGCTGTCGAGACCAAAAACACCCGTAGCTGTTTTGACTCTCTTCACTTCGAAGGTCCTTATTGCTGGTTTTTCGAGGACCTCAATCTGCTTTTTGGGAACTTCGTCGAGAACCTCTATTGGCCTAGTGGATTGATCCTCTCTAGTAATCTTTACTCCATCATACATGCCTCTCTTTAGTTCCTCGGCAAGGTGTACTAACTCCTTCAAGTTTAAACCCTTTATGTAGATATATTTTTAGGTTTGTATCTGCTTACTCATGGTATCTACAAGGTGCTTATAAAGTGAACCAAGAGAAACGTAAACTATTAATACTCGGCGACTGGGATGCAGATGGTGTGGTTGCCTCAGCTTTGATTGTGTATAGTCAGGAATATGCAAAGAAGTACCCAATTGAGGGTGACGTACTCGTAGAAAAAGTACCGGTGGATCCTGACAGATTGAAGTACATTTTATCACAGGTTCAAGCTAATTACCAAACTATTATATTGCTAGACATACCTTATAGCGAAGTTCTCGGCAATATAGTTAAGATGCTAAAAGCGCATTTTGGGGCAACTCATGTAATCTTTATAGATCATCACATAGCCAGTGCTCAGAAGATCAACGAATTAAAAACTATAATGGATGAAACTATAGTTGATTCTAGAAAGCCAACTTCGGTATTATTGTACAATGAATTGATTAAGAGAGGCATTAACGTACACGAAAAGCTAAGGGAGTTCGTCGAAGTAATAAAGTACATGGATGCAGGAAAAAAGATACCAGATAGATTACTTAAGTTGTTCGAACTGGCTAAAATGATATCTAAAGCCCTAACAGCTGTGAGAAACGAAGAGCTTTGGCTAAAGATCATCAACTGGCTTGCCGATCCAACGCCCTCCCCAATGCCCCTAGACGAATCTGTGTGGAGCCTGGTGAAGAAAACAGTTGACGAGAGGGACAAGGAGATAAGAGAGGTCGCTATGAGGCTTGCTGTCACAGCCGTTAAAATATGCGATTTCAGGTTTATAGATGCTAGGGCTGTTTGGAAAAAACGCGGCGCAACCGCACTGGCATCAAAGCTCTCTCTAATTTTAAAGGCGCCAGTTGTTATGATAGCTAGCACTAATAGAGGTTACTCCCTCTTAATAATAAAGGCCCCTGCTGGAAGGGCTTACCGAATTGCCAAGTACCTTCTTGCTGAAGGAGTTGCAATGGATATAGCTGGACACCCCAACCTAGCTATTGTGAGAATACCTAAGGACATAGAGAAAAAAGATCTTATCGGAGTTCTTTACAATGCAATCTACTACACATCTTAGCCATGCCTAGGGTAGTTATGTGTTGGAAATAAAGGTATTACAGGAATCTACTTTTATGCACAAGCCTTTATCCGAGCACCCCGAAAACCACACTAGAATAATTAGGGTAATAAACGCTTTAAGCACATCTGGAATAAGTTTCAAAACCGAGTGCATTGAGTCATTTGATTTAAGTGAGTCAATTAAACTGGCTACTAGAGTGCATGCTAAGGGTTATGTAGATTACTTGTTGAAGCTCTCTCATAGGGCACCTCTAATCATAGACGAAGATACATATATGTCCAAGGACAGCTTGAGATTAGCTCTAGGCACTCTATACGCGTCATACTACCTCGCCTTAAGTACAAAAAATACAGTATTTGTGGTTTCAAGACCTCCGGGGCATCACGCAGGGAAAGGAGGTAGAGCAATGGGCGCATCAACTTTAGGGTTCTGCCTATTGAATAACGCTGCTGGCGCAGTTGAGGGCTTTAGAGAGAGGGGAATCAGAAAAATTGCATTATTAGATTTCGATGCTCACCACGGTAACGGAACCATGGAAATATACTACAGCGAGAAAATTCTTCAAGTCGATTTTCATCAAGACCCTGACACTTTAAGCCCGTGCACTGGCTACCCCGTAGATCGAGGATCTGGTAGTGGATTTGGCTACAAAGTTAATATCATATTGCCCCCAGGATCTGGCGATGACTTGTTTGAGCATATTTTAAATCAGGTAATAGCCTTAGTTGACGAATACACACCAGAGGCACTAGTAGTATCTGCTGGCTTTGATGCCTATGAGAACGACGGCCTTGCAGATTTAAGGTTAACAGATATATCATACTACAAGTTGGGCAGTATTATCAAGCAGATGGGGGTACCAACCATAATTGTTCTTGAAGGAGGATATGGCGTGGGCTTATTGCGAGGTTTAATTTCATTCACGGAGGGTGCCCTTGGCTTAAGTAGAGATTACATCCATTCTACGAGAACGCTTCCGCTGATATTTCAGAGAGCGAGTAGATTAGCTAATAAAGTCCTCGCAAGAGCTCATAGGAAAATAGCACGGGGTGTCTGAGCGATTGAGAGAGAAGTTGAAGTAAAGCTATCCATTATAAATGTAAACAAGGCTAAGGAAGTGTTGATATCGATTGGGTGTACGCTAGTTCGAATTTGCACCGAGATAGATGCTTACTATTCTCATCCGTGTAGAGATTTCGCGAAAACCGATGAAGCTTTAAGATTTAGAAGAAGGACCTGTAGTGATGGCTCAACAAACTATATTATATCTTACAAAGGCCCAAGGCAACACACCAATATACAGGGGTTAAAGGTTCGCGAGGAACAGGAAATAGCCGTAGATGAGGAAGAGACGTGGCTGAAGCTGAGGAGCATATTTGAAAGACTTGGGTTCAAATTAGTAGCGTCATTTGCTAAGAATAGAGAGATGTACAGCGGGATAGATTTTGAAGCGTACTTGGATACTTTAATTGGAGTTGGCCACTTCATTGAAATCGAGGCAAAGAAGCGCGAGAGCAGGGAACTTTTAGAGAGACTGATGTTGCACTTCATGAGGACTCTAGGAGCGAGCGTAGTTGACAAAACCTATCTCGAAATATGTCTCGAAACTGGCAGTTGTACTACAAGCTGAGTTTTATTTCCCAGTCTTAGAATCGAGCATTAATAATATGGGAAAACCTATGTAAACTCAGAACAGCCTAGGGATGTTAGATTTGTACCAGTCGGGGGAATACGTCACTAGGATTATTTACGAGAAAATAATAAGTGAACAAATGCGTAGGCTCAATGAGATCAAAGATCCAAGCATAATATATGTAACGGACCTCGTTTCCTGCACCCACAGATACCACATGAAAAAAGCATATCCCGAGCTATCTATCCTGTTTGAACCTGCAGCCATCTTAGGGGATATCGCCCATTGGGGGCTCGAGGAGCTACTCAGGTCTAAAAACTTAGAGGTCGAGGTTGAAGCATCTCGCTCGTTTAATGTAGACGGTAAAGTCTACCTAGTTAAAGGGAGAGTCGATGCGGTGGATAGAATTAGGGGCCTTGTCGTGGAGATTAAAACAGCTCGTAGCGCCGCTAATTTACCTAGAACGCATCACGTTAAGCAGTTAAATGTTTACCTAGAGATCCTAGGCCTAGAAGAGGGTGTACTGGTTTACATAACGCCCGAGAAGATCCTAGAGTACGTTGTTGTGAAGGAACACATTGACTTAGAGTCAGAGATAAGGGAACTTGTGAGGGATAGCTATCACCCAAAATACGAGTGGGAGTGCCAATACTGCGTATACAAAAAGATGTGCCCTTACTCGGTTTACACTAAATAAGTGTTGGCGACATCCCAGGAAATTTAATAGCTTTCCTTAGAACTGTATTACATAAGTGATGAGCGCTCGGGTTAGCTGACTTATGATGAAGGTTTTGAGTGCTGAATGCGTGCTTTTACTCCAAAAATACTTTTTAATAACAGCTCGCGATCACTAGCATACTTTGGGCGCATGAAAATAGTGTTTTAGGTGCTAGCTGGGATCGCCACGACTCCAACTCTTCCGGAATGAACTAGATGTAAGACTTCATCTTTTTGCCGATATCCAAGATGTTGGCCTGGGCAAGATTTGGCGATTTTTTAATTGGACCTCAAAGGGGATGTTATATTGTTTTTAACTGTTTAGGTTAGCATATGATAATCTCTCGTAGGTACTTTTTTTACTTTTACTCGTTTGTAGACATCTGCACCTAGGAATTTGGCAGCATTGCCCATATAAATAGCTACTTCAAAGAAGCCCCATGAATTAATATAGCACGCCATCTCTCCCTTCGACACCTTGCAGAATGTAGTCTCATATATGCATGTGTAGTTCTTGTCGTCTAGGACAAGTTGCAATTTCGTCCCATAGGGGAGCTTAAGGGCTTCAATGTCTCGTGCCTTAATGTTCGTCATTACATTCCCATAAATATCCACGTATAAAATACTGCCGGTTATGCTCCCCTCTTCTACGTTAATAGAAGGTTTTTCAACAGTGATCTTCAGCAGACTCTCGTACGCTATTTCAACACCTACATCCTCTAATGGTATGCCCCTACTAACCCATGCAGCAACAGGCGCGAAAATATCCCTCCCGTGAAACGTTTGAGATACCTCTGGCAGTCTGTAATCTGAGTTAGATATATCGAAGGCCCTTTTTACGCCATCTCTTTCTGCTAGCAGAGTTAAGCACCCATTGTCGGGGCCTAACAATACATAACGCGTTGTTTCCAATAAGAGAGCTCTTCTAGTGGTACCCACGCTAGGATCAACTATAACAAGGAAGATTGTTCCGCGGGGAAAGTAGTCTGCGGATACGTTAAGCATTACAGCCGCTTCGAGGACGTCATGCCTTGTAATGCCGTGGGTAATGTCAATGATTTCCGCGTCTTGGTTTATGGACTTAATTACCGCTTTGACAACACCGACGTACACGTCTCTGTATCCGTAGTCGGTCATTAAACCTATTAGCCTCCTCAAGTCATACCCCCATTCTTATGTTTAAATAGCACTATAGTAATTAACAGTAAGCGCCGGGGATGGATACGACGGGCGGCCTGATCAATGATGACTTAAATAATTTTCGACCCGGTAAACCTACCGATGATTTACAGCGGATAATCTGACTTTGTGATGTTGAATAATTTATGAGGTGTTGAATTGAAAACAGCAATATAAAGCCTCAACACTTTACAGTTGTGATTGGTACATAGGGGTTAGGCATGTCTCTAAGTATATCCACTAGGAGTTTGCTGAAGAACACCTGGTTTCTCTCGAGCGAAGGGTTTAAACGGGGCTATTTATTCATATACGGCCCTAGAATTCAAGATGCGGGCGAGGAGCCCGAACCTGAGTATGACTTATCGGAGTTGATTTACGACTTCGAAAGCGATGCAATTACTGTTCACGGATACAGCGTATTAGTTGATGTCGTTGAATTCATTACAAGGCACATTAGAGATGTTGACTTATCTGTATTCACTAGGCAGGAGATTAAGAAGCTAGCTGAAGTCGGTTTAGTTAACGCTTACATGAATGGAGTAACCCTCCCAATTGCTAAGACAGATTATCCCGAGGCTTTACTTGATGTAGCCAGAGAAAATGGAATGAGAGTTGGCGTTTTAGCAGAGAGAGGGACGGTGGCAAGGAATCCATTTATATTACTTCTTGAAATTGACAGCGGATGGATTTATTATGAGGATAGAAAGGTAGGAGAGCATACATCTATTTGCAGGCCAGCTATTCATAGGGAGGACTGCCTGGTCTTAGATGCTAGGGGGTATGGAAACTTGACAACTGCCATTGAGGAGACCTATAGGTCTAGCTCTGATCCGATTATTTCTTATAAGTTGCTAACAAATGCTTACAGCTTATGCGGTGTGGATACGGGATATGTCGAAAAAGGATCAGCCTCGGACCTGATTATATATGACTTAAAAAACCCGCTTAAGACAGCCCCTATCAAGACACAGCAGCATATGTTCGCCGTTATTGCTAGGTCGCAACAACCGGATATAGTCCTAATTGGAGGGGATATATTCTACGACCATGGAGAAAACCTTGCAATCCCCATTGTCAAAGTAAATGAACTGGTGAGGAAAAAGCTCCTAAACCAAAAGAACTTAGGAGATGTTTAACGCTCATAAAAAATCTCAATCGAGCCCTCTACTATTGCTAAATATACTCTCTTCTCATTTGATATAGTTAATTACCAGAAGAAAGCTCGCAATTTTATTGCTAAAATCAAGGACTTAATTTAAGGGCTCAACTAATATTGCTCTAACTTTAGCTGGCGCTCCTCTGTGAAAGTATTCAATTAATCGTGGGAAAAGGTGCAGAAAAATACGAGGATCGAGCGATTTCGAATATAATTCGCGCGGTACCTCGCACAGTTGATGGGCCCGCGGGGATTTGAACCCCGGACCTCCCGGTTATCAGCCGGGCGCTCCACCAAGCTGAGCTACGGGCCCCTTTTCAGCAATATTTAGCTTAAGGCTTTTTAAACGCAAATTATTAAACAAATAAAGCACTAAAGATCTTTAAATTTGTTATTGTTAAATACCTCTTCCGAGTTTTAATAACTTGGTGCATAATAGTGCACGGCTTCTGGGGAAAGGTATTATACATTAGCTTATCAAGGCAGCAGGCTAAGGAAATATCCCTAGACCCAGAGATCTACGCCGAGTACATTGGAGGGAGAGGGTTGGCCGTTAGACTCCTCTGGGATTTAAATCCAGCTGGAGTGGACCCTCTATCACCTTACAACCACTTAGTGATCTCCACAGGCCCCCTATCTTCAATGCCGATTCCCAGTAGCGGTAAGGCAGTAGTTGCATCTAAGAGCCCGTTAACAAACGGATATGGGGACGGAAACATTGGAACAAACGCTAGCTACCATCTTCGAAGAACTGGCTTCGACGCAATAGTTATTACAGGATCCTTTAGGAAGCCTGGATATCTCTATATTGAGAACAATAAGGTGGAGTTTTACGGTGCAGAGCACTTATGGGGCTTAGATACATTCAGCGCCGAGGATAAGCTAGCTCAAGAACACGGTAAAAACGCAGGGTTCTTACTTATTGGTCCTGCTGGCGAAAACTGTGTTAGGTACGCCACGATAATGTCTCAGAGAGGGAGAAGTGGCGGCAGGCCTGGACTTGGGGCAGTAATGGGCAGTAAAAAGCTAAAGGCACTAGTAATTAAAGGGACATTGGACCCTACTGTGGCCAACAGCGAAGAGCTTAGAAAGCTATCCGAGGAGGCCTATAAAAAAGTCACGGCGAGCGATAACTACGACTTTTGGATTAGACAGGGCACAATGGGCACAATAGTTTGGAGTCAGCAGAACAGTTGCTTGCCAACTATGAACTTTAGAGAGGGAATGTGGGAGAGCTATGAAACAATCAGTGGGGATTTAATGGAGAAACTAAAAGTAGCTAGAAGGGGGTGTCCTTACTGCAATATGGGCTGTAGCAATATTATAGTTGACGACTCAGCAGAAGAGAGCGAGCCAGACTATGAAAACGTAGCCATGCTCGGTAGCAATATATTGTTAAGTGACCTAAGAAGGGTAGCCGAGATTAATAAAATTGCCGATAAAATGGGTTTGGACACTATTAGCCTTGGAAATGCGCTTGGCTTCTACATGGAGGCAAGCGAGCGGGGGCTTGTCTCAGAGAAGTTGGAGTGGGGAGATTACGGGGGAGTTAGGCGACTTGTATTGGACATAGCTCATAGGAGAGGTTTAGGTTCCTTCATTGCTGAAGGCGTAATGAGGATGTCCTTAAGCCTTCCCGAAGAAGCTCGCGACTTTGCTATTCACGTTAAAGGACTAGAAGTATCTGCGTACGATTGTCACGCTGCGCCTGGCATGGCTCTAGCTTATGGCACCTCTCCTATAGGGGCGCATCACAAAGACGCATGGATTATAAGTTACGAGGCGCGAACTGACAGGCTTGGCTACACAAGAGAAAAAGTAGAGAGGTTGATCTACTTGCAGGACATTAGGGGCGGGATGTTTGAGTCGCTTACAACGTGCAGATTACCTTGGGTAGAAGTAGGTTTAGATATTGAGTACTACCCAAGATTTCTCTCATATGTCACCGGACTCCCTTGGACAATCGATTACATTAGGTTAGTCGCCAATAGAATATACTCTCTGATAAGAGCTTATTGGATAAGGGAGCACGGTCACTGGTACAGGGAGATGGACTACCCCCCCGCGAGGTGGTTTAAACACCCCCTTACGAAAGGACCTTATGCCGGACACAGGCTTGATTTTGGAAAAATCAACACTTTGCTTGACACATACTACGAATTAAGGGGATGGGACAAGCGAGGCGTACCTAGAAAGGAGACGCTGAGTAAGTATAACTTAGAATTCACTGTACCTACCATTGAGAGCCTTGTTGGGTTTACTTAATTACTTTAACTTTTTTTACATTAGCATTAAGAAAGGTAAGCTCTGAGTGTGTGTTACTTGAAGGTTAAAGGGGTTGTATTCTCGGGAATTGGCGAAGGAGCTCATTACGTGAAACTTTATAGTGAAGGGCTCAAAAAGCTTCTCGGCGAGATGCCCTATCCGGGCACTCTGAATGTCATTTTGGAAAATTGTTTTAATAGTTTAGTGAGCAATATTACACCAATCGTTCTTCATCCTCCTAGCGAAAATCTGGGGGCCGTATATGTTTACTTAGGCTACCTATGCAAGCTAAAAGTGCTTGTTATTAGGCCATCCATAACGAAGCATGACTGTAGAGTAGTTGAGCTAGTTTCAAATGTTCATTTAAGAGGGTTACTCGGACTTAGAGATGGAAATGTCGTTGAATTAGAGATAGTTAATTGGAACCCTAACTGAGAGGCAAAAGAATCTTCTGTATGTACTCTACATAGGAGTTTATACCTAGGGTTAACTGCTCAGCCGCAGAGCCAAACACGCTAGAGAGCACTTGAGGTGAAAATAGCGTTGCAATCCCCAGTAGTACTATCAGCACAACCTCAATCAATAAGGATAAGTAAGCGTGGTTCATTTTTAGCTTAGTTAAGGGGACGAGCGGTGTCCCTAGCAGTACAGTATAAAGAAGCTTCATGTATGCTAGGAGACCAATAGCACTAGCCAAGATCATCGAAATTGCCGCAATAGCGTTATACTCGAAGAGAGCTTGATAGAGAAGCAACTTAGCTAAGAATCCCGGCAGTGGGGGTATACCTGCGAGAGCCAAAACCGACATTGTAAAAGCTGCGCCAGCTATTGGATACTTTAACCCGAGACCAGATAACTTCTCGAGATCTCTTGATCCGCTCACTTTAATGAAAACACCTGTGCTCATAAATAGAGTTGCTTTGGCAAGGGAATGAGCGCATACATAGTAGAGCGCTGCCTGTAAGCCTCCGTCAGAGCCGCATCCAACCCCCATAAACAGGAATCCTAAGTTCATAATGGTCGAGTAAGCTATTAGTCTCTTGACATCTCTCTGTGTGTTCATTAATAGCGACCCTACAATAGCAGATATGCACCCCATTATTATTGTAGTCAGCGAAATAATGGACTTAATAGCACTGACCGGAGCAGGCGGATTCCACATTGCGAGGTAGAGGAACTTGCAAAGTCCAATGAGCCCCGTGTTCACAACTAGACCGCTGAGAAGAGCAGAAATAGGTGTAGGTGCCGCAGGATGAGCGTCTGGAAGCCAAAAGTGGTTGGGGAACACTCCGCTCTTTATACTGAAAGCCCACAATACAAGTACAGAAATAGCGCCCAGCTCTATGGTTTGCAGTACTCCCTGACTAGAAGATGCCCTTAAAGAGAAGTCAATAAAGTTAAGTGTGCCGTATGCGCTGTAAACTAATCCCATTGCGAGGAGATACAGCGTTGTCCCTAGGGAACCTATAAAGGCGTACTTGATGCCTGAAACTAAAGCATTTAATCTGCGTCGGTAGTACATGACTAACGCGTATGCTGAGACTCCAGTTACTTCAAGCATTACAAATAAGTTAAACATATCACAAGTGTACAGTACTCCAAGTATGCCCGATGCATTACCCAATAGAAGCACACAGTACCATGGATAGGACTCATCTGTGATATAGTTGATGCTGTAAATCGATATCGCAAACAGTATCATAGCAGATACAGCGCCTACAAGTGCAGTGAACCGATCTGCGATGTAGGCTATTCCAACAGGTGGGGGCCAGCCTCCCGCCTTAAAGACTAGCGGGTGCTCATTATGATAGGTCTCTATTGCTATTGCAGAGGATATGAAGGCAGTTAGTGCTAGAGCTGTAGAAGTATAGTACATAACTACAAGCCTGCTTCTCGACAACATATATACCAATGGTATAGTGAAGGCCATTATGAGAGGAATGAACGGAGTTAAGCCTATGAGGACGCTAATCACTAGTCTCACCTACTCAAGAATTTTAAGAGCAAACTTTTCAAATTCATCACTAATAATCTGCTTTGCCTCTAGCGGATCCACTGTTTTCACGTCAATCCAATTCACGTAAAAGTAGTCATCTTTTTCATCTACGACAATTGTTCCAGGGGTATTAGTGATAGATCCCATTACTAGGAGCCTAGAGTACCTAGATTTAACATTCACAGGCACTTTTACTAGACCGGGCCTTAAATCCATCGTGAAAATTCTCTTAATGACATCTGCGTGTGCCCTCAGCTCAATTATGGAGATGTATTTAATGAAGTAGTAAATTAGGTAAATCAACCTCATTGGTTCTCTAAGTTTACGCTCGTTTGTTATCAAGTACTTTGATGAGATGGCGCTGAGAATTATAGATACCGCAAGGCCTGTGAGCAAAGTATATGTAGATATTGACCCCACAAATACAACGTAAACAGAGAAAATAATGAAGGCCACTAAAATGTACCTCAACACTACTCTGTCACCTCTTCAGTTAGGGTTTCTACTAGTTGCTTAGCGTCAACAGTTCCGGACAACCTGTATGTTTGAATAATGCTAAACGCAATAAGGGCATTTACAGCGAGGCCTATG
This sequence comes from Desulfurococcaceae archaeon, assembly GCA_038888155.1. Classification (GTDB taxonomy): domain Archaea; phylum Thermoproteota; class Thermoprotei_A; order Sulfolobales; family Desulfurococcaceae; genus UBA285. The sequence continues at coordinate 43,380 of JAWAJB010000002.1, forward strand.
ACAATGCCAGTGAGCACTAATGCCTGCGGGAGAGGGTCTGAGGCGTGACTTACAAGGAATTCTTGGTCACTTTGGTCGAAGCTGCTGTATACAGGTGGGACTATAGGATGTGTGAATATGAATCCCACCAATATTATCGAGACAAAAACAGTATCTGATAGGATTGTGAGTCCAATCAATTTCTTAACCAAGCTTCTTTTGTAAACAATGCCGTAAATTGACAGCAAAGCGTTAATCAGTAAAGTAAATACCAGTAGAACATAGGTGTACTCTTCAAGCATAAATCCCACCTGTCGCCTCTCTGTAAAACTCCTCAGGTACAGAAAGGTAGAGCGCTATGGCCGTGAAGCCCGATGAAACAGCTAGAAACTCCAGTACGTTATATATTGATATAGAACCGCTGAGCGTCAGACCAGCTACTTGAAATGGATAAAACCTCAGATTAGTTACTATCTCCAATCCTTTAGTTATGGGCAAGAGCGCAGTTAAGCCTATTCCAGTAAGGGCCAAACCTCTAATAGCCACTAGCTTAGTTGACGTAATACCTCTGTCAAGTACAGTCTGAATCGAGAAAACTGGAATAATGAGCATAGTGGATATAGCTAGCGCTGATCCCCCTGGGAATCCTCCTCCAGGTGTCAAATGACCATGTAGAGCTATAGCTACTGATATCGTAGCTATTAGTAGTGCGATCATCTTGGTGGATGTCCTAGCTAAAAGCGTTAGCCCAACTCCCACGCTCTTAGCTAGCTTTTTACTTGTTCCAAATAAAGATAGTCCACCAACTATGGCTAGATACAACACAGCGGTCTCGTAAATTGTATCTAGTCCACGATAGTCCCAAACAATCGCAGCAACAGCCTCAGGACTTCCAGCGCCGAGCAATGTATCTCGAACGTAAAACAGGCCAAGTTCGCGGTTGACTCTTGGAACTGCTATTTCCAAATACGCAGTAACAATTAGTGGAACTGTAGCCGCGGTTATCAGCAACATTATTGCGATGAACGTCCTAAGGGTCATTTACCTGTCCCCTCAAATCTCTCTGTTTTGCTAACAACGTAAACAAGTATAGCAGAGTACAGACCTACCGAAACAGCGATGTATGTCATTAATATGTCAGGTGTAGCCATAGCTTGGAGTATTATGGCGTAGCTAATACTCTGTCCTGCAGAGAAAACCACAGCCTTAAGCAGGTCTTTCTCTGTTAAAGCCATGTATACAAATACTAGACCTAGCAGAGAGGCAAAGGATAAAATCAGTAGCGTGAGGATCAAGCCTTATCATCCTCTCTGAGTGCATCCACTACAGGGCTCCACTGAACGCTCCTTGACTTGTGGGCAGCATATGCGAGTACGTGGCTTCCTATGGGCGCTACTATGAGTAGCAATATAGCAGTGGCAAACGCGGCCCCCCCTATTGTAAATCTACCCGGGAGCTCTGGCAGACCTAACGACATTAAGGAGATCCCTATAAGTGGTATCACGGCCCCATAAATAGCCCCTATTGTTGCTGCATGAAGTCTAACGTAAAAATTAGGGAACCTCACCATGCCAATTGCAGCCAATAGGTCGAAAATACCACCGACAATAAACAATATTGATCCTACCCAGAATAATAGTGGCTCAATCATATGCCAACCTCCTTAGTAATGAGGTACTTAGAAATATACACGTCCAGAAGATATACCCAAAGCGCAAGCATTATAGGGGGAGCAATTAAGAACCCAGTCCTATAGTAGAGAGATAGAGCCGCGAGAAACACAGCTAGATCATATGATACACAGTCAACGGCTAGCACCATATCTGGTATGGTGGGCCCTCTTAAAAGCCGAACCGCGTACAAGATAATAGCCGCTAGATATAGTGGCGCTCCAATAAGCACCACAATCTCGAGATACTCATACATGGTTGTATAGCCCTGTATCTTATAAAAAGCCCTAGGGCTTAAAAGCTTGGAAATCGTCTATAAGCATAGCTCACACTCGCGCTTGCGTTATTCTCCAACTTAAGATTTTTTGATGACGCCTATTCACTCAATATACTTCTGTCCCTTGGCAGGTGAGGTAAATAAACTAATTTGTTTTTTAACCCCATGAAATGTAATAGGAAATATAGCCGGGGTATACTACCTTTCGAGAATAAGCTAGGAACAGAATTTCCGGGTGCTCAATTATGTCAGCGCAGAGGGCGAAATCTAGGAAAGTAGATAAAAAAGAGAGGGCCGAGGAATCGGTAAAAACAGGCGAAGGCGCCTCACTCCAAACAACGGTTAATTTACAAGAAGTAATTAAGAGAATCGAGGGCGAGGCAAGTAAGGGGACAGCAAAATACTACACTCCCTACACGCTAGCCCAAGCACAGAGCATTAAAATTAGCGACGCAAAGAGAGCACTAAAAGAAGCCTCTAATCTAGGTATACTGAGACTGCACGATGCAGGCAGGAGATCGCCAATATACATCCCTGTAGTTAAACAAAAGCAATCTAAAGAACACGAAAAATAAATAAAGAGAACGATAGAGTCAAGATTAGTGCGGCGGTCGTCCAGCCTGGATTAGGACGCCGGCCCCCCAAGCCGGAGATCCCGGGTTCAAATCCCGGCCGCCGCACGCTTCTAGTTTATTTTCCATTAAGGGGTAATGGCAGAAAACAAGATGCGTATCGCTTATCTTAATGCCTTCGGGTTCAGCCTTTCTGCAATTCTCTCTACTGAGTGGACATCTTGGATGCAATCTACATCCACTTGGCAACTCTAAGAGGCTTGGGACATCACCGTGTATCCTAATCTGTAGTGTTCCGTTTTTGCTGAAATACAATGATGGAGTAGAAGACAAGAGATGTAGCGTATACGGGTGTTTGGCTTCTTTTACTATTTCCTCAGTTTTTCCAACCTCCATTATCTTCCCTAAGTACATTACGACAATCTTGTCGCTAACCAGCGCAGTTATCGGGAGGTCGTGGCTTATGAAGAGCATTGAGAAATTATATTTAGACTGAAGCTGTCTGAACAGGAGAGCTATTCTGGCTTTTATAGATGCATCGAGGGCTGATACACTTTCATCGGCGACAATGAACTCTGGCTTTACTGCTAGAGCCCTTGCTATAGCCACTCTCTGCTTCTGCCCGCCGCTAAGTTGATGTGGGTAGCGATTAAGCAATTCCTCGGTTAAGCCGACTTTGTAGAGCAAATCGATTACACTATCGCTAGAATTGCCTTCACCAGCTAGCTTTAGTGCTTCGAACAATGTTTGTTGAACAGTAAGCTTGGGGTTTAACGACGAGTCGGGGTTTTGAAAGATCATTTGAAACTTTCTACGATTTTCCTTGATGTAATCGCTTAGGGGTCTTTTTCTAACAGATATCTCTCCACTATCTGGCTTCTCTAGTCCTACAAGGAGCCTACCTAATGTAGACTTTCCCGAGCCCGACTCTCCAACACACCCCACAATTTCCTTATCGCGTATCTGCATGGATATGCCATCTAGAGCTTTTAAGTGGTGTCTCTTCATGGAAAGCGGGGACGAAGCCCTGTAGTATTTTTTAACGTTGGATACGTTAATGAAAACTCTATCAATTTCCTCCATAATTTTTCACCCCAACCCTATGACATGCAACAACTCTGTCATCGAGCCTCAAGGGGGAAGGCTCCTTAATGTCACAAAGCCCTTTAACGCAACTAGGGCAAACAATGTGAAATGGGCACCCGTTAAACGGTATTATAGCTGGGTTTTTGTCGAGTTCGTTTGATGTTGACTCAAGGGATAGTTTCGTTCCCCTCGGTATTGAATTAACTAGGTACTTAGTGTATGGGTGGTATGGACTCTCTACTATCTCTCCTGGTCTACCTATTTCTACGATCATTCCTCCGTACATTACAACGACAAGATCAGCAAAGTCGTATGCAACCCCTATGTCATGAGTAATCATCATAATTGAAGAGCCTCGCTTGTTGATATCCCTTAGGAGGTCCAGAATTTCAGCCTGCACTGAGACGTCCAGAGACGAGGTAGGTTCGTCGGTGATAATTAACTTAGGAGTCCTCGAGATAGCTATTGCAATCATTGCTCTTTGCTTCTGCCCGCCGCTTAGTTGATGGGGATAACTCCTAGCAATTCTAAGCGGGTCTGGGAGCTTGACTGTTTTGAGTAGCCCACCAATTTTCTCTTGGAGTTGCCCCTTAGCGAGCTTTTCGAGCTTCAAAGCCTCACTAACTTGGAAGCCAATCGTGTAAACAGGGTTAAGGCTTGTTGAGGGGTTCTGAAAGACCATGGATATTTCTTTGCCCCTTATTTTGCTCAATAGCTTATCATCTGCTTTCAATAAGTCAATGTATTGTCCGTTAAACTTGTAGAGTGCAGTTCCCGAGTCTAGGACTAGGTTATCTGGCTCAAGTCTAACAATTAGTGAGGCAAGCGTTGACTTACCAGACCCGGATTCTCCGACAACGACTATTTTTTCTCCACGAGTTATCTTAAGGTTTACGCTCCTCAGAACCTTAATTGAAGAGCTACCTACCACATACCGGGCACTAAGGTTTTTTATCTCTAGTAGGATTTCGCCGCTCACTTCTTAGTCACCTCCCTTCTGCGTGGATCCATGTAATCGCTTAGGGCATTCCCCAGTAGGTTGAAGCCCAATATTGAGAGAACAATGAAAAATCCAACAGTCAGTATTATGTGAGGCGCAACTGTCATGTAGTTCTTTGCTGAGCCAATCATAGCGCCCCATTCAGGGATAGATGGGTCCAAACCGAGGCCAAGGAAGCCAAGGCTGGAGGCCGTTAATATTGCGAAGCCTATGTTAATTGTTCCGTTTCCAACGATGATGGACATTATATTGGGCAGCATATGTCGAAACAGTATTTTTATCGTACTCAATCCGAGCAGCTTAGCTGCTATTATGTACTCAGCGTTCTTGAGCTGTAGGGTCACAGACCTTACAAGCCTTATGAACCCCGGTATCTGTCCGTAAGCTATAGCTACAACAATATTGATTACTGAGCCGCCCCAGAGCGCAACCATTAGTATGGCCAATAGCAGTCCCGGGATTGAGAGCATCATGTCTGTTAACCTAGAGATCAACATGTCTGTAATCCCCCCATAGTATCCGGCCATTAAACCGAGTAGACAGCCCAACGCAATAGCTAGTAGGGTGCTAAGTAGTGCAATTAAGAGAGTCAGCCTAGCTCCATATATAATTCTTGAGAGCAAATCCCTCCCAAGTTCATCAGTGCCCAGCAGATGCTCTGGACATGGGGGCATTCTTGCCTTAGACAAATCAAAAGTATACGGGCTGGAAGGTGCTAGCACTTCCGCGAAAACTGCAAATAGTACCATTAATGCTACAATAGCAAAGCCCATGAGCCCGCCTCTGCTCTTAAGGAGGATATAGCGTACAGCCTGACTCATGATTGTCAAGCCTCGACTCTTATTCTGGGATCTAGTGCTGCGTAAAGCAAGTCGACGGCGAAGTTAATGACGTTGTAAATTAGGGCTAGGATGAAAACAGTGCCCTGGATGAGCGGGTAATCCCTTACCGAGATAGCGTCCACTAACAGCTTGCCCATACCGGGCCAAGCAAAAACCGTTTCAGTTACAACCGCTCCTCTTATGAGGGCCCCGAGCTGGAGTCCGATCATTGTCACAACGGGTATTAGAGAATTGCGAAGAACGTGAGCTACGAAAACTCTTCTTTGATGCAAACCTTTTGATAGTGCGGCCTTGACATGATCAGCGTAGAGGTTCTCAACGACAGCGGCTCTAGTCGTCCTTATTATAGGAGCTGAAAGGGGTAGAGACATCGCTATCGTTGGTAGGATTAAGTGTTTTGGCTCTCCCAGTCCGCCAGCAGGTAACAACCTTAAGTTTACAGCAAATAGGTAGATTAGCAGTATTCCAGTCCAGAAAACGGGCAGGGCAGATCCAATCGAGCTTAGAATTAACGCAACACTATCTATCCAACTGCCCCTCTTGAGTGCTGATAACACTCCTAGTGCGATGCCCATTAGCGTAGATGTAACTAGGCTCGTTACAGCTAGGATCACTGTGTTAGGGAGTTTGCTCATAATTTCCGCGATAACGGGTCTCTCTGATCGAATCGAAATACCGAAATCAAATCTAATCAAGCCGACTATATAGTTGTATAACTGCTCATAAAAAGGCTTGTCCAGTCCATACCTCTGTCTAATTTCTTCCACCACTTCTGGTGGGGCGTCAAACCCCGCTAGTAGTCGGGCGGGATCGCCAGGTGCAAGCCTTAAGAGCAAAAACATGATAACTCCTGCTGAAAAAACAACAAAAAACATAGATAGGAGTCGTTTAGCTAAAAAAGCTACGGCGCTCATATTTACTTCCCCGTCCACTCGGCGAATGTTAGATCTATCATTTCATATGGGTACAGCACAACGTTCTTCAAGTCTTTACTAGACACTATTATGAAGTATTGGATGTGGAGGTATATGACTGGAGCTTCCTCCCAAAGTATTGCGTTGAGCTGTTTGTAGATGTTCTCTCGGATCGCTGGATCAGCCGTAGACATACCCTCTTCAAGAAGTCGATCCACTAGGTCGTTTTTGTAGAAGTGTGTGTTAAAGCCGTTGGGTGCGATGAACTGCGAGTGGAACCTCTGGTACAGGTAGAAGTGCGGATCTGGCGTTGAGACTGCCCACCCAAGAACATACAGCTGAAGGGTAGTTTCATTTAGGGGTTTAAACAGCGAAGACACATAGGTTGGCCAGTCAGCAATTGTTTTGAGCTCAACATCTACTCCTACCTGCCTTAAGTACTGAGCAACGGCATCGGCAATCTCTTTATCAAATAAGTACCTTCCTATAGGCGTCTGTAACGTAATTTTGAACCCATTCGGGTAACCTGCATCGGCAAGCAATCTCTTCGCCTTCTCGGGATTGTACTCGTATGGACCGAGCTTAACATAGCTCATTACGTTATCGGGAACAGGCGATGACATAACCTTTCCTAGGTTAAAGAGAACATTTTTCACTATTGCTTCTTTATCTACAGCGTAGTTTATTGCTTGTCTAACTCTTACGTCTTGTAGAGGACCGTATTGCGTATTAATGCCTATATACACAATCCTAGTTGATAGTGTCTTTAGCACGCTCACTTGAGGATTGTTTTCAAGACTTTGAATGTCAGCAGCTGGAGGTTGCATAATTAAATCCAATTCATTAGAGAGCAATTTGGCTAGCCTAGTCTGAGGATCAGGTATTACCTCGAATATCAGCGTATCAAAGTTTGGAGTTCCTCTCCAGTACTCCGAGTTCTTAACAAGCACTATTTTCTCTCCGCGCACCCACTCTTGGAACTTGTATGGACCAGTGCCTATTCCTTTAGGTTCTTGGGATATTTTATCTCCAAGCTCTTGGGCTGACTTAGGAGATATAATATATGCACCGGTTAAAACCGATATGAAGGGTCCAAACGGGTGCTTGAGTGTTACCGCAACAGTGTGTTCATCAATGACATCTACTCGATCTATAACTAGGTAGTTCGCTCTACCGGGAACCCTTACATTGGGGTCGAGAATTCTCTCGAGCGTAAATTTCACAGCTGATGCGTTAAATGGGGTACCGTCGTGGAACTTTATGCCTTTTTTGAGCTTTATTGTGTACACGCGTCCATCGCTAGACACGTTGTAGCTTTCTGCGAGCCATGGTACGATCTCCCCTCTTTCATCTGCAATGAATAGCGGCTCGGATATAAACCTCACAATGTTGCTTATAGTTGTTGTGGTTTGTCCCGCTGGATCTAATGTGTCTGCATCAACACCTATGCCTATTCTCAAAGTTGTTTTTTTGGCGGTTTGTGAACCTGGGGAAAATGGATTAAATATGTAAAAAACTAATCCAACTGCAACTAACCCAACTATAATTATAGCTAACAAACCCTTGGCCCTACTCGAGCCTCCCACATTTTGTGGGTTATTTTCTTCTCCGAACACCTAACTCACCTTGGTACCTATTGTGGGACATACGCGCTAGTGGAAAGATGTATAAAGTAAAAACGAGATCGAGGGAAACAAATAATAGTTTATATAGAGAATAGGGTGGCGGGGGGTCTTAGTAGACCCCCCATAAAATAATGTATGTAACAACAACAATAGCGACTAAGAAAATAGCAGTGTTAGATGAGCGAAGGTGGATCGATCGGGAGAGGCGCAACTCCTTTAAAGCCGAGGCAGTGCGCCCCCAACGCAATACACCGGATCCACCTATCAGCTCTTGACGCATTAAGTGCACCGTGCTTATTGAATATCTTCAAATCCACTCTTTGCTTGTTCTTTTCTTTTAGTAAGGAGGGGGTATTTAAACTTTTCTCTCCAATGGAAGCTTTTGTCCTTAAGGGATCTTCAATTAAATTGAGTAGCCTTAACACAAAACTTATAAAGTTTCTCTTGTAAAAATTAGCTTCAGCGTTCATTTGAGGAAAGCGCTATTTGCGTCTCTCACCCAGTGGCTCGGTAAGCGGTCTCTGAGCTTACAAGCCCTTCGATAGCCTTAATCAACGATGATCTCACCGTTTGCGTGGGTAGATTTTGCATAGGATTTTTCCACCAATTTTTTTGTGTCTAAGTCTCCCGAATTGGCCGCATAAAGTGTTGCAGTTATAACAACATTGATTAGAGCAGTGTGCGGTCTACTTAACATAGATATACTACTATTAGATCAGCTTTTTACATGGTGCTATTTAACCGATCTCTGAGCTCATCTTAATGACATTCGCACTATTAACTGTGGTCGTTCTCAAGAACGTCTATGTAGTGTTCCCGACTTTGTCCTAGAATGGAAGGTCAAATACTGCTCGATGGCAACAGACGCTATTCTCACATCTTTGTGAATATATTCCGGGGTAAATACCCCTCCATTCTCGAGGCAACATTGATCTTATACTCAATCATCATCGGAACCTATTAGCGGCGTACTGTATGTGTTTAGATCTGGAGAAATACACAACATTGGCGTCGCTCTATGTACTAAATGCGATGTAATGATGGTAGCGCATTCTAAAGCTACATCGCGAGAGAGGAACCCTGTACTGTATAGTCAATTGATGAACTCACCCCCGTGTTACGAGGCAGTAATCTACTTTGGGTATTGACATAGATATCTGTGGTTATTTTAGCATTTTACTTGTCCTTGAGATCTTTAAATAAAATATACAGTTCTCAGCCACACGTTAACATTTGACTAAGCGAAAACCATGCTTTGGCACGTTCGTTATTTCTTTGCGCTTCAACTAGCCCCTAATGCCCAGTAAGAATAGCCGCCCTTCTAACTTCATAGGCATAGGGAGCACCTGCTTCTAGAAAAGCTGTAATGCCGCGCTCTATCACGTTGAGCTGCGAAAGCGCAGAGACCAAGTATACGTCCTCGAGCTTTAAGAAGCTTTCATATGAAATAAGATATGTCAGCTAAACACGAGGTATTGCCGTCTCCTGATCTGTAATTAATCCCCCCATTAGTATTTGTGTATTATGTGTGTGAGCATCTACAAAGCCATGGAGCACGGCGGCACGTTCGTACCTTAAAACAACATCTAATCGGTATTTGCCTACAATATCTTCAGGTTGACCTAAAGCAGCAATTTTATTTCCGTTTATTGCAATTGTACCAATATTCGATAACACCCATTGTGAATCAAGAGGCAATACGTACTTAGAAATTACCATACCCATTCAGACCAAACTTCTTTTCCCTTTTTCAATAAAAAACTTAAAACTATATAGGCTAATGCTAGTGCGGTTAACCATACTCATAGCTTCTACAACCTGTGGCGCAATGCCCCCGCAAAAACTGCTGTGTACACCACTATGCACTTTCCCAAAGTAAAAATTCCAAGCCAGTGCCTGTTCCATACAGAATTTTTTGAGAAGTGACGTTTCTTCATGAAAATAAAGCAAAAACACAGGCTTATTTAGTCCTCGGCCACGCCAATTAAGACGAAGCGCACGTCGAGGCAAAAGCACAAAGACTTTCCAGAGTTGTAAACATTGGAGCAGGCTTGTTCAGCCCTGAAAACATTAAATAACTTATCGCCGCGCAAAGATGAAAAAAGGGCTTAAAACCCCTCGCTCAGCGGCTACATAAATGCCTGCACTTTGTGCCAATAAGGTTGTTTAAGAATAGGTTAAATTTTTAAAAGGAAATGTGTAATTAAGCTGTGTATTAACATTACAGCATGTAAATCAAATATAAATTTCCGAAACATCCATATCTACACGAGAATATAAGATACTTTTTAAATATATACCTCAGTTAGGTATACATCATGAGTAAATTAGGAGTACTTAGAAGGCACACATTTAATCCCCTCGGCCAGGGAGACCTGCTAGCTGCTCTTATACTCATAGGCGTTACCATTGTAGTTGGCATAGGCTTCTTGAGCTTAGTTTACCCCAGCGTTTCTGGATTAGTTGGGCAGAACGATCTAAGGACATTGCTGTATAACGAGCAAAGCGTACTTGTTGTATATAAAGAATACGAGAACTCCACTCATACGTGTATAGGAATTATTAGGCTGGAGCCTGAGAAAACTAGGTACTCATTAGCCCTCATTGCAGACGAGAGAATAGACGTCTTAGCTCGAGATATAAATGCCATTAGCTTTCCTCTCTCTCAATCATCTACCCCAGAGCCCAGCGGAGTAAGGACTATAACTGCTGACAGAGCATACCGTATTATTAGCGGGGAACACTGTCCGTGCTTCAAGGGCTTAAGCTACTTAAAGGTGGTTTACTTGCCCCAAGATGTTGCTGATAACTACTTGTCGAGGGGAATACCTGCCTTGACTTGTCTGTCTAAGGACATCATTAGACAGTACGGCATCGATGTCACGCTCTACGTGTTTGTACAAGTAAATACGGATTTTTACGAGGTTGGAGAGGTGAACTTCAGTGTTGAGGAGTAGGAGAAGAATTAGAGCTCAAGCTGAGATTATAGGTGGAGTAATTGTAATAACGGCACTAATAATATCTATGGGCTTAGTGCTTACGAGCTTGGCTCGCTTATCATCTACATCGGTTACGGGGATCTCTAAAAGAGCGCTATTCGAATCAGAGAAGTCCTTTGAGACAATCAACGTCGTGTATGAGGATAATACCTGTTATGTGCAGAACGCCATAGGCTCATCAGTCAAGTTCGTGAGGATATGGTCTAACTCTACTCCAATAGACTTATTGGGCAACGGCTTCAACTTAATGCTACAGCCGGGCGAGAAGAGAAGCTTAGATGAACTCAAATCTCTTCTAGGCGTCGAGAGAATAGATCACGTAGTTACATCTAGGGGAAACGTTTTCCCCTTAGAATCCCTCTGCGTTGAGAGGAGACAACAACAAATATCATATTACTACTACTATTACTACTACGAGCAAACAGGGACTCCGTTTGGTAGCGAGAATATCTTAAACAGCACGAAGGTATCTCGTGGATTAGAGAGCAGGTATATTTACGTAAACATCTCCTCGGGCTCAACCGTAACTCCCTATCCTGTTGTTTACAACTTCACAGGGAAATGGTACTGTAGTAGCCAAACTGATAGAGGAGTAATTAGTACACTAGTAATACGCGATAAAAATAACAACCTAATAGGCTCAGATGCCGACTATACTACGATAAATGAGCTAATAATAATCAATGCCAATAATTGTAACAGCATAACTAGCCCTGCATTTGAATGGGGCTATAAAAACTTTGATGGAACGGTTACATTCGTGTTCAAAAACCTTGTGAATGTAACGCCTAACGTTGACACAATAGCGTTGTACTTTAAGGTACTGGTTTTAGGTGCTGCAACAGGAGGAGTCTCACAACAGCTGAGCACAATTACCTCTGCAACAATATACAATACAACGGTGTCTATATCCACGCCTGTCACTGCGACTACTGCCGGTGCAAGGGAGAACCTCGCCGTTATATTTGGACAGGCTATATTTCCAGTAAAGGCGTTTGGACTTCAGCTTCCAACTGGAGTTTATGATCTGAGGATAGAGTTAGGGTTGAAAGCTCAAAGCATTGACATCACTGGTGTACGGCTAGAGTACATAGCACTCGTTGGCGCCGATTTCGCAGGACCGTGGATTGGAGACTAATAGTATTTTTGCTTCTATTTTTTCCCAAAGATCCTTGTGAATATTCCTCTGGATTTCGGCTTAAGAGCAAGTATAACCCAATTCCACTTAGTATCTGACTCTATCTGGACAAGAGGAAGATATAAATTCGATTGATCAAAGCCCATCGATCCTAGAAGGGGGGATAGTGCTTTTGCCCCAGTTGTTGATAACTTCCACGAATCGACAACAGACAATTTATCCCGGCTAAGTAAGTATACCCCTTCATTAGAGGCCACAGCTATGTTTTCACTTAGCGGTGAATCTCTGCCTTCCGATGCTAGGATTTTTGTTCCTGATGGCTTATCAACGGACTGAATTAATTTGCCTTTAGAGTCGAGCTTGGCTACTCTGTACCCGTCAACGGCGTAAATAAATCCATCGAGATCAACAGCTATCCCAGTTATTGTCCCTTTTACACTCGGTTTTATAGTATCAAGGAGTTTGAGGTTCTCGTCAAAGAGTTGTATATACCACTCTATCGAAGATCTTGTTCTTGTAAATCCGCCCGCGACAATGTATTTGTTTCCGCTACTGTAAGCTAAAGCGTAAGCCCCTGACTCCAAGATATCTGTCTCAAATTCAGCTCCATTAATTTTCGACAGGTTTTCTGAATTGAGCTTAACGAAGCTAGCGCTTGTGCGAACTTCTGGTCCAAAAGACGTTCCTGCAATGTATATGTGTTTATCCACAAATAAACATGAGAATGGCATTAAATAAGGATTTTCAAAGTCAGCTCTTTTAACAACTTGGAGATCCTTGTTAAAGGCAATTGCACTCCAAAATCCCTCTGTTGCGCCAAAAGCATATATGTAGTTCCCAGAGCTCCGACAAGTAAAGAGAGATGCAAAGTGATGTCCTTGATCATCAGCCCAAGAAGCCACTCTATCCCCATTTCTCGTATTAAAGGCTTCAGCCCTGTACCTCTTTATCCCTAGGCCTAAGGACTCGTCAAAGCCCACAGCGTAAACTCTATCCCCCGAGACGCATACGCTGTAAACCCCATCTCTGTATTTGCTTATGTTGAGCTCTTTACGCCACGACTGCTCCAAACCTCTCCACCACTACAAGTAAAATACATTTAAATTTTTGTTAAGCGCTCTTTTTATTTTATTATGGTTGCGCTGTAGGGGATCACTCCTAGAGCAGTTGCAACAAAGAGGACCACTTGGATAGCAGAGAAAAAGAAGGCTACATATTTGAATTTGTATGTGAACGCCCTGAATAACGCTATGCAAGCGTTTAAGTAGAGAAATGGCAGGACGTTAACGTAGTACCAATCCAGGGGTCCGGCTAAGACGTTAATTAGCGATAGCCAAGATAGCGCAACAACAGCGCTTAGCTTTTGATCACTAGCTCTCGTTAAGGCTAGGTATGTCGTGTACAACAAGCTTGGGATGAACAAATACCAAAGAAACGAGCCCAGCCCAATCCCCACAACAACGAGGACTTTAGATGCAGGTGTAAAGGCTTGGTCCAGAATCTCAAATGAACCGTCAACACTAGTAATTACTGCATTCAACTCCCCAGCATACCTCCACAGCTCTACCCTGGTCAACAGCTTTAGGAGACCGTTCAAAGCTATAGGGAGCGAGAAGCCGTGTCTCCATGACATATACTTGTACATATCGATATGATGATTTATAATGGCATCAAGACCTAAAGAGAAATCAGCTGAATAAGTAGAAAAGTAAACTGCAAGCGCTATAAGCAGGTAATTTAAAGAGCCTCTATAACCTTTATCCCGGTAAGCAAGATAAACTGCCCCAAGGAGAACTGACAGCGCGCTTGCCTTTGATGCTAAACCGAGCCCCATAAATACCGCAGATAGGTAGCTCTTTCCTTTAAGGAGCAAGTATATGCCAAACAGAGAGAGGGATATCGCTATTGGGTCTAATAGGAGAAACCTAAAAGTATTAAAATACAGGGTGTCAAAAATTAGGAGAAAGGCTGGGAAGAAACAAACTTTTCCGTAGCCTAGTAAACCACAAATGCCATATACGAAAAAAGACGAGGCAACACATGTAGCTATGTAAAGGAACCTTGAGAGAGTGATGATCGTGAAGATGCCAATTACATATTTAGCAAAGGGGGGGTGCTCAAAATTACACAAGAGTGGGGCCACTCCATTAACGTATTTTAAACCGCAGTCAATGTAAACGCGCTCATCGAGGTAGCTGGGTAGGGGGGGATTACTAGCGTTGATAATCACAAATGTGATGCAAAAAGATAAAAAAAGAATAATACTCTTTATAGATTTACGGGCACTAACGAGCTTGAACAGTTGTTGAAACAACGTTTCCTGCCCTTGTGTAGACTTTGATAAAGTAGTTCGTACCTGCACTGTAACCTGTTGAGGTGAGAGTTGCTGTGATTGTTGTTTCTTGTCCAGCTGGTATTGTCGTCGTATCAGTATATGTTTCTATTCCCACAATTTCAATCTTATAAATGACAGAAGTTGCCGATCCTTCATTCTTTATGTGAAGTTCAAGCGTAGGATTTTCTCCCGCTATAATGGAGCTGTCTGGATATATCCTAAGGCTCTCAGTTGCACCAACTGTTCCCCACCACCCCATTATCCAGCCCACTACTCCTATCGCAATTACTAGCGTTACTGCCACAAGGATTACTACTGCTATTATCGGCTCAATACCCTTCATCTTACCTTCAGCGTTCAAAATACTTTACCACCATAATACAATTATGTTCAACATTATTTTTAAACCCTTCGGTTAGAGATCGACATATTCCTTGTAATTTTTTACTCCTTTATCAGTCATACCTTTTTTTAATTTCAAATTTACGCTTTAATTACTCTCTTAACAACGGGGTACAATGTGCCAGATTTAAGGTATATTTTCAAGGAGTAAGTAACCCCTTGCTCGTACTCTTCGCGCAGTTTTATTGGAGGCAATTCCTTTATCTCCCCCGGTCTCACGACTAATGACGGGCTTATATCAACGGTCTCCACTCCCTCTACTTCTACTTTATATATCTCTGCGCTTACTTCTCCCTCATTTACAGCCGTTAATCTCAGGAACCAGGCATTGTCGGCACTACTGAAATAAATCTCCACTTCAAGCACCTTGAGAACTTCAGATCTCGAGGTCATTGAGTTATAAGTTGTTATAATCCACGCTGCGCCTGCCGAGGCCAGTGTTATCGCAACGGCAACCAATATGATTATAGAGAAAAGCCTGTTCACCTTACACACCTATGTACATAAAAGTAGCTGTTATTGTGCCAACTGTAACTAGCGTGAGAACAATTGCGTGGAAGAAGCCTGCAGCTATAGTTGTCTGCGATGCCTTCCCAGCTATTAGCCCCATAATGTAAGAGTTTATTAAGCTGCCAATGGCTAAGGCAAAGACGAGCGGAGTTACCGCTGTTAGAGGTATTCGGGCTAGCGAGAGGAGCATGTAGAGTATTACCATGGGCATAGATGCAAGGAGAGTAGCCCCTAAGTATGGCATTATCGCTTGAGCTCTCATCCTTCTTCGCGTCTCTTCCTCTAGCTCGCTCAACACCTGCGTGAACCTGGCGAGAGTGTCTATAACCTCAGGAGCCCCGCCCCCCACTACTATTGAGTCAGCTAAGAACCTAAACGACGCTACTACGAACCACTCTTTAATTCCGCGGAGTGCTTTCTTGAGCGCTTCCTCAAGGCTCAGCCCTATTGATAGGGCAGCTGCAGCCCTCTCGACAACTGGGGTTAGAGTTCTGTAGTTCCTCGATGAGGCGAGGACTATGCACCTCTCTGGGCTCAACCCAGTTTTCCTAGTCTCGCTAATATCCCTTAGGAAATCTGCCGCTGCTCCAATTAAGCCTTTTCGCCTTTTTACCAAGGATCGGTACTTAAGCGCAGGCGGTATTGAGGCAGTTACGAGCCCCGCAGAAATTGAGTACACAAGCGATTTAACCTCGCTTATACCCATCCTACCTTGAAGTGCGTTAACACTGCCAGTTACAATTAGCGCAAGCATGAACACGGCTACAGATATAGGTAGCCAAGTGGCCATCGTAATATAGGCTTCCCAGTAGCCTACTGGCGTCCTAGGTTGGTTCAAGTGAATTGCAAACGCTATTATTAACCCCAGGGTAGGCAAAACAATGAAGTTGTACAAAGATGGAAGAGTTACGTCAATGTTTAGCGATGCTAGCTCGCCTGGAGTCCTCGTGGCCTGAGCTGCTGTTATCGCAGCTGACACCGCAAAGAATACGAATAAAGTTATCGATACTATAACTCCAAATATAGTGTAAACTTCGAGAAAGGACATTAGCCTACCAATTATACTCCTGATCTCAGCAGTTCTGTACTCGAACAGCTCCCTTGTCCTTATCTCGAGGTAGTGGACAACGTCCCCTCCGCTTCTGAGGGTCGTAGTGTAGCCCAGCATTATGTCCCTGAATCTCGAGCTCGGGTGGGTCGACGCAACAACCTCTAGAGCTGTTATGGGGTCATCCCCCATCATTTTAATCCTTGTGAGGATCCTCCGCGCCTCTGTCCTAATGGCCTTGAAGACCTTGAGCTGAGCGGCTCTCTCAACCACTTTCTCAAGGCTGTAGCCGCCCCTAACCATAGTTGCTACGTACGCCATAAAGAAAGGCAGTTCGTTCTCAGTCTCTATTTTTCGCGAAGAGGCTGCTACGTATGGGCGCATGAGCCTCAAAGTGAAAACCATGATAGGTATAGTTGCAGCAGCTGCTATCCCTACTATGATCCACATTAGGTCTAGCGGAATAATTAAGTAAGTTAGGGTAAATCCAGCCACAGATAGTAGTGCGGCTACTACAATCATAGCTATTGTTTCGGCTCCGTATTTAACGGGGTGAACATTTAAGCCAGCCCTGGCGAATAGCCTGTCTAGCTCGAACATACTCGACAATCTTTTACCAAGCGGCTCGAAAAAAGCCAGCGAGAAAGCTGTAAAAGCATCTCTTGAAGATATCTCCGGCTCAACCTTGGCCGGAGCTTTTACCCCTTCTCTTTGTTGTTCCCCTTTTCTCTTCTTTTCTGAAAGCTTCTTCTTCGATCCGCTAAATCTCCCCATCCTACACAGCCTCTATTTTCCTCAGAACGCTAAGGGGATCTGTGTAGTATGAGTAGACGTACATAGATACAGATTTATAGTCGCTAAGCCTCTTGCTGGCTAGCCACTGGAGGACTCTCTTGCGCCTCTCAATTTCCTCTAATAGGCTGTCCTCTCCAAGCCCAGTCAATTCCTTAATTTTCTTGAGAACTATGCTACTGCTTAGGTCCAGGTGGAAAACATCTTTAGTGGGATCCCATCGACCTACGTCTACGTAGTCCTCGTAGTCTCTTACCTCCCATATGTTTGTAACTCTTCTTCCAGGCCTTATCCTGCCCTTTTCGTCTCTTATCTGCACTCTTCTTATAACTAAGGCTATGTTCACGAGGGGGATATAGGATGGGGGGATATTCATGGGGGGTGAAGTAAGCCTCTTAACGGCGGCATCAATGCTTTCCGCGTGCAGAGTTGTTATGCCGCTGTGGCCAGTAGCAATAGCCTGAAACAGCACGTAGGCCTCTTCTCCTCTGACCTCGCCCACGACTATTACATCGGGTCTGTACCTCAAGGCTAGCTTGACTAAGTGGAATAAGGATATCTCGCCCACACCGCTACCAACATATGAAGGCCTTGACACTAGTTGAACCCAGTTTTCATGTGTCAACCTAAGCTCGGGTGTATCCTCAATAGTTACAAGCTTATACGTAGGCCTAAGTAGAGTAGCCATAGCGTTTAAAGTGGTAGTTTTCCCCGCCCCAGTCACGCCGAGAACAAGAGTAGTTAACTTGTAGTCCATGGCTAGCCAGAAGTAAGCCGCTATCTCAGGCGATATGGTGTTGAACAATATTAGGTCCACTACAGTTAGCGGGGATTCGCTAAATTTCCTTATTGTGAAGGTGGAGCCTGAAGTAGAGATCTCCTTTTTGAACGTTGCCGCCAACCTGTGGCCTCCAGGCAATATTGTATCTAGAACGGGGTATGCTACAGATATGTGTTTACCGGCCATATGCGCTAGCTTGAAGATATACTCATCTAATTCCTCCTCGGAGTTAAATTCTATATTTGTTGGAACAGATTCGTACTTCCTGTGCCAGACGTACACTGGCTTCTTGGGTCCATTGCACGATATATCCTCAATGTACCTGTCCCTGAAAACGGGATCTAAATTGCTGAAGCCAACTATTTCCCTTTCGATGTAATACATTATCTTGCTCCACGAGAGGCCTGGAGTCCTTGTGAACCTTATTTGAAATTCCCTCATGATCCTCCTAGAGGCCTTTTTAATTTCATTTGTAGCGTCAATGTCCAAGCTACTTATCGGTTTTAGCTCCCATACCAAGTGTTCGCGGATCTCCTTGAATATTTTCTCTTCTTCGGGAGTGAGCGAAATTTCCTGCACTTCATAGATGATCCTACCGCTGGGGTCTTCAACCAAGTTAACGTATGCGAATGGCTCGTATACGGGATAGCTCTCAATAACTCGGTAGCCAGGGTTAATGCTGTAAAGCACGTGAGTGAACCTTCTCTCTTTGGGGGCTTTCTCGATAACCTCGCTGACTAGCTCGCCCTGAGAATCTTTCTGCTCTTTTGCTGGTTTGCTCCTCTTGAAGAGCCTACTAAACAGGCCAGCTTTGCTAAGATCTTTACCCAAGATACTCATCCTTTTCTACTTAACGTGATTACCTGTATTTATAGATTAAGGACTCTAAAAACAGATTTCAGAGTTAATCCAAAAAGTATATAGTCATTCATTAACTTCAATTAAATTTTTTGTCTTTAGGGATTGATAAAAGAGTGAGCAGTTCAAAAATATATAAAAGTTTATGGACTTATTTAGTGTTATTGGTTACATTTAGGTGGCATAATGCACTTTAATAAGAAACTGCGCGTTTGCGTCTCCCTTCTCTTAGTTGCAACAGTTATAATGGCGCTGGGACTGTCACAGGGGATAGCTTTCGCAGAATCCATGGGGCCAAAGGATATTGTGTATGGTTTCAGAGTTGATCTTTCCAAGATTGGGGTATTGCCTAAGTACGTATACTTGCTAGGCGAGAGCAGGGTTATGATCGTTGGATCGTTCGAGGGAGTAAACGGAGTTGGAGTCCTCAACATTTCTGACCCACACGCTGACCCAAAGCTTGAGGAGCTCTACCCTATTACGGGCCTTCCAACTAGAGTAGCCACGGATGGTTATCCTACTACAAGAATAGCTGTAGGAAGCGACAAAGGCGAAGTACTTCTCTTCAAAGTTAATGAAGGGAGGATACTAAAGCACCTATACACTGTACTGGGGGCTGACTTTTACGTGGATAAATTGTCCCTAGCTAGGGATGCAACTGGAAACACAAAGATCATAGCGCTTGTGGCTGAAGGCGGAAGTAGAGGTTATCCTTGTATGAATTGCTATGTCTACGTCTTAGATGAAGAAGCTGATGGTTTGCTTCGAATTGGACCAAGGGTGGGTAACGTCACGCCGACTTGTCCTGGGCTAGAGGACGTGCAGGTACTTGATGTTGTGCCTCTAGCAGTCTACGGAACAGGTAGCATACACTACGACGCCGCTAACGTAGCAATAATGTATATCCCTCAGATAATTCCGCTTGTCTTTGACGTAACATATATAGAGGAGGAGACAGGGGAGGCTAAAGGAATCCCTGGAGCTCTAGTAGGGGTGTCCCTGCTCTACAACAAGACAGGCGCTAGGGTAGTATATGGCGTAAATGCTGATAAGAGAGGCATAGCCCGAGTACCCATTCCCGCCGAAAGGGATAATATAATAATTGTAAACTTAACTATTGCTGACATCTCAGGCACAGTGCGCTGGCACTACACTTACGTGTACAACTCGACAGCATTTAAGGAGATCCCCGCAGAGATTTACCTCCCTGCGGCAGTTCTCCCAAGTAAAAACGTTGACACAAGACCCGCCACGAAGGTTTACGGCGTGCCCCCCTTCCTTGCCTCGATAGTTGACTTCATTGACATTACAAAGGCTCCGTTTAGGTGCACTATGAGGACGCAAGTTGCTCTGTCGTTGAAACCTTCAGTTAATGATTTAACGCTAATGCGGGGCTCTACAGATGCAAGGATTAAAATAATGTACAATGATCCAGACGAAGGCATTCTTAACACTATTGTTGTCCTAATTACCCCGCCAGGAATCAGCCAGGTCTCGAGAGTAACTGACTACGTAGGGGGCAATGCTAGAATAGCGGTAGCTGGTACATACAGCGATGGTAGCTACATTATTGCCGGTCTATCTGACGGCAGAATAAGGCTATACACATCTCAAGGCCAAAGCTATAGGCTTAAGCACATCTACGTAATGGGCTCGCCCCTAATTAACCTAGTGACTATACCGAACATTGAGAGGAATACATACGTAGCTATTTCATCTGGTGGCGTTGAAGTTATCAAGGTGGAGCCGTATCCCCTACCAATATACAGAAAATACCTATCTCTGTACCTCACATTGGGTGAATATATTAGTGGAGATGTATTAGCGGATTTATCAACTATAGCTTTGTTTAACTCAAATAGCTTAGTAGTAGTTAAAAACAGCGACAAGGCTGTGAGAGAAGACAAGGTGTTAACATTAGATGAAATAATATCCAAGGACATTGAAGTAGTAGTAAATACACCTGGTAAAGAAGAGTTGAGAGGAAGGGAAATAACCCTTTCCTATCCGTGGGGCTTCACGAAATATGTTATTACTGGAAACAAATTCACTTTAAATAACATCCTGCCCGGCATTACTTATACTCTACATATACCATCGCCTGCGCCCTACATATACGACTGCGCAATGTCTTTCATACTACGGGAGAACAAGCTAGAAGTGCTCGAGTACTACAATTCAACTGTAAAAGTAGATCCTACGGGCTATAGGCTAACAATCAACATGTCCTATATAGCGTATTCAGTGATGCTGACAATAATGGACAAAATATCAGAGTCTAGGCTAGCCGGTCCTATCAACATATATGCCGACGGCAAAATTATAGCGGAGAACACTCGAAGCAACGAACATTCATTACAACTTGTTTACGGCTTCCACAACATTACGGTAGCCCCGGCAAAAGGCTTTGAGAATACGTATCAAGCATCAACTTTGTTAATTAACGTAGCGTCGGATACTTCTGTCGTTGTAACTTTAAATAGGAAAATGCACAGCTTAATGCTAACAGTAGTAGAACAAGGCCAATCCATCAGCAATGTAGCTGTGTACATTTACAGCTTTGAGACTGGTAAGCTAGTCACCGTTCTTTCGACAGACGCCGATGGAGTCGTAAGGACAACCATTCCGTATGGTGTCTACAGGATAGTATTTAGCCACGATAAATACAACGAAGAGGTGGTCGTGCTAGCAGTGGATAAAAGCGTGAGCGATACAATTTCGCTAACTCCTACCACGTACACTTTGATGTGGAGATATATCCCAATAGTCGGAGGCCTTATTGCCGTTGGTGTTGGCATATACATTGTCTTAAAGATAAGGGTCATCATAGCTAGGAGAATGCTTAAGGAGGAGATATTCTGAGGCAATCTCACTAGGGGAAATTAAAAATAAATTTTTCAACTAAGATCGTTTTATTTTTGCTTAAATTAAGCGAACTTAAGAATTACATTCTTTGGTAAATCATCAACGAAGACGACTATAATCCTTAACCCGCCATTGCCCACTCCGCTTAGAACCTCAAGATCCTTTCTGATAGCAGTTAGTGTGGTTATCTTGTTGTTTAGGGCCTCGACTGCTGTCTCAAGTGATGAAAGCTCCTGCTGTGGAAATGGGTTCACAAGTACTTTTACGCTACGCAGATCCACAATGTTCGTAGTTGTGCCCGCCGGCATTCCCAGCTTGCTCAGAACGCTTTTAAGTTTGGTCTCTTGCTCGCTCTTAACTCTCAGCTCCTCTATTCTCCTTAGAAGCTCTCCTAGTATTTTGCGGTAATCTGCTATTAAGTCGTCTAAGCTCTTCAGTAGCTCACCTACGCTTAGAAACTCCTTGGTAATTATAGACAACTTGATCTTCACCCCAAATTACTCAATCTTATGGTTATTAATATAAATTGTTTAGCCTATAAAAGTTTGCTGTTCTTTGTGAAGACCCTACATTATTACCCAAGCTAAGCAAATTCGGTTATTTGCTGTCCGCATTATTTTTAGGGCTTTTGTTTTTTTATTAATTTGAGGAATGAGAGGGATGTTTATAGGAGCTATTAAGCCAGTCGAGTCGGGCAAAGCAAAGGATAAGACTCTGTCAAGTGTCATAGCGGATTGTTTAGCTAAGAACTTCACGGGCTACGTGGCTTATAGAAATGAAAATGCGGGGCTGTCCTTGTACGTCCTAGTAATTGATGGCAATATTGAGGCATGTAGGTCTAGGGATAAGGACTCAATTCATGAGGGTGGAGATTGTATTGAAGTAGCTCTGAAATTCCTCGGCGACCGTGAAGGAGAGGTAGAGATTTTTAGCTCAGATAAGAAAATTGCATTGGTAGATCTTGCTTTGTTTCCTCGGTCTAGAGTTGAAGACAGTACAGTGCTTCTAAACAGCTTGGGCGTGGCAGTTAAGCCCGCTCATGAGGCGGAGAAGCCATCGATTGTTGGTGGGGAGATTACCCCTATTAGTGTGCCCTTGTCAGAGTTAAGCGCTAGGAAAGATTTCATTTCTGGGATTAAGTTCCTCGATGAATGCGTAGACCCAGTAATATTGTACAGCCTCTTAAAGCGTTCAACCCTATTTGAGTACGCCCAAGGAGAGTTGTCGTTAGGGGACATATTAAAGAAAGTAATCGATATCAAACAGAGAGAGAAGGCAATATATATTTACATAAGCGGCAGTGTTAATGGATCAGCTCTTAGGATTGTGTATGATAATAACGCAAATACATTAAATATAGAGCTCGTTGAGGAGGGAATTGCTAAATGCGGTAGATCAGCGATAAACGAGGTAGGTAGCTCACGCATTTTAAATACAAAGATATGGATTGTCTCGCGACCCCATCAGCCCGATAACTTATACGGCTTTCTCTAGCTCTACTCACGTGAGTAGAGATTCAGTGCCAATAAATACCTTTGGAGATAAAGCGGCGAGGTTAATAAAGCGGCCAAAAATTTCTTTGAAGTTGAGCAATGTAGCCCATCTTTTGTTCTTGACAGCCATTTCATTGCGCGGTATTAAGGGGATTGATAGCTAACGCCTTAACAGCCTTTACCTAGGAGTGATGTTAAACCCGGCATCTATTATGGCCTTAGCGGCTATTCTAGCTGCTACCGCGATAACTTCGGAGCATTTATCTCTATTACCGCTTGATGAAAACTCCTCTCGCTCCTTTGGGTTCCTCAAATCGTAGTGCCTACCAAATAATCTTACTTGTATGTCTCGGCATCTCACGCTACCGTATAAGTTCTTGAATTCATCGAAAACCTTGGTACCTACCTCTAATGCCTTGCTGTACTTTGGGGAGTCATTCGCAGGCTCGAGCCTGTCCCGGCCGAACACAAGGCTAACAGCCATAAGTGCCCCTAGTAGAGCACCGCAAACTTCGCCTCCCCTAGCTACGCCGCCAGCTAGTGCGGATGCTGCTTTAAAGGCCCCGCCGTCTTCTAGCCCCAAAGAGTCTTGGAGGGCCTTTAGCGACATTTGTGAGCATCCATGATACTTAATTCCCAGCTCTTTCGCGTAGGACTCAACTTTATCTAGATCTAGGATCGATTTATCGGCATCCAATAGACTCACCGTGTAGTAAATCAGGAAATGAGCCTATATTAATTAATGGTTTAGATAGGTCATTAGATAAAAAGTTGAAACATTTCACATAGTAATACACATCTCTAGTAAACTTGCTAAACTAAATGATGCACCTCGCTTAAGCGTGATCGATGTAAGCCATTCATTGGCACCTAGGGCTCTTTGTTGCCAGCAACTTCATTACCATTCTCATTAGGCTTGTTTAGCATGTAACACTTACCGCCTCTCTACTCAATTGAGGACGTGTTAAGGCTTGAAAAGACAATCGCTTAATTTAGCTCTTAGCTAAATTTTTTAGGATTTTATAAACTAATCCCTAGGAATTCCGCATACCGCGAAATTTAAGTATAGCTGACCCCTTTAAACTGCAGTGAAGATTAAATGAGCGAATATAAAAAACTACATAGTCTGGACTACTTCTCTACTATCTCTAGCCGCTTTATCTTAATGCCCCTCTTCTCTAACTCGCCCTGGAGCGCGCTAAGCGGCACATCTGTGCCCGGGAACAGTATCCCCCTCTTGCTTATATCCCCCCTTAAGATCATCTGCGCCCCAACGCTAGCAGTAAAGCCAGTTGTCCTCTGCATTGCAGTGAACCCAGTCTCGAGGTCCCTGTAGTCTAAGAGCTGGTAAACTACTCTAGCGTACTTGCCTCCCTTAACCCCTCGAGCGTCGACGCGAACTAGCGCTATGTCCCTCTCGCCCTCCTTTAGCTGCAGCTGGGGCTCGAGCAGAGCTGCTAGGAACTTCCTGGGGGATACAGAGGCGCTGTCTACCCTTATAGGCTCTTCGTCTAAGAAGTGAAGATCTACAAGTTTCTTCCAGAAATCGCAGTGTCCAGGCCACCTCATGCTGTATCGCCCTGCGAACTTCAGCTTGCCGAGCAACTCAAACCTCTCGGCGTACTCAGCTGCATCCCCATTAGGATAGGACTCTAGGATGCCCAGCTCTTCTACTTTCTCTTCGCGGCAGTATTCAGGGGAGAATATTTGATCCCCCGGCACGAGCTTTACTTTACCTTCGTGTATAATACGCGCTGGTCTTACATACGCTCTGAGCACTCCCTCGAAGTGCCAAGTCACCTTGTACTTGAGCGGGTTAGTAGAAGCTGCTTGAGGGTCGGGGATCCCTGCCCCATAAGTATAGAGCTCATAAACTTCATCCAGCTCTTTAATGGCTTGACCTGTTAGAACTAGATCTATGCCCGGGTCTAGGCCGAACTCAGGCAAAGCAGTTACCTGTCTCTTCTTGGCTATCTCATCCAATCGCCTAACCTCTTCCCTGAGCGCAGAGTAGCGCGGCGGGTCTGTTATCGCACTCGGATCAAGGGCGTACATAGTGCTTACTATGTGTTTTCCATTTTCAATAGCAAGCTTGATAAATGTAAAGGTGAACTGCGGCGGCGATAAATCCACTACTATATCTGCTTTCTTAATTAGCTCACTAATTTTTTCTGTCTCCTTAAAATCTAGCTTAATAAATGTAGCTTTATCGACTCCTAAGCCCTTCACGTATCTCTCTGCGTCATCGCTAATGTCAACCGCTGTAACCTCGCCTATAATGTTGCTCTTGAGGAGGTCCCATAAAGCTGCTTTTCCCTGCTTTCCTACACCAAGTAGTAGAGCTTTATAGCCCACGGTTACACCTTGTGAGCATGTAAATTATACGCTGGTAAATATATTAAGCTTTATACCATCTGTCATAGCTTGTATTCATTGCCGACACACAGGATAAGAGAAGCACAAGAGAACAACTAGACCTCTTGGTGCTTTGTAGCACACTAAATTTCACTGGACTTTTTAACTACATAGCGCAAGGCTTGTGTTAAAGGCTTAAAGGAAATTAAATGAGTAGTCTCTTCAAAACTAGCTCGACATGAGAACCTATATCAAGCTTTAGCAAGCTCGTGGGGTCTCCAGTGCACTCCTCTATTGCACTAGAGTAAGGAATGTAGCCTATGTAAATTAAATGAAGATCACGGGCTAGCGTCTCCAATGTGCCTTGACCCATGTTTTCAAGCAGAGCTAGCTTTTTGTAGTTTGCGTTCATAAGAATTTGAATGAGTCTATAAGTGGATTTGAGGGATAGAGAGGTAGGGTTAGATACAATTATGGGTGTTATAATCCCCCGTAATTTATAGATGATCTCTAAGTGCTCGTCGCCTATTCCCGGAGGAGTGTCGATAAATAGGGCATCTAGCTCCCCCCAGTTGATAATAGATAGCGTTTCCCACAGCGCGTTTTTGGCCGCCTTTCCCCTAAGGGCTATTGGATTGTCGCCTGTGTAAGCCACTATCGAGAAGTAAAGCATATCCCTTAATTTGTATGGGGCAACTCCACGTTCTTCTTTGTACTTTAAATCGGAAGGCTTCACGCCAAGGACTATGTGCGTAGACGGGTTGACAAAGTCTAGATCTAGCAGCCCTACTCTAAAACCGAGATAAGATGAGTATAGCGAGAGCAATACAGATGTAGTTGTTTTACCGACGCCTCCCTTACTGCTAGTAACTAGGTAAACTCTACGGGGCTCGCTGAGGCTTTTGATTGCCCTGAGCACCCTTGGATCCTCAGGCATAGGTCTCTACCTGTACCTCGGATAATCCCCTCCCCCTTACTATCTCAAAGTCAATGCTATTGCAGTTTGGACACTTGAAGTACGCGTATACAGCTTCAGGTAAGAAGTGTATCGCTTCGCGTATATTCTCCTCTATCTCTTGGATCTCAACTTTCCACTCGTACCTGCACGCATTGCACTTAAGTAGCAGAGGCTCATCGACTAATTCAACGTCCTCGATGTCTATACCCCTTTCCTTGCTCAGTTCTCTAATTGCAAATGCGAGTATGTCCTTGTCTATTGATTGAAGGGCCCCCAGCCTTATGGTCAACCTCTTTATTTTTTTCTCCTTTCTTTCATGAACGAGGAGCACGATTCCCTCGGCCAAACTCCACTCGTGGACCAACTCGATTTCACCAATCTATTTAAAGTACGCGCTTTTTGTTATAAATATGGGGTGTTATAGCGTGTCGCAACAGGCGAAGAGTAGCCGCATTGAGGGTTTTTACAAGCTTCCACTAGAGGAAAGGCTGAAAATTGTAGCTGAATGGGCTGGGTTAACGCGGGATGAAGTTGATACCTTAGTAAAATTTGGGAGTTTACCGCGCGAAATAGGCGAGAGAATGATTGAAAATGTAGTGGGAAGTATGGCCTATCCTTTTGCGGTCGCAGTAAATTTCCTTATTAATGGAAAAGATTACCTCGTTCCTATGGTTATAGAGGAGACAAGCGTAGTAGCCGCAGCAAGCAACGCCGCAAGAATGCTCAGGCACGGCAGGGGCATATACGCCGAGGCAGGTCCACAGGAGATGATCGGCCAAGTACACTTGGTCAAGGTTAACGCGCCATACGCAAAAGTATCCCGTTTATTGGAGCAGAAAAAGGAAATACTTGATTACGCTACGCAGCAAGATCCCGTTTTAGTCAAATTAGGCGGCGGTCCAAGAGACCTCGAAATAAGGGTTGTTGAGACTAAGGGGGGGCCAGTTATAGTTGTTCACCTCATAGTAGACGTGAGAGACGCTATGGGGGCAAACACCGTTAACACAATGGTTGAGGCCATTGCACCGCTACTTGAGAAGATTACAGGGGGAGAGGCAAGGCTCAGGATTATATCAAATTACGCGACCAGGCGTCTAGTTAAAGCTTGGGCGAGAACGCCAGCTGAAAACGTTGGGGGAATGAATATAGCCAAGAGAATAGAGGAAGCATCTATACTCGCTGAAGCCGACCCGTATAGAGCTGTTACCCACAACAAGGGCATTATGAACGGTATTATAGCCGTATCGCTAGCCACAGCCCAGGATCATAGGGCAATAGAGGCAGGCGCCCACGCGTATGCGTGTAGAACCGGTATATATAGGCCTTTAACTACTTGGGAAGTCGACGAAGAGGGATTCCTAAACGGATACTTAGAGTTACCATTGCAGATAGGTATTGTCGGAGGGGCAACGAGAGTTCACCCTGTAGCTAAAATCGCCTTAAAGATCCTGGGAGTTACAAGCGCAAAGGAACTAGCAGAAGTAATGGGAGCCGTTGGCTTAGCTCAAAACCTCGCTGCAGTAAGGGCGCTTGTCACCGAGGGAATTCAGCGTGGCCACATGAGGTTACATGCCAAGAACCTTGCTATCATGGCAGGGGCAAGCGGAGACCTCGTGGACAAGGTAGCTGAGAGAATGATTAGAGATGGAAGGATAAGATTTGACTACGCTAAGGAGTTACTGGAGAGAGCTCACAGAGGCGAGTCAATTTAACTGATCGAGCTGCGCGGTAATTAGCTGCTCTACGATAAATCAACTCAAGTCGCAATTGTAATGGCTAAGGCTATTGTGCAAACAATTACCTGAAGAATGTTGATCACATTCACAACGTCTTTTTCATAGCACCTGCTTTTTATGGTTATTGACAGCTTTATAGCCCAGTGCGTTAAGCTATAGGACTTGCCGTAAGGGGGTAGCAAACTACCATCTATTTGGGCTATACCGAAATTTTCTTTATATACCTTATTCAGAAGTCCCCGGACAAACAACAGTAACTCAACAAAGTACAGCGTAAACGTGTATATGGCGAACTTCTCGAAGTTCCAGTATATGGCCAGTGAAGCGTAGAATGCGCCAATGCCATATGTGAATGCGTTGCCCGGGAAAACCTTAGCGGGATATTTGTTGTAGCGTAAGTAAAATATCAAAATTGAAGCCATAGTGGGAAGTATTATGTAGATAATGTCTGTAAACCCCTTTAACACAGACAATAGTGTAGCATAAAATAGAATGATCAACCCTTGGCGAGCCTCTAAGCCGTTGTAGCCGGCTATCATGTTAAATGCGTTACTTGCCCCCAGAACACCTACGGGCACAACTAAAGCTGAATACAATACTCCAAGGTCCAATACACCAAGCAATGGCAGCTCTACCACACTGTACCCTGCTTTGACAGCCATTAATGGGAGAGATATCGGGATAGTGAATAAGATCCTCTTAGCTGGGGAAATGCCTTTTTTCCAACCCAGGAAGTCATCGAAGTAACCTATGAGTCCAGCCAAGATAAGCGTGAGGGCTATTGATAACTGCGGTATAGCATCAGACGCTCTGTCTAAGTAGTTATCTATGGCTATATAGAGGAGTATTCCAAAAGTTGACGCCAATATAACCCAAAGCCCCCCAGCTTCGGCTGCCGTGTAGTTTCCAGGCTTGTTCATATCTCTACCTACTAGCCCCATTTTAGGAGCTATCTTAGTCCACCAATCTAGTAAGAGAGTAGACACTACTAAGCTGGATATTAACGGAAAAGCTACTTTGACAACATAACCTATCGTACTTCTTCACCCCTATCACACCACCTCGTATTGAAAATAGCGTAGATCTCCTGTGCTCTTTTATGACCTATACCCTCAACGCTCATTAAGTCCTGTATAGATGCGTTGGCCAGGTTTTTAATTGTATTAAATTTGTTGAGTAACCTTCTAGCTAGAACTGGTCCCACAATTCCCTCAGCTACATAAAGCACTCTATCCTCAATGTCATTCGGCTTCTTTTCAACCCTCATGCGCAAAAATTTCTTCTCTTCTGTGGGGCCTAAGCTCTTAGCCTTTGTAATAATCCACGCTACTGTCGCGTCTTTATGAGGTGTGTAAATCACTGGTAAGTTTAGATCAAGAATTAACGTGTCTAATACGCGCAAAACGCTTTGAATTCTCCAGCGGCGTTGTTCCTCTACCCTTTCGAGCGATCCCTCAAGCAATATT
This sequence comes from Desulfurococcaceae archaeon, assembly GCA_038888155.1. Taxonomy (GTDB): domain Archaea; phylum Thermoproteota; class Thermoprotei_A; order Sulfolobales; family Desulfurococcaceae; genus UBA285. The sequence continues at coordinate 73,081 of JAWAJB010000002.1, forward strand.
ACTGCCTTGTGGCCGTCTTTCTCAGCTGACTCCCTAAGCAACCTACTTTGTTCCCACAACCTATTGTCTCTAATGCTGTTAACAAAGTCATTGACTGTTTTTCTCTCAATCAGCAAAGAGGACTTTCCGGGAGGCGCCAGCAAGAGGAAATCTCCTGCAGGTAGCTCCCTCAATGAAACCTTCAAGCCGTTTCTTGTAAAAATTAGCCTGAACTCTGGGTGGGAAGCATCTTCCCTACTATCGATGACAAGATCAACGGGGACAAGCAATTTGGTGGACATTTTAAACCCTCTCCACTAGCTCTTTAGCCATTAAGTAAGCATCTCGGCATCCATAATACCCTCTAATAAAGCCTACAATCCTAAATCCAAATTTTAAGTACATTCTTATAGCTGGCTTGTTGCCGACCATTACCTCGAGAATGGCTCTTTTAGCGCCCCTCCTACAGCACTCTGATAGGCAGTCCTTTAAGAGAAGAGAGCCAAGACCTCTATTCCTGTATTCTGGCAGGATAGCAATTGATACAATGTGACATGTAGAGTTTTCAACGTCCGCTATGGAGTAGCCCACGATATTGCCTTCGCATAATATAGTTCTGAATATAGCCTTTCTCTCAACATACTCTAAGAAGACAAGCTCGCTGTACTGCATTTTTGGCTCAAAGCACAATCCCTCAATTGACATTATCTCTGATAAATTCTGCACGTTGAAATTTTTGATCTCAACATTACTACACGGAGGGTGCTCTACCATAAACTTCAACTATATTTCTCGAGGTAGATAGTTCTCGAGAATGTATTCGGGCTTATCCCTGACTGTCCTCATTGCCCTTGGAATATAATTCAATAGCGCATCAGCTGTTATGCCGTCTTCTCCTATATCAATAGCAGCAAGATCGCCAGCAAGTCCGTGGACAAGTACGCCCATTCTAGTTGCTTCACCTAACTCTCTTAGCCCCATTCCATAAAGAGCAGCTATAATGCCGTTAAGGATGTCCCCAGTCCCCGCTTTAGCCATGCCTGGATTGCCAGTCATGTTTATATATATGCATCCGCTCGGATATCCTATAAGAGAATGTGCTCCTTTCAGGACAATAAATGCGTTTAAGTCGCGAGAAGCTCTACGTATATAACATATGGGGTCCTCAAAGATATTTTCAGTAGGTTCATTAATCAACCTTGAGAACTCAGCTGGATGGGGCGTAAGCACTGTAGGTAAACGCCTCTTTTTCAGTGTCTCTAAGTTCTTTGAAATTGCAGTAATGCCGTCTCCATCTATTATAACTGGCTTATCAATGGATTCTGCGAGGACTCTCATGAGCTCTAGAGTTTCCTCGTTCGTTGATACGCCAGGTCCAAGGACAACTATGTCAACGCTGTGCTCATTTATTAAATTAACTATTTTCTCGTAATTGCTAATTGCTAAAGTACCCTGGTCAGTTTCATCCATGGGGTGGTAAACTACTTGGCTGCACTTAGATGCGAGCACCGGAACAATACTTTTAGGAGTTGCCAGCCTCGAGTAGCCTCCGCCTGTTACTAGAAAGGAGTACGAAGTATAGTACGGGGCTCCGTAGTAGTAACTAGCTCCTGCAACAGATAGTAGTTTTCCAAACGTGCCCTTGTGTCCCCACTTAACGCGCTCTGGTAGAGAAATTGGACAGTTGATCTGCACTCTAATGTCGCTTGAGTCCCACAATTCAGGCGGATACGAGAGCCTAGAGACGTATAACTTACCACAGTATTGGTACCCTGGATAGAGGAGGTTCCCGTATTTCGGCATCCCAAAGGTTACTGTGTAATTTGATCGCACGGCAACTCCTCGAACTCTTCCATTATTACCATCTATACCTGATGGAATATCTACGCTTACCACTAACTTGCCAGAGCTATTAATTAACTCTATTACGTCCTTGTACAGCCCTGATACCTCCCCCCTCAATCCAATGCCTATTAGGCCAACTACGACAAGATCGCTCTTGCTAATGTAGCTTGAAAGCATCTCTAGGTCTTCTCTCCCTTTAACTACTTTTACGCTCAGTCCCAATCTTAGAACTATATCATACATTGTCTTGGCAGGTCCCCTATATTTTCCAGGATCACCTACTATGAATACATCAACGCTAGAACCAGCCGCATAGATCCTCCTCGCCACTACGAGAGCATCTCCGCCGTTGTTGCCAGTCCCCGCTAGAACTAAGAATTTTTTCCCATGTATCCCCACTTCCTTTACTATCATATTGTAAACAGCTGATCCGGCGTCTTCCATCAGTATTAGATGATCAACCCCGAGCGAAGGTGCCAATTCATCAATTTTCTTGATTTCGTCTACACTACAAGCTTTAATCTTACAGTTAAGCAAAACGGACCCCGTACCATGATAATTCACAGGCTAGTAAAAATCTTTAATTTCAATTAAGCTAGATGGTGCACTCTTATTTACCTTCATTTCCATCAAGGTAGACTTGTAAGGCGGTTAAAATGCTCTTCCAGAACCCAACTATTAAGGAGATCTTAGAGAGATACCGCGCTATATGGAGTATAGATCATGCTCTGTCCTTGATGGGCTGGGATGCTGAAACATACATGCCGACTGAGGGGATTAAGGACAGAGCGTTGGCCCGAGCAGATTTAGCCCTTATACAACAAAGCCTCATCCTCAAACAGGAATTCTTAGAGCTAGTGGCTAAAGCCGATAAAATAGAAGATCTCAACGACTATGAAAGAGGAACATTGAGGGTCTTAAATAGGATGATCAAGTTGGCAAAATCTTTACCCCCCTCGCTCGTTGCTGAGAGAGCAAAGATTACAGCCGAAGCTGTCATCGTATGGCGTGAAGCAAGGGCTAAGAACGACTTTGACATGTTTAGACCGTATCTCGAGAGGATCTTTGAAATATCTAAGAAAATTGCAGACTGTTTAACTTGGGAGAAGCATCCGTATGATGCACTGCTAGACCTATACGAAGAAGGTATAAAAACGGAGGACGTCAACGCGGTACTGGGCTCTTTACGCAATGAACTTAAGTGGATTGTTCAAAAAGTGCTCTCTGAGGTTAGGTATCCCAGAGAACACCCATTAGAACGCACTAGGTATGATCCGTCTAAAATGCAAGATGTGAACTTGAAGATCTTAGAGGCCTTGGGGTATCCTCAGGGAGTTAGGGGCAGATTAGACATATCAGCTCATCCGTTTACTGTAGATATGGGTATAAACGATGTGAGGATAACAACTAGGTACGAGGGCTTTGACTTCAAGAGATCAATGTTCTCCGTAGTTCACGAGTTCGGGCATGCTCTTTACAACCTCCAATTAGATCCGGCAATTTCGTATACCCCATTAGCTAGCGGTGTCAGTCTGGGTGTACACGAGGGACAGAGTAGATTTTGGGAAAACATTATTGGTAGAAGCATTGAGTTTGCCGAATTCGTTTACCAAATACTCAGAGAGAGCTTAGAGTTCGTATCTCGTTACAGCCCTGAGGATTTGTACTATTACTTTAACACAGTTAAGCCGAGCTTGATTCGAGTTGACGCAGATGAAGTAACTTACAACATTCACATAATAATTAGAACAGAACTAGAGAAGCTTATACTTGGGGGCGAAGTGAAAGTCTCAGACCTCCCAGAGCTCTGGAGTACCTACATGGAAGAGTTGCTCGGCGTAAAGCCAAGCAGTCACGCAGAAGGGGTACTACAGGATATTCACTGGAGTCAGGGTAGCATTGGCTATTTCCCCACTTATACCCTCGGGAACATAGTGGCCGCTTCTATTAGAGATAACATCGCGAGGGACCTTAATCTAGGTGAAAGCGTCTTAAATGGGAACTATAAAGTAATTCGCGAGTGGTTGAGAGAAAAGATACATAAGTATGGAGCAACCTATCCCCCAAAGGTTTTATTACAAAAAGCCCTTGGAGTAGGATATGAACCAGAAAACTTCATTAAATATATCATGAGTAAATACTTGGCGTAAATCTAAGAGCCCATTATATGTAATTCATTTTTTGGCAAAGAAGTCTTTCGCTGTATTGCCCGAGGAACTACGTTAAAGCTTAAAAACTTATAAAATATAACAACTATCCCGGTGGTTCTGTTGGCGTGCTTTATCACACCGTTAATTGCTGGGGCTGTTGTGGGGTTTATAAGTAAGTTTTGGAAAAAAGCAGACAAATTAAAGCTATATGTACTGGCGTACTTGCTGTTAGGAGGCTCGCTCGTACTAGCTGTAGAACACGCATGGCATGGTGAAATAAGTCCCTACCCACCATTTTTAACTGCTATGAGGACACCCGAAGAAATGCCAGTAGTTCTAAACGAGATTACCAATCTAGGAGGATCTATGACTCTTGCAGTTGTAGGCCTTTGGCTCGGCATATTAGCTACCTCGAAGAAATTGGAGATTAAAGCAAAAACCGCGACGAGGATCTCAACTACACTCGAGCTAAAGGCATAACGGCGAGCGAAATGTGGTCAATAGCACTATTCGTACTTTCAATTATCTCGAGCGCGCTATGGTACAGGACAAGGTACACTAACAAATACAAGCTAAATATCCTTGCTTTAATATCTGGCGGCGCAACGCTTATGTTCTTCGTGGATGCAATATACACTTATCTCGAGGAAGGCACATTCATTGAGCTATCGCTGGATGCACTTACTTTAAGCTTGACTTTAGTGATATTCACAATAGCGCTGTGGATTATTGCGGCAATCCCTTGGAAGACAAGAAGGTAATCCTATAGGGCTGAATAACCATTTATTAGTTCTAATTGCAGAGTTTATTACTTATAAAACTAAAATAAATAATTATTTGGGATAGGTGCAATGTAAGTTGGGAATTTCCTATCCATATCTTGCAATACTATCAACCATAGCTTTTATTGTTGTTGTTACTAGTGTAACATTTCTCTACTTATATATTATAGATCAGGCAAACAAAACACCAGTGCTTGGAGTCTACGCTGAGGCCTACTTAGATTCTCAGGATCATATAAATTTAGTTATCACAATAAGGCATGAGCGCGGTAGAGCTGTAGAGTTAAAGAAGGTAGTGTTGAATAGCGAGAACGGGACTTTAACTTTAACCGATTTCAGAGGCAACGAGAACATATCTTTAATTGGCTGCGCTGACGGGCTTATACCTACTGGAGGGGTGTGTAGACTGAGGTTAATTTTTCATGAAGGGTTCATGGAGAATACTACTTACAAGGGGGTAGTATTTCTCACAGAGGGCACATATCCAATTGCCTTTACTCCCGTGAGATGGAATTTATCGTGATTATCCTACTTCCTTTATGGTTTTAGCAGCCCACTTTTAGGTATATAAAGAAAGATAATTTTATGAAACAACATTGTAAATCATTAGAGGTGATGTATTGAATAAATGGAAAACTAGAGTTTTCACTTGTCTGCGATGTGGTCGTTGTTGTTTCTTTGAAAAAACCGAGGATTGCCCAATAGTATTACCCTATGAGGCCCATTACTTGAAAGCGCTAGCCGAGCACATTGGCGTTGCAGGACTTCAGTTTGAAGACATGGGGAATGGGTTTTATAGGTGGACAATCAACAGTTACTGCCCTTTCTACAGTAAAGCAGACAATGTCTGTAGGATAAATGAAGAAAAGCCACTCGCTTGCAAAATATTTCCGCTTCTTGTAAATACTACAACTTACGAGCTACTGGTCTCCTCGGCGTGTTCTTGGATTAAGGAGAACAAATGCCGACTTGCCGAATTCGCTAGAAACACGATGGGAACATTTCCCCTAGAGCTCAAGGCAGTAAGAGAGCTACTCTCCATAGTATTCGGGGCAAAGAATGGAGATGTAATATCAGCAATATTCACAGCCAAATCCACTGCTGATGCAATCAATATACTGGCAGACAAGTGCAAAGTCTTAAAGCTGAGAGAAAGCAACTACGTTAAGGGACTAGCCTTAATTATATTATCATGCTGCACTACTAAAAATATAGCAGATATACTGCAGTCCCTAGGCGAAAATTTAAAACCGCTTTACATAGGAGATCTACGCATAGGAAATATTGCCTCACAATAGGGCTACAGATGCGAAAGGCCTTTTAGCATTCTAAGCCCCAAATTCAATAAAAGCACTTGGCTTAATAACGAGGCAACGTTTGTATCTGTGAGCTCGATGAACGCTATATAACCTTATATAACCTTAATAAAATCCACATCGACTATCTATTTTTAGGAGAGATAGGGTAGGTACTTTGTCTGTGAAAATTGACATTAAGCTGCGTATCTTGGAGAAGCCGGGGAGAATAGATAATTGCATTGATCAGTACACCATTCCCCGTGCAGGACCTGCACTCTATCAAGTTTGCATAGCCGATAATATCTACATTGTGTATGATCACATCCTAACCGATTCTAAATACGTAGAGGATATATTGAAATTAGAGGAAGAGCTCTACGACACTATTGTCGGTGAGACCCCCCTCGCTGAGAAAATTAGCAAGATAAATGATCCTAGGTTGAGACATATCGTCGAGCGACAATTCACTGGATACGGCGTACTTGAACCGTTCCTTATGGATCCCGATGTGGTCAATGTACATGTTATGTCAAATAAACCAATACAGATCATACATAGGGTTTACGACAGGCTACAGACCAGTATAGTTCCGACTATTGAGGAAGTCGAAGAACTGGCAATGAGGCTTGCTTCATCTGCTGGGAAGCCCCTCTCCGAAGCCCTTCCTCTGGTTAGCTTCATCGAGCCAAGGTACGAGGCAAGAGTTACAGTTGTCTACAGATCAGATGTTACAATGAGGCGCAACATAACAGTAGATGTTAGAAAATTGCCCGAGAACCCATGGACTCTTCTTAAGCTCATTAATCTCGGCTCTTTGAGTATTGAGGAGGCAGCCTTTCTCTGGTTGATGGTGAAGTACAGGGTTCCAATAGTAATAGTAGGGGAACTATTGACCGGCAAGACAACTCTAGCAACGGCATTACTCGCATTAGTTCCACCGGGTTCAAGGGTCATGACGGCTGAGGACACCCCGGAGTTCAGAATTCCTGTGACGTACTGGACCAGGACTACCACGCGTGAATTTGGAGAATATAAAGTGACTTATTTCGATCTATTGAAGACAGGTGTTAGGCTCTCTTTAGATTACATTATTGTAGGGGAGATAAGGGGAGAGGAGGCCCGCGAGTGGGCGCACTCAATACTCCTTGGACATGGTGCGATTACGACATTCCACGCAGAGAGCCCAGAGTCCGCCTTACTGCGCCTAATTTCTCCACCTATATCTGTGGATCCTCAGGTAATCAAGTTTCTTAACGTGTTTGTTAAGACTAACGTAGTCGAAAGAGAAGTTGGCAAAAGGGTATATAGACACGAAGTTTACATTATAGAAGAGAATAGGTCAATACCACTCTTCATTTATGATCCAGAGTCCGATAAAATAATCAGGAACCCAGAGATAGAAAATCCAATTATTGCTTTTAAGTTCATTGATAGAATTATTTTAGCCCATAAAGTAACTAGGCCAAGACTTTATAGGGAGTACAAAGCCATGGAAGAGGTCATTAAGGAGACATACAGAGAGGCACATCAGATAGATCCTACATTAAATATCCCTACATTTAGCGAGATCCCCAAGATACTCTATGAAAAACTGGAGAGTAAATTGGGGGCATCAGCGCGTTAGTTTAGTCTAAAAACAAAGTCAACCATGATTGAATTCTGGTACCGGCTATTATTTATCATGTAGCTTGCGATAAAGCGTAAAACCAACGTTTAGGGTGCAGAGGGTTAATATGCTTACGGATTTATCAAACGAATTGCACTCATCCCAGTAATTTCCTTTAAGCATATTTTCAATGTTATGTTTTCTCTTAAAGTAGGTATCACTAGTCTACGTTAATGTATATTTACTCGGTAAAGTAAAATTATTAATCGAACCAGTTAACTTTGTTTTAACCTCAGTAATAGGTGTTAAAGTGTTGTTTAATAGGAGCCTCAATGAAATATGCACAGTGATACAAAGTAGGATCCCAGCCTTAGTAGGCTACATACTTTATATAGTGCTGATAGCCATCTTGGGGCTACATTATGCGCCTTTCTACGTTGTTCTAGTTATCTCTACGCCTTTTATTGTATTAGCTCTGCGTTTTGTCCAGGGGTACAGAAAAAAATCCCACGAGTTAATGATTAATAATTTACTTTACGCGGGTAGGGGTTTAAGCTCAAGGGGCATAGATAGGCTTTGTTCACTACTGCAATTCCTCCTTGCAACTACAATTCTAGCCATAGGCTTCGTAGCCTCGTACAGCACACTATTCGGATTCAGACTAGATCATACCGTCGCTGTTTTGCTTCTAGGAGCTGCCACGTGGGCTATTTACTTTGCGCCTCAGCTACTTATAGGTTTCTGGGCATCTCAGAGAAAAGTAGAGATAGAAGCTGAGCTACCATATATCCTCATATTGTTTAGGGTAATGGCATCTCTTAGGCTACCTATATATGACATCTTTAATGTATTGGAAGAGAGCGTCGCACTGAAAGCCAGCTCCAAGGAGATGAAATTCGCTAGAAAGATTGCTACTCTGACATCGATGTCTTTTATTTCATCTGTAGACACGGTCTTTGGAAACCACCCATCGGAGAGAGTGAGAGAACTCCTTAGGAGAGTCGTACTTGCTGCTGTTTCCATGGGGGACATAAGAGAAGTCGTTGACAAGGTATTTGATAATATCTACAATTGGTTTGAGGCAAAAGTCTCCGGGCTGTCCGAGAAGTTCACCATTATAGTTGGCTCGGCCCTGTTTGCATACATGTTTATACCCATAGTAGTAGCAGCCATTGCTCCTGTTATCAGTGGAAGCTTGATGAGCGCTTTAGTAGTTATTTTAAGCGTACAGATATTTATGTTCTTTCTGCTCTACGCTTTAATAACTAGTCTTTATCCCTCTAGCTTGGTAATAAAGGCACCAGCAAGATTATTTTATGCTTCAATATTGTCCTTCGCTCTTTCTTTCTCGATTGTGATCTATAATTTGTTCTCTTGTATAATTAACATACTCAGAATAGACGATTACATTGTGGCTTTAATGTTGCTTCTTTTGCTGTTACCCGCGCTAGTTCTATCTGAAGTCGAGTTAGCTCGCGTGAAGGTTTACGACAGCTTCGTGAGGATGGCCTCCGATGCACTATCGCTTGCTGCAACTACTGGTGAAAGCGCAACCTCTACACTAGATAGGTCATCTAGGAAGTACAATAAAGGAGTAACCATGCTGACTAGGAGAATTCTAGTGGGTTATACCTCAAGTGCTTTGAGGAAAGCGATCATTTCTCGGGCTCCTAGTTTATATTACTCATCGTTCCTAGATATATTAACTATCTCGCTTATTTATGGTTCAACACCAGATATGTTGAGGGCATTTTCTGCTAGCTTCGAAAAGCTGAACATCATAGTTAGTAGGGTTAAGGGCTTATCTAGGATGTTTGAGGCTATAATGATTGGGCTTTCTTCCATGATTGGGGGCTTCTTAGCGTACTTGGAGAATGTTTACAAGTATATTTACAGCTTAGTCCCACCCGTAGAGGGGGGATCGGTATTGGGTTTGCTCATATATGATCCCAAGATATACAGCTTACTGAACGCAGTCTCTCTTCTGTCTATAATTTTCGTGTCGATGTTTGTAGGAAAAATTCGCGGCGGCTCGATTGTTTTTAGCTACAGGGCAATGGCATGCATGATTTTCGTCTACACCGCGTTCAGGTTTGTCTTCTCAAGGCTACTTATTTAGGTTGCCCTCTTTCTCCAAGTGGACGCTCTCTTTAATTAAATCTATAGACTCCGCTATGCACTCCATTATCTCCTCTTTCCTGATTATGCTTGGTTCCTCAAATCTCCTAGCTATTAGCACTCTGTAGTCTGTAGCATTGTCGTTGTAAATACGCACAGTTTTAAGAGTCAGATCAGCGATTGAAGATTCGGCATCGCAAGTTGATTGATCAACACAATTCCCTATTCTAACCACCCCTACGCCAATGGACTTCAAAAACATAACTTCTTTATACAACTCCTTGAGGTGCGACACTTTATCTTGACTGTTTATTATGTGAGTTCCATGAAAAATCACGATATCCGGTTTAACAGCTTGGATAAGCTCGAGCTCCCTCATTGCTAACTCGTGAATACTGTAGGCAAATGGGTTTATTGCTTTAAAAACAACGCGTTTATCTAATAGCTCGATAGAGGCTTCTTGGCTAATGCCGCCTGCTTTAAATAGATCAACTAAAATGTCCTTGAGCAGATAAGGGGGGGTAATGTAGCTTATAGTAAGGATTTTGTAGTTGTATTTAACTGCAAGAGCAAGGAGGTAGACGAGGACTTCTCTACCAAAAATAGTCTCAGGCGGATAGAGTACATTCACCAGGAACTCTTTATGTAGGTGTCCTATCTTCTCTTTAAATACTCGACAAACGTGGTCTATACGTGGACTTTCCCTGGGTAGATCCTCAAGCTTGGGCAAATTGTATATTACTATGCCTCGTTTCTCCACAATCGAAAAAGGCACTTCTGCCACGTCTAAAGGCGCTCCTCGAATTTTCCGCATTTCTAGCAATCTGATCAACCGACGGTCCTCTACTCTGTGCTTCAACAGAAATATAGCGTCGACAACGAACTCAGCAAAGCCGACGCTTAGCTTCTCTTCCCCAGAAGCGAGCTCAGATATAAGAATAAGGAGCCCATTAATTGTAGATGATAAGTTGTAAAAGTAGTTAAGAAGCCAAGCCCTCTTGGCGAAGTCCTCTATTATCCCATCAAGTAGAGCAGTTACAGAGTCTATAACAACGATGTCAAAACCCTCCGACAAAATTCTATTAATTGAATCTAGGATACCATCGACAGGAAGAGATAAGGGGAGCTTTATAAACTTAAGCTCTCCCTTTAATTCCACATCCCGTAATTGTATCCCCAGTCTCTCCATATAGGAGAAAAACTTGTCTTTATCTTCGTAGAATGTAATGTATAGGCACTTCTTTCCTTTAAGGGTATTGTGGTAACATATGGTAGATGCAAGGGTAGTCTTACCAGAACCTGGATGTCCCGCTATTAACATCGTGTAAGGTGCCCTCATCTCACCAACTAATTTATCTAAACCTTCTATGCCCGTAAAGAAAACTTTTTTCTGTGTCAAAGGCAAACACCATTGATTAGTTCAAACGATCAAAACTGTCTTTTAAAATTTTGACAACAGCTTTAATACTTTATATACTTTTATTCTGTCACCCCGGTAGGGAGTCTTTGAGGGATTTCTTAATTAAGTCAGCAAAATCGCTGTCCCGTCCTGTTTTGACAAACTCTAGCAGCTGTTGCACTAGCTCGGGTTTTTTAAAGTACGCTGAAATGGGGCTTAGGAAAACTAGTGTAAATGCGTAATCAGCAGACAACATGTCACCACGATAATGAGATAGGATAGTTAGGTATAGCTTGCTAGGAGATACGAGAAGCAAGCTTATGCAATCGGACCTATGCATTACGTTACATAACATATTTAAAAAGTTCAGCATGCCCGGTATTTTCTTGGAGAGATATTCGTGCAAATATGTTTTGAGAGGCTCAAAACCATCAATGCTCATGTATCTCCACGTCTCGTCGAACAATTCTTCGAAAGGCATAAAATTCAAATAGGGAAAACCCATAAGCAAACCCGGTCTCTGCTTTAACTACTACTCGATTATTCAATTATAAGGGTATAAAAAGTGCCATACTACGATGGATCAAACATATTTTAAATATAATTAAATAGAGACAATCACTTAGTTACACATATACAATTTTATTAAGAATGAAACTAATTTAGCTACATAAATTTAAGAGTAAATAATATATAAGCAGTTCGCACAATACTATTATATTAAAAGATGAGAGCATGAACCCCAATAGAAAGAGACCTAAAGGGGATTTGAGTGCGCCTGTTTTAGCCATAATCGTTACAGTGGGCATTATTGCAGCTGGGCTAGTTCTTATGGCGTGGTTTTGGTGGTTTGCTCCCTCAGCCTCTCGGATGAGCGTCATCATAATTGTAGGGCAACCTGCACTTATTTATGGTGGAACGGCTGGTGGCAGTTATAATTACGTTCTATATATTTCGGTAAAGAACATCGGCAACACACAGGTAGAGGTACGAGACATTATACTTAATGGGACAAGCGCTATTAGTATCTACCCCTCTAGCATTAAACTAGGTCAAGAAAGCACTATCATTGAGGCCGAATTTAAGTTTCTCCAGCCTATAAACGTCTCGTACGTTGACTGCGTATTATTAACCGACTCCGGTGCTTATACATTTAGAGCCATAGTGATCTAGACTTTGTTAAGCACAATATATAAACTAACCTGGCTCTTAACTCTAAGTCGGTTATAAAGAATATCATGTATATGGATGTAACATTTAGATTTTAATACTCAAGAGCATATAAGAAGGTTGGCCAAGCGAAGTGATAAATTGGGCATAGAGTATCCCACATTGTCTATTATGGCAACCATAGTCTTCTGTATCGTAGTTTTCAATTTGCTATTTTCGTACTTATATGTAGTAAATGAAGTATCCAGGTTACCCAACATAAATGTTCACGTTAAAGCATTCATTGAAACGCACTCAAATACAACGAAGATAAAATTAGTAATTCAACACGAGCGCGGTAGCCAAACTGCAATAAACTACTTGGTCTTAAAAACAGATTTTGGCGATCTCATAGTTTATTTGCCTTCCATGAGCAATGAAACCATCTTCGTTACTTCACTCGGGTTAGAGAATGGTACAACAATATTACCTGGCAGTACATCCTACATTTTAATCGAATCCGGAGGACGCCTATTCACAGAGAACAAAGACTACGGTGGATTGATTTTCCACGCTAAGGGGGTTGCAGCTTTCCGTTTTATTGCTGGAATTAGTTAGGAGACCCCACTCAAATAGCACTATAAGCCTTGAGGATCTCTTTGATTCCCCAAATAAAATACAGAAGAAGCTCCTTCTTGGCAATTTAATTTATAAAGGTCTGGGCTACTAATGGGAAACGTTCTCTGTTAATTTCCATAAGCAATTAACTCACGCTCCCCCAATTTTTACGTTAATTCAATTAATTTTCTCGCATTAAGCATGTGTTAATATAGAGGAACTGGCTCAAAATAAGCTCTAGTCTCTTCAATATTTGAAACTCGGCTAAGTCTGCCTTTAAAAGGTACCTGTTTAAAAACCATTGCACAAATTTATCTATTGGGTGATACGTTGGACAATTTGTCCAAGCATGTTTATTCATTAATACTGTTTGCGATGATATTTTGCGCTCTTACTTCAATTCAAGTGGCTAGCTCGGAGTTCGAGATAGAAATTGTGGACGCGCTTCAACGCCATGTCGAGATACGCTACCCCCTTAGAAGAGTTATATCGCTCGTGCCATCATTAACAGAGACCCTCGTTGCTTTGGATCTTGATGAATACCTAGTAGGCGTTGACTCTTTTTCTCTTAGCGACTGGTTCATTAACACAAGTGAGAGGTTGAAGTCTCGTAACGCAGAAGAAGTGGGTGGATATTGGTGGAGCACTATAAGAGTTGAGAAAATTTTAGAGCTAAATCCCGATTTAGTGCTCGCTGACAGCCTAGCCCACAAGCCCCTTTTAGAAGTATTTGAGAGATACAATATAACAGTTTTTTACTTTAGTAATGGTAGAAGCATTAGTGATGTGTACAGCAACATATACACAGTTGGCTTAATTTTCAATAAGACTGGCGAGGCCCAGAATTTAATAGAGGAGATAGAATATTCTCTTGAAGCCGCAAGGGAGAAATTAAAGCCATATATGGGGACAAAGGTAATCGTAGTTGTTGATTTCTGGCAGGGTATCTGGGTAGCAGGGAAAGCTACTTACTTAGATGACCTTATCGCAAGGATGGGGTTAACGAACGTTGCGCCTGTATATGGCTGGAGTCCTGTTAGCGTTGAGGCCATTTCTAACTGGAACCCAGATGTAATAATAATTGCTTGTCCATACGCTACCGAGGATACTGTAGCAAACTCTGGTCTATTAGATCTAAACAGGAAAATAGCTGTCTTAAATTCAACCGAAGTAGACATAATATCAAGACCGGGTCCTACCCTCCTACTAGCCCCTGCAATCCTACATAACTTAATAGCTAGAAATCAACCTTCCTCATTTGAGGTCAAGACGTCATCGAACGTATCAATATTAGATACATATGTGAAGTTATTTGCGTTGGCTATTACGTGTGGAGCTATAGGATATTTTATTGGGTTGAAGAGGGGACCCAAACCTTGATTACAAAGAAAAAGCTAATTTTTTGTTTATTACTTCCCCCATTCACGCTTGCCTTAGTCTACATAACTGTTCACGCTTCTAATGTTCTTCAGGGAGGGAGCAGCTACGTTCACACCTATAGGCTTTACAGAGCTCTATACTCTTCATTGGCTGGGTGTATATTGGCAATAGCAGGCTGCATTTTACAGTCTGCACTTAGGAATCCACTTGTAGATCACCACGTCCTAGGGGTGGGTAGCGGGGCTCTCTTCGCATCATACATTTCAATCCTACTGTACAGCTATACCCCCCTTTTGGCAACTACATTTGCAATTATAGGAGGCCTAATCGCGCTTGCGTTAACAGTCATTATAGCCGAGGGGATTTCCGGTAGCGACGTGGCATATGTACTTTCGGGGATAAGCGTTACGAGTCTTTTTTCGGGCCTTTCAATTTTCCTATCTTATTACGTCACATCCAGGTACCCTTACGCCGGTTTAATGCTATCTGGCAGTTTTGTTTTATCTAGACCGGACTATGCACCGTATGTGTCAGCTGCACTAGTGCTGGCGCTATTTGGGTACACAGCTCTCTCCAAGAAACTTAACGTAATTCTCCTTGGTGATGATCACGCTACTCAACTAGGCGTTAAGCCAAGGCATGTAAGATTTTTTTCCGCATTAATTACGGGTTTGTCCTCGAGCATAATAGTAGCCACTTTCGGTTTAATTGGATTTGTCGGGCTGATAACTCCTCATATATCTAGGTTCCTATCAAAGACTAGCGATAATAGAGTAATTGTGCCCATCGCATCATCGATAGGGGCTTTGTTATTATATGCTGCTGACTTATTTTCAAAGTACGTTGTGGCGCCAGTAGCTGGAGAGGTACCTGCGGGAGCGCTGGTTTCTCTAATTGGATCGCCATTCTTTCTCTTACTTGTTGTTAAGAGATTTAAGGGGAGAGTCCTTTGATCTCAACTGAAAAGCTAAGCGTTATATATAAATCGACGAAACTCGAAGCCCTCAAAGAGGCGTCTATTTATCTACCGAGAAATAATGTCACTTGCGTGATAGGTCCTAACGCCTCAGGCAAGACAACTCTCCTTAAAGCAATAGGGGATATCATCGACTATAAGGGGATGATTCTCATCAATAATCAAGATGTGAAGCGCTTGGGCAGGGCTTTGAGGAAAATGCTAGCTTATGCATCTACGGTTATAAAGGATGATCTCTTGGCAGTAAGGGTAAAAGATCTACTTCTTGCCTCAAGGTACCCTGTTTCTAGAGGCCTATTTGATACCGAAGAAGATTTAGAAGAAGTTCAAAGAGTGGCTAAGATAATGAGGGTAGAACATCTACTTGACAGGAAGATTGGTGAGCTAAGCTCGGGGGAGCTTCAGAGAGTAGTTGTGGCCGCAACACTAATTCGGAGACCAAGCATAGTTTTACTAGATGAGCCTGACAGCCACTTAGACATCGCAGCTAAGCCGTGGCTATCGAATCTGTTGAGAGATATATCGAAGGAGTGCACTGTTGTAATTACCACGCATGACGTTATTTTTGCACTCAATACATGCGACTATTTCGTAGTCATCTCTAAGGGTAGGGTTATATTCCAAGGGTATTACGAGGAACTTGTTAAGAGCCCTGCCCCACTCGAGGATGCATATGGAGTTAAATTCATTAGCGCCCGCTCCGGCAGCCGCACTTTATTTGTTCCCCTATATATTGATCAGCCTACAGAGATTACTAAGCGAGGCTAGGAGTATGGAGTCATCGGTGTACTTTCTGTAATTCCTCCAGCACAACAATACACCATTGGTCCCCTTGATCAGTCCAACAAGTTTTTGGTAGGGCTCAGATAGCTCAATCGGTAGGCCAGGATATTTAAGCTCTCGATCATACAACAAGCCTATTGTCTCCACTTTGTTTGGATCCCCCGAAAATATTACTAAGTAATCCCTTAGAACTACTACTTTACTCTCAATTTTTTCAAGTAAGGCTGGATCGAAATACCCGTAAAATACAGGTTTACTTTTTAACCAAGGCGCGTTGATTTCTACTATGTTAAAATACTCTAGTAACCCCAATAGGGATATGATGTGATCAGAAGACTTGAGCTTATCAATAGCTTCTCGCACAAACCTCTCCCTGTACTCAAGTCTCTTTGATATAGCTGTCCTGCCCAAACCCTCCTTTAATAGTAAACCTATGCTGATGAGCTCTATGAGCTCCAACCCCATTTCCTTGGCCTCGTTCAAGACCTTCATTAGTTTTGCGCAGTCGATCAAGTCAACCACAAAACAACATACTAAAATAATTTGCCGCACTTAGATATATTTCTAGGGGTCTATATGCGTAGAGTTCCTGTAGCAATGAGCATAGCGGGGAGCGACTCAGGTGGCGGAGCCGGCATACAAGCTGACTTAAAGACATTTAGCGCATTGGGAGTATACGGTACAATAGCTATAACTAGCATTACGGCCCAAAATACAAGGGAAGTAACAGCTGTGCACGATCTACCTGGTCGATTTGTGTACGAACAAATAAAGACTGTTGTCGAGGACATTGGAGTTGACGCTGCAAAGACTGGGATGCTGAGTAACACAGATATAATTAAGAACGTGGCTAGCGCGATAAGGGAATTTAAGATACCTTTAGTCGTAGACCCTGTTATGGTGGCAAAGTCTGGCGCTAAATTACTTCGTGATGATGCTGTCGAGGCATTGGTAACCGAGCTCTTCCCCTGTGCGTTGGTTGTAACTCCTAACGCCGTTGAAGCTGCGGCTTTAAGCGGGATGGCTGTTTCCTCGATAGAGGACGCAGAAAGGGTGGCGAGAGTAATTGCAGAGAAGTATGGACCCAAGTCAGTCGTAGTAAAAGGAGGCCATTTAGGGCATGATAGGGCAGTAGATGTCCTTTACTATAAAGGGAGCCTCTATCACTTTGAATCAAGTAGATTAGAGGGCTGTTTCCATGGCGGAGGGTGTAGCTATGCCGCTGCTATAGCAGGCTATATTGCCAAGGGACTAGACGTAGTTGACGCTGTAGGTAAAGCCAAGGAATTTATTGTGTATGCAATAAGGCACGGCGTGAGGATAGGCAAGGGACACTGCCCGGTAAATCCAATGGCGTGGGTGGAAATTCCGGCAGAGAAGTATAGGACCTTGGAAAGCGTGAAGCAAGCCGTCAACCTCCTAATGGAAAATAATTTACGCCTTTTGTCGTATATACCTGAAGCCGGTTTAAACATTGTTGAAGCCATTGATGCCAGATATGCCCTAGGTCTCGAAGATGTTGCTGGAGTGAAGGGGAGGGTAGTAAGAGTAGGCGAGAAACTTATACCCGCAGGCCCTATCGAATTCGGATTATCAAACAACCTATCTCGACTTGTCCTCGAAGTAATGAAATATAAGCCTGATTATAGGGCTGCTGCGAGCATCAAGTATAGCAAAAATCTAGTTGACCGAGCAATCGAAATGGGATACTCTGCTATTTCTATAGGCGGAGGTCTCGAGGATCTAGGGCTATCGGAAAATCAAAAGATCAGTTCTCCGTTGATCATCAAGGAAATCCTTCAAAGACACGGCGAAATACCCGACATAATTTATCACACTGGAGAAATAGGTACCGAATCCATGCTCATAGTAATTGGCAGAAATGCGGTTGAAGCAATTAACAAGCTCCTCCGCGTGGTTCCTTAGCTTTTTTTAACATTTTATCGTATAAATGGATAAAGTGGGTGAAACCGTGAAGAAACTAACTATAGGCGATAAGCCGGTTCACAAACATGTAGGACTTGCGCTTATAATACTAGGTGTAGTGTTCATATTGCTTGCTGTTGCAGTAGCATATAATTCATTCTATAATTATAGGTTGCCTTTGGTTTCTGGTTCTGATCTCGAGTCGGTCATTATCTCAATGATCAATGTTCTCGTGGAGATTGCAATTAGGCTGGGCTTCATCGGTATAATAGTTTGGGCCGGTGGTTTACTGCTGAAACATGGTGTTGCTGCAATAAGACCTTAGGGGTATATCGTGTTCACACTGTTCAAATTCTGGTTTATACTAATGGCAATTGTTATTCCTCTAATGGTCGCAGCTCCGCTCATTGTGTTTATCGTTGATTTTGCAAGAAGCATCGAATGCCTCAGAGTCAGCAGTGAGGGCGTAAGATTTGTAGATCAGGAAATGGTAGAGGTAAAGCTCGTAGTAAATTATTGTTCTAGCGCACCAATTAAAAGGCTGACCTTAAATTTTGGGGGTACTAATGTTACATTTGATGACGTAAGAAAGGGGGCAGTAGAGAGAACTCTTATAATACCACTCAAAGATTTTCAGCGAGGAGTAAAGGAAATAACAGTCGACATTGCGGGCATATATAAGCTATTAGTTAGTTACGGTGGCTAGAACTTGGCCACGCACATTCTAAAAAAGATAATACTAGCTTTTCTCAGTGCCTCAATTTTCTTTACACTGTTCTTGATCCTATCATTTGTAATCAGTTCTCTGCTTCAAGTGCCAATGTTGGATATTACTCGCGCTGATGTATTGCTGTACTTAGGGTTAGCTGTTTCTCTGAGCATAATAGCGTCAAACGTTAAATTGCCTATAGCGATTGTATTCGACGCAATTATTGCCTTGCTTTCTTTATTGCTAATTGTTGAGCTAATAGGAGCAGGGCACATTAGGAGTGCCGTTATCTCGGATAGCGCTAGATTAAATATTGTTTTAGATTGTAAGCCATTATTTGCTATTATGGTAAGCTTTGTTGCGTTTTATACTCTGTTAAAGATATTTAAGAGAATTGTTGACTATGAGGATTAGCTAACAGCCCTAATATCAGTAAAAATATCTTGGAAACATTTTTTACTAGCTTCCTCTTGTAAGATATATGGTGGTTGTTTTGAAAATAGGTATATACGGCTTTGGAGCAATTGGCAGATTATTATATAAGTACGCTATTAGTAGAGGGCACGAGGTTGTGTCAGTCGTCGACATTGACGAGAAATTCCTCGGGAAAGATGCGGGCGAAATATCTGGTATTGGGAGACAAGGCGTCTTGGTGTCGAGCTCTCTCACAGGAATAGAGGAAGCAGATGTTGTAATCCACGCAACAGGGTCATACCTAGATAAAGTATTTGATCAAATAGTCTCGCTTGTAGAGAGTGGCGTGAACGTGGTTTCTACGTGCGAGACGTTAGCCTACCCCTACTACAGATATCCCGTTCTCTCCAAGAGATTAGATGAGCTGTCGAGGGGATACGGAGTAGTAGTTATTGGTACAGGCATAAATCCCGGTCTGTTAATGGACACCCTTGTGGTCGCGGTTTCATCTTCTCTTCCCTCAGTAAAGAAGATCAAAGTGGTTAGGAGCCTCGACGCTGCCAAGCGGCGGGAGCCTTTTAGAAGAAAAATTGGAGTAGGCGAAAAACCAACAATTGTCAAGGAGAGGTTGTTGAAAGGCGAGTTAACGGGGCACGTAGGCTTCGCTGAATCTATTTACTTAATTGCCCAATCTGGTGATCTAGAGTTGTCCCATGTGGTGGAAGGGCAGGAGCCTGTTGAGGCGAGCGAAGTCGTGGAGTCAAGCAGTATAAGAGTTGAGAGGGGTCTTAACAAAGGCGTTATTGGGTATGGTGTCGGCTACGTTGGTGAAAATGAACTTATTAGGTTGGAGTTTCACGCATACGTGGGGGCACCCGAATACGAGGAGATAACAGTTGAAGGTAGAGATGCTACTGTTACGTGGAGAAGTTCAGGCACACCTGGAGATCTCGGGACAGTTTCGATGGTTCTCAACGTAGCCGAGAAAGTGTTGTATATACCTTATGGGCTAAGGCTAATGACGGAGTTACTACCATTTAGGATAAAGTTTGAGTTATAAAAATGAATTAAGCCTTAGTCCAGAATTCTTTTTTCCAGTCCGGTTTAATTACTCTTAACAATCCAATTGTTACTATTGGAACAAAGTAAACAGCGAAGAATACCCATGCCATAGTTCCATAGCCTTGAGCAACGAGAGTTACTAGGCCTACTTGTGCTGTGACGATTGAGACCACGAATATAGTAGCTGAGAGCAGAGCCTCGCCCCTCCTACCTAGGCTCTTGCCGTGTAGCTTTAATTGCGAGTCAACTCTTCTCACAATTGAGTAAACCATGCCCAGCGCTGTCTCTATTAGCGTGTAGAATATCCAGAAAACGTATATTGCGAGAGCCCATGGCACTCCAATTGCCTTTAGAATGTCGTATAGGGGCACGGTCCAATTTATTACCTCAGGGTAGAACGCCATGAAGCAAACCCAGAGCGCAACGGCTGCCCCGTATATAAGGGCAACGCCAATTATCGTTGCAACCAAACTTTCGAATTTACCTTTGTACCTGTCAATTGATTGAAGAGCAGGCATAACTACACATAGGTTGTACATAGTGTACTTGAAGCCGTCTATGATGGCTTCAGTTGGTGTTCCCTGGCTGATGCCGCTTGAGATATTGCTAAGAGCTATAGAGCCTCTATTGTACAGTATCACGGCCCATATGATGGCGTACATCACATAAAGACCTATAGTGCCAACTATCCACCATGCCTCTATTGCTCTACGACCATAAAAGTGGAGGAGGGCTACTACAATTAAAACTATTACAGCGGACAACCAGTAGGGTATTCCAGCTAGATCGGACAGCATGTAGCCGGCAGCAGCTCCAACAATTGCAATGACTATCCACGCAAGCACTATAAAGGCAATATCAAATATCCACCAGAATTTCCATAGGAATTGTTTAGCCCACGTCATGTAATCGTAAGCCTTAAAAACTCGTGCAACCTCGAACGACGGTATTAAGGCAATTACCAGTGTAATTGCCCCTATCAAGATGGCTATCCAGCCTGTAGAGCCATATTTGGCGATAAACTCTATAATTTCCCTCCCACTTCCGTACCCTCCTCCTATCCACACGCTTTGAATGATTATCGATGTTATGGCGGCGTACCAGATCCTCCTCCATATAGATGACTTATCGGGCATATAGACAGCCCCTCGTGGAATTTAAGTAAGGGCAGGTATATATATTTTATTAAGTCTTGAGGTAATAGATTCCCACAAATCTAGTACTCAAAAATATACGGATCGATTTAACGATATATGGAAAATAAAAAATTGAGACAGCTTAGAAAGAACTACCATCCTCTTATGTAGCTAAGGACTTCATCGGGAATATTACCAGCAATTGCATCCTTTATGGACTCATTAATTATTTCTAGCCCCCTCTCTAGTTCATCATCACGTATGTTCAAAGGTGGTGCAATCCTTAGTACATTGCCGTGTTTACCGAAAGTTATTAAGATTAGCCCCTTCTCCCATGCCCTCCAGCAGATCTTAAGCGCTAGTTCCCTAAATGGTTCCCTTGATTTCTTGCTTTTAACTATGTCTACTCCTATCATTAGGCCCTTTCCTCTGATATCTCCGACAATTTCTCCGGTCTTTGAGTCTTCCGCTATCTCGCCGAGCCTCTTCTTAACGTATTCACCGAGTTTTGATGCTCTATCAACGAGGTTTTCATTTTTAATAGTCTCAATCGTAGCTATAGCAGCCCTTGATGATACAGCGTGGCCTAAGTGAGTGAAAACAAATAGAGGCATTGGCGGTATGCTATCTGCTATCTCTCTCTTCATAACTACTGCTGAAATGGGCATTCCGCCACCTAGTGCCTTAGCACTGACCAATATATCTGGTTCAATGCCGAAATGCTCTATTGCCCACCATTTGCCTGTTCTGCCCATACCTGCTTGAACTTCTTCATCTATTAAAACCATATTGTTTCTCTGCGCCAAATCTCTTAGTCCTCGCATGAACTCAACTGGCGGGACTATTACTCCTGCATCGCCCTGAATTGGCTCTATAATTATGGCAGCTACGTTTTCCTTGAGCTCATTCACTTTTTTCTCTACCTGCTTAAGTGCGACTGAAGCTAAATCCGATGGATTCTCGTATCCATCTATGCCCCAGGGGTTCCTATAAGGATCTGGATAGTCTACGAAGTGTACATCCTTTAGGGGACCAATAGGTTCTTTGAGCATAGGATCCACAATGCCCGTAACTGATAATGCCCCATAGGTCATGCCATGGTAGGATCCATAGAATGAAATTATTGGAGTTCTTCTAGTATAAACTCTTGCTGCTTTCAAGGCATTGTCTACGGAGTCAGAGCCAGAAAAACCGAAAGTCACTTTCTTCTTAAAAGAGCCTGGCGTTATCTCGGCAAGCAATTTAGCTAGCTTTACTGGTTGTTCTTCGTAAAAGTACGCGGGGGTGTAATTGAGCAGCTCTTCGGCTTGGTTTTTAACGGCTTCAACTACTCGTTGGTTGCAGTGTCCAACGTTGTAAACAGCAGCGCTTGTCAGGAAATCAATATATTCATTACCATCGGCGTCCCATACGCGCGCGCCCTTTGCCTTAGTAACAACAAGGGGAAAGTACTTTAATGCCGAAGATGCTGGAATGTACTCTTCATCTAAGCTAACAATTCTCAAGTTATTTGTTAGCTTTTTACTAGTAAGTCTCGTAATTCCATCCCAGCGCATTGGTCAACACCCGTAGTATGAATTATAAAGTAAGCTTAAATTAATTACTCGTACTTGATTTTATCGTTGTTCTTAATAGTTAGAGCGAGAAATGTAAGGAATTTAGATCTAAAGGCTACAGTGGCTTCTTTCACCGATTTAAACTATCGTCCTCCAATTTAGCTTCCAACGCTCGAACAAATTTGTTCGCTGCATTTTTGATCATCAGACCAAACATTTAACGTATAGTTATCTAACTTTATGATTACTACAACTCATCTTTTGTAGCTTTCCTAGGCTTTACAGCTCTTAGGTAATCTACAAAAGATGTAATAGAGCCATGTGCGCATCACTAGCATGCTAAATCCCATAATTTCATTATAGCGGGTCTGACGAGTAAATCCACGGGACTACTATTAACGCAAGAGAATCTAAACTGTTCAATGAGGTATTTGAGGTAAGTACTATGTTAATAAAGAAATGCATATACATTTGTGAGTATTAATTAGCTTTAAACTTTGTTACACAAAAAGCTCATAGCTAGTAAAATCAATTCAGTGAATATGAGCATTTTTCAGCAGAGTAACAAAAACCTTAAATCTTGTGAAAAACAACAAGCTCGAACCTCACACTAACTTGCTCAACTCTACTAAGGTAGTTAGATCAATGTATAAATCTTGGAAGCCAGTTCATAAATTGAGTTGAAAATAAAAATGTCGGTATAAGTTGAAAACGGGATTTTCGTTATTATAGTACCACAGAAATTTCCCGAGGTATCTAGCTTTTTATTTTCGTTTTTAACTTAATGCTATCATGGACACTTAATTAAGAACGGTGTATTTTAGGCTATGAACATAGCTAGGGCACTGAAGAAACTAGAAAGTCATGTTGGGTGGATTATCTATAATTTCGCGTCTAAACCTAAGATATTGAAGGTATTTACAGCGCTAGTCGTGATCGTTTCATTGATTTTCGGAGTAGCTATTAGGTCATCCTCCTATAGATTAAACGAGTTTGAGTTTTATGAGCTAGACAGCTATGTAGAGTACTGGCAGGCTAAGTACGTATATGAGCACGGTCCGCTGTCGTGGTATACATTAACACCAGAAAATCCATCTACGCATGTATTTTGGTATCCCTGGGGAAGGGACTTTTTACGCACTAGTTACCCGCTCCTACCCATGTGGACTGGCCTCTCTTTCCATATTGCAAGCTCTTTAGGTTTTAGCTTAAAAGAGTGGGCCTCTATCCAGCCCATTTTGTTCTCAGTTATAGCTACAATACTTGCGTGCTTAGCAGCGATTGAGATCTCTGAGAGCTATGTAGCCGGGGCGCTGGCCTCAATTTTCTATGCAATACTGCCCGCAGCAGTTGAGAGATCGGTGCTAGGTTACGTGGAAAAAGAGGGCGTTGCAGCAGTTTTCTTGTTTTTATTTCTATTTTTTTACGCTAAAAACTTGAAAAGCATAAGCAAACATCTCAAGGCGAGTCACTGGGTAAGGTATACAATACTCAGTGCTTGGTCGCTATCCATGATAGGGTGGCTGTGGGGGGGCTATGTGTTCATTCTCGGCACTGTTGTAGCATTTTCTGTGATGTCTCCTATACTTGTTAGAAGATATCTATCTAAGGATTTTGCTCTAAGCAACGTACTCTTGGTTATATTTTCATTTATCTTCGTTCTGCCGTCGCCATCTACTGCAAGCTCTCTAGGTCTCTATCCAATCTCTTTACGCGGCTTGGGTTGGATACTCCTAGCAGGTACTTTGCTCCCCCTGTTATTTTACTATCTTAATGTTGAGTACAGAAAACTAGGCTTCAAGAAACCGGTTCTCACAATGGGAGTATACGCTGTAGCTCTAATTGCGTTGGCTACCATTGGGGCCCTCTTGTCAGTTTACGGCATTCTGCCTATAGGTGGTAGGCTTGCGTGGGCGCTTGGACTGAGGTTTGTTGAAGTTCAACCTCTAGTGGAGAGCATTGCTGAGCATCAATCCCCCTTAACGAACATCTACACTGTCCTGGGAATGTTGCGTTCATGGGGTGTCTACTGGGAGCCTCTATTGTTTGCTTCTCCTCTATTTATGAGCATAATTGGAACTTTATACCTTCTGTATAAAGGCACTCCCGAGAAGGTCTACTTGTCGGTCGCTTTCGCTGTAGCTTTCTACTCATATTTGAACGCGGTTTACATGATTGGAGCAGCATCTTATCTAGGAGTTATTGTAGCAGCATCCATGGTAGCCATAATGATAAGCTACGTAGTTCCTAGGATCTCTCCCGTGAAATTGGGCAAGAAAAAAGAGCGCATCAAATCTCCCCATACTACGATCAATCCGTATATAAGAGTTGCGTTATTATTACTACTAGTAGCCATCCTCGCAAATACTGTATATGCAGGATACAGCGAACTTCAGAGCAACTCTAGGGTTATATACACTCTTAGAGCTGGACTATCGGATTTGTCTCTCTACTATACAAGTAGCTGGTACAAAGCCATTGATGCGATGAAGTCTACTCCCAACGGGTCAGTTATTATCGCGTGGTGGGACTATGGATATGGAATTAGCGTGGCAGGGAATAGAGTGTCAGTTGCAGACGGATCAACTTTGAATAATACCCAGATAGGGATCATAGGATTAATAATGCTCTCTAACTCTACAAGACAGGCCGCTGAGTTAGCAGGTTTATTTAAAGCTAGGGCTAATGAGACATTCCTAATGGTCATAGAGGGCGTGTTTATATCCGAGCAAAACGACAGTTTAGTGATCTGGCCCGTCCTAACCGGGCGAGTTCTCCCAGGGCTAGTTGATTGGCCCAAGAGTCTTTGGATGATAAGGATAGGCAACTCTGTTGTTGACGAATTGCGCGGCAAAGGAGTCAATATAGACTACATTAGTACAGAGAAATTTCTTTACTTGTATAATATTGGGCAGGGCGTTATAAGTCCTAGATATGATCAACCAGAGAGAATGCCATTAATATACAGGCTTATAGTAGACGCTGTTTTATATTGGGCCGAGGAAAATAATAAAAACGGCATATTTGAGTGGTTTACTGGAGAGGAGCAAATTCTATCAGAGTCAGATGTAAGAAACGTCTACAGCTACCTTAGAATAAATATTTCCAGGAGAGTTCAGGTGACAGATGTTGTTGGTATCTCAGAAAGACCCTTGGTTAACGATACCTACCTTGAGCCGTTTGCAGTCGTAGTTGAGCCATTCATTGACCCTGAAACTAAAGAGCCATTTACAACAACTTATATGGGTTATCGCGGCCGCGTTTACAGCGTAATCATCCTGTATAAATTCAGGGAAATACCTACCTAGTTAAAGGGTGTCGTATTTTTTAAGTCCACGGATACGATATTACCACGGTGAAAGGTAGTGCTCAGAAAAAAGGACCCCTTGAGGAAGGGGTTTGAGTTATTATATACTACTAGGCTTTTGAAGACCAGAGTAAGCAGGGTACAGAGTAGACTTAATGATAGAATTGGCGAGCTGTCAAAGCGAATGTTGGATCTCGAGGCAAGAGGTGAAGGCTACCTCGCAAAGAGATACGCAGAAGAAATAGCTAAATTAAAGGAGCTGTCAAGAAGAATGGATACACTTCTTTTAGTCGTGGATAAGGTAGACCTTGCAATTCAGCACGCTCTAGTACTTAAGGAATTCAACTCTCTGTCGAGAGAACTAGCGGTATTGCTAAAAGATGTAACTAAGCTACCCGAGTCCCACATGCCTGACGTAGGCATATTATTTGCTGATCTCGAGGAATCGGTCAGGGAGCTATCGAGCCTTACAGGAACTTGGAGTACAGGTACATTAAATCACGCCCATCCTAGCGACACTGAAGTGAAAGCTATACTTGCAGAGGCACGTGAAATACTCAGGAAGAACCTTGAGCCAGGTTCTTAGAGCTGTATTGTGTACCTCCTTTCCTCTCTTATTGTTGCTAGTTTTGTGTTAAGCTTTCCCAGGAGATCTATTATTTCTTGGGGAACTCTCTTGTATAAATCTCCTGGTATTAGAACTAAGTACTCTACGTATTCTCGGTTTAGCAAACACGAACCGATTATATAGGCTAAGTACCTATACTGCGTTGATAGAGGCGCAGACGGATCTATTACCCAAACCCCTGTTAGCTCATTTTCCTCTCCTTTCTCGGCTATGATATCTGGTTCGAGTGGCTTGTTAGTTCTATTCAAGCTGACATCATAACCCATACCTTCAAGTTTTTTTACAACTTCTTCTACTAGCATTTTCCTGGCTGCAATCATCCTCTGAGTGCCAATGTATTTTTCAAGTTCGCCGTGCTCCTCTGGGTTATAAAGTGTGTATTTTCCCCGCTCAATCCTATAGAGGAATAATTTCTCAGGATCCCTGTACTTCTCTTTACTGCTACTGTTCACTGTCACTAGGTCTATTTCAAAGTCGAGGCTCTCTCCAGATCTAGAAGGATCTCTCCTCCTAACTTCTTCTACGAGCTCTTTCCTTGTGAAGTAGACTTTACCGTTCCTGTATAGTGCCTCTGCAGCCTCCTTCAAGAGTGTCCAGTTAGGTTTTTTACCTATTTCCTCACTACTCAAAAATGCTACACCTTTTAGACTTTGGGCCCTGATTCATTACTCCAGTTGTATTTATTCTCAACAAGGTTTATTACTTTATCAACTATACTTGAGATAGCTCTCGCCGCTTCTCCATCTCTCTTGTTCAACATATATGGTTTTCCTTGTTCTATTGCCTCATTGACTTCAGGGTCTATTGGTATTTTGCCTAATAGCTGGGTGTTGTATTTAGCTACCAGCCTCTCGCCCGAGTAACCGCCCATGATGTTTGTTATTTTGCCACAATAAGAGCATTTGAAGTAACTCATATTTTCAATAACACCAAGTAGCTTTATACCCGCGGATGTTGCAAAATTGGCCGCCTTAGCCACTATGGTTTCGCTGAGCGTATTGGGCGCTGTTACTAATATCCCGCCAGTAATTAATGGGATAGTTTGGGCCACTGTAAGAGGCACATCTCCTGTCCCTGGCGGCATATCTATGATTAAGTACTCACCTTCTCCCCACGCAACTTTTGCAGCTAGCTCTACAATAGCCCTGGCTACTAGAGGGCCCCTCCACATAACAGGGGTGTCGGGAGACTCCAGCATTAAGTTGATAGCAACTATTTTTAATCCGAGTGGCCCATCAACAGGTAGAATCTCGCCGCTTTCGTTTGCGTAATGTTTCTTTCCCTGCACGCCTAAGAGCAATGGAACAGAAGATCCATGTAGATCGGCATCAAATACAGTAACTTTGCGTCCACGCATCGCTATGCCAAGAGCCAACATTGACGATATAAACGACTTGCCGACGCCGCCTTTGCCGCTTATGACAACTATTTTGTACTTGTAGTTGCTCATTTTGTTTTTAGCTACTTCTTGCAGGCTGAAGATGGGAGTAAACTTAACCTTCTTTTCGCTCGTCATATAATACAACCCAGCTAGTTTATATCTCAAAGATAGCTAAATAAACCCAGAAGACAGAGGTAAAGAACATGATATGTAGTATTGCACCCGCTAAGGTACTTCTATTTGGAGAGCACTTTGTTGTTAGGGGCAAGCCTGCCCTTGGACTTGCCGTTGCTGTTTACGCCAAGGCGTGCGTACACAGTGGGTCTGGGAAGATATTTTCAAGGCAGTTGGGCATAGTTGAAAAGGATTCAAAAAAGCACGCCCTATTTTCAGCCCTGATTAACGCAGTCTATGAGAGGTATGGCCCACTGCCTAGCTTTGATATATATATTGACTCCGATATTCCAATGGCTTCTGGCATGGGCTCTTCTGCTTCAATTTCGGTTGCATTAACGCAGGCGCTCCTAACAGCATTAGGAGCGGATTTCAATCGAGAAGATATCCGAATAATAGCACATGAGGCAGAAAAATCAGTGCACTACAAGCCTAGCGGAGTTGACACCTCTCTTGCCACTTACGGCGGACTTCTATACTATAAGCAGGGTTTATTTAGGAGACTTAATTTAAAGTTGCCGGAAAACATTGCGCTAATTATTGTGAACACAGGTATAGAGAGGTCTACGGGTGAAGTGGTGAGGGATGTCCTTAATAGAAGCGAACGCTTAGGTATAATAGCCGAGCACATATATAGTGCGGGCGAAAACATAGTTGAAAAAGCGGTTAAGTCGATTGAGTCCGAGGATATCGTTCTCTTGGGTGAATTAATGACCGTTAACCACGGCTTACTATGGTCACTGGGTGCCTCAAATAAAAGTTGTGATGAAATTGTTTACGCGCTAATTAACTTGGGGGCTTACGGCAGTAAACTCAGCGGTGCAGGAAGAGGGGGGATAGTTATAGGCCTTATTAGTATGGAGTCAGCTAAAGTCGCTCAGAGGACCCTAAATGAAATGGGTTATAAAAGCATCATAGCAACGCCAGATTACATAGGCGTCAGAAATGTACAAAGTGAAGAGTAGTTACTTATAAATATCTAGGGGATGAAGTAATAGTAAGTTCTGAATGCGTGATTGATACTCCCATGGTCGGACCCCCATGATATCTAACAGTAGCGGAAGAAAAGGCAGAGTTTCCATTAAGGAATCAACAGATATATTAGTGAAGCTTAGTTTAATTATAGGCGAGATTATTCCAGTATTCTACGAGTATAATAATAGGATCAGGCGAACTGGCTTCTACCTAAAGCCAGTCCATATAGCAACTAGAAGGCTAAGCAACGGGACTACAGTTAAATACTACTATTATGGAAGGTACTGGTATAGAATCGAGCGCGATCCTATTGGCAGACTCAAATGGGTATACATGGGGAAAGAGAAACCATCTCTGAACATCCCAGACCCCCCTCGCAACCCTCTCGAAGGAGTTGTCATAAAAAAATATAGTACCAATAGCAACATAGAGATAGAGTTTGCCAGCGAAGAGCTCTTTAGGGAAATATATAATAGACTCTTAAAGCTGAGCGGCAAGGTCTAATTTTCACATAAGTAAATAATCTTTAATTTTTATTAAAGAAAATCATAATAGTGATTGAAATAAAGCGGTGTCATAGCGTTGACTCGCAACATTATTGTAGATGGATTAATGTCCGCAATTCTACTGGGCTTGTTGGCATACTCTACACTAATATCTTTAGGTATAGCAAGCTACTTCTTCTACAAGCCCAAAAGAGGATCTAAAAGAGCAGAGAACATCGAGATAGTTGTAGTGTCTAAGGCTGACCACAAAGTCAAAAACAGCCTCCTCGAGGTTGTTAAATACCACATCAACAAGTACGGAAAAATTACAGTTGTAGTCGATGAAGATGCTCCGCTTACAGGCCTTTTAAGGAAAACCAGAGGGGCGAGATTGGTAGAGGTACCTGCAGGCTACAGAAAAGACCTCATTGGAAAAGGTAGGGCTCTTCAATACTTCGTAGATTATTTCGTGGAAAGAGGTAAATGGTATGCTTTTATAGATGATGATAACCTGATTATCGATGACTCCTTTCTATATGAAATACCGAAATATGAGGAGAATGGCTATGTCGCCTCAAACGGTATACTCGTTCCTCGACCTGGCCGAAGTACAATTGCATATGTAATGGACTGGATCAGGTACATGGACGACCTCTTATTATATAGGTTTTTCACAGGATCTCTTAAAAGACCTTTGCTCGGTCTTCATGGCGACTTAATTATAGTTAAAGGTGATGTGCTGAAGGAGATAGGATTTCATAGGAGAACGCTTACTGAAGATTTTGAATTCGCTGCAGAGTTAGTGAGAAGAGGGTACAAGACGTGGCAATCTGCTACAAGGGTATCCATAAAGAGCCCAAGTAGCATTAAGGATCTTGTCTTACAGCGCGGGAGGTGGTTTAAGGGTATAGTTGAGGGCATTAGGAGATGTCCCCTTAAAATGAAACTAACTGTAATATTGCGAAGCTTCACCTTCGGTATAGGCTTCCTCCTCCTAATGATATTAGCTCCTATTGTATCGTATATTGGTCTTGTTTGGTTTGTGATACCTGGGGGCATTTATTACATGAGTACTTATACTTATGGGATATACAAGGCTAGGAAGCTTTACTTGATACTGTTACTACCACTATTTGGGTTAATAGAAGCCACCTCTAGGGTATATGGACTTTTAAACGTAAATGAATACGTAGTTATTGACAAAAATTAGTGTTCCAGTTATCGTAATTGGCGACCTTAGCGCACGGGATAATATGCGCTTTTAACTCTCCTTGCGAACTTAGCTAAGTTCTTCAGTAGGAACTCCTTTTCGTGTCTGGCGACTTTAAGCTCACTTAGAAATGTTGAAAAGAAATTAATTGTTCTGTCCACCTCCTTGGCCCTAATTTTGTAGGGGATACCGTCCTTGCCTCCATGAGCGTACGAATAAAGAAATGGATCAAATATATGGGTGGTAGGATCTCTCAACGATGGTTCGTATCCGTAGATCAAGTCAGCCACTAAAACAAATGCTCTCAAGGATTCGGGACCAATTCCTTCCATCATCATTAGTTCCTTGAAACTAGCAGGGCACTGCTTTTTTATTTCCTCAGCTATTGTGGCTACTCTCTTCACATCTATAATTGGTCTATAGTATATGGGACACCTGTGGATCTTCTCTTTAACTGGGAGTCCGTGGCTTTGTATTTCAATCATATCGGTGGTTGTCCTTAAAAATGATGTTATCTTGGGCAATCCCTTAATTAATCTGTTGACTTCGTGAATATCGCTAATTAGCGAACTAACGGGCGTCGACTCGACTATTTCCATTAAAGCAGCTCTAACAGGCCTAGAAGAATCATCAACCATATTTAGTGAAGATCTAATTTTTGATGACAATACTCCCGAGTGGGGATCTTTCTCGCAGTCAACCATTTCCAGATTTCTGAGGTGGATGTGATACCTTCTTGCAACTCTTTCACTGATGTTCATGCCTTGCTGGATAACCAAAAATTCTTCACTAGTCGTTGTTATCAATCCTTGTATATACAAAGCGTATCCATCTTGAATTCCTATAGAATCTATTCTAGCAGCAAGCCTACTTGTTTCAACTATACCCTCTAGATTAAATCTTCCTCCGAGGGATTTGACCTCTTGTAGGATCATAAGAGCATCTCTTCCCTTGCCCCCAAGAACTGCAATGCCGCGATCTTTTGCCTCTGAAGGTTTAAATGCATTCTTTAGCACGTAAAGGACTACCGTGGTAGATCCGCTGCTGTCCCAATCCATTCCTATGATATTGTTAAAGGCTTGAAACCATAAAGGATCAGCCAATCTTTCTAGGAGAGCACTCTCTCCATATATATCGACAATTAATCTAGCAATGATCGATCCCAATGTTTTCATCCTTTTCAACAAGTATTCTGGTACTCGACCTTCATGAAGGGGAAGATCAGCTACTCCGCTTATTGACATTAAATCCATCCTGCAATTTTGGTACCAGCTTTCTACAGAGAATTCCGTCATTTTATAGTTTGTCACATTCACTTTATATATTTCAGCAGTGTAAGCACTAAGGTGAGAAAAGCTTAGATTGTATTATGATAGAGTCTTCAACAAGGTATATCATCGAATGTTGAACTTTTAACTTACATCCACGCTTAGATGATATGAGCTTTCTTAGCATATTCTAGGGACAAGCTCTCCTCGCGGCGGCTCTATTAGCCTTAGCCCGCCAATGCTCGTCTCTGCAACTACGTAACCTTTGAAGAGATCGCTTTTTCTTACTTCACCTATAATCCTTGCATTATCAAAGCCTTGGCTGTGGATAAACTCTAAGACTTCAGCGGCTAAATCGGCTCTTATGGAGATCACCGCCACTCCCTCGCTAGCTAAATAGAGAGGATCAACACCGAGGGCTTCCGCGTAGCGTCTAACTGGTTCTCTTATCGGCACATCTTCCTCCTTTATGTGTATTAATACGCTGTTGTTATAGGCCCACTCGTTTAAAACTCCTGCTAACCCACCTCGCGTGGGATCTCTTGCTGCACTGATATATTTCCCATACTTTGCTAATAGTGGCAACATAAAATTGCTCAAAGGCTTTACATCGCTCTTTAAAAGCCCACTCGAAAACTCATTAAGAGTGCTATCAAGACCCATTTGGGCGAGCATTATTACAGCTCCATGATCTCCAACATAATCACTTACAATAATCTTATCCCCACTTTGAGGCCTATCTAGGATAGGCCTCTCTGCTATGCCAACTCCTGTGGTTGTTATAACGATCTTGTCTATTTGTCCTCGTGGCATTACTTTGAAATCTCCTCCAATAAGCGCAACGTTCTCTGAGCTAATTAGGCGTAGCATAGAGTCGAGAATGCGCTCTAGATCATTTAAGGGGAATCCCTCTTCAACAACTATAGAGTCCAACAATGCGATTGGCTTTCCTCCAAACATTAAAACGTCGTTTATAGAACCAGCCACAGCTAATACCCCAATATCCCCTCCTGGGAAAAATATAGGATTAACTGTATACGCATCTGTAGAAAGGATAAGGTATTTGTCTCCAGGCATTGGAATGGCAGCAGCATCATCGGGAAAATCGATCCCAACCCCACCTATTACTTTTTTAAGCTTTTCATCAACTCGTTTAAACAGTATACTCTCAAGCAGCTCCCTAGTTTCAAGTCCTCCCGCTCCGTGAGCTAGCGTTATCCTACTCAAGCTAAAATCACCAAGCAATAACTATTCGCGGAGGCTTTTAGCTATCTCCAGTAATAAGCGATACGATGAGACTAGGGACTCTGGCTCGCCACCGAGAATCTCCTCGAAGAATTTTACCTGTTCGAGCAGTTCTTCGATACTAATTTTAGAGACAATAGTCCCGGCGTGAACAATAACAATATCGCCCCTGCTTACTCTATTTTCCGATATTCCAACTAGAACTGTCCTATTAACTCCGTCCCCATAATCAACAGTAGCGGTCATATTAGAGTAGTTAACATCTATAACTACTGCAGGTATACCGAGGCACAATTTAAACACCCCCTCCATTTACAAAATTTTCATTTAATTCGTCAGCTAATTTTGTTAATAGTTCTCTAGACCCGTATTTAGCCCAAATTGCGCAAGTTCCCTCGCTGGAAACCATGCATGGCCCTACTGGTCTTTGAGGGTTACACAGTCTTAGAAATAGCGGACATTGTGATGGGTAAATTTTCCCAAGTATAACGTCACCACATCTGCAGCCTGGAGATAAGTCATTTTTTGCATCATAAGCTACTAAGTCTCTTATGCTGTACTCGATAAAGGCATCATGTTCAGAGAACTCCTTTCTAATTCTCAACCCGCTATCAGGTATTAAACCAATACCTCTCCAGGCATCGTCGACCACTTCGAATACTTTTGCAATGTTTGCTTGCGCCCTAGCGTCGCCTTGCCATGATACCGACCTTACGTATTCCACCACTGTTTTAGCCTCTCCTTTAACTAATTGCCTTAAGATCTCAAGGATTGACACCAAGACATCAAGTGGCTCAAATCCAGAAACGACTACCGGTATACCACACTTTTTAGAGACAGACTCCCATGCCTTTGCTCCAGTTATTGTTGATACGTGACCTGGAGCTATTATCCCCATTATTGGAAAGCCCTTGGAATCATTTTTTAACGCGCTCAGAGTGTAAAGCATTGCGGGAGGTGTAAGCTTAACAAGGCTTATTAACTTTAAATGCGAAGGCAAATGACTTTTCAATAGTGCCTGAGCGTAACCCGGAGCCGCAGTCTCAAACCCTACACCAACGAAAATTGATGGTTTATTATGCTTATTGGCATCCTTAATTGCTGATATTATATCTGAGACCACTCTTATATCGCCTCCAAGAGAACGGGCTTCGCTCAATGAAAAGACATTGCTAACGCTTTTAGTAGTTCTCAACCTATAAGTGTCTCCATAGGTATAAATAACAATGCCATTCAGCGCTAACTTAATAAGTTCTTCTATGTAGTGTGATGGAGTCACACAAACGGGGCACCCAGGTCCAGCTACAAGCTCTATCTCTCTAGGCAGTAAAGTCCTTATCCCATAATGTGTAATAACCCACTCATGTGTTCCACAAAAATCCATTATTTTTAATTTAGTGAAACCTAAGTTCGCTCTGATCTTGGACCAATACTCGTTAATTTTCTTATTAGCCGCGATGACTAGCGACCGGTCATAGCGTAAAATTCTCTCGACATCTTTGTGTAAATTTTTTGACATTTACACACCTGTATACCTCTACTTATATAGTACAGATAAAATTTAAGGCCAAATTCATGTTACTTCTTGTAGTATATTATGCATACTGCAAAATATTGATAGCATCAATAACACGTTCATTAAACGTAAGTTTAAACGTACTCTCTATTTTCTTGCTTTTAATATGATGATTTAATTAAGAATAACAAAGTGTATTGAGGATGCGGAAGTTCGGCATGCAGTCTATTGGACTACCTGTAGAGTTGATCAGACCTGATGATGTAGCCAGAACCCTAGAGGTAAAGAAATCATTTGAACGATTCTGGATCGGTACTTACTCTTCACTGGCATCGAGTTACTTTTGATGTGAATAGTATAAATAATTTGAAACTTCTTGAGGTCGCAATAAGCTTGCTGTAGTTTAAAGCGATGTTTACTACTATTCAAGTGCTTGGAACGCATTATACTTCATTAAGGTGCATAACGTCTGTTGCTATAGCTATAGCGGTGGTGTATAGTTTAAAAGCATTATCAATCTTATTTTACCTCGGTGTAAGATATGTCAAGCAAAGAGGAAAAGGGAAAGGAAGCAAAGAAGGAATCACACAAATGTGGAAAGAAAAAGTGAATTAACTCCCAAAGTCAATATAGGTTTTTCTAAAAAGTCCTCTGAATTTTATGATGTTTTAATAAACCCTTTACCCAATTAATCATCTGTAAATCTATGTCTAGTTCATTGTTATACGAAGCCTCTCTTGATCCGCACAAATGAACTATTTACGAACATTATTATTAGAGAACGCATAGTGCAGACAGGCTTTATGTTTATGACCTATATTTCATGGCTTTGGGGATCTCCCCTACGAGCTCCCTTAAATATGTGTCGTGAAAACAATACGCTTAATAAGACGAGCAATAAACTCATTGAAACCACTATAAGCAACAAGTGTACGGGGAAATCGCCGGCCCCGAAGCATATTGGTATAAACCCAATCAGTATACAAGCCCCAGTAGTTATAGAAACGCCAGATCCATCCTGTTTAAATTTAAGTAATGGAATTATGGTACCAATAAACGCTAGAACAAGGCCAGCGAGAATCATAACCAAACCTAGTTTAAACAGCTTGGAAGAATTCATTTCAAGATCCCGCCTAAGAGCATAAACGAGGTAACAGAAACAACTAGTAGCACAATAGCGAGAATGACTAAGACCCTCGTTACCCGTTCGCTTGTACCGAAAACTATTGGTAGCGGCCCAATAATTAACACGCCACCTCCTTCTATCTGTTTGTCCTCATTTCTAGTGCGGCTACCTTGAATTATAGAGATAAAAACCAGTAACGAACCAATGACGAACAAGATAAATGCAACTGCAAATATTGTCAAGGGAGCCACCACGGCTATCCCCTAAGTCTCATTTTTGTGAACTACATTATTAAATTTTAAGGAGTAATTCTTAATTCAGCGGGCTTTCAAAGGTAAAGATAGCAACTCACGTAGTGACAAATTAATTGTAAATATTTAATGAAGAAAGGAGTGGGCAACATGACCCCCATACTCCCAACCAATGGGAAATACTAGTAATGAGCTGGTAACTGCTAGGCATTCGGAGACTACTCCCACCCGGGTCACCGGGTGGGAGTAACCCCGTAATGCCCGGCTAATTACCAGCTCATTACCAGCTAAATCCCACTAATTGAGTTTGAGTGGGGCCATGCCCTAAATATATATACTCTATCTTGTACTTAAGTTAATTTTTTTGTATAACAGGTTCTTATCAACGATAAAATGAGTATTGTTGTATATATTTTTGTATAATTTTGTTCAAGTAATACATTTACCATGATATACGTTGTATTACATCCACTCATAGTTAATAAGTTGAGATCATATATGGTGAAACCAACACAATCCCTCTTTGGTGAGATTCCTGAATCGCAGAAGGATGTATATATAACCCGTACATTAAGAGAATCGCCCTTGTTGATAAAAGCTTTTTTGTTTGAATTATTTGATTTACTTTTTCGTGGAAGCTTTTAATGTCTTCCCCGTGGATTCGGGACTTTGATTCTCCGAAGATGAGAACAGATTCATTGCCATTATTAACTCCCTCCCCATAGAAATCTAGCTCAACAAACCTGTCTCCTAGGTCAAAGAAAGCCCTATCTAACTTATTTGTGGTTATTCCCATTTTCACGTATAGCCATGCTGGGAGAAAGCTTCTTGCAACGTCTTCTAATATCAGCCCAAAAGAATCGCTCAACCGACTCATTTCCTTTGACAGCTCTCCTACATACTTTGCAATCTTCTCCATTCTCTCTACTAGTATCGCATTAGTCTTCTTAACTTCATCTATTTCTTTAGTAATCTCCTCAATTGATTTCTTAACTTCGCTGTATTCCTGTTGATCTTTATTGCTTTTTGCTTTCAGTAAAAGCATTGACAAAAACCCAACGCTGTCCCATAAGCTTCATCCAGGGTCAACCATTAATAAGGGATTACCTGCAGTATTACCTTAAATGGGAACCTAGATCCGAGTTAATAGTGAATTGCTTAACAGGGTTTATTTTATAAATATCGCTATTAAATTCAGGTGTTCGCGTTGATTAGTGGATGGATTAGCAGCGAACAAATTTTTGAAGTCGTTAAAATGTTTCTCTCAATCGCGATACTGTTTGTACTTGGGATTCAAGACTTGAAGAGCAGGGAACTTAGCGAAACGATCGTTTATCTGTTCTTGTGTTGCTCTTTAATAGGATTCATTGTTTCTACCTTTATTCTCGGAAGCATGCAACCGATATTAAGACTCGCCTATGCAACAATATCACTTTTAGTTACTATAGGAGTTTTTTTAACGTTATATAAGCTCAACTTAATAGGGGATGGAGATCTGTACATCTCTACATCTTTAGGACTAATGTTTCCTTATCCGATTACTTATAGGGCCACATTGGTGAGAACAGGAATTTTGCCACCCTCTCTTATAATTGTGCTTTACGCTTCTATGCTGGGAATCATCTTTTCTGCAATTAACGCGGTTATAGTAATCTCTAGACACAAGGAATCCCTCGATGCGATGCCAACTAAAATTAAGATGATCATACCGTTTATTGCTAAACCCGTTAAATTAATTGATTACTTAGAAGGAAAGGTTAAGCACTGTCATCCAATTCAAGTCTTTAAAGTTGTCAACGGAAAAGTAATTTCCGAGTATAAGTTCCTTATAGATATAAACCAAGACATAAATGAAGAGGTTAAAGACCTGATAAATAAAGGCTCTTTAAGCCCCAATATCTACTTGTGGGTAACGCCTGGTCTACCCTACGTTTTCCACTTGTTACTGGGCTTGATTATGCTTTTTATATTAGGCGACAGTCCAGTTCTTTTACTTATATTCAAGCTTTTTGGTGTTTAAATCTCAATTACAGGACCCAATTTGTAGGACAGGCAGGCTTGCTTCTAAAGTAGTAAAGCTTATAAGTAAGAAAAATAAAACATAGCTCTATTGGTGGTACAAATGGCTGCAAAGAAGGAGGAGAAGAAGGCAGAGAAGAAAGAAGAGAAGAAGAAGAAATAGCTCCTTTAATTACCAATTGCTGTGAACATTTACTATATTGCTTTTTCTTTTCACTTTTTTATGTTTTTGTATTACATCAGGAAAGTAAAGCTACATTACATTACTCTCTCGTCTTTATGCATCCCAATCTAAGTATTCAAATTCAGCGAAAATAAGCGCACAAGTCAAGCATCCATTATTAACAGAAGAATGTAGGGTTCTTCATTCGATGAGAAAGTCAACTATTTTTCTTATCGAATGGAGTGCTTTAACTCTTTCCTCTAGGTACTCCTTTCCCTCACTAGTTATAGTGTAGACTTTGATAGGGTTGCCTTCTGAGATTTTATCCCAAGTCGAGTACACAAATCCCCTTTCTTCCAATCCCTTCAATACCATGTATATAACAGCACTAGGAATTTCAAAGCCAAATCTATCCTTAATGGTATTTTTAATGTCTATACCCCTCATTGGTTTTTGACTTAATGATTTAATAATTAACAACTGAAGTAAACCTCTAACGGGGAGACCTATGCCGCACTTGTGAAGCCCGCGATGTTTTTTGTGAAAATCGGGAGGGCTTTCGTGAGCCACTATACCACCATATAAGTTATTTAGTTAAGTAACTTATATAATTTTATTACAGCAACACAATTTAAAGTTCGCGGAAGCTTTATAAAATCATGAAATCATGGATGGTGATTCAAGTTGTCATTTGTTGATCACAACGAGTGGTCTAAAATCTACGGAGAAATTTCCACTAAATTGCTGTACCTAAATTTTTCTCGCGATCAAGAGGCCGCGGAAAAATTGAGCAAGATCCTATTAAATATGAGCAATGTTATAACAGCCGATCTTTTGTTCGAGAGGATAAGGGGTAGAAGTTACGCCATTGTTGTTGGATGCGGGCCAAATGCTCAAAAAGAAGCTCAGTTAATTAGGAGAATAAAAGAGAGGAATTTTCTTCTCGTAGCCGCTGATGGCGCCACTAAAATTTTATTGGATTGTGATATAACCCCAGACCTAATCGTAACCGATCTCGACGGCAATCTAGAGGCGCTCTTAGATGCATCAAAAAATGGAGCCATAGTTGTATTCCATGCTCATGGAGACAATATTGAGAGAATTGATCTGATCAAAAAATTCAAGGGACCAGTTGTAGGTTCTACTCAGGTTGAGCCGAGACCTTTTGTATATAACTTTGGTGGTTTCACCGATGGCGATAGAGCGATATTTATTCTACAAATTGCAGGATATAGAAGAGTCTATGTATCTGGTTTTGATTTCGAGATCCCCTACTCTTGTCCAGGTAAAGAGGCTGTTAACTATAATATAAAAAAAGTAAAACTTTATTTTGCAAAAAGGCTCATCTCTATGCTTCAACAAAAAGGCATAGATATACAAGAGGTGAGATATCTCTTTGGAGGATCCAGCGTCTAAGTATTTTTCTAGTAAAGTCTCGAAAAGGGATAGGGCTTTATTTGAAGCTGGAATAGCTATTGGCACGCTTGTACATCAATTTACAGGCATCCCAATTAAGAATGTCAACGATTTGGCTGTCCTTGAGGATGCTATGAGAAGGGCCTTGTTGTCGCAGCCATTTAGAGAAGATGTTATCATAAAGATCAACGTTGACCTTCCAAGGGCCGAGTCACCTTATAGCTACACAACCGTTAAAGCGAGAAACTTAGACGCAAAAATAGTAGTTAATTATCATGGATGCAGAGTTATTGCAAGGTTGAGGTATATTCCAGAGTTAGACTATACTCTCGGGTACGTAGAGGACATTGAGGAGGATTAACAGCAATGCGTAAAAATGTGGCCTGGGGGATCACAGGAGCGGGTGCCTTATTGCAAGAGTCTATTAGTGCACTTAGGTCGTTGATCAAAGGAGGAGTGGGCGTAACAGTGTTTGTATCCAAGGCTGGCGAGACTGTTCTTAAGATGTATGGATTCAAAGAAGTTATCGAAAATATTGTAGTGGGCAAATATCCAACTGGTATTGTTTACGAAAGCTCAGAACATCCAGGATATCCTACAACAGGTAGGTTGTATTTAGGATTGTATTCTGCGGTTATTATTTCACCAGCTACTTTAAACACTGTTGGCAAGATAGTTAACGGAATAGCAGATAGCCTGGTGTCCGCACTTGCAATGCACGCTTTAAAGACTGGTATACCTATTTATGTCATACCAGTTGATGCCTTTGAAACTAAAAGCACCATACCGATATTAATTGACAGGGAGAGATGCGAGCGGTGTAATGCTTGTAGTGTTGTGGG
This sequence comes from Desulfurococcaceae archaeon, assembly GCA_038888155.1. GTDB lineage: Archaea > Thermoproteota > Thermoprotei_A > Sulfolobales > Desulfurococcaceae > UBA285. The sequence continues at coordinate 113,973 of JAWAJB010000002.1, forward strand.
GAAGTGCCCCGTCTCCGCTATAGATGAACATCCATATTATAAACTTACCATAGATCCCACTAAATGTATAAAATGCCGCCTGTGCTTAAAGTTATGTCCTCTTGGAGCAATAAGATTCGATGTAGATATAGTAGTGAAACCCTTTCCGTACTACCTTGAGATTATTGAAAGGGCTAGGAGGATTGATAACTTAAATGTGATATCATCTCCAACTCAGGTCCTGGAATTGCTCGGTGTCGAGCATTGAAGTTAGTTTTTATAACGGGGCAAGTTGCTGCAGGAATAATTAGGGAAATTGCAGAAAAAGTACGAGCTGATTTTAACATAGACGTAGATGTTGTTGTATTGCCAATTCCCGTAGCGGCTATGATGAACCTAGAGTACCTTAAGAAGGAGATCCCCAAGCGCTTAGAGAGCCTGAGAAATGCTGATTTAATCATAGTTCCTGGATATACAACAGGCGATATGAGAGAATTGTTGGAGATTACTGGACTAAATGTTGTTAAAGGCCCTCGCTATGCTTATGACCTCCCATTAATGATTAAAGCCATTCAAGAAGGAGTTAAGTTTTCGACTTCGATTCCGGCAGATGAAGTTATTAAGGACCAAGTAATGGCCATTGAGGCAAATACGCTAAAGGAGGCGAGGTTTAGGGCCCTAAAGGGTGCTCTATTTAACATTGGAAACCTTCCAGTCAGCTCGCACTACCCCCTTGTAGTACTTGAGGTTTACGTAAGCGGGGAAGACGAACTGGAGAAGTATATAGCTGCGGCAAACACTGCCGATCTAATATCAATAGGTATCCCTTACGGATTTGGAGAGAGAAAGGCTGAAAGTGTTTTAGGAACTCTAAGAGAAAGGCTAAAGGATAAACCAATCGGCATAGATTCAGCAGAAAAGTCATTAATCATAAACACTGCCGATCTCGTTGATTTCATTAACGGAGTATCCGTTGATAGCTTAGATTGGTTAATTAAAAATTCGGATCAATTAAAGGACAAACCAATCATCCTTGTAAACACACAATGTTCTTCAACTTGTTGCCTTGAAAAATTATTGAAATGCGCAGAGCTACTTAGAGGGGAGGGATACGAGAAAATAATCCTAGACCCCGTATTACAACCTCCTCTATTGGGGTTGGTAAAGTCTCTCGAAATATACTTTGAGCTTAAGAGAATTGCCCCACACATTCCTTTAATTATGGGGGTAGGAAATGCGACCGAGCTTGTAGACGTAGATAGCATTGGCGTCAATGCGCTGTTGGCATTCATTGGAGTTGAGATTGGCGTAGAGATGTTCCTAACCACGGAGAGTAGTATTAAAACTCGCGGCTCTACTAAAGAGCTTCGAAAAGCGCTCGATATGGCAATCTTGGCAAGGGACCTAAAGAGAGTTCCAAAGGATCTATCTATAAGCCTGCTCTTGGCTAAGAGCAAGAAAAAAGTAGATTTTCAACTGCCAAAGACAGAAAACACTATTAGAGCTAGCAAGAAGTCATTAATAAGATCTGATCCAAAGGGATACTTCAAGATAAAGGTTGATCATGAGAAAGGAGAGATAATAGTACAGCACTACCAATATAGTTCAAGTCAACCCACTATAGAAATAAGAGGCGCAGATCCTTATGAAATTTTAGCAGAACTAGTAAATAGAGACCTATTATCCCTAGTAGAACACTACTTCTATATGGGGGTAGAGCTATCAAAAGCACGGATGGCTTTGACGATTGGAAAAGAGTATGAACAAGATAAAGACTTATTTTGAAGGCCAATTTATGTATAGCCTCAGCTTGTACACAAAGTACGCGGATCAATAAAAATTATACTTAATGCTTTTTAAAAAATAAATAGCGCGAGGTAGTGTATCGGGTTTTTATAATGATTGGACTAGTAAAAATATCTCTCTATTTGTTGCACGAAATCTTTGCAGCTCTCTCTAGCCACTTTCTAACCTCAGCTACATCTTCGGATGGCAGTCGACTCTCTTCATAGCAGAACCACCAGTCAAAGCACTTAAACTGTTTAAATCTCTCCTTTGCATCCTTTACTGTTCTTGCTGGAGGAACTATAAGGGAATCGTTGATTAGCTCATTATTAGGCCAGTTAGCAGGCAGTGCCCTTTTAAGTTCCGTGTTAACTTGAAGAGCTTTGACAAGCCTTAATATTTCGTCCATATTTCTCCCTGCTTCCTGAGGGTAGTATAATATTGCCCTCACTGTTCCTTCAGGGTCTATTATTATCACAGACCTAACAGTGTGGGTTGCGCTTTGTGCATGTAAGAAACCCAATCGCTTTGACACTTCTCCATTGGAGTCAGCTATAACTGGGAACGGAATTTCCACATTGAATTTATCCTCGATCCACTCAATCCACTTAATGTGCGAGTAGACGCTGTCAATGCTCAGACCTATCAGCTCTGTATTTAATCTCTTGAAATCGTTGTATCTTTTAGCGAACGCTATGAACTCAGTTGTGCAGACAGGTGTAAAGTCAGCAGGATGGCTAAAGAGCACTAACCATTTTCCTGCGTAGTCGCTCGGCAACTTTTTAAGTCCATGGGTAGTTTCGACTTCCATCTGGGGCAGTTTTTCGCCAATAAGGTAAATGCTTCCCGGCAAATCTAACACCATTTATATAATATTAATTTTAGGGTTTTTAAAATTTTCTTATTTTTAGAGTTTTTGTTAAAATTAGTTGAAAAATTTATACAAATAAATCATGAATTGATATATCTATTAGAGAAGGTTAAAGGGGATGATAGTAATTTTCAATGAGGAAGTTGTGAGATCGTAGAATGAGAGATTCATTGGAAATAGCCAATTAACACATTAACAATTAATTTCAGTGCCCTTACACGGATTGCTCTGGGTTAATCTTAATTTGTTTATTACTAAGGCGCTTAATATGAAGGAAGCGGGGTTAGCAACAATTTTACTCATCGCTTGATAGCAAGCAAAGCATATATTAATGCGCTTTTATAAAGCCTCAACACAATTTTTTAAACGATCTTAGAAGGGCTAGTAATTCTCGTTAATTTTAGGTGTCTAGATGACTTGGTTTAATTCGGAGGAGATTAGTTCCGCGTCCATTATTTCCTTTAGCGGACAAGTTAGGGATCCAATATATGGTTATATAGACTACTTAAAGGGTCTGGAAGATCTAGTAATGGACTCGTGGCCTCTTCAAAGGCTGAGATATATTTACCAATTGCAGGCAGGACATTTTGTATATCCGGGTGCTACACACACTCGTTTTTCGCATTCTTTGGGCGTTATGTATTCATCGTACAAGTACATTTCATTCCTCCTCAGATCGCTACAGGCATCTAATTTGCCGGAAGAAGTAATCGGCCAAGCACGTAGAAATTATAGAGAAATTACGCTAGCAACGAGATTACTTGGACTACTACACGATATAGGTCATGGTCCGCTTAGCCACGCATTTGATAAGCACGTATATAGAACTAGGTGGTTCCTAGGGTACAGAATTGGCAACCACGAAGTAATGGGTTATTTGATATATAGAGATTATATAAGGAACTTGATTAGGGGGATAACTACAGCCAATAAAAAATATCTCAACATAGATGTAGATTGCTTGCTAGAACTGCTCGATGCCGGAATGAAACCACCTCTAGGCATGAAGGGATACAGCGATCTAACCGAAAGAGGTGTAATCAAAGAGGGCGAATTCTACTGGTCCGGCGGATCAGGGTTAGAGCACATTATAAGAATGGTAGTAAGAGACTACATCTATACCAGCGATATAATGGACTACTTGAAGAGGGACAGCTACTTTACAGGCGTGCCTATAGGGCAAATAAACGATGACTGGATCATTAGGAATTCTTTTATTTTCGAAAAGGACGGAAGGCTAACCATAGCGGTTGCATCTAAAGCGCTTGACGAAGTTTCTAGACTATTTGACGCTAGAAGATTAATGTATAAGTTCATTTACCTTCATCCAGTTAATGTTGCGTTCATAGAGACATTGGGGTATCTTCTACGATGTATAAAGAGCTATGTGGTCAACGCACTAGATGGAGTGTTCGGACAGGCAGGGGATTACGAGAAGTATATAAATCTCACAGATTATTCCTTTTACACTAAACTCCAAGAGCTACTCTTTGCAAGCGCTCAAAGCTATGAATGCGAAGATTATTTATTTGCAAATACAGCGCTAAAGAGCATATTTTATCGTAGAAAACCCGTGTGGAAGCTCCTAAAGAGATTTACTTATGATCTAGATGATGTAAAAGTTCTATTCGGCGAGATAGGAGAACATGTTCAGGAATTAATTAAGAGGCGCGTAAAGAGCGAAGTCTCAGCCATTTTCTCAAATAAGGGAATTTCCGACGTCGATATAAACGTAACAATTGATAGAGTAGAGGCGTATCCCACAGCAGGGGCTGAAATAGTTAATAAAATCGAAATTGTTGACATCAAAGAAGGACGTGTTGTATATGAAAACACAATGACGTTCGAAGAGTTCGCAAAAGAACACGGAATACTCTCTGAGGCTCTTATAACTGTTTACCTAAACAGAGAGAAGTACAAGTCCCTCAACAACAAAGACATTGAAGACATTATTGGAATAGTCAAAGAGATAGCAGACAGCTCCATCAAGGGGCGCCGAAGAGATGCCCCAGAGACTAGCTGATATCCTAAAGCTGGATGTTGTATAAAGCGTAAAATTGAAGTAAACTAATGAATTGCTGTTTAATACTGTGTAGTCATAAGTATATTTTCAACAAGAGAGTAAATCTCTCTCTGTGGTGCTTATTAATGGAACTGTGGCAATATGCTTTAGCCATCTTAATGTCAATAATGCCGATAAGCGAAGTGAGAGGGGCCATACCATATGTAGTGCTGGTAGCCAAGGACACAAGCTCTGTCGTAGTTGGGTGTATTATTTCCACAATATCCAATATGGTTGTTCCAGTAATTGTTTTTAATGCATTAGATCTTCTTAATAAGTTCGCTAAATCTTCAGACAGGCTTAGTTTCTTCAAGAAGACCTATTCATGGATAGTTGAACACGGTAAAAAGAAGGCACATAAGGTTGAAGCTGGGGGGTATGTAGCATTGTCGGTTTTCGTTGCTCTACCATTTCCTGCAACTGGCGCTTGGACAGGCAGCCTTATAGCTTACCTGCTAGGTTTAGATAGATGCAAATCTATCCTCTTCATAAATTTAGGCGTTTTGATTGCATCAATTATAGTCTTTTCCGCAGTATACTTGAGCGTAGAATTTTTAAAGAAAATTTTCTTTATATTCTAAGACTTATTTGTTATGGACAGCTTAGCAAGCTTTGCAAAACTGAGAATTGCGGTGACATCAGTGGAGGTTATCGGAAAATACAGGGATATGGTTATTAACGAACCCGTAGGCAAAACCCTTTTACGCCTAGGTCTGCCGTTGATGGTCTTTCAACTAGTAAACATATCATATAATTTAGTTGATACATATTGGCTCAGTCAATACAGCGATATTGCTTATGCTGCTCCGCGCCAGGTTTGGCCGTTCTTCATGTTCATTAACTCAATTGCGCAGGGTCTTGCTGCTGCGAACACTGCTCTAATAAGTCAGGCAGTTGGAGCCCAGGACTATAGCTATACAAAGCGCGTGGTGTCTCAATTCGTATCTGCAACTTTAATTTTCAATGGATTAATAACATTTATTTTCCTGCTTTCAGGCCCATTTATCTATAAATACTTAGTTGCAACACCTATGGAGATTTATGACTCGGTAGTAACCTACTCGACAATTATATCTATCGACCTTTTGCTCTCAGGCCTCACCATAGGCTACGGGACCATATTTCAAGCATTAGGTGACACCAAGACGCCCTCCAGGTTTGGAATCATATCTTCAATTTTAAATGTACTGCTAGATCCCATCATGATTTTCGGCGTAAAAATCGGAAACACAGTCATATTTCCTGATCTAGGCATTGCAGGCGCTGCTTGGGCAACAGTTTTATCTAGGTTCATTGGGCTGGTACTCGTATTCAAAGTGTTATCCCAAAAGTATATGTTTTTGAGAACAAAACTCACGTTACAAATCGACATAGAATGGCTAATGAAGAGCCTTAAAATAGGCCTGCCGGTAACTTTAATGCACATGAGCAACAGCCTAGCCTTTATGCTACAGAATAGACTGATAAACTTATTTGGAGTGTATGTGGTTGCGGCAGCCGTTATTGGCTTTATACTGATGGACTTGGCTGACGCGGCCCTGTGGGGCTTCACGTTCTCAGTTTCAACAATGATTGGACAAGCTATTGGTGCTAATCTCGAGAAAAGGGCCAGAGAAGTTGCAATTAAATCAATGGTATATATAGGAATAATGACTTCTCTCGGCTCCCTATTCGTCTTAATATTTAGGCAGACCTTCATTAACGTGTTTACAAGTATACCAACAATAGTCAATGAAGCCGACTTGTTCGTTAAGTTATTTTCACCAACTCTTTCATTCTTCGCCATTTTCTTCATTGGAATGTCGATCGGAAGAGGGTCTGGACACACGCTTTATCCCACGGTCGTTGGAATTATAAGGCTATGGATCTTTAGGCTTGGATTCGGTTACTTGTTATCGGTACTTCTCGGTACAGGAACAATAGGACTTTGGATTTCTATGAGTTTAAGCAACTTGTTCTCAGGACTAGCAGTGATTCCTTGGGCTCTATGGGGAAAATGGACTATTCCAGTGATAAATAAAAGCGAAGATAGGCAAGGATAAATAACCATAGTGCATTTGTACACTCCGCCGATCTTCGATACGTGGGCAAGAGCAAAGTAATAGTGAATTACATAACGTCGGTAACTGTCATCAGCGATAGCATTTCTTCTACAATGAAAACATTTGAATCCTGTACATTTTTAATAAAAATGTTACAGTGAACTGTCATTGGGCTTTTACTACCATTGGCACAATATTTAATCAAGTTTGGGCAATAATTTATGTATTGTTAACGCGACTTCACTTGGCGAGGGGGTAATTATGTATAAACACATGGATGTAATATCCGCACTTCAGTTCGGCAGAAGTGATATCGAGGGATTAATACGTTTGGCAGAGGAGTTAAGATACTCCGTCGAAAGGGGGGAAAAGCTACACATAGCCGAAAAGAGCGTAATGTTTACGGCCTTCTTTGAACCTAGCACAAGGACAAGGCTGAGCTTTCATTTTGCAATGACCAAGCTAGGAGGCAAGGTTGTTGATCTAGGGCCCGAAGAAGTGACAAGCATGGCCAAAGGTGAAAGCCCAGAGGATACATTACGTACTGTAGATAGCTATGGACCTGATTTAATAGTACTTAGACACCCTAAACCGGGCTTTGCTAGTCGGGCAGCAGAGATTTGCAGAGCACCAGTGATCAATGCCGGCGACGGTCACAACGAGCATCCTACACAGGCACTTCTAGACGTATACACTATATGGAGGGTAATGGGACGAATCGATGGAGTCAAAGTCGGGATGATGGGCGACTTGAGGTACAGCAGAACGATTTCTAGCCTCTCATTTGCCTTGTCCAACTTTCGCTCGGTGGAATTATACTTCATATCCCCGGGAGATCTACGACCACGCGAGGATATACTAAAAGTGTTAGATCAACGGAGGACTCGTTACAATTTAGTGGAAAGACCAGAGAACATAATAGAAAATTTGGATGTTTTATATATAACTAGGTTGCAAAAAGAGCGAATGAAGCCCGAAGAATACGAGAGACTTAAAAATAGCTATACAATAACATATGACTATTTGAGACAATTCAGCAAGATCCCCGTTATTTTGCACCCGTTACCCAGGGTTTGGGAGCTTAAAGAGGACGTAGATATATTGCCGCACGCGATGTACTTTGAACAGGCCAAAAATGGTCTCTATATAAGGATGGCCTTAATCAAGGCCATTCTGGGATTGTAAGTATACACAATTTTTGTCGAAATTTTCGCTTTACCATTAAGCTAAAATATTTTACAGTTCAACTAATAATTTTAAAACTTTCCTACAATAAAAACTAATCAACCTTCCGTCCTGTGCGTATTTACCTTGTAGTTCATGTTCAACTTGAGCGTTGATAGTTTTACCTCGGTCAGTTGGTTGCTGCAACTATGTTGACCGCGACTTTAATCCGCCATCTTGCATTTAACGCTTTGTCTAATTGAAGAACAGTCAAGGCAGGATTGTAGTAATCATAATTAATTCGCTGTTAGCTACCCTATTTCACTATCCCGAACTCAATTCGACGAACTTGGGGCTCTGTTATGTAGCGTTTTAAAACGATACATAATATTCTTCAAGAACCACAAAAAATTAAAGTTAATGGAGTAAGATCAAGCGATCGCGGAGCGACGATTACATCTTTTGAAGAACTTTAATAAATCTGATCCCCCAATTTAAAATATTATCCCTCGCTTCGATTTAACGTTTTGTGAGAATTTTTTAGTTCATTTCGAGATTTTGGAAAAACCGACTTCCACATTTAGACATTCCGGCAATTTAAAGAAAGATGATCGCAGAATTAATAGCGCCTACAACCAATAACAGTAAGACAGCATTTAAGGATCATCCCTTAAGTGTCAAACAAATCGGGAACAGCATTGCTATAATCGCAATGACACATTTATTCTCATTGCACAGGACCCATGATCTTTTAGATAATTACTTAGACTTATCAGAGCAGTCCATAGCTCGATTCGAGGTTACATTAATTGCACTTTGTCAGATATAGGGATAGCCCTTTAAAAGAAAAAGTCCCACATAAACATCGTGTAGTTGTTAAACCAATCTTTATAAACTACAGAAAGTCAATTCATTAAGGCCATTTAATAATCTTGTCTGGCCCATATAGTGGCGAAGGATCGTCGAAAATATTGTTACCCAGAACAATAGCGCAACTCTGTTAGTTTGAGGTAGCTGTGAAGGTCAACAGTATTATTGTACACAATTTGCCCTTTTCCTACTTAATTACATTTATAGTCGATAGTTCCATAATTGTAGAGTTTTTCGCCTATGCTTGAAAATCTACTACTTGTTCACCGGTCTCAGTAAAATATGGAGGCTAGCATAAACTATTTGAGCAACCTATAAAGTCAAGGTTAGAGATGCCTTTAAGATGCTCATACAATACGCGGGGATGCAATGGACTAATATAAGAATACTCATCAGACATTTTAATGCCGGGCAAACATACTGCTTTGTATATAAACGTTTCGAAAGGTAAAAACCCCTTAGGAGTCAAGAGGTCTATGGCATGATTAGCTTGACGCTATTGTTCACGATTTCGGTATGTATAGCCATTACTCTTATATTCTTAGGAGTGAATATACCAATAGCTTTGCTTTTAGCTATGCTTCTCTACTCTGTCCCAACTCTCGGAAAAGACCTTATACCTACAGTTTTTAGCTCCTTTAACATGAACATGCTAAACACCGTCCTTTCATTGATGTTTGCCCTTCTATTAGCCAACTTGTTTAAGTCTAAAGCTATCTCAGATCAACTTGTCAGCTCGTTTCAATCTATAGGAATTCGCATAGCCACTGTAGCAATTCCTGCCATTATTGGATTGTTACCTATGCCAGCAGGGGCCTATATTTCAGCAACAATGGTAGAACCTATTTACAGAAAACTTGGGTTAGATAGGGAAAAAAGTACTTACATCAACTTCTGGCTTAGACATATATGGCTAGCAGTTTGGCCCCTGTACCAGGGGATCATTCTCGCATCTGGTATTCTAAAGAAGACATCAATAGAGATCATTTCGTGGACTTGGCCGATAGCTTTAGCCTCGCTGATTGCCGGAATCATTGTTGTCAGCCTCATTGTTCCTAAGGAAACGGGTGAAGAAGGCTGCAGGAAAAATTTCAGGGGCCTTATCCACATATGGCCCTTCTTGCTTGTGGCTTTGCTGACATTTTCAGGGTTGCAGTTAGTTTTTCTCTCCGTATTGATCACAATAGTTATTTTTGTAATAATCTATAGGGTATCATTTCGCGAACTGATGACAAGTCTTAGAAAGTCAATTGACTACAGCTTGATTGGGCTGGTGGTTGTATCGTTGGTTTTCGGCGATGTTTTAGCTATAACGGGGCTATCCAATCAGCTCGTCGGCTACCTGATGGGAGATTACAAGTATGTCTTAATGCCCCTTGTTCCACTCTTCATTGTATTGGCTACGGGGTTTGAGTTCACATTCGTGGTTTTAACCTTTCCGGCCCTGCAACCGCTCCTTTCAGGGCCCGGATTAACGCTAGCTTATTTAGGAGGTTACTTAGGGGCAATGCTGTCTCCTTCACATGCTTGTCTAGTTATGTCTGCTAAATATTTCAATGCAAGTCTCCCAAGAGTTTATAAGTACTTAATTCCATCCGCAGCTCTAACAGCTATTATAACTGTGTTATTTATATTTGCAGCTAATCATGTATTTATGGTCTGATTAACCACAGTAGATTTTATCAAAAATAAATAGTGATCAAAAGAAAGCGAGCTCATGCCGTTTATTTTGTTAAATATCCTTAGCTTACTGGTTTAACCCATTTGCCAATTTTTCTACCCGTTAGCTCACCATTTAACACCACTAACTCACCTCTCAAAACAACATGCTTAACTTTGCCTCTGAGTCGCCAGCCAATGAATGGAGATATTTTGTATTTATATTCAAGCCACTCGGGCGTTATTTCAAAGTCCTCGTTTGGATCTACTATCACAAGGTCTCCGCTTGAGCCGGGCATAATTGATCCCTTCCATGGCCACAACTTAAATAGCTTTGCGGGAGCCTCGGATAGCAACTCTGGAATTTTAGTCAGCGGAATTAGTCCCTTCATGGCTGTGTCAAATATTAGTGGGAACAACGTTTGCACTCCAGCAAATCCAGAGGATGCCTCCCATACAGATTTGTCCTTCTCTTCTGGTGTGTGGGGGGCATGATCAGATCCTATTGTCTCAATAGATCCATTAATTACGGCATCCATCAAGGCCTTTCTGTGAATACCTCCCCTTATTGGGGGATTCGCCTTTATTAAAGTACCATACTTGGAGTATGCATCTTTATCCAATAAAAGGTAGTGTGGGCATGTTTCTGATGTGATGTCCACTCCCAAATTCTTAAACTGCTTGATATATTCTAGTGCATCTAAGGACGAGACATGAACTATATGAGCTCTGCCACCTGTGTACTTGGCCAACAGGGATATCTTTACAATGCTGTAGACTTCGGCTATTGGGGGTCTAGCATAATCGTGAATAGAGGGATCCAAGCTATTAGCTTTTCTTGCTTTGTCTGAAAAATATGTAATTAGTCCAAAATCTTCTGCGTGAAACATCACGCGGGTATTAGTTTTTGCTGACTTCCACATAATTTCGTATAGTGTTGGGTCGCTTGGGGGAGGTATGTTACCGGTTGTTGGGCCCATGAACACTTTGAATCCCACAGCACCTGCAGATAGCATATTTTCAAATTCATGGATATTGCTGTCGTGGAGAACCCCTATAAGGGCGAAATCTGCATACGCTTTAGATTCTAGGACTTTTCCCTTGTAAACTAAGTTTTTCTCGCTTTCAACGGGTGGAAGGGTGTTAGGATGATCTATAACTGTTGTGACCCCACCTTTAATAGCGGCTTTTGAGCCATGTTCAAAGTCGTCTTTATACTCAAGGCCCGGCTCTCTCATATGAACATGCTCGTCTATTATTCCTGGGAAAACATAGTTACCTTGTGCATTGATTACTTCCTGCATGCCTTCAGAAGGGAGATCTCTACCGATCTCGGAAATAACCCCGTCCACTATCCTTATGTCAAGCTTGTGTACACCAGCAGTCGAGACAACTAGACCGCCCTTTACGAGCAAACTTGCCAAGCTTTCTACACCTATATTCCTAAATAGACTGAAATGTTAATATTTCTCTCGCTACGAACTAATTGCATTTAAATTTTTAGCGGCTATAAAGTAATTTAAGGGATATCGTTTTGGAAGACCCCTATAAATTGTTAGAGAAGTGGATCTCTGCTGAGTCCTATTTCGTTGTTAGTAAAGATGTTAAGAGGGTAGACGCTTTAGAGAAAGCCCTCGGCGTTGCTAAATTTACCGAGGATTACCTTATTGATTACTTACAAGGAAACACTTTGTTCATTAAGCAAGTCTTAAGTCAAACTCCTCATGCGAGAATAATTAGCATTGATCCAAGCAAAGCGCTATCTATTCCAGGCGTTGTGGGAGTTTTCACGTCCCACGACATACCTGGAAGCAACCAAGTTGGATACGCAATTCAAGATCAGCCCCTTATTGCAGAAAGAAAAGTTAGATACGCAGGTGAAGTAGTGGCCTTAGTGGCAGCCGTCGATTACGATAAATCTATTATGGCTTCCGAGGAAGTTAATCTGCAATACGAACCCTTACCGTACATATTAGACCCCGTAGAGGCTATGCAGAGGCGGGATTTACTAGTACACGAAGAAAAAGGAACTAATGTAGCTTTCACAACAAGAGTACAAAAAGGCGACGTGGAAGAGGGCTTCTCAAGGGCCTATGTAGTTGTTGAAAATGAGTACCACCTCCATCATCAGGAACACGCTTATTTAGAGACCGAGGCAGCATTAGCTCTGCCTGATGCTGAAGGAAGAATAACGGTTATAGGAGGACTACAGTATCCCCACTTAGGTCAGAAGATAATAGCGAGAGTTCTAGGAATTCCAATGAGCAATGTCAAGGTAATTGCCCCCTACATTGGGGGTGGGTTTGGAGGCAAAGATGATGAGGGGCCCTTAACCTGTGCAAAAGCCGCTTTAGTGAGCTACTTAACCAAACGACCATCGTTCATCATTTACAGCCGTGAGGACTCAATGAAGGTCCATCCGAAGCGCGAAGCCGCTGTAATAAAGTACAAAAGCGGTGTTGGGACAGACTGTAAACTAACTGCTATAGATGTCACTATAATTCACGATACAGGCGCTTATGCTAATAGAGCGCCGTTCATTCTGTGGAGGGCCACAATGCATGCATCAGGCCCATACGAAGTCCCAGCTGGTAGAGTTAATGGTTATGCTGTTTATACCAATAAGGTTTATCAGGGGTCATTTAGAGGCTTTGGAAACCTATCAGTTCAATTTGCGGTCGAGAGACAAATGGATCTTTTATCTGAGAAGCTAGGCATGGACCCAGTCGAATTTAGGCTGAAAAACATTCTAAAGCCTGGATCTCTGACGTTAACCAGTCAATTGCTGGATCACTCGGTCGGCATTAGCGATGCATTAAAGAGCGTCGCTGAAAGGGCAGAGTGGTGGAGAAAGAGAAAAGAGTACAACGAGTTCAACGAAAAGAGTTCTAGATATAAGCGCGGTATTGGGGTTAGTGTGGCATGGCACGGTATAAGTACCTCTAGAGCAGTGCCCGATTGGTCAAATGCTTACATTAAAATAGAGATTGATGGCTCTGTAATAGTGTACACTGGAATAGTGGAGATGGGACAGGGCTCGCCAACTTCATCTCATGTTCAAATAGTCTCAGAGATTCTTGGGATCCCCTTGAGTACTATAAAAGTCGTTTTTGCGAGTACAGACGCCCCTGATACAGGAGCAACGCATGCATCAAGGGGGACTGGAATCGGGGGGCTAGGTGTACTCGTAGCTGCAGCCAAGCTAAGGGAGCGACTGTCGCGTTTAGCCTCACGTATAGTTGGCGTTGATCCAGAGGAACTCGTTTTTAACGATGGCAGAGTATATTGGAACAAGGATAACAGCGTGGGGATATCCTGGAGCGACCTCATACGTGAAGCCTATTCGAGGGGAATTAATGTATCTGCTACAGGATACTACTATATACCCAAGGGAAGATTTGATGAGGTGCATGGACAGGGATTTGCCTATCCGGCGTACAGTTTCATAGTACTTATAACAGAAGTCGAAGTCGACACTTGCACTGGATCAATTAGAGTGCTTAAGGTCTACCCGAGTCTTTCGTCAGGCAAAATAATCAATCCACAGCAAGTAGAGGGGCAAATAGAGGGAGCCGTCGCCCAAGCCATAGGTTATACATTAATGGAGAGACTGCACTTTGATGAGCACGGTAGGATATTAAACACCAATTTTACGGACTATGTTATACCTACAGCAAGGGATGTTCCCGAAATAATGAGACCGATTTTCATAGAGGATAAGTATAGGCACGGTGCTTTCGGCGCAAAAGGCGTTGGTGAAATGGCTTTAATTCCTGGCCCGGCCTCTATAGTTAATGCTGTATCATTTGCCCTTGGAGCCAACATAAACTCAACCCCCGTTACTCCATGGAAAGTTCTCAACGTGTTACGCTCTTTTAATACTGGGGGATAGGTATGTATAGAATTCCCGAATTCAAATATTTTAAAGTTACCAGCTTAGGTGAGGCACTGGAATTACTGAGCAACCTAGACGATGCACGAATCCTAGCTGGTGGAACAGACTTGGTATTGGACATGAAGACCAATAGGTGCAGACCTAAGTTCGTGATCGATATAGGCGGGTTAAGTGAGTTAAGGTATATAAAAGACATTGATGGCGCTTTACATATAGGATCTTTGACAACTATACAGGAAATATACGACTCGCCTCTAGTTTCAGCCAAGTTACCATTGTTGAAGAGGGCCTCTGAGGAGTTTGCATACTGGCAAGTGAGGAACATGGCTACCATAGGCGGCAACCTCTGCAACGCTTCCCCAGCTGCAGACACCGCACCTCCACTTCTCGTACATGAAGCAGTAGTAAAAGTCAGAAGCGTTAATGGGGAGAGATTAATCCCGCTCGAGGATTTCTTTAGGGGACCTAGGGTGACCGCACTCAACAGAGATGAGATCCTCGTAGAGGTTATTGTGCCTTACAAGAGCTTAGAAGGGGGAGGATTTTCATACATAAAGGTCGGCAGGAGAAGAGGTCATGACATATCCATAGTTGCCGTAGCTACAGCTGTTAGGTTAAGCTACGACATAATTAGTGACATTAGGTTGGCATTGAACTCTGTGGCCCCCAAGCCTATTAGGTCTCGTAGCGTGGAAGGTAAGCTCATCGGCCAAAAAGCCATTTTAGAGAAGTTCGAGGAAGCATCGTGGAGCGTTGAAAATGACATATCCCCAATAACGGATGTAAGAGCTCCGGCGGAGTACAGGCGATATATGGCAAGGCTACTTGTGAAGGAAACCCTACTCGAGGCAACTAAATCCCTTTCAAGAGGGGAAAGCATATGCATGTGAAGTTTAAATTAAATGGTAAACCTGTTGAGCTTGAAGTAGAGCCTTGGGAGGTATTAATCAACACTCTCAGATTCAAATTGAAGATAAAGAGCGTAAAGCGTGGATGTGAAAGAGGCGAATGTGGAAGTTGCACTATCCTCCTCGATGGAATGCCAGTTACTTCGTGTATGATTTTAACGGCGCAAATTGATAGAAGGGAAGTAACTACCGTCGAGGGCCTCATGGGGGATAAGTTATATGAAATCCTTATCAAAAAATTTATTGACAACGGCGCGATACAGTGCGGCTTCTGTACACCGGGAATACTATTGACAGCTTGGGCTGGTATCGCACATAAAAGAATGAAGACGCTCGATGACATAAAAAAATATCTGGGAAACCTCTGTAGGTGTACTGGCTATGTTAAGATTTTAGAAGCCATAAACAAAGCAATAGCCGAGGTGTACAGTGGTGGAGACTAACTACAGGTATCTAGGTAGGAGGTCTCCAAGGAGTGATGCAACAGCTAAAGTTACTGGCTCGATAAAGTTCGTCAACGACTTAGAGATCCCCGGAATGCTATACGGCAAAATAGTAAGGAGCCCATACGCATTTGCGGATATTAGGAGGATTGATGTTAGCAAGGCGCTGGAAATGGGGGCAATAGTTATAACACCAAACGACGTTCCCCATAGACCTTACAACCCCAGACTGGTAAGTATTGATGATGTAACATTTAGAGACACCCAAATTCTAACTTATAGTCCAAGGTATATCGGCGAACCAGTGGCAGCTGTAGCAGCGTCCTCAGAAGAGCTTGCTCAGAGGGCAGCAGAAGCCGTTGAGATAGAAGTAGAGAGAGCGTATCAACCTATTTTGGACCCCATCGAAGCACTGAAGCCCCATTCTCCCAAAATACACGAAAAAATAATGAAGGGGAACAAATGGATTGTTGTGGAGAACAATATTGCGTGTAAACTTGACTACAGTGAAGGAGACGTAGAAAAAGGACTAAAAGAAGCCGACATTGTAATCGAAAGAGACTTTAAAACAGGTAGGAGATACCATATGCAACTTGAACCCAAAGCGGTGCTATGTGTACCCGAGGTCTCAGGAAAGTTAACCATTTACACTACTACACAGACTATACATAATACGAGGATACTAATAAGCCAGATCTTCGGTATTCCAGAGAGCAAATTGAACGTTGTCAAGTTACCCATTGGAGGCTCATTTGGCTCAAGCATACAGACGAACTACCTAGTACCGATAGCAGTGGCTCTTAGCTTAAAGGCAAAGAAACCAGTTAAAATAGCGTATACCAGAGAAGAAGATATCCTGGATCATTCCAACTTTACATTCAACTTTAAAATAAAGATCGGAGCTAAAAGAAGCGGAATTTTCACGGCAGCTGAGTTTGTGAACATACTGGACATAGGTGCTCACCAGGTCCAGCCATATCCACTCCTAGGAACTAGCTTGGGGTGGTTTGTATCGATGTATAAGTGGAAGAATATAAGGTACAGTGGTATAGCTGTTTACACTAATAAAGTCCCCGGATGCGCACTCAGAGGCTACGGTGCTCCCGAGGTTCAATGGGCTGTCGAAGAAATGGTCGACGAAATATCAGAGAGATTAGGCATGGATCCCGTCGAGCTTAGGCTTTTAAACTATGTAGGTAAGGGCGATATATTCTGGGGTCAGGGTCCTACAGTTAGATCAGTCATAAAATCGGATGGTGTTCCGGAGCTTTTGCTTAAATGCAGGGAGATTATTGGATGGGATAAAAGGGGCAACCCGAGTGAGAAGAAAGGTAGGTTTAGGCGCGGTATAGGATTGGGTAGGGGGTTCCACACTTCGGGCGCTGGAGGGCCAATTAGTGGTGAAGTCATAGACTATACTGGTTGCATTTTAAAGCTGAACGAAGACGGCACGCTGGATTATCTTACTGCATTGCAAGATCATGGGGGAGGCACATTAGATGCCCATATAAAGATCATAGCCGAAGAACTTAAAATATCCCCAGATTTAATCAACCTCTCTCTGGCTTCAACCGAAAACACTTTGTACGATGTATGTACTCATGCCTCAAGAGGGGTATACGCTGGCGGTGAATGCGCTAGAAGAGCGGCAAAATTACTGAAAGAAAAGATCCTCGATGCAGCTATAAGAATCATTGACCGAGCAGTGAATCGGGAGGCTTTAAAAATAGGTTACGATGAAAACAGCAAAGAAGCTTTCGTGTACGTTGAGGGAACAGATATTAAAATCCCACTCAAGTATATAGCGTGGACATCATGGCAAAGGAATTGGGGAACAATTTCTGCTGCGATATCATATAGAGCTACTTCGGCTCCACCAAGCTTTACAGTATATTACGTAGAAGTCGAAGTAGATACGTGGACTGGTAAGGTAAAGCCCATACGTGTTGTAGCTGGTGCAGACATAGGCACGCCAATAAACCCCGATATGGCTGAAGGTCAACTTCATGGAGGTTTTGCAATGGCGTGGGGAATGGCATTTACCGAGAACGTTATGTACGATCCCCAAACGGGGGATATAATGGGCAGAGGGCTAATAACAGACTACAAAGTAGTTACAGCAAAAGATGCTATAACGCCCGATGACTTTAAAGTGGTCTTTGCAACTACATACGAACCAGATGGTCCGTTTGGATCTAAGGGACTTGGGGAGGCTGCAATGAATCCTGCTGTAGCTGCAATACTAAACGCTGTTTACAATGCTATTGGAGTGAGATTCTACGAACTTCCAGTAACTCCAGATAAAATCATAGCAGCACTAAAGGAGCGAGGTGAGATTAAGTGGTAGGTATGCCGTTCATTCCTCCAGTGAACATAACTGAGAGAAACACTAGGATCATACCGGTAGATTTCGAGTACTTCGAACCAAAGACCATAGAAGAGGCCTTAGAACTCTTAAACGTGTATAGCAATGAAGCGAAAATCCTAGCGGGGGGAACAGACCTATTAGTGAAGATTAAGGTTAAACTTCTTCGGCCAAAGGTAATTATAAATATAAAGAGAATATCGGAGCTAAGATACATTGTAGAGGACAACGGTTACGTCAAAATTGGAGCACTAACTACTCTTCGAGATGTGGAGAGATCTGAAATAGTCAAGCAAAAGGTCCCTGCTCTTTTCACTGCTGTAAATAACATGGGCAGTATTCAAGTGAGGAACATGGCTACCATAGGCGGCAACCTCTGCAACGCTTCCCCAGCTGCAGACACCGCACCTCCACTTCTCGTACATGAAGCAGTAGTAAAAGTCAGAAGCGTTAATGGGGAGAGATTAATCCCGCTCGAGGATTTCTTTAGGGGACCGGGAATTACTTCTATGGGGCCGAATGAGATGTTAGTTGAAGTAATGATCAAAAAGAGCCACCTTGGAGCCTCTGCTTTCAGGAAAATATCTCGGGTCGCAGTGGATTTAGCTGTTGCAAGCGCGGCAGTGTATTTAGAGGTGAGCGAAGATACAATTACGGAGACTAGGGTATCACTTGGTTCTGTGGCGCCAACGCCGCTTAGAGCTAGGAAAACCGAGCTTAAATTAAAGGGCCTTAAAGTAGGTTCTAATGATCTACGTGAAGCACTAACTATGCTCGAACAAGAGGTATCTCCTATAACAGATACGAGGTCTACCGCAGAGTACAGAAGGTATATAATTAAAACACTAGTGTGGGATGCCTTAAACGATGCATATACAAGATTAAAGGAAGGGAGTGTGGAAAAATGAAGGTTTCCTTTAAAGTGAATGGGGAGCCATTTACAGTGGATGTTAAGCCCAATGAACTTTTGATCAATACATTACGAGAGAGATTGAGAATATTAAGCGTTAAGTACGGTTGTGGTATAGGTGAGTGCGGCAATTGTACAGTACTAGTAAATGGCGAACCAGTGCTTGCATGTCTATTTCTTACAGTAGATGCAAATGGATGCGAGATAATTACTGTTGAAGGAATATCAAAGAATGGATTAACCGAAATTCAGAGAGCATTCATAGAGGAGGGGGCAATACAATGTGGTTATTGTACACCTGCGCTCATTTTAATGTCAGAGTATCTAATAAGAGAAAAGGCTAGGCCATCTATTGATGACGTAGGGGAGTACTTAAAAGGAGTTCTTTGTAGGTGCACTGGCTACATTAATGTATTTAAAGCAATCATCAAAGCATCTGAGCGTAAGGCCGGTGCAAATACTTGATAAAGGTAAGGGTAAGATTTTCGGGTTTATTTGCAGACATCGCTGGCAAAGAGAGCGAAGAAATAAGCGTGCCCAATGGAACATGCCTGAACAACTTTATAAAGATAGTATTAGCAAACAACAGATCTCTTGGAGAATGGTATGACAAAGTCCCCTATATACAGATTTTTCTAAATGGAGTCGAGGCTACAGGAAGGGAGGCTCAGAGCTGTTTAAATGAAGGGGATGAGGTTACGCTTTCACCTCCGCTACATGAGGGAGGATAATTAGGCCAACACTATTTGCTTCAATTTTTTTAAAATAATTACGATTTAATTGTATCAAACAAGTTGTTCACGTAATCCTACCTGAATTAGCCGTGTAATAGAGCAACAATTGATAAAGCTGTAAACAATGTAGCTCGAAATTCAACGAATACATATGGGTTCTTTTTTATGAACAATCTCTGATATGTTACGTTGGCATTGAGCGCAAGTAAAATGCGATGATCATGTCGGAATCTTAAATTAAATGAGAGGTATTGCCTTTTCAATGCCAAAATTCACAGGCATCCCCGGCTTTACCTCTTTGCGTGTAAATAAAACTAGCTCTTGATCTCTATAAGAAATTAGCGCTACGTAGTGACTTAATCCGAGCTTATGAACACTAACAACTTTTCCCCTTAGAGGCCCTTTTTCGGACACATTTACATATTTTGGTAGTATTAGAACTTTCCTTGTTTTTGCCCCTTTGATTGGTCCAGCGTAAAATTCATACCCATCTATTAAAGCCTCGCAAGGTCCGTATTCGCTACACTTCAAGTCATCAACAAGAATGGTTGTCCCCAGCCAACTTTTAGCGCTTAGAGGCAGAGAACTTGTTTCTAGCTCAGAGGGAGGTCCCTCATATATTGACTTGCCACTGTGTAGAATGCACAATCTATTAACAATAGCTATGAACTCTTCGAAGTTATGAGTGGCCAAAACTATGGTTTTACCATTCTTTAAGAGCTTAAGCAAGCTCTCTTTTATAATTCCCCACGATTGGGCATCGACACTAAGCTCTGGTTCATCCATTAATACTATATCTGCATCAACAACTAATGCACGCGCGATTGCCACTCTCCTTGCTTCACCGCCACTGAGTGTGGCGGGGTAACGATTTAATAAGTGTTTTATTTCAAGAGCATCAGCTATATTTTCAACTTTTTCTCTTATTTGCGACTCGGTATATCCCCGATCAATAAGCCCTATAGCTATATTCTTCCAAACGGTTAAAGCAGGCGATAAAGCATTTTTCTGGGGCACGTAAGACAAACCCCTTGAATGGCTCGCGACATTTCTAGCATTACTTCCATTTATGAAAACTTCGCCAACGTAGTCAATTAACCCAGCCACAACTTTTAATACAGTGGTTTTTCCAGAACCATTGGGACCTATAACTATTGACAACCCAGCACTAGGAAAAGATGCATTTATATTCTCCACGATTTTCTTGCCATGGGCATACACGCTTATATTACGCAGTACAATGCTACTCAACAGCATCACCCCTGCTCACTAGCCCTGTTAACCTTTTTTCAATAGTATCTATCAAGGAGTTAATCGCGAGTAAAGTCATGGATAAAACGAAAATTACGGCAAGCAAATGGCTCATCTTTAGCGAAGTTGCATATAGCAAAGCAATATAACCTAGTCCATTTGATAAGGCCAACATTTCAACCACGAAGACGGTCTTCCACACCATTATTGCCTCGGTTTTTATTGATGGCAAGAGTAGTGTTAGTATATAAGGCAACACAATGTACCTATACTTAGTGAGTTTCTTCGTACAATATACGTTAGCTATATCGAGTAAGTCCTTATCAAATACTCTAAAGGAATTAATTACTCCATAAAGTATTGGGGGGTATGAACACATAAATGAGGCAACTAGCGGCAATGTAAGCTCGTTAATCCCAATAAGCACTATCAAAACAGGTATCCAGGCGACAGAGGGGACCGAAAACATCAACGTTGCTAATGGGGATACGTAATCGACCATGTTCTTTCTAATTACCATGAACAATCCAGTTATCAAGCCAAAGAGCAATCCTGCAATAAATCCAAGCGTTGATCTAAACAAGGTTTTAATGTAATGGTTTACTAGCGCAAGTATGAAATAGTAGTCAGCGAAGTTTCCGACAATTTCCGTGAGAGGGGGGAAAAGGGCAGGTAATTGAATAAAGTACCTCGCGAGTAGCTCCCAGAGAAGGGCAAGAATAGCTATAGATACAACGCTTCTTGAGTTCATATGGGCTCACTCGATGTTAGTAACAACTATCTCGTTTGCATCGAGCCTTTTCTCGAGAATTCTGTGTCTAAACATGAAGTCAATGTATTCCTGGATCTCATTTATATGTATGTCCGATGTCCATTCTATAGCCTCTACGGACCTCAACGCTGTGTCAGTGTCTATCTCCAATTCCCTAGAGCTAGACATTGCAGCGAGGGATTTGTTCGCCGATGCAAGCCTCAACGCCGTTCTCGTTATTTCAACAAGCATTCTTACAGCCTCCCGCCTCTCTCTTAAAGCATCGCCACGGACAACTAAGTAGCTACCGGGCATGTTAGGCCATATATCCTGGGCTCTCAGCAAAATCTTCATTCCTAGAGACTCAGCCAAGCTTGCGTAGTGCTCAGGCAAGGATACGGCGTTAATTTGACCTGCAATTAACATTGATAAAGCCACTTGGGGGTCTCCGATCGGTCTGATATCGAAGACAAGTCCACGTAAGTCTTGTAATTTTAAAAGCAATAAGGTTGTAGGGGCCACAACGCCACCTATTGAGTACACAACTGATCCATTCAGCTGGTCAACACTTTTAATTCTATCGGGCTTAACTACAATTGCATATCCATAATTGTGGGTTTTCAAGACAATTTTCACATCTACCCCAATATCTATTAAGTTTAATATTGGGCCCAGACAAGAATACCCAGCATCTACTTCTCCTCGAGCAATAGCAGATGCAAGCTCTACTCCGCTTCTGAACTTAAAGAGCCTTGAAATGTTTAACCCATATTTGGCCGGAAGATCCTCATATATTGCGATCCATATTGGCGTGGAATGGGCATTGAGCTCCACTCCCAATTTGATGCTATGAACTTTGATCTCCCCCTTCTCACGATACGTTTCAGTTACAACGTTAATACAAACAATTCCAACTAACATTATAACAATGAGAATGCATGTATACTTCGTGCTCAACTTATTTCGCCTTTTCTTGTCTTATTTCAAGGAATGACCGCAATAGGCCACCTTCTCCCAAGGACAGCACATAATCCTTTGGGATCTTGACTCCAGCTGAAATCCAAGGTAAGACTATGTCTAGTATATTTTCATTGGGATATTTAATTATACCTGAGGATACACCTATTACAGGTTTATTGTCTATATAGGCTATCATGCTCATAGTAGTCGGCTTAATAGGTATGCCATAAGCCACTATTTCGCTTGCTATAAGCTCAATTGATTTCGGGGTGTAATCGGTGGGATCAACGCTCATGCCCCCGGTCACAACAACTGCATCGTAAGTTTTAATGAATGAAACTATTTTGTCAGCTATCTCTTTTAGATCATCTCTAGCAAAGTCCACGTCGGCTAATTCGCAGTCATATTGTTTTAGCTTCATAGCAACTACCGGTGTACACATATCTTCGCGCACTCCTTCGACAATTTCTGTGCCAGTAACTAATAACGCAACCTTTGGTTTCTTTGAAGGAACAACCCTTAATAAAGGCCCATTAACCACTCTTTTTTGGAGTTCGTCCAGAGATGATTTCTTAACTGTTAATGGAATTAAGTCTACGACTCCAATTAGGTCTCCCCTTTTGACATAGCTACCATTTCTCAGAGTTACTACTACAAACAAGCCAGACGAGTTCAACTTATATAATCGGCTAGACTCTACTAACAATAACCCATTTGCTAGTGCATGAAGATTTGCTTTACCCTCCTCGAATAATTTCACTTCAACGTTTTCTCCAGAAATTATTTCGCCAAGCCATTTTACGGCCTCCACTTCGTGGACGTAATCTCCACTAGCAGTATTATCTACCTCAATGTAAACATAGTAGTGCCCGCAATTCTTTAGAACCTCTACATCGCCATGATTTATGAGATCTCCTCGCCTTTTAACTGCTCCCTTATATCCGGGCTCAATACATGTATAATCATGTGCCAATCTTTTCCCAACGGCATCCGTGACTCTAACGGGTACTATCAACAATCGTCACCATGAATTGATTGACGTTTCCTTTTAATTATTAAATTGATGTCTATAAAATTATGGACATATAGCAGAGACCTTACTAGAGATAGTACCCCTTAATCCTCTAGAACAGTATAGTCTACACTATCCAAAGTACGAGGAGCCCGATCGCTCATTAAAAGCTATAATACAGATATGAAGTAGTTTGTTTAAATAAATACTATTGTTCTAAAATTAGTCATTACAGATTTTATTGCTTAACAAAGTACAAAGAGGGCATGCAATCGCTAGAAAATTCACAGAGTAGCTGTGAATTAATAATGTTGTTTTTATGGCGCAGAGCTAAGTTTAGGACATAGAGGATCTCCAGCGTTTAGCCCTCCCTTTAAGATGTAGGATCTAGCAAAGCACCCTCCTCTGCATCCTAATGATATATTGCACATTTTACATGCAAGGGGCAACTGAGGAGGATTTCTTACTGTTTTAACCAGAACGCTATTTCTAAAGTCACTATATACATCTATGAGGCGTCTTCCTCTTATATTAGTGATCTTAAAATCAAGTATGTCACACAGTAGAACGTTTCCAGCGGGGTCTATATCCATTCCACTCATATTCCTACAGAAGGAAGATCCAATTCCTAGGCCTAGCGAAGGTATCCAAGGGGTACACCAAGCAGATACTTTTAGCCCATATTCGTGTGCTCGTTCAAGTGTTTTCTTAAGCGCCTCTAGGTATTCATTAGCAGAAATAAATATCTTCGTTTGGGTAGCCCTTCCAGACGGCATTACTGGTATTAATGCAAGCTCATCGGCGTCTATTTTAACAGCATAATCCACAACTTCGTATAGTGACCTATAGTTAATTTTATTAACTGTTGTAACAATGGAAATAGAGCCTAGGCGTCTTTTCAACAGCTCTACGCCGCTTGTAGTCGCCTCATATGTCCACTTACCTCTAATATCGTTGTGAATATGTTTTGGTCCCTCAACTGTTACAAAAACATACGTTTCGGTCTTATAGAGCAAGTTTGCAATGTCTTCGGACACTACCGTGCCATTTGTGATAATGCTTTTATCGACGTCGTAGTCGCTCAACGACTCCAGTATGAAGGACAAATGTGGATGTATTAGTGGTTCTCCTCCCGTTAGATTTACGTATTCAACACCAGATTCGCCTATTTCTCTAGCCAGCCTCAGCTTTTCTGTGAGGTCAAGCTCTTCAAGGTTCCGAAATCTGTGGGTATAGCAGTGTAGACAGTCTAGGTTACACATTGCAGTGAAAATCCATATAATGTGCTCAGGTTTATTCAAGCTTTCATCCTTATAACTACTTAAATTGACCAGAATGCCACTTTAAAATACATATCTTAGAGATTAAAATATACAGTTTATAAGGGAAGAGAACAATAATTCAGAAGTACGTGGAAAGTAAGCGCTTGATATAGGTGTCCTTGATAATTTGTTATGAATATAATTCAAAGATAAAACTCTTTAAGAAGGTCAGCAAGTTCGCTACCTTCTTAAAGGTTAGTTTCATTAAGTTTGCTGTATCATTTGCCAACAGGAGGCTTGTCTTCATAATACCTGTTGCCATCGTGGAAAAAGCGCTAGACAATCTTTCACATGTCTTAGTAGATTGCGACTACTTCCACGTCAAAAAACTAACACCCAGCGATGGTCATTTAATTATTGATGGAGGAGCATTCCTAGGATACTACACAGTAGCTTCTTCCGCACTATCTAATAATAAGGCACTTGTGATCTCCTTTGAGCCGAACACGGAGATTGTTCCAGTCCTCAGCATGAACGTTGAATTAAACAAGGCCCGTATAGCGAAAATATACCCATATGCTCTTTGTCCTCAAAGTGGTAGCACGAATCTTTATGTAGGCGCATACCCAGCAGTATCCTCGGTTATAAGGGAACACGTTGAAAATTACACAAGTGTTGAAAAAACTATAGAAGTTAGATGTGTTAAACTTAGCTCTCTCTTAAGTTTTCTATCTTATGTCGATTTGCTGAAGCTTGACATTGAGGGACTAGAGTTAGATGTAATTCGTGAAGCAGGAAGAGAGTTGACCCGAGTGGGGGGAATGGTGGTAGAAATTCATAAGGATATCGTCGAGCCCTATGAGGTAGAAAACATTGTGAGAGAACATGGTTTTGATGTAGCCGTTCTATATACTTCAAGCGAGATGGACGATCAAGCGATCCTCTATGCTTATCGAAGCCGAACTCCCGGCTATCTGCTTTGGAGGTAGTTAAGTGTTAAGCCATTTTCTCATGTCTGTGTAGCTCTTATTTGAATATATTAAGTACATTGGGCTTTAGGTATTTCATTAAATCTGATGTTCTGACCTTGAACAATTTATTAAGAGCGCCACCACCGCATAAAATGTGCTCTTTCTCCAATACATAGGGGTCTAGTACAACTTTGACGCCTCTGACCTTAGATGATATGGGCGTAACAGCACCCACTTCAACGCCAAGAACTTCGCTAACTTCTTTTGGGTTAGCTAGCACTAAATTTGTTCCTAATAGCTGTGTTGCTTTCTTAAAGTCTATTTTCCTGTCTCCTCGTGCAATAGCTATGAAGTAGTTATGATTGCCCCTCAATAATATGGTCTTGATAATGCTATCGGGGCCCTCATTACTGAGCCTACTTGCCTTCTCTACAGTCTCGACAGTATCGCTGAACTCCAACACTTCAACTTCAATACCTTCAACAATCGCTTTCTCCCTCTTTATCAAAGCCATTTTAAAACCCCTTTCAATATAACAAAAAGCGTTGAATCGATATAAATGTTGTAACTAGGATTTGCAATAGACAATGTTTAGATCACAACTATTAACAGCAAATCAAGAGCAGATCACGGGAATACACGGATTATAGTAGAGCAATAATCTAACGGCCTCATAAAATTAGAATTCATTCCAAACAATGTAGAACTTTGATAAAAATTGATCTAAGTTAGCAGTTGTCAAATTATTTCTTGCCTTTAACCATATGTCCACGAGGAGTTTCTTGTATAATAATTTCCCTTATACCCCTTTCCTCGAGCATTATTCTCAGCTCCCTTAGCGCCCTAGTAGCTAAATCTGTGCCATAGGATCCTTTCTCAAAATCCTCGTCAATTGAACGCTTAATTGCTACAGATATTTGCTGTGCAATAACTGGACCATGCCTTTCCCTAATTCTGGCCATGATCATTTCAACCGCATTTTTTAAGTTCTCCTTTTCAATTAGCCTAATGCGGAATCTTATCTCTACTGTTGTATTTTCGAGTTCGTGTATTATTTGTCCCAGTTCTTTGATCTCCCCGCTCTCAACTCTAGCCCTGAACATCTCCCTCACTCTTAGGGGCAATTTATCCAAAATGTACCTGATCGGCGGTTCCCTACACTGGAGCGCGGCAGAAGTTATTGTCTCCCTTTTAGTGAATTGTTTGAATGTTAAGATCATCAGGCTGTGATAAGCCCTAACATACGTTCTAAAACCTACAACAGCATATTTAAAAGCTAGCGTTATATTTCCATCCTCTAGCAACTGCTTTGCACTACTTATCTTCTGATCTCCCGTTGCGAGTATTTCCCATGTTAGAGAGGTATTGTAGCCATTGGTTTCAGCGTACTTAATGGCATCCACCAATATTTCCCTTAGATCTTCACTTACATTAATTCCCGCCTCCACAGTCTGGGGGATCACTGTGTTGTTCTCTCCAAGGTTGCTTGTTATAACTCTACCTAGGACAGCATTTGCTAGTGCGGGAGCATGGCTGTAATGAATTGAGGCCACAAATCCATACACAACAGCTTTCTTTGGTGCAACGCCACTGGTGTTTAAAGCTCTCTGAAGAAACGCGTCCCCTAACTCTAGCTGTACGATTGCTGATTTTACATCGTAGTTTGATTCCCATAAGAATAAGCTATAAGTTAAATTTCTAATAGTGTAAGCCAAATCAATCATCTGGTCAAAGCCTATATCAGACACTGTTTCTGTGTTGAGAACACCCCAGTTTCCTTCAAAAACAATCTCTGGTTTATCGATTGATGGACTTCCTTCAGCTGTAGAGGGGATGGATATTAGCAAGCTAAACAATACCATCGATAACGCTAGAAGGCCTATATTTTCTTTACCAATCAATTTTCTCACCCAAAACCCACTACGCGTTTGTTAAAAATAAGGGTCGACGCGGGAATTAGGTTGAAACTAAGACCTAGGAGGGTTGCAGATCGGATTAGTCTGTTTAAACGTCTTGGAACAATCGCTATAACTTTGATTTCAAGCTCGGCATTACAATGAAGGCATTTAAGAGTTATCTCTTAAACTCTTTAGCGCGAAATAACCTGGAGACGTCACTAATTTTGGAAGAGTACCAACAATAAAAAAGTATTTCTCAAGACCTAGTCCAAGCAACTCTTACTTATTCCATTTGCTACTTGTTTTGCGTATCCGAAACTTTTTTTGCCCTTTCAGCGAACCTGCCTCTGTGAACTATAAAACGCTCATGTATGCCCTCTCCGATTAGTATATCTCCGAAATAAGCTTTCACTTCACAAGTAATTCGTCTACCGTCGCGTGCAGCTATCTTTGCCTCCACTTTAATTGTTGACCCAATAGGTGCTGGTTTTAAGTGCCTGACGTTAACGAGCGTGCCGACTGTAGTGTATTCCTGGGGCAGATGCTTATGAATGCAGCTAGCGGAAGTTTTCTCTATGAAAGCTATCATAGATGGGGTCGAAAGCACAGATGCCTCTCCGCTACCAATATGTCTTGCAGCATGCTCCTCTTTGACGAGGAACTCATCTACACAGACTGATCCAATTGGGATTTCAAAATCTATGCTGCTCATGCAATTCACCAAGTTAGTACATAATATAACATAATCCTATCAATTATATTTAAATCCTTAACAGTTTATTAGTTCGGCTGTTGCACATTATTCGCTGTTTCTATAAGAGAACGACCATAGTGGCTTAACAATATTTCACATATATTGTTTAGTCCCCAAGGTGATCTCATGACTCCCTAGGAAACGTCATCTAGAGCTAGAGCGACATTTTAATGGACTTAAATACCGTTGAGCCCGATCCAAAAATTTACATCTTCTCTATACGTATCTTAGCAGTTTTATGGTATTTGGCATAACACGCCTGAGCTCACAACCTAGAATTTTAAATAAGCCGCAAAGGTGCAAAAGATGCTAAAGCTATCTCCTGTTGTATTCAACGTTTTCTTAAATCCGAGAGGATCTTTCTCGGAAATTCGCGAATTTTTCAAAGATACCCAAAGAAGGTAGTGCTGAAGATTTATTAGGTTCTGCTGGTAGTCTTAATGATTCAGGGCCCGTCGTCTAGCCTGGTATGGACGCCGCCCTCACACGGCGGAGGTCCGGGGTTCAAATCCCCGCGGGCCCATAGTTATAGTTGCATTTTATGTTTTGCCGGGCTCTTGAAACATTGGTGGATTTAAGTTATGACTTTTTGACATCAAAAAAGGTTTTCCTGTCAAATTCCCCACTAAAAGTTGGAGCTGTTAATCTTGCCAGCTTAATCGAATTATATTCAGCTCAGCTATATATAAATCTCACTAAAACTCCTGTGTGTAAATCTATTAAACATCGGAGCGTCTAAAGCACATAACTTAAACGCTGGTATATGCACGAGGATTTTATCTATTTTAATGTGCCGCTGTCACTAAATTCTTGTTAATTTTGTACAGACTTGTGGAATTTTTTGCTTTTGAGCAACTTAATTAACAGCTCTTCGTGTTCCTTCTCTTCAATAATTATTTTATTCAGCAAGCTTTTTACGAAATCAGCGAGATCTTTGTTCAATCGACATTGTTCTATGTTAGCCTCAATAAGTGGCAATAGCAACCTCTGGTACGTCTCCTCTCCAATCGCACCCTCGATCCAACGCTGCCTATCTATGAAACTTTCTGGGCTCATATTTACCCCCTTTGATAGATTTAAGTGCATTTCTTCAAGGTCCTTCCATAGACTACCTAAGTGTTCCTCACAATTCGCTTTCTCGAATAACCCTAGCGACAAACCTATAAGCTCAAGGTATTGAGCATGTTTCTCACTTTCAATCCCAATTTCTTTAAGTGATAGCCTTAGCAATACGTCATCCACTTTATTTCCGTAGAGGTTCAACAATTTTGAAATTGAAATTTCTAGTTGGTGTGCGCAATAGAAATTCATTTTGATCTCATGGCACAGATCCAAATCTATCTCCATCTCGATGTTAATATTAACCCTTTAATAATTTAGGTTCTTTTGCAAAATGTTCCACCGCTCATCAGCTGGTTGCTAAGATCTAACCTTGATGGCTGCCTATGTTCATTTATAGCTGTTTCTCACTTATAGCATGGTCACTGCTTAAAAGCTCCTTGCACCCATTTCTGCAATATTTAACTCGGGATGGATAGTGGGATAGATTGAATTGAAAACAAAGCCTTTTAATCTTAACATTAAGAGAAGTCTAGATCGAGCTAGAACTCGTCGATACATGTTATTGATTTGATCATCTAGTTCGCACACCATTTTCTTGTGTAAAGTATTCGGTTTAATAGGGAACATCAACGTCTTCCCATCATGTTCTATCAAACTGCCCCTTCGTCAGTCCTACTTATGTTGATCTCAGTTATCAACTTACCAAATCAGATACCAGCATTAAAGAATTCCTTTTTCAGCTATCTTACTTCGAACGAATATTTCGACTCTTAGTTCAATATATATTTTGAGAAAAACCAGGACAGTTTAGGTGTTCTTTATAAGTTTTTAAATTTTACTATATAATAAGAATAGCGAGGTGTGAGGATGAACTCTTGTTTCACAGCTTAGACGGCAGGCATGTTCTTGTGAGAGCGCCAGCATCTATAGCCAATATAGGTCCAGGGTTTGACATCCTCGCAATGGCTATAAAAGGCCTTTATGATGAAGTGCTAGTTTCGATCAAATCGGGTTCGGGGATTATAACAGTTACATCACAGGGGTTTAATGTTCCATCGGGGAAAGATAATGTTGCCTATGCGGTAGCTAACGAGTTTATTTCGAGATATAACATAAAGGATGTTGACACATACATTGAGGTTCGCAAGGGGATCCCGACGTCCTGCGGACTGGGTAGCTCGGGAGCAACTTCTGCAGCGGTTGCATATGCTCTCTCCAAGGTATTCTCGTTGAATTTAAGAGACGATGAACTCTTAGATCTTGCTAGTGTAGGAGAATTTCACGTTTCCGGCTCTAAACACTATGACAACGTCGCAGCAAGTTTGTACGGCGGGTTAACTATTGTAGAACCTACTACTAGGAATGTCTTTAAATATGTGCCAACAACTCCTATAAATATTGCTGTTATTATCCCCTCAGTAGTTGAGCTACAAGGCATTAAAAAGACTAAGTATTCGCGTTCACTTCTTCCACAGCAAATAGGGCTTGACACACATGTTAGGCAGACATCGGCCATTGCTTTGCTAATATATGCCCTTTTCACTAACAACGTAGAGCTACTTGGAAAGGCTGTGTCCGTGGACTACATTGCAGAGCCGCACAGGTCTAAAATTATCCCATACTACTCAGAATTAAAGGATCTGGCCCTACAGGGCGGGGCACTGGGCTTTAATATATCTGGTGCGGGGCCTGCAGTATTTACTATACACAGAAATATGGATGATGCTAAGAGGGCAGCTAGCCGACTTGCAAAGTTCCTTGAATTGAAAGGAGTAAAAGCGTATGCGTATACGACAACAGTATCTTCATCTGGTGCAGAGCTACTTGCTCGAGAACTCAATAGAGCCGAGAACTTAGACACTCTTTTCCAATAATGTTCAATATATTAAAAGCCTGGAATTAGATGTTCATTGAGGGCATTTACTATGCACTGATTTTTTCAGGGCTAAGAATTTTAAACACAGCATCAGGATCTTTAAGCACGTGTCCAGTCCCAACCAGCACAACTGTTTCGCTTTTAGTTAATATTCGATCTTCAAGGGATTTAATATACCCGGCGAGAGTAGTCGCGCTTGCAGGTTCAACTCCAACACCTTCCGTAACTGCAAGTTTCTTCATGGCGTCTTTTATTTCACTATCGGAGACTGATATAAATGATCCGCCCGACTCGTTAACCGCATTCAATGCTTTAGGCCAATTAACCGGCTTGCCTATTCTAATTGCTGAAGCAATTGTTCTTGGAACAGAGACAGGCAATAAACTACTCGATTTGCTTCTCCACGTTAGTACTAAAGGAGAAGCGCCCTCCGCCTGAACACCAATCATTCTTGGAACAGATTCTATTATACCGTTCTCGTGGAGTTCTTTGAAACCTTTCCATACTGCATAAATGTTACCCGCGTTTCCAACGGGGACAAATACTGCATCAGGTGATTTGCCGAGTTCTTCCACGATTTCGTACGCTATTGTTTTTTGACCTTCAAGTCTCCATGGATTGTATGAATTTAGGGGATATAGATCTCTCCGTCCCTTTGTTACAACTAATTCTAAAACATTATCTAGCGCCTCATCAAATAATCCGTCGACTTCAACAACCTCGGCACCGTAAAGCATTGCTTGGGCCAATTTACCGATCGCCACGGACCCCTTCGGTAAGACCACAACGCATCTCAACCCGGCCCTCGCAGCGTATGCTGCGGCCGAAGCCGCGGTGTTTCCCGTGCTAGCGACTATTACTCCTTTAACTTCAATATGCCTTGCTATTGTAATGGCAACTGTCATCCCCCTATCTTTGAAGCTCCCCGTCGGATTTGAGCCTTCAAACTTCAAGTAAACTTTGTTATTTCCTGCTTTAGTAATAGGGATTAGCGGAGTGCCGCCCTCGCACAGAGTAACCGGATCGATCGAGTCACTAAGTGGCAGAAGCTCTCTATATCTCCATACGCAAAATTTTCGTTTTCTGAGGTCTTCCCAGCGAATCAACAGTCTCTCTATGGTGAGAACTTCAAGTGGACGTTTACACTTGGGACAGAAGAATAGCCATGGATCTGGAGGATAGATCGAGTTACAATATATGCATTTTAGCTTCACACCTGGTTTAAATAGGATGACATTTGAATGCTTATTTATGTTTCCAAAATAATACACCTCGTGCCAAATTACTAAACTGCAAAGGTTAATAAGTTTTTATTTGCTTTCCTGACCAAGCGAATCCTCTAATCTTAGCTATTACATATAAAGCAAATCGAGCGACATTCAATACTGTTTGTTAGGATACCTATCAAAACCAGCTTTCCTTCCCAATAAGTCATTTTTTGATTTATTCCTCGCGGATTTCTAGTGAGGAACGATTTCTTTTACTTTTATCATATCCACGCATTTCCCTGCGACAGGAGCTAGGACATCAATTTTTAATAATATCTTTTATCAAGTTTACCTCTTGGTCCATTATTTCTTCCCATTTTTTTAGAATTTTTGGCTTCTCGACACGAACATTTTTCTTCTCAATTGTTTCAATGGTTTTTTGGGCTAGCGCATCTAGATCGGATTCTCTGACTAGGGTCACCCCTTCAAGGCCGCTGTAGTAGATTCTGAGCGCTGGAATATCGTACGCAATAACTGGTGTATTTAAGTAGATGGACTCCAATACGGCGTATGGGAAAGCATCAACATGGCTTGGATAGAGCATTGCAATAGACTTAGCAACTATGGACAGGCGATCCTCCCGCGGAAGAAATCCGTAGAAAATAACATTATCTTTAATTCCTAACCTATCACAAAAGGCTACAATCTTCTTCAAGTTTTCTCCCGAAATTCTACCAGTAATTGCAAGCTTAAGATCTTGACCACAACTCTTTCTTACCTCTCTAAACGCCATTAAGGCCTCGATCAACCCTTTCTCTGGCGATGGTCTCCCCCCAAAAACCACAACTCTCTCTTTCCCTCTTCTTCTTTTTACTATGCTAGTGATTAACGACAAGTCCTCAAGTGATAAACCCACTCCAGGATCTAAAGCGATCACCTTTTTAGCCCAATCCTCGCCCATCTCCATTGGTATTGATTTTGAAACTGCCAATATCAATTCGAAATTGCTTAGTAATCGCCTTAAGTGCTTTGAAATGCCCCTATCGATCTCTCTGTTTATGCCCCAAAAAGCGCGTGTTCTAAAGTCCTCTAAGGTCTTTAACCAAAGGTAGCTCGACTCTTCGATGTTCTTAATGCGTTTAGAATCTCCGTAAAATGGAGGCAATTGTAAGAGCGCTATGCGTTTGAGGGAAAAAACTTCACCAATTCTATGGCATGTCGCAATCGCATCTATCGTCTCGTGCATGCTCATTACGCAATGAGATTTAGACAGAACATTTTTATCTATTTCAACTTCAATGAGAGAGAGGAAGGTTGATGTACAGACCGCCAAGCTCCTTCTCAGGGGAAAATTGTAAGAGAATACTCTTGGCAATACAGATTTCCCGTAGACGCGAAGACCCTCCTTTAGAAGGTCTCGTAACAAGGATAACTCTTCTTGGGGCGTAAATTGAAATTTTATGCTCCACGGCAAGACTAGAAAATTATTAATTCCGCGGGTCTTATACTCTTTAATTGATAACAGAGCCCGATACCCGCCACCGCCGGTATTAGGAAAGGGCATAGCAACCGTAATCATATTAATTTCGCTGGGCATATATTCACCTCCAGATATTTATCTTCGTCGGGCCCTAAACATGTTTCCACTTGGCTGTTCCTAAAAATTTACTGTCGGTCGTTTAATTGAATGAGATTAAATTAAAGAGAGATTTCAGAAAAGCTTGTAATGGTTTTCAACGGGGCTCTCAATGAGTAGGATAATCTCTACAAGGAGATCATCTTTATGCTTAGAACTTCCCAGAGAACACAGTCCTGATGCATATTCCATCGGCCAATCATTTGTGGTTTCGAGCCGTGCATGGTGTTGATAGGAAGGACTTCTAGAAGTAAAGCCAATGTAGATAAAGTAATAACGAAACAATATTATCTTTTTTCACATAAATTCAAGATCACAGAAGAAAATTGAACCAAACACGCTCACATTATTTGAACAATTGACGATAATGTAAATTTAATTCGAGTTTGGCTTTAAGCGCGATGGGGATTAAGAATTTTCCGATATGTGAAAAGAGACCAATAAAGCGCCACCCCTCCGTCACATTAAAACTACGTGGGCTAGCAATGGACATGCAATCATCTGGAGAAAAGCCACACAAATTCAAGAGGGACCGGCCGTTCTATATGCTGTTAAAGGTTAACACATTCTAACGGCACAATGAGTGTTTAATTTAGCTTGAATCCAGGAAGCTCGTATTATTAAGATTCATTCAAGTAATTAGCTAGATATTAAAATGCTAAAGGGCATTAAGAAGCATTATATTCAAAGGACATCTTAGTACGAGCGGTGAAAATATCATATCGGTTACACTTTATATAAAGTTAGGCGTCGTGCAACACGGGGGATCTCTTTAACGATCATTGCTACAGCTCTATCTAATTCATCTCGCGTTTCGGCAAGCATGACATCAGCTACTTAAAAATTAGGCACAACCTGATAAGTACCGGGGTTACTACCAGGGTTTATCGTATTGAATAAAAACGATATTGATGACAAATCTTCGACTGTGTTCCATAGTTAGTGTTTGGGCAGATAAATAATCAGGGCATTTACCTATGAATGAGGTTGCAGCCGTTGGACTGGGTTAACCTTGTCTGTGGAAAATATACATCCGGCCTTACGATCTTTAATAAAGCCGATCGCATGCAACTTAGATAAATTGTCGAGTAAAATTTTAAAACTATTGCTGTTTAGAACAGAGTTTTCTGACCTCATTTATAGCATTTTCAAGCACCTCTTCTATGTCATTTGATGTTAAACCGCACAACTCTAAGCCAATTTCTTGAATAAACACCATGACGTATTTTACCAATTCATCTATCGGCACTTTCGATCTTGCCAATGTCTTTAAGGCTTCTTCGAACTCCTCGATCGGTTCAACGAAAAAATCTCCAGTCAAAATGACCCCGTCCACATAGCAATTCTTTAACTTGAGACAAATTTTTATTAATTTACCTCCAGCGCGTTTTTTCTCTTTACATATAACATCAACTCTCATACTTTTACACCACCAATGTTTCAAGCACTTTTTCTTGCTCTGAGCTAGGTTTTCCTATTTCGTATAAAGCTCGGTACTCCTCATCGGTTATTAATGTTCTTAATTCCTCTGTATATGCCAGATTCCAATCAATCCTAGAATACCTAGTTTTATAGAGCTCTACGGCCAGAGCCGCTTCCCTCTGTCTGTAACTGCCCCACTCAATTTGTACACCGAGCTTTTTTGAGAGCGATTCTCCGATAACATTTAAAATCTCGGTTATATTTACGGCCCTACCTAAAGCCTCCTCCAAGTTTACTACTCTTTTTACGCGGCTACTCGTGAACTTTTTATCCGAAAGTTTTTCCTTAGATATTTTGAGAACTCTCCACATAATGTCTGTGTTACTAGAGACAAGCATTGATCCATGGACAAATAAACCGAGCGGACTCCTCGTTGCAGCCAAACCGGAGATCTTTAATCCCTCTACCTCTATGTCATTGAGTGGCCTATAATAAGCGTCTTTCACTCCGAGTGCCTTAAGCGAGTCTGCGACAGCCTCACCGACTAATTTAAAACCCTCCTCAAGGCTTAACTTGAAGCCTGGTAGGCTAATAGCATAGTTAACATTACCTAGGTCCTGATATACAGCGCCACCACCCGTAAACCTTCGCACAAGTTTTATGCCGTGATTAAAGGCTTCAATAGCATTAATTTCTAGTATGGGCGATTGCAATCTGCCTATAACAATAGCTCTATCATTTCTCCAAAACCTTATAGTTGGCTCATTAGCTGACCTAAACAGGGCCTCCTCAAAAGCGATATTAAAGAATTGGTTACTAGGCCACTCGCAAATAATAGCCCTTACAGCTTTATTTGTCATAGAATGCACCACACAAAAATCCATTGTACATTTTTCTGTTTTTAGCTTATATTATTGGAATTTTACAATTTTTCGTGATTTCATTGGGGCGCTTACTAAGTAACTTTAGTAATTTATCTAGATCCTTTTGATGTAAGATCACATTATTTACAAGGCCTTTAAAGGCAAAGCTACCTTATTAGATCCATTTAACTATACTGCCAATGCTCTAAAGCGCGACTTCATGCTGTAAACTATAGCGCTAACTATTTAATTATTAGCGTAATTTCCCTTTGATCGCTAGGAACACCCCTTAGCGATTGTAGCATTCCCTTAATAGTTGAACTAATTATGTTTTTAACAAAAGCGTTCAGGGGCACCTCTATGCCGTTAACTATCAACTTCACACCTGAAACAGCTGGGCACCAATCTGCCTCGCCACGCAGGAAAGCTAGCAGAAGTTCATAGCAACTAAAACGGCTACACATTTGGCAGTTAGTCCTCGGAAGCTGATCAAAAAAGAAATCAAGTGCTCTTTTCTCTATTAATTGCGTCAGTTCACTCTCGTCACCAAATTTAAAAAATCTCAATTCGCTAGGTATGTATGATAGATCTGCTTGAGATACTACGGCAATAGCGCTACTTACATGGCTGTGTAGCTCTTCTAGCTCAACTTGATTACGCACTATGAGAACAGCGTCGCCCAGTATTTCGCCTTTGTAGCCCTCGACTATTACTATCGGTGTTTTGAGAAATTGAACAGAGCTCTTAAGCGCATCTAGGTGATCTGCCTTGTATATTATTGCTAAATTAGGTGACGATACAACGACAACGTCGGCACCTCCTTCGAGATACTCACTGCTGTCTTTTTCCTCTAGAACTATGCCGTGGCTACAGTGTTTAATGACCCCAACTAAGTAGCCCCTTCGCTTTAAGAGCTCGAGAACTCTCCTTGCTACTCGCGTTTTTCCTGCCCCCGATCCCATTGACACAAACCTCACAACATACGGAAAGGGCATCCTATTGCCACCATGTTATTTAAACGTAATTATTGTCAAATTATTTAAGATACGGACTCTAGAACAAGGTCCCTAGGGAAAATATATAAGTTACTTAACTAAGTAACTTATTAATTAACGATTAAGGCGGTTCAAATGGATGAGATCGTAGTCGTTGACAACTTGGTCAAGAAGTTTAAGGACGTGATCGCGGTAAATAAAGTATCCTTCAAGATCCGCAGAGGGGAAGTGTTCTCTCTCTTAGGTCCAAATGGAGCAGGAAAAACAACGACCATATACATCATATCAACCTTGCTTAAACCAACATCGGGTCACGTAATGGTTAACGGTTTTAACGTGGCTAAGGAACCCGATAAGGTTAGAAAGGAAATAGGACTCGTATTTCAAGATCCTAGCCTTGACCTGAATCTTACAGTATATGATAACATGTATATCCACGGTAGACTGTATGGGCTTAGAGGTTATGAACTAGATAGAAAAATTACCGAGCTTTTAGAATTCGTGGACCTCAAGGATTACATGCACAAACAAGTTAGGTATCTGAGCGGAGGGATGAAGAGGAGACTTGAAGTAGCGCGCGGACTATTGCACGAACCAGAACTACTGATCCTCGATGAGCCCACAATAGGACTAGATCCACACTCGCGAGCGAAAATATGGGACTATATAAGATACTTGAGGAAAAAACGCGATTTGACATTATTGCTAACCACGCATTACATGGATGAAGCCGAAGAACTATCAACGAGAGTTGCAATTATGGACTATGGAAGGATTATAGCTCATGGCAACGTGGACGAGCTAAGAAGCCTAGTAGGCGAAGACGTTATTTTGGTAACTGGTAGAAGCAACTTAAGTAAACTTTGCGACAACCTTTTAGACGTAAAGTCTTGCAATTTGATCGGACCAAATCGAGTGGAGATTTTAGTGTCAGATGCCCCCAAATTATTACCAGAGATCATACGAAAAGCTGATGAGCATCGATTAGAGATATTGGAGATTAGTTATAGAAGACCTTCTCTGAATGAGGTTTTCTTGCATTTAACTGGTAGAGAACTAAGGGATGTTCTTGATAGTCAGCCCAACTTGCTAATGGGACATCGAATTTTCAGGTGATCCAGAGTGCAGGATGCCCTTGTTTCAATGGTTTACAGACAGTTGAAGAGGTGGATTAATTCTCGATCAAGGCTTTTATCAGTTATATTTCAACCTCTCCTTTGGCTAATTTTCCTTGGAGTGGGCTTTGGAAAAATATTTGACCCATCGAACCTTGACTCATCCAACCTAGGAGTAAATGCTACAGCTATACCGGCAGTAAAAGAAATTGTGTCTAATTACTTTAGTGCAATCTTCGGGGGTCTTGATTATGTAACTTTTCTGATAAGTGGGATGATCGCTATGACAGCTTTCATGGGGAGCTTCATATCTGGAATTAGCGTTATATGGGATAAACAATTCGGTTTCCTTAAAGAGACGCTAGTAGCACCAGCTCCTCGTAGCGCCATTATTATTGGAAGAATAGTTGGAGACTCATTAATCACTACAATACAATCGTTAATAATCGTTTTACTCGCTTTTGTGTTCACGGGAAATATAAATATTTTAGGCATACCACTAGCAATGATGTACATTTTCATGATGTCGATTGGCCTTACAAGCATAGGCACGGTTATATCTCTGAAGTTTCAGAGCGTCGAAGGATTTCAAATATTAGTTAACATTATCATAATGCCATTTATGTTTGCGAGCGGTGTATTTTACCCAGTAAACTTTATGCCAGAGTGGATGAAACTGTTCTCCACAATTAACCCGCTCACATATGCCGTCCACGGCACAAGGTACTGGCTAACTAAAGCAAATGTGGGACTGGATTACCTAAATCCAATGATAGATGCAACAGTTCTCCTAGTGACTGCTGTTGTATCCATGTGGGTAGCTAAAATTACGTTCGAGAGGACTACAATAGAGGATTAATAGCTTATGTTTGGCGTTGGTTATCAAATTATATATACTTTATCGATTACAACGTTGTAACTAATATGGTAGCAACCGAGCCTACAATGAGCAAAAACGTATATACAGAGTTTTTATTTAATTTTAATGGAGTTTTTACGCCTGTCTTGAGCCTCCAGTAACAGTACTCATCAATGAAACGACCTATTTCAATCATGCTAGCGACAGCGGGAGGAATCCTCTTAGTTACCTGCTCCCCCTTAAGGCTTCCTACACTAAGCGAATCCATGAAGTTTTTCAAGCCATATGGTACCAATCTCCAAAGTAAAAGAGGAAAAACGCAAGAACGCTTAGACCTTAGAAAGTACAGCAAGTTATGAATTTCTATAGGCGAAATAGTTGCAAATATAAATATTAAGGAAAGCGAGAACCCAATTGCACGACCGGCAATTTCAAGTATCTGCAGCGTTTCCATGTAATAGAGTCCTGTAAATG
Source organism: Desulfurococcaceae archaeon (assembly GCA_038888155.1). Classification (GTDB taxonomy): domain Archaea; phylum Thermoproteota; class Thermoprotei_A; order Sulfolobales; family Desulfurococcaceae; genus UBA285. The sequence continues at coordinate 154,029 of JAWAJB010000002.1, forward strand.
AGAGGATATATGCTGAAATCGATAGATACAATCCAGCCAAAGAGGAAAGTATAGTTGACGCCAAAATCCACTCAGGGTGGGGGCTGAGAAGCCCGAGCGGTATAATTATAAACGACATTAAATAGGCCCGCTCCGGAATAGTCATCATCAACAGCAAAACAACTGAGACGAATATTATCTTAGATAAGTAGTGAGCTTTTCTATAACCTTCGTCTCCAAACAGGAAAAAGGATTTATATACAATTGAAACAAGCCATCCTATGAAGCCCATGCTAAACCACCTCTATGTGGACAATTTAATCAAATAATCTACATAGCTCATGATCCTATCATCGTGAGAGGCAACCACAACTGTTTTTTTCTCCGAAACGAGGTCAAATAGAGCGTGTAAGACCTCCTTACAATTATCATAGTCTAGACCTCCTGTCGGTTCATCTATGAAATACCCCTCAAACCCCGCAAGATAAGCTGAAGCTATTGCGAGCCTTCTTCTCTCGCCGCTACTAAGCTTCGCCAAAGGTTTATCTAAAACTTTATTTAGATTAAACCTATCAGTTATATCGCGAACAGAGTTTTCGTTCCCCCTAGCTGAAGCAAGTAGTTCCTCTCTTGGAGTTGGCATGGTGAAGTAAAGTAGTGGATTTTCAGGTATGTATATAGAGCTCCCCCTTCTCGTTATTCGTCCTCTGGAAGGCTTTAAGGCGCCAGCTGCAAGTTTTAAAATAGTTGATTTACCAGACCCATTAGGTCCCGTAATGCATGTGAAGGTGCCCTTATTGAAGGATCCGCTAAAATTTTTGAGTACGAAACTACCGCCGGGATACTTAAACCAGACATTTTCAAATTGAACGAATAAATCGCCGCTAACGCGAGAGGCTCTCTTTTCCGAAACACCCAAATTTTTTATAACTTCCTGAGTCCACTTACCATAGTAGACCAGCCTCCCGTCTTCTAGGTAAATTAAAGTTGGTTGAAGAGGCTCCCAGAAACTTGGGTTATGATCTACTGCGAGAATGCTAACTCCGAGATTCAGCGCTTTTTTAGCGAACAATATTACTTCATTTCTTGCCTCACGATCTAAATATACCGTTGGCTCATCGAGGATCATTAGTTTTGTGTTAACTAATACAGACTCGGACCACAAAACTCTTTGGATCTCGCCCGCACTTAAAGTATAAGTCAACCTTCCCAGGAGTCTCTCTACGTCGAACGGAATTATGTTCATATTTGTGCAATTTACACCAGCCAGAGAGAGAAACTGGCATATTTCTGCATACACGGTGTGTCCTATGAATGCGTACCAGGGTTCTTGGGGAATATATGCCATTGTGCGAAAGACCTCTTCGGCATTCATGCTTTCTATATCCCTACCACCCAGGAGGATTTTCCCGTCTATGAATCCGCCCGCAGCTTTAAGCGTCCCAGTTATGGCCCTAACTAATGTTGTCTTTCCGCTACCTGATCTACCAGATATCACTAATATTTCACCTTCGTCTATCTTGAAGCTTATATCACGTAGTTGAAAGCCGTCCTTGTAGCCACAGCAATTTATTTTGGATTCTAGTAGGCTCAAAGAATCAACACCATTAATATTAGTTGACATGATTGGTGGATATTAAAAATACATGAAAGCGCGCTGGCTACTACTTAAAGTAGCCGGCCTTTCTTAGCCAAGCAGCTAACGGCAGAGATATTGAAATCCCCGCTACTAGCTGTCCAATGTTTACGGGAACCTCGATTAGAGCTCCAATAGGATCTCTTCCCGTTAGCGGGTTGCTTACAAAGTATTCATACATGAAGTAGCCTAACACCATTATTATTCCCGCTGTAAATAATGAAATGACTTCGCCCGCTGTTATGTTTTTCTTTGTAAGCATTAACATGATAAGAGCACCTAGAAATATACCAACAGTAACCCAAATAGCTATAGAGATCTCTAAATATGGCTGATCAAAAGTGAAAGTTAACCACTGAGGCGGACCGATGTATATGCCGCCTGACCATAAAACTGTAGACACTGTTAAAAAGGCAGCAGTTGATGCTCCACCTGCAATAAGGGCCTGCCAAAAACCGTGAAGCCCCCTTAACTTCTTCACCAACAGCCCAGCAATATAGCCCTCAATGAATTTTATAATTAGTGTGCCAGGCGCAAATACTGCATAACCTGTTGATAGGTCTGCAAGCGCGGCTCCTATGCCTCCGGCTATGCCTGCGACTAATGGTGAAGATACTAGGGCTGCAAGGTATATTATTGCCTCCCCAACGTTGAAATATCCACCCGTAACTGGTTGGTATATCTGTAGAACGATTGTGGCAACATAAACAAGTACTGTAAAAACTACTAATTCAATGGTGTTCGTTCTTACGAGCGGCATGGGGAGTCTCCACACCTTTATTTTGTATTTATACTCTTAAAGTTTATCCTTTAAGAAAATCTTTCAATATAATGTAACTTATGGAAGATAATACCTTTTTACGTCCCCTTCTTGAACAGCCCTAATATAGCCCCTATCCGTTAGCTCTTTTAGGTGTTGATATACAGCCTGTGGCGTTATATTCAAGTCCAGATTTCTCCAAATCTCATAACCAGTTAATCCCTTGTGCGTTTCAAGGACCCCAAGTATAAGCCTCTTTGTAGCACCAATAAATGGCTGTGTAAATCTCCTGCGCAAGGGTCTAGTGTAACCAGAAGCAGATTTTAGGCCGTGGCTAAAAAGCACTATAACAGAGTCTTCGAGCTCCGTTTTTAAATAGCCTGCAACGACAACAGCAGATGAAATCTCAGTGAATAACCCTTCCTGTAGTGCAAGAATCTTGGCTGCTCGTATCGTCTCTCGTGATGATACAACAACTAGATCTCCGTGTTTTCTGAGTATATCGATGACAGAGTTGAATATTGGTGGAGCGTAATACCTGAGCCCTGGATAAGGTTCCTCCATACACTTCTTTGAAATTCCTAAAAAGGAAGCATACTTGGGGTTTCCACAATGCTCCACGCCAATAATTTCAGGCACTTTGTTTATGAATCCTCCCTCTAATAGCTCTTTGAATCCGTAGTGAAGAGCTAGAAACGTTAAGCCGCTTCCGATTGGAACATATATTCTCCGAGGTACGGAACCGAGTTGCATGTAAAGTTCATACGAAAGTGTTTTCAACCCTTCCATGGACAGAGCGTTGTGTGTACTCGAGGCGTTATACGCTTTTACTCTACTAGAATATCCGTCAACTTCTTTTAAGAGAGCATCAATGCCTTTATCCTCTATTACAAGCTTAGCGCCGTAAGTTTTTATTAGAAAGATCTTCTCCTTTTCAATCCACGATGGGGCATATATGCTTGCCTTTAGACCAGCCCTAGTAGCGTATGCAGCTACGCTAACACCCATATTTCCGTCACTAACTGCGATAACTCTCTTATAGCCTTCTGAGCTCGCGTGACTAACAACTAAGCTAGCAGCTCTATCCCTAATACTACCAGTCGGGTTACATCCCTCATTCTTAAAATATACGTTTTTTCCTTTTGCTATCCTCATCGACCTTAACAGAGGAGTATTTCCTTCTCCAAGCGAGATCTTTACTTTCAAGGGTGGAAGCATGTTGCTGTATCTCCAAATTCCGGGCAACGAGGAGGATTCTTTGAATGTTTTAATATAATTAGCTTTTACAAGTCCCCCGCAATAAGGACAGATTAGTTTTGGGGCGTTCAACAATTCGTTGCAATTACTACATTTAAATAATGGCATTGAAGCATTCATAGTACCTTGCATAAAGGTTTCCTTAAAAATCTCTAAGAATTACCAAGTATAAAATATTCCCCTACGAGCCTTATATGTAATTTAAACAGTTTTTGTTGTATTAATGCAAAAATCACTGAGTGAACTCGTGGTTAATCCCCTCAAGTGGTAAAGTATTTAAACCATATTTCTTAATTCTCGAAACAAGAGACCTTACAGTCTTAGATATCTCTTTTATGCTGGCCAGTTCATCTATTTCAAACCAAGCTACATCAGCAGCATCTCCACCTGGCTTAAGCTCTCCGCGAACTGTGTCGGGGTTAAATAATATATCCACTATGAGGTAATGATACAACACTCGCTTAGATTGATCGTAAACAACGTTGTTCAACACCCATAGTATACCTAGCGGGTCTGCATCTAGTCCAGTTTCTTCTTTGAGCTCTCGCCTGGCAGCCTCCTCTAGTCTCTCCCCAGCTTCAATGACACCTCCGGGTAGAGACCATCTTCCCAGCCCGGGAGGGTGTCCGCGCTTAACTAAAAGGATCTTATTTTTATTGACTAATACTGCAGCGACAGAAGCTATTGCGTACCTTGGGTACACTCTCTCCAAAAAGATCACCTTTATATCATGTTTGAATAAGTTGAGGAACTATAAATAAGCATGCTTACATGCTTCTCTTGAGGGGTCATCATTTGGGGTGATTTTCATGGAGTACAAACCTAAAGTATTGATTATACACAGCTCGCCAAGAAGGTATGGTGCCTCTTCCCAGCTTGCAGAAATTGCCGGGATAGGCGTAAATGATGCAGGCGGTTTAGTAGAGAGAATTTTCCTCTACGACTATAACATAAAGCCCTGCATAGGATGCGTCTCGGATGGGATAGCTTATTGTAGGTTTCCTTGTATAATTCGCGATGATGACTTTAACTACGTTGCAAATAAGATAATGGAAGCTGATGGCTTAATAATAGCTACACCAGTTTACTGGTATGCTCCTAGCGGTATTCTGAAGAACGTGCTCGATAGGTTAACAAGTATGGAGAACATGATCTTTCACAAGAGTAAGAGCCTGTTAGAAGGGAAAGTGGCTGGATTCATTGCAACAGGTCTCGATAGCGGAGTAATGACATCGATAGCATACTTGATGGCTGTATTGAATAGTATGGGTGTTATCATACCTCCATGGAGTATGGCATACTCGCACGTCGAGGAAATTGTCAAAGATGAGAATGCACTTAGAGATGCTTACAATGTGGGTTACTTAGTTACCGAGGCTTTGAAAGCGTTGAAAGCTTACGATAAACCCTTGGGTTATAAGCCGGACATCGAAGTTAAGAAGCTCACGGAAACTCTCAAGAACTATAGTGTAACGAAATCGTCTGAGAGGGAAATAAGGTTAAAGTTGCTTAACTCTCTGCTCGATCAGAACCGCTGAGACACACCATTTTCCTTAGGTCGTTGAATATGCTGGTGCTACTCCATGATCCCACGCGCTGAGCAATTTTTAAGACTTTTACATCGTCTAAACCGCGCTCCATTAGGGCACTAGTTAGTTCACTTGGAGTGATCCACTGATCTGGTCCTAAAACAACTATATCTGGCTTTATGTTAACTACAGGCTTAAGGAAGTCCTCTTCGTCCCCAATAATTGCAGAAGAGACATACCTTACACTTTTCACCACTTCAAGCCTATCGCGTTCGCTTAGAGCTGGTTTTCTTCCCTTGAATTTCTCAAAGTTCTTATCCCTCGACACAACTACATAAACCTCTCCATGCTGCCAGGCCAGTTGTAATAAGTTTATATGACCGGGATGTAGAAACTCAAAGCTCCCTGCAACCAACACTCTCGGTCTTTTAAGCAATTTACTTATAGGTTCCCAATGCACTCCTTTGATGTAGCCCATGATCCTCAGGGAGTCTAGTAGCCCTTCGGCATAAGCTATACAGGAAAGACTAGTCTCAAGATCCCCCTTCTCATAGTAATACTTGGCATCACTCAAGTATGATTTAGCCAGCTCTATAACCGCTTTTTGCTCCTTCGGAAGAAAATCCCACGCTGCTTTAGCGATGAAAGCTTCAACGCTATCTATGTAAAGCTTTACTCTCTTCTCTATAGGAATCCCCAAAGCAGACACCTTTCATAAGCTTCAATACTGTCCATAAATAAAACATAGCGCGTATCTTAATAATATTTAATAGGCGTGAATACCATTGTGCACCGAATGGGGGAGCCCAATGGGGAGATCCCACACGGTGCCTTACGTGAGCCCATCTTCTACAGTGCTTATTTTGGGTAAAGTTAACGAAACTCTCTTAGGTAGATTAAAATCATTGCTTAGCTTGCACAAGTCTCGAGGCATGAAAATAGTAATAGCTTCTACAGATACGCCGCGGGAATTAAAGGGTTTAGGGGAGCTCCTCTATGCTGTTCATGCATCTACAATAGAGGTTTACACTATTGACTCAAATGAAGTGGGCGACCTAGTAAGAAAAGAGGGCGCAAACATTGTAGCCATTTTATCAACAGATCTAGACTCAGTTAAGGGATTACCGGAACAGCTAAGAAGCGTTATTGAGGTGATATAATTGGTTTTTGACGTTATTATAACAACCGACAGAACAATGATGACAAATCACCATGGCAAGGAATTCTTAGGCTTCATTTCTACCGGGCCTTCTTTAGGTATGCCCGAGTGGCTTTGGATGTCTATCTGTGCTCCCAAGATAAAAGTCGACGACTTGGGTAGACCTAAAGAAGCACCATATGGTCTTAGGAAAATCGAGAGCGCTCTTATTGATGCGGGTTTTAATGCATCAATTGTTGACCCAGATCACCTAGATAAGCATTCAAATAGCGCGAAGGTTGTTTTGATTGGGCACCACGATTATTTTGGATATGGTCCTCCAAGCAGCGAATGGTGGAGTCTGACTCAACTTGAGCCCATCAACCGCAGAAGTTTTATTAAATTCATGTCTAGCTATTCAATAAAGAAGATCAAAGAGAGAGGCGCAAAGATCATAGTAGGTGGACCTGCTGCGTGGCAATGGCTGTATGAAATCGAATTAATGGAAATGTGGGGCATAGATACCGTTGTCGACGGCGAGGGAGAAAAAGTTGTGGTTGATCTTGTCAGTAAGGCTTTAGCGGGCGAAAAACTCCCTCGCTACGTCTACGTGGGACCGGAAAATGCACCGAATGTTAAAGAGATACCGGTGATTAAAGGCGCAAGCATAAATGGACTAGTTGAGATCATGAGAGGTTGCCCTAGGGGGTGTAAATTCTGCAGTGTTACATTAAGACCGCTCAGATTCATACCCATGGAGCAAATTCTCTTAGAAATAGAGGTAAACTTAAGAGCTAAGGTGAAGAGCACAATATTGCAAAGCGAAGACGTATTACTCTACTGCGCGGACGGCCTAAAGCCGAGACCTGAGCCAGTAGTTAAACTTCACAGAGAGATATTGAAGAAGATTGGTGATGAGGGTATAATAACTTGGGCACATTTAAGTTTAGCTGCTTTAAAGTACGCTGAGGAGAATTATAAGTTAATATCGAAGTTGATGCAGGAATACATACTCAATGAACATAGGAGATTTCTAGGGGTAGAAGTTGGGATCGAGACCGGTAGCCCAGAGCTAATGGAGAAAATCGCGTACGCAAAATCTCTCCCCTATAAACCTAAGGAGTGGCCAAATGTAGTTGAGGAGGCTTTTAGAATAATGCATGATAACATGATTATACCAGCCGCTACAGTTATTCTTGGGCTACCTGGCGAAACAACAGAGGATGTAATAAAAACTATAGAACTTGTCGAGAGACTTAGACCTTACAGAAGTCTAATTATCCCAATGTTCTTTGTCCCTATGGGCGCTTTGAAGAGGGGTAAAGGATTTTTCAGGGATAACTTAAGACCTGAACACGTAGATGCTCTAATGAAAATGTATGATCACACAATCCACTGGGTTAATAACATATTAGACCTTTATTTTACTTCGCCCGCCCATATTCCTTTAAGGTTTATTCTCAGGTACTTAGTTTTATTCGTCAGGAAGAAAGTAAATAGATATCGAGGATTGTTGGAAGAAATGATTAAAAGATAGTTTAAAATAATAGCTTCATTATGAGATTTATGGGTCGCTAATTGGTGTATTACGGTGGAGACGTTTTACATTACAACGCCAATATATTACCCAAATGCAGAGCCACATATCGGGCACGCATACACAACTGTGTTCGCTGATGTCATTGCTAGGTTCAAGAGGCTGATGGGCTTAAACGTATTTTTCCTGACCGGGAACGATGAGCATGGATTGAAAATACAGAAAGTTGCAGAGAAGCTCGGTAAACATCCCAAGGAATTTGTTGATGAAATGGCAACAGTCTATAAGAAATTCTGGGCCAATTTAGATATAGGCTATGATTACTTCATTAGGACAACGAATGCACAACACGAGAGTGTCGTAAAGGAGGCCTTTAATTACATATACAAAAAGGGCCTGATATACAAATCCCAATATGCCGGGCTGTACTGCGTTGAATGCGAAAAATACTATACTTCAGGTGAATATGTAGAGGTCAATGGTAAACCTCATTGCCCGCTCCACAACAAGCCCCTCGAGCACATGGAAGAGGAGACATATTACTTCAAGTTAAGCGAGTTCAAGGATTACGTTCTTGAGGTCTTAAGGGAAAGAAACAGAGTATATCCACGTAGCTATGCAGATGAAGTTATATCTAAAATAGAAAAAGAGGGCCTAAAGGATCTCTCGGTTGCAAGACCAATAGAGAGGGTTTGGTGGGGAGTCCCAGTTCCATTCGATGATAAATACATTGTATATGTATGGTTTGATGCGCTGTTAAATTACATTAGCGCCATAGGATACTTAGAGAACAAGGCAAGGTTTGAACAATTTTGGAACGAGGCACACCACGTTATAGGCAAGGACATATTATGGTTTCATACAGCTGTGTGGTTCTCCATACTCAAAGCACTGGATGTTGAGCCACCCAAAAAAGTAATAGTCCACGCATTTCTAACCTCAAAGGGGTCGAAAATGAGCAAGAGTATTGGAAACATCATTTCAATTGAAGATGTGCTGTCAAGGTATGGGGGCTCGGACGCAGTTAGATACGTGATAATGAGAGTATTTAACATGGATAAAGACAGCGAAGTAGATTTCAACATTTTGGATAACATATATACAAGCGAACTAGTTGATACTTATGGAAACTTAGTGAGACGAGTAGGTGTACTTGCACAGAAAAAAGCTGGCGGAAAGGTATATAGAAGAAGCATTGACGCGAAGCTCTTAAACACTTTGAATGCCAAGCTTAATTCATACCTGGATGCCATGGAGAATTTCGAAGTGTCGCGGGCAGCGGTAGAGGCTGTAGATGTAGCAAGGTTGGCCAATCAATACCTTAATGAGACAAAGCCATGGGAGAAAAGCGATCCAAGCAAAGAGCTATATACGGTACTGGAAGCAATCAGGCTCACCACACTGATGCTTTATCCATTCACCCCAAAATCCTCAATAACAGTGGCTAAATCGCTCGGATTCATTATTGACAGCCCCATCAAGGCCGGCCTAGAATCCCATGAGAGATATAATATTGCCAGCGCGCCGATATTATACGCAAAGCTTGATGCCAGGAGATCCTCGATTAAAGGAGAGGGAAATAGTTGAGATACTATATAGCTCTTGATATCGGGGCAACAAAAATAGGATTGGCTCTTTGTAATCGCGAGCGAATACTGGATAAGATAACCCACAGGACTCCTAGAGACGAACAGCCTAATAGTATTAGTGAATTAATAGTAAGGCTAATTAAGGAGAAATGGAGTAGTTATTTAACTAATGTCGATGCCATCGGAGTTGCCACGATAGGACCTTTAGATATAGCAAAGGGCGCAGTTGTGAATACTCCCAACATTCCGTCCCGTTCTTTTGAAATTAGGAAGCCTTTAGTCGAGGAGTTCAAAAAACCCACGCATGTAGTAAACGACTGCGTCGCAGCTGTGTGGGGCGAGAGATTATATGGAGATGCAAGAGAAGTAGATAACGTAGTGTACTTAACTCTAAGTACAGGGGTAGGAGCAGGAGTGATCATTGATGGGGACTTAATTTTAGGTAAAGCTGGTAATGCACACGAAGTTGGACATATAGTAGTAAATTTTAACTCAGATCTACCCTGTGGATGTGGAGGGAGGGGCCACTGGGAATCATATGCAGGTGGAGCAAACCTTCCACGCGTTGCTGCATACATCGCGGAAAAAGAAAGAGTTAAGTCAAAATTGGCGGAAAAAGTTCTATCTAAAGAACATATAGATGCAAAGACCATATTTGATTACTATAGGGTAGGAGACGCATTAGCGAAGAAAGTCGTTGAGCTATACATTAGCGCAACGGCGGCTGGATTGGCATCTGTTATTAACGCATATGATCCAGAGCTTGTATTGCTTGGGGGCGGCGTTTTTCTAAACAACGTTGATGTGCTCTACAAACCCATGGTTTCGCTTATCAAATCAAATGTTGTAACCAAAATGCCTGCAATTAGGCCAACACGGTTCGGCGACGATGTAGCGCTCTACGGTTCTCTAGCAATAGCCACTAATCCACCATTGAAGCTAATAAAGATACAAGAGTCTTTTCAAGGTTAAATTTTACAAAAGAGCAACTGTGAAGGCCTCTACTACAGCAGCCAAAAAAAGGATAACAACACCTGCTACGATGGTTTTGAGAAACCTGTCCCAATTTCCAAAATGAGAAGAAGCTGACAACAGGAGAGCATATGACAATACTTCGAGTACTGCGTGGGGGTATATCAAAACAGACAATGAAGCTAGCGGATTCTTGGTTCCACTGGCTATTACAACGCCAATTATCAAGCCAGCATTATGTGTCCCATAAGTAAGTAACGAGCCCCCAACGTAAGGAATAATTGCAGGAAGCGAAATAACAAAATTGTTTATAAATAAGTATAGAGCCAATTGAGCTGTACTCATTTGATAAAGATTCTCAAAGTTTTTACTCAAAATATCTGGCACTGAAATATAGATTTCGTAGCCAACTACACCAGATAGGATCCCCCCAATAATTACTGAATATAGCAGAGTAAATATGAGGATTATCGTAATTATGGCGCTTTTACCTTTTCTTAACTGCGCAAAAGTGCTCAAAGCAATTCCCAAAGCCAAAACAATATGTATGGAGGAGAGTAACCCAATGTAGGTAAGTAGCACGTGCGCGCCTAGCGCAATCAAAATCAAGCCCGAAATTAACCCTTCGCTTATTTCGCGCTGTTGAATGATTACTTCATGAATAGTGTGTTTCGGTGGACTAGGGTGAGAGCTGTGTATCGTATCTATGTGAAAATTAAATGTCCTCGAGCTTCTATATCCTAAGTAGGCCGTGTAAATCCCAAAAGTGAATAGGGTTAAAATGATGTCTAACACGATCGAGACTCCTCTATATTCTCTAGTAATTCTAGCCTTGAACAAAGCGCATTCCTCATAGGCCGCATGCTCTCTCAAGGCTCTCTCAATGATACAGAGAATAAGGGGGTACGCTAAACCGGCAGTTAAGAAGATAATAAAGAAACCAGTTATAGGGGAAGGTAAAGTACTTTGAACCAGCACGGATCTCAAGTATTGAGTTGCGCCCTCAACGCTTGACCCTCCTGTGAAATAGTGTATCGTTATACTACTGGAATACAAGTGTTCTCTTACCTCCCTCAGAACAAAAAATATGGAGATCATAGCTGCAATGGTGTATCCCAACAATGAGATAATCCCCCACGCCAACGGCTGAAGGGCAGGCATTAATTGATAGGGCGCTAATACGTCTTCGGCAATACTCCCTGCCCTCAATAATTGAGCATAGCCATAAGCTAGCAGGATTGAAGATAGAGTAGCAAAAATTGACGGTAGAACCAAATACCAAGAACTAATTTTGTGAAAAGAGAAGCTTTCAACTATTTCTTGAAGTGTATTTTTCGTGGAATCTTTGCTCTGAGACTCCAAGGCTAACTCCACGAGCATTATTTTAACTCATATCACTAATATATTATTACGGGATTTTTATGACTAAAGCCCTTGTACTTCATGGCGGAGCAGGCGCGTGGGGAGCTAGACCCGGCGTCAAAGAGGCTATAGATGATGTAAAGGAATGCACAGAGCGTGGATGGGCAATTTTAGTGAAGACAAATAGTGCAATGGAGGCTGTGATAGAGTCTGTTAAATGTATGGAGGACTCAGGTTTCTTAAATGCTGGCTATGGCTCGGTTCCAAATTTGCTAGGAGAAAGGGAATTAGATGCTGGGTTAATGACCTCTACTGGAATAATGGGAGCTGTAGCAGCAGTTAAACAAACTAGGAACCCCATTCTATTGGCAAGAATAATAGCAGAGAATACACCTCACGTTTTGTTAGCCGGCGAAAATGCGGATAAACTTGCTATAATCTTCGGTTTGCCTCCATTGCCCCCACCGCCGCCTTTAGCCATAGAGAGATACAGGGACACACTTAAGAAGGTTATGGTTGAGGAACCTCGTGACAATTATTATAAGGTTCTCAGGGACTTTGTAGAACGGAACTCAGTATACTCAGAACTAATTAAAAGAATAATAGATATTTACGATACGGTCGGTGCAGTTGCCATAGACGATAGAGGAATACTGGCTGCTGCCACCAGTACAGGCGGCGTTTCACTCAAGTTGCCTGGAAGAGTGGGCGACACCCCTATACCTGGGGCCGGTTTCTATGCTACAACGAGAATCGCATGTAGCGCCACAGGCTACGGCGAATTTATTATAAGGTCAATGCCATGCTTGAGACTAGACCTCGAATATGAGGCCACGGGCAATATTGAGACCTCGCTTCGTAAAGTAACAGAGTTCGTTGAGAAAAGCGTTGGTCCCAACACTTTGGGCTTTATAGGCGTCGATACTCGTGGAAGAATTTTCTATGCGTATAACACAGAGGCCATGTTAATTGGCTACGTTAAAGAAGGTAAAGTAATTGTTGATCTAAAGCCAGAGCCAAAGGTAAACGTCATTGTAATAGAGTAGATCAATTATGGATTATAACAACTGTGTATTAGCAATAGACATAGATGGAACATTGGTTCCTATAGTGGTTAACTTTGACGATCTTCGTGCCAAGATTAGGAAGTTGTTGGGGATAGACCATACGCTAAGACCACTTGCCGAGAGTTTAAACAACTTACAATTGGATAGAGAATTAAAAGCAAAGGCGTGGAGTTTAGTGGATCAAGCCGAGCTAGAGTCCATTGATAATATTAAACTTGAGGATGTAAGAGAAAACTTAAGTGCTATCAACCAGCTAATAACCAACAGCTCAGTTGAAGTTGTGTTTGTAACCATGCGAAGCAACAAGAGTGCGTATCCACTTCTATTAAAACTAGGACTTCTACAACTTGCTGAAAAAGTCATAACGAGAGATGATTATAATACAAGGCGAGAACAACTAGAAGGCATAAAAAACCAATCTAGAAATAAGAAAATAGTCTTTATAGGAGATACTTCACATGATGAGAAAACAGCGAGCGAAATTTCGCTTCCATTTGTTAAGGTGAGTAGTTACAAAGAGCTCCCGTTAGCGTTGGCTAGAGCATTAAACTTGTGCTCTATCTGGCTTTAATGGTATTTTATTATTTATTTTAATTTTTTAAAATAATTCATTAGAATTGAATTACACAAAAATAGGTGAACCGAGTTAAAGAATATAAAAATTAATGATCGGTCTTTATGTTTCTGTTTCTCTTCTTGGTTGCAACAATGAACTTTGATTTGTTCCACAGTTCCTCAATGTTCCTGGACCCGGCATAGCCGAGTCCTGCCTTAATTGCTTCGACCATTTCTCCAACTAACCCATATACACTGCCCCTGTATGGCACAAGACCCTCAACTCCCTCTGGAACCTTCTTATTAACTCTTGAATACCTATCAACAGCGAAACGCCTTTCCATAGCGCCCCGGCTAGCCATCCCTCTATACGGTTTATACGCGTTTTCTCCAATATTTATGAACGGAACGGGGGCTTCATCTGTTCCAGCTAGCATATAGCCGAGCATAACGCTACTCGCTCCAACAGAGAGGGCCTTCACTATATCTCCCGTCCCTCTAATTCCTCCGTCTGCTATTACAGGGATTCTGGCGTTGTTTTTCTTCAACGCGTCCTTTACAGATGCCACAGCCCAAAGGGTAGGGGAGTAAGCTCCAGTTATCTCGGGAGTAGTACATATCGATCCTCCCCCTATTCCTACTCTAAAGCCATCCACCCTCTCTACAATAGATAGCGAGTCTTCAACGGCTTGTTCAGAACCAATATTTCCTGCGACAAAATCGATCGAGGTTTCAGATACTACTTTCTTAGCATTTTTTAAAACTTCAACGTTGTGGAAGTGGGCAACATCTGAAACTATAGCATCAACGTACTTATCTAGAACTTTAGCGCGCTCTACATCAAAAGGTGAAATAGCGGCTGCTACAATTAATCTTCCCATGTTATCTAGGACAGGCATGTACTCTTCTATAACGTCACTGTATACTAGTGTGCCTAGGTATTCACCACTTCGCGACACTATAGCAAGACTGTCATACTTACCTTTAATTATGTTTTGAGAGGCCTCTCCTATCTCGGAGACCCTAAACGACTTACCCGGTGCGACGTAGTTCTTTATCGGTGTAGTAAAGTTACGGCATTCACTTAAGTTCTCTATATGTATGTACCCAACGGGAAATCCTTTATCAATTACAGGCAAATTCCTCAGTGCCATCTTCCTTAAAATTTCCACGGCCCTAATACAAGGCTCATCGATATCTGCGTACAGCCATCTGAGTTTAATTGGAGGGTATTCCTTTACTTTTTTTGCAATCTCGAGTTGTCTCTCGCGCTCCATGTTTCTGTGAATAACTCCTATACCACCCAAAAGCGCCATCGCAACAGCCATATCAAGCTCTGTAATAGTATCCATTGGCGAGGAAACTAGGGGAATCTTTAGAGGTATGCTAGTTGTAAACATTGTTGTTAAATCTACTTGGCTCGGCTCAATTGGAGATAGTGATGGCAAGATGTATATATCGTCAAACGATGGAACTTTAATAGCTTCTTCAATTTTCTCTTTAAACAAGGTCAATTCACCCAATGATCTCCTAGGTGAAATGTATTGTAATATAAAAATTCAAAGTCCCTTTTATTGTTGTATTCTTTAAAGCCTACGACACACTCGACAAATTACCAGCTAGAAGACTGCATCGTTTTAGGGGATTTTTGCCCCATTTATACAAGAACATAGTTTGTTGAAGTTAACAACCAGATCATGCTTTTAAACTTTTTATCAATCTTTCTAAATCAATAAACAAAAATTTTCCTGTACTCCCTTTCACAATGCGGGGTTGGGCTCCTCTGTGTAATAATCCTCGCCACCAGCGATTACTCGCTGGATAGCAGCGTATAGATCATCAAAGCCTTCGCTGGTTTTATTAGACACGGGGATTGTAGTGAACACAGACAATTTTTCTAGTATATTAAACACCTCGTCAATGTCCCACATTAGCCCTGAATCTTTTTCACTGGTAATGCTCGTTGCCAGCTGTGCTGGATCCTCTAGCATTTCAAGGATCTCATCTAGTTTGCTTGGTTGCAGTAAATCAATTTTTGAGATCACGTTCAATAAGGGCATTTTTAACCTAATGTGCGTAGATGCTGCCAGCAGTAATGCAGAGAATAGGTTAGAATAACTGGTCATATACGTTGAATCAATAAGAAACAAGGAAACCGATTTGGCATCGCTAATTATGGCCTTCAGCACTATAGGACCCGTTTGCCTAAAAGCAAAAAGCTCCATTTGACCGGGAGTATCTACTACTACATAGTTGGCTTTATAGCTCCAGACCTCTTCTTTAACCTCTTCGATATTTGTGAGGAGAAGGTCTATCGAGGCTATTAAAGCTCCATTCGGTCCCAAACCCGTCTTTCTGACAACTTCTCTAATGTCTACGTAATCCCTTACATCGACATCTGGCTCATAGGGTAGCTCTTCAACTGCTGGATCAAGATTAACTAGTATAGCATCGAGTTGATGGCTCATTAAGTAAGTATGGAGCATGCTTGAAAGGGAAGTTTTCCCGCTTCCAGCGGTGCCTAAAACTACAATAAAGTAGGGCATTTTATTCACAGAAATAGACTTTTATATCTCCTACCTTGGAACGAACCACGAAAGTTTAGCCTGTAACCGCAGCTGATGCACGTGAAATCTTCTTTTAGGTTCCACTTAAAAATAAAGAAGCCTCTCCTTTCAACTGCAAGGTTACCGCACTTAGGACAATAAGTATTCTCGAGGGGATGTCCCCACAAATTTCCAATATAGACGTGCTTTAGGCCCTCTTCAAAAGCTACTTTTGCCAATCTCTCTAGAGTTTCGATAGGCGTTGCTGGAATCTCTTGGAGCATATAGTCTGGGTGAAATCTTAGCAGGTGTAGTGGCGTTTCTTCGCCAAGGTTTTCAACCATCCATCTCGCAAGATTCTTAACATCTTCCACTCTGTCACCAATTTCAGGTACTACTAGGTTCGTTATCTCAATCCACCAATCTTCTCTCTTCATTGCAATTAAGCTATCAAATATTGGGGCAGGGTCAGGCACCCCCATGTACTTTGCATAGAAATGCTTGTTTCCTCCTCCCTTAAAGTCCACAGTAGCTGCATCTACGAGGCCTCGTAGCTCTCTTATGCCCTCGGGGGTTATGTAGCCGTTGGTAACCATAGTGTTAAATAAACCATTTTTCTTAGCCAACGCGGCAACATCGTACATGAACTCGAAGAAAATAGTTGGTTCATTGTAACTGTAAGAAATCCCCTGGCACCCACTATGTTTTGCCTGATCTATTACGTCTTCAGGCTCGTATGGCTCTCCAAATACATTATTTTGTCTACTCTGGCTCAAAACCCAATTATCGCAAAACTTACAATAGAAGTTACAACCTGATGTCGAAATTGTGAAAACGGATGCCCCTGGATTAAAGTGCATTAATGGCTTTTTCTCGATTGGATCTGCATTGGCAGCCGTAAGTATACCATATACTAGAGTATACAAGTCACCATTATGATTGTATCTTACTCCGCACGCCCCAAAAGAGCCAGGCTCTACAATACATCTGCGGTAGCAGAGATTACATCTTGCCCTTCCGTCTTGGCTCCTTACCCAAATTCTACCTGGTAGAACGCCGGGCCTTTTAGGATCAAAAGCTACAGGGTTATACATTGATTTATCCCACGCCTTAATTACCCAACATTTTAATTTCTATAACTCACTAATATCTTTGGGGTGATTTATTTGGCCTTCGTTGTAGGCGTTCCTGGCTACTGGCTCGCCAAGGAGGTAGCTAATTTGTCAGGTTACTACTTTATTAATAGTCAAGAAAAGGAATTCCCGGACGGCGAGCTATATATTAGAGTCACCGAGCCGGATAAAATACATGATAATGATGGATTGATTGTCTCAACTTTTTACCCATCTCAGGATAAAATGTTTTTAAAGACTCTTCTGCTAGTTAACGCCGTAAAGAACAGTGGTGCAAAAAAGGTATCAGCCCTTATACCCTATCTTGCCTACTCCAGGCAGGATAAGGCATTTATGCCTGGAGAGCCTATATCATCTTGTGTAATTGTAGAATCCCTCAAGGCAGTTGGTGTGGACGTCCTGGTAACTGTTGATGTTCACAGCCCTCGTGTGTTAGAGTGCTTCAAAGGCAACTCTATAAACGTAATTGTCTCAGACATTCTTATTAGGCGAGCTATGAGCAGCCTTGAAAACCCTGTTGTTATTGCGCCAGATAGGGGAGCAATCGAGCGAGTTTCTTTTGCAGCTAATGCTTATGGGTTAGAATACGATTACTTAATTAAACAGAGGGATAGAATAACGGGCGAGGTTACTTACACTCCTAAGGAGCTAAGCGTCAAGAAAAGGGATATCATAATGGTTGATGACATTATAAGTACAGGTGGCACAATAGCTGAATCGGCCAAGATTCTCCTGAGAAACGGAGCTAGAAGAATCATCGTTGTAGCAACTCACGGCTTGCTCGTCGGAAACGCGTTAGAAAGGCTTGAGTCTGCGGGAGTCCAGAAAGTAATTTTGGCCGATACACTAGGGATGAGGCACGTGCACTTCCTAGTGGATTATGTGAACATAACTCAGAGAATTGTAGATGAATTAAAAAGAGCACTTAACTATTAAATTATTAATAATTAATCATAATAAAATTTAAAAGTACGAGCTTCACACGAAATATAGATTCTATGTTGGGAATAATCTTTACACACTTGTGCGATTTAAATAGGTGTCAATTATTGAAAGTATACTATGTATTGAGTGGCAGTAATGAGCACCTTGCACAAGGCGAGTTGAGGGCTCTACTCGACGTATACGACCCAAATTCTAAGCTAGAGTGCTATACAATGGTATGTACGTCTACAACTGGTATTGACGTGGCCTCAAGAATTATTAAAAGGGCAGGATTCGTAAAGGAAGCAGGCATTTTGCTTGACATCAAAGAGGCTTACCTCCCATCAGAGGCTAGATTTGCAGGGGAAATCTTCGAGGATAGAGAAGTTCAAGTCACTGTAAATAAATCAACAGTTAGTGAAAAAGCCGTAAAAGCGTTCCTCGAGGAGGCCAGATTGAGAAAGAGAATTTACGGAGATTGCAATCGAAGGCTTATTTTCTCTGAAGGGCTCGTCTTCATTGGCGTGAAAAAGCTCGTGTATAACTCCAAAATTAAGTCTATGTTTTCTAGGATAAAGCCTTTTAATAGAAGTGCCGCAATTCCACCAGACATCGCACAGGCATTGGTTAATCTATCGAGGGTACATGAGAGGGATATAGTAGTCGATCCATTCGCAGGAACTGGCAGCATTCTACTCGTTGCGTGGCTAATGGGTATTAGGGGGATTGGTGTTGATATCGATTGGAACCTTGTTAATGGAATGAAGACCAATTTGGAATTCATTAAAGCTAATAGCTTGGCTATCTGCGGCGACTCCCAACAACTCTCCTACAGGGAGATAGAACATATAGCCACCGATTTACCATATGGAAGAAGTGCGGGCACTCATGGATCCGAAATAAGAGCTCTTTACAAATCCTTTATGAATAAATTAGACGAGTACATGGGAGAGGGAGGATATGCCTGCTTTATGGCACCTCACTGGCTTGAGGACTACATTGACGAACTCGTTAGCTCTCATAGTTTAAAGTTAAAAAACAGATATTACGACTATGTTCATGGATCACTGACAAGGGTCATCAATGTGGTGTCGAGGCATTGAATGCTCGAATACACTTTCTCGGAACAGGCGCAGCTATGCCAATAAAAAGGTCTTTGCCGTGCATTGTAATAAAGGTAAATTCGGACCTATACGTACTTGATCCAGGTGAAGGATGTCAATATAGGATGTTCAAGAGGGGACTTAGTCCACTAAAGATAAAAGCCATATTCATTTCCCACGGTCACGGAGATCACTACCTCGGGATGCCAGGACTAATACAGACAATGACTCTATCGGAAAGAAAAGATCAATTGATGATAGCTTTCCCGACTTCGTTAAAGCAATCATTACAGAATTTCGTCTTGTCGGGCTTAATAAAACCTTGCTTTAAGCTAGAGCTGGCCGAGGTGAATAGCTCCTTTACTTATGCCGATCAAAAAATACAAGCTAAGGCATTTCCTGTAGATCATGGAGTAGAGGCCTATGGATATTGGTTCTCAATAGGAAAGAAAACAATTTGTTATTCGGGAGATACTGCTCCGACCCAAAGCGTAGTAGAGAACTGTCGAGGGGTAGATATTTTAATACATGAAGCTACTTTTACAAATGTGTATGAAAAAGAGGCATATGAACAAAAGCACTCCACTGCCGGTAGCGCTGCAAGAACAGCTGCACTATCTGGGGCTAAAATGCTGATACTAGTGCACATGAGCGCAAGACACGAGAATGGCGAGATTTTTTTTGATGCATATAGATTTTACAGAAACACAGTTGTTGCAAACGATGAAATGATAGTCATATTGTAGCGTTGAAACAGTTAATCCCTTTCACTGGTTAGGTAGTCGATTAGCTTTTCAAGTTCTTCTGGCCTTCCTCTAGCCTCGATCTTTATTGGTCCTAGCGGAGACTCCTTCTCGCTGTCTATTAGCGAAATCTTATCGGCAAAAGCAGCTTGTTTGTGAAGTAAAAGGGTTAATTCGCCATTTGAAATGTGCTTATACGAGTAGTTTCGCACTGCAGGCCCTATCTGCTGAGCCTTTATTTTTCTTCTAAAGGGCTCCAAACAATCCATGACTTGACATTTAATTCTTACTAGCTTAAAGCCGCTGAAGATCTCTTCGATTTCAATATTTTCGAGAAAAACTAAATTCGCCAAGGCCCTCTTTACTTTATCCACAGACTCTGTTGGCTTTACATGGGTTTCAACAATGATCTCCACCATTATCTTTCACCAACTTGGATGATATATCACTTAAAATAGACCTCATTACGATTTTTGCTTCGTCTATAGTACCCTCGTTAACAATCATGTAATCGGCAAGGGCTATAACGTTTCCCAAACCGTAGCCTAGTTCGATTAAGTCTCTGCTAGAAAATTCTTCATATGTTGACGGATCCCCAGGCCTTTTTCTTTCTAATAGTCGCTTAAATCTTGTCCTAGGAGACGCGTGTACAGCTATTACAACAGTCTCACCGCGCGCCCTAAAGGCCTCTACTTCTCCTAGGCTTCTCACACCATCTATAAGTACAACACTGTGTTGACCTTCAATTTTTGATAAAGTTCTCAGCGCTATTATATCATCCCCCCACTCTCTGCGCAGATCTACCGAAGTCCCAACCATTAAATCGGGTGTTATCTTGCCAAACCTCTTCAAGGTCTCTTCTCTAACAACATCGCCCATCGTGTAAACAGGTATCCCCATCTCTCTCGCTACCTCGGTTAAAATACTTTTGCCTGCCCCCGGCATGCCCGCAACAAGTAAATAAAGATTAGCCATGGGTCCCACAGAAGGTCTATCCTGCAGACAAAATTCATATTATCGCTTAAATAAGATAAGTTTTCATTATTTTACTTGTAAGTGCGCAGTAGTCAGGGAATTACTGCGGGTGGGTTGAGCTCGAAGCATCATCATCGGTGAAGCATATGAGTGAGCTTATAAGGACATTTATAGCTATTGAAGTCGAAAATAGGGAAGTCTTAGAGAAGCTCGTCGAGGTTAGAAATCAACTACTGGAATCGGGAGCTGATATTAAACCTGTAGAAGATAAGAACATTCACTTGACAATCAAGTTCATAGGTGAAGTACCTCAGAGCACTGTAGAGCTACTGTGTAGCGAAATATCTAAGATAAAGTACCCGCGATTCTATATACATATTAAAGGTATAGGCGCTTTCCCGACCGAATATCGCCCGAGGGTTATATGGGCTGGTGTAGAGGAGGGATCAGATAAGGTTGTCGATCTTTTCAAAGTTGTTGACTCGATCGCACGAAAAATTAAAATTACGGGTGAAAAGGAGGAGTTCACACCGCATATAACCATAGCTAGAGTGAAAACCTCGAAGAACGTAAACAGGCTAGTTGCCAAACTAAGAGATCTTGCGAATGTGGATTTCGGTAATAGTAATGTAAGCGGCATACACGTTAAAAGAAGCGTACTAACTCCAAGTGGACCAATCTATAGCAACTTGTGTAGTGTCTATTTCTCGTAGAATATGTGGTCAAGGATGCACAGTCTAAGCGATTTAGAGCGGCAAATTTTAATGAAAATCAAGCCCTCTCACGATGAGTATAGGCTCATACTAGGCAGTTTTGAAAAAATATCTGATGTTATTAAGGCAGTACTCGCCGAGAATAACATCAGCGCCGAAGTAACTTTACAAGGTAGCGTCGCACACGATACATGGCTCTCCGGGGACTGGGATCTGGACATCTTCGTTCTTTTCCCGGAGAAATGGACACGCGAAGACATCGAGAAAGAAGGATTTCGACTGCTTCTAGAATCAGCCAAGAGGATTGGAAATTATGAACTTAGGTATGCCGAGCATCCCTATATACGAGTAAAACTTGGAAAAGTAGAAGCAGATTTAGTCCCCGCGCTAAATTTAAGCGATCTATCTGCAACAAAAACTTCTGTTGACAGAACGCCATTTCACACAAAGTACATAAATGCAACACTAAGTGACGAACAGAAAGATCATGTTAGATTACTTAAGAAATTTATGAAGGCAATTGGTGTATATGGGGCCGAAGTTAAAACACATGGTTTTAGCGGATATGCAGTAGAGCTTTTAATTGGTGTATATGGAGACTTTAAATCAACTCTAAAAGAGGCATCTACGTGGCAACCTCCCATCTTTATAAATACCATGGGCGAAAGTTTCACTAAGGAAATTAAAGACTTACTTTTGTCAAGATATCCAGACTCATACATCTACATGCCAGATCCAGTTGATCCAAGGAGAAATCTTGGAGCTAGTGTAAGTTTGAAAAGTTTGGCAACCTTTATCCTTGCTTCATGGTGCTATATGAGAAACCCAAGTGTAGAGTTTTTTGTGGAGACAATAGAGCCCTCATTGGAAGATCTTGTCAATATTTTAGATAAGCGGTGCATTTTATTCGTCATATACGAACTACCTGAAGCTTTGCCTCCAGATGTAATATGGGGCGAAATCCAAAGAGTTTCGTCCAGGCTGTCCAACTACCTAGAAATATTTGGGCTAAACGTGGTCGATCATTCTGTTTGGAGTAATGGCAAAGATATAGCAATAATAGGAATTGAATTAGAGAGCTGTTGGTTGAGTAGCTACAAACTTTACAGGGGACCTTGCATATCTCACGAAAAGGAGAGGATAACGAACTTCATCCAAGCACATCTCGGAAAGGGTTACGGACCTTGGATCGATAGGGATGGATGTTTAAGTTCGTTAGATAGACGTAGGTATACTGATGCAGTCGAGTTAATTACTTCAAGGTGGAAGGATTACAGCGTTTCTCCTCACTTAAAGAACTTAAAGCCCACAGTAGAGGTGGCAAGTAAAGATGTAGTAATAGACTTATTAATGAAGGGTGCAGGTGCATGGCTTTCAGAGTTCGCTTCGAAGATGCCGAAGTGGATGGAGAAGTGCATTTCTTAGGTGGTGAAGACTCTTTTATACAACAAGTGTTATGTTACCCTAGAGCACAATGCGTAGAAGCAGAGGATAGAATCGAAGCTCTAAAAAGCGACGGATTTGAATACTTAATCGAAAGTGGTAAAAATATATGTGGTTTAAGGGTCCTTGGGAGAGGCTACAGGGCCATCGTTGTTCTAGCTTACCATAAAAGACATGGGTTGGGCTCGTTAAAAATATTGCGACTTGATAGCACAAAGAGTAACTTATTGGAAGAAGTCAATATGATGAATAGAGCTCAGCCATTTCAGTTGCCGCCAAAGCTTTACTCTTATGGTGATTTCTACATATTCTCAGAACTTATACCAGTTCAAAAGTGTAGAGAGTTCTCAAAGGCTCTTCAAAATTTAATCAAATCCTCCAATGAAAAGGAACTAATCAAGTTACTCAAAAGAACAACGGAATCACTCTACAAGTTAGATGTTGCTGGCATTAGTCACATGGAAATAAACAGACCCGATGGACACATATTCTGTTGTAGAGAAGATTTGAAAATAGTTGACTGGGGTAGCGCACGCTTAACAAAAAAGCCATCTAATCTAACTTCGCTTGTTTCATTTTTGTTATTTAGATTCGAGCTCTCCAACGATTTGGGGAGAATTCTGGGGTTTAACAAAGAGAAGGTAGTTGATGCTATGCGAGAATATAAGAGAAGTTATAATATCGAAGAATTTAGGAAGGTATTGGCGGCACTACATCTCGATGAGACATCATAGGCGTTGGCAATGCTTTGCGAGCTTGTGGTTGTGGATGCCCGATTGATGTCTTTACAACTATAGTCTCCTTGAAGTTTCGCGATGGATTATCTAGTGTCTTTTTGCACGAAGGACAAATGTACCCTATAAGTTTCACGACCTCGATGGGCGTTGGTACACCAATGTAACTTTGACCAACTCCCTTGAATTCGTAGAGTACTTGTCCACAGTGTTTACACTTATACCTTATAACCAAAGAAATCCCCCTGACTTTTGCAAATAAGCATATGAATGATTTTGGGCTAAATTGTAGTATTGGTAATACATGTATTGACACAATTAAATGGGACCAAGTATAGTCGATTGGTGTTATTTAGATATTTACACATTGACATAAAGCATTATAGGGGGGAAGCTTTAAGTATAGGTAGGAATAGCCGAAAGTATTTTTGAATTCAGCATAGTGGAATATAATAGTTAAACTTTTAAATTGCCCCGAGAATACCTAAAAGCGCTGGGGGCCGTAGTCTAGCCTGGCTAGGATGCCGGCCTGGGGGGAACGCCCCCGATGCCAGGTTTCCCGGAACGCCGGTGATCCCGGGTTCAAATCCCGGCGGCCCCATAACAAAACATATATTTAAGACCCTTTGGAGTGGTGTTTTTGGAGGAGGATGTTTATGGACAGAGAAGCGAATGAAGTAAAATTTGCAGTCAAAGTAGGCGAAAAAGAGATTTACCTCAATGAAGATGTACTCAGGACTATCCACGAGTACATAAAAACACCCATGAGCCTTGAGGACTTGGCAAGAAGGTTAAACCTAGAGAGTTGGGAGGAAGCATACGACTTCATAAAGGCGATCCCCCTATGGGTTATATGGACCCCCCCATCGCTGTGGGGCTATAGGGCTAAATGGGTCTCGAAAGAAAAGCAGCCTTAATTCATTTTCAGGACCTAACTTTCAAACTTCTATGAGCTTAATAGGTTAACTTTCGAAACTTTTACCTTGTGAAGAAAATAAATTTAACTGTTATCTTGGGCGATCAACCCTGCATATTTCGATGTACAACTTATAAATCTCTTGCTATCTCACTCTTGCTATTCTACCTATTTTAGGGAAGTATATTTCGCCGCTCTTCTTGAGTTCGTCAATCACTTCCAGTACGAAATCTTTCTCGAAACCCTGTTCCTGTGCTCTTTTGTATAACTCGTTCAGCTCAATCTCGCCTCCAACTTCATCCAGTAGTTTGGATAGGAAAGAGGCAAACCTCTTCTTTTTCTCTCTGCGCGATGCTGAGACACCAGTTTCAAGGATGTCTATATCTATTTTTCCACTTTCAATGTCAAATCCAACCCTAGATAGAGTTGCCATTACCAACCTAATTGCTTCTTCGGCATCCTCAATTGTGGCCTTAGATTTAAGGGCTATTTTAGCGTGGGCTTCTGCGAGTCTAATCAATGCTTCTAGTTGTCTAGGTGTTATTGCTATTGCTGAGGGACCTCCTTCGCTAGTCACCAAAGAAGCCTGTCTCAAGTTAACATAAAATTCTTCAATAAGCTTGATTGCTTCAGGTGTTAGTTGTGGCCTAATGTATCTCCTAGCATAGCTAATGTATTTTTTTAGGAGCTGGGAGTCGACAAATCCCCTTGCCTTTTCAGCCTCGGTATGTATCCCTAATATGTGCTTGGCAAGCCTTCTATCATGATCCGCATTTGGTATATCCTGTACTATGAAAATTAAGTCAAACCTAGAAAGTATTGTTGGAGGGAGATCAATATTCCTGCTTACAGGTTGCGTTGAATCATACCTTCCATACTTTGGGTTTCCAGCGGCGAGTACAGATGTCCTAGCATTTAGCCTTGCTACTATACCTGCTTTGGCAATGCTAACAGTCTGCTGTTCGAGCGCCTCATGAATAGCACTTCTGTCTTCATCTCTCATTTTATCGATTTCATCAATACAATTGTGGACTATAATCCCTTCTGCCAAATAGTTGTGTAAACCCGGAACGTATAGATCATATACGAAGCCCTCGAACTCAATGTAACTCACATCAGTTACCCTGTCAACGTAGTAATCCCTACTAGTTACCAAAGTTAGGAGATTTAGGACCTCCTCGGGGAGAGCATGCAAGAGCTTAACTCTAAGTCTGTTCAGCCATCTTTTTGTAAGGGCTAGCTCGCCTCGAGAAGCCCTGTATATCACTTCCCTCAGTCCGCTCTCAGTCAGCGCTTTGGGCTGAACTTTATTTATTATCTCTTTAGCCAAACCTATAGAAAGCACTTTTGGAATAGTTTCTTCTCCCAAAGGCTTGGGCTTTTTCGTTGATATTATCCGAACGTTCTTGCTAGGCGTGCTATAGGGTTTGATAATATCAACTATCTCGCTTAGGTCATGGTCTTCG
This sequence comes from Desulfurococcaceae archaeon, assembly GCA_038888155.1. Classification (GTDB taxonomy): domain Archaea; phylum Thermoproteota; class Thermoprotei_A; order Sulfolobales; family Desulfurococcaceae; genus UBA285. The sequence continues at coordinate 180,106 of JAWAJB010000002.1, forward strand.
CTTACTCTTAGGATTACTTTATCTTTTTTACGCATAATTTTTGAGCATATATCAAATCTCCTCAAAATTATGGATATCAACCTGGCCTGATCAACACTTCGTAGCTCAATATCGAGGTATGAAATTTGGTCGCCCTTGTTTGCACTATTCTTGCTAGTGACGTAGAAAAGTCCTGCAGAGTCAACTAGGCCTGCAATGAACCCCCTTAAAGCATCGTCGGGCAATTTAAGCAGTCTTGTCCATTCTCTTTCGGCGAGGTATTCAAACAAATGAGACAATATAGAGGACTCTATACGCAAGCCAATAAAATTGGACCTATCTCCAGGGTCTGCTTCATTATTCTCAACAACGATCGTTGGCCTCCGGCTCGTTATCTCGGTCAAGAATTTAATCGCAGCTTCACAAACTACCTTATAATCACTGGGAAGTTTGATTGAGACTTCTCCTCTCTTGCTGTCTGTTGTTGACTTAGAATTCCCCAGGAAGAGACCTAACAGATACGCTAGCTCTGGGGTGACTTTACTGACAGAAAGTTTTTCTACCCTGTTTTCTATTAAGTAGGTTAACGTTCTCCTTCTCCAATCTTCATATTTACCAGCATCTTTGAGAAGCCCTCGCAATAACTCAACTTCTATATAGAGTCTGCTTTCATTTTCATAGATCTTCTTATTCGAGTCTCGAGCGAGTTTATGAACGCTACCGTAAAACTTGCTTATGACTTCATAAAGTTCTTCCTTCTCGTGGGCATCTATGATGACTAACCAGTTGTGGGGTATAACGTCAAGTATGTAGATCTCATTGTTGTGACCTAATACTTTACGCAAGGATAGTACTCTGTTTCCGGGCTTAAGTTCCTCGGCCTTTTTCCATTCGAGTGTTTCACCGTCAATTAATAGGTGCTCAGGTGTCAACAAAATTTCATTACCGCTTTCAAAGGTCAATTTAATGAGCTTTCCTTTCCATGGCTTTCTTCTGATGCAAGTTGCTGTTGTCCTCTTCGAAGATAAATCGCTGAGGTCTATGCTAACAGTTTCATTTTTTGTGTAATTAAGCTCTACCAGCTCGCCATTAGACAAAGCCTTAATTGCACTTTCAGGCCTGAATAAGTCGCCTATTTTAACCCATTCTTTATCGATAATCACGTGCGTATCTGGGTGCAGACAAGCTATTCCCCCATCGGCTAGGACGAGAGCTCCTGCTTCTAGGTAGTATTCCCCTGTTATCTTATCTCTTAGAACTGTTGCAGTTAATCCTGCTGCCGTTGAACCTTTACCACTTGTATAAAGACCCCGCGGCGCCAATCTAGAAGTGAACTGAAGCAGTTGAGATTTCGCTGTTCCTGGGTCTCCGGTTATAAGCACGTGAATGTCTCCCCTAATTCTTGTCCCATCTGGAAGGATCTTGGGTGTTCCACCGAATAGCAAAAGGGCTATCGCTTCCTTGATATCCCAATATCCATATATCCCTGGGGCAATGCTTGAAATTATTTTCTCTCTAATCCATGGATCCCTGGCAAGTTCTCTAATTTTCTCTTCGTCCTCACGAGTAATAGTTATTTCTTCAAGCACTTTTTCTTGCACATCTATGTGGTTTACATCAATATAGAAGGAGAAGATCGTTCCTGACCCCCTCCTCTCTGGAAGACCCGTTAACGCCAGAACCCGCAAAATTCCCGACACAATCACTCGATCTCCAGGCCTTACCGAGTCTACAATATCGCCTGTTAAAATCGTTTCAATGGACCTTGGAATTTGTCCGCCAGGAACCTCTTCGGGTCTTTCCTGCACGACTATTTTTTGCCAGTCAATAAAGTCGCTCTTTTCTACAACAAGTTCAAATTTACCGGGTTTATGGCATATCGGGCAATAGGGAGGTCTTTCAACTCTCTCTCCAATATAGCCCTCAGGAGGATAGTCGAACTCGTGCTCTCCGCTTTCTGTGAAGTGTCTGTACTTAGCTCTTAAAAGTTTGGCATCAACCCTAGTTACCCTAGTAACTATGCCCTCAACTGAGACCAATTTTCCTATGTGATCACTGTTTAACTCTCTGATCTTCATCAATAAGGGCGGGTTTCTAATTCTTACATAAAACTTTTTAACTAATTTCGCGAACTCGGGATTTTCCCTTAATATAATCTCCAGTAAAGCTTGGTTAAAACTTTCAAGAACCACTGATGGGTTTTCAACGACTCTATCTGCAAGTGAGGGGTCATATAGAATTAGGTCAACGAAGTCTACAACTAAGCTTTTCTGGCCCATTTTAATTAATTGCCACAATCTCTCGTAATACTTAGGAATTCCCTCCTTTGACTTAAATGTTTCTATGAAGTTCTTAAATGAAGTTATGTAATCAAACGGAGGAGCTTCAACGGGCGGGACTTCAGCTATGTCTGCTCACCTCGAAGATCTTACTATTAAAGATCTCTAGGATAGACCTTACAATAGCATATAAGTACTTCTCTTCTTCGCTTAAATTAGATAGTACCTCAGGGCTAATATCCTGGACGCTAACCAAACTGAGGATCTTGCTGAGTCGCACCCTGTAGAGATTTCTAGTGGCTGTAACAAGACTAGTGATCGATTGGGCTATTTCGTGAGCCTTTTCAAGGTCATCAACGCTCTTATATTTTTTCATGATATAGGCTACCTGTGATCTGATTTTGCTAAAGAAATAGCCACCAAGCTTCTCGAACTTGATTTGCCCCCTGCTTCTGCTCTCGTTAAAAGAAATCCTTGTCACTGAAATGTAGTCTATTTCTTCGCTGGAAAGTCTTGCCATCTCTTTTTCTTGGAGTATTTGAGCGATCCAGCGAGGTAAAGTGTATTCCGAGCCTCGAAAGAGCTCGACATAGTCGTCTTCTATGAATACTTTAGCCGGCTTGCCTACATAAGCCACTTTTACTTCCTCTTCTTCGAAATCTCTATTCACATAATTTACAACGAGTTGGCCCAGGAGCTCTATCAGCCCATTCAAGACAACATCCTCCACGCTTCTTAATCGGTTCACCCCTTTATTACCTACATTGAAAGTATAGTTTTAAGGAATGTGTTTAGAGGTGTTTGCACTGAGTGAACTCCTTTGGATAGAGAAATACAGGCCCCGCTCATTAAGCGACGTTGTGAACCAAAAGGAAATTGTGGAGAGGCTTAAAAAGTTCATTATAGAAAGAAATATACCTCACTTATTGTTTACAGGCCCCCCTGGCACAGGTAAAACCACTGTGGCCCACGCATTAAGCCACGACTTCTTTGGCGATAACTACAGGCAGTACATGCTGGAACTAAATGCCTCTGACGAGAGAAAAATTGAGGTTATTAGAACCAAGGTAAAGGAATTTGCAAGATCGAAAGTTGTTGGAGAAATACCATTCAAGGTAATTTTACTTGATGAGGCAGACAATATGACTGCTGATGCTCAGCAGGCATTAAGGAGGTTAATGGAGTTATACTCTGCGAGCACGAGGTTTATACTAACTGCAAACTACCCTAGCAAAATTATTGAGCCTATACAGAGTAGGTGCGCTGTTTTTAGATTCGCGGCGCTGAAGAAAGAAGACTTGGTTCAGAGACTTATAGATATTTGCATTAAGGAGAAAGTCAAGTTCAACGAGAAAGCCCTCGAAACAATATACGAGATTTCAGAGGGAGATATGAGGAAAGCTATAAATACCCTTCAGGCCGCTGCAGCTATTGGCGAGGTAACTGAGGAGTCAGTTTACAAAGTAGTAGGCCTGGCTCATCCTAAAGAAGTACGAGAAATGTTACAGTTATCCCTAGGGGGCAACTTTATAGAGGCAAGGAAAAAGCTAAGGGACTTAATGGTTACTTATGGATTGAGCGGCGTAGACATAATTAAACAAATTCATAGAGAAATCTTTAGCGGCGAGATTAAAATACCTGATGACCTTAAAGTAATGATCTCAGATTACGCAGGCGAAATACAGTTTAGATTAGTGGAAGGTGCTGATGACGAAATTCAATTAAATGCGTTTCTTGCCCGCCTAGCCCTAATCGGCAAAAAAATCAAGGTGTAGCGTTTGAGTTCAACCAATGTGCCGTGGATCATAAAGTACAGACCTAAGCACATAGACGAGGTGGTGGATCAAGATAATGCTAAGGAGAAAGTATTAGAGTGGCTAAACCTCTGGGGACAGGGCGTCCCCAAGAATAGGGCTCTCATTTTGTATGGACCTCCTGGGTGCGGAAAGACAAGCCTGGTTGAAGCCATTTCAAAGACATATGGATATGAATTGTTTGAAATGAATGCTAGCGATAACAGGAGGAGAGGCGACATAGAGAGATTGGCAAAAATGGCATCTCAAACAAGTGGGTTGAGTGGGAAAAAAAGATTGATCTTGCTGGATGAAGTTGATGGTTTAGACCCAAGGGCAGATGCGGGGGGCATCGAGGCCCTTTGGGATGTTATCAGGAACACTAGAAACCCCGTAATAATGACTGCTAATAATCCGTATAGAGAACACTTAAGGCCCTTACGGGAGGTTTCTGAAATAGTTGCCATGGATAGACTCAAAGAAAAGCACGTTTTATTGATCCTCAATAAAATATGCACAGCCGAGAATCTTAAATGCGATAAAGAGGCGCTGGATGAGATAGCTAGGAGAAGCGAGGGCGATATAAGAAGCGCTATAAATGACCTCGAAGCTGTGTCCGCTCTCAACAAGCTGGTGACCTTAGATACTGTCAAGGCAATTACCACGTATAGGGATAGAATTTACGCTCCTTGGGATGCCCTTAGGAAGCTTTTTACCGCGAAGTACTTATTTCAAGCAAAAAATGCAATCACCTCATCCGATCTATCACCCGATGAGATCATTACATGGGTAAATGAACACATTCCATCATACTACGAGTCGGATATCGAGGTTTGGAGGGCCTACGAGGCATTAAGCAGGGCTGATGTATACCTGGGTAGGATAATTAAAACGCAAAACTGGGATCTGCTCTCCTTTGTTACGGATCTAATGGGACCTGGAGTAGCTTTTGCTAGGACAACTTACAAGTATAGGTGGGTAGCTTTCAAAATGCCAGAGAGAATAAGGCTCTTGATAGAGACTAAAAAATCAAGGGAACTCAGGGAGACAATAGCTACATATTTAGCTAGTAGATTGCAAATGAGCAGAGCAAGCTTTAAAAGCGAAGTATTGCCCTACTTAAGAGTAATATTCACTTCTAATCCAAGGTATGCCGCCCGAATTGCTAGATCTTACGGCTTACCAGAAGAGCTCGTTACATGGATATCTGGACCTAAAGCGCGTGAAGTGATAAGCTACATGAAAAAGCACGAAAGCTAGCAATCCACTTGAACACTGTTCATAGCTGAGAAATTTGAAATTTGTCCTATCGGCTTAGGGAATACCCCCTTAATCCTCCTTTAAGACTGTAGGCCATTACTCCATTTTCCCTAAACATTTTGGCTAACAAATAGCTAATGCTACCGGTCTCGCATACGACAATTACTATCTTGTCCCTAGGAAGCTCCGGAGGGCTCACCTTGCTTATTGGTATGGCATTTGCTGGCAGTTTTCCTATCTCCGGTCTTGATCTTGCATCTATTACAATCGCATCTTCTGGGATAAAATCTATTTCGATATCATTGGTTAATATTATATCCTCTGGTCTAGCTTTACTTACATAGAATATTTTAGCTGAAGACGCTGCACTTTCTATAACGGAATGATCTATTTTACTTAATTGTTCAACTATCTCGTTCGGCGTCGTAGAGGTTACTACTCTTTGAGGTGCAATAGCACAGGACTCTGTTACCTTTGACGATAAGTCAAATAAGCCAAGAACCCTTGATACTTTAATTATCTCCTCTTTATCAAGGCTGATAAGTGGCCTGAATATAGGTAAGGAGGGCTTAATGGCCGCCTCTATTGAAGAGATGTTTTTAAGAGTTTGACTCGATGCTTGCCCAATGGACTCGCCGGTAACAATACCATCGTAGTTCATTTTATTAGCTAGCTTAAAGGATATAATGTACATTAACGCTCTTAAGATCACCTGTCTATAGGCCCACTCTACTTTTTTGGATATCTCCATGATGACGTTCGTAAAATCTACAACAATGAACTTTGATCCGTATCCATGAAGCCACTCTTGGGCAAGTTTTCGAGCTACCATAAAAGAGTAATACGATGCTTGAGAAGACCCCATCATATAATGAAGGAAATCTACTTGAATCCCCCTCTTGGCCATAAGCCATGCAGCAACGGGGGAATCAAACCCACCAGAAAACAGAACAAGGGCCTTCCCCTCTACGCCTAATGGAAGACCGCCTGGACCACTTAGAGACTCTTTGTACAGAAAAGCAGTATCTCCGTGAACCTCAACCTCTAACTCTATCTCTGGGTTATCCAAGTCAACCCCACTAGATAGTGGTTTCAGAAGAGCTCCGGCCTCCCTTGCAACGTCAACTGATCTAAATGAATGTACTCCGCTTCTTTTAACTCTAATAGCGAACTTTTTATCCTTGACTATGTCCTTTGTGTTCTCAAAGATCCACATTGAAAGATCTCGCAGGTCTTTGAATTGGTAATCTATTACTCTCGCAACCCTATGAACGCCAAACACTCTTGATATGTTAAGCAATGCCTCCTTATCCGTCACAATAAGTATTTTTGCGTTGATAATTTTATTCTCAAGTACGTTTGCACCCCCTCTCCTCACAGCATCGCCAATATTTTCAAGTAGAACCCTGTAGAATTTAGGCCTTGTTCTACTTGTTCTAAGAGGTATTTCCCCACTAACAGTAATCAAGTACACCGGCAAATCAGTCACGCCACAACTTAGCATTAATATAGATGAAATTCAGGTTAATTAGTGCAAATATCCGTCACATGCTTGTGTTAAGTGAAGCGATTGAGGCTGACCTCGATTAAGTTAAGTTTATATAGCAAATAGGTCAAGGCCCAGAAATACCCCGATTAGATCAATTGAAGTCAATATTTTCTTCATTCATTAAAAAGACAACTAATATAAGCGTGGTAGACATCATTAACATGTATTGAGTACGTAAAATAAAAATTCACTAAAATGCATAAGTGGGTGTTGAGCGTGTTAACATTATTAGTGGGTGGCTTTTTCGGCGATGAAGGAAAAGGAAAGATAGCCGCATATATATCGCTCGCAAAGAACTATAGATATGCAGTTAGAACTGGTTCAATAAACGCCGGTCACACTGTCGTATATAAGAACAAAAATTACAAGCTTAGGTCAATACCCGCAGCCTTTATCAACCCTGAGGCCAAGTTGCTTATACCCCCAGGAGCACTAATTAAACTGGATGTATTCTTTAAGGAGGTCGAATCGCTGGGCGTTGAAAAGAGAGTAATCGTCGATTACAAGACAGGCATCATCGAGGAAAATCACGTTGAAAGAGAAAAGTCAGATGCAGTATTATCGCACATAGGGTCAACTTTTCAGGGTGTTGGCTCAGCTACCTCAGATAGGGTTTTAAGGAGGTTAAAACTTGCCGCAGACTTCAAGGAGCTTCAGAGTTACTTATGCGATGTACCTACCACTTTAAATAATGCATTAGAAAATAACGAAAAAGTAATTATAGAGGGAACACAAGGAACATTTCTCTCTCTATACCATGGAACCTATCCATATGTCACAAGCAGGGACACCACTGCTGCAGGACTACTCTCTGAGGTAGGGTTAGGCCCCAAGAAAGTTGACGAGATCGTAATGGTTTTTAAGGCTTATGTTACGCGAGTAGGGGAAGGTCCATTACCCGGAGAACTAAGCCAAGAGGAGATAATAAAGCTTGGTTGGATAGAGCGAGGAACAGTAACAGGAAGGCTGAGGAGAGTAGCCCCATTTAACTACGATCTTGCCTTGAGGGCGATAAGATTGAACTCTGCAACTCAGATAGCTATTACTAAACTTGATTCGATATTTCCTGAGGTTCGGGGCATTAGAACATGGGACAAGTTACCCAGTACTGCTAAGAGATGGATTGACAATATAGAATCACAGCTGAAACTACCTGTAACCCTTATCGGCACTGGCGAAGAGGTAGAAGATATTGTAGATAGAACGCTGGAGTTGGGTGTCGAGCTATGAAAGAATATGATGTAGCTATAATTGGTGGAGGGCCGGCTGGGATATACGCAGCAGTTGAATTAATTAAACTCACAGGTGGATCATTGAAGGTAGCCCTATTTGATCGAGGCGCTAGAGTTGAGGAAAGATCATGCCCGATAACCCGGGAAGCAATAGATACATCGGGTTCTTATACAGGTAAGCTTTTAAACTGTGGCTCATGCGTTATTTGTCATATACTATATGGAATAGGAGGGGCAGGAACTTTTAGCAGTGGAACTGTTAATTTAAGGCCTGATATTGGTGGAGACCTAGATAAGTTACTAGGTAGTTGGGAGAAAGCGGAGGAAGTCATTAAGTATGTAGACAAGATCCTCTTAGAGTTCGGTGCACCTCAGGAAACACTTCTAGAGCCTGATTTAAGGAAGATTCGTAGTATTGAGAGGCTAGTTGCCAAAGCGGGGGCAAAGTTCATCCCTGCAACTCAAAGAGTTCTCGGCTCTGAGAATGTTATCAAAGTTGTTTACAACATAACTAAATTTCTCGAGGAAAACAACGTTAAGATATTTTCTTTTACATCCGTAATTGACATAGCTAGTGACCAGAACATTTATAAGCTGAACACCAGTAGTGGGGATTTTTATGCACACAAAGTGCTTTTAGCTCCCGGTCGCGGAGGTGCTCGCTGGTTTAAGGACATTGCTGAAAGATTGGGGATCGAGGTTGAACCTGGGCCTTTAGACATTGGCGTCCGCGTGGAAGTTCCGTATTATATAACTGAGCACATCGTTAAAGTAAATTACGATCCTAAAGTAGTGATGTACACAAGGTCCTATGATGATATGGTCAGAACATTCTGCACTAATCCCCAGGGTTATGTGATAAAGGAGATGTACGATGATGGAACTGTAGGCGTAAACGGGGAATCATATAATACTGTTAAATCGAAGAACACTAATTTTGCACTGTTAGTAACTCTGAAGCTCACCGTTCCATATACGGATGTCCTTGAACTAGGCAAATCTATTGCTAGGATAGCTACTAAAGTAGGTATAGGTAAACCAATTATACAAAGGCTCGGAGATCTCGAAAAGGGCAGAAGAAGCACCTGGGATATGATATCGAGAAGCGTTATAACACCTACGCTTAGAGATTCAACGCCTGGCGATATTAGTTTGGTCCTACCGCAAAGGGTAATGGAGAACATTCTCGAGGCCATTGAAAGGCTAGATGTCCTTTATCCAGGTTTAGCCTCCCCGCAAACACTTCTTTATGCACCTGAAATAAAATATTACAGCGTTAAAGCCAAAATAAACGAAAATTTTGAGACAACAGCCCCCTCTGTTTATGTGGCAGGGGATGGCGTAGGGCTGTCAAGGGGTATAAATGTAGCTGCGGCGACCGGCGTCCTCGCAGCAAGAGGGATCGTGAGAACACTATAAGGTGATTACAGTGGCTGAACATGTGTGCGTTTTTAACTGGAGATACGGTTCCCAAGAGTTAAGGGGCCTGTTTACAGTGGCAAATATAGTGAGAACATACGTAAATGTGGAAGTAGCTTTGCTCAAAGGGCTCGTGTTGGCAGGTTTAGCGCCTGCACGTTGCTATGAGGAGGTCAGAGTATGCGCGGAGAAGCTAAAGCCCATGGAAATGTATGAAATGGAGCTTATAACAGGACACGATATTGCCTCCTTAGCGTTCATTTTAGGTGAACGATGTGGTGAATGCGGTAAATTCATTCACTTAGGGGCCACGAGTTACGATATAGTAGATACCGCGTGGGCCCTCATACTTAGAGAAGCACTTCGAATTATTAAGGATAAGATAAAACGAGTTATAGACACTTTAATGGAGCTTGCAGAAAAGCATGTCGATGATTATGTAATTGGTAGAACTCACGGCCAACACGCTCTACCAATTACATTCGGATTCAAGTTTGCTAACTATGCGTATGAGCTATCCAGAAGCTACGAGAGGTTAATTGAGCTGGAGAACAGGCTTGTTAAGTTAAAGATGAGCGGCTCTGTGGGCACGATGGCGTCGTGGGGTGAGAAGGGGATATTAGTTGAGGGGATGGTTGGAAAAGAGCTTTGCTTGGAACCACACCCCATAACTACTCAGGTGGCGCCTAGAGATAGCTTTGCAGAATTAGCAGTTGATCTAGCGATACTCGGATCTCAGCTAGATAGATTAGCGCTGGAAGCTCGAGAGCTCTCTAGGACAGAAATAGGCGAAATATATGAGGCAGTCCAAAGGATTGGAAGTAGTGCTATGCCGCATAAAAGGAACCCAGTTATTGCAGAGAGAGTATCGAGCTTGGCTAAAATTTTAAGAGGGCTGTCTCTCAGTTCCCTTGAGAATATACCATTGATGCACGAGAGGGACCTAACCAATAGTGCCAGCGAGCGCGTAATAATTCCTCACATAATCCTCACAATAGATCAAATGCTCGAGGATACAATAAAGCTATTGAAAACTATTAAACTTGATACTAATGCTTCACGAAGAAACCTAGAACTTACAAGAGGGGGTATTTATAGCGAGATAATAGTCTCAGAGCTCGTTAAGAAAGGGTGGCATAGAAATGTAGCCTATGAGAAAGTGAGAAGTTTAGTGCCACCCGTTAGTAGCGAGGAGACCCTCTTTGGGGCTATAATGAAAGATCCAGAGCTGTCTCATTACTTTAGTGAAGAAGAGTTAAAAGCGATAATGACGCCAGAATACGTTACAAAGAACGTTAGGAAGATTGTGGAGAGAGCTCTGGATTTCGCTAAAAAAGCTATCAGCAAAGAGCCTGGAAATAAGTGTACTTAGGTGAGTTATTTTGAAAATATTGTATATACCCTGGAGTAGGGCTCTAGAGCAGTGTTACAAGCTAGCTTCAATAGTTTTAGATGAAGATCTGGAAGTTGATGCTATAGTTGCAATTTCAAGGGGAGGACTAGTTCCAGCCAGAATTATGAGTGATGTTATAGGTGTAGAAGAGCTAATTGTGTTGAGATCCAAATTTTGGGGGACTGGAGTACGTATAAGGGAGGAGCCTGAATTGCTTGTGCACGAGAGGTTTAATTTAAATGGTTTAAATGTTCTTGTGGTAGATGAGGTTGTAGACACCGGCGCAACAATGGCTAAGGTAACTAGATTCATTAAAGACGCTGGATCTAACCTCGTCAAAACCGCCGTTTTACACTACAAATCCAGTAGCTCGTTTATTCCAGATTATTACGTCGAGAAATTTAACGAATGGGTGTGGATTTACTACCCTTGGTCGTTAAGCGAGACACTATATGACGTGGCCAGGAAAAGGACTGGAGATATAGTTGAAAGTTCATTAAAAATTCTGAGAGAAATTAACGCAGTTGAACTTTACTTAGACCCTATTAGAATTAAGGAGTCGATATTGAGGTACTCAAAGATAGATGCAAAGAACAAATAATTTAAAAAGCCTATATTGCATATAAATTAGCGGGCATTTGTTAGTATTAGCTCTTGATCCACCGTTTGGTTCAAAAGAGGAAAACAGCAGCTTTATAAGAATAGTTGAGGAGACTAAGGACTACGTTTTAGGGTATAAAATAGGACTTCCATTGATACTCCAAGAGGGTGCAGGTGTAATTTCTCAAGTCAAGAAAATATCTCACAGAAAGGTTATTGCAGACTTAAAACTAGCGGACATCGGCGATATAATGGTCTCTACGCTGAGAAAACTCTCTAGTTTCGAGGTAGATGCAGTTATTGCTCATGGCTTTATCGGAGTCGATGATGGCATTGATAAACTCGTAGAAGAGTCTCGCACTCTAGGCATAGATGTTATAATCGTTGCCTCTATGAGCCACAAAGGCTCAACTAGATACTTGGATAAACACTATGAAGACATAGTTCAAGATGCGCTAAACCTAGGTATACACGGAATTGTGGTACCTGCCACTAGGCTTGATATAATCAAGAAAACGAAGGAGAGAGTGGGAAATAAGTTAAAGCTATACTCTCCTGGTATAGGAGTTCAAGGTGCAATGCCAGGAGACGCCATTTGTGCAGGTGCAGACTTCGAAATTGTGGGTAGGTATATAACTAGGTCAGACAATCCGGGGAAAAGAGCTCAAGAGATATATCGGGCTCAGTTAGGGAAGGTGAGACTATGTCTTGGTTCGCAGTAGAGCTGTATAAAAATGGGATGGTTAAGCTAGGCGAATTCAAGCTATCCTCAGGACTGTACAGCCCATTCTATATTGATATGAGGAGGTTATACAGTTTCCCAGATTTAACTCGTCGAGTTGTTCAGGAACTGATTTCTAGAGTACCCTTCATGGATATTGATGTTATTGTAGGCGTCGAGTCTGCAGGCATACCATTGGCAGCATATATAGCATGTTTCATCAATAAGCCCATGGCCTATGTAAGAAAAGAGAAAAAGAACTATGCAACAGGTCTAGGAGTTGAAGGAGATGTTTCGGGTAAGAGAGCTCTTGTAATAGATGATGTAGTTACCACTGGAAACTCGCTTTTAAAAGCAATAGTAAATCTCAAAGAGGCTGGCTCAATCCCAGTGAGGACAGTGGTTCTTGTGGATAGAGAGCAGGGTGCACGGGAAAACCTCTATAGGCATGGGGTAGAACTGTATTCACTAGCAACTGCAAGTAGTATATTTAGGGATCTATATAATGCTGGTCTAATCAAAGAAGGAGACTACATCAACATAATAAAATATCTTGAGTCATTTAAGAGCAAGGTCGATTAAATTGTTCAAGAGTGCAAGGAAACTTAGTACACGGAAGCTTAGCAGTGAGTACTATCAAGTCGAGTTCGAGCTTCTTGATGGGGTCATAGAAAAACCCAAACCACTCCAGTTTATAAATATTTGGATACCTGGGATCGATGAAATACCTATGTCAATATCTCAATATCGTGAGAATAAAGTCTCGGTTATATTTAAGGTAGTAGGCAGGGGAACAAAGGCCCTCAGGGACACAGAAGGCTTCTTTGGAGTTAAAGGTCCTATGGGCAAATCAATAGCACTTGATGGTTACAAGAAATTGCTGTTTATTGCAGGCGGTGTGGGCATAGCCCCACTTCCCTACCTCGTAGATTACGCGAGCAACTATGGAATAAATGTCGACGTTGTATGGGGAACTCGTAAAGGAGATATGATTTTTAATGTGAGGGAACTGGTTGCCGGTGTAGGGGATATATATTACGCTACAGAGGACTGCACTATTGGTTATTGTGGACGCGCTATCGATTTAGCGATGAAGCTCTTAGAGAAAAATAATGGAAGATGGGAAATAGCATTAGGCGTTGGACCTGTAGATATGCTAAGAGAATTGTGCTCTTCTCTTAACAAAGGCAATTTTGTGTATATATCCCTCGAGGCTTTGATTAAGTGCGGTTACGGTGCATGTGGAAGTTGTGTGTTGAAACCATTACCAATGCTCCTTTGCAGAGACGGCCCTGTATTTAAGTGCAATGAGGTGATGCCTTATCTCGAGAATAGACCTCAAAACTAAAATTGCAGGGTTGCAACTAGAACATCCGGTGTTAAACGCAAGTGGCATACTAGGTTCAGAGCCAGAACATATCACAATTCTTGTTAATGCAGGTTTCTCTGCTATTGTGACTAAAACATTTACAGTAAGACCAAGAGAGGGGTATCAGCCACCTATATTGGTTGAGTTAAACAATTATAGCTTCTTAAATGCAGTGGGTCTGCCTAATCCGGGCATAGATTTCATTCCGGGGTTTATAGCTAAGATCAAAGATTTCAAGAAGCCCATTATTCTCAGTATCGGGGGAAACTACATTGAAGAATACGCCAAATTAGCAATCGTTGCCGAAGAAGCAGGGGTAGACGCTATAGAGGTAAATTTAAGTTGTCCACACGTAAAAGGCTACGGCTTAGAGATAGGGTCGGATCCGTCCTCGGTGAGAGATGTAATAAAAAATATTGCATCAGTGATAAAAATACCCATAATAGTCAAATTAGGCGTCTCGGACAGGGTCGTTGAATCGGCTGGCAAAGCACTTGAGGCTGGAGCTAAGGCAATTACATTGATAAACACCATCAAGGCCATGGCAATTGATATTTACACAAAGACTCCAATTTTATCAAATAAACAGGGAGGTCTCTCTGGTGCTTCAATAAGACCGATAGCTATTAGAGTTGTTTACGATGTCTTCAAGGAATACAGGCCAGAGATAATAGGATGCGGGGGAATTATAAGTTGGAGAGATGCGGCAGAGTTTATACTTGCAGGAGCGAAGGCTGTTCAAATTGGAAGCGCATTCCTGAAAAATCCGAGAATCGTTTTCGAGACTATAGAGGGTCTTAGAGACTGGGTTACATTTTTAGGATTCCACAGTCTAGAAGAACTTGTAGGCGCTGCCCACAAGTAATGACTCTTAGTGAAGCAGATGATGAGTCCCCTAGGGGTGGAGTGTCCGCATCTTTCGGTTTTGGAGTCCTCGGTCATCCCAAGGGATTAATATAGAAAAAGGTGTAATTTAAATTTACTTATGAGTAAACCTTATTAAGCGCGCTTTAATAATCCACTAGACCCGCTTTTTTCATTTCATCTAGGACAATTATAAGGGGCTCTACTACCTCGTGATACTCTACTTTCGCATTAGTGGAAATATCCGTTACCATGTCTTCGACTGTATGGTCTCCATCGCATAATACCCATACATAGTAAGCCAAGGGAGACAATTCGTATACAGCTTCTTCGCTTAAAGCAACGTAGAACTTATCGGCCTCCGAGCCAACAAATTGACCGCGCCTAGACGGCTTTGATTCCTTCATCTCTGTGTACTTACCTAAAACTTCGCTGTCAATCTTCTCGCTGAATTCTTTGTCATTGCTCATATCACTCACTTCTCATGCTTCTCCTTCTTTGGAAACCTCTTCTACCAAACGAGCCACTTCTACCTGTAGCACGTGGCTGGGATTCAGGAACCGTTTCAGGAACCGAATCTCCCGAAATTTGTTTTATATTAGTACTTCTTCCTACGTTTAACTGGACTCTGCCTCTGAATTCAGTGACCCAGGCGCCGTTTATCTCGACAACATCGCCGGTCTTTAGTGCCCCTGCTTTTTCGCCCCATAACACAGCTTCTACTCTGCCTGTTGAGTCGCCCACAATGGCATTGCTTATAGTTCGGGCGCCCCTTTTCGTATCAATTGTTCTTGGTTCACTTGTCTCTAGTACCCTGACCCTTACTGTTACGTTCTCCATTCCCGGGTTCAGTTGCATTACATTTAAAGGAGCTGTAGAACCCCTTGCCTCTCTATTCTCTGGTTCTATTCCCATTTAACCCAACTCGCATACCGATTGAACGTTTTCCAGTACTTTGATAAGGGTTAATAAATATTTTTGTGATCATCTCCTTGCAGGGGGCTCAATGGAGTTGTGGCTATTTACCACCAGCGAATGGCGGCATTACTAACACTACGTCACCGTTGTTTAGTACCTGCCCTTCCTTTGGGAATCTGTAATTTACAAGAATTATAGGTTTGATCTTTATGTCATGGAGCTCGCTAGATAAGATTTCTATTAACTTTTCAACAGTAGTCAATTCGGGTAGCTCGTAAATTCTTTGTTTCCCCAATTTCTCAGCGTAAATAGAGATAAAGTTTACGACGACTTTAATCATGCCCCCATCTCCTTTTGAAGAGCAAGAGACAAAATATCCCTAGTAATACCGTATTACTTAGTATTGTTTTTGGTTTTTATAAATAAAATAATCCAGTGTACAATATATTTATATAGGTTTGTTTTTATTAATAAAGGGTAATATCCAATGCTCGGAGGATACATGGGTAAAATCCTTCGCGTTGACTTATGGAAGGAAAAAGTATACCATGAACCCTTACCTCCTGAACCCACCTTGAGAATGTGGCTTGGCGGAAGAGGTCTAGGCGTTTACTACATGTTAAAAGAAGTTAAACCAGGGATAGATCCACTGAGTCCTGAGAACAAAGCTATTGTAGCCACCGGACCATTAACTGGTGTGGCGGGGATACCAGCCTCTGGTAGATGGTGTTCTATAACAAAGTCTCCGCTGTCAAACACCATACACGATTCTCACAGTGGCGGGAAGTTTGGTCCTGAGTTAAAGTTTTCTGGCTTCGATATGGTCATCATCGAAGGTAAGGCCGAGAGACCTGTTTACTTATGGATTCATGATGGCAAAGCAGAGTTAAGAGATGCAAAACACCTTTGGGGAATGGACACACACTCAACTACGGACACTATCATTGAGGAGATTTCCCCGTTAATAGGCAAGGATGAGTCAAAACAGATTAAGGTAGCGTGTATAGGTCCGGCAGGAGAGAGACTGGTGAGGTTTGCGTGTATAATTAATGACAAGGGAAGGGCAGCTGGTCGTGGAGGACATGGAGCCGTTTGGGGGAGTAAGAACTTTAAGGCTATAGCTGTAAGAGGACACATGAAGCCACCTATAGGCAATGAGGCGCTCTTCAAAGAAGTAGTAGTTAAGTCAATTGACTTAATTAAAAAGTCTCCAGTAACCAGCGAGGGATTACCGAAATACGGAACCGCCATATTAGTAAACATAATTAACGCCCATGGAGTATTTCCGACTATGAACTTCAAGAAGAGCGTATTTGAAGGCGCCGAAAAGATTAGCGGAGAGACAATCGCCAGAGATATCATGGATTGGGACAAGCAAAAGGCATCCATATGTTGGGGATGTCCTATTGGATGCGCAAGATATACACGTGTAAGAACAGAAAAGTTCTCTGGCGAAGGCGACGGCCCCGAATATGAGACGGTGTGGTCTTTAGGAGCCCAAACAGGCACCGATGATCTCTCTGCTGTGGCCAAGGCTCACTACCTTACTAACGAGCTCGGTCTAGACGGCATAACAATGGGGCACGTCATTGGCACATTCTTCGAGTTGGTGGAAAGGGGCAAAATACCTCAAGATCAGCTTAGGGGGCTAAACGCAACGTGGGGTAGAGGAGAGGCAATTGTAGAGTTAGTTTGGAGGACTGGATATAGATCCGGTATTGGTAATGACATCGCAGAGGGATCGATGAGACTTGCAGCCAAGTATGGGGACCCAGAAGTAGCTATGACCGTGAGAGGCCAAGAGCTACCTGCATATGACCCGAGGGGCATTCAGGGTCATGCTTTGGCATATGCTACAAGCAACCGTGGAGGTTGTCACCTACGGGCTTATCTGATCTCCCCTGAAATACTTGGTGTCCCATTAAAATCAGACAGATTTGTTACGGAAGGTAAAGGAAAGTTGGTAAAGGAAATGCAGGACTCGTTTGCCGTTGTAGATAGTATGGTTGTGTGTAAATTCGTTACATTCGCGTATTATGCAGATGTGCTATCGGAGCAAATATCTTCAGTCACTGGATGGAATTTAACCTTAGAGGAGTTTTACTCGATTGGGGAGAGAATTTACAATGCAGAAAGAGTATTCAATGTATTGTCTTTTGGAGACGGCGAAGACTATGATACTCTACCTAAGAGATTATTGGAGCAACCAATTCTAGATGGTCCTTCAAAGGGGTATGTAGCTAAGATCAATGAAATGTTACCAGAATATTACGCTGCTAGAGGGTGGAAAAAGGGAAGACCAACACGGGCAAGATTGGAAGAGCTAGGCTTAAAATGGCTAGCCAATAGATTAGAGGAAGAAGGCCTACTTTTAGGCTGATCTATTAATTCTTTTTTTTGAATTTTCATAATCGCTTTCCATGAGGGTATGATCCTTGGTTATAGATGTAGGAGATTGGGAGATCAAGTTAAAGAAATATTCAAATCCCCGCGAATTAATTGTAGAGATCTCTACGCGGTGTAATCTTTCCTGTGTTCACTGCTTCCGTTACAGTGCCGAAGAACTAGCTTATCAGGACATGAAGACAGACGAGTTTAGACTTATCGTCAATAATGCGATATCCTCAGGGATTAGGAAATTAGTGTTTTCGGGTTGGGGGGAACCAACGATAAACCCTTATTTTGGAGATATGTTGGAGTTCGCTAAGAGCAGAGGACTCTACGTGGTTGTTAATACTAATGGCTCATTGATAGGAAAGTACATAAATTTTCTCCTAGACTTGGCGGACGAGCTCTATATTAGCATTGATGCAGTAGATGCTTCGATATATGAGCAGATAAGAAAAGCGAGCAATTTATCCGCGCTCTCAAGTGATTTAGTCCAGCTCGCTTATCTGAAGAAAAGTAGGAGGACACAAAAACCAATTATCAAGGCTATTTTCACTATAACTCGGTTTAATGTTGATCAGATGCTTAAACTCCCAGATTATGCTGTTGACGTTGGTATCCAGGAAATATATCTAAGTCACTGTATACCTTACGTAGGAGGCATCGAAAAAATAGACTGTTTAAGCGATCAAGAATGTTTGAGTAGGCTAAGCAATCACATTGATAAAATAGCAGTTAGATTAATAAGTATGCCCATTAAGATGTGGCTGCCTAAGGCTGGTTACTACACTTCTAGAATTTGTCCCTTTATAAATAATAAAGCATTATTTGTAGGAGTTGACGGCAAGATCTCGCCTTGTATGTATATGGCGCATTCCTGGCATCCAATACTAGGCGGGGTTAAGCGAACAATTAAGAGAGTGGTGATCGGCGATGCCTTAAGAGAGAACATAGTATATGTTTGGCACAAAAACGCAAATATGATTTTCAAGCTATATTTCAACTACATGCCTTCATGCATAGACTGTGAGCTCGTGAACTGGTGTAGTTATACTCTGAGTAACGAGGTTGATTGCTGGGGAAATTCTCCTAACTGTTCTCACTGTCCATATCATTATAGATTATCGTATTGTCCCCTATGAGCACTAGATTTTTATTCATTGACCAATTAACAAAAATCAAGGTAATTAACTACTAAAGGCTAAATTTTAATGAATGTATAGGACAACTCTATTGACGTTGTAGAAATATTAAGGCATAACCGTCTACATATTTTGCAGAACGGGCCTACGATAGGGGTCGCAATAAATGGCTTATGACCAATTTTTAATTGAAAGTGATGCGCCGGTAAACAGCAGAGAGACCAATAACGCACTAAAAATCCTATTAATTGCATATAATAAAGCTGATTGTTATTTCAGCAAGGGTTACTTAAATAGTGAGGGAATTAAATTAGTAAATATAGCTATGCGAAGCATAATTAAGAAGCACCCACAATATATTGTCTATTTTAAGAAGTTGAGGAAGAGCAAATCCTACGAGCACTTCTTAAAACTACTGGGCGCCGTTGAAGCTATCGCACATCAGTAACTTTCGACGTAGACCATGTCTTCTGTGCAACTGTTTTCTTCGGCTAGGTTATACGCTCTGTATATACATTGTTCTGGTAAATCGCTACATTGAAATAAATGAGATACGCTAATTGATTTATCTGTACAGCCAAACTTGGGTATGTAGTTAAAGTTTAGAGCCAGCTGTTTAGCAATTTCGACTTCGCAATCGCTACATTTGGACTTGATCAGAAGACAACCTAGGATTTCGACACAGTAATTCGCCGTCAACGCATCTATATGCCACTTTAGACTTTTTTCTTTCGATAGATGACGCGATATCCTTGCAAGAGCTCCTCCAGGGCCCTTGCTTGAACCAACATATAAGTAGAGATTGGGGATCACTTTGACTATCTTATTCGCTAATAGTATCTCGATGTGAGACTTAACTTTGAGCACTAGAATGTAGCAATCCCAATGATTCATATATAGGTATTGCCCTCGGTTTTCGATTTAGTAATTATTAAGTGCCTGTTAGATATAACTTTTTTGGCAATTAAACAATGCCTTTAGCATAGTTTAAAATCAATAAAAAATAGAGGTGTTCATTTGATCAGTGAAGACCTTCAGGAACTTATTCAGTTAATTAAAAGGTTTAGGATCGAGTTGGTGAAGCCGTTTGTGGGAAGAGAGGATGAAGGACTGGCAATCACTCTTGCACTTATGACTTCAGAACACATTGTTCTAATTGGCGAGCCGGGCACCGCTAAATCTGCTTTAGCAAGAAGGGCGGCAGACCTCCTTAAAGCAAGGTTCTTTAAGTACCTTCTCACGCGATTTACGGAACCAGACGAGCTATTTGGACCACTAGATATTTCAGCTCTCAAAAATGGTCGGTATGTACGAATTACCAAGGGTAAATTGCCTGAGGCCGAAATAGCCTTTCTTGATGAGATTTTTAACGCAAGCTCAGCTATACTTAACACTCTCCTAACGTTGCTCAACGAGAGAGTTATCTACGATGGGTATAACGAAATAGCTGTCCCCCTATGGGCTTTAGTATCTGCAAGTAATAGTGTGCCTGAGGAACTTGAATACCAGGCCTTATACGATAGGTTTCTCCTAAGACACTTCGTTAAGCCTGTTAGTGAAGACAGGTGGATGGACTTAATTAATGCTTCATGGCTTATTGAGAAGGATGGATATAGGGCATGTACCCCTCTTCTAACAATAGAAGATCTGAAAACAATTAATTCTCTATTATTGAGTGTAGATATATCCAACATAAAGCCTTTGCTAATAAAATTATATGCCGTACTGGAAGATCAGGGAATTCACCTAACTGACCGCAGAAAGGGAAAGATCCTCAAGGTAATAGCTGCTCACAGCTTCCTTAATGGCAGGTTAACAGCCAATGAAGAGGATCTATCAGTTTTAAAATACGTTGCTCCGCGCGATCGTGCAGAAGCTGAAAAAATTCACATTATCTTAATAGAGGAACTAGAGACTAGGGATAAGTTATTAAACGAACTACAAGATATCGTAAGTAACATCAGGGAAGTAAAGACCTTGCTAGGCAAATTACAGGACTTCGATCCTAAATTATTGGAGTACTTAAGGGGATTTGAGAGAGCACGCAATAAAATTAATAAAATTGTTGAGAGCACTACAGATGAGGACGTCAAAAAGAAAGCAATCGATACTTTAAGTGAGTTAAACAACATTGTGGACGAGATTAAGAGAAGGCTGTTAATATGAGTGGTAAGGAAACAGGTGCTTTGCGCGGAATTAATTATGATGAACTTATCATAAAGTACAGAGGGGATCGAGTAGTTAAGTTGTCCGAAATCCTTTTGTCTAGGGGGAAAACAATTCCGCGAACAGCAGGAATTGATACATTCTATTCGCTTTACCTCCCAGCACCTATATTAAATGAGACTTCCACTTGTGAATTGTGTAAGGCGATTGTTAAAACACTAACGAATACAACTGAGGGAGTCAGGCTAAGAACTAGATCCATGCTAGATACGTTGTTAAGCACGCTTACTGCAGCTGTATATCTATCGAGGCTATTCGAAAAATTTCGTGTTGAGGAGCATTTAAAGGGAGGACATAACTCATTGCGGTATGAAAAGATCATGAACGATGCCAAAGAAGCTGCGTATGAAGTGCTTTCTGAAGTGGAAAATATATCTAGAGTTCGGTCGGCTCTTGAGGGACTACATCCTGGATCGATTAGCATCTTCTCTACGGAGGATTACAGCTTGGAACTTTTAAGGCTTGCTAAGGTGACTGATATCAAAAAGATCATAGAAATGCTAGAGGGGATCAAGCAATGCGATATTGCAACATCAAGGAGGAGCAGGCCATTTAAAAAGGGAGAAAGGCAGGGTTTCGTGTTGGGGTCGGATGTTGAGAGAATTGTTCCCTCGAATTTCCTATATAGCGATGATGTCTTTTACACCAGACTAGCGCAAGGAAGATTGTTGCTGTACAGCAAGACCATAGAGGAGTCTATGGGGTCAATCTACGTTTTGTTGGATAAAAGCGGGAGCATGGAAGGAGAGAAAATCTTATGGGCCAAGGCTGTTGCCCTTGCTCTATACATGAAGGCATTGAGAGGAGGGCGCGACTTCTACATAAGATTCTTCGACAGCCAGCCATACAGCTTGATGAACGTGAGGAGGAAACCCACTTCAAAAGATGCCACTAAAGTTTTTGAATATATAGCTAGAATCAAGAGCGCTGGAGGGACGGATATTACAAGGGCTCTTGTTACAGCAACGTCAGATCTCAGCAGTAATTTAATAAAAGGTAGCACTATCGTTTTAGTTACAGATGGGATAGATAGAGTTTTTGAGAGTCCACTTAAGCGGAATTTAAAGAAAAGCGATACAAAACTAATAACTGTCATGATAAAGGGCGAAAATAAAAGTCTCTTAGCGTTGTCAAAGGAATATCTAAAAGTTGTCAAACTAAGTCGAGAGGACATTATACAAGTAATAAAAGCAGTAGACCGTGAGATAAAACTCAATTGAAGCGTATATACTGAACTGGGCTCATTCTAGGTAGAAAAGAGCGTAAGCGAATTTATGGGTTTTAAACACCGCTTCAATTCACATATCAATTCAGCTAAAATACTTATGGCGATCTCCTCTGGGGAATCAGATCCTATGTCCAAACCTGCTGGTGCATGCACTCTATTCTTAAATTGGCCAACGTCTATGCCTTCTTTGCGTAATTTCTCTAGAATCCACAATGCCTTTTTTCTGCTGCACAAAATCCATATATGCCCGGGAAACCTCCTTTCTATTAATTTTTTAAGTATTTGATACTCTAGCTCTGGCTTACCGTGCGTAATCACAGCTGCATCGTAATTATTGCTTAGATCAATTTTATCTAGGCTTTCAATTATATTCCCGAGGATTCTTTCAGCATATGGAAATCTTTCTGCTGTAACTAGTTCAGGGTTGTCATCTAGAATCACTACTTTGTACTTTAAAATATTTGCCATGTCTCCAACAGGCTTGCCCACGTGCCCCGCTCCTATAATTAGAACTCTAGGAACAGTGTTTACGATATCTATAAACACTTCTACCACACCTCCACAAATCATATGCGTTTTTATTGAATCCTTTGGCTCGCTTTCTTGCGTTAATGCAATTTTAATACGCCTTGGGCGAGCAATCTGAAGAGCTATAAGACATTCCTTGACAACTATATCTTCAATTTCTCCCCCTCCAATTGTACCCTTTTTTTGCCCGTCACTAGATACTGCGATTGTCGTGCCCACGTCTCTAGGAGCACTTCCATCTTTTCCTATAATAGTTGCAATAGCTACACGCTTGCCTTTTGAAACGTTGTCCAAAACCCACTCAATAATATCAGTTGTAACCATAGACCCCCCTGGGATAAAGACCATTTGGACGCTATATATTTCAAATTTTCCAATTTTTGTTAACATTTTATGATTTTATTAAAGATTTAGCTCGCGTCTAACGTACTGATCTATCTCTATTCCAATTTCAGAGGACCTCTTGTATGCCGATTCTATGGTTTTCATAAGGGCTGATTTTACCCCCTCAGACTCCATCATCATTATCCCCCGTATGGTTGTTCCAGCTGGAGTTATTACCTCATCTCTAACGACGGCTGGATGGCTATCGATTTCACGCAAAAGTATAGCCGTTCCTTCAAGCACGTCTAGAATTGATTTGTATGCGATATCCCTTGGCATACCGGATGCCACTGCACCTAGTACAAGCCCGTCTATTATTTCGGCTATAAATGCAGGCCCGCTACCAACCAGACCTGTCCACACATCTATGTATTCTTCTGGGACCCAATACACTGCTCCCATGCACTTAAATAGTTCCTCTACTACTGTTTTGCTATGAGCATTATTGTCCTGCAATGCTATTGCAGTTGATGCCTTGCGTACTAGCACGTTGATATTTGTCATGGCCCTGTATATTTCTGCCCCAGGCATTACATCCATTAATGTTTTTAGCTTAATACCTGCCATAACCGATATAACAAGTTTATTTTTCCAGAGATCTCTGCCAGTATTCCTCATTACCTCGGGGAAATGATGCGGTTTAACACTTAATATAATAATATCTGATTGCTTTACTGCTTCTTTGTTACTCCGATGAACAGTGGCTCCAAGCATTTTAGCGTTCTCTAGCGTTTCATTTCTTCTACCAGTAGCAACAATTCTCGCTCCACCTCTACAACAGTCTTTGAGTGCGCCTATAATAGCCGATCCAATCCGTCCGGCGCCAATGATGGCTATAGTTTTCTCGTTGCAGTAGCCCATTTGTTGACCCCTCGACCCTAAATCAGATGAAATATGCTCATTTAAGTAACCTACGTAAATTATGAAGAGTGCATATTTATAATGCTTATCTGTATGAGTGGATATGTGGGTAATATAGGAGAGTTGAAGAGAATTGAGCTTTAATATAGTAATAACCCATGAGCAGGGTTTGGATAATTACAGATTTATTGCAAGTAGATTAAGAAGGATAGGTTTAGAGCATGTAATAGTGGATAAGGGGCCATCTCTTGTGCTTCTAAGGGTCGATGACCCCTACAAGGTGGTAGAAGCATTACGCGAGTACGTCAAGGATATACCCGTAATATATAGAGTTATCCCGGTTGATAGTGTGGTTGACCCATATGTCGAGGTGGTTGCAGCCAAGGTCAAAGAGTTAGTAGACCTTAAGTTACCCAGAGATAGCACTTTTAGGATCACGCTTCACGGCAGGCTATATTGGCAAGAGACAAGGTTGCCTGCCCATACTGTGGATGCCATTAGGGTTATTGCCCATGGAATAGACAGGTCAGTCTCTCTGACAAGACCAGATTACATTGTTTACATTAGAAGCGTCAAACTATACCATAGAAGGAGATATGCCACAATAACTGTTGCCGAACCACCCATGATACTTACTTTGAAGTCTAATAGGCCATAAATTACACAGGTCTACCCACAGGAAATACGTAGAGTGCTATGTAATCATTCCCCAATCCTATGAGATTCAATACTTCGTTATCGTGGAAAGCGCCTATAGCAACCGTTCCAAGGCTCATTTCGCTTGAAGCTAGATATATATTTTGTCCTATATGACCCGCTTCATTGTGTATGTATCTAAATCCCCTTTCGCCGTACCAGCTAGTTGTTTTTTCATATAGGGCTACCAGGATAATGTTCACGGGTGCTTCTTTAACCCACAATTGATCTAAACATGCTCTCGTGAGTTCCCATGAGTAGTCTCCCTCTTTAATTAACATTAGCGAATGCGTTTGATCAATGTATCTATAGACGCCTGGCCTGACTCCTTCAACATCTCTAACAACCAAATATAACTCAATGGGGTATGTAGCACCAGCTGATGGGACTACGCGCCTTCTTCTGTCTATGAGACCATACGAGGTCCAAAGTAATTGTGATAGCTCGTCTAGCTTTAGCGGCTCTTTCCTAAATTTCCTGATACTTCGCCTCTTAATCAGAAGTTGGCACAAACACGTCGTCTTATTGGGCTCAGGTAGTTTTAGTTCCATGCGAATCACTCGTCATAGAACATGTATATTTTAGATTGGAATAAATAAAAGCATTTTGAGTTTTCTTACTTATTCGGGTTGGTTAGACGTATTAAATCTCTAACTTTATAGTAGCTTCATGCTGACGATCCCTATAATCAAACCCCTCCGAAGAACAAACTAAATATATCAAAACTTTTAAGAAAAATAAGATCAATTAAGAGCCGTAGAATTATCTATATGATTTCAACTAAAAGCAACTTAAAAAGAGCGCCGACCTGAAATATATAAACTCAACCTTTATACTTAAACGTGAGTGGGTTGACCAACATGCTATACAGGCTGTTATATCCTTTAAGAACATATCTTATTGTGTCAGGAAATAAGGATGAAGAAGTCGATGTCATGGCTGCTGATTGGGTCACCGTCGTGTCAGTCGAACCGTTTCTTGTCGCCGTGTCCATCGCGCCAACAAGATATACATTTAAGCTGATAAAGAAATATAAGGAGTTTGTTATTAGCGTCCCAAGTATACATATGTTGAGCGATGTCTGGATCACTGGAACAGAGCATGGACCCGAGAAGATTAAAAAGACAAAGCTAGAGTTTGTTCCAGGCAGTAAGGTAGGGACTCCACTTATTAGTAACGCGCTTGCTAATTTAGAATGCAAAGTCATCGGGGAACATCCCTATGGCGATCATGTGCTATTTATTGGGGAGGTAATCGCTTATCGCAAGAAAGAGGATGCATATATAGACAATGAACCCAAGCTGGAGGCTGGGTTCTTTGCACATATAGCTTTAGATAGGTTTGTGACGTTCAGAGAAGAGTTTTACACTGCAGAACGCCGCTAATATTAAAAAATAGAGGTAATCGAAATCGTAGACCTTTTTGTATTTTTACTTAAAGGCCTGCTCTCCTCGCTTTTTGATCTGGCTCTAATTGACGCTACTATAGTCAAGGACGCAGTTTGTATGGGGATACAAAATTAAATGAAAAATGTTTAAGAACCCCTAACCTCGCTACACGCTGGACACTTGGGATTCTTTGTGATGTATATAACGTTAAAGTCCATGCTATATCCATCATACATAATTAATTTGTTTAATGCAGGCTTACCATATCCCGTTATTAACTTGATAGCTTCGGTTACTTGTATCATCGCGATAAGACCAGAAGTTGAACCTATAATCGGGAACGTTTTTGTCTCGTCAAGTTCTTTAGGTAGAATACACTGTAAACAAGGAGTAAGCCCAGGAACAACCACTAAAACTTGGCCGTAAAGTCCGTAAACTCCACCGTGGATGAGTGGCTTCAGGTATTTTAAACAAATCTTGTTTAACAGAAGTCTAGTTTTCCAGTTATCCAAGGCATCAATAACTAAATCTGATTCAGGAACAAGCTTTTCAAGCAGTGAAGCATCGGCCATTTCAGGAATAGCTCTAATTCTAACGTTGGGATTCAGTTTACAGAGCTTCTCGGCAGCAGATTCTACTTTTAGTCTACTAATATCATCGGTCCAGTGAAGAATCTGTCTGTTCAAATTGCTTAGCTCAACGCGCTCAAAGTCTACAAGCCTTATTTCCCCAACGCCAGCAGCTACTAGGTACAGTGCTATAGGGGAACCAAGGCCGCCGACCCCAACTACGGTTATCTTTGAGCTTTTAAGTTTCTCCTGTCCAGCAACTCCAAAAAGTCTTATTTGTCTCTCATATCGTTCAAGTTCATCTAGATTTAGCATGGGCCGTATACCTCAGCGTCCTTTTAACATGTGAAATTATTAAGCCTCATATATTTATGAAAGAAAAGGAGTATGATGAAGCCTTGCCGCGGGTGATAGGTGAGCACCGTGAACCCCTGGCTGATTAACATTTCTCTTCAACAAATTCGTGAATAACACAATAATACTTCAATAACATGGATTGGGCTGAGCGACAATTATCATCTTTAAAAACCACCCACTTTCTTTATTCTCGCGTGAATCTGTCAAGCTATGAAATTCGCAGAACTAGGCACAACTATAAGGATCGTGAAACACTTAAGCATTGAGATAGAAGTATCTATAGAGTGGAGACATAGCTTTCGCTTCATTGCTTAAAGCGTCTCATATACCATACGAACAACAAGTAGAGCCATCAATAAAATGAGCAAAATTACATAGCCCATTATTTAAATACTCTATAGCTTTACCGTATCTGAAGATATAGGGATTAAGCTCAATGCTACAGGTTATAGCAAGCATTTAAGGCGTTTTGAAAGCAGTCAACGCTAAACTCATAATTGGGTTTTTAATAGCTTTCCAACGTTGAACATAGGAGGGTTATTGAATATACATATAGCGCATAGTCATATAGGTCCTGGGTAAGACTTTAATATATTGTGGAGCCATAATTCATGGTGGTGATTTGCGTTGGAGGAATTTTTAGAGTTCTTAAGGTCTAGAAGAAGTATTAGAAAATTCAGTCAAGAGCGCCCACCTATGGATTTACTTATGAAGGCCATTGATGTTGCACGATATGCACCTAGCGCAAGAAATAGCCAACCTTGGAGATTTATAATAATAGAAAGCGATGAAGTTAAGAAAAAGCTTGCATCGCTTCACCCCTATGCTAAACCGCTTGAAGAGGCCCCCCTTGCCATTGTCGTTACCTGTCAAATCGATGAATCTCCGGTCTCTTACATGCTAGACTGCGGGAACGCAACAACATACCTCTTATTGGCACTACATGCTGTTGGTCTCGGATCAGTATGGATACAAGCGTTGAGAAATATTGATGAGGTAAAGGCTGTGATTAGCGCGCCTACTAACGTCATACCAGTTGCAATACTAGCTGTTGGCTATCCAAATGAACAACCGCCAACAAGACCAAGGAAGCCCCTCAATGAATTGGTTTACTTGAACAAATACGGTAACAAGGCAATAAAATAATTCTAAATGTATGGGAAATCTAAAGAGGGAGGTGCATAAGAGGAAACCGCCACTTTGTCGGCTTTCAAGATAGCTGGCAAAGCTAAAATACACAACGATGCAGCTAAAATACAAAATCCAGCAACCAACTTCTCGCTAATCGGTTCGGACATTATTTCAAAGTCCAGTGAAATGGGAGAACCAAGTTTTGCTCTGCCATATTCGTCTAGTATTACGATTACTGATTTCATAGTACCCCTTGAGCGAATTATTGCCCCACGCCCATCATATTTTGCATCTAAATCCACTTGTACTGGAACATTTAGATCGGCTATTTTTACATTATAGCTAATGTAACCACTAAACTCTTTGCCTGTGTATGTCGGGTTATATATAATTGGCAGTATTCTGCTTGAAAAAATCCTTATATAGTCGCTATAACTCATTGAAAATAATGTCCCCTCGGATGTTATTATGAGTGCTAGCTCTTCGCTTTGATCTAAATAAAGAGGAGAGCCTGACTCCTTGATGTTCCTCACAGTTATAGCTGTAGTATATATCGACGCGTTAAGGGACGTAAGAGCTCCACCTATGAAACCACCCAATATAGCCAAAAGCAGGATTGCTAAAATAATTTTTGAAAATTTTCCAAGACCCTTTGGCTTAGCTATATATATCCCATATAAATCTTGAAGATATTTGTAAATATAATCCATGTATGAGGGCTCTCTTACGCTTACTTTAACAAGGAGTGGTATTAAGGCCATGCCCATTACGAAGCCGCCAATGTGGGCAAAGTATGCCACTCCGCCGAGTCTCATGTATCCATAAATTACCTGTTCTGCAAACCAAAACAACAGGAACGTAGAAGCAGATAACCTGAAGCAATAAGGAAATAAGAAGAAATAGGTACACATTACAAGCTTGGTGTGCGGTAACATTAGGATATATGCTCCAAGCACACCGCTAATAGCCCCCGACGCTCCAACTGCTGGTATCGTCAAAGAGTCATAACCTCCAACTGGGATGAATGCTACATGAAATAACACAGCTGAAATACCGGAAAGTAAGTACAGCCCAATGGTTTTGATATGTCCGATAAGTCCTTCTATCCGCGAGCCAAATAGCCAGAGGAAGTACATGTTGAAAAATATATGGAACAAATCTGCGTGTATAAACATACTTGTAAACATTTTTACGACGCCGTTAACCGGGTCAGACAGTAAATAAATTGGCTTGAAGCCATAATCTAATACGCTCTGATCAGAAGTCTGGAACAATGGCGAGTAAGAAGAATAACTAGTGTACAAATACACCGCAACGTTCAAAACTATAACGAGCATTATTACAATCGGGGAATATTTCCCCTTAACAACCTCTCCTGGGAATACTGTCAATGCAAAATCACGCTCGGGTGAGCTACTGAGGATATTGAATTAAAAAAATAACTTATAAATAACACAGTAACCTAAAACATATGCCTTAAATATTCAATTTAATATAATAGCGCATCTTTTGAGAAAAAAGAAAATCCCTTACTATATTTTATTTTTCATAAGATTGTGCCGAAACCCAAAGCCAAAGCCCACTCGCTATGCATTGAATGGAGAAATAAGCAGAAGTGAGCAGGGCGGTAATATATATTAAATAAAATTTTAAACTATAGTATCGCTCAAATATCTATGTTATCAATTTTAGGGCAAGAGAACAATGGTGCTTGAGTGTTTTACAAAGCCAGGTATGAAGGTAATGCTCTTAGCAATAGGTGGGGGTGGAGATATAATTTCAACTGCAGTCCTATCCAGATCTCTCATGAGACAAAACATAAAGACAGTTATCGCCTCAATAGCTTGGGAAAGATATATTAATGATCCATCGCCGGGACCTTTAAGGCTGGATGAGATAGTTAACTTTGTGGAGAAAAAGGAGGGGTACATCTTAATAGACGGGAGATCCTACGCTGTTCGAGGTGGTTACAAGGTAATTTTCCAAGCTGCTAGGGTATCTGAAGCGTTGAATGAAAAAATATACATTATTGACTTATATGGAGGGGTGAATGGATACGTTAAATCGATACGAGAAATAGTAGCAAAGGAAGGGATTGATCTTATTATTGGCGTTGATGTAGGCGGTGATAGCATTGCTGTAGGATGCGAGGAGGGCCTATGGAGTCCTCTTGCAGACTGGATGGGCTTATCAGCTCTCCATGTAGTCAAAGGCAAATTAGCCCTACATTCACCTGGTAGTGATGGCGAACTGGAACAACAATACTTACTAAGTAGAATAGATCATATCGCGAGCAAGGGGGGGTTGCTCGGTATTAGGCTTTTATGCGAATCCGATGCGAAGCTGCTTGAAAACATACTGGAGAGAGCTAGCACCGAGGCCTCACTGATTTCACTGCTTGCGTATAGAGGTAGAAGGGGTGAGTTAACGCTCCGTGGGGGAACGAGAAAAGTAACGTTGTCTTTTTTAAGCACTTTAACATTCCTTTTGGATACAAACATAGTTATTGAGGATATAAGGCCTGCGAGAGAACTAACTGACACGAAGTCCATATATGAAGCGAATAAATTATTAAACGCCTATGGAATTTACACCGAGCTCGACTTCGAAGAAGATCTAGCGAGAGCTAATATTAAACCTTATGAGCTCTCTGCTGATTTAGTAATGAGGATAAGAAAATCCGGTAAAGAGCGAGTTGCTAAAAGCGCAATGATTAATTATTGCAGGGAGGTTAACAAGTCACCTTAATTTCTAGGCCAATAAATAGACAGAGGCATAATAAATTTATTCCTTGCTGGTTAAGCGATGTAATTAAAGCTTTAATGCGTTTCTAGCAACGATAGTGGCTTCTTATTTCTATGCAGGACAACGCACGTTGAGATCAAAGGATTGATCAAAAAATATTTTAAGGTGCGCCCATAATAGACTACTAGGTGTACAATGTGAGCTATTTTAAAAAGTATCTGCTACTAAGTGAACCTGGGAAAAAAATAGTTCTACCGGGCAATTATGCTATCGCGAGAGGAGCATTAGAGGCAAATGTCGACGTGGTGACCGGGTACCCTGGAACGCCCTCGTCGGAAGTGCTTGAAATATTAAATGAACTGTCGGAAGAAATCGGCATTTACGCTGAAGTTTCGACAAATGAAATCGTTGCTGCAGAGATAGCTGGCGGCGCTGCTATGGCGGGATTGAAGGCGCTTGCGACTATGAAGCACGTGGGGGCTAACGTTGCCTCAGACTTTCTTAATACTGTGAATTTAACCGGTATTGATGGATCCTTTGTAGTTTACATAGCTGACGATCCGGGCGCATGGGTTTCCCAGAATGAACAAGATACTAGAGTATATTGTGAACTATTCCATATCCCTTGTCTTGAACCTTACTCTCAGGAGACCGCAAAGCTTCTTACTGTAAAGGCCTTTGAATTATCTGACAAATACAAAGTCCCCGTAATTCTGCGGACTACTCATAGAATAGCACATGCAAGTGGCATTGTGACATTGGGCTCGCTGCCGAGATATCCGAAGGATCTACCCAGCGGCAAATTCACTAAGAACATAGAGAGGTGGTACTTGGGCGATATATTTGTACAAAAGCTCCACAAAGAACTGCACGAAAAGCTAGATAAGATTAAGGAAGAGTTTACAAAATTCGAGTCCAACTTTATTGAAAAGGGGAGCAGTGAGTTCGGCGTAATAGGCGACGGAGTTAGTATTATGTACGCTAAAGAAGCAATAAGCGCAATGGGCTTAGATGACAAAGTAAGCCTCTTGGCAATTTCTACAATTTATCCAGTCCCAGACAAGCTTATAGCAAACTTTCTCCAAGGACTTAGAGAAGTTCTAGTCGTCGAGGAAGTAGAACCCTATATTGAGAATTACGTTAAAGTCATAGGTATGGACTATGGTTTTAGAGATTTGAAGGTCTACGGCAGGGGCTCGCACCATATACCTATGCAGAGCGAGCTGAGTCCTGGCATTGTAGCAAACGCTATTGCTAAGATTAAGGGAATTAGTGCACCCGCTCATCTAGGCAAAGACCAGTGGATGGCCGCTATTAAAAAAGCAGAGGAGAAAACTCCGCCAAGGTATCTAACATTCTGTCCAGGTTGTCCACACCAAGCGACATTTTATGCGCTCAAAGTAGCGTTAGCTAGTGAACGAATAAACTTAGCAAATACACCAGTAATACTAGATATTGGATGCTATGGTCTCGCACCATTTACAGCCGTCCAAATAGGGGATGTTAGCTTCAATATGGGCTCAGGTTTTGGACTAGCTATGGGATTGAGAATAGGGCTTTCACGAAAAGAAACTCCGGTTGTTGTTGGAGTGGTAGGAGACTCTACATTCTACCATGCAGCGTTGCCAGTCATAGCAAACCTCAAGTGGAACGAAACCGAATACAAGGGGATATTATTACTAGTAGCAGATAACAGAATAACAGCTATGACTGGGGGACAACCAGATCCTAGCTCGGGTTATAGAGGCAATAGAAACCCGTCCCCTGTAATTCCCATTGAGAACATCACGAGGGCTCTTGGTCTCGAAACCATTGTTGTTGATCCATACGATGTTAAAAGGACGGTCGGAGAATTTAGAGAAGCAATAAAGTTAGTTAAAGAAGGCAAAAACATAGTTGTTGTGTCGAGAAGAGGCTGCGCATTATATTATGAACCAAGAAAGAAGCCCTATTTTGTTGATTTAGAGAAATGTCGTGGATGTAAACTTTGTATAAGCTCATTTGGATGTCAAGCTATAAGGTGGGACGAGTCAATAAGCAAAGCAAAAATAGCTTCCGAGCTATGTGTTGGCTGCGGCGTATGTGCAGCTATTTGTCCCTTTAACGCAATAAGTTCTGAGGGAAGGTGAAACCTATGAAAGAGTCTAAGCAAGTAATTATAACAGGAGTAGGCGGACAGGGAAACATTCTCTTAGCTAGGGTTATTGCTACAGCTACACTTATGGCAGGGTACGATGTTAGAGTGGGTGAACTATATGGTTCGGCACAGAGAGGTGGGCCGGTAGTTAGCTATGTTAAATACGGGGACAAGATATATTCGCCGATCATAGAAAGTGGGGCCGCAGATGCTATAATCTCGCTGGAAATAGGCGAAACACTGAGGAGGCTTAGCTTGCTAAAACCACAAGGAACAGTAATAATAAATAACTATTCGCTCATACCTACAGAAGTATCTATTGGCAAAGCTAAATACCCAACACTTGAGGAAGTAATATCTATTGTGGGCAAAGTCGCAGGAAATATTTGCGTTGTTCCTGCAACGCAAAGCGCTGTTGAGTTGGGCGAGGTGAGGGCTACAAATATTGTAATGTTGGGCGTCTTTGCACATGTATTTAACTCAGGTATCCCAATGGATTACTTTATAACAGCCATTAAAGAAAATGTTCCCGCTAAATACGTTGATATTAACATTAAGGCATTCGAAAAAGGCGGCATGCTGGCGAGAGATTTATGTCTTCGAATCCCTTAAGAACTTTTTTCTACCCAGAGAGCATAGCAATCATAGGCGCTTCAAGAAATCCGCTAAAAATAGGTGGAATACTAACTAAGAATATTATTGAGGGCGGGTATAAAGGAAAAGTATACTTAGTGAATCCTTCAGGAGAGTCCATTTTTGGATTTAAGGCATATAAAAGCATTCTCGATGTCAAGGATAATGTTGATTTAGCAATTATCGTTATTCCGGCTAAATCTGTCCCCATTGCGTTGAGAGAACTTGGAGAGAAGGGAATAAAAGCTGTCGTAGTGATCTCCTCCGGTTTTGCTGAAGCTGGGAATGAGGGCAGAGCTCTACAGGAAGAAGTTGTAAAGATAGCAAGGCAGTATGGCATAAGAATGATAGGGCCAAACAGTTTCGGCATAGTATCTTCGCATATTAACTTAAATGCTACTTTTGGGGTGCCATTAAAGACAAAGGGTTCCATTGCGGTGTTATCTCAGAGCGGGGCCATAGCTGATGGAATACTTGACTGGTTTCAAGATGAGGGGTTAGCGTTCAGCATATTGGTTAACCTTGGAAACAGAGGAGATGTTAGTGAATCGGAGATCTTGGAGTTTCTACTGGAGGATGAAAACACTGAAGCTATTGGAATATATCTTGAGGGGTTGCCTCCTGGAGGCGGAAAAAAGTTTATGGATACGCTGAGTGCTGTATCAAGAGTTAAACCCGTTGTTATTTTAAAGGCGGGCAAAAGTACTGCTGGCGCTAAAGCCGCCCTCTCTCATACTGGATCATTGGCTGGGAACTACCGTGTGTACGAGTCCGCTATTCGCCAGAGAGGGGGTATATTTGTAGAGGACATGGAAGGGTTTATGGATACGTTAAGAGCCTATAGCGGATACATTAAGAGGCTTAAATACTCAAAAATAAAATGTCAACATGTTAGTTGTTCGAGGAGTGCATCTACCAAGAAGATCGCTATTATAAGCAACTCGGGAGGACTTGGAATACTCGCATCTGATGAAGCAGAGAAAATTGGACTAGAGGTGCCCACGCTCCCAAGCAATGTAGTTAATGATATAAGAAAAATAATTCCCCCATTTGGAAATCCATACAACCCTATTGATATAACAGCTCAGGGCACACCTCAGGATCAATACAGTATGTACACCAAAGTATTTGAAGTTATAGAAAAGGCACAGCTGGTCGATGGATACGTCCTAGTAATTGAGGGAAGCTACCCACCCGAGTTAATGGGCGTCTTAAAAGATGCAGTAGTGAATGATATACTTCAGAAGACGCCCAAGCCAGTTGTTGTTAATTGGTTTGCTGCTAAATCGGCTGTAGCTAGTTATATCTTTGAGATCGAGAAAAGCGGCATACCCGTATACCCCACACCAGAAAGAGCAGTAAGAAGCATTCACAAACTATTAACTCATAGTGTAGTGTTGGAGTAGCCTCTACTCAAACTACAACATTGCTTTTATTTTTATATACACTTAAAGTTCAATTTCGTATCCCGGATATGGTAGGTATACCTCAAGGTCGCCTGGAACCCCTGTCCTCAGTCCTGGGACATCTACGTAGTAGTGCGCAAGCGCGAGGCGCTTAACACCGGCTTTTGAGGCCACTAATATTGCGTCATTAATTGTACTGTGCCCATATAGATGCGCCCCTTCCACGTATCCCGCCGACTCGTGTATTAGTAGGTCGCAGTTTTTTGCTAATTCTATAAGATATGGGTTGTATGATGTGTCGCCAGAATATGTAACGCACTTGTCTTCAGCTTCAACTCTCACAGACAGAGTTGGTACAGGATGGATAGTCCTCTCAAATTTTAAATTAAAAACACCAATAGATAATTTGTTTGCACTCGATATTGGGTGCAGTTTAACTATATTTACATCCACACCGAGAGCTTTTAATACTCTAAAAAGATCCTCTAGGACTTCTTCAGCCACGTATACATTAACTTCATTGGACCTCTCAAAATATTTAGCAAGCATAATTAAAGTTGGAAGTCCAATTACATGATCCCCATGAAGATGCGATATTATAATGCCCTCCAAGTCGCTTACCTTAAAGCCATGAGAGTAAAGAGCCCTACAAGTCGCTTCGCCTGCATCCAGCAAGATGCCTTTACCAGTTCTCGGTAATATTAGAATAGACAAGTGTCCTAGAATAGGCTTTGAAATCCAACCGCCTACGCCTAAAAATACTACTTTCAAATATCTCACCTTATATAGCCAAATCAGGTAATTAAATCAAAATAACCTTTTTTGCACGTGAAAGTTAAGAATCATGATTGCAATTAGGTATGGCTATTTTTGTTTGGATTGGAAGTTAATATAAGTAAAAAATTCATCGATTATTTTACAATTATTAACTTAAATTAAAAAGTATCTATAGAAAATCGATCTTACTGTAGCTTCGTAGCAACATTTTTATTGGAGATACATAATGAAATGGTCAACGTTGATAT
Organism: Desulfurococcaceae archaeon; assembly: GCA_038888155.1. Lineage (GTDB taxonomy): Archaea > Thermoproteota > Thermoprotei_A > Sulfolobales > Desulfurococcaceae > UBA285. The sequence goes on from JAWAJB010000002.1 coordinate 216,326, forward strand.
TTTAATCAGCTCGTTTGTTTTTCGACAATTTATTTAAAAATGGATTCGATAATAGCTCCTCTCTTAATGTGGTCTCTTCGCCATGCCCTGGTAGAACTCTAAAATCTCCTTCTAAAGTTGTTAATTTCGCAAGCGACCTCATAAGATTTTTCTCTGAACCGCCCCTTAAGTCCGTTCTCCCAACAGTGCCTTTAAATAAAGTATCACCGGTGAAGAGGAGAGATCCGATTTGAAGACAAACACTACCAGGGGTGTGTCCAGGTGTGTGTATAACATTTAATTGAAATCCATTTACATCAATTTTCCCTTCTTGGCTTATTGGTTTTATGTTCGTAGGCTTATTGAATTTCTTTCTATATTGTACCAAGCCTAGTATGCCAGATCTATTCATTATTCCCACGTCGGCCTCGTGAATAATAACTGGGGCATTATATTCACCAGATAAGTCTCCTGAGTGGTAAACATGGTCAAAGTGCCCATGTGTTGCTATAATGAATGCAATAATGCGCAGGCCTAAATTTTTAATGGCGTTTTCAATAATCTCAATCTCTGCTCCTGGGTCAATTATAAAGCCTAGATCTCCTCTATAAACAATGTAAGTGTTTGTGGCCAGAGGTCCACCGGTTACTCTCAAGTATGATATCTCCAATTCGCCATTCACCTGCCAATCTATAATCAATAACTACGTCGCTCTATTATCCTTAAAACTGCCCAGTTTAAATGAAGCTAAACACAATCGACTTTACTCAACTTGAGAAGGAGATAGTTCACTTATTTTAATTGGTTCAAATAGGTTTTGTTGTTTTTGAAAATGTTGGAGTAATTCAAGCTCCCCGATCTCGGTCACGCTCTTATAAGCTCTAACACAGTCTTCCAAAACTCTTCTTTCGACTTCTCCTTTCTTGAGTCTTATAGTGATTTTAATGCCCTCAATAGGTATCATAACAAATCCCAAGGCATGCTTGTGAATATTCCTGGCGAAGTATTTCACCGCGTTCTTTATAAGTTGTTCTTTGATTTTATTTTTCTCAAAAGTCGTATGGACCACCCTACTCCTCAAGCTCCACAAAGTCTTTCTAATGAAATACGAGTAACTTGCAAATCTCTGAGTTATAAATAACTTGAATGGAGAGACGCGACCTTTAATTATAGGCGTTAAACAGTCATACAAGTCAAAATCTGATGATATAAGGGTACCATCCCTTACCGCACTTTCAAAAGCGTCTGTCCCGGGAAGGGGTGTGTATATTGAAAAGTGGGCTACATCTAGCCCGTATTTAATTAAACCGTAAGCGTACTTTATAGTTCTTTTGATCGATTTGATATCTTCGTAGGGAGCCCCCAAAACAAAACCAGCGTATACTATTATACCTGCTTTTGAGAGTAATTGTACTGCTCTAATTCCTATATCCGTGTTATTCCCCTTTCTCATTCTCTTCAAAGTCTCTGGATCTCCACTCTCGATTCCTAGAAAAGAGATACGAATGCCCGCCTCTTTTAATTCATTAATTAGCCATGGATTTTTAACTATCAGATCTGCCCTTAATTGAACGATTCCTTTCATCTCTCGACCATACAACTCTCGAAGTTTATTTAGCAAATTCAACTTGGTAATAATTCCTGTCTTGGTTGGCACTATGAAGTTATCATCAACAAAGAATAACCACTTAAAACCCAATTGAAAAATTCTCCTAATTTCTTCAATGACTCTATCTACACTCTTTAACCTCCACCTCGCTCCCCACATTTTAGTGACCGAGCAGAAATCGCACCTATAAGGACACCCTCGTGAAGTCTCCACAGGCGCAACTGGTGCATTAGACTCTAATATGTCTATACCATAAAGCTCCTTTTGATAGATCTCATATTTTGGAATGGGGAGCTCGTCTAGGTTTTCTATAAATTTTCTCATCCCGGTTGTCTTTATTATCCCATGTTCCCTAAATGCTATACCCTTGATATTAAAGGGGGCCTCTCCTTCTTTAGTTCTTCTCAGGATATCCCTGAAGGTCTCTTCTCCTTCGCCAAGGACTACGAGGTCAACAACGCCGCTATTGAGGATCAGAGGATACGTAAAGGTGGCGTGATGTCCACCAGATATAATAAGCGGATTAATAGCTCTCTTTAAGGTCCTTGCTACTTCTAAGCTGGCATTATGACTCGTTGAGCTATTCATTACAAAGCCAACGATGTCAGGATCGTAAGTTATAGCTACATCGACCAATTCATCGGCTTTTAGATTAAGGGCCAAGCTGTCAACAAACTTTACATCATACCCTTCTCTCTCGGCTATCGCCGCTAAATAGGCTACAGAAAGCGGAGGTATTCTAAAACCAAACACATCAGAGTAAATGCTCTTAGAACTACTTACTAGGGTAAGCAACACTCTCATGGATGAGAGCCTCTTCGTTAATATTGTTTATTATAATTCTTAATATTTCTTAGACTGTTGTTGGAAGAGGTTTGCATTTTTGCCTTGAAATATTGTTCCCGTAGATGTTAAGTAAATCTTAAGGATCTTCAATATAAAAAATATAAATTATAGCGCTATTTAAAAGGTATTAAAGCAACAATTTATTGGCGCACTTGTTAACTTTATCAACTATATCATTCAATTTTTGGATATCATCGTCGAGAGATATATGGTATCGCCTCGTCAACTCTCCAATATGCTTAGTAATGTACTTGTCTTTTAGTAAGTGGCACAGGTCTACACCTAGTGATGCTAGTACAGCACGATAATCTGTTGCATTTTTTAGAGCTTTAGCGACTTCAAAATATATCTCTCTTGCTGGCTTGCCCTCCCTTGTTGAGAGCTCCTCTACTAACTCGCTGCTCCAGCATGGTTTTTCTGCCAGTACCTTTTCAATTAATTCGCCGTTTATTTTAATTCCCTTGATAAAATCTGAAACTACATCAATCACGTCGTTAGTCTTATTAAATGCCTCCATGAGAAGGGCATTTATTTCCTGTAGCTCTAAGTTGTATCCGTATGGAAGAGAACTGTAAAGCGATAATGATGATGTAAGCAGACCTATTGCCTTATATGCATTTGCCCTAGTTATCTCCATTGTGACAAGGTTTTTCTTGTGTGGCATAATGCTGCTCGTGGCAATGTGCTCTAGCGGAGCCTTGACTCCCTCTGGTATAGTTGCATTTAAAATTAGCATATCTTCGGCAAACCTGCTTATCTCAGTTAAAAGTATAGTGACAAGCGACAGTGGGTATATTAGAAATAGCCTAGAGCCGGTGGCAAAATATGGAGGGAGAGGCTCGCTATAAAGGCATAGGGTCTCGGATAGCTTATTAAAATCAGGTTCTATCATGCTACCAGCTGCGGGACCGCTTCCCAACGGATTTTCGTCTATTAAAGAGAGAGATGCTGCAAGCAGTTGCCAAATGCGAGTGAATGTGTGTTCATATGAAAGGAAGTATATAGATGCTGTACCCCCTTGAGCTAATTGCCTATGAGTAAAGTACGGCATGTTGATCTCTTGGTACTCAATAGCCTTTTCAAGCATAATGCGCCTCAATTCGAGGAGCTTGTATAGAACTTCGATTACCCTCTCTCTTGTAAATAGCCTTAAAACGGCTGCGACGTGATCGTTTCTGCTGCGTCCCAATGCTAAATATCCTGCTAAAGGCCCAACCTCCTTATATAAATAAGCCTCTATAGCTTCGAAAAAGTCCTCAAATACGTGACCTTCCTTCTCAATCCACTCATAGACATTTTTTGCGTTCAGCTGTATTGTCTCTCTTAGGATGTTAACCAGCTTATTGAGTTCTTCGCCCTTAGGTACAAGTCCCTTGGCTTCGAGACTCCTTAAGTGAGCTAGTATGACCATGGCTATGTGTTTTGCTATGTATTTGTCTTGCTCTAAGCTAGAAGTATATTTTTCAACTGGTAGCTTAGACTCGCCCAAAAACGATCTATATCTAATTACCATACTTACCCCTTTGACTTATATGAATTATATTTTTCAATTATAAGTTTAAATAAAATCATGCATCTCATCAGGTGTTCTTATGGAGGACCTGTAAATGCAGATCCTGGATTGTGTGTGTTTTTACCTCCTCTACTCTATATAATATGTTACGTGTATCCCCATGGAGCATGAAAGCATATCAAAATTAGTAGAAGAGGTATTAAAGAGCGATCCAGCAATAACCAAGTGCCTAGAAATGGGCATAGTAAATTACTCGAAATTGGCTAGGAGGCTAAAATCAGTGTTATCCAAGACAATAAGTCGAGATATTTCGCTTGAGTCAATAAAAATGGCTTTGATTAGGCTACAGGCGAAGGGAGGCATCTTTCAACCTGTTAGTAAAGAGGCTTTGAGCGTTATTGCTAGATCAAGAGTTGAGGTAAGAACAGGCGTTGTAATAATAATTGTAGGCGCTGGTCTACTGCAAAAAGCCCTCTCAGTAGCATCGGAGATATCGCCTAAAGCTAGGTATATTGCAATAATGCACAGTGGCATGACTGCTACGATAGTCCTCGACGAGTCCTCGGCAAACACCTTACTAAGACTAATAGATAATCAAAGCGTTATAGAAATTCAGCGCGATCATGCGGCACTAGTAGTTATCAGCCCTCCAGATATTACATGGGTTCCAGGAGTAGTAGCATATATAACAAACATACTAGCTAACCATGGAATTAATATCCTGCATATAGAGTCTTGCTACACAGACACTGTCATGGTTGTAACTAAGAAGGATTTGATCCCAGCGTTTAACGTACTAGTGAAACACATTGAAATAGCAAAAGCCCTTCTCATGGGAACAGAAAAACATTCATAGGAGAAGAGTGTAGCCGGAGAACACCTCGAAAGATTTTGATCAGATTATCTGAGGGACTGAAACCAACGCGAGTTTCAAAAAGTGAGTTAAACGAAGGCCATCAACATACCAAGATTTATATTAATCTAATACAGGTTCTTTAAACAAGTCCATGGACCCTAACTATATATTATTACTGGCATATGATTGAATAGGTGTTATTTATGTTCTACCTAAAGGATGTGTATTCAGCTCGAAAGCGAATATCTAAGTACGTTAGAAGAACGCCCTTGGTATACTCTAAAAAGCTATCAAACCTCCTTGGCTTTAACACTTACCTTAAACTCGAGAATCACCAAGTCACAAGGGCTTTTAAAGTAAGAGGAGGTGTAAACTACGTGTTGAGTAATGAGGATGAAGCCCTAAAGAGTGGATTAATTACGGCATCGACCGGCAACCATGCCCAGTCCATAGCATACGCTGGGTCCATTATAGGGGCAAAAGTTGTGGTTGTGATGCCCCATGGCGTATCGAGAGTTAAGGTAGATGCTGTAAAAGACTTGGGCGCTGAGGTCATATTCTATGGAAAAGTTTTTGATGAGGCACTAGATTATGCGCTAGATTTATCCAAGAACAAAGGCATGAAATTCGTACACAGTGTGAATGAATCCCTCTTATACCCTGGAGTTGGAACTATGCACTTAGAAGTGCTTGAGGATTTACCCGAGGTGAATGTAGTAATTAACCCTATTGGTGGAGGATCTGGGGCAAGTAGCGGAGTAATTATATACAAGACTGTTAATCCTAAGATCAAAGTCATCGGCGTTCAAGCAGAGGGGGCTCCTAGTGTTTATTTATCGATAAAGGAAGGAAAGGTCGTTTCAACGGGCGAGGCCAGGACTGCTGCTGAAGGTCTGGCTACATCAAGGGCCTATGACTTTTCTTTTAATATATTAAAGGGCAGAATAGATGACGTGGTGCTTGTAAGCGACAGGGAGATATTTCGGGCTGTAAAGCTGTTGGTTGAAACAGAGAGAGAGATCGCAGAACCAGCGGGAGCTGCTTCTTTGGCTGCTGCTCTCAAATTAAAAAACACGGAAGACATTAATGTCGTCCTAATGGTAACAGGTGGCAACATAGATATCCCAATATTGAGTAAATTACTTCAAAGCCAGGAGGACTAATAATCGACTCAATAATTTTATATTCTATCAAACATCATTTTGTGAAATAAATAAGTCTTTAAGTAAACATCGGCTTCAATGAGCCCTTCGGTATAAGTTAATTAAGGTGAAAACTTATAAAGGCAAAGGTCGTATTACTCTTTTCCAAGTAAATAACTTGGCGCTAAACGCTGGGAAAGAAAATGGGCTTTGGAAGATATATAATAAAAAGCCTATTGGCCTCCATACCTGTGCTTATAGGGGCTACTTTTATAGTATTTGCCCTTATTTACGTTACAGGTGACCCAGTCAGCGTAATTCTAGGAGAGTTCGCAACTCCAGAATTAGTTGAGAAGCTTAGGCAAGACCTTGGGCTAGATAAACCACTTATCGTTCAGTACTTCATTTGGTTAAGTAGGGTAATAAGAGGAGATTTTGGGGTGTCCTATATGAGCAGGCTTCCAGTAACACTAGTTGTACTAGAGAGAATCCCAACTACGCTAATGTTAACTGGAACTGCATTTCTAATTTCACTAGGCCTGGGCATTTCATCTGGCGTTCTGGCCGCCCTTCGACACGGCTCAAGGGTGGATACGATTATTAGTTCTGTTATCATATTCTTCTTCTCTGTGCCCTACTTCTGGTTCGCTACAGTTCTCTTGTGGATATTTACTGTTCAGATACGATTGTACTCTACAATCGGCGATCTCTTTCAAAGGTTGTGGTTGCCGTCTATTGCCCTAGGAGTTCCTACGGCGGCAGCGTACGCTAAGCTCACCAGATCTAATGTTATTGACACGCTTTATCAAGACTATGTTCGTACCGCTAAGTCTAAGGGTTTAAGGGAACGCATTATTATTATAAGGCACGTTCTAAAAAATGCACTATTACCTATAGTAGCTCTTGCTGTTCTGAGAATTCCATGGCTTTTTGGCGGCGCCGTAGTAACAGAATCTGTATTCGGTTGGCCCGGATTGGGTTCGCTGCTTATAACAGCAATATATAGGCGAGATTTTCCCATAGTTCAAGCCATAACATTCATTATAGTAGTTATGATTACAGTATCGGATATACTTGGTGACCTGTTAATGGCGCTTATAGACCCTAGGGTGCGAATGGGGTGACCCACTCTGGGTGTGCTTAAATCATCATTAGACATTATAAAAAAGAACATCATAGGAAAAACAGCAATTTTTCTCAGGGATAAGAAGAGCTTATTGAGCATTACCATACTCTTATGCATAGTAATGTTATCTGTAATGGCCGACTATATTGCACCTTATCACTTTAACGAACAGGATCTAGCTAGAAGGTTGCAACCTCCCAGCATGATCCACGTCTTTGGTACTGATGCTCTGGGAAGAGACATATTTTCTAGGATATTGTACGCGGGTCGCGTGACGCTCTTGTTGGGTGTAACGATAACCATACTCACATCAATTATAGGGATCTCCTTTGGCTTGCTATCGGGTTACGTTGGTGGGTTAGTTGACCTAATTATATGCAAAATAGCTGAGATCTTTTGGGCTTTCCCAACAATAGTACTGGCCCTCGCGTTAGCCGCTGTTCTCGGCCCGAGCGTTGAAAATGTAATCCTAGTTCTTGCTATACTTATGTGGGTGCCGTTTACTAAGGTCACTAGGGCTAAAGCGCTTGTTCTGCGTGAAATGCCATTCATTAAGTATGTAAAGGCATTGGGCCTAAACCCCTTTATAATAATAGGTAAACACGTGTTCCCAAACTTAATATCCGATATCATTGTTTTGTTCGTGTTATCTATTCCCGATGCCATGTTGACAAGTGCGGCACTAAGTTTTTTGGGGTTAGGAGTTCAACCTCCAACGCCAGAGTGGGGTGCAATGCTGGCCGATGGTAGATTATACTTTACTAGAGCCCCTTGGATAACTATATTCCCCGGTATGTTCCTTGTTTTAACAGCCTTAAGCTTAAATATTCTTGGCGATGTACTACGTGATTTGACTGCTCCAAGGCTACGGGGGTAACTGGTAAATGTACACGCAACTACTTCAGGTAAGGAACTTAGTGGTGTATTACGCAACTAGGCATGGAGTCGTAAAAGCCGTGGACGGCATGTCGTTTCATGTGGGCAAGGGTGAAAAAGTTTGCTTAATAGGAGAAAGTGGTTCTGGTAAATCAACAGTAGCCCTTTCAATAATGAAGCTGTTGCCAAAAAACGCTACAGTTGAGGGGGAAATAATATTTGAAGGCATTAATTTGCTGAACTTGAGCGAAGATGATATGCGTAAGATTAGAGGCAGTGAAATATCAATGGTGTTTCAAGATCCGCTGACTGCTCTTAATCCGCTTTTAACTATTGGGTTACAGTGTAGTGAACCTTACGAAGAACACTTGAAAATAAGTAGAAGGGAGGCTATGACCAAAGCTATTGATATGCTGAAAAAAGTGAAAATACCATCTGCTGAAATTGCCATAAGGAGATATCCACATACATTTAGTGGCGGTATGAGGCAGAGAAGCCTTATTGCTATGATGCTTTCTCTCAAGCCTAAATTGATTGTTGCAGATGAGCCATTTTCTGCCTTAGATGTATCTCTGCAGGTAGGTGTTATGCAACTACTAAATGAATTAATAAAGGATTCGGGTGCATCGTTGTTGTTGATAACACATGATTTGGGAGTTGCCGCTGAAATGTGTGATAGAGTTGTTGTGATGTATGCTGGCAAACTCCTTGAGGAATCGGATGTCTTTAACATCTTTGATAATCCTAAGCATCCCTATACACAAGGACTTCTGAGCTCTCTCCCTACGCCAGATAAAATCCTTAAGAAATCGGAGCTACCCATGATGAGAGGGCTTCCCCCAAGCCTAGTAAACCCTCCACCTGGTTGTAGATTCCACCCTAGGTGCCCATTCGCTACAGAGAAGTGCAGCAGGGAGGAACCCCCCCTCGTTGAAATAGATAGAGGCCACAAAGTAGCTTGTTGGCTACAAAAAGGTGTTTAAACATGACGCTTCTAAATGTAGAAAATCTAAAGAAATACTTTCCACTAAAAAGATTTGCATTTTTAGGGGGAGGTCTGTATGTTAGAGCTGTTGACGATGTATCTTTCACGCTAAATTATGCCGAAAGCGTGGGAATAGTTGGTGAGAGCGGTTCTGGAAAAACTACGCTTGGATACGTCGTAGCAGGTCTGGAGAAACCAACTAGTGGGAGAATGACATTAGATGGCATAGATATAACTCGTAAGATGCCCAAGGCGTTAAGAGGGACTGTTCAAATAGTATTTCAAGACCCCAGATCCTCTTTTGATCCTAGGCTCAAGGTATTAGACTCTGTTGTAGAGCCATTGATGATACTTGGTGGAACTAACTTAACAAAGGACGAAGCTATAGAAAGGGCTATAGAGCTCGGTAGATCAATTGGTTTAGATGAGGAGCAACTAAATAAATATCCACATGAGTTGAGCGGCGGTCAAATTCAGAGAGTAGCCATTGCAAGGGCTTTAATAACCAACCCAAAGCTAGTCGTCCTCGATGAACCAACTTCTGCGCTAGACGTTTCGCTTAGATCTCAGATCTTAAATTTGCTGATGAAAATTAAACAACAAATGAGACTTACCTATCTAATAATATCTCACGACATGTTTACAATTAGTTATATGAGCGAGAGAATAATGACTATGTACGCGGGTAAAGTGGTTGAAGAAGCCGTCACAGATAATATACTGAACAAACCGCTACATCCCTATACACTGGCCCTCATTACCTCTACACCTACCCCAAACCCCCATCTTAGAAACCGTAAACGGCTGATTTTGCAGGGCGATCCCCCAAGCCTAGTAAACCCTCCACCTGGTTGTAGGTTTCACCCTAGGTGCCCATTTGCTACAGAGAAGTGCAGCAGGGAGGAACCCCCCCTCGTTGAAATAGATAGAGGCCACAAAGTAGCTTGTTACAATATTGAAAAAGTTGAAAAAGGGATTGCTTAGATCGAAACGACACAGACGAGTCTAGCGAGCAAATACCAAAGCTATTTAGTTAAAATTTTCCCGAACAACATTTTGCAATGAGAACGCGAGCTACTTTTCTCTCATTGACTATTCTGGAAGGCTACTTTGAATAGGCTAAGGAGTATACGAATAACCAGCTGCTAAAAACGAAGTGTGATAGGTATAAAAATTACGCTAACTATTTAAGAACTGGGTGTTATTGTGAAAGCGATATCGAGGACTATGATAGTTGCCCTCATGGTTGTTATAGTGGCTATCGCTATTATAGCAGCAGTGCTAATAACGCCAACTCCTTCTCCAATCACTACTCAAACTCCAACAACAACCCCTACTCCCACTCCTACTACGATTGGGCTGTTCAGAATAGGGCACAACTATGAACCCGATACTCTAGATCTTCACGCAACAACTTGGGCCGATATAACCTCGTCGTTGATTTACGGTACTTACTTAATACGTGATTGGCGCAATGGTGAATTTCTTGGGTACTTGGCTGAGAGATGGTGGTTTGGTGAACAGGGCAAGGAGGTCTACATCAAGCTAAAATCAAATCTAAAATTCGCTAATGGTGAGCCGATAAATGCGAGTGTAATTAAGTACACGTATGAAAGAATGCTTAGTAAAAATGCACCAACACTAGGCACTTTCGGCAAGCTGGAGCGTGTTGAAGTGGTTGATAACCTCACAGCCAAACTGGTGTTTAAAGAACCTTTTGCCCCACTATTGATAACATTAATAAATAGCTATCACGGCGTTTTTCCACCCGGGTATATTGGCTCTGTTGGCGATATTGAGTTCGGCCGCAAGCCCCTCAGCGCAGGCTATTTCTACGTTGTAGAGTGGAAAGTTGGGGATTATATCCTTTATGAACGTAACCCACATTACATAAGGAGAGCTGATGTCGGGGGACAAGGGCCTTTACCCATTGAGAAGATACAATTAAAGTTTATACGGGATCCCGCAGGCCTGGTATCATCCTTGCTGGCAGGAGACGTTGATTTAATAACTACTATACCCCCAGATCTTTACCCCGAGCTTCTCCAAAGAAATGGATCAGATATAATTGTTGCTACATACCCCGGCATTCAACTAAACTACTTTGGTTTCAACACCATTAAGTGGCCATTCAGCGACGTTAATGTAAGGCGCGCAGTATCGGTAGTTCTGGGAGGCACAGATATACGCGAGGGACTAAATCAGATCTTAAGTGGATTAACGTACCCTATATGGGGTCCTCTTGTACCCACAATAGCTGGCTACAATGGAGAAATGGAGAAATATGCTCAGGATGTAAATTACTATAACTTATCTTTGTCTGAGAGAATAAAGAAGGCTCACGAAATCCTCAAGGCAGCTGGATGGGAGGACCGAGATGGCGACGGCATATTAGAGTACACTAACGGAACTAAATTCGAGTTCCCGCTGCTAGTACCTAGCGAATTTTTTGATGTTAAAGAGGCTGAATTCTTGACAAACATTTTAGGCCAAGCTGGTATGAAATTCAATATACAAGTCATGGATACTGTAACGATAAGAGACAAATATTTATTAAAAGCGGAACACTATGCTTTTCTATACATATATGGTTACCAGGATGCCATGATACTGAGGTATCTTTTCCACAGTACCGGCGTCAAAAGAACGTGGTTTAATACCCCTGAACTCGATGAATTACTTGATAAAGTTACTACAGTTGTTGATCCAGTAGAAAGACAGAAGTATATAGATGCAGCTCAAAAGATATTAATTGACAATTCGCCGTGGGTACCTCTATATGCTCCCAAGTCTGCTATGGCCTGGCGCTCTGAGTACACAGGTTTGATAATTAACGAATACGAAGGAGGGACTCTACTCTTCGAGCTAGTGTCTAAGAAAATTGGGGGCTAAGGGCAATTTAGGTCAATCTTTTTTGTTTTTCTATTCGGCTGTTATGAAAGAAGGGGTAATACGTTTTGACAGACAATCTTGAAAAGATCATCCAAGAGACTTCGCTTAAATTTATTGAGAGATACAAAGCTCGAGTAGGTATAGGTGTTAAGGACCTTAAAAGCGGAAAGGAATATTACATAAATGGAGATATTCGCTTCCAGCCTGCTAGCGTATTCAAGATATTTATACTTTCAACGCTATATGATCAAGCTGTAAAAGGCAACGTAGATTTAGATAAAATGATCTCCATTGATGATCAAGAAATATCTCCAGGCTCCGGTATATTAAGACATTTTACAGGTAAGTATTCTTTTAAAATAAGGGATCTAGCTGGACTTATGATGATCTTAAGTGATAATACTGCTACAGACCTTATTCTCAATTTAGTTGGCAAAGATAATGTTAATGAAACTATTAAAAGATATGGGCTTCATGACTCCAAGGTAGTATATTCATGCAAAGAGCTGATTTTCAAAGCTTTGGGTACAAGCGATCCTCGGCTGTTAGCTCGAAGGCTTAAGTCAAGGAGACCGAAGATTGATCTAGACTTTCTTAGAAACTACGAAACCAACAATGTAACAACACCCCGGGATATAGTGAAGATATTAGAGCTTCTTTATTACAGAAAAATTCTAACTCCAGTGGCTTGCAATGAGATTATTGACATCATGAAAAGGTGCCAAACCGGTGAGGCGAGAATGAAAAGATATCTGCCGCCAAGCGTAGAGGTAGCTCATAAAACTGGAACTATTGCTGGCATTGTAAACGACGCTGGAATAGTGTTTTGCGGTAAAAGAGATTTCATTCTCGCAATTTTCCTCAATGAAATTCCTCTCCGCAATGGCCGCTATGTTGCTATTGGAGAAGACTTTATTGCTAAACTATCGTATAAAGTTTATAGGGCCATAATATCTTCGTAGTAACAGGAAAACTCTTTTTTATTGACTCACATAAACTATAAATTTTTATAATACCTTCGAGAGTAATAATCATTAACCGATTATTGGTAGATTCAGATGAGCTCTAGTTGTTATGATATATTAATTAAAGAAGCCCTCATTGTCGATGGAAGTGGTTCCCCCTTCATTAGGGGAGATATAGGTATTAGCGATGGTAAAATATCCAGATTGGGTCTAGATCTTGGTAATTGTGCTGAAACAGTTATTAATGCTAACAGGCTAATCGTATCCCCTGGCTTTATAGATATGCATTCCCATGGTGACTATACATTACTTGCTATGCCCCGCGCCGAGAGCTCTGTTCTTCAAGGCGTTACAACAGTAGTTATTGGCAATTGCGGGAACTCCCTTGCACCCATTACCAAGAAAAACTTCGAGCTGTTCAAAAACTTTATGAGCCCGTCCCTTGTACAAGGTTACGATTATGGATGGGATTGGAGAAGTACGAAAGAATTCGCGGAAAAACTAGAGAGGAGAGGTATCTCTGTTAACGTAGTTATGCTTACAGGGCACAATACAATAAGGATTGCCGTTAAAGGTTTGGATTCAAGTCCTCCTACAAAAAATGAGCTCGAGGAAATGAAAGAGCTTCTTAGGGAATCAATCGAGCAGGGCTCTTGGGGTTTATCTACAGGGTTGATATACGTCCCAGGCTCCTATTCTAACAAGGAGGAAATAATGGAGCTAGCCAAGGTTCTTAAGGAATTCCATAAAAGACTGATCTACTCTACTCACATGAGAAACGAAGGAAAGTATCTTTTGGAGTCAGTTGAGGAGGCAATAGAAATAGGCGAAAAAGCCGGCGTCCCTGTTCACATTTCTCACCTCAAAGCAAGCGGCAAGTCTAATTGGGGCAAGGTAGTAGCAGCCCTGAGATTGATGAGTAGGGCAAGGGAAAGGGGGGTAGATATTACCTGTGATGTCTACCCCTATACAGCTGGTAGTACGCGAATTACAGCTATATTGCCAGACTGGGTTATTGAGGGAGGATTAGATAATACACTTAAGCGACTCAGCGACCCTTCCACCCGTGAAAAAATAATGAGAGATATTGAAGAAGATCGCATGAGAAACGAGAACTTCATTAAGAGTTGTGGTTGGGACAATATATACATAGCTAGATGCCCAGCATATAAAGAGTTTGAAGGCAAATCACTACGTGATATCCTATATGGTTTAGGGGACATCTATGAAAACTTCTTTAATTTCTTAGTGAAAGTTCAACTTAATGCATACATAGTAATATTCTACGGCGATGAAGAAGATGTAGAAGCTGTATTAAAGCATCCACTTTCGTGCGTGGGGTCAGACTCAAGTCCGATATCTCCGGAATTTGGCGGAAAACCCCACCCAAGGGCATATGGCACCTTTCCACGAGTCCTGGGTAGATACGTTAGAGAAAGGAGATTAATTACTATTGAAGAAGCAATTAGGAAGATGACCTCTATGCCTGCAACTAAGCTAGGCATATCTGATAGAGGGCTAATAAGGCAGGGATTCTTTGCAGATTTAGTGATTTTTGATCCCAACAAGGTTATCGACAATGCGACTTTTGGAGATCCTCATCGCTATCCATCTGGAATAAATTACGTTATAGTTAATGGTCAAATTGTCGTCGATCAAGGAGTTCACACCAATAAATTTCCCGGAAAAGTGTTAAGGTCTCAGCCGTATAAGTAATTTTAAACTTTTTTGATCATTCTAGCTTTAAACAAAACTGATTGTGAATATGAGTTTAGTTTAAAAAAGGATTATACGTTTGTAGTTTAGGTGGAAATGTGAGCGAAAAGCCACTGGCCGCATTTATACTTATATTAATTAGTGGAGTAATGATGGTTGTTTCGAGCATTCTGTTCATGATAGGAGCCAGCTTGTTCATCCAGATACCGCGTTTCTTCCCTCGGCTGATTGCATCGTTAGCACTTGTCATAGGATTTGCCGGAGGAATATTGGGGATCTTAATTTTGTTGGGGGCATTTATGATAAACACTGGAAACCCCAACAAGGTGCGAACGTGGTCTATTATAGTATTAGTGGCGTGTGTTTTAAGCATATTGCCCCCAATTAATGTCTCAACGCTGTTCGGTGGCATTTTCATAGGTTTTACATTTGGAATAGTGGGAGCTATTTTGGGATTAACTTGGAGACCACTGCCAAAAGAAAAGAAGTTTACAGAAACGCCACCATCTAAGGCGTAAGATGAGCACTCTAAGTTTACAAAGACGGCGTATTCTTTGTCATTCACCGCGAATCAATTTTGTTTTTGATCTCTATTGCACGTTAGAAGGATAAACAACGTACACGTTATCGTGAGGATTGAGAGTTCTATAACTCAAAGATCCTACTAAATAATTTTGACGGCTCTTTCTAAGCCTCAATAGATAAATCTTATAAATGATTACAAATGTGATTATACTTGCAAGTAGGTGTTCATATTGAAATATCAAGAGTGGTTTAATTACGTACATGGTAAAATTAAGAGCGGAAAACCGCTCTTAGGAGCATGGATAACTTTGCCTTATCCTGATGTAACCGAGGTGTTGAGCAATCTGCCCTTTGATTGGTTCCTAATCGACATGGAACATTCTCCGATTGATATTTCCCAGATCTCTCCACTACTCATGAGCATTAAAGAAACAAACGTTGTCCCAATCACGAGGGTTCCCTGGAATGACTTTGTAGCAATAAAGAGAGTTCTAGACCTCGGTGTTGCGGGAGTGTTGGTGCCTTGGGTCAACAGCAAGGAAGAGGCCATCAAGGCCGTTGAGGCTGTGAGATATCCGCCACTGGGAATTCGGGGAGTCGGTCCCAGAAGGTGTGTTAAATATGGTTTTGAAAATGTTGTTCAGTATTTCAATGAGTGGAGCAAATATGCAATAGTTATAACTCAAATAGAGACTAAAAAGGCCTATGAAAATCTCGAGGAGATAATATCTGTTGACGGCGTTACAGGCATATTAATAGGTCCGTCAGATCTGTCTGCATCACTTGGCATGTTTGGTAAGGCGAATACCCCGGAGTTTGAAAATATACTGAGGGATATTGCAACTAGAGCGAAACCGTATGAAAAAATAATTGGTATATTCGCACCAAATCCAGAGTTCGCGCTCAAGGCTTATAAGCTAGGTTACAACTTCATAGCGCTCTCGCATGACATCACCTATCTAATTGAAGGCGCCAAAAAGTTCCTCGGGATGTTTCAATAACTATTGTAAGCTAAAAATTGAAAATAAAGTTTTTTACTCTTCAATTTTTAGTTCATAAAATTGCTCGAAGAAGGCTTTCCTGTTAATCGCGATGGACGATAAAGCTAAAAATGTTCTATTCATGTTAGTTGTGCATTATTTGTTCTACATTCTCTATATTAAAATTGTCAAAAAGACGGATAAGTGTAAGAAATAGAAAGTTTATATTTTTCCTTGGATAACTTTTTTAGGTGGTGTCGTGGATTTATTCAACTTTCATAACTCGCTCAAAGAAATAGCTTGCCATGTAAAGGAGCTTGAAAATAAAGTAAATGGGGAATCAATTGATCAGCTTATTAGAACTATGCTAGAGTCCGACAGGATATTTGTTTATGGAGCCGGTAGATCTGGCCTTATGGGAAAAGCATTTGCCCAGAGGTTGATGCACATAGGCCGGCAGGTCTTTGTGATTGGAGAAACACTAGTCACTGCGATGAAGAAAGGTGATGCCTTTATTCTTATTTCGGGTAGCGGTCAAACACCATCTACAGTATGTCTTGCCAAGAAGGCAAAAGAGCTCGGTGTGAAAATAGTGACAATTACTGCCCACCCGGAAAGCCAATTAGGCACAATATCCGACATTATTGTCCATATACCGAGCAAAACTAAGCTGCTAGAAAAACCATCTTATGCCCCTTTCACAGCCTTGTTCGACATTTCTGTTTTGGCGGTATTAGACTCTGTTATATCTGAAGTTATGAGTCGATTAGGTTTACAAGAAGAAGATATCTTTAGGAGACACGCAAATGTAGAGTAGGAGAAGATCCCTATGAGGTCCTTAGATGCAATTGGTTATGGAGATATATGCGTAGATTATGTTATTAAAGTCAAACGTTTCCCAAATGTTGACGAAAAAGTCTACATGGTGGGGAGTAGCAAACATGGCGGTGGCGTAACTGCGAATTTTGCCGTGGGTATATCTAGGCTTGGAGCATTAACTGGATTCGTTGGGGGCATAGGCAAGGATGAAAATGGGCGCTTTTTGTTGGAACTACTTAAAAAAGATAAAATAGACACCTCTTTCTTGAAAATTTATGATGATCGTGAAACTGCAGTAAACTTTATAATTCTAGAAGAGACTGGAGATAGAAGGATCATCATGGATCCTCTTCTAAGAGAAAACGTCCCTCCACCAGAGGTATTTGGTCATGATCTTGAGATGTATTTAGGTCGCGCAAAAGTTCTTCACACTTCGGCCATTAAACTACCCGCCGCTATTAATTTAAGTAAAGTGGCCAAGAAAAACAACGTGTTAATTTCATTTGACTTAGAGAAGCACATTATAGAGCAATTCTCTCCCGAAATCGTTGTGGAAATGATAAAGTTAACTGATATATTGCTGCCGAATAAAATGGGGGCAATTGCATTAACAGGCGAGACTTCTCTCATTGATGCGGGCAAAAAACTGTTATCCCTTGGACCAAAAGTAGTAATAATTACGCTGGGCGAAAGAGGTTGCCTAGCTCTCACAAAAGATAGGATAAGAATGATACCTGCCTTCAAAATTAAGCCTGTTGATACAACAGGTGCCGGAGACGCGTTTAACGCAGGATTCATATATGGATATGTAATCAAGGGGATGGACATTGATGAGGCTACACAACTTGCTAATCTTGTAGCGGCTATTAAATGTACTAAACTGGGAGCTCAATCGGGCATGCCGCTAAGAAGTGAAGTTGAAAAGTTCATAGGGGAGTTAAAGTTGAAAATTTCTCTCAACTAGCTTCTATAGGTTACCGTCTACATGCCTACAAAAATTTCTAAGCCTAGAAAATTTCCCCAAAGAAAAGTGGCAAATTGACAAGTATGAAAAACTTTAATAAAAATAGTATGCCTTTAAACTCTCTATATCTAGCTATTTTGATAAAAGTATCTTTTTCGACAACATATAATATATCTTAGCCATTTTTTCAAACTCCTCAACGGCTAGAAACTCGTCGGTACTGTGTGCCGGATCTGGCGGTCCAGGACCATATGTGATTGTATGTATACCACACTCAGTGTAATAATGCATATCAAGACCGGCTGCACATACTATCTTCCTGGGCACTTTCCCCAGAATTTCCAGTGCCGTTATTGCTGCTAGATGTACCAACTCAGATTCTGGGTTGGTAATCGCCGGTGGCATTTTACCAACTATTTTGACCCCTACACTAACGTTGTTGAGCTTTGAGGCTATTCTTTCTATGAACTCTACGACTTCTCTTTCTACTTCCTCAAGTCTCTCCTCCACTAAAATTCTTCGATCTATTGTGAATGAACAATATCCTGGGACGACATTTATTTTAACACCGCATTTTACTTCACCTCCCAGTGTAATGCCAGCTTTTGCTGCTCGAGGATCTTCGTATTCATATATGGTCTTTTTGAGCTCTAAAACTCCAGCATAATCTCTTAAGAGTCGATACGCTATTTCTACAACATATTCAAATGCGTTTACACCTAGCCAGGGCCTCGAAGCATGAGATTGCCTGCCATGCACTTCAACTAAAAACCACAATACCCCTCTGTGCCCTATTCTTATTGTATCAGATCCGCTTGGCTCTCCAATGATAACGTAATTCGGCCTCGTTAGGCCCTGTTTAACAAGGTACCCTGTCCCAGTTTCCCCTCCAGTTTCCTCGTCTGGGACTAGTGCTACTTCAATTGTGCCCTTTAGGGGCAGACGGGACTCCACTAGCGCTTTGGCCGCTGCAAGGAAAGCTGCTATTCCTCCCTTCATATCGCATGTTCCGCGCCCGTAGATCTTTCCCCCCTCTATGGTGGGCTCAAACGGCTTTTTGCTCCACCCGAAGCCAGGGGGGACGACATCGTAGTGGCCATTAAAGTGGAGCACTGGCTCCCCAGATCCATATCTCCCGAGAACTATGTACCTCGGGTAGTTCGCGTACTCGGGCCTGTGCTTGGCGACGTATTCCCTGGGGACCTCGATGAGATCAACGTTAAACCCAATTGACTTTAACACCTCGCTAGCTAGAGCAGAGAACTCCCTGTAGTTCTCGCCCGGCGGGTTAACTGTTGGTATAGAGACCATATCTTTAAGGAGACTTAGACCCCATGGGAGCTCTTTTTCGACAAGCTCAAGCTGATTCAAATGCTCACCATTTTACTCTATACGAGAACATTTTAAAAACTTGTCAACCCTTGAATCTAATCGTTGAGAGCTAAAGCCGTGCTAGTATATGTATTTATACCCAAGGGCTTTGGCCTTTGATGCCCACGAAGGGACTGGGGGTATTAGCTTGTCCTCGGGCTGAACCGGTACATCTATTAGTGTTGGTCCCTGAATTTTGATCGCTTCCTTTATTTTATACTCAAGATCTTCTGGGCTCACTCGAAGTCCTACAAGTCCAAATCCTTCTGCTATCTTGACGTAATCAATCGGTTTAAAGTCCGTAGCGAAGTATCTAGGTCCATAATGCATAAGAATTGACGCTCTTATCCAGCCAAAGCTCTGATTGTTGAAGAGGATTATTTTAACATTTGGCTGGAGCCTCGAAAGCGTCTCTAATTCGCCTGCTGTGAATCCGAAGCTACCATCACCAGCTAGCGCAAAAACTGTGTTGTTTGGATTTGCATAATATGCTCCTATTGCAGCTGGTATAGAGTAGCCGAGAGCACCAATCGAGTAATTAAATAGTATCCTTCTGCCCCCCTCACGTACTTTAAAGTACGTAGACGTATAAATAGCTCCAACCCCTGGATCACAAGCAATGATATAGTTCTTTGGTATAATTCTTTCGAATACTTTTATAAATTGAAGCGGGTTAACATAATCTCTTCCTTCTGTTTGAGCGATGGAAATTATCGAATCATACTCGCTTCTTTTTGCCTTAATGTAGTCCACCCACGCTGAGGTGCCCTTAATAGCCTTAGCTCTCACAGTGTCGATAATCTCCTGAAGCGTACTTTTCGCATCCCCAATGAGCTCTAAATCTGTTCTTAGGTGATTTCCTACTTCGGCCTCGCTTATGTCCAAGTGGATTACTTTTGTTCCAGGCTTAGGCATTGTCCAGTTATCTGTTGCAACTTGGTCAACATTACATCCTATGAAGAATACGAGGTCGGCATTTGATAAAATATCATTTGAGAAGGAAGTACCTCCTCTCGAACCAATAACGCCAACTGAGAGCGGGTGGGATTCGGGAAAACAGCCCTTGCCTGCAATAGTGCTTGCTACTGGTATTCGAAGAATTTCAGCTAACTCTAAAATTTCGTTCCATGCTTGAGAGTAGAGCGCTCCCTGACCGCAGACAATTAAGGGTCGCTCCGAATTAAGCAGTAACTCTACGGCTTTAGTGACATATTCTCTCGTAGGTGTTATTCTATGTCCTGGGTACTTAGAGAACTCTTTTTGTATAAACAAGTCTGTTTTTCCTACCTCTTCCTCAAGGACATTAACCGGGATCCTAATATGTACCGGTCCAGGTCTGCCGGTTGTTGTAAGCCTAAATGCCCTTCTAAAAATTAAGGGAATGTCTTCTCCTCGATAAATGGTAAGGGACTCTTTCACAAAGTTAATGAAAAGTGACGTTTGATCAAAAGCAGTTAAAGCGTTTTTCTTCTCTAAATGAAGTGGCATATCCGTGGTTATATAAATTACGGGGGTTGCAGATTTATGTGCCTCTACGACAGAGGGGAGTACGTGTGCTGCCCCTGAGCTCGGACTTTCGCATATTCCTGGTTTATAACTTACCTTACTGTATCCATCTGCTGCAAAACAGGCGTTTCTCTCATCCCTCAGCATAACATGTTTTACTGCGTCTCCAACTTCCAACCATTCATTATAGAGTGGAATAGTTGTTTCGCCCGGCAGTCCGAATACGTGCTTAACATTGTATCCTATAAGAGTTTCTAAGAGGACTCTTGCCGCTTTCATTATGTTTCACCGTGGATAGGCCATTAATTAAAACAACAGGATAATATTTAAAGATAAAAAATATCATTTGGTCAAAAATCTAGTTCAGGATGAAATTATTAGTTCCTCCCCTAAATGTAAGCCAATTTCCCCGCCCGTCTTTGGCTCCTTTGTATAGCAAATTATATTCATGTGGTTCGGCATATGAGTTTCGTCAAAGCCGGCAATCGAGCACAGGGGTTCTTTCCTTAAAAACAAAATATCTCCTACCGCAACAATGCCACCTTTAGTAACCTCAAAAAAGCATAAATATACAGCGCCTTTGACACTAGAGCCAGGCTTCGCATCAGGATTGGATGTTAAAATAAGCTCGTGGATCTCCCCTGACTTCACTGCGCGAGTATGGGGAGTTATAAGTTTTAACTCACG
Organism: Desulfurococcaceae archaeon; assembly: GCA_038888155.1. GTDB lineage: Archaea > Thermoproteota > Thermoprotei_A > Sulfolobales > Desulfurococcaceae > UBA285. The sequence continues at coordinate 237,683 of JAWAJB010000002.1, forward strand.
ATCAGGTAGTCGGAGATCCATTACAGCAATTACTGTGCCGCTCACTGATCTCTTTGCAAGAAATATATCTTTTCCCATGATTGAAAATCGCGCATATGGTTCTGCGGACAAATTACACACCCATTTCGAATGTATTGTTTTGTAGATATTAAGAGCAAAAACGGAACATTGTCCATAAAACTCAGTAATATTAAACTTCACAAATAGGTTTACACATTTATTTGGGCTATTATTTACATCTAACTTGAAGAAGCATGCTCAAATTTATGTAGATTTAATTATCATTTAAGATCTCTCGTACTTTTCGTGGCAGACATTCGTATGAGTAACAGATAACTGATAAACTCATTCAAAACATTAACTTCTTAGTAGAAGCAATTTAGCTGCTTAAGCGAAGTCGCTATATTCAGCGTACTTTAATCCAAGCACGTTGGCCACATCCTTTAACTCTTCGCGGACGTCCATGGGCACAATTACATGATGATTTGTCACCGCTATATTGGGTAGCTTCTCTACGTTAAAATCTACTTCTAGTATACTTTGGGTTCTACACAGAGCGGGGTGCATCAAACCGCTCTCCATAATGTACCCTTTGGCCACAAGCATTAAATTGCGCTTGAGACTTAGTGAAATGGCAGTGTAAGGACCTTTCCTCAATTTGCCTGTTAACGAGTAGGGACATCCCGATTCGAAGTGTGAAACAATAGTTAACTCTTCGCCTAAACTTAGCGGAACTGTGCAGTGAGCGAAGTGTATTTTATTATCGTTTAGCGATGATGTATTTGCAATCCAACCTGTAGTCCCTACCAAGGACTTTGAAATCATCATAGTAGCCAATGAGGAGAGATCGCCCTCGCAGGCTGTGGCGATTCCTATGCTATTTAGTAAGGCTACTGATAAACAGGGAGTTATTTGGCGCGTCTCCAAGTACGGGAAACAATCAATTGCTATGCCACCATAATTACCTGACTCAGTCACGTGTCTGAGGACAGAGTACAATTTTGCGACTTCAATCAACCTGTCTTTTGGGAGACTGCACTTTATTTTATTTAAGGCGCACATGAAATGATCTGCATAGGACCCTCCATCGCTTTCGCTTTCTATCTCATTTATGAGGCTTTCGATAGTGTATGTTTCTACAGTAGCTTCAAATAACCTCTCAAATTCTTTAACTGCATCTTGTTTGCTATTGTTTGAACAGATCAAAAGAACTCTTGTCCCCAGTACTGAAGATACTGCTTGAATTACTCTTATCATTCGATCCAACGTTGGAGTGCATCTAGGAGAATTAAGGCTACTGCAATAGTATACACCAAGCGATACGTTCTCAAGTTCGAGGTTAGCCCTAGCAGAAATAGCTGACGCCAAACTGTTGTGCTCGCCGTGGGACAGTAAAATAGCCTTATTGTAACCGGATGATATCACGAACTTTTGAATGAGCTTACTAACGCCGCCAGTTAGAGCGACAATTAATGGAATAGCGTCAAGGCGCTTTTCTGTTATCTCTTGTATATCTTTTTGGTTTGTGACAACTGGCAAATAGGTTAAATTGAGGCCGCTTTTCTCCAAGTATTTCTTCAGTCCATTATAAATCTCCCAATAATATGACTCGCCATGAATTCTTGAAGCAAAGGGAGCGACCAACACCTTTTTCAAGAGCGACACCACAATTATTAAATTTCATTACCCTCCGACTTTAAATAAGGTTAATGCCGTTAAGAGCTCTTGAAAAATTTTATACATCAAGGAGCTATGCATTTTTCATTAAATTAATATGTGCAAAGTGGCGTGGTTTAGGGAGAATAATTTCTCGTAGCTTGATGCCATTTCAGCAATCCGACAACAAGCCCTTAGGGTGAGTTTAATGCGGGATTTAAACGTTCACGTTTTCTTATCGTAAATGGAGTGTTCGGATCGAGAGCTTATCAAAGTTAACCTCGAGCATCTAAATAACTGTTAAAGAGAGCGTGAAGATTAGAGCGAAAATAAATATTTCTCCTTATTAATGTTTATTTCGCTTAATTTAGATAGGTGATTGATTGAGGAAAATAAAATTGAATGGAACGATAATTCTCCTTTCATTAGCAATTGCAACCTTTGCTCTGTACTTTGGAAATTTCCTCGAAACAAACGAGAACAGCCTCTCAGAACGTCAAAAGTATCTAGACATGACTATTGACATAGAGAATAAAACTGGAGAAATTAGTTTTAGCTTAGGCCCTGTTCAATTAACCAAAGGAAACTTAATCATCAGACCTAAAATTACAGGCTATTATGGGAATTTAACTATAGCACTAAACGGAGCTGTTTTATTGACCTCTACTTCAAACTCCTATAGAATCAACATGCCCTGCTTATTTAGTTCGAGTGAACCGTGCTATAGAGTGATGATGTTGATCCCCGGCTACGACATTCCATTGGGGGTTGAGGAGGGAGTTTACAATTTGTCTATAATACTAAGTTGGAAGGCCATGGGGACTGGGCGACTTTACTTAAGAATTTTAATAGAACATAATGGATTAACTGCTGTAGATAGGCGGTAGAGCGATAACGCTATTTTGCTAAAATGTAACAAGGCCGAGAGATTTTAAAAGACCCGCATGTACACTCTACATCGACATTAACATGAAGTTTGTGTTTTGACGACAGTCACAATAAATTACGTTGAATTATAATTTTAAGGTATAGCATTAGAGATAACAAATTTGTGATAAGCGTGTATAGTAGTACATATAGAGTTGAACTGAACAAGTTGCTGTATATATAGCCGCCAACGGCCCACATAACTCCATATATTAAACCAAATAGTCCGTAGCCAAAAGGTCTTTTAGAGGGCTCTAATATACTTGCTAATGCTGCCCTCATAACACTCTCTTCGTAGCATGCAATAATGCCCCACGGAATGACACATAGAATTGTTAGCTCCCGCGGAGCAAATAAAATTAGCGAAATAAATGTGAGCGAGAGTATTGGCGGAATAATAAAGGTTTTAACACCCACTTTATCAAATAAGTACCCCAGCGGAACGGCAACCAAAGCGTCCACTATCATGGCGATCGCGTATCCTAGTCCAATCTCGTAATCGCTTAAGGCACCAGTAGATTTCAAATAGTAAGAGGCAATTGTCCAGTGCATGAAGCCCAAAGCGAAAAAGCTAGATGCAATTATGTATAGCTTGAAGTCTCGGCCTATCGCGTGGAATAACTTACCATTTTCACCTTCTGTAGTGCTCATACTTCGAAGTTGGGGATATAAGATATAAGAGAATAAAACAAGTCCGACAGCAATAATGCCGGGAATTGCCAATGTAAGGAAACCTGCCCTATAACCCCAGTTTGTTAGTACGAATACGATTACCAATGGACCTATGAACGCACCAAGCTGATCTAGTAGTTCGTGAATTCCGAACCCTTTTCCGAGCCCAATATTACTTGATACTTCTGCAACTACTACATCACGAGATGGGGCCCTTAGACCTTTACCTACTCTGTCAAGAACGTATAGCATAGTTGCAATGCTCCACGATGATACGACCCCAAGCAGGGGTATACTAAATGCCGTAATACAGTAACCCAGTATAGTAAAGCTCCATATAACCTTAGACGAACCAAACAAAGTAGCTATAAGACCTGATATGAACCTTAAAGCATAGCCTATGAATTCGCCAAAACCGACTAAAGCCGGTCCCACAGGGGGCGATCCAAGCTCCTTTAAATATGCTCCACTAATTGATCTACCCCCCTCATAAACAATATCGGCGAAAAGTGAAACGAGCCCCAACAAATAAAAAACGAACCTTGCCCGTTTCAGTGCTCTGTTTTCCATCGAACTCACCCAAAGTTGTATTTATTGAATTTTATTTAACTGGCATTTGTATGTTTTTTCACATTAATAAAGTCTTCATCTAATTAAACACGGACATACGTCAACGAAGGGAGTCGCCTCTGAAAAGTTTAGCTGTACTTCTAAATAATGTGGCATTGTAATGTCGTCTAAAAAAGTAACGTGTTTCACATTTGGGGACATATTACCTTGCGCAAGATAAGATAGTAAATTTTGGTAATTTTCTCGAATTCCTCTATTGTTAAAAACTCATCCGCACTGTGGGCAGTACCAAGTAGCCCCGGACCGTAAGTAATTGTTTCGATACCAATTTCCGTGTAATAGCGCATATCTAGGCCTCCCATGCACACAGTTGTCCTGGGCCTAAATCCTAATACTTCTTTTGTTAGTTCTATAGCCAAATTAACTAGAGTAGAGTTGGGGGTCGTAATAGCAGGTTTGAATTTACCTGTTATTTTGACGTTAACATCTATCTCTTTGTACTCTCTTGATACTTTTTCCACGATATCTACAATCTCCTTTTCAACGTCCTCAAGTCTCTCCTCGGGAATAACTCTACGATCTAATGAAAACGCGCAATAGCCGGGGACCACATTTGACTTTGCTCCGCCACGAATTTCGCCTCCCATCATCGCTGTTGGTCTCGCTCCGCGAGGATCGTCGTATTCATACTTGCTTTTCCTGTTCTCCAATATAGGTAAATACTCCGCAATCAACCTGTTAGCTATTTTAACCATATACTCAAATGCATTTACCCCAAGCCATGGAGCTGAGCCGTGAGCCTGCTTTCCGTGAAACTCGATTAGACACCCAATTCCACCTTTATGTCCTATCCATATTACACTGGATCCGCTTGGCTCTCCAATGATAACGTAATTCGGCCTCGTTAGGCCCTGTTTAACAAGGTACCCTGTCCCAGTTTCCCCTCCAGTTTCCTCGTCTGGGACTAGTGCTACTTCAATTGTGCCCTTTAGGGGCAGACGGGACTCCACTAGCGCTTTGGCCGCTGCAAGGAAAGCTGCTATTCCTCCCTTCATATCGCATGTTCCGCGCCCGTAGATCTTTCCCCCCTCTATGGTGGGCTCAAACGGCTTTTTGCTCCACCCGAAGCCAGGGGGGACGACATCGTAGTGGCCATTAAAGTGGAGCACTGGCTCCCCAGATCCATATCTCCCGAGAACTATGTACCTCGGGTAGTTCGCGTACTCGGGCCTGTGCTTGGCGACGTATTCCCTGGGGACCTCGATGAGATCAACGTTAAACCCAATTGACTTTAACACCTCGCTAGCTAGAGCAGAGAACTCCCTGTAGTTCTCGCCCGGCGGGTTAACTGTTGGTATAGAGACCATATCTTTAAGGAGACTTAGACCCCAACTAATATACTCTTCTATTTTACTTAAACTCACTTCCCTCACACCGATTTGGAGGAATTTTATACTTAGGTTAATTAATTTACTTGCAAATGATTATATCCAGAAGAGAAAAAATGTCAGACTCAAGCGATTTTACTCTTTAGCTGAACTGCGATGACGTTGAATTTCTATTCAAGGTCGGACTTTAAGCGGACTCAGACTCTATTAAAACCTGTAGCATTTCCCCTAGCTATCCAAATTATACTTATTTGCCTTGTAAGTTAAAGGCTTATAGCAGCACATACTAAATTGAATCAGATAATCGTATAATTGTAGTATTGTTTTAGAAACGAGGTAAAGTTCTCCCATTCTGGTTCAATTGGTGGAGGGATCTTCAAAGAGAGAGGTCTCGTGTCTTTAAGCCCTGCAGATGTAATTACTGTGATAATAACGGCATCTCTCTCGACCTTTCCTTCTTCAATAAGCTTTATGGTAGCTGCCAAAGATGCTGCAGAGGCTGCCTCGGGGAAGATGCCCTCATATCTGGCTAGTAAATAAATTGCTTCAACTATTTCACTATCCGATACAGGCTGAGCTAATCCACCGGAGTCTCGAATTGCGCGAAAGGCTTGATAGCTACTTATGTTCCCAGCTATAGATAAGGCAATGCTTTCCTTGGCTGATACCTTCTCTACGTAATCTAGGCCTTTTTTAAGAGCATTAGCAAGGGGGCCCATCTCTGTCTCTGCCGCTACCATTTTAGGGATCCTGTCGATAAATCCCAGCGTGTAGTAGTCATTAAACCCTGCCCAAATGCCGTACAACCCCTCTCCATTAGCAGTTGGAACAACAACGTAATCCGGGACATTAAAGTTTAGTTGCTCGACGATTTCATAGGCTATTGTCTTATGTCCTTGTGTTCCATATGGATTTCCGGTTGGCATTGGTCGACTAAATGTACCGGTTGGATACCACCCAAGCTCATTTACACACTTATTCATCAAGAAGAGCCTTCCCTCTCCTGTTCTTACTGGAACCACCTTGGCACCATACGCTCTCATAAATGCAAACATTGTCTCGGATATTAATGGATGTGCAAAAATAACTGCCTCCATGCCAGCTACAGCTGCGTAAGCAGCTGTAGAGGCTCCGTGATTTCCAGTTGTTGAGACGGTTGCCATTTTAGCGCCAAACTCTAGCCCCTTTGAAATTGCTATTGAACATAACCTATCTTTATATGACCATGTTGGATTGGTAGATTCGTTCTTAATGTAGAGGTTTCTTAAATGAAGTTTTTTCTCCAAGTTTTTAGCCTTAATTAGTTGCGTGTTACCTTCACCTAGCGTGATCATGTGTTTTTCATTTTCTACAGGCAATAGCTCTTTGTACCTCCAAACTCCTAATTCCTTAGGTCTCTTAAGGAAAAGGTCCCTTGAGATCTCACTTGAGATGGCTTCAAAATCGTAGGTTACTATGAGATTTGAAACAAATTTATCAGTTCTACAGCTAGGACATCCATTGAAGAGCTTTGAAATAGGATACTCTGCACCACATTTTATACACTTTAAGCCAACTACTCTCCTCTTCATATATAACTCCAATAACCAGTAGGGAAAGTTTGACTAATAAGCGTCTAAGACGCCTACAAAAAGTCAATAGTTGGCGACCCTGATTATACCGATGTGTCTTTCGAGTTAATGAAGAGAATTTTATTCATTCAACGGAGAGGAGGCAAGGGCCTTTATTGTCTCCTTGAGAACGCGCACCCCAGTAATAACATCGTTCCAATCGGTCCACTCAAGAGGAGAATGGCTGATTCCTCTATAGCTTGGCACAAATATCATTCCCGTCTTTACCTTAGATGCTAGATTTTGAGAGTCGTGTCCTGCGCCACTGTTTACTCTCTTCGTTTTGATGCCCATTTGTTTTGCAGCATTTTCAATAACATTTACTACTTCATTTGAAAGCGGCACTGGCTTATGGGTTAAAAGGGTCTGTGTAGAAACTCGCACTCTATATTTTAATGTGAGTTGCTCTAGGAAGTCCTCAATGTCCTCCTTGAATTTAAAAATGTTATTCTCGTTGAAGTCCCTAATATCTATACCCATCTCAACCCTACCCGGAATGGTATTTATCACGTTGGGATAGACTTGCATTTTGCCAACCGTTCCTAGCGTAGTGGGGCTTATTCGTTCTGCATTCTTATATACGTACATAATTACCTCTGCAGAAGCAACAAGGGGATCCTTACGCATTCTCATGGGAATTGTTCCAGCGTGACTTGCCTCGCCCTCTACGGTAACTTTTAGCCAAGTTATACCGTTAATGTTCTCCACTACCCCTATTGGTATTCCTTCGCTCCACAGGATAGGCCCCTGCTCAATATGTAGCTCAACCATATATTCGACATCATCTAACCCTCTTATGCAATTTCCCTTATAACCTATGTTCTCAAGGGCCTCCTCTAGAGTTTTCCCTTCACTATTTCTCGCCCTTAATGCCTCTTCAACGCTCAACTTACCAACTAGAACAGAGCTTCCAAGGAGACTTGGCGTGAAAGCTGATCCCTCTTCTGCAGTGAAAACTACAATTTCTATAGGTCTATCATTAATAAAATTCTCCTCGATGAGGCTCTTGATTGCCTCGATAGATCCAAACACTCCTAGGGCCCCATCAAATTGACCGCCATTTACCACTGTATCAATGTGGGACCCAGTCATAACTGTACCAGTTTTATATCTTGTCCCTTCCAGCCTTCCATATATGTTTCCAACGACATCAACTTTAACAGCAAGTCCCGCCTCCTCCATTAATCTGACAATGTAGTCTCTAGCCTTTCTATCGGCCTCAGAACCCGTTAACCTAGTTACCCCCTTGGTTTCGTCTAATTCGCTGTATTTCTTAACCCCAATGGGGGGGTTGCGACCAAATTTGCCTGATTCAACAATTGTTTCAATTAATCTCTCAACATTAATACCCACACCACTATATGTCATATTCCCGGGCACCCATATTATGTAATAGATTAGAGAGTTATACAACTTTCTGAATGTTTTCCGGGTAAAAATATCAAGCGATGTCGAGTACTAAGCGATCCACATTAGTGCATTTACTAGTCTATATTTGGGGCTACAAGCTCGGCGCCTGATATTACATAATCCCGCGAGGACCTTTAAGCCATAAAACCGCTCAAAATCATATTTGCCTTCATAATTTGATACCTGACGCGATTTTAATAGTTGGGCTTGCAAAGTGAGATATCTGCAGTTATTGAATTCAAGTGCATACAGAAAAAGAGTCCCACCAACCTATCAATAGTTGTTCATAAAACAAGCTGACTATATCCAACTAACAATATTTAAGTATCGATCCCCCAATAGGACACGCAAGTGAATGGACTGATTATGGTAACTATCCTTTGAGGCTTATGTTACAATAACTGTGCGCCTGCTGGAAACTAAATTAACTATGGGCTCGAACTGCCTTAGCAAATATTAATTTGTTATTTATATGAGAAATCTCAACTACTTTATAGCCATACCTTGAAATTAACAGCTCTAGAATTCTAAATGGCACGGTCTCTATGTTGAAATAGATCTTTAGTTCAGAGACTCCCCTATTAGAGGCCTCAGAGGCCAAGCTATTTAATAAGGCTATTGGATGTTCTTTACACGAGTTTTTTGCCTCCCTTAGATCTATTTCAACACTTGACATCTCCAAAACCTACATCGGTTATATACAAGCCAATTAAATCCAAATAAAACTTTTATATGGCATATTATAATTTTCCTCCAGCTCCTTGCTCACAAATCGTTGAAGACATTTTATGATGTTAAATTAATATGATCGATCCCTGTGGGAGTTGGAATGAAGGCATATAATGTTCAAAATTAAATAATAGCCATGGTGAAAAAATGAAAATTACTCAAGTAGATATTATTCCACTTAGCGTTCCTTCTTCAAGGCCATTAAAAGTTGGAACATATGGAGAATTGGGTGAAAAGTTAAACTTCATAATGAGCAAAGTCTACACAGACGAAGGTATAGTTGGCTATGGCGAGGCTCCTCCGCTTCCGCCACTATCACCTGAATCGCAAGAAGTTATAGTAGGAGTACTACAGAAAAGAATAGTTCCTTCAATCCTAGGGGAGGATCCCTTTGATCATGAGGGTATTTGGGAAAAGATGGATTTTGTAGCACCTACTTATCCTATGGCAAAGTCTGTGATCGATATTGCTTTGTATGATATAGTGGGTAAAGCACTTAACATTCCATTATATAAATTCCTCGGCGGAGGATCCAATAAAAAATTCCCAGTGGTTGGATTAATTGGCCTTGGGACCACGGATTTAGTAGTTAACGAAGCCAGGAGGCTCGTAAGTGAGGGCTATAAAGGGTTAAGGCTCAAGATTAGCCCTGGAAGGGATGTTGAGCTAGTGAAAGCAGTTCGTCAAGAAATTGGAGATGATGTGACCATACGTGTTGACGCCAATCAAAGCTACTCAAAGTACAGGGCAATAAGAACGATAAGAGCTATTGAGAGATATGAAGTCGAACTTGTAGAACAACCTACACCTTGGTGGGATTTCAAGGGCTTAGCTGAAGTCGCTAAATCTGTCGACACGCCAATTATGCCGCATGAATCCCTATATTTAATTTCAGATGTTAAAGCCTTAATCGATCTAGAAGCCCTCGAAGTCCTAGGATTAAAAGTTTATAGACCTGGCGGCGGTATAACTAGCGCGAAAAAATTAATTAACATGGCGCAAATATTAAACATTCCATGCTTACTCCACGATGATATAGAGCTTGGGGTTTCATTGGCAGCTGCAGCGCATTTCATTGTGGCAAATTATAGGAACATTAAATTGAAGTGCGAACTTTCTGGTTATCCCGATTGGATAGGCGATGAAGTAATCAAGACGCCTGTAAAGATAGTTAAAGGATTTGCTGAGGCACCAGAAGGACCTGGTCTAGGAGTTGAACTCGACGACGAAAAAGTTAAAAAGTACTCTAAAGGAATTATAACTTGCAAATTATGAACTTTGTTTTCCAGAGAATACATCTTTTATATGTACATACTTTTGAGCGAATCAGTTTTATCTTAGCTCTAAACTGAGGAGATTAAATTTAGATATAGCTCCGCGTAGATCTTAGAAGCTGTGACAATGTTGTTGACCTCAATGTATTCATTGGGGGCATGCACTCCAACGGCGCCTGGACCATATGTTGCAACTTCATAGCCCTTCATTAGATAATATATCATATCTAGCCCATTGAAGCATACAACCTTATCAGGTTTTACTCCTGTTATGTTTGCTGAAGACCTTTCAATAGCTTCATACAATTTTAAATTTGGATCAGCAACAGCCGACTCCTGGGATAAGATCAGATTTGTCTCGACATCGATGCCCAATTCCTTGGCTTTAATAGCTATAAATTCCTCTATTTCCCTCCAAGCATCTTCAACAGTTTCTTCAGGGATAACCCTCCTATCTATACTAAAAATTACTTCACCGGGGACTTGGTTGATCTTTTCTCCTCCCTTTAGTAACCCTCCTATCATTAAAGTAGCCTTTGAGGCCTCTTCAATATCATATTTGAACTTGCTCCTTTTGCTTTCAACCTTTGGAACTAGTTCGTCGAACATTTTAACTGCTAAGCGAGAAGCTCTCTCAAAAGCATTTACACCTAGCCAAGGAGATGCACCATGAGCTGTTTTGCCCTTAACGATAACTAATCCCCTAATGCGTCCCTTTTGGCCAATGTAAATCCTATTCAACCCCGTTGGTTCAGCGATAACCACATATCTCCCTCTGACCTTGTTATTCTCGGTAATGTACTGCGTCCCAGTTTCACCGCCGATCTCCTCATCTGGTACCAGGAAGATCTCGATCCCGTAACCAGTTTTATCAATAGCACCTAGGAGCCCTACAATTGATAAGATTGTTGCTGTTATCCCTCCCTTCATGTCTCCTGCCCCTCTTCCAAATACTTTCCCATCTATTAGTTTTGGCTTAAATGGCTCTGTTACAGTCCAGCCGGGACCGCCTGCGACAACATCATAGTGCCCGTTAAAGTGTAAAATGGTGTTTCTCGAATCCCCCACTCTAATTATTGCTAGGTACCTTGGTTTACTCTTTCCCTCAGCTGGCAACCTGGGGTCTGTATATTCTGAAGGAATAGTCTCTATAGTGACGATAATACCGTAATCCTTTAGAAAGTCTCTAATTAACTCTACAAATTCTTTGTAATTGGTGCCCTCGGGTGATATTGTGGACAACGAGATCATATCGAGAAATAGTTTCACAAAGTTGTCAGCTTCCCTGCTTATGGTTCCATAAATCTTCTCTTTATTAATATAGGTCATGTTTGCACTACCCACATTTTTAATATCCGACGTATAAATAAATTTGTCTACATCTTCATAGTCAATAATGAAACAAAGAGATAACAGCGATAACGGGAAATCAAGGTTTTCCTTCTTTACTTGGGCCCCCTTTCCAGCTCTTCCTTGATGCGATTCCTTAGCTCCTTTATTTTACTTAGGTTTTCCTTTATTTTCTCGAGCCATTCTTTCGATGCCTCAATGCCTTTCCTAGTGAAAAACGCCACTGCTTCGCTACGGCTCTTAAATATACCGGCCTCTACCAGCTCGTCGATGATCATTGCATCTTCATCCCTTAGCCTTATTGACGAGATAACTGTAGACAAAGACTCTAAAGCGCTTCTAGTTTCATTAATTGCAAATCTCACAGTTTCTTCTAGTTCCTTTCCAACAACTTCTGCAAGCCTCCAAGGCAAAGTAGTAATCGCACTCCATGTAGATCTCCTTTTAATCTTGATCTCCGGGTATTTTTCCTCGATGTATTTAATGACTTCTCCGTATTTATCTTGGAATTCCTTTATCATTGTCTTCATATACTCCTCCAAGCTTCTAGTAGCATCAATCACAGCCATGTCGTTGAACTTTTTGGCTTCCTCCATTATTTCTCTCACTCCTCGCCTAGTCTCAATTAATGCGTCTTCGAAATAGTCTACAATGTGTTCTAGTTTCCTATAAAGCCTCATTACTTTTTGTGGAGTGAGCCAATCGGAGACCTCTGATCTAAGGACCTCGAGCTCTTCTAACGCCTTTTTAAAGGCTCTCTCAAGTCTATCCTTTATTAATTTCAATTCATTTTTTGTGTCAGACATATTACCACATCTCTTGTAATTTTGTAAAAACAACCTATAAAATTTTTCTAATACAAATCGCGACAAAGCAAACAATTTTTGATCCTTCAATCTTGGAGTTCTTTGCGCTTGTGTAATTGATGAGCACAATCTATTATTAACGTGATATAAACTGGTAAAAACTGGTCCGATTAGACTGACGTTTAACCAACTATTGATTTCTTGCACGCAGGCAATTCTACAGGATTTTTATGTCGAAAATTACATTATAGACCTCGCCCATAAATTTGAATTAAGTAAAAATAATTTTTTAAACTATGGTTCAACATCGAATGGTATCTCTAATAGCTCTTTGGAGGCCCTAAATCTTACCTTACCTATTTTAATTTTACCTATGTCCCTAGAGGAGATAGTGTGCTGTTTGTTGCATGCATTGATATTCCATATCTCCCCGTTAGTATCATATACTATGAGAATATGCAAGGTTTGTACCTCATCCGGTATTGGAAATAAATCATAAATTATGTTACCGTAATTTGATTCCGCTTCTTTACGCGACATTACCTTAATCTCGATTTTAAGGTCCTCGGCTATTTTTTTATTTGTTAAATCTTCTATTAACTTTATTTCCTCCGGGCTAGGCGCTTTATTGAATCTAACTGTAAGTCTGCCGTGCTTGCCATTAACATACACACCAGCAGTCCACATAGCGCTCGGTCCAAGGACTCTTACAACTGATCCTTTCAACAGATGGAGAGCCGTGTGGGTGCGAACTTCATCAGTGTAATTCATCTGCTCCTTCAATCCATGTGCACCGCAGAAGTATATTTACAATAATTGTTTTAAAAATTTTTGAGTCATGTTGCGTAATACACAGGATGCTTGAGATCATTTGGTAAATTTAGAGAATATGTAGTAAATCAAACCTGTTACTGCCATTGAGGGCAGAGTTGCACCTAGCCAAGGCAAATAAGCCGAAATGATTACATAAAGGCCGAACCCAATAAACCACGATGCAATCCCAGGATATCTCAGCTGTTGTGCCTTTTCGCCGATTAGTTCTTCGATTTCATATTTTTTCCTGCATACCGCAAAGTAATCTATGATCATAATTGATGCTAAGGGAACGAAAGCCCCACCGATAAGTAGCAGGAACCATTCGTACTCTTGCATAGGGAAAATGAGAGCAATAGCTGTTCCTAGTAAACCCACGAATAAAATTTGTCTTCTAAGCGATTCACGGGGTCTTACATTCTTAAAGGTTATGGCAGCAGAATATATATCTAAGAACGTAGTAGTTGTAGTTGACAATAGCACAATCAGCATTGCCGGTATCCCCAGTCCATAAACAGCGATAATTCCTATCGGATCACCTATACCTAAGTACATGTTTGATATCCCGCCTACAAAATAAAACAAGCTACTAGTTATGAAGTACCCAAGAAATGTACTCCAGAAAGCACCTCCCTTTACGAGTCTTGAGTAATCAGCGACAAGGGGTAACCAAGAAACTGGCATCGCCACAACCAGGTCCAAGGCTTGTAGTTCGGTCAAATCGCCTGTACTGTAATGCCAATTTACAAAGCCTATATTGCCAACAACTACAGTCGTAAGCCAAACAATGAGAACTAGTAGCATGAGAGCAGATATTCTTTCGAGCCACCTCCACTTTTTGGGTCCTACAACGGTCCAAAAAGTATTGAGCAATCCGAAAACTATTATCCATAAACTGAAATTCGACGGATACCCGAGAGCTATGAAAACGGTATCTAAGGCTCTTGCACCAACGATATTCATGACAGCAGTCCAGCCAATTAGTTGCAAGTAGTTGAGCAGGGATGCTAAGAATGATCCCTTCACACCAAGCGGTCTTCGCGAAAGAACCATTGTTGGGACGCCAACTTGATATCCCTCTAATGCCACAAGTCCCATTAACGCATTACCTATTATGTGCCCAATTATTATTACAACCAATGCTGAAAACAGTGAAACTCCAGGTACCAACAACGCGCCAGCCCAAAACTCAGCTATAGAAATGCCTGCTCCAAACCAAATTGCCAGCAGATCCCATGAATTTAGGAATCTCTGTGAGTGGGACACGGGCTCAATTCGGCTACTCGCATCTTCGCTCATAATACCACCAAAGGGATTCCATATATAAACCAGTTTATATGCTTTAGATAATTCGGTTATCGCGCATTACAAGAGTGTAGAGCGATATTTCATATATTGAGTATATCGTCGATAACCGGCCCAATTAGATATCTCTGAATTTAAATATAGTATGTCAAATGGGACATCGCTTAGTATCAATTCTCCAGCATAAGCACAAGTGGAGAAAATATGCCCGCTAGACATTAAGACCGTGAACATAGTAATAAGCAGTGAAGATTTAGTGAAGAGCCGGCGGAAGTTCGAATAAAAAGGAGGTAAATTGCGCGATTTTCCTTTGTCGTTTTCTCTATGTCCTGCTATTCTAAAGCTTAAATTACAAAATTATTCGTTTTAATCAATTTAGTTTGAAACCCTATTGGTTTTACGAAATGTTTAGTTTTATGAGCCCCTTAAACATGACAATGTTTGCTGGAGGAGCCCGTGTCCGAGGATGTATATCAATTGAGAAAGGGAGTATGGGTCAAACTAAGTAATGAAGCCAGCAAGCGCGTTGTCCATATAATTAAGAGCGTTGAAGATAAACAGCGCGTTGAGTGTCTCGTACGCGCAACGGAAAAGACATATGCACTATACTACGAAGTTTTCATGGTTCTTGAGCCGACGAGGAGGCTCAAAAATTCTAGAGGCGACATTAATTACGATGAATACGTCTTTAGGGTGGGCGATAAATTATTCGTTTTAACGGTGCTGTACAGGTATACTAACAAGTGCTTTGATACAGGGGTCTATATTGGGCTAGACAAAGGTAAAATTTTGACACTAAGAAAACTTGCGAAGTGGGAGTTCTAAACTTTTTTGGACTTAAACACCAAAATGTTGTAGAAATAGGGAATTGGCTATCAGAAATTTCTAGGTAAACGTTAAGCAAAGAACAAAAAATGATTGATTTGGTTAATACACCGTGAATTACTATTAAATAGTGCTCGACAGGCTCGCTAGGGTATACGAAAGGCAGGGTAAAGTAAAAGAAGATCGTGTCAGACTGCCAATCAAAGTGTAACATAGTAAGAAAAGAGTACCTTTTAAAAAATAAAGAGACAGTTAAAAAAAAATAATGAAGCAGATTGGAGCTTTTATGCACACGTAAAAAAATTAAGAGTGCCCCGCGCTCTCTCTTCTTTTAGCCACTGCCTCACTAATTTCATACACAAAGCTCTTGAATTTGTTAATAATATTTTCATCGTTGGGATCTATCGTTGAAAATACCCCGCGATTCCAAACGGTTATCAAGGGTTTAATTGCATTCTCCCGATACCTGCAGTAATACCTTATAACGACATCTGATAATACCTCATTTCTTCTAACCCACCCTTCACTGATTCTTGTTGTTAAATGTATCACTAGCTTTCCATTGTTCTTAAGCCATGCATATAGAGCGGAAATATTGTTCCAATATTTGGTCTTGTCTTTAGTTCTTATCCATATATTCTCTGCCTCATTGATAACTATTATGCCTGGATTATACTTCTCGATCGCTCCTCGTATATGCGAGATCAACTCCTCCAGCGGGTACCTCGATGGATTTATCGACTCGAAAAAGAAGTAGTTTTCAACAACCCATCGAATTTCCTCCCTTTTAAGACTCGTATACTCGGCTAAAACCCTGTAAGGAATCATCATTTTAAATTCGTGGGGTGACCACTTGAAGGAGAACACCAATATTTTTAAGTCATTAAATAGAGCAAGAGCGATTATAGGTATAAATATATCAACATTACGTGCATATGGAGGAGCGCTGTTTGTTATCACATCCCCACTATAAATGCTTCCAATAAGATGCTTCCACAATTCAAGTCCCCGTAGCTCCTTAGACAGCGTTACTAGAGGTCTTACTGGAGTTGGCGGAACGTGCAAATCAATGCCCCTACTTTGCATAATTGTGAAAGGTATCTCGGCTAACAGTATCGGTGAGCCACGGGCTTTCCTGATCTCAAGCGAGCGTGAGATAAGCCCTCCATGTTTTTTGAGCCTTAGTGCGAGTACGATATCGGAGACGAACTCCGCGCCCCCAAGATCTTGAACCTCCTTGTTCATTTGTATCTCTGCTACCAAAACCAGAAGTCCATTAACAATTTTATCTAAATGGTAAAAGAAATTCAGTAAAACAGCTCTCTTTGTCTCCAGAGCTTCTATAAGCTCTAATATTGGATTTACTGAGTCTATCACCACTATGCTATAGCTACTTTTTACAACTAAATGGCTAATAGTATTCATTATCTCTTCGGGTGAGGCTACTGGTAGTTTAACGTAAGTTAGTAGCTGCTTGCTCTCCGCTTCCTGCAAGTTTATTCCCAGCTTTCCCATGTTCCTGTACAGCTTTTCTTTATCCTCGTAGAAAGTTATGAAGAGGCACTTGTGGCCCCTGAGAGCATTTGAGTAGCAGATCTTGGAGGCAAGAGTAGTCTTTCCGGAGCCGGGGTGACCTACAATTAGAAGCATGGACTTGGATGGAATATCGCCGAGCAATTCATCTAGGCCAGAAATACCTGTGATGAACGAAGTACTCACTTTTATCACTTGATGATTTTCGGATGTCTTCATGTACAATATATTTGTATTGATGAACAATATAAAAATTTAACGCATAATACTTTATTTTGCTTTTCTCTACCCGATCCATTCAACTTAATATTAAGTAATTTTTAAGTAAATGGTAAATAGACTAATCGACAAATTGTCCACTCCTCCTAGATGGGGATGACGTTATGGTAGTATAAGCCCAATAAGTGTTTATTTGTTTTTGGTAATCCTAAGCCAATGGCTCCCTCAGTAAGACTCTTCCTGCTAACGTTTTATTGTACTTTGAGTTCTCAACAACTATAGTACCGTTGACTAGTACGTATTTTATCCCGCTAGGCGGCTGCCTAGGATCGCCTAGAAGGGGATGATCTAGCTCGACAACGTTAAATACAACGATATCAGCATAGTAGCCTTGCTTGATGCCCCCCCTTCTAGCTAGACCAGCAATTCTTGCAGGTATGCTAGTTAGTTTTTCTATGGCCTCCTCTATAGGTAAAATATTTTTCTCAACCACATATTTCTTTATAAACCTAGGGAAGCAGCCGTAAGTATTAGGATGTGGAAGATAGTACGGAGGGACCTTTAACTCCCATTGCATCCCCAAGTTAAACGTGTCTGTTACAACAGCAGAGATCTTATGCTTTATAGCTTCCTCAAGAGAGGCTTCATGTAGCTCTAACATTCTGTTGATCTCAATTTCAGTTGTTGGGTCTTCGGAGAGTAAATCTAATATAAGATCTACAATGTCCTTGTTTAATTTCTCGGAGACTTCATATAATGTGAATCCTGAGATCCCGTCTACATTGCTTTTAACTATTGTTATATGTTTAGCTAAATCAGTTATATAGAATGGGTTAAGAGAGTATATTTTACCCTCTTGAATATTCCTCTTAACTTCATCTCTATAATCCTTAGCTCTCAATAAATTTCCTAATCGTTCGAGGTTGCCTGCGTCCCGGATGCATGGAGATAACAGTGATGCAAGGTATTTTATTTTAAAGACGCCGCCCGTTTCCGTGGGAATAACATCGAATCCTATCTCAAGACCCGATTCACGAGCTTTCTCAATGGTTTTTATAGTTTCGCGGGCAGAAACCCTCCATAATTCCTCATTATCAGGGTAAACTATGTAGCCGGGCAATAGATGCGAGATCTCTACCCTTATCCCAGCCTTTCTTCCTACTTCAATGGCCTCTATTATTCCTTCAATTTTACGTGGCAATAATTTCGAGGTTCCTCTTCTTATACCCGTTCTTCGCCAGTGAGTAGAGTATAACCCTCCGTATTTAGCAGCAACTTTAGCAAGCTCTATTATTTCTTCGGTATCAGCATATGCCCCAGGCTCGTAGTCAAGACCTGTCGAGAATCCTATTGCACCCGCCTCCATAGCTTCCTCAACTAGCTCTTTCATTTCCCTAATTTCTTCGGTTGTAGCTTTCCTTTTGTAATCTTTGCCCATAACTTGGGCTCTAATGGTATTGTGGCCGACCTGTAGAGCAATGTTAACACCTATCCCCGTGGCTCTAAGTACATCTATGTACTCGCGGAACGTGCTCCAATTTATTTCAAGTCCCAGAGTTTCTCTCAAAAGAGGTTTGATCTCGTCTAGGGGAACAACAGCTGACTCGGGATAGTACTTGTAAGGATAAAGTCTCTGAATCGCCTCTTCTTCCCAAAAGCTCCAAAGCCACCATTTCTTAAGAGGAGCTGGGCTGTATCCACAGTTGCCCCCGACCGCGGTTGTGATTCCTTGAAGTAAACCGCACTCAGCTGATGGATACATTAGCATAGTTTCATCGAAGTGGCTGTGTAAGTCTATAAATCCAGGAGAGACGAATAGATTGCTTGCCTCTATAACTTTCTTCGCGTCCAAGCCCCTACACTCCTCTAGTTTGCCAACAAAAGCTATTTTGTCGTCTTCTATGCCAATGCAGCCCTCAAATGGAGGATTACCAAACCCGTCAACTATTGTCCCACCAATTATCAATATAGAAAACAAACGCCCCACCTCCTATTTGGTATAACGAATTTTCTATATCTCTAGGAACAATTTATATTTGTTTGGGTATATCGTCTTCACAACATCATTATCATTGAATTATTTTAGTGCCTCTACAATGTATTACTCATTGAGAACCCCCGATGGTGTAGATGTCCCTATTATTCTCTTAAGTTCCCTCAAGTTGAGCAGTTTGAACCAATCTGCTCACTTAATTAATTGTCTCTCAAACCATATTTTTTGACCAATCTCTTTAAGCTCCTCCAATGGTGCTAAATCCCATTGGTTTTCCACATTCTCGACGTTTTTGGTCTATATATATTCCAGGCGGACGAGCCAAAACTAGGCCATTAGAGACAGTCCGCCTACGCTCTTCTCTTATGGACAATTAGACAGCCTCACTTAGTGGAATATCTTGTTTGCCCGTAGGTATTCATTTTTTATCAACTACACAACTATGTTCTAAGTGGCTATGTCTTGAGCTTACAAGAAATATAATCTAGCGGTTCTGTTTGATGATAAGCTGGTTCAACGTTGTTAAATGCAGTAGCCTATTGAAGTCCTCCATGTCTTCTTCAAGCCTCTTTTGCTTCCTATCTAGGAACCTTTACGGCTGAAAGACCACTTGGCTATGTTTCTCACTACTCTCATCTCCCATATGAAACTTGCGGTTCTCTCAAGTCACTATTGTGGCAGGGTTCACTCATCGGTTAAGCCTAGCATACGTGCCTAAGTTGAAATCGCACTAAGCCTTCCTCCTCGGTAACATCTATTAGTTTAAAGAGATCCGCCTTCTATTTAGGTCCACGTTAGTTGCGCAAGCATACAAAGGTTCATAATCACACGAAACAAGCTTCGTCTCATAAAAGAGCCGCACCTCTTGATACAGCTCCCTTAGCCAGTTATATGTATACATGCGACAGGAAAGGTTGCAACCGACTGCATTCAACACATTTATCGCAACATCTACTGGGGCGCTTCACAGAAATTCGATTATTAACTTCATTTTAACTAAGGTAATAATAAAAATTACAAGAATCTTCATTCCTAGCATTAAAATAATCATGCTACCTAAAATATTATATCGCGAAAAAATAAATTGTACGACAATCTCCTGTTTAACTCCAGGGATTTCCGTAAACATTTACAGAAACTAAATCTGATAACTGTTTCCGCGGTCTAGGAGCAGGAGATTCGTTAGGTTTACCTATTGTTATCAATGCAACAACTTTATATCTGTCCGGAACATTGAGAAGCTTCTTGACTTCAAGTTCGTCAAATGCCCCAATCCAGCAGGTACCATAACCTAGTTCGGTCGCCTCGAGTACTATATGATCTAGTGCTATCGCTGTGTCTATAACAGCCCACTTGGGTGAAGATTCCACATCGGCGAGCCCAACAATTATGCAAGCTGCATCTTTTACAAATGCCTGGTTTCTACAGGCTGGAACGAGTTTCTCTTTAAGCTTATCATCACGTACTAATATGAAATGCCTTGGTTGCCTATTGCCTGCACTGGGGGCCCACCTATTTGCCTCGAGGATTTTAATTAAATCTTCTTTCACTATATCTTCGCGCTTGTAAGCCCTTATGCTTCGTCTTGATAGAATTGTCTCGTATACCCCCAATTCAATCTCCACTTAGAGGCTAGCTATTTAGAGGTATTTAAACTAAAATAAAAATAAAGTTCGAGTTCTATTTTCATTTATTTTGTGCTCTCCCAAGAACCCTGTATAGCTCTCTCTCAAATATCGCCAGCTTAGACGCTAATGCTTCTTTTTGTAACCTCTTTAACACGGGGTATCCAAGCAATTGTTCTAAAGCCCACTCCTTGGCGAATTCGCCGCTAAGAATTTCTTGAGCAGACGTTCTCATTTTATCTTTAAGTTCGCTCGTTAAATGCCTTTTCAACCTTGTCAGGTGTCCGTACTGGCTGGTCCTTGAGTGTAACTTCATTTGCTCGAATAACCCTATTTCAGCCATGTACTTAGCGACTTCTGATAACTCACCCGACGCGTAAAGCTCGAGAATTGCAGCCTCAGGGGATACACCAAATTCTTCGGTTAGGACCTCAAAGTATGCTATGAATGCAGCTTGAAGAATTGGTCCCCAAGTCTGTTCGCTCATTAAGTCCAGTAGTGTTTCCTCGTCAAAGCTGGATTTTACTGCTACGCCCCCAGGTCTTCCGATAGCACCTATGGCCTGGGCGAATGCCTTTGCATGCTCCCACGCTCTCCCGGAGCAATCTTTAGCTACACCCACTAAAACAGGATACCCTTTTCCTTGTTTGTGTAAATCTAGGATCCCCGCGCCAATCATTCGAGGGGCAATCATTATCGTGTCTGCGTTGCTCGGAGGCTCGATAAAACCAAATGTTATATTGTAGCCGCTTGCAAAAATCAACACATAGAAGGATTTATTTCGAGTTGCATTTTCTATTTTCTCGTAGAACACTTTTGGTGCTATTTCGTCGGGAATCAAAAGAGCTAAAATATCGGCTTTGCTTGAGGCTTCCTCAATCAAGTATGTCTCAAACCCTGCTCTGATCGCAGCCTCATAAGAGGAGTCCTTTATGTTCCCTATAATTACGCGAAAACCGCTATCTCTTAGAATACTAGCCCACGCGCGGCCTTGGTTGCCGAAACCTATAATAGATATTGTTCTATTTTTTATTAAATCAATGTCTCCATTGAAATACAGCTCTGTCATTTAGGTTACCTCAAAAACTATATTGAACGAAAATGTATTTATTTAATACCAAGGGTTGAACCCATGTGCACAGATAATTTCGAAGGACAAGATTGCATCTGCGACCTTCATTCTCACTAATGAACTTCAAGTAAATAAAAACTCTAAAAGCATGCACTAAATTAAGAACACTTTTTCCAGCTAGATGAAATTTTGTCGGTTTGGCGTGCCTTCTTGATATATAGTTTTTTATTGCTTTAACTTGCAATGCTCTAGGAAGGAAATATCCAGTGCGTAAACGTTAAAGCTCAATTGAACTTGACACCGCTTTAAAATTATTCTTGTTCCGATCGAACATTTTCTACGCTGCAATAGTTAGTTAATAATTCAATTACACACTTGGAAGTAAAAGACATTCTATTTAGGAATTTTAAGGGTTGCCTTAAGACCCTCTACAAGGACTTTGATTTCTTTCCTCAATTTATTCTCTTCTCTAATTGTTTTGACCTGGACGTTTAAGTGGTAAATAGGAGTTAAGCCGTAATTTTTCGCAACTATCAATTTAATTCTCTCGGAGTTAACGGGTAAAGAACTAGTTGTCACTACAGCCAGTGGCTTGTTGGAACGGTATTTCCTTAGAAATTCCTGTATTGGTGGGGTTAATGTATTATACCATATTGGCGATAGCACTACTAGTGCCGAGTACTTCTCTGAGTCAAACGGAGTCGGTTTTAACTTGATCTCTGTACCTCTTCTTACAATGGTATCATATATTAAACTGGGGTTGGCGTGAAGGGGTCTCTTATACTCATTTATTGGATCTACTCTAAATTCATCCACTAATAGGTAATGTGAGCTGAGCTCGTCAGCTGTAACTCCAGCTACCTTGCGAGTGTTGCCGGTTCTCGAGTAATGAATTGTCGCGATATATATTGGCTCCAGGGCAATGTTCATACTCTCGATCAACTGCACGCGAAATTTTAGTAAAGCTATTCTTTCTGCGAAAAGTTTAGTACCGTCATTACTACGTGCTTTATTCCCAGCTTGAAATCCGTTAAACGTATATTTTCGTTCGGGGAGTGGGCCCTTGATCCATAGTAGCCAACGCCTGCGCCTGTCATAGGAGTCTTGGCCAGACCTGTGAATATGTAGATAGGTCCAGATCCGCCTGATAGTGGAGTTAACTTTGGTTCTCTGCCATAGATTTCTTTTGCAGCGCTAGCCGAGGCCTTTACAATAAACTCTGAAGGCTTAGTGTAACCAGATGGATACATACTCAACACCTCAATCTCCGCCTCTTGGTAGCCCAATTCAAGTATATACTTTCTGAGCGCTTCGAGTAGTCTCTCGGGATCTTGGCCAGGTACTGGCCTGATATCTATTTTAACACCTGCAACACTTGGAATAACTGTTTTTGATCCCTTCCCAGTATATCCTGCGTAAAGCCCAGATATGTTCAACGATGGTGTACTATAGAGTTCCCTTAGAGCTTCTCTTCCTTTAAGATCCTTTAGGAAACTTGCGAGCTCTAACTCTTCTCTAAGCTTGTCTATTTCCTCATGACTTAATTTGTTAGTCAACATTTCAACGTGAGCAATGAACTCTTCATCTACTCCTTCCCCTATACCTGGCAACAATATATCTCCCTCGGGTGATTTCAACTTAGCCAGCAAGTGTATTAGTTTCCAAGCCGGGTTAGGAACTAGAGGTGCCAATCCGCTGTGGACGTCTCTATTTGGACCTTTAAACTTTATTTCCACATACAACATTCCCTTAAAGCCAAGGGGGATCTCTAGTGAACCATCTCTTCCTACGGAGGCAGTTTCCCAGACACCTCCATCGCTTTTTACCCAGCCTAAGTTCTCTTTTACAATGTTAGGTAGAGAAGGAGAGCCGATCTCTTCTTCTCCTTCTATTAAGAACCTTATCTTTAAGTCAAGCTTCTCCAAGTAATCCGTTAAAGAATCTATAGCGGCAATCCTCGCTACAATATTGCCCTTGTTATCTGAAGTGCCCCTACCGAATGCGTAGTCGCCCTTAATGTTCATAGTAAATGGATCCGATTCCCAAAGCTCGATTGGGTCTGGCGGCTGAACATCGTAGTGATTATAGAACAGAAGTGATCGTGATCCAGAGCCGATCTCGGCTAATACTACTGGGGCACCGCCTTTAGATTTCACTTCAGCCTTATATCCTCTTTCGCGGAAAATCTCAAAGAGGTAGCGAGCACATGAATGTAGATCTTCACCTCTCCAAGCAGATACAGATTTAAATGCAATTAAGCTCCTCAATAGATCCACGTATTTGTCGTAGTTTGTATTTATGTACTTAAAAGAACTACTTACAATTTTTGATAGCTCGCTCTCGTACAATATTCCACCGTGAAATTTATTTATTCGTAATTCAGTAAATAAGCTTTAATCCAAGAGCTTTAAAATTACGACGAGCTTAGTCCAACATCAATTGATGTATAAAAAGCCTTCGACGAAGCGAAAGTTCATTGCTTTAGGCAACTAGAACCACACAGAGAAATTTGCTAGGCTTAAAAGCATAGATGAATGGTCGTAAAGACTTAAAATTAGATTGTCAGCGTAGAGATCTGAAAGTAACAGCTTGGAAGCTTGTGAATAGATGCTATTAAACTTTGTATTATTCTGTGTCTCAATAAAGTACACATAACAACTAAGCGTTTGCGTATACAACTTGCTGGCATTAGGATAGTCGTCAGTGCTAATAGTTTACAAGAGATCACCGGATTTCTTAACGCTTCAATGAAATGTGCTATGCTATTTACTGATCCTGCGAAAATGCGCAAGCTTCTGCGGACTGTGGCTACTTCGTCATTTAGCGGTCCCCTTTCGTGCCTTTCTCTTTATTCGCTCGAGGCATCCGTCTTTGTATGGCCTTATATGCCTGTAATCTCTCTCAAACTGCAGGTTTGCATTCAATCTCCTGAGAACATACACGCACACGGTCTCCGATATTACTTTGCAAGTAAATCTTGTATCTAAGCCCAACAACATCGAAAGCCTGAGAATTGGACACGGGTTACGCGAAATGGTAATTAACTCATCTTCATCGAGTTTTAACACCGAAACATGCTTGGGCCTGAGAAATAGAAAATCATAATAGAACAAATCTAAGACCTCCTTCATGGATTCAGCCTTTCTGGGTTTTAAAGTCCACAATCGTCCATATATGTAGAAAACTAACAGCCCCAAGTAGATGGGCACGAGCTTAAATAAGTATAATAAGCTACCAAGGCCTCTCATGGCTTTCACAAACTGCGCTAACCTATTTGTAGATAAAAACATAGTGGAAATTTATGAATTATTGGGTCCCAAGAATTTTAATCAGTCCACGTGTTGACTGGGTCTTAAGTTAGTTTCTTTCATGCTATCGAATCGAGATGGCGGGACCCTCTATTATCTGTCATGGGCGCTTGTCGTCATACGATATGCGAATAATGGAAGTACGAAATGTTAGAACAATAAGAACGGCATATAAACAGCCATGTTAATAATGGTCACTAAAACTCCCACCTTTGTGAACTCTTTGAAAGTAAGAGTGGTGTTGTACTTTGACTCGAGAACCTCTAATACAATAATATTAGATGCGGCCCCCAGCAGTGTGAGGTTTCCAGCTATAGTTGAAGAGCAGGCCAAAGTGAGCCAATCTGCAGTATCTTTCCAGCTATACCCGATGCTCTTCATGTAGTTTATGTAGAGATTTGTTAGAGGTACATTGCTTAAAGCTTGGCTGAGAAGAATGGCTGTTAGCGAAATTGAGAGAGTGCTTATTGGAGGGCTGCTCTTATATGGTTGGATTGCAATTAACGCAGGTTGAATTGCACCGCTTCTCCACACGCCGTTCATAGTTA
Source organism: Desulfurococcaceae archaeon (assembly GCA_038888155.1). Taxonomy (GTDB): domain Archaea; phylum Thermoproteota; class Thermoprotei_A; order Sulfolobales; family Desulfurococcaceae; genus UBA285. The sequence goes on from JAWAJB010000002.1 coordinate 263,316, forward strand.
TAAACATTGACATAAACAGCACTATGGTCCCCCAATCAACAGCTGCAAGAACAGTGCGCGGATTGGATGCAAACATGTATATTGATGCTGCAATAATGAATGGAATAAAACCTCGATGAGTGATATGCGGGAGGTTAAGGAGGTCTAATATATCATTAACTACAAGAGCGACAATTGTAGTTAACAAACCTATAGCTGCTAACATTGCATCGTTTTTGTTCCTAATGGCCTCTGATGACTTAGTTGAAATGAAGGCCTTCTCCTCGGGGATTTTGAAAAACCATATAATAAATCGCGCAGTCAACAAAAGATTTATTATTGTTGGGACAGCAAGACGTGCAACGAAGAATATAAATGGAGACCGCATTCCCGACCTTGTAGCAATTAGAACATTTTGGGGATTCCCAATAGGAGTCATTGTTGAACCAATAGTTAGCGAGAAAGCTAGCAGGAGAAACATTGGCGTGAGATTTATACCAGTTGCCTTAGCTAATGTGTACGCTATTGGAGGCCCCATTAATGCCACAGCGTCATTAGTAGCAAATGCTGACATTAGCCCAAACATCAATGATGATGCGTAAATTAATGCATGGCGTGACCTAATAAATGACATAAATAGATACGCTAGACTCGTAAGTAACCCTGATTGTTCAGCCAGCGAAACTATGCTGAACATGCCTATTAGATACAATATTATGTTTAGATCCTCTAAATAGCTAATCTCTTCTATTGAAACTAATCCAGTGATCGTTACTATGAATGCAGAAAAAGCCATAATGCTCCATATTGGTATATGAGGTTTTTTACTGCGCATTATAAGTGCTATGATTAGATAGAGAAGCACTCCAAAGCCGATAATAGACTGATAATTCGCCATCATTCAGATCACTTTTTAACGCCGCAATATCAGTCCTGTCACAAGCATCGGGTGATTGGTAATACAATTGATGGATTAATATTTATATTCATTGAGTTAACAAGAAAAATAATACGGTAAAACACAGTGTTCTGCCTCTTGCAGAGCTATAACTCTAGGGTATCCTCTTAACCTACACTTAGAGATGTAACAACCATTGAGCCGTTTCGTGCTTTATTTTACGTTCGAAAATTTTTGATAACAATCATTGATATGAAAACCCGTATCATTGAATAAAAGGAGCCCATAGGTACTATTTTATTGGCTAGTCGCTTTTTAGTGGCTGGAATAAAATGGACAGAATAGAAGTCAGTATAAATTAAAGCCTCATTTTTTTAGCATGGTTGTTAGAGCAAATGACTCTAATCTTCAACAGACTCTAAAGTTACGATTTTTCCCTTGCTCCCAATGCTTAGCTCAAGGCGTCCTCGATATTCTTGAGCAAATGCATTCTCTATTCTAATAACACTGCCTGGCTTAACTAAGTCTATTTGATTGCGCCAAAGCGTCAAGGTTATAGTCCCTGTATCATCAGCTACTTCTGCTCTTGCAACCTTTGCTTCTCCGTATTTGGTCATAACTTCTCGTGGCCTATCAACTTTTATTACCCTAACAGTAATGGTTATATTCTCTAAACCAGGCTTAATATCCTTTATTTTCATTTGGCTTCACCTTAACTCAAATTACTCAACTCACTGTTTTTAAGCGTTGATATAATTTAAATTAAAGGTCTGTTGGAGGTACAGACTGTTCTATAATGCAGCGAATATTGCGAATTTCTAATCAGGTCTATAATTAAGAGGATGCGTGAACAATAAAAATTACTTAGAACCACCTTGAAGCACTTTAAGCACATAAATTGATTTATGTTCACATATATTTTCTTTGGGATCTAGCGTCGAGCCTTTCTCATCAATGTAAACCAAGAACTCAGGATCTATCGGTAGGTTATTTTTCCTCACAAGTTCTATTATTACTTCCTTGATAGATCGACATGTATTTTGATCGAAGCAAATTTTTTCTCCAAAAAAATTAATTAAGTTTCCAAGAAAATGAATACAAGTGATCATCGAGCCGATAGCCTCCTCTTGATCCTATCAACAGGTTCTCTCAGTTCGTTCAACCCCAGTCTTTCGAGCGTGTTATTAGTAGGCAACCCCATTTCATCCCAACCCATATCTCTGTAGTACTTTTGTTTTAGCTCACTTACTTCTCTGGTATCAGCTTTAGCCCCAGCAAATGGTCCGGCTGGAAGAGGATCGTAGAATCTGGGTGGATTGTCGTCATGAACTCGTGGATCCCAGAAGACATCTGGTCCGCCGAGCAACAAGAGAACTCTCTGTAATGTTAGTATTCTCGGCCCTAAATCATCATAAAGCTCTTCCTTAGTTAAATTCCAACCTGTTACAGCATTCCAAATGCCTATGACTAATTCTTCGGGTATTCCAATGGTGTTGAACATGCATATAACCGCGCTATCTAGAAAAGCTTTCCACGACTCCGAAGCCTGCGACTTCACCGGTAGTCCGCTAACGGATGTGTGATCTCCTCCTTGAACTCCTGTAGCATAAGCTATTGGTTGTGGATAGTCTGCCCTGCTCCTTATGCCATGGGCACCTATACCAATACCTTTGACTTGAACTGCATAACGGAGGATTTCCTCTGGTTTAATTCCCTTCATTTCAGCAATCTTTAGAGCCGCTCTGTATGTGCCTTCTGCTAAAATCTTCCCAATGCCCCTCCTATAGGATATATCTTTTAATAACTGCAGGGCTGCCTTAAAATCGCCCCAATTAAGCTCGTACCCTATATCTTCCTTCTTTAATATTCCTCTTTGATAAAGCTCAAAGGCCAAACCCATTACATTACCAACTTGAATACCGCACTGACCAAGAAGATCTGCCATGGCAGAGAGAGCTGTGAACTCCTTTGGGCTAAATATTCCCAAGTTTGAACCAAGATAGGCACCCATTTCGTAGTCCGGACCATCAGTTACATAGTTATCTCCTTCGACGTTTACTAAACTGATCTTCATGCATGAGAGCGGGCATCCCCAGTCAGACCAATATCTTTTAACCCATATTCGAGTCTCTAGTTCGTGGTGGCTAAACTCTATATTGCTGTGCCACTCCTCTTGCCAGTTCTTAATTGGCTCCGAGCTCTTTCTATTTCCTGCAAAATAGTATTCGGAGGGAGTTCCCCATAACTTGAATGAATGTACTCTATTTGCTAGGATGTCGCTTACCTGAGTTCTTATTCTAAGGAACTCGTTAAAATTGGCTATAGGCGGTAAGGGACCTCTGCCTTTAACGACTATAGCTTTGAGCTTTTTGGATCCCATGACAGCTCCATATCCGCCGTAACCAGCTCCATGAGTCCACCTAGCATTGACAGCTGCAGTTCTAGCTAGGTTTTCGCCGGCCGGGCCTATATACAATGTTGCTGGCCACGGATTTGCGCCTTCGCGAGAGTAGTCTACTTTCAATTCTTCTCTTAGCGATTTCAATAGCTCTACGCTTGTTTTACCCCATAGCTTAGATGCGTCCCTTAGCTCTACTTTGTCATCATCTATGTACAGGTATACGGGATCTTTGGATATCCCGCGTATGAGAATGCCATCGTATCCAGCGGACTTAAGCTCGGCAGCTAACTCTGAAGAGACAGTAGAGCCCACTACGCCATTGCTCTGGGGGCTCTTACCCGAGACGGTTAGCTTTATTCCAGGGTAATATCCAGTTAATGGTCCAGTTAATACTAGCAATAAGTTCTCACAACCCAAGGGGTCTACAGACTCCCATTTAGCGCCGAGCTCTCTCCAAAGTAACCACGTAGCAAGGCCTCTTCCGCCGAGAAACTTCCTTACAACAATCTGAGGTAAATTAGCAACTCTGAAGCTATTGCGTTCTAGATCTACATCTAAGAGCTTACCCCAAAATCCATACACATCACATCACCTCTTTAAGAAATCCCCTGTATATTTTCTCGCCAACCCTTGAAGCTATTTTTTCCGGCAAATCTAGGTATGGATCAAGGTATCCCTTTTCTGGTCTTGGAATAACCTTAATGCTGTTGAAACCGCTAGACTCACAGGCTTTAACGCACTCGGGGTTGCCATCGCATAAATCACATATAAGAACGTGGTTCTTATTTTTAACTACCCTTGGAACATGTATTGGGCAAGCCTCAATGCACTTTCTACACAGAGTACATTTTCCTTTATCGACTTTGACTGCCCCAGTAGATTGGTCAACGTATAGAGCGCCTGTTGGGCATGCCTTCACGCAGTGGTATTCGTAGCACTGTCTACATAAGTGCGGTACTATTATGCCAGGAGCATACTCGAACACCCTTATTCTAGATGCCTCTGTCCATATAGCGCCTTCATGCTTCAGGGAACAGGCTATTTCGCATAGCCTGCAACCGCTACACTTATCATAATCCACAAATATCCAGATCTGGCTCATGCATACACCATTTATATTTAATATCGCGATATATTTTTATTTTTTGAATTGTACTAAAAAAAGAAAATTGAGCCAATTAAGTTTTCCAACATTTAGGTACTCGGTGTAAGAATATGCAAAGGGAGGATTTACTAATTAAGCTGCACGGAGATTTTGGTGGAATAACCATTGGTTTGTTCATAGGTTCGCTTATTACATTTAATGTTGTCATTGCTTATGTTGCTTTAATAGCATTTATATTGTGCATTTGTTTGGGAATTAGCATAAAGGGGCTTGGCAAAGAGGGAAAAAGGACCTTAAGAAAGTGTTTACCCCCTACCATTACTCCTTTTCTTCTTTGGTTATTCTATATATACTCAATTCAGAGCCTATCTAATGCTACATTAAGCTATGCAATTGGGGTTAGCTCCGCGGCCCTTTTCTCTCTATACCAGTTGAAAAGCAATTTGCGTACTTAATTATAATATAAATAAGATGTCTTCTCTATATACAGCGGATATCTTTTTTAGAGCTTAACTTGAAGCACATAGTCTTAGTGCGTTAAAAATGGTTCAATGAGATTGGCATCGAACCAATCAATTTCCCAATGGTCCATTTTTGCTATTTGTAGCCTTTATCGAGAACCGATCTTTAAATTGATTCGACTTTCTAATCTACCTACCAACCTGTACATTACTTTGATAGCCTTCTACAAGGCTCTAGGTCTTTAATTCAAAGACATATTACTATATTCACCGAACTTAGAGCTTGAGCCCTCGCTAATTGACCCAGAAAAGCTATTGCGTGTTCCACTATGTCATTATGCACAACCAAAATTAACACAAGCATATAGGGGTGATGTACACTGTACCCCAAGTCGAATGTGTTATCTATTATATTATAAATAAATATAAGCTTTTCCGAAGCCGGTTCTCGGGTATTTAGAGCTTGAATAGCATTTGATCTGTAGGTAAGATGTCGTGGATACTAGATACTAAAGGATACGGTGAGGAAGCAAGAGCCCTATAATTAGAGTCTGTCCCGATTGATTTTTAAATGATATTCGATAAGCTTAAGCAGATATTAAACCTCTCAACCCTAAGATATTCATCATCAAAGGTGCATCATAATGTTAAGAGTAGGTTTATTTTTTGATTACGATGGCGTACTAGCACCAATAACGCGAGATCCCCTTGGAAACAGTGTCTCCCCTAACATGCGTAGAGCAATTGAAGCATTAAGTAAACACTATGCAATATCAATAGTAAGCGGGAGAGATTGCCCCTACCTCCACGAAAGAGTCCCAGGCCTACTAGGTTACGCTTGTGTATTTGGCTTGGAGATACATGGAGGTGGTTACATTGTACTTGATAGAGAGGTGTACTTTGGATCAAAATCTACTCATATTAGTAATATTTACGCCAACCTAGGGAATATTCTCAAGGGAAAATTTGGAGCAATCTATGGGAGAACTCTTGGCGGTACACCGCTGGGGTTAAGTGTATACTGGCTATTAGAAGAGGGGAGACCAAAGGGCGTTGATGTTCTGCTAGAGGAGGCCAAGAGAGCAGGACTATATGTATCAAACATTAGTAAGTGGGGGAACTTCGCAGAATATGTTGATATACACTTGACTAGGAGAACTAAACAAGAATCAGTAAGAATCCTCAAGACTTTGATCAATATAGATCGGGTGATCTATTTTGGAGATGCAGAGAGCGATTTCCCAGCCTTTAACGAGGCAGATGTTTCAGTTTTCATTAAGCATCAATATAATACTGTTCCTAATGAAATAAATGTGGATTACGTGGTAGATTACAACGACCTTCCATTGTGGATATTGCGCAACATAAATAAAATCTCCAGCTCGATGAAATGAGTAGTTCGATTAAATATAATTAAGACGTGATCTTTTTATTCATTAATTTAACGTGGCGAGAGATAAACTTTGGTTCATAATCTTTTAACCCAGTATACACATATTACGTAAACCTACTCACATAATTGTCAAGAAAGCATTACATGCCAAATTCAAATTAAAGGAATATAAGAAAACTGTTTTAGGTGGATACTACTTGGTTATGATGCATTTTAGGCATTTCGCGTTTTGTACGTAAATGACTTTAACAAGAGATCTAACGTATTTGACCTTTTAAGTTGCGTTATACTTTCTACGACACTCGCCCAGAACCATGCTGTAGAAGTCGGAGAGTTTCTTCATTTCTTTTAATAAGCCAAGTAAGATGTCTGCCTCGAGGTTATCCCAGTCCTTATGGCTTAAAGACGTTACAAACCACTCGGCAGAGATCTCCCCATCATCAGCGGGGCCTTTGTCAATAAATATAAGATTTCCGTTGGTCACTAGATAAGTTGCTTTCAGCGAGTTGAGGCCCGCGTCGTAGCCCTCAATTGCTTGTTCAATGCGATCAACTACCTCCAATGTCTCTAAGTATTTTCCATAAAATGCACCACAAATTTCATTTCTCGTAAAAGCGTAAGTTTCTGTATCTTGTTCCATCAACAACCCCCTCGGTTTCTCATTCCATTTGGTAAGTATTTTAAGAAGGGGGTCACTAAGATACTTTAATAAAAATTATACTGAGAATCAGCAATCAAAAGAACTTGTAACAATTCTCAGTGCTCATTTTGTTAGTTACGGTAGGTACTATGTAGGATTTTATGACCTGCGTTTGAATTATATATGATGTGTATTAACTCTGAGGATCGCTTTTGAAGAAGTTTTATTGCAATAACTCAAACACCTATTTCATTTCGGGGGCCGCCTTATACCCACCTTGTTTTTACAATATACACGATATTATAGGCTAATCATTAATTCAATTTCTAATAATTTTTCCAGAATTAAACACTTTTAAGACAACCTCACTAATGGAGCTTTAATTTATAATCCCTACCCTTTAATTAATAAGTAATGGTGCGACATTAAGTGTCGTTGCTGACAAAGCTTGCACTGGAAATTTTACTTGGAGTTTACATCCTTTCTGCAATTTTATTTATGGTTAGAATCATTAAGGGCCCAACATTATTCGATAGAATAGTAGTTGTGGACTCCCTATCCTATGATCTCGCGGTGTTTATGGCGTTAATATCTGCTTATACCAGTAGGTCTCTTCTTGCTTTGTGTATAATCCCCATAGCTTTGTGGGCATATACTCTAGATACCTACATATCGTGGTACGTAGAACAATCTGGGAGCTGAAACATGGTGTACGAGCTTTTCTTGACTATATTAAACTACTTCGGTATCGCTTTACTTATTGGGGGTGGAATCTTTGAGCTTATTGGTGCCCTCGGAGTCCTCAGAATGCCCGACTTTTTCACTAGGGCCCACGCCGTTACGATAACTGTTGTGGGGGGAACGGTTCTCCCGCTTATAGGAATATCTATTATCTCACTCGTAGAGTTCGGACCCGAAGGAATATATTTAGCTTCTATATGCATAGTATCAGCCATTATAATGCTTATAACGGCCCCTACAGGCTCTCATATGTTAGTTAGAGCTGCACTTAGGGCTAAAGTAAAATCCAGAGTTTCAGAGAGGGACAGAGCAAGTTGATCATAGTTTTTATAACCGTATTAGTGGCATCGCTGCTTTCCGTATTTTCTGCCTACTTGGTGATAGCAGAAAAAGATCTTCTCAACTCGTGCATATATCTGGCGCTTTTCGGTGTTTTCTATGCCCTTATATACTTCGTTCTTCTTGCTCCAGATATAGTACTTGCTTATATACCGATATCCTCAACAATAGTTCCAGTAGTTCTAATAGTTGTAATTAAAGGCATGAAACAAAGGTACGAGGCATGAAACATGAAGCCAATTCATACTGAAAGAAGGAGAAACATTATTGTAGCAAGTTCATTGGGCGTGCTCACGTTGGCATTAAGCTTAGCTCTTTATGTCGGTGGAATCGGGATGGGCTTTCCTACGAGAATTCGCGCCCTCGCTGAAACCATACTTTACAATACGTACAACCCCTGGAATGTCACGCTAACCAGCTATTCTCTTAATGCGGTATCAGCAATTATATGGGATTATAGGGGAATAGATACAATATTTGAAACTACCGTTCTATTAGCATCCATTACTGCAGTAACTGTTATATTAAAAGAAAAGGGTCCCTCCAATTCAGGTTCCAGTATAACTCTAATATCTAAGTTTACAACTAGGCTGGTTTTACTTATCACTCTGCTAATTTCGATCTCCACTGCCGTGAATGGGCATCTTACGCCTGGCGGAGGGTTTCAAGCTGGTGCTATGATAACAACGGGCATAATTCTTTCATTGGCGGTTTTTTTCAGCAGTTTTTCCCGATACTCATACTTCTCTAGGAAGGAAAATTTACTACTATTACGCTATCTAGTATTAACCGCTATATCTGTCGTCGCGTTGCTTCCAGTGTTGGTAGATGCTAAAGCATATGTAATGCAGAACCAATCTAAGCCAACTGCTCCTTTTTCAATGCCAACGTGGTTTATCGATACTCCACTAGCTGGCTCAATATTGGTTTTTAATGTGTTAGAGGCAATCGCTGTTGCATTTGCACTATCATACACAATAATCATTCTACTTGAATCATGTACTAACAACTGAGGGGTAATTAGTGTGGAGAACTTATTAGCGCTATCATATGCAATAATGCTGGCGGCGTTTATAATCAACGTAGGAATTGCGCTTTACGGCGTTTTTATAAAACCTTCGGTACTAAAGAAAATCATGGCCATTATAATTTTTTCTGATTCCATCAATATCCTAGCTATAGCCCTAGGTTTCAGAGTGACTCTAAATGCATATCCGTCTCCGCCTATACTAACAAAAATTCCCGAGAGCCCCGATGAGATCTCGAAGTTTGTTAGCGTTAGCGTTGATCCTCTACCCCAGGCATTTGTAATCACGGCTGTTGTCATAGGACTCTCGATTGTAATGTTGTTGTTAAGTTTAGCTATTAGATATTATGAACAATACAAATCCATATATTTGATAACAGAGCCTGAGAAAGATGAGGAAATTATATAGCACGATAACAACGCTTACCCTGCTTCTACTCGTATACATTATCTACACGGGAAGAGTGGGCGCTCTAACCCTTGTTTCTGCACTAGCAGTTTCAAGTTTGATAACGCTTTATATTAATAAACATTTACAGTTTAAGGGACTCCCTTCAATCAACTTGAGAATTCTAATTGACAGCACAAAGTTTCTCTACTTATTTATAATTACAGAGTTTAAAGAACATATTGAGCTATCAAAGATAATATTAAGTCGGGAAATCAAGTTGAACCCAGGTTTAATAGACATACCTATAGAGTTGTCCTCTGAAACGGGCTCTTCATTGGTAGCATTAACTATAACCAATACACCTGGAACGATTGCCGTAGATGTTGATCTAGAGAGAAAAATGATGACTGTCCATTGGATAAACATAAAGACAACCGATGTGTTGAAAGCTAAGCAAATAATACTTGGTGAATTTGAGCTGCTGGCTAGAGCAATGTTTGGGTAGAAAATATGCACTTGCTCGAGCTTGGATTAATGCCATTAATAGCGTTGATAGCATCCCTTACAATACCCCTACTCTATAAAATTACGAAGAAACGGAGTTTAACAGACTATGTGGCCATCGCATTTTCAACCATCATATTTATGTTTGCAATCAAAATACACTACACAGTTAGCCGCGAAGGGGTTGTAATATACAAGTTCGGCGGATTCCCTCCTCCGCTAGGAGTTTTTTATGTGGTTGACGGAGTTAGCTCAATTTTAGCCCTTGTTGCATGCTTCACACTTTTCATCGCAATACCTTACTCAACCTGGATTTATAGGAGAGACGATAAGCACGTCCTGTACTCTTTACTGTTTATACTTACTATGGGAGTTACGGGATGTCTTTACACAGGAGATCTATTTAATTTTTATGTTTCAATAGAACTGGTTGCCGTTACATGCTACGCTTTAACCGCATTATACAGCGATCATAAGAGGGCAGTGAGAGCGGCTTTTATTTACGGCGTTTTTGGCACAGTGATGACCTCTACTTATTTCCTCTCTGTTATGATGATTTACGGATCCTACGGAACTCTAAATGTAGTTGATATCATGGTTAAGGTCAACAATCCTGGTGCTATCACACCATTCTCGGGAGAAATCTACGCAGATCCAATGATTACTTCGAAGATAGCTATTGTCCTTATAACCTGGGTTTTGATCTTTAAATCTGGAATTATACCTAATCACTTCTGGCTTCCCGAAGTTTACAGGTCTGCTACGTTGCCAGCTGTATTATTCTTCACTGCATCTGCAGATCTCCTAGGTATTTATGGCTTAACTAGGCTTTACTTTACGGTGTTCACAGGCGACAGCATTATTGCTGAGTTTAGATCGCTTATGATCTCAATCTTAGTTATCATAAGTAGCTTTTCCGCAATCGTGGCATCAACAATAGTAATGCGTCAGAAGACAATCCGCGGGCTTGTGGCATACAGTTCTATTGTGCAATTCAGTTTAGCACTTCTTGGTATAACGAGCGAAACAGTTGAGGGCATCTCGGGGGGCATTCTTCATTTAGTAGTCAATGCTCTTGGTGATACTCTAGTTTTAATTAGCGCAGGGTCTATTATACACAGCCCAACAATATTAAGAGAGAAGACAGGACAGATGTTGGTCTACATATGCACGATCGTAGGCCTCTTGAACTTATTCGGTGTTATCCCAATACTTCCAGGCTTTTGGAGCAAGGCATTTCTAACTTTAGGTTTCGTGAAGGCAGACATGACATTTGGAGCGGCAACGGTGCTTATATCTTCAGGTCTCTGTGCAATAGGCTACTTTAAAATCATAATTGCATTAGTAAGCATGAAACCGTTGGAAGAGTCTGAGAATGTAACAAGGGAGGCTAAAAACGCAATACCTAAGGTATTGATGACAATCGTATTAGCTCTTGTAATTGCTTTCGGTTTATCAATTTTAATGATTGGCCAAGTGCGGAGCTATTTACTTGGGATCGGCACCCGTGCGCTTGACAGAAGTAGGCTTATAAACTTTCTATACTCTAATACTAATTGAAACTATTAAGTAGCGCTAGGCTTCATGATGAACAGTAGTCCAGGAGAGGTACAAAAAAATGGAGATCTACTTCTTCAAAATGATACCGCTGGCTATACTACTAATGGGCCATATTCCTAAAGTAAGAGGTAATTCGACTGGTAGCATCCTCAGAGTTATTGGCTATTCTCTATTAATGTTTAACATAACTTTCACAAATCCTGTTTCGGATGCGCTGCTATTAGCATCGATTGTTATAGGTGTGGTTATCACACTTTACACAATGCACTATTCGCGCTTGAAATACAATAAGTTAAACCTGCTCCTCGTAGTCGACCTGTTTACAATATCTATGATATTTGTGTTTACGTCAAAGTATCTGTTGGAATTTATAACCTTCTGGCTATTAACCGAGCTTCTCGGTTTCTTCTTGATTGCTTACGACTACATAACAGCCGGAGAGAGGTTATCAATTTATGCAGCTGTTAAGTATCTATTATTCTCGATGATCCCTACAGATATCTCCCTCTTTATCTTACTTGCCTTAACTGGTTTCAGTGAGGCCTTTGACACAGAGCTTTTGCTAATTAACCCAATGCTGACCAGTCCATTAATCTCTTTCATAGTTGTTTTAGGATTCTTCTCGAAGGCTGCCGTATTTCCACTTCATTTCTGGTTACCAGACGCTCACTCTGTAGCCCCTTCGCCCGCATCTGCTCTTTTATCGGGGATAATGGTTAAAATGGGTATTTATGGTCTTTACTTGTTGACAAATTACAATATAAACAAAGATCTCGTCGTACTAACAATGTTGGTTTTCGGCGGGTTCACAGTTGTATACGGGGCTCTACAAGCAATAGTTCAAAAAGATATCAAAAGAATTCTAGCATATAGCACCACCTCTAACACTGCCCTCATAACACTTGTATTAGCTCTGTACATGCTCTCCAGCGATCGGGTCTTCCTAGAGGCGGCAATTCTGTATACCCTTATACACGCTCTCTATAAGTCCGCTCTATTCTTAGATTCGGGTTTTGTTGAGGTACTAACACATCATAGAGATGTAAACGAGCTAGGTTATATTTCAAAGATCTATCCGATGGAGACAACTGCTATAATTATTTCGATATTGGTCATATTAGGGTTGCCCCCCTCAATAGGGTTTTTAGCCAAGGTCTTTCTATTTAGCTCGATATCCAAATATCTCGGCGATTCCTCGATTTACCTGGTAGCCCTCCTAATTGTATCCAGTAAGGTGTTTCTGTCTATTATCTACAATGTAGGCTACTTGAGAGCTCACATTGGCGGAGAAATAAAGGATTACATGAAGCTAAATCTAGGCGCATCAACTCTACAGCCCTATGTTCTAGCATTGGTCTCGATGACTTTTGTAACGACCTTCATTATTATGTTATTTGACTATTCAGGACTTACTGAATTCACAATGCTGAGAAAGTTAACTCCTCCGTTAATAACTTCGTTCGTTCTACTAGTATTCGCAGGTCTGTTCATATTTAGAGTCCTTATGCCTACCGAAACAAGAGGGTAGTAGATCAATGGCTCGTTTCATAAAAACGTCAGAAAATGTGCAATATGAAGCCATGTTAATCTTAAACTCGTTCATGATATTTATCCTTGTCACTGTAGGGATCCTGCTTGGGGGTCATATTTTCATTGAGTCTGGCTTCAAGCTGTTCATTGTTCATATATTTATAGTAATTTTGGCTGAAAAATTAAAAAGCGTCTATTTGAACTCCCTTCTAGTGCTGGTGTCCCTACTATCTTTTTATTCTATTGAATTTTTCGAGAAAATTGCCTTGCCCTTTTACGCACTATCTTGCTTGCTGGTTTCATTATTAACAGATGTCTCTAGGGTTGGAAAAATTGCTACATTCATTTGGTTTTACATATTGACGGCAGTTGTCTTACCCCTGGAATTAGATACCACGGCGAAGTTTACCACATTTGTTGGCATTTTATTGTTAATAATATTAGCTAAATCGACGACAAGAATAAAGCTAAGATTGCCTAGAGAGAGCATGAATAGAAAGATTTTCCCTCTCCAAAGAAAGGTACTAGCGCAAACTTTAGTAAGAATCAATAGGAATAAAACGGTAAGCAGGTGTGCACAAGGTCGTCAAGATTTTTACGAGGGTCAAACACAAACATTATCGGAAATGGTTAAATATATTCGTGAAAAAACTAACAAAACTTCTCTTTTCTTCAATGTGGCTCTGCGGAACATTACGAATTTTCTCAAAGAAAAGCCTACAATTGCTTATTTAGATGCTGATGTTGAAAAATTATTGACAAAGGCAGGTAATTCGCTCGTCAATCACGTATCTCGTTTTGAATTTTACGTCAATATTTTCTCTGGAAAAACACTGATCTATATAATAGGGTTATCTTCAAAGTTACTTACAATTGAAGATAAATTCAGCAATAGGTTACAAAGGGCCTCGGTTCGAGTTGAAGGGCTTCAACACAACGTAGACCAAGCGCTAGTTTACCTGCTTTTCCTTTTGAGTGTTATACTGATGATAACGTTAATATTTTATGTCATATACACCGCGCAAATTATAGGCAATCACTGTTAACGCCTAAATACCTAAATACCTAAACCTTATACGATGCATTATACGATGCACTAGTTGTTTAACTGAACGATCACGACAACTTCTAGCTACTGCGAGACACTAAAACATTTGATGGACCGATGTAAAGTGTAAAATACTTTAGCCTTGGTTAGGAATTGTTGTTTTATCGAATTGAATTAAATTAAAAAACAATAAAAAGCTTAAATACTATCTCCCTGAGAATAATTTGTGTGGTGACATAGCAGTGACGTCTCAAACTCAGACAAAAACAGGTCTAAAACGTGAAGTGAAGTGGTATGTACCAGTAAGTCTAGTTGTAGGCACGCTAGGCTCTACAGGCATTTTCGGACTTATCCCAGCGACATATGAAATGGCTGGACCGGGAGCAGCGTTAGTTTGGGTTATAACTCTTCTATGGGGTTTCGTAATTGCAATGCTGTTAGCGTACAACTTTACGATATGGCCTGATAAAACAGGGGCTGAATATGCTCCAGTGAGAATAGCGCTGGGGAAAGTAGCGGGAGTTATCGCTGGCTGGGGGTTCTTTATATCATGGGGAACTTCAGGTGCAGTCGCTGGCTTAATTTTAGCGAGATACGTGTTTGGGGCAGGTGCTCCGCCAATACATTCACAATTATTTACATTTGCACTGCTAACAATATTCTTTGCGCTCAACATGTTCGGAATAAAAATAGCAGGCCTTGCCCAAACTGCCCTGGCAGTGCTCAAGGTAGTCCCATTAGTTATCGTGGGGTTAGCTGCTCTGCCTTTAATAAACCCTGCAAACTTCTCTCCTTTGTGGATTCCTGGAATAGAGGGTGTCAATGTATCTGATCCTATTGGAGTTTTCAATTTATTCATGGCAACAGCTTTAATTGCAACCTGGTCTACTTATGCAACGGATATATTCGCCTCCATTGCCTCCGAAGTGGTTGACCCTCAGAAAAGTATCCCCCGCGCAGGCGCAGTGGCCTCAATTACGTCATTAGTTTACATAGCTTTAATAGCCTTCGGCGCAGTAGGTGTAGTCGGAGAAGGCTTAGCGCAATTGCCGAGACCACTCTTCATTTTGGGCGAAAGGGCTCTGGGTTCAGCTGGTACAATGCTCCTGTGGATAGCTTTGTTCTTCGGTGCTCTAGGAGTAGTAAATACAGCACTGCTCAGCGGAGCGCGAATCCTCTATCAAATGGCTGTCGAAGGAGATCTTCCCTCAATTTTTGCTAGAGTAAATAAGTACAATATACCATGGATCAATTTAACAATAATCTACATAATTAACGTGCTTATGCTGTTTTACACTCCGCTATACGTTATTCTAGTTGCCATTGTTCAGGTTCCATGGATGATTACTTGGTTCTTGATAGGTCTAGCCAATATTAAAATAAGGATGACGCCAAAATGGCATCAGACCGCTGCGTTCAAGGCACCATGGTGGCTTATAATACTAGGCTTCATAGTAAGCGTGTTGAGCCTATACTTCATTTACTCCTATGGAGTTCTCTACGGATGGTCTGATATCCAGCTAGGTTTTGGCTTCGTTGTATTCGTGTTGATAATATTGGGAATAAATGAACTAACTAAACGAAAATAATTTTTTGATTGATCCCACTTTAGCCACCGGGGATAAATGTCTCTCGAACTATTTTCAAAGCACTTCTTTCTTTGAGCTCGTAAATTTTTGGGACAAGTCGCATATTTTTCTTATTTCCTTCTATTTCAAATGTTTTTATTTCCCTGTGCCATCTAGTACTGGGGTGATTGCGTTGGTTGTCAAGAAATTGCAACCTACCGACTTTGAGTACTTCACGTCCTTATCACAAGTTTCGTTGGATCTTACCAATAGATTTGTTGCAGTTACCGCTGTAAAACCGCTTTTGTCTGCCAATGAGTATAAGAGCTGGATAGAGATCTATGACTTGACTTCTGGTGTTAAAGTTTATGTAAGTGGAGGAACGCGGGATTTTCTTCCCCGTTGGTCTCCAGACGGTAGACTTTTTTACTTGAGAGTTGCCAGCGACGGCAAACTGAGTATTGTTGAGAGTATCCCAGGCAATGGATCAAGAGAGATAATAACTTTGGACAAGCCCCTTAGGGATTATAAGGTGTGCAAAGACGACACCGTGTACGCAATTGTTCAAGACTTTAAGGAGCCATCAGATCTCGAAGTCGTTTACACTAAGGATTTGCCTATATGGTACGATGGAGCTGGATTCACGCATAATGTTGTCTCAAGGCTTTATAAAATTGACTTGAGATCAGGGCAAATGGAGGCAATGACAGGGACAGAGTATAATATCACTCACTTATCCCTTAGCAAAAACTGCGACACAGGTGTCGTAAGCATCGCGGAAGATAAGTTAAACCCGTTAGTATCAAAGTTATACGTTTTTAAGCCGCCAAGTAACGAGTTAGTGCCTATCTTGGATGGAAAGGGGTATTACATAGAAGGAATGGATGTCGAGAAAGATTTACTGGCATTCTCAGGTCATAAAATGGAACGAGGCATTACCTCGCACAATAGACTCATACTAGTAGATCTTGTGAAAAACAAAGAGGTCCTTTATGAAGCCCCGCTTGGAAAAAGCGTTGGCGGAAGGATATACATAGACGTAATTGGGCCTGTAATTAGCTTACCTAGCTTAAAGATACGTGACGGCAGGGTTTACATTGCAACGAGCGATCGTGGGAGAATTCCCCTGTACATGTGGGATGGCGTATCCTATAGAGAACTTATAGGCGGTAACTTCGTTATCTTAGATTTCGATATTGGCAACGACTTTGTTGTATTTACGAGATCTGACGATATCTCTCCAGTTGAACTTTATATCTATAGTTTGATCGATGGAAGCATCAAGAAATTGTCTAACTACAATGACTGGCTAAGTGAATATAAACTGTCAAAGCCAAAGCACTTCACCTATACTGCAAGCGATGGTGCCTCTATAGATGGTTGGATTATGGAACCTGTAGAGAAGATGCTAGAGTCTGGTGGAAAGTCTCCCGCAGTTCTTGAAATACACGGAGGACCTAAAAACATGTTTGGATACGCATTCATGTTCGAATACCAATTACTTGCAGCCAACGGCTTCTACGTAATTTATTTTAACCCGCGAGGCAGTGACGGGTACTCCGAGGAGTTCGCAGATATAAGATTCAAGTACGGCGAGAGAGATTACCGGGATATAATAGAGGGCCTAGATTACGTCTTGGAGGTGGAAAATAAAATAGATCCCAACAGGCTTGGAGTAGCTGGGATAAGCTACGGGGGATACATGACAAACTGGATCATAACCCACTCCGATAAATTCAAGACAGCAATATCAGAGGATGGAATTTCATTGTGGGTTGGAGAATACGGGGTTGCCGATATAGGATACCTTTTCGTCCCTGACCAAATAGGAGATCCGTTTAATAGCCCAGATCTACTGGCGGCTAAGTCTCCCTTGAGCTATGTAAAAAACATTAAAACACCAGTCCTCTTTATTCATGGACTCAGCGATTATAGATGCTACTTAGAACAAGCGCTAGTTATGTATACAGCGTTGAGACATTTGGGCAGGGAGTGCGCTATTGCTCTATTTAGAGATGGCTCTCATGCCTTCAGCATGGTTGGAAAACCAAAATTGAGGCTTAAGAGATATCAAGTCATATTAAATTGGCTTGAAAAGTATTTGAAGAAAAACTAATCTCTCATTGGAGTTTTCAAGAGACTCGATGAATGATTGCATAAAAAATAAAAAGCTAATTTTTAGGTTATTAAGCCCCCTACTTCTTGGTTATTAGTTCAAATAAAATTACTCCGCCTTCATACCTATTAATAGTTATACCTGTGTACTCAGAACGCCAAGCTAGCGCGCTCACTGGTTGATATAGAGGTATCCAAGGTGCATTGTCTATTAATATTTTTGTAGCCCCATCAATATATGTCTGCCTTTTACTTGGATCAACTGTTGTTGCAATTTGTAATAGTAGGTTATCTAGTTCAGGACTTGAGAACTTGGTCCATCGCACAAAACTAGAATGGAAGAGCATCATTAGTATTGTCGGATCTTCGAATCCCCATGCAAAGAAGGATATATAGAAATCGCCCATGGCTATCTTAGGTATAGCTGGTGCCTGCTCTAAAGTCTCTATGTTCAGTTTTATTCCTGCCCGACTTAATACACCAGTTATGTATTCAGCTTCTTCAGTACTTACAACGCCCATGGGGAATAATAGGGGAAACTCGAACTTTGTACCATTGATATATTCTAATATTCCATCACCATCGCGGTCCTCCCATCCCGCCTCTTTTAATAGTTCTTGCGCTTTCGATATTCTTTGAGAAAGTGGTAGGTTGTAGTAGCTTTGTTCTTTCGCGTACTGTTCAAGCGCTGGGTTATAACCGATCATTGTCGTGTGAAGAGGTCCCCATATGGGGATTACTAAATTGTGTAGAATATTGCTTATATCTCCTCTTGTATCGGTGCCTCCCAATATTATTGAAATTGCCCGCCGAACCTTTACATCACTAAATGGCCACTTTTCGCAGTTAAATATCATCTGAACGTGTCCACTAGATGGATACGTAACAACGACAATGTCTGTGTTATTTCTTGCAACTAGCTGAGAGAATAGCTCTTGCGGGACAGGTATCAAGTCTACATCGCCAGCTAGTAATGCTGATACAAGTGCTGCAGGATCTCTAATAAATTTCAGCATGATCCTCTTAATGGGTACTGGGCCTTCTCCTCCAATATCAGGCCTTCTTAAATAGTATTGGTTTCGCTCGTAGATTATATAATCGCCGGCTCTCCACTCAACGACGTAGAAAGGTCCTGTACTCAACGCTTTTCTACCAAAATTTGCGTCTCCAACTATATTAATATATGAAGGACTTAGTGGAGTAAAGAAATCCCAAGTTAGTGAGAGTAAGACTGGACCATACGGCATAGTAAACACTAGCTTAGCCGTGAGCTCATCAACTACTTCAACTCTTTCAAGTTGTCCGAATACACCTAGTACAGGAGCTCTTTTGCTTAGTAATCTCTCATATGTATACTTAATAGCAGTGGAGTTGACCGGCGTCCCATCAGCAAATTTTAAATTAGGTTTAAGCTTGATATACACTACTTTTCCTTCTTCCTCGAACCACACCGCATCGGCAAGGTAATTAATGAGACTTCCATTGCGCCAATCGCGAGCAAGATAAGTTCCATGCAGGACAAGATAACCAGGCAGGTGAATGCCAGCGGCAACGTGAGGATCGAGAGTGTCAGGCTCGACGTTATAGCCGATTCTAAATAGTTCTATTTCTTTCGGCGTTGGGGTAGTTGTTGGGCTTGTAGTAGGCGTAGATGGCTGGAGTGGAGGTAATAACGCAGTCGAAGCTATTATGGCTATAATAACAACCACTACTAATATTATTCCAAAATATAATGTTTTCGAGATCCCCCTCATCCTAACACCTTAATCAGATAAATATTAAGAGGACGAACTTAAAAAGTCGCTCTAGGATTTCCATTTTTAATTACTTTAGGGGGTTAAATAGAAGTAGAGAAAGGGCTTGGTAAATCTACTTTCTTGCCCAGTACTCCCTTTTGATAGTCGACCTAAATCCCACAATGATTGTAGCTGATTATGTGCCCGATCAACAACTATTCAACTCGCGTACGAGGGTTTAACAGATCTGTCAACACATCCCCCAATAGATTCAAGCTTAGAACAGTTAGTACTAAAAATGCCCCAGGAAACGCGATTATCCAGGGTGCGATGAACAGGTATCGCCAGCCTTCTGACATAATAACGCCCCATTCTGGTGTTGGGGGTTGAAGTCCCAATCCAATAAAGCTTAGGGCTGCGCTAACCCTCATTGCATCCGGCACTGTTAGCACGAACAGAACAATTATGTCGGGGAAGAGATTCGGCAGCAAGTGTTTAAACATTACTGAGAGGGAATTCATTCCAAGAGCTTTTATGTACTTAATAAATGCCATCTCTCTAAGAACCATTGTTTTAGCTCTAGTTACCCTGGCAAATGGTATCCACATGAGTAGTGCAAGAACTAATATTAAGTTCAATAATCCTGGACCCAAGGTAGCAGCTAAAGCTAATGCAATTACGATTGTGGGAAAAGACCAAATGGCCTCGGTTATCTTGCCTATAATGATATCTGATAGACCGCCCATATACCCAGATATTAAGCCCAATAAAACTCCTATGGTAGTTGTGCAGACAGATATTGTCAAGCTAAGGAGCAGGGTTATACGACTTCCATATATAACCCTAGAGAAGACGTCCCGCCCTAGGCCATCTGTTCCAAATAAATGCTTTGAACTAGGTGGTTGCAATCGCCGGGATATGTCCTGATCATTATAATGGTAAGGAGCCAGAATATCTGCAGCAATTGATAACATAATAATACTAGCTAGTGTAATTATCCCAATCAGGCCTTTCCTATTTTTTAACAACAACATAGCCACACTCTCACTTTGACTTAAGCTTTTTTTATAGTTCTTCTGCTTTTGAGCAGCTAATTGTAGCACAATATCACCCGACTCTTAGCCTTGGATCTAATACTGCCATCAACAGATCGCCGAGTACATTACAGATGATAACCAAGACTGTAATTACGAACGTTACTGCCTGTACCACCGGAAAGTCCGATTTATATATTGATACTACGAGCAATGACCCTAGTCCAGGCCAGCCAAATATGTACTCTGTTACTACTGCCCCTCCTAAAAGCCAGGGCACATTCAAAATAGCAAGCGCCACAATAGGCAGTAATGCATTTTTCATGGCGTGTCGAACTATTACTAGCCGTTCCCTCAATCCCTTTGCTCTAGCTGTCCTTATGTAGTCCTGTTGAAAAACTTCGATCATGTTTGCGCGAGTTAGCTTAGCATAACCTGCGGACATAGGCACCACCAATGATAACACGGGAAGCCACAGTCTCGATGATAGATCTTGAGCAGTTGTAGAGTATAATTTAAGCCATGCCCCGAAAACCCAGAGAAACATGATAGCCAACCAGAAGTAAGGTATCGAAAAAAAGAACACAATGATCGAGCTAATAATTGTGTCAAGCTTAGTGGAGTGTTTAATTGCCATCAGTATACCAAGTAGTACTCCAGTGCCAAGCGATATTAAGAAAGCGGTGCCAGTAAGTAGGATTGTTGGAGCAATTCGCTCGCGTAACAACATGGATACAGGGAGCCTATTAACATATGAAAATCCAAACTCTCCTCTTAGGACCCTAGAAAACCACGTAATGTACTGAACAATAAACGGTTGATCAAGACCAAGTTCTTTTCTAAGCGATTCTATTAGCTCGGGCGTTGCCCACTCCCTGAGAATAATCCTTACAGGATCTCCAGAAATGTACATTAGCGCAAATACTAAGAAGGTAACTCCAATAAGGACTGGAAACGACGCAAGTAACTTTTTGGCTATATAAGTTGCTAAACTCATGCCTTTATGTCCTCTCCAATGTGTTGTCCCACAAAATGATTTTAGATTGTACCACACCTAAAAAGCGTTTTATTGCTTTTTGCTGCTAAACCAAGTATTTCCTATCAATTAATGGTTATGCCCAGCAATCTACACTTTAATTCTTTACATGAGGACCTTCGCTATAAATAAGCTATAAGCTTATCATATTGAGGCGGAACCCTGGTTATCACTACAATGTTATGCTACGAAATCACTTATACGAACGGTTTTCCAGGTTCGCAGTATCATCTTGCATCACTTAGTCAGATGAAAAAGTTTATAATTTCTCATTCCCACACATTATATAGATGGAGGTAGATGGCGATTTTTGTATTTCAAACAGCTACTTCCTGTGATCGCCGCTATTTTACTCTTCTTGCTGGTGATAATGAGTTTTAGCATATTTCAAGCGCGTGTGTTGCGGCTGGATATAGTAGTACTTGAACTCGTACTACCACCTGATCTTAAAGAAAAGGCTTACGTCTATGTATCGCTGATGTACCCTGAGGGACTTAGACAGGTGGGTAAAATTGTTGTAGACCCGGAAAAAGCACTTTCAGAAAAAATGCGTTTAGACCTTAAAGACCTCAGAGAAGCCTGGGAGAGAGCGTGAGAGAAGAGGGGTCTTTGCAGAACCGCTTATCATAGTAACTGGGTTTACGAGGTCTGGTGGGGTCTTCGCGTACGAGGTTGAAGTATTCTGGGAGGAACTACCAAGGAGTGTTAAACTAATACTAACACCATTAAGAGGCGTTAACGTGACTAGAAAACAGGAGGTAACATCTGAATTCATGTCCGTAGAAGAAGAGTTAGAACCGTTGAATGGTTGCTGGGAGGTTAGGTACAAGGTTGATGAGTACGAGTGGACAGCACCTACCGTGGTCACGAAAGTTTCACCAGATAGCATAACGTGGGGAACTGTAGCTTACGGTTATTTCATTAATCGTCAAATAGAATTCAGAGTTAGTGTTTTCATTGAGTCTCAGTGGACTAGTGCAGGATTCTTCATAGTAAACAAAAACTCCGCTGGTAGCCATGGTGCTGACTTTCTTCCAGGACAAGAGTACTATGTTTGGATGAACTTTAAGTATCGCTATGAGAAGTGGCGTGTTTACGGCAGATGCGATTTAACAAGATTTGATTACTACGAAGAGTACGTCTACACAGCAGACTTCTATCCTGAGACGATCAGTGGCGGACCTACACCACCGGATGCGCAATTGCCATCTGTAGACAGCTGGGTCTACGAGGGGAAGTATAATGCAACAAGCCCCTATATAGCATACTATTACTTTTCATATTCTAATTTTGGCTCAACTTCCTTTGCCATCGACGCTCTGAAGTTCATCAGCGTGCTGTCATTGATTGGTAAGATCTCATCAAGTGCAGCCACCGCGGCCACCATCATAGGTCTAATAATAAGCGTGAACTTTGTATACAATAACCAGTACTCCTTTTACTTTCACATATGGCTACGCTCAAACCCTGGAACAGTACATAGTGTCTATAGAGCGCTAACCTTAGACGACCAGTCCGTGCCAGTACTATATATCGTATCGTACTGCGTTAGGATATGAATATGCTGAACTAACTGATCCATGCTATACAGAATACGCTGAAAGAGAAAAAACTCCCGTAGTAACTTCTAGTAGTAAAAACGATCAAAATGTTACTACTAACGTAACATTAAGTAACAAATAATTACCTCTATTTTTTGATCACTCAAGTGTTTAATCCCCTTTCGGGATTTTGTTTGAAAAAGAAAGGAATATTGGCGATTTATTACGATTAATTTTTGTATTATAGTAACATGCTGTTCTATTTGGGTGTTACTATAATACAAAAATGTTACGGGTCAAGTGTGTGAAAGCGTTACTATGAATTTTCTATTGACCCAGGGGGACATGTTATATACACTAGGTTCTAGGAATAATTGTATATGTTTAGTAACAAATTGAACAATATTCTAACTCTACCTTCTTACCAGATAATTTCTTCGGGGGACCCCGTTAACGCATACCTATATAGTTTTAGCGTTAAAAACAGCCCCGCTAGGAACACTAGAAACTCTACAAGTAATAAAACCACGAAGTTACCAGTAAGTTGGTATAATGCTGCTAAAGTGTCAAGTACGCCATGTAGAAGAATGATTGTCAACAGCCCGGTCAACCTCTTGTTCTTTTTGATCATATCAACAATGAACAAAGAGCTTCCAATATGAAATAACGTAGCTGAGAATCTTTCAAGCGCAGATACTAGTTGCATATATGTTGCTGTTGTGGGGACTTCCAAGCCAGACAACAATGTAGCCAGCATTCCTATTGCTCCGATATAAAGAGCCTCTGTGATGCCGAACCCTAAACCTAGATTCAATGCGTCTGTGTAATTTTTACTTTTTATAAATAAGTATTTGAATCCCGATTGAACTAAGCCTGCTATGAATCCGAGCCATAGTGAGACTATAAAGATTGTTATAATGCCCCCCTGAGCAATGTATTTGTTCAACTCGGTAGGTCCCTCGACGAGGCGAGAGAATATCAAATAAAGAAAAGGAAGTTGCTGGGTTACGGACTGTATTGCAATAGAAATGAAAAATACTACAGTTCCTAGAAAGAGCTCTCCGGCTTTAAATTTCGTGAAGCCTATTAAGCGCAGAAATAATAGTGTTGATATGCCCCCGAACACAGTTAATAGAAATGTTAGCATACTAAGGTGCCCTGTCATGTTTCTCGAGATTTCTCCACTATAACCGCAGTGCCATAAGCGTATACTTCGGCAATGTGAGACCCAATGTTTGCTGTAGCAAACCGGAATCCTATTATAGCGTTAGCTCCCAAGGCTTTGGCTGACTGGATCATTCTCTTTAAAGCCTCTTCCCTAGCCTCTGCTAATAACTGGGTGTATTCTCTAACTTCACCGCCGGCTATATTTCGCAGTGCCGCCACTATGTCTCTCCCTAAGTGTGTAGCCTTTACTGTTCCTCCGCGAGCAATCCCCTTGATCTCCTTTATTCTATAACCTGGTATACTATCTGTTGTTACAACCAATATAGCGTCTTGCTCCATAAATATTGTCCCATGTTCTAATACTTGACTCCCTATTAAATCTTTATGTTACAAAATGTAGCTAAGATTTCAAGAAGACCTTTAGATTCAGGCATGAGGAGAAAAGAAAAAACTGAAAATGTTAAAAATAGCTACATAGTCCTCCAGGGTTCAGCCGCCATCTCTTCTTTTAGCTCTCCTTTCTTGGCTTTTGATTCATATTCTTTCAATAGTTTGCCAGCCGCGGGTGCCAATAATATCACTGAAATGAGGTTGGGATATAGTGCCAATCCAGTCATTAAATCCGCTGTTACCCAAACCTCTGCAGGTGTGTAGCCAGAGAGGAAGAAATAGCTAGCTAGGGCAACTGATGGCCAATAGTATATTATCAACATATATGCTTTCACGAACTTGTCAACCCTTGGTATAGGCCATTTGGCCTTGTACAACGTAAGGTATCTCAGCTGCGATACAGTTGAGACAGGGCCTGATATGTATGTAGTGTACATGAATAGGAATGTGGTGAAGAACAGCGGATAAACTGCGAACTCTCCCCACACTCTCTTGAACGCAGTCAATACGGCTGTGAATCCGCCTATGCCAGTCTTCCACTCGCCGCTTGAGGCGATTATTAATCCAGTAAATGTGCAGATAACAATCGTGTCTATGAAAACATCGAGCGAGGATGGTGGTAACACGTCTCCAGGGTGCCTTAGCCCCTTTGCAGTTGCGTAGTAGTGTGGCGAAGTTCCCCAACCTGCCTCGTTGCTGTAGACAGCTCTCGCTACCCCTACCCTTACAGTGTGGAAAACTGATGCACCGGCGAAGCCGCCAACAATGGCAGGGGCTGGGTTGAATGCATAGTAGAAAATGTCACTGATACCTTGAGGTATGTTAGATGCATAGTTCACTAAAACAGCTGAGCCCATTATAACGTACAATATTAGCATGAATGGGACTGCAGCAGAACAGAAGGCTGCAACACCGCGTATCTCAAAGTACCAGATAAAGGCAGCTATTGCAGTTATTATCACCTCAAACGCTATAACTTGTTCGGGTGTCAAGAATGGGAATGTTGCCTGCGTCATCTCCAAGATTGTGTACGCATATGTCGGGAACAACACACTAATCAGGAAGCTTATCACGAAAGTGCCCACTAGTATATATATTATCTTCTTAGGTATTCTATATACTTTCTCTAAGTACTCCATGTACCACGTTGGTCCTCCATATGTTCTTCCATCGGGTAGGACCATTCTCGTATATGCCGCTAGCGTACACTCAGCCGGTTTAAGGCCCATGCCCGTAAGTGCGGCTAA
Organism: Desulfurococcaceae archaeon; assembly: GCA_038888155.1. Lineage (GTDB taxonomy): Archaea > Thermoproteota > Thermoprotei_A > Sulfolobales > Desulfurococcaceae > UBA285. Next base: position 289,167 of record JAWAJB010000002.1, read on the forward strand.
CCACATCCAGAATATTGCACCAGGACCGCCGCTAGCCATTGCGCTTGATACTCCTGCAATGTTGCCTAATCCAACAACACAGCCGATTGTAGTAAAGAATGCGCTAAGCCTAGATATAATTCCGAGACCAGTTGTTCCTCTGCGACCAAGCAACTCTTTCCAATTGTACGAGAACATCCTAAATTGAATGAATTTGTGAAAGATTCCTGCTATAATGCCTGCACCGAACAATAGGAATGGCAAGAAGGGGTTCCATATGATCTCATAGGCTATATACTGATATATCTCGAGCAAAGTCATATGTACTTACCCCCTACATAAAGTAAACTTTGTATGGGGAGGGTTAAAAACTTTTCTCTTTTGTTCTTGACAATTTTTAGCTTGTGTTTAAGGTGAAAAATTAACTGGACTTTTCAATGAAATTGTTGCCAATTTTGACTTTTGAACGAGAGACCGTGGCTCGTTTCCCGCTGAGTTCATTCAGTTTAGGTTTAATTGGTCATGGAATGGAGAATTTTTGACATAAGGAGGAAAATCGTCACATTAATTAATATTCTGAAGAGCATAAATTTTTATATTTGGCACACGTTAGGATAATGAGGGGTTAAATGAGGAATATAGGATTTATTAATGGAAAGATCTACATATCTTTTAAGCCGCTGAAAACTGCTGATGGACTCTTTGCCTCTCATGGAAGAGTTGTCTACTGCGGCTCTAGTGATGTAGTTAAGCAATTAGTTAGCGCTCTGGGAGGTGAGATCATAGACTTAAACAATAAAGTAGCAATGCCTGGTTTCATTGATGCACATCTTCATGCTGAGTCTCTTGGTCTATCCCTCGCAACACTTGATTTACGTGGAGTAAGAAGCATAAGGGAACTCAAAGAAAGACTTAGAGAATTTGCGGAAAAAGCTAAAACGGAATGGGTTATCGGTCGTGGATGGGATCAAGAACTATTCGAGGAAAAGAGATGGCCAAACAGGTGGGACTTGGATGAGGTTATTAAAGATAGACCAGTTATATTGGTTAGAGTATGCGGTCATGCTGCAGTTCTTAACACCCGAGGCTTAGAGTTAACCGGTTTGATAGGCAGCCGACAAAAGGAAGTAATGAGGGATTCCAGTGGCGAGGCCACTGGCGTGGTTTTTGAGAGTGCAGCTGAGATCGCGAGGGCTAAATCTTTAGAATCGCTCAGTGAAGAGGATTATGCACATTTCCTCAAAGTAGCTCAAGATCATCTCTTATCACAAGGCGTAACGGCAGTTGGATATGTTAGTTGTGGATTAAAGCCCCTTAAAGCGCTACTAAGTTTGTGGAGTAAGAATGAGCTAAGAGTGAGGTTCAGGGTATACTTGAATCACATTGATAATGATGTTGATGTTGTTAATTTAGTGAGACGCCTAGGCATGAAACTCGGTTTTGGTGATCCCTACCTAAGAGTGATGGGCATAAAGGTTATAGCAGACGGAGGACTTGGTGCAAGAACCGCATGGCTATCAGAACCATATGAAGATAGCCCCTCTACAAGTGGCTATCCTGTTGTAGATAGGGATATCTTGACTAAAGTAGCGAAGCTAGTTGATGAAGCGGGTCTGCAAATGTCAATACATGCTATAGGAGATAAAACCGTGGAGATGGCCTTGGACATCTATAAAGATCTTCCTCTTACAAAGAAGTTGAGACATAGAATAGACCATGTTTCTCTACTAAGAGACGATCAACTCAAAGAAATGTCTAATATAGGAGCAGTAGCTGTAGTCCAACCGCACTTTATTATAACGGATTGGTGGGCCGCCAACAGAGTGGGCACAAGGAGAACGGGGTGGCTTTATAGGTTCAAATCAATGATCGAGGCAGGTATACCTGTTGCGTTCTCGACCGATGCTCCCGTTGAGCCTGTTAATCCGTGGAGAACTGTTTATGCAGCTGTAACAAGAGGGAAATACGATAATGTTCCATATTATGGGCCTACAAAACATGAAGTATTTAATATTACAGAGGCTCTGCATGCATACACGGTTGGTTCAGCATATGCGATTCACGAAGAGAGAGAATTGGGCTCCCTTATGCCTGGTTCATTTGCGGACCTCATCATATTAGATAGAGACCCGCTTGCCGTTCCAGAAAATGAACTGAAAGAGGTTAAAGTGATAGCCACTTATATAGGGGGCTCGAAGGTTTGGCCTGCATAAGAACACATGCAGCTGATCTTTAGAATTCAAAGCCAGTGGAAGGCTCACCAAATTAGAAATTTTTTCCAAATGGGTTATTATTTTCTAAGTTAACAATATTAAACATTCTAAGATTGATTGCACTTGTATACTTTAGTCATAATTAAGTATCCTAACAAAAAGTAATGTCCACGGTCATGATAATGGGTATGGTCCTCGTTGCTCAGAGCTATCAATTAATTATAAGCTTAGGATATAGGTAGTCAAGAAAAAGTTTATGAAGTGAGGGGTGATAAATCAAAGATTGTTCGATGGAAATTAGGGCTTATTAATATTGATCTCGTGCTGTTTTAAGTAGGGCGTCTATTTATATTGAAACTGGCAACTTCGACATCAAAAATACCGTAGAAAACATCTAATCGCTCAACTTCTAATTAAACTCAACTCGACCTTATCGTACGGCGGCTTAACTGTCACTGAGTAAGTTTTAGGTCCCATATTTACTAGAAATAATCCCTGACTATCTTCTAATACCTCTACTTCCTTTTCTGCACCCTTAACCTTTAATTTCAGTTTGCCGCCAAAAAATATGCCACTGGATGGAATTACTCTCGCCAGTATAGGCAGCTGGCCAATTACTGCTGATCTCATCAAAGCTTTTAATTTAAACTCGAGAAAAGCTAGAACTGCTGCGGTTATTATAGCAGCCTCCTCTTGTTCTATTGTCTCCTTAATTGCCTCACCAGAAGTCTTCGCCGAAGTTTTCTGCTGAGTTTCTTCTGTTTCTTTCCGCTTCGCTATTGGACAAAGCCTGACAATAGCTGTAGTTGTCAAGCTTAACAACGAAAGCACAGAGAACACAGCAATAATCCCAAGAAGCGCTATAACTACTATGTAATTCCCCGAATCTTGCAACAGATCTTGGAACATAATCCCACCGCTACCAGATTAAGAATAAAAATATCCCTGCAACTACTGCTGCGCCAATCCCGCCTGCTACGTTAGGGCCCATAGAGTGCATTAACAGGAAGTTCTCCGGGTCTTCCTCGCTTGCTAATCTTTGGGCAATACGAGCGCTCATTGGTACTGCGCTCACTCCTGCAGCACCGACCAATGGATTGATCTTTTCTTTTAAGAATAGATTTAACAACTTCACGAACAAAATTCCAGACGCTGTAGACGTTGCGAACGCTAGCGCTCCTAGACCTGCAACTATTAAAGTGGCAGGCTGAAGAAAGGTTTCGGCTCTCAACATACTGCCTATTCCAAGTCCGAGCAATATTATACAGATGTTCATTAGCTCCTCGGTCATAGTCCTAACTAATCTTTCTACTACTTTCGACTCCCTAAATATATTTCCTACCATAAGTAGACCCACAAGAGGGGTTGCATGGGGTACTAGTATTCCCACTAGTATCAGTGTAATTATTGCAAAAAGAATTTTCTCGAGTCTTCCTATACAACGAAGTTGCTTCATACGAATTCGCCGCTCCTCTTTACTAGTTAACGCCTTAATTATAGGAGGCTGTATTAACGGAACTAAGGCCATATATGAATACGCGGCAACTGCAATTGCAGCTAGTAAGTTTGGTGCAAATTTGACCGACAAGTAGATTGTTACAGGACCAGTGGCTCCTCCAATTATTCCAATTGAGGCGGCCTCGCGAAGATTGAACCCAATAAATGTAGCTGCAACGAACGCTATGAAAATTCCCATTTGTGTAGCTGCCCCGACTAGTAGTGAGATTGGGTTTGCGATTAATGGACCAAAGTCAATCATTGCTCCTAGACAGAAGAATATCAAAAGAGGAATGACCTCTGTATCTATAAGGTACGTTCTTATAAGGTAAAGTAGCCCATGAGGTGGCTCTACAAGAAATGGTGCAGGTAGATTAACTAGGATGGTAGTAATACCAAGTGGCAGTAAAACTAGTGGTTCGTACTCTTTTTTAATTGCTAGGTAAATAAATAGCGATCCTACACCCATCATCAATATATTCCCGGGAGATAGATCAAAAGTTTGTGAGATTTTGCCCAATGAGCCAACAATATCCACGTGGATCACCAATACCTCAATCTATAACTGCCAGGGGCTGTTCGGACTCAACTCGATCACCTGTTCTAACGAGCATTTGTGTTATTTTGGCGTCCTTGGGCGCATGTATGTCGATATTCATTTTCATTGACTCAAGAGTTAGTAGCTTCTGGCCTTTGTTAACTTTCTGACCGGGCTCCACGTAAATTCTAACTACCTTACCTGCAATAGGAGCCCTCAGCACTTCGCCCCTGATTTCTTCGCGCTTTGAATATTCTACACGTTGTGGTAGTGGAGCTGACGTTGGGGGAACCATGACCATCGAGATGGCCTTTAAATCGATGGCTTCAACTCCAACCTTAAATTGCTTGCCATTTATTAGCACCGTTACTACTTTTTCATACGGCCAAGATTGCCTTAGTTCTTGGAGTTGGCCCTTTCTCCTCAACTCGAAGAACTCTTTTGCCACCTCGGGAAAAAGACAGTAAGTTATTATGTCCTCATCCTTTGTATAGTAGTTCCTGGATTCTACCTCTTTAGTACACTTTTCTATTCTTGGCTCAAGAAATTCAGCTGGACGCGCGCTAACCTCTTTCTCGTCTTTCAGCGCCAACTTTTTTAAGTCCTCTTTGATAGGGGCTGGAGGTTTTCCGTACAGTCCTTTGATATAGTCTACAACCTCGCGCGATATTGTTTTGTATCTACCAAACACAACGTTGAGCACTGCTTGAGTACCAACTATTTGTGACATGGGCGTAACAAGCGGGGGCCAGCCTAGATCTTCGCGGACTTTTGGAACTTCAGCAAGAACCTGATCTAATTTGTCTAAAGCGTTCTGTTCTCGCAATTGGGCTATTAGATTGGAGAGCATTCCCCCAGGAATTTGATGCATTAAGACGTCAGGATCGACAGTTAAGGCTCTCTGGTCTAGGAGGAAATTGTATTTTTCTTCCATTATCGTATAAAGGTATTTAGATATTTGACTTATTGCCTTTAAGTTTACGCTAGGCCTTTTAGATAACGGTAAAGTATAATAAAGCGTTTGTATTCCTGGTTGGGCTGTCCCAAACGCTAGCGGGCTGATTGATGTGTCAATGTATTCAGCCCCTGCTTCTATCGCTTTTAGGTAAGTTGCAACTGCCATACCACTAGTTGAGTGAGTGTGTACGTTTACCGGCACGCCTAGCTTCTCTTTAATTGCCGTGACGAGTTTATATGCGCTATCGGGAGCCAACACTCCGGCCATATCTTTGATTGTAATAAAGTCTGCCTCTAGGGAGATTAACTCTTCGGCAAAATTCAAGTAGTATTCAATGGTATGAACGGGGCTAATAGTGTAGCTTATTGCACCTTGTACTATTGCCCCAGCTCTTTTTGCCTCTTTTATGCTAACTTCTAAGTTTCGAATGTCGTTTAAAGCGTCGAAAACGCGAAATATATCTATGCCGTTCTTATGAGCAAACTCTATGAATTTCTTAACGACGTCGTCGGGATAATGGCGGTACCCCACAAGGTTTTGACCTCGCAACAGCATTTGAAGCTTGGTTTTACGTATTTGCTCCTTAAGGAGCTTAACTCTTTCCCACGGATCCTCGCGTAGGTATCTGAGAGCTACATCGAATGTTGCCCCGCCCCAAACCTCTAAGCTGTAAAAACCTGCTTCATCGAGAAGGCGTGCTATTGGAAGCATGTCGCATGTCTTAAGCCGAGTAGCTAGCAAGGACTGTTGTGCGTCTCGAAGCGTTGTGTCGATTATTTTAACCGACATTTAACCCCCTCCACAAGTTGAAGCGCAAAGGCCATCATTCTATAAGATGTAATTCCAATCCTCAGATAAAAATTTAGAGTTAAAGCGCTGTAAAATTACATGATATAGGATTGAATGTCATTCTGCAAAATAGTTTGATATTCCTCTCGTAAATATCGAGTCATACAGATTATATAGGAGGTTGAACCAATTACGGTTCTTCCACCTCGGAAATATTATAACTAAAATCAATCGCTTGGTACTAGGTCTCTACAAGTTCCCTTATAACGCTAGCCAAAAGAGTTCTAGGGAGTATAACGGGCTTTCCAGTTATCTCGCTAACGATTTTCTTAGATCTTTTGTTGTAACCCATACAATCGAGTACTATTAAGTCTCTATCTCTCATCTTCATAGCTACCTCTCTAATGCAGCCTTCACCACCAGTGTAAGGAGATACGGACATAACTTGTATGTCAGACGCAACAGATTCCCATTTTTTATGCATTTTTCTTATTTGCGCAGGGTCTGGAACAAATACGCCGAGCTTGGTTAGCCCAATTGATTTAACTATGTTAATTAATAGCAATGAGGGCTCTATGAGCGGTTTAGCTGAAGATAGGTTTGGAAATTCTCCTGTACACAGCAATCCAATAGCCTCGACTTCTCTCTCTAAAGTTTTAATACACGATTGAATGAATGGTATTATTCTGTTTGCAGAGACTTTGACTTCCTTCCCATCTCTAAGTCGTGTGACAAGCAGGTCTTCCTTGTCGCCTGGGGCTAGTGCATTTATCTCCTCTATCGTTAACTTATCGAGTGCTCCGCATTCCGCAATTTCAACATTGCTTCCGAGGATGTCCTTGATCTCAGTTACTATATCTGCTCTAGGAGATTGTCCTATTGTGATGAATCCTACTTTTTTCAACGTGTCCACCATGTCTACTAAAAGCTAACTTGGATTTAAAATCTATGCTCTAAGAAATACATTTTGCTACTTGAAGCGATCTAATGCGATAATCGATGGGGTATACCTTTAAGGAATAAATGAGATACCGGACCGTGGGATTTGATTAAAGCCTCCCACTCTTCAGGATCAAAGAATTCGGCCCTTCCAGTAGTGAAATCTTTCGCGACTTCAGCAACGAACCTTGTCGCCTGCTCGAGAGGTATAAAGTTAGTTACACCCGTAGCTGAGCCGGGCAAAGCCAGCTTAGCTGTTATAGCTACACCAACGACAGGTGCGCTTGTGTAAAGCCATGGCTGCATCATACTGTTAATGTGATAGACGGGAGTAGAAAATGGGGTTATGTCTTGCATCGTTATCGGTACTACTACTGGAGGCTCCCCAGTTACTCGCACAAATATGTCTATGAGATCTGGACTTACCTTCAATATCCAACCCTCTTTAACTGTTGGAGTTATGGCAAAGCCTGTGTGCTTGATGACCCAGTTAGCTTTCGTTGCATCTACTGAAAGAATGGCATCAGCATCTGTCGGCACTTCCCTGGACAGGAGGGCATATATATCTATAGGCGACTCCATCATAGCAACCGGTTTATAGGGTTTAGTGGGGGCATTAGGGCATATGTGTGTCGTTATGACCACATCTCCCGGAAGGGCGTCACCTTTTTTCTTTAGCTCAGATAATTTATAAGCCACTGATAGAGCAACAATCGCCCCATCGGCGTCTGAGACCATACCAATGTAAGTTGGCCTTGCCCCAATACCACCAAGCCTGCCTATTACTCCAAGCGTTGGAGAATTGCCTCCGTGGCTCTTGCCTCTAGTTCCTGGGATCCTTAGCTCAATGAAGTCTGTTGATCCTCTTTCACTAGTTAGAGTTTCTAGTTTTATCTGAACATCTAAGCTACGTTCTTCGAAGAATTTTTTAACTGAGGATCCACACACCTTTGGATCTTCGAGGAGGTCTATTACCTCAATTACGTGCCTAATTGTCGACATTTTTTCATCCAAATTAATTTCAGGCAAATTAATCAATAGTATTGCCCAGAAATAAAAGCTTTAACTTTAGGAAATTCGTAAAAGTAGCTATTTTCAGGAAGACATTACTAACAAACATTTTTTATATTAATACAGGTAAAGTTAAATATAACTCTGCCCTAGAATCTCCACTGTGAACGTGTCCGTAAAAATATCGAGAAGCGGTTGCAGGATGGGTTGAAATTATGTTACTCAGACGTAAAATGGATAAGTTGAAAATCAAAAGTATAATAAATACAGCTAAAGGGCTTGAGAGTCCTGACGTTGCGATATTGAATGGCTCCGTAGTAGACGTGACGACAGGAAAGATATTTAAGGCAAATGTCTACCTCAAAGAAGACAGAGTAGCATTTGTATCAGAAGACAAATACGATGTGTCCGGAGACAATACACTTGTTATAGACGCTTCTAACATGTACGTAGCACCAGGCTTTATAGATTCTCATGCCCATATAGAGAGTTCTCTTATGATTCCATCACTATTTGGTTATCTACTATTAAAAGAGGGGACAACAACAAGCATCGTTGATCCACACGAGGTTGCAAATGTAGCAGGGATTGATGCAATAAAAGCCATGTTGAGCGACATGGAGATCTCCCCAATAAAATTCATTATTCAGGTTCCAACATGCGTCCCTCCAGAGCCTGAATTGGAGACATCAGGGGATGTGCTCAACGCCTTAAAAGTGAAGGAGTTGGTTGAAGAGCTAATGAGTTCTAGTGTTTTTGCTGGACTAGGGGAGGTAATGAGCTACAAGAAGATATTAGAACATGACGTTGACTTATCAGAGAAGCTTAAAGAGGCCTATGAAATGGGCTTAGTCATAGATGGGCATTCTGCGGACATAGTTGGACAAGAGTTGCAGGCTTATGCTGCGTCGAAAATTTCAACAGATCATTGCGCAAGAAAGGGAGAAGAAATAATAGAGAGATTGCGTTCAGGGTTATACGTACAAATACAGAGAAGAAGGGGTGAGAGTGACTTTCAAAAAATAGTTAGCACACTAAGAGAAATGCCTTCAGTTCAAAGAACGATGTGGTGTACAGATGATGCCGAAGCAGATGAAATATGGCTGGGCGAACACACAATAAGAAGTGTAGTTAAAGAGGCAATTGAACTATCTCTCGACCCCATTAAGGCCATTCAAATGGCAACAATTAACGTGGCCCAAGCATATAGGGTTGACTCAGAGATTGGGTTAATTGCCCCAGGACGATATGCCGACATACTGATCTTCAAGTCAATAGATAAAATGGATATCGACAGCGTTCTAATCAACGGCGCAGTAGTTTTTCGTAATGGAAAGTACCTTATTGGCGCCCCCCAACCCCACACCGACCTAGAAAAATTTAAAGGAAATACATTATCCATTAGTATTAGCCTTGAGCCTGCGGATCTTGTACCCAAGGCCGAACCGAAAAGTGGATCTGCTGTTGTAAACATTCTAACGGTTGAAAGGACAGTTACAAGGGATATCCTACCCATTAATGAGGGTGTCGTTATGGCTGACTCTCATCGGGATATTGCCTGGATATGCGTTATCAATAGGTATGGAAAGGGAGGGATTTCTAGGGGTTTCATTAAGGGTACAGGCATTAAGGCAGGAGCCTTTGCAAGCAGCGTCTCGCATGATACTCACAACATTGTTATTATTGGGACAGATATTAACGATATGTACAGGGGCTTCGTAGAAATTCAAAAGAGTGGTGGAGGAATGGTATTTGTTAATAACGGTATTGTGGAATCAGAGGTTGAGCTGCCTTACTTTGGGCTAATGTCCTCTGATCATACTTTACCAAAAAAACTATTAAACCTTAAGGAAAAGCTCTACGCACACGGAGTAAAGGTGCCCCTTAAAAAATTAATGTTCTTCACGCTAACAGTGGGGAGAGGGGGGTACGCGATTACTGACAAGGGGCTCGTTGACTATAAGGCTAAAAAGACTGTGCCTATAATTACAGGCTATGTATAAAAAGCTCAATAGGGGAAAGAAAATGAAGGTCAAGAGCCTTCTTCAGGCAGACCATCTTGGATTACTCAAGGCACTTAATGAGGGGTCGTTGGATAAAGTACCCTCTAAGGCAATAGTGCACGGAAATCCAGATAGAGTAGAAGTGCATGCCTCTTACTTAAGGGAGCCAAGGTTAGTGGCAAAGAAAAGAGGGTTCGTTAGCTATTTGGGCTATTACAATGACGAACCAATATTGATCACTTCTAGCGGGATGGGAGCCGGCTCTGCATCTATAGCATTTGAGGAGCTCGTTGAGCTTGGAGTAAAAGTTATTTTGAGAGTTGGTACATGCGGAGCATATAGAGACTACATTAAGCCAGGCGATCTCATCGTTTCTACAGATGCCCTTTTAGAGAGCCCAGCATTGAGGTATATTTTCCCAGATTATCTTAGGAGAAGAAATTATACAGGGAATATAGATTGGCTTTACATTAAGGATGACTTCCTGTTCGTTAAAGGGTTTGAGGATATTTACACGTTAATTGGCAAATCGCTAGAAGAAGTTCTCAATGGTGCGGCATTCAAATGGCGATACAACCACCAGTATTACACTGGCTCAGTACACGACAAGGACATCTTGCATGCATGGAGAAGTACCTATAATCTAAATCCATTAGAAATGGAGGAGATGAAGGCCAAAGTACAAAAATACACGATCTCTACGGACATGGAGACTGGATCTCTACTCACAATTGCGCGGATTAGGGGGGTGCGTGCAGGTTCTATTCTCGTAGTAGTTGATTTTCACGCTGATAGTGAAACTTTGAAGAAGCAGGACGAAGCTATGCACGTGGCCTACATTGCATCATTAAATACAATTGTAAAGCTTAGATAGCCTAATCTAAGTGCAATAAGACAAAAATATTTACCGAGGCACAACATATAAAAACCCCTCTCGAAGTATAGTTAATGCATTCAAGGGAATCGGCATGAAGGTCAGTACTTTAATTGTTGTAGCTATTGTCATCGTAGTTATATTAGCTGTTGGTCTGTCATTCATCTCGGCCCCCCCAGGAGCACCGCAAACAACAACGCCTCCTATAACGACGCCGACAACCCAGCCTACTAGTACACCAACCACGCCGCCAACAACTCCACCTACAACTACACCCATTGAGAAGAGAAAGCTGTATGTTAGCCACTGGGGCTTTGGCTGGGATCTCATAAAAGAGTTGGTTGTGAAGCCCTTTGAAGAAAAATATAACGTTGAGATTGTGTTGATTTCTGGTACAACGAGTGAGAGGTATACAAAGCTCACAAATAAAGTGGAGCCTATCCCCGATGTTGTCTTCTTCCCAGATTATTACACGTATATGGCGGCAGACAAAGGCTTTCTAATTAAAATAAACTTAAGCAAAATAAGCAACTACAACGATATTTATCCATTTATTAGAAACCAGCTCCCCGAGTACGTTAAGTACTATGGGGTTCCTCACACCATACAGGACTTGGGAATAGCCTATAGATCCGACCTACACCCGCCTGTGACTTCATGGAGGGACATCTGGAGGGACGATTTCAAGGGAAAAATAATCTGGCCGGTTATGACAGCTACCTCGGGACCAATGGCCTTAGTAATGACAAGCTTGGCCTACACCGGAGAGTTGTACAACGTAGAGGCAGCTTTTAACTATCTTGTAGACCTAAAGCCTTACATTGTAGCCTATTACACGAGATCTGGAGATCCACAGCTCTACATGGAGCGCGGAGAGGCAGAACTTACGCCTGTACTTAGGTATAACTGGGGCCCACTCAAGAACCTAACTCTACCAATCGGGATTGTGTGTCCAAACGAGGGGTCTGTTTTTGTGTTAAATATGATATCGATCGTAAATGGTACCAGCAACGCTGATTTAGCTTACGAGTTCATAAACCACTGGATAAGCGAGGAATCGCAGCGCAGGCTGGCGGAATCTCTTGTAGATGCCCCTATAAATAGCAAAGTATTACTACCCGCCGGTCATCCATTTGATATATCATGTGTCTACAGTAAGCCAATATATTTAGATCCTAAGATATTGGCTGAAAACCTTGGGGAATGGGTTGAAAAATGGAGAAATCTCATGGGTTAACGCGCTCTAAATTATCTGTTTTTTTACTTTTAGTACCATCTTTGGGCCTTCTATTACTTGTACTTGTAGGCTCTATTGTTGCCACATTTACAATCTCATTCAACGAAATCACAGCTAAGCTCATTCAAGTTGTTGCTTCTAGGTACTTTATAACAGCTTACGTGACAACTATAAAAGTGGGATTTACAGTTGTGATCCTTACTGCTATCCTTAGCTATCCACTGGCTATCTATGGAAGATTTAAATCGCCAAGAATAAAGGGTTTCTTTGACGTAATAGTTTTCTTGCCTTTAATGGTTAATCCATTGATAAGGGCATTTGGCTGGATGATCATACTCGGCAAGGAGGGTTTGCTGAATTCCCTTCTGGTTAAGTTTAACATAATATCAGAGCCTGTAAGAATTCTTTATTCTGATGTAGCTGTTGAGTTGGGGCTCACAGAGTTGTTCTTACCTTTTATGTATTTGGCGATTTCCAGTGCTCTTGAGAATATTCCGGAAGAATATATCATGGCGGCTCAATCACTAGGAGCGGGGACGCTTAGGACCTTCCTTGACATTGTTTTTCCTCTTTCAATAGCCGGCTTTATAACAGGAACAGCTATTGTGATGGCTGGTTGCGCTGCGGCATTTGTAACTCCTTCAATACTTGGGGGTCTACGAGTTAAGACGTTGAGCGTTCTGCTCAGAGAATATGTAGATATACTACCAGACTGGACAGCTGCCACAATCATAGCCCTCACTATACTTGGAACTGTTACTCTCGTAATAGTTGGGCTCAACTTAGTCAAAAGGGTGATCGCTAGGTGGTAAGTATAAAAATAGGAGAGATACCATTTTATGTTCTACTGGCGCTGGCTCTTTTTATACTAGTTGCTCCAATAGGTATTCCGCTATCTGTAGCTTTCAGCGAGAATACTGTTATATCTTTTCCTCCTACGGGCTTTTCCTTAAGGTGGTTTCACAACATTTTTTCCTTTAGGAGCCTGACCGATGGCTTTGTGCACAGTTTAAAGCTAGCGTCCATTGCTTCATTAACCGCGCTGTTAGTGACTCTGCCGGCTTCGTATGTACTCTACAGATACAGCTTCAAAGGTAGGAAACTAGTCGAAAATCTCTTCTTAATGCCTACAACTATTCCAGAGATAGTTTTGAGCTATATGCTCTTAATATACTTAGTTAAGCTATTGGGCGTTGGTTCTTTCAGCGCTCTTCTAGTGGGACATGTGTTGATCCTTATTCCTCACGCAATGAGATACGTATACGTGAGCTTGGCCAACGTAGGGCATGAAATAGAGGATGCTGCAGTGAGCTTGGGAGCACCGCGGTTAAAAGCATTCTTGGACATTGTCGTACCAAATATAAGGACTGGAATGGTGGCCGGAATCGTAATGTCTTTTATAACTTCCTTTAACGCATTTTCTATTTCTCTATTTCTAAGCTATGGTGAAACAATGCCTTTGCCAATTGCGATGTGGAATTATTTGCAGGTTAGATACGACCCCACTATCGCCGCTGTTTCTTTTGTTCTGGTACTATTCTCTCTGAGTTTTGTCCTCATCGTGAGGAAAATAATAGGCATCAAGGTGCTAAAGCTATGAGCTTTATGGAGCTGAGAAATATATATTTTTACTATACGAAGGATAAACCAGTCCTTAAGGAACTTAACCTTAAGGTTGAACGGGGAGAGTTGTTAGCCTTACTAGGTGAGAGCGGGTCAGGTAAATCGACGTTACTAAAAATAATAGCGGGCTTTTTGAGGCCAAGCAGCGGCAGAGTGTTAATAGATGGTAAAGATTTCACTGAAGTCCCGCCCCACAAGAGAGATGTAGGAATAGTTTTCCAGAACTACGCACTATTTCCTCACATGAGTGTTTTTGAAAACATTATGTATGGCCTGAAGGTTCGGGGCATAAGTAGAGATGAAGCTAACGAGAGAGTAAACGAGCTACTAGAAGTGTTAAATATAAAAGATCTTGCAAACAAAAAGCCGACACAACTGAGCGGAGGCCAGCAACAAAGAGTTGCTATCGCTAGAGCTCTTGCAATAAGGCCGAAAATACTGCTCATGGATGAGCCAATGAGCAATATCGATCCGAAGTTAAGATCTAAACTCAGAGTAGAGATTAAGAGAATACAAAGGGAATTTAACATAACAACAGTTTACGTAACTCATGATCAAGACGATGCATTTGAAATTGGGGATAGAATAGCTGTTCTCCACGATGGATCAATTGAGAAAGTTGATACGCCTTTAAATATACTTAACAATCCGGAAACATACTACGTAGCTAGTTTTCTTGGCTATGAAAATATATTGCCAATCTCTACGCTTCTCGACGCATTTAAGGCCTTCGAGGAAGTCCTTAGAGAAAAGGAAAGTGAGGGCTACAAATACGTAGGGCTAAGAGCTCCTTTGATGAATATCTCGAGGGGAGGCGTGAACCTCAACGACATGTTCATTGTTCGCGGAAAAATATTAGAGAAATTATTCAAAAAAGAAAAAGTGGGCTATATAGTTGACACGGAGCTTGGAAGGCTAGAAGTCCACACTACAGATGATAAGTATAGCGTTGGCGAATCCATATATGTAACCTTCACTGATAAAGACCTAGTTTTTCTAAAGTAATTTTTATATAATCCCCACTTCTGGTTCCACATTTTCAGGTTATTACGTAATTAATGACTTATACTTTGCCCTTGAATTCCTTTTTATGAAGCTCTATAACCTCCATGGGCAATAAATAGACAGTGCCTATCTGCCTTGCCAATATATATATACATGAAAGCCTTTCAACGAGTCCAAGTATTTCAACGGCTTCATCTATGTCCTTACCGCAGGCAACAACCCCGTGGTTTGCCAAGATAGCAGCCTTTCTGCCTTCCAGCGCTTTTACAACATTGTCTGCGAGCTCCTTGCTACCAGCGGGTGCAAATTCGGCTACCCTGACTTCTCCTCCAATACTAATTAAAGCCTCCTCAATCAAGGGAGGGAGAGATTCCCTCGTGACAGCAAGGACTGTAGAATGTAATCCGTGGGCATGCACAATTGCATTGATGTTATTAAAATTTCTATAAATTGCTAAGTGGAAGGGAAGCTCGATAGTAGGCTTACTGGTGCCCTCTACGACGTTGCCGCTTAGGTCCACCACCAATAAGTCTTTTGGTTGAAGCTTTGCTTTAAGTGCACCGCTTGGCGTCACTAATACGTGTCCTCTTTCTCTTATTAAAATACTCATATTGCCTGACCTTCCTTGATTCCAACCTTTGCTCTCTATGTATTTAAGAGCCTCGACGATCTTTTCTTTCAGCTCGGTGTACATGAATACCACTTATTGACATCATATGTTATTCTATCTTATGTTGTCTCATATTAAACTTGAATTAAGCTTCATTGATTTTTAGCAATAGGATTTAAAAGAGCTAGAAATTTTAATGGTAACCTGATACTAGATATTAAAAACAAATTTAGCAACTAAACGTCCAACTCGTCTAAAAGTTTTCTCCTAGAGGTAGTTTCACGGGTTTTTTTAAATAATCTCGTAGTGAAATACCTCATTGCACTATCGGGGAGCACGGTTATTACGACATCGCCTACACTCAACTTTTCATCTCTTGCCAATTTTACAGCAGAGGCGATGTTAGCACCTGAGCTAATACCAACAAGGAGGCCTTCAAGTCTAGCTGCCATTCTAGCTGCCGTAATAGCCTCTTCGCTAGAAACTGTTATAAAGCCATCAATCAAATGTCTATGCCTGATTACAATATTGGGAATAAATCCGTCTCCAACTCCTTCTATTTCGTGCCTGCCAGATTGACCGGGGATTCCAGTTTTAAACCACACACTCGCTACGGGGCATTCGGCAGGCTCCGCCCCAAAGACAAGGACATCGTTGCACTCCTCTTTAAGGCGCTTAGCGATACCTACTAGAGTTCCACCTGTCCCTATTTGAACAATAAATGCTTTGGGGCACCCAATTTGATCCAATATCTCTCTCCCAGTTGTCTCGTAATGTGCTTCTACATTTGTTTCATCGCTCCATTGGTCAAATAGGTAATACCTATTGGGGTTGTCAGAGACAAGTTTTTTTGCTGCATCGAGAGTTAAACCTGAGTCAGCCTCGCCCCCTGGGGTAAAATAAAATTCAGCCCCTAGAAGTTTCATCAACGCAAAGCGCTCAAAGCTCATTTCCTCCGGGATAACTATAAGCACTTTAAACCCCAAAGCTCCTGCGACCGCTGAAAAAGATATTCCAGTATTGCCCGTTGTTGGAACAACAATAGTCATTCCCTTCTTGAGATCTCCCCTTTCCATTGCTCTTGTGATCATATATATGGCTATTCTATCCTTTATACTACCGGTGGGGTTGAGAAACTCTAATTTTGCCCAAATTTCTGGTTTGATGTTTGAAGGAGGAATTTTAGATAGCTTAATAATAGGAGTATTTCCTACGCAGTCAAGAACGTCGTTACAAACCTTCATTATTTGACACCAAGTAAAATACATACGAAGCCCTTTTATAGATGGGACAAGATTAGCGTTACCAAAGATGGTTTTCCAATAAAATTTCATTTTAGGAGATCTAAGTGAAATTTTTATCGAAAATTGCTCAAAGGAATTGAATTTAAAAAACTATATTTCTTTTATAACACGGTTCGCAAGCACTCCTAGCCCGCTGATCTCCGCTTCTACCAAGTCTCCGTCTTTGAGATATGTTTGCCTGGCGTGCCCAACACCAGCAGGAGTTCCTGTTGCTATTAGATCTCCTGGTAATAGTTTTATCCCCAGCGATAATTCTTCAATGATTTGCTCTATCCCAAAAACCATTCCGGATGCCTTTTCCTTCTGCCTTGTTTCTCCATTAACTCTTAAAATGAGCTCAAGAGAGTAAGGATCTTGAATCTCGTCCTTAGTGACCAAATAAGGTCCTACTGGAGTTGAAGAATCCATATTTTTGCCGTGAAGCCAATCCAAGCCAAACCTCGGGTGGCCTCTTGATTGCCAGTCCCTAAATGATATATCGTTAAATACTGTGTACCCTGCTACGTAATCTAGTGCATTGCTTTTGTTTACGTACTTTCCCTTCCTCCCAATAACTACTCCCAGCTCTACCTCGTAATCTGGAG
>JAWAJB010000003.1:0-178278 GCA_038888155.1 Desulfurococcaceae archaeon
GGCTACGCCTCCGTTGAACCTGAGCGATGTGCGCTACGTAGCGGCATTCGACTCATCTTATAGAGGGGATATTCAGTACGCTGCCGTAGTTGTCTACGACCTCAAAAACGCCAGCGTTGTTGAAAAGTCCTTCTCTCTAGCGAAAGTAAGTGTTCCCTATATTCCGGGCTTGCTTGCCTTTCGTGAAGTTCCAGGCTACGTGAGGGCTTACAGCAAGCTAAGAGTTACCCCCGATGTAATTATGGTGGACGGCCACGGCTTAGCTCACCCTAGGGCGTTCGGCATAGCAACGCACCTCGGTCTAGCCTTAAGTAAGCCAAGCATAGGAGTTGCAAAAAACTACCTGTACGGCGAGATAGTAGAGGAAGGTAGCAGAAGGCTAATTAAAGCCCACGCGAGAGTTGTAGGAGAAGTTATTGAGCATCGAAAATCCAAGCTGTACGTAAGCATAGGGTGTAAAATAAGGCTGGAAAGTGCCGCAGAGCTAACTAGGAGGACGCTCGCCGAAGGGAAGAGGCTACCATTACCCCTGTCCTTAGCTGATGAGTACTCAAAAATAATAAAAAGAGAGCACACTAGATAAATGTCCCTGGGCCCGTCGCCTAGCCAGGATAGGGCGCCGGCCTGCGGAGCCGGAGGTCCCGGGTTCAAATCCCGGCGGGCCCGTGATCACTTTACCCCGCTTGAGTTTGAGGACTCTGATTTTCGCCATGCCATCTTAGAATTGATGTTTCACGGTATTTTCGACTAAGTCGCGATCTCCGCGGATGTTGTTGTTTTTACGTATTTACTAGCGATATCGGCAAGCTTCTTGTCATCTGTCGCTAGGACTAGGCTCTTCTTTATTGCGATTAATACGTATGACGCATCGTAGACTGTTATCCTCTCATCCAGAGCTAGGTTCAACACTTCTCTCTCCAACCCCCTTACAGTGTATATGTCTAGGACGTTGAATACTCCCGATAAAACATCAACCAATTGATGAAGGGCCTCAGGCTTTATCTTCTTGAAAAGATAACACTCCTTCCAGATAGCATTGAGCACTTCGTACACGGCTAGGTCTAAGGTGGCTCCCTTATGGAAAGCGCTGATCTTCCCTTTCTTAATGAGGTCGATTATTACGCTCGCATCGTAAAGGTACAAGACTACCTGCCCTCTCTATCCTCTCTAATAAGCCTAACGATCTCTTCATCCGATATGTTTGACAACTCCTGGGAGAGTCCTCTAGACACTCTCTCTAATTCCTCGAGCACACGCTTTTTGACTTCCTCTTCAAGAGCTCTCCTAATCACCGAGCCAGGCTTGATACCGTACTTATCTAGGAGGTCTTTCAGCCTCCTAGGTATCTTAGCTGATACCGTGACATAGCTCATTCCGATTCCCACGTTGAGATATTATAGGTAAACCAATATAAAGTTTACCTTAAATGTATCCACCATAGCGACGCAGGAACAAAACAGTGCGTCATAGAGACTCCCATAATCCTCTTTGGAAACATATACTCGGACAATGCCAACGTAGCTTGGAAGTATGTTAAAACGCGGATCGAAAGGGGTTAATAACATTGATGTCCTCAATATTGCTACGTGTGCTATCAGTAGCCCACATGATGATGGGGTTGGAGGCAGTCAACGAATTGACAAGCGCGAGTATACACCGATAATGATATGCGCGATAACCTAGTGTGCTATTAAAGACGCGAGGCAACATTGATAGATACTCACTAAAATGCCTGTTCAATCGCCTACGCCGAGTGAAACTCCAACCCTAACTCCTACCCTGTCACGAGCATTGTAACCAACACTAGAGTCTTCTCCAATATTAACATATATCATCACCAATCGATGTCCCCACACCAATGAGCACCGCATCCAGCCCGGTGCCTGCCCACATGGGCGTCTTTTTACCAATGATAACTTCTACACCAGTAATTCCAACAACTCCTACATATACACCTGCCTTCACCATGGGACAGACAATGGTAACTATGATAGCGGTTGTATTAGTGGGTCTAATACCAGGTGCTGTTCTTAAGTGGATGAAGAGGTAACCCGGATATTTTCCTTCATGTAAAATACGGGGTTTTACAAAATCCTCTCCGAGCAAAACTAATGTTGAGATAAATCGTGTACCCGCAGAACCATAATAACAACGAGCAGAAGGGTTATGTTTCACGTGTACAAGCGAATACCGCACTCGATGTTAAAACCTAGCTAGATAAATGTGTAAGAGCTACATGATCAATCGCCGAGCCGGAGGTCCCGGGTCCAAATCCATGCGGGTCAGCAGAGATTTAGTAAACAATTGAAGATCAACCTTGAAGCTTTACATGTAGAGCTCGGACTACATGTATAACTATACAGGTAAATTATCCAAGACAATCCTGCTAACAGAGATGCCCGAGCTTGAGCAATTGTTTAAGCCGGTAAAGGGTTTCTTTAAGCAACTCAGGGGAGCCCGCCCATGAATAATGGTAGAGCGGTTGTGCCAGTCTACGTGGTCAGAGCTACCAACGGTGGATTTACCTACGACTTGGTACCGGCCATGCTTAAGGGATATTACACAGTTGAAGTAGGAGCACCGAGCAATGTCGCCGATGCCTTGTACTGCAGGTTTAAGCAAATAGTAGGAGTAAGGACGAGGCTAAAGTTCGAGAACACTGTAGTCATGTATGTAGTCGAGAGCGTTGTTGTCGAGGAGCCGAGGATACAGCTGAGAGATGCTTCATACGTGGTCATTAAGACAGTCAGCCCAGCGATACTACCTAACCCTCTGGTTCCCAACCAACAGGTTAAAAGGTTCACAGCCAGCCCAGGCGTGATGCTCTGGGTTCCGCGGATGATATCCTACGGCGTGCTCACCGGCACGGGCAATGATACCCCGAGAAGCTACCTAGAGCAGGAAGAGTGTCTAGCCGAGCATTACTCCACGAGGCTCAAGGCAGTATTCGTGAACTACGATAACAATCGAGAGTCAGCTCTCACGGCTAAAGCCAAATACATACTAGTAGCTAGAGGCTATGAAACCCGAGCACGGCGCATAGAGCTACTAGAAAAAACACTAACAGCGGCTAAAACATACGGAATAGGGGCAAGCAGAGCCAACGGATTCGGAACAATAACAGCAGAAAAACAAAACCATCCAATTAAAACAAAGGTGAGACGCTTGCTGGCGAACAATCGTGGATAGCGAATGCCTCACCCTAACGTTTATTAACTCTAAGAGAAAATACAAAACCAACAGAAACCACAACCCAAAAACCGGGTCGAAATAACAAAGAACTAAAAGTTTACTGTTAATAACAGCCACAAGGTCAAGTCCCAGTGCGCTACGGCGAGCTAGTTTAAACAACGAATCAGAGCTATTTCCTCAGATTATAAATCGCTTGAGCGCATACTTTTAACAGAGGTGCTCTATACGAGGAGCATCTACTGGTTTAAGCGCGACCTCAGAGTACATGACAACAGGGCCCTAGCAAAGACCTACGAGGCGAGCGATGAGCTAGCAGGAGTCTACGTACTCGATAAAAAGCTCGTCGGGGACTTATCCTCCAATAGCCTTTACCTATCCTTTCTAATCAACGCGCTGGGCTCCCTCAAGGGGGAAGTCAACGTGTCCTTGTTCCGGGGCGACGTAGGGGAAGTATTCGACGATATACTAAGCAGGTACAAGGTAGGCGCAATTTACACCGCTGTCCCCCTCTCTTGGACAGAGAAGTCAATGGCTGATAGCGTCAGAGCTGTGTGCAGTAGACATGGAGTTAAATACTGCGAAATCTTAGATAACGTGCTGTCCACAGCGTTTTACATGCATCCATTAACTAATTTCACCGCTTACTACATGTCGTGGCTAAAGAGCGTAGATGCATCCATGATCCCGGCTGTCCCCCGCAAGAAGTTCCTCGGCATAGGTGGATTGGAGCTAAGCGAAGTCGCCTCGAGGCTAGGCGCGAAGCCGTTGGACTTAGAGCACACTAGAGTAGAGTGGGGCCGCACGAGGCTAAGCTCATTTAAGTTCGATAAGTACGGCGAGCTGAGAGACTACCCCTACATTGATGGAGTGTCTCGGCTATCCCATTTCATAAATCAAGGCGTGCTGTCAGTTCGCGAAGTGTACAGTAAGGCAGCGCGTTGCTCCCAAGAGTACACTAGGCAACTAGCTTGGAGAGAGTACTACTTAGCTCTATGGCGCAACTACCCTTGGATTAACGAGCTAGAGTTAAAGGAGTACATGAGGGGGTTTGAGTGGGAAGACAACAAGTACTACATCGAGTGCTTTAAAGAGGGCAAGACAGGCTACCCAATAATAGACGCTGGGATAAGGCAGCTAATGAGAGAGGGGTGGATTCACAACAGAGTCAGGTTAATAGCGGCCAACTTCCTCGTAAAAGACCTTCACGTCAACTGGAGAGCAGGAGCTGCCTTTTTCAAGGAAAGGCTCCTAGACTACGATGAGGTATTAAACGCGGGCAACTGGCAGTGGGCAGCTTCAGCTGGCGTAGACCCGCTACCCATCAGGTTGTTCAATCCAATAAAGCAGGCCAAGAAGTACGATCCAATGTGCCTTTACATCAAGAAGTACATCCCAGAGCTAGAGGGCGTTGACTGTAGGGCCCTCCAAGACCCGCTGTCTTACAGGGTAGAGGGCTACTATGAGCCCATAGTTGACCACCATGAAGCCGCGAAGAAGTTCTCTGAGTACGTAAAGAAGAGGATAGCCGAGTTGAGGGCTAAAAAACTCTAGCGGGTAGCTGCAGATCATTCTAGCTCCTCTGGGTAAGGCTGCAGAAACCTCTGTTCGGCTAGGTATGCATTCCCAAATCGATGTATGAAACCCTTAAAGTAAACTAGGAGGGCCCTCACCTCTGATCTCCCCGTTTTCAAGTCCTCTAGTAGTTTTAGAACGTATCTTCTCTCCTCTTCTACCAGCTTCTCCCTCAAGCGGCCGTATATGTGCAGGAAGACGCTTAGATACGAGTTGTTGCTTGGCCTTCGACACAGCGCTTTCAAGGCCTTTGCCCTATACTCCCCCTTAAGCTCTTCTATATCTGCTTCAGACCTCCGAGCTACCATTCTCCCGAGCTCTTTCAGCACGCCGGGGTGGTAGAGCATCAATAGGTATTTTAAACTTCGGTGGAGCTCAACGAGGTCGTCAGGCCTAGCGGATTTTTCAAGTCCCTCCCTAATGTAGGCTATTGTGAATATCTTCGTGTAGAAGTCTCTCCTAACCTCCGAGTTCACTAGCCTCTTCTCTGACTCTATTGAGAGGTACTTGAAGTGCTCCCTCAATGCAGCTGTGAATAGCCCGTCGCGCTTTCCGAGTACCCTCCTGCTTTGATCATACAGCTTAGCATCTCTAACGCCGCACGATGGGCTTGAGGATTTCAGCAAAATTCCATCTACCTCTGGTATGCTCTTGATGAAGTTCTCTGAGAACGAGCTCAGTTGATCTGTGTAATCAGCGCCCTTAACAGTGTCCACAAGCCTAACGCCCTCTGGTCTCTTGATTAGCGCAAGCGGATTGCGCGGAGTTCCCAAGCCGATCCCCATCTCTGGACAGACTATGAATAATTCAACGTGCTTCTTGAGCTTCTCCACGTTTTGATCAAAAATCACGTTTCCATCGTACCTAACAGGGGCTACGCCTAGGCAAGTGCTCAACAAGAGCCGAGGTTTCGCGTATTTCAATCTCTAACCCAAGTGCTTTATTAGGAGCAGAGAGAGTATTAACTCGGTAAAAAGCTTATTTAGCGGGCACTTGAGGACTTGCGTGCTATGAGGGTTGGACTGGGGTTCTTCTGCTCTACGAGCGATAGTAGGCTGTCAACTAACCACAAGCTTAAGCTCGCTAGGTTGAACGAAGAAAAGCTCCTTCAAGTATTTAACATGAATCTACACGACTTCATTAAGCTCCTAGAGCTATCGAAGATCATGGGGCTGGCGATATTCAGGCTAGGTTCGAACTTCGTTCCCTTTGCATCTCACCCCAACTTCAAGAAAGAGTGGCTCAATTCCATAGGTGCCGCTTTGAGGGAAAAATTCCTCCTCATAAAAAGCTTTGGTATACGGATAACAATGCACCCCGGTCAGTACGTAATACTTAACAGCGACAAGTCCAGCGTTGTTGAAAAATCGCTCAGAGAGCTCGAATACCACTTCTGGTTACTGGACACTATTGGATTAGGCCCCGAGAGCATTGTAGTAATCCACGTTGGGGGAGTTTACAGAGATAGAGAGAAAGCAACTAGGAATTTTCACAGAGTTATCGAGGAAAACAAGTGGCTTACTAGGAGAATAGCCATCGAGAACGACGAGAGATACTACACAGTAAGGGAAGCAATTGAAATAGCAGAGCCCTTCGACATACCAGTAGTGTATGATCACTTTCACCACAGGCTTAACCCATCTAAATTCAGCGTGGACAGATTGATATCAACGTGACGAGGCACTCCGCTAGAGATCCACGTATCCTCCGAGAACGAGAGGACAGGCAGATTCGGCGAGCACGGAGACTACGTGAGAGCTGATGATTTTGTAGATGCCCTTTGAACGTTTCCAGATAATATCGCCATTGACGTTATTTTAGAGGCAAAGAAAAAAGAGCGGGCAATAGTCAAGTTAATTGAAGAGCTACGCGCTAAACACCCGCGCGCTCTAGGCATGATCAAACCAGTGCTAGTTCTCGGGGAGTCAGACTTGGAGAGAATAGTGGAGAAGCAGTCCAATGAATAGGTTTTGCTGGACGCGCTACCCGCGGTGTCGAGGCAGAGCCACGTAGAGGGAAATATCTCCTCGAAATCCGCGCCCTACTCGCTACGAGCTATCAACTAGCGCGAACGCGCACAAGAAATGAAAGGGGCGCGCGAAGTCCTAAACCCCCTAAGACCGAATAAGGCACTTAGTTACGCCCTTTATCCAAACCCAATTCAGCGCTAAGTGCACTACTGTTAGCACTAGGAACAGGAGACCCATCACTACGTGAATGTACTCCCAAGAGCTTCTGCTGAGGCCTAAGAATGCGCCACCAGCTGAAAACCCGCCGCGCCCCTGTCCCCGCGGCAGGGCTAGCCAAAGCGCAAACCCAGAGAAGTAAGTTAACGCGCCTGTAATTAGTAACAGGATGAAGTTCGCGTAGCACTCCCTCACTTTAGACGACAAGCTCATGTATTAGAATCACCTGCTAAAATCTATCTGTAGTACAATTTATTAAGCGCCCAGCACCTCTGCCCTAAAGGTGCGAGGAGGCCTATTAATTCCCCTACTCGCATTTTCTTTACTGGTGATTAATCTGCTCATGCTATCAGCCTCTAAATTCTCAAGCAACTGGCTTCATAAAAACTCCACTTTCGAGCCCCTTAGAGGGATGAGGACAATGTCCTCGAGACGTGGCGCGAGGTTAAGCTCCCGCGAGGAGGGGGAGTAGCCTAAAACTTCTTTAGAGCCCCCTAGGGGCGAGCGGGAGATCGGCTCCATGCCTCAACTAGCAGGTGCCTTTTTATGGTTAGGGTAGCCGTAGTAGATAAGGACTACTGCAAGCCAAAGAAGTGTAGCGTTGAATGCATTAGGTTTTGCCCAATTAACAGGAGCAAGAAGAAAAAAGCAGTTGATCTCGCCGAAGATAGGGCGAGGGCAGTGATATACGAGGACATTTGCGTTGGGTGCGGCATATGCGTCAAGAAGTGCCCATACAGCGCAATCTCAATAGTTAACCTCCCTGACGAGTTCGAGAAGTTCCTTATACACAGGTACGGGGAGAACATGTTCAAGCTATACTCGTTGCCGCCACCAAGGGCAGGGAGCGTGCTTGGCATTATAGGGCAGAACGGAGCTGGGAAAACGACGAGCATAAAGATCCTCTCAGGGGAGTTGAAGCCCAACCTAGGTAGATTTGCTGACCCGCCCGATTGGGACGAAATCATTAGGGCTTTCCGGGGAACTGAAATTCAGGCCTACTTGACTAAGCTAGCGAATGGGGATATAAAGGCAACTGTTAAGCCCCAGTACGTAGAGGGAGCTAGGAGAGTATTGAGGGGAACAGTGCGCGAGCTACTTTTAAAAGCAGATGAAACTGGACTCGCGAGGGACGTTACAGCCGCTCTAGCACTGGAGAACATACTAGATAAGAAGATATCAGAGCTCAGCGGCGGAGAGCTCCAGAAGTTCCTCATATCAGCGGTTTTGTTGAAAAACGCCAATGCATTTTTCTTCGACGAGCCATGTAGCTACCTTGACATAAAGGAGAGGCTGAGAGCTGCGCAGGCCATTCAGGAGTTCACGAGACCGAGCAAGAACTTCGTTGTCGTAGTTGAACACGACCTAATGATCTTGGACTACGTAACTGATTACGTAACAGCTATTTACGGCGAGCCGGGAGTATTCGGGATATCGTCCAAGCCCTATGGGACAAGGCTAGGCATAAACAACTACCTAAAGGGGTACCTGCCCTCTGAGAACATGCGAATTAGGGACGGAGAGATAAAGTTCAAGCTCACAGTGAAGGAGGTAGAGGAGAACAAGGGGAGCCCCATTTTATCTTGGGAGCACGTGATCTTTCAGTACCCCACTACTGGCTTTAAACTAGAGGTCGTGAAGGGGATAGTGCATACGGGAGAGGTCGTAGGCATATGCGGACCCAATGGAATTGGCAAGACCACCTTCATAAAGCTAGTGAACGGAGAGCTGACGCCCCACAGCGGGCGCGTTACCATATCAGCCCGCACAGTCAGCGTAAAGCCCCAAGAGGTTTCCCCTAAAGTGTTCACTGAAGATACAGTGTCGGCTAACTTAAAGGCATCGTCGCCAATAGCCTTAGACCCATCTTCGTGGCTCTACATAGAGCTCGTTAAGAGGTTAAAGCTTAACAAGCTACTGGACAGGCGGGTTGAGGAGCTAAGCGGCGGAGAGCTCCAAAAGCTAGCAGTTGCTGTAACGTTGGCTAGAGAGGCAGACGTGTACTTCCTTGATGAGCCATCTGCCTACTTAGACGTAGAGGAGAGGATTAGCGTCGCTAGGGCTATAAGGAAGATAATTGAGGAGAAAAATAAAGCAGCAATAGTTGTGGAGCACGACCTAGTTGTTCAGAGCTACGTCAGCGACAAGGTAATGGTTTTCTGGGGCAAGCCTGCAGTAGAGGGATATTCAACAGAGCCTTTGAGCATTAGGGACGGGCTAAACTTGTTGTTGAAGTACCTCGATATAACTGTGCGAAAGGACCCAGATACTGGGAGGCCCCGCATTAACAAGCTGGGATCAGTCCTAGACAGAGAGCAGAAGCAAGCAGGCGTATACCTCTCGATTGAGTAGCCCCGCGCTCTCTCTACTTGCTTCTACTTAGGCGCTTACAGTGAAACTTATAATTACGCCGGCAAATTATTAAAGGGGTATCTTTATGGGCGGGAAGACAACTCTTTCTATTATAAAGGCAGACGTTGGAAGCATAGCTGGGCACCACATTGTGCACCCAGATCTACTCGCGTCAGCTACTAAAACCCTCGCAGAAGCTAAGCAGAGAGGCGTCCTCATAGACTTTTATGTAACACACGTAGGAGACGACCTACAACTAATAATGACTCACGAGAGGGGGCCAGACAACCAGGATATTCACGGATTGGCCTGGGACGCGTTTAGGTCTGCTGCTAGAGTAGCAAAGGAGCTGAAGCTGTACGCAGCCGGGCAAGACCTCCTCTCTGACTCGTTTTCGGGGAATGTAAAGGGATTGGGGCCTGGCGTCGCTGAACTGGAAATGGAGGAAAGAGCCTCGGAGCCCGTAATCACTTTTCACGCAGATAAAACAGAGCCGGGGGCATTCAACCTCCCCTTGTTCAGAGTTTTCGCAGACCCGTTTAATACAGCAGGGCTTGTAATAGATCCTAAAATGCACGGCGGTTTCGCCTTTGAAGTATACGATGTCTTTGAGGGCAAGAGCGTCTTGCTGAATGCACCAGAGGAAATATACGATATACTGGCTCTCATTGGAACTACTGGTAGGTTCATTATAAGGAAGATATATAGGAAAAGCGATAAGCTGCTTGCAGCTACTGTAAGCGTAGAGAGGTTGAACCTCATCGCGGGGAAGTACATTGGAAAAGACGACCCAGTTGCTATTGTGAGGGCTCAACACGGTCTGCCTGCTGTTGGGGAAGTGCTCGAGGCTTTCGCTTTTCCGCACTTAGTTGCAGGGTGGATGAGGGGTAGCCACTACGGCCCCATAATGCCTGTACCAATGAAATACGCTAAAGTTACTAGGTTTGATGGTCCGCCTAGGGTAATTGCCCTCGGGTGGAATATAAACAGAGGCAGGCTAATAGGCCCCGTAGACCTATTTGACGACGTAGCCTTTGATGAGACTAGAAGGCTGGCTCAACACATTGCAGATTACGTGAGGCGCCACGGTCCCTTTATGCCGCACCGCCTCGGACCAGAGGAAATGGAGTACACCACTCTGCCCGAAGTCCTCGAGAAATTAAAGGACAGGTTTACTAAAGTAGAGGAAGCCAAGGCTCCTAAGAGCAACAGCTAGGAGCTATTAATACTCCCTCACTATTTTTATTTTCCAATATGGGCGGTGTTCGTGAAGCCTATAATAGCCGTAAACTACAAGGCTTACTACCCCCACAGCTTTGGAAGGGGAGCCCTAGAGATCGCGAGAGCAGCGGCGAGAGTTCAAAGCGAAGTTAACGTGGAGATAGCTTTAGCTCCACCTTATACCGAGATACCCAGGGTGCTGGAGGAAGTTAAAGGCACGAGCATAAAGGTATACGCTCAGCACGCTGACCCCTTCGAGCCGGGTGCTATTACCGGCTACATGCCGCTCGAGGGGCTCAAAGAACTAGGAGTAGACGGCGTTATAATAAACCACAGCGAGCACAGGCTTAACCTCAGCGATATCAACTACTTAGTTAAAAAAGCCCGCCGCATAGGCTTAAGCGTACTGCTGTGCGCAGATACACCGGAGACAGCCGCAGCGGCTGCTGTCTTAGGCCCAGACATGATTGCAGTTGAGCCCCCAGAGCTGATTGGAACGGGGATTAGCGTCAGCAGAGCTAAACCGGAGGTTATTACGAGAAGCGTAGACGTAGTTAAGAGGGTGAACTCTAACGTAAAGCTCCTCACAGGTGCTGGCATTTCTACTGGAGAGGACGTTTACATCGCTATAAGGCTGGGCACTTCAGGTGTCCTCGTGGCATCAGCAGTAGTTAAAGCCAGCGATAAGTACAGCGTTCTAAGAGAGATGGCGCTAAGTGCCTTGAAGGGGGTGGAAGGCCCGCACGATAAGCAGTGAGCGGACTTTTTAATTAAAACCCCTAAGTGCACTATTTTATATCTAAGGGAACTAGCCGCCGTGGCTCAGCCTGGTAGAGCGCCGGCCTCGTATGGAGTGGAGAGAGCTCCCAAAAAGCCGAAGTCGAGAAAGCCGGTGGTCGCGGGTTCAAATCCCGCCGGCGGCTTAAACTAGAACCTCAACCCTAATCTCGTGAACATTTAACCCGGGTTTGGCGTAAGACTCAACGACTACATCGCCTGTTTTCAAGTAGCCCTTGTCCTTAACTCTCATGGAGAGAATTTTTACCCCCCGCTCGTGGTCATCCTGCTCTGAAACCTCTGATGATATATCCACGGGCTGTATGCCATAGTAAATAGTGTACTTCTCTAGTAGTTTTTTATTCCAGCTACCTACGTAAGTATTAACTTTAGGCCTTAGCCTAGCGACCAGCGGAGCTATTCTGCCAGTCCTCGTGTAAACGATTATAGAGCCATTTAGGCTCTCAGCTAGTGAAATCAAGCCGTGAACGTACTTCTCAAGTAGGCTTCGAGACTTAATTAGCTTTCTCAGCTGCTCGACCAGCACTTCGGGCATGTTTTGAAGGGCCTTATCTGAAATAGCCCTAGCCCACTTAACTGCTTCCACTGGGTACTTCCCTATTGCTGTCTCATTTGTGAGCAGAATTGCGTCTACTAAGTTGTATACCGTGCTGTAAACGCCTATTACGTCGCTCCTACTAGGTCTGTGACCTTCAATCATTGAGTCCAGTATATCTGTGGCAACAACTACAGGCTTGCCTAGCTGCACTGCAGCTCTGGCGATCTGCTCTTGAACTATTGGTATGTCCTCTATGGGGAAGTGAACTCCGAGATCCCCGCGCGCTATTAGCACTGCGTCAGAGAGCTCGCATATTTTCTGCACGTTTTTAACTCCGCTTGGCGTCTCTATCTTCGAGAGTATATTCACTCTGCAGTTGTACTGGTCTAAGACGCCCTTAGCCAGTAATATGTCTTGGTCGTCCCTAACGTAACTTAGAGCTATATAAGTAAACTTGTTTCTACATATGTAGTTTATAAGCTCGAGGTCCTTTCCGCTCAAAAACGGCAAGGGCAACTCTTTTCCTTGGACAACCAGCTTTCTCCCTGGCTTAAGGGTACCTGAGCCAGTAGCTATGCACTTAGCGAAGTCTCTCCCCACTTCTATAACTCGTAGCTCTACTTCTCCGTCTCCGTACAGCACGGTGTCCCCAGGCTCCAGCGCGCTGTAGAACTCCTTTAGTGGAACAGGAACTTCAGTGCTCTCGGGAAATAAGCCGGGCGAGCGGGAGAGGTATACGGCGTCCCCTCTGCTTACCTGCACTTCGCTAAATCCTCCGCTCCTAACTTGAGGTCCAGGTATGTCGCCAATTATAGACACAACAGCGTCTAGTTCTTCAGAGGCCTCTATAATTGTCTTGAGGTAATAGCTCCAGGTCTCGGCGTCCCCGAATGACATGTTTATTCTGAAACCAGATACGCCGCTTTTAATCATATCTTTGACAGTCTCTACGCTGCTTGAGGAGGGCCCTATTGTGGCCAGTATTTTAACTCCTCTAGTAGAGTTGTGCGCTTTCCTTGCCTCCTGCATAACGCTCATATGCGTATAGCCTCAATAAAGGGGTGAAGAGCACTGCTTTCTAATCAGGTAAAACCAGTATATTTAACTTGCTCCTCGAACAGACCCTGCGATGAGGGCGGACGTTCTCGTAAGAGCTACTCAGCGGCCTTCAGAGCGGTTAACAGCCCTTAGTTCAAGGAAACTGAGGAGGCAAATCCCACGTTGAGAAAGCATTGAAAGTTTCGGAAGTGTGCCGCGAGGAAACAGCGAGAAATAAATATTTAAATAAGTGCTGTATTCGGGTATAGGGGGGCTAAACTTGAAGTGGGTAGTAGAGGAAGAGTGGGAGGAAGAAGAAGAGGAAGAGGAGTGGGAAGAAGAAGGAGAGTGGGAAGAAGAGGAGTGGGAGGAAGAGGAAGAAGAGTGGGAAGAGGAGGAAGAAGAGGAGTGGTAGAGCTAGATCATTGAGAGAATACATTTAACGTTTTTTATTAACTTCTCCGAGTACATGTCCTCATTAAATCTCAGCGCAATTGGCACGCACTTGTCCGTGTTGCACGGGGGCGCGTCTACGCTAATTAGGTAGAAATTCCCTCTCCCTCTAAGCTCTCTCTCGAGGCTCTCTACGAGCTCGCTCAACTGGGTAACCCCTGTGATCAAGGATGCCAGCAGTAAGCCTCTGTTCTTAATCCTGTTTATCCTTGGCGCGTGCATAGCGTAGTGAATAGCCCCCTGTATTAATTGTAGGGGGGACTCCACCATGCTTAAAGGCAAAAGCGCAACGGGCTTGTCAGGAGAGACCCCTCTGCGAGAAATCTCTTCAGCTAAACTCCCGCTGCTCTCGCAAAGGTAGGTGTAAACACGTATGCTTTGATCCCGCCACTCTAGCTCTAGTCTAGTTTCGCCGTTCTTTGTTTCGCATTTTAGCACGCTCGTTCCCTTAGTTAACCTAGGCCTCTACTAGCGCCTCTGGAGGTTGCTCCTTCCTCCTCGCCGAGACTTTAACTAAGTGCGTTATGTACCCCGCTATTCGATTTCTAATTCTCTTAGAGGATGAGCTGATAAGCCTTGCCACAATGGCTTTATTCTTGTTGAAATCCTCTGTGAACAGCCCGGGGTACTTCTCAATGAGCTCCCTTGCACTTCTCTTAACTATCTTTGTCCTCACCTTCCCCATAAAGTTGCACCCTGTAATTTCATACGGGGCTCCATGTATGTAAACGCCCATTAATAAACAGGTTTATATATAGCTTAATAAGGTCTTTAATAAGTTGCTCGCGGCGCCCAGACCAGCTCGCTAGCTTTAACTTCTTGAGAGCTGCTTAAAGCCTTGTTCGCCCGAGCCACGACGTGCCTTGCGCTTTATTTCAGTTGATGTGTAGGGATTGGCCAGAAACTGCCGCATAGCTTAAAGTTAAAAAAAGAACCTGCTACATACTTTGTCTAAGAATGGTGTTATCCAATGAGCTTCAAAGTTAAGGACCCTTCTCTAGCTGAACTCGGCGAGCTAAAAATACAGTGGGCCGAGAGAAACATGCCTGTCTTAATGCTCCTCAGGAAGAAATACGGCGGCACAAACCTACTGAGAGGCACTAGAGTAGGAGCAGTTCTCCACGTCACAAAGGAAACGGCAGTTTTAGCTTTGGCGCTCAAAGAGGCTGGCGCTGATGTAGTCCTTGCCGCGAGCAACCCCCTTTCAACGCAGGACGATGTAGCAGCAGCTCTTGTGAATAGAGGCATAAGTGTCTATGCGTGGAAGGGGCAGTCCGCGGAGGAGTACTACTGGTGCATAAGTAAAGTAGCTGAGAGCGAGCCTCAAGTAGTAATAGATGATGGAGGGGACTTGCACGCGCTTCTCCACGAGAAATACCTAAACGTCGCCGAGGGCGTAGCGGGAGGCACAGAGGAGACAACGACTGGAGTCAATAGGTTGAAGGCCCTACAGCGCAGCGGGCAACTAAAGTACCCCGTAATAGCTGTAAACGATTCGTACACAAAGTACTTGTTTGATAACAGGTATGGAACAGGGCAGAGCACTTTCGACGGCATACTTAGGGCTACAAACGTCTTAATTGCCGGGAAAACTGTTGTTGTGGCAGGATACGGCTGGGTCGGCAGAGGGATTGCAATGAGGGCGAGAGGCCTTGGGGCCAAGAGGGTCATTGTAACTGAAGTCGACCCTATAAGGGCGCTAGAAGCTGTCTACGACGGCTTCGAGGTAATGGCTATGATTAAAGCTGCTGAAGTCGGCGACTTGTTCATCACTGCAACAGGAAACATAGCTGTCATAAGGAGGGAGCACCTGGAGAGGATGAAGGATGGCGCAATGCTAGCTAACTCCGGTCACTTTAACGTGGAGATATGGATACCTGACCTAGAGGAGCTCTCCGAGGACAAGAAAAAGATCCTCCCCCACGTAGTAGAGTATAGGCTTAGGGATAAGAGGAAGCTGTACCTACTAGCTGATGGCAGATTAGTGAACCTCGTAGCAGCTGAAGGACACCCGAGTGAAGTAATGGACATGAGCTTTGCCAACCAGTTCTTTGCCGTAAAGCACATACTCGAGAACAAAGCCAAGCTACCAAAAGAAGTTGTGAGGATCCCGCTAGAAATTGACGAAGCTGTAGCTAGGCTGAAGCTAGAATCTATGGGCATAGAGCTTGACTTCCTTACGCCGCAGCAGAGAGAGTACCTATCATCTTGGAAGTACGGAACGTAGTTGCTCTAGCTTTTTAAGTGGGCCCGCGGGGATTTGAACCCCGGACCACCCGGTTATGAGCCGGGCGCTCTACCTAGCTGAGCTACGGGCCCCTTTGTTTATAGAGAGTGTACAAGGGTTTAAATTTTCACTCATCCGAGTTATAGGTTTGCTCTCGTAGACAGAACGTACTTAGCTGCAGCATCAGCTGCAATAGCTCCTTCAGCTGCAGCTGTCACAATTTGCTCTAGCTTGTATTTTAGGGGTCCTCCAGCAGCGTCGCCAGCTACAAATACCCCAGGCAAATTAGTGCTCCTGTCTACGTTTACCTTCGCTCTGCCCTCTTCATCTATTTCTATGCCAACTTTCTTGAAGAATTCTGTTGGGGGATTGAAGCCTATCTCCACGAATACCCCGTCAACCTTCAGCGTAAACTCCTCAGATGTCTTCAAGTTAACTACCCTAATACCCTCTACCCTCTGTGAGCCAACTATCTCTTTTACAATAGCACTAGTCAGGAACTCAATTTTTGGGTTTGCTTTAGCGGCTTTAACGTAGACTTCAAACGCCCTGAAGGAATCTCGCCTGTGTAGAAGGTAGACCTTGGACACGTAATTACTGAGGAACAGCGAGCTAGTTAGCGCAGAGTTTCCGCCCCCTACAACGGCCACTACTTTGTCCTTGAATAGCGGGCCGTCGCATACAGCGCAGTAGGAAACTCCCTTTCCCAAGAGTCTCTCTTCTCCTGGGACGCCCAGTTTTCGCTTCTCGCTCCCTATAGCGAGTATAACTGCGTAGGAGGAGAGTTCTCGCCTTGCATTTTTCAGCCTCACGCTCCAGGTCTGCTTATCCTTGCCCCTGCAAACTTCTACGACTTCGTCCAGCAGTACTGGGATGCCGTATTTCTTAACGTGCTTTACAAATCTATCGACTAGATCGTTGCCTGTGATCTCAGGCAGCCCCATGTAGTCATCTATTAATGGGGCCTCAGAGACAGTGCCTCCAAGGACTTTTGCAACAACTACAGTGTCCAGCCCGTATCGAGCTGAGTAAAGTGCAGCTGTAAGTCCTGCAGGCCCTCCTCCGACTACAACCACGTCGTATTTCTCCTTAGTTAGCTGCTCGCCCCTATTTGCAGCCGCAATTGTAGTCCTCAACTTAAAAGCCAAGAAAGCTCACCTACAGCGCGCTTTTCCCGCACTTGCTCTTGAGGTCATTTATCTTGTAAATTAAGATCCCAGCTAAACCAATAGGCGGTATTCCGCGCGGGACGCCAGCTATCCAAACAGCTTTAACCCCGCTGAGCTCCTTCGCGCCGGGCTCATGCTCACCAGAGCAAAGGATCAGGGCTGTTTTTCTACAGGCTGATTCCCCGAGCAGCCTTTGCACGTCTACTTCTTCTCCTTCATCCAACAAGTAGTAAAGACAATTGCATCCAATGATGTTGGCCAAGTCGCCAATCTCCGGCAGAATAATCAGCGGCTTGTTGAGCTTGTACGAAATCCTGTGGGCCTCTGGCACGCCTACCTGCGCGGCTGCGCCAAAAGGTCTAATTACAACAGGCACCACTCCAGGCACGGCGTAGACTGTTTTTAGGAAATCAGTTAATTTTTGGACGCTGCTCGGAGCATATAGGGCTAAATATACCTCGCTCAACTAAAGGTCACCCCGCTCAAGCGTGGGCAAGATAAATTCCGCGACGCTCTTAGCAAGGGGGGGAGGCACGGCCTCGCCAATCATGTTGTACTGCGAATCCCTCCCGCCAATGAAAATAAACGTATCTGGAAAACCGACTAGCCTGGCCTGCTCCCTCACCGTGAGAAGGCGATTTTCATGTGGGTGAATAAACCTAGATGACCCGAGAACCGTAGGGGCTATTTCGCCAGGGTCGAGCTTAATTAGGTTTGGAAGCAATTTTCTCGCACCCTGATAGTATACTAGTGCCTGCCCTCTCTTTAACTTAACAGCTTTCTTCAACTTGCTCCACGGCAGCTCTGGCGGGGGCTCGTGATTTGGGATAAATGGAGCGCCGGGCTCGGGGAGACCTTTTAGCGCCTCGTCTACAGTAGTAAGGTACTTCAGCGGAGGAGGCCTTATTGGAACATTGGATATAAAAACTCTTGTTCTCCTGCTGGGAACTCCGTAGTGCTCTGCCCTTAAGATGTTGAAGTAAACCTCGCTGTAACCGGCCCTTTCGAGCTCATTGCTTATGGCCCCCCTCAAGCCGTTCTCCATTATAGCTGGCACGTTCTCCATTATGAAAATCCTCGGTCTGCAGTGAGCTACGATCCTTATGAAGTGAAGTGTTAGCTGGCCGCGAGGATCTAGGTACAGCCGATCAAGAGGATCTCTCTTCCTCTCGGGATTGGCTGCAGTGAAGGGCTCGCAGGGCGGGCTGCCAATTACTAAGTCTACTTCCTCCTCTTTGACAACCCGAGTAATCAGGCTTCCCGCAATGCTTTTTATGTCCTCGGCCACGACCGTCGTCTGCGGAAAGTTAGCCTTGTAGGTCAAAGCGGCGAACTTGAAGTTATCGATTGCCAAAAGACAGCGAAATCTCCCCGTCAGGTGAAACCCTAGAGAGAAGCCTCCTGCCCCTGCAAAAAGGTCTATGAACTTGTACATCCGCCCAAGCACGCTTTATGCCTGCTCTATTTTCGATACTAAGTAGTCTAGCTTGCTTATTATGTCCCTTATAGTGTTGATCACCCCTTGGTCAGATGCCTCAGAGAGAATATCTCCATCCTGCGGACACTGGAAACCGTGAGTGTACGCTTCGTCCACGGTGTACCTCCTCCCACAGCTTTGGCACCTGTAAATAACGTTCTCAAGCTCGTGATTTAGTAGCACTTCCAGCTTTTCCCTAGCTTTTTTGAGCCTGCCGAGAATAAAAGTCTTAAGCGCTGGCCTATTAAGCCTCCATACGTGGAGCACGCCGACGTCAACTCTAATTCTATCTGGCGTCACAATTGCTTCATCGGCCATTTTCTGCAGAATTTTGCGGCCCTCGTTTGACCTCACGTTTGTATCGTCGAGGAGCTTTTCCTCGGCTAGGTACTCGTTCTTAACCAGGTGGTCCAGAATAGCCTGCGCTGGCTTACCGTACAGTTTCTCGATGAGAGTAGTTGATATGCACAGCAGATCATCTCCCTGAGACACATCGTCAACTCTGCTCGCATTTTTTACCGCTCTGCCCTTACTCAATAGAAACCCCTTGTCCTACCTTCTTTAAAGTATATTTTGTTTTTGGGGCTTAATGTTTTTTAAGTTCGGTAGCCATGAAATAGATCCACTAGATCTTTTTAATATTTATTTAAAAAAAGTTTATATAGAAGCCTTTTATATTCCTAGCATGAGATTGGCTTAGGTGTATCGCATATGGCCACCACAGAACCCACAGGAATTCCGGTATTAATATTAAAGGAGGGAACTCAGAGAACAGTTGGAAGAGACGCTGTTAGAGTAAACATAATGGCAGCTCGCGCCATATCAGAGATAGTTAAGACGACCTATGGACCAAAGGGAATGGATAAAATGCTCGTTGACGCCCTAGGCGACGTGACTATAACAAACGACGGCGCCACGATCCTAGACAAGGCAGAAATACAGCACCCTGCAGGAAAGATGCTAGTTCACGTTGCTAAGAGCCAGGACGCCGAGGTCGGCGACGGCACAAAGAGAGCAGTAATACTTTCTGGCGAGCTACTTAAATACGCTGAAGAGCTCCTGAACAGGAACATACACCCAACCCTAATAATATCTGGTTACAGGAAAGCAATGGACGAGGCCTTAAAGGCCCTCGAGCAAATATCCGTCCCAATAGATATAACTAACGAGGACGTGCTGAAGAGAGTAGCTAAGACCTCTCTCACAAGCAAAGCTGTTCACGACGCTAGGGAGTACTTCGCCGAGCTAGCAGTTAAGGCTATCCGCCAAGTTGCAGAGCCTCGCGCAGATAAAATATACGTGGATATAGATAATGTTCAGATCATAAAGAAGTACGGAGGCTCATTAATGGACACGAAGTTAGTGTACGGCATCGTGCTAGACAAAGAAGTAGTTCATCCAGGCATGCCTAGAAGAGTGGAGAAGGCAAAGATAGCGCTCCTAGATGCGCCCCTAGAAATAGAGAAGCCTGAAATAGACGCTGAAATCAGGATCAGCGACCCCTCTCAACTAAAGGCGTTCTTGCAACAAGAGGAGGACATACTGAAAAGGTACGTAGATAGGCTCGCAGAAGTTGGAGTGAACGTCGTCATTACACAGAAGGGCATAGATGAAGTTGCTCAGCACTTCTTGGCGAAAAAGGGCATCCTCGCCGTTAGGAGAGTGAAGAGGAGCGACCTCGAGAAGCTCGAGAGGGCATCAGGGGGAAGAATAGTGAGCAACATCGAGGATTTGAAGCCAGAAGATCTAGGCTACGCCGAGCTCGTAGAGGAGAGGAAGATTGGCGAAGACAAAATGGTCTTCATTGAGGGGTGCAAGAACCCGAGGTCTGTCAGCATTCTAATTAGAGGCGGGCTAGAGAGGCTCGTAGATGAAGCTGAAAGGAGCCTAAGGGACGCGCTCTCAGCAACTGCGGATGCGCTAAAGGACGGAAAAGTAGTTGGAGGAGGCGGCGCAGTTGAAATGGAGGTAGCTAAGCACTTGAGGAAGTACGCTGTTAAAGTTGGAGGCAAAGAGCAACTAGCAATAGAGGCCTTCGCGAGATCTGTCGAAGGACTTGTAGTATCGATGCTTGAAAACGCAGGATTAGACACCATAGACATGATCATGAAGCTTAGAGCAGCTCACGAGAAGGACAACGGCACTTGGATAGGCGTAGACCTATCTACTGGACAGCTCGTTAACATGCTAGAGCAAGGCGTCATTGAGCCAATTAGTATCGTGTCGACAGCTGTTAAGGGCGGAACAGAGGCAGCAACAATAATTCTCAGAATAGACGATGTCATTGCCGCAAGCAAACTCGAGAAGAAAGAAGAAGTAGGAAAGAAGCCCGAAGAAGAGAAGAAAGAAGAAGAGTAACCGTTTCTCTCCCTTTAAGCTCTCCTTGGCTTCTGCAAACCAAGTTTTTTTTTGGGCTTTAAAGCTTGGACACCGCACAAGTTGTTCTGCTCATACCCCCTACTAGTTTAATTAACCTTCCCTCAACCTATTCATTGAGCAAAGTGTGCCCCCTTCCCGGTGTAACTTCTACTAGGTGCACTCAGCTTATTCCCTTTTTTCATTGAGGGCGAGGAGGGCTTAGGACTTCGCGTTCCGCTTACTAGAGCGGTCTAAGATTGCGCTACAGTTGCGCCTAGGTAAACGTGATCCATTGCGTTTAGGTTTAATCTCTCCTTGCTACGAAGTACTAGGAGGAGGCCGTGGAGGGAAACAACAACCCGGTACAAGTCTCCGAGCTGCGCGTTTGAGATCACGTGTCCGTGCGCGCAGAAGTAGTGCGGTTGGCAGATCTCCCTGCTACCTGAGATATCTAAGTTTAAGGCGCTGTTTACGCTGGGTTTCTTTAGTATGTCTTCATGGAACTCTATCTCTACTTCTACCTCACCGCAGAGGCCCTTAACTCTGTAGACCTTCGGTAGCCTTAAGGGCGTTACCTCAGTAATCACGCACTTAAACTGCAATTCGCTCACCTTAATTAAGCCCTGTTAAAATTATAGTTCGGGTATATAAAAGTCTAGGTGATAAAATGGCGGTAGTTGAAGCCTCTCGGAGGCTCGTTAACGAGCTCGCTACAATGCTTGACAAAAAGATCAAGATTATTCTTGACAGCGGCAAAGCATACGAGGGCTTGCTCGCAGGTTTTGATCATCCCGCTTTAAACATCCTGCTAAAAAACGCAGTAGACAGCGCTGGGGTGAAGTACTCTAGGATTATCGTAAAAGGCGAGAGAATTTCCGAGATAATTGTAATGGAGGAGCCACTGTTCGACCCAGAGGAGTTCAAGGACTTATTGCTTAAAGAGATGAAGCTCCAGGAGCACGCAGTGAGGATTATTCACGACGTTCGGGCCGTTGAGGTGCTCGGCAGGTACAGAATTAGCGAAGATGGAGTAATGGGCTCAGGGCCAATGGCTGAGACCCTCTACAGCCTGTACAAGAAATACGTTGAGCAGCGCAAAAAGGGCATTCAAGGTTAAAGAGACTTGTTCGAGGTTAAAGGAAAAGACCTTGCAGGCAGGATAGGAAAGCTTACTACTCCCCACGGGGCACTCGAGACTCCCTTTTTATTTCCCGTTGTAGACCCCCTGAGGCAGTTGCCAAGATTAAGCGATATTGAGAGGATAGGCTTCAACGGAGTAATCACAAACGCTTATTTATTTTACGCCAGAAACAGCGGCGCTCCTAAGAGCATTCATAAGGAGCTGTCTTGGCACAACACAATAATGACGGACTCTGGGGGATACCAAATACTTGTGTACGGGGGCGTAGGCGTTGACAACAAAACAATAGTAGAGTACCAGAAGGCTATAGGAACAGATATTGGAGTTATACTGGACATACCCACTGGGAGCAAAATGAGCTACGAGGAAGCAGAGAGATCCGTGTACGAAACGTACAAGCGCGGAGTAGAAGCTCTCGCCCTTGTAATGGACTCAGAACAGCTGTGGACCTACCCCATTCAGGGAGCTCCATTCAGGGAGCTGCTCTTGCGCTCTGCAATTATGGCGAGCAAGCTTCCATACCACATCTACGCTATAGGTTCCCCCACTTTAATGCTAGAGAAGTACGAGTACTCTAAGCTAGTTGAGCTAACTGCCCTCGTTAGAATGCACACTCCTATTAATAAGCCGCTTCACGTGTTTGGCGTAGGGCACCCTATGGTAATACCTTTCCTAGTCGCTGTGGGAGGAGACTTATTTGATTCAGCTAGCTACGTGCTCTACGCTCGCGACGGTAGGTATATGACTGAAGCAGGAACTAAGGACATAAGGGAGCTTTCGTACTTCCCCTGCATCTGCCCTATTTGCTCGAAATACTCGCCGGAAGACTTGCTCGAGATGCCGAGCACGGAGAGGGCAGAGCTCCTAGCTAAGCACAACTTATACATGCTTAGCAGGGAAATAAGGGCCACTAAGCAGGCCATCAGAGAGAACAGGCTGTGGGAGCTCCTTGAACACCGCTCAAGGGCACACCCGTCTCTCCTCGAGGCGTTTGAGGCCGTCAAGAGGTATATTAAGTTTATTGACAGGCACTCGCCCCTCACAGTACCAGGGGGAAGAGCTACTTGGGTGCTCAGCAATGAGTCCTACTTGAACCCAAAAATTAGGTTGAATGCCAGGAGAGCAAAAGAGATATCCCTGAAGGACGCAAGCGGTAAAGTAGTAGTGCTAGTGCCAGCGCACAAGAAGCCGTACACATCGCAGCAGGAGTATTTAGAGTTATTAGGGAAATCTCAAGGCCTTGATAACGTCAAGCTGATGTTCCTGCATCCAGTTCTCGGCGTTTTCACTCCTGGGGCTTCTTCAACTTTTCCATTCTACCAGCACGAGTGCAAGATCTCAAGGCGCTTAATTAAGGCCAACAAAATAGCTAGCTTTATCTCAGAAATAGCTGGGCGAGGAGCTCAGAAAGTCATAGTAGTGAAAACGGCTTGGCTCAGCGAAAACCTGGCTGGCAGCATTCACAGAAAGCTGAGAGAAAGAGGGACGGATATAACTATATGTAGGTTAGACGAGGTCTTCTCTCAGATTCTTCAATGACTTTCTCTACTTTCTCTCGCTCAGCTTCTACGGCCTCTATTATTGAAGCCTCCTCAATAAGCCTCTGCGTACTCACGCTTACGCCCAGTATCCTAGCCACTACTTCAACGGCTACAGCGCTCGCTTTAGGGTCTGGTCTAAGCGGCTCAGCAAAGGGTAGAATGACAACCCCCCTAAGGCCATACGACCTCATGAACATCATAGTGAGCGCAAGCGGACCGACAATGTGCCTGTCCTCGAGTAGCCTTGCCTCTACTAGGGATATCTTCGTGTCGTTTATAGGTATCCACCTGTATTTCTCCCCGCTGTCCTCTCTGAGCTCTTGGCTGAGGCCGCCTATCAATATCACCTCGCTAGCTTCGAGCTTTCTTGCGAAAAGGGAGAGAAAGTCTATGTAATCTGTCCTCTCCCTCTCAACGGGCGTGCTGTTGTGCATTACAATCACCACTTTGCTCGAGCCTACTTCGCCTGAGTATACTTCAAAGGGGTACAGTAAATCGTGATCTCTGCTGTACATTGTAAACTCGGGCATGTACTTTGTCCTGACGAAGCCAATTTTCCTCAGCCTAAGCTCCTTGGCTAGGTGCTTAGTTGTCAAGTACCCAACAAGACCAAATCCTTGGTAGCCAGTTATGAAGTACGAGTTTTTAATGCTGGCTAGGTCTACCTCTTTTAATGGGACAAATTTGATCACTTCAGAATCCCCTCCCTTATTCTAACAGCTTCTCCCCGATTATAAAAAACCATTTCCCAGCCGGCGAGTTGTGCGCGACCTACCGCTATTAGCTTCCCAGCTGAGTCTGCGACTAAGACCTCCTCGTTTGGTCTTATGTCGGCGTCTGCTGCAAGCACGTGCTTGCAGAACAGCGTGTCCCCTCTCGCTACGAACTCTACGTAGTCTTCCTTTACGTAAACTCTTAGCCTTGGATGCGGTAGAGCTCTATTCAAGACTTTTCCAGCCTCTAAGTGCAAGTTGAACCTGTAATCCCCAGACCTTAGCGTCAAGTACCTATTGCCGTTGTTAGCTACAGCTCTAACTCTATTGGTGTTTGGGCTGACGTAAACAAATATAGAGTCCGGGATTAAAGCGCTACCGCTAACCCCGAACTGGATCTCAGCTATTTCCCTCAGCTCCATTAGCTCGCTTTCAGTAGGCTTCCTGATAATCAAGGACTCGTACACCAGCAACTATTGGAATATGTGTATTGATTTTTTCAGCTCACCTACATCATTCCAGAAGTTTCTAATTCCCTTTTTACTCTTTACCTTCTCAATCGCTCTAATTAAGTCTTCCATACCAACTGCTCTACGTCCCTCCCTTATGGCGTAGTAGCCGGCCTCTACAACAGCTAGCTTTATCTCTGCGCCGCTAAAGCCCTCGCTGAGGTCTGCGAGCCTTTCGAAATCTACTTCTACGTTGGTTTTGAGCTTTCCTACGTGTATCTTAAATATCTCGGCCCGGCCCGTCTTATCTGGAAGAGGTATCTCAATAATTCTATCAAACCTCCCCGGCCTCATTATAGCGGGGTCTAATATATCGGCTCTATTAGTTGCAGCTATAACTTTAACTCTGTCAAGCGGTTTAAACCCGTCAATTTCAGCGAGCAGCTGCATAAAAGTCCGCTGCACTTCTCGCTCGCCGCTCGTGCCAATCTCGAGCCTCCTAGAGGCTATTGCGTCAAT
Source organism: Desulfurococcaceae archaeon (assembly GCA_038888155.1). GTDB lineage: Archaea > Thermoproteota > Thermoprotei_A > Sulfolobales > Desulfurococcaceae > UBA285. The sequence goes on from JAWAJB010000003.1 coordinate 24,945, forward strand.
TTCGTCAATGAAAACTATAGCTGGCGCCCTGCTCCTAGCAAAGGCGAACAGCTCGCGCACAATTCTAGCGCCTTCTCCAATGTACTTTTGAACTAGCTCGCTGCCAACGAGGGATATAAACGTAGCTTTGCTCTCTGCGGCAACGGCCTTAGCTAACAGCGTTTTGCCGCACCCAGGCGGCCCGTAGAGCAACACTCCCTTAGGAGGCTCGATCCCTACCTCCCTAAACAGCTCAGGTGCTTTCAGCGGAAGCTCTATTACTTCCCGTAGCTCCATTACTTGCTTGCTCAACCCTCCTATATCGCTGTACTTAATGCCTGGCCTCTCGTTAACTTCCATTAGCTGGACATAGGGCTCGTAGAAATCTGGGAGAACTTCAACAATAGTGGAACCGCGCTGGTTAAGGGCAACTCTCGCGCCCGGCCTCAACTTGGACTTGCTAACAGAGTCAGCGATGTTGACAACTAAGTTCGGCCCGCTGCTGCTCTTAACCACAGCTCTATTATCCGAGAGAACGAGCTCAACGTAGGCCTCTATCAAAGGAGGAGAGACAAGCTTCTCTATTTCTGATCTATAGTACTCTATTTTCAGCGCTAGCTTTTTGCGCTCCTCCTCTAAGTGCCTAACCTTCATCTCTAGGTATCTCATGTAGTCTTCCTCGCTTTCAATAAGTGCGTCAACTCGTTCGCCGAGCTTGTTGGAGTCTTCGTAACCGCCGCTCATGTTGAAACCCGGATATATAATAGCCTTTGAAATTGTTTTAAGAAATGAGATTGGGGCATGCTTATGTCTTACTACTGTGAAATGTGCGGTAGAGAGCTGGATCAGAAGAGCGCAAAGAAGGCAGTTGTAGAGGGCTCTCTACTAATTCTCTGCCCCTCATGCTATTCAAGGCTATCGAGGCACTCCAGCGTTAAAGAGGTAGCTCAGCAAAGCCCGCCCAAGAAAAACCCCCCTAAACCCCAGCCAGCTAGGAGAACAAGGCAGCAAAGCATAGAGGAGCTCGAAGTAGTGGGCGACTACTCCACTAGAGTTAAAACGGCAAGGGAGAAGCTGGGATGGGCACAAGAGGTTCTCGCTCAAAAAGTAGGTGAAAGCGTTAATACAATTAAGCGGGTTGAAAGCGGGAGGCTAAAGCCCAGCTTAGAGCTAGCCAAGAAACTCGAGAGAATTTTAGGCATAAAGCTCCTAGAGCCAGTTGTGCACGAGCTCAGCGGGGATACCGCGAGGAGCCAAGATGAGTACTTAACTATAGGCGACATCATAAGGGTGGAAGGATCCCCCGAGAAGGAGAAATAAGGGATTTTTTTGAGGGCATTTGTGGTTTTACCCAAGAAGTATGCGCCATTCCTAGAGGAGGAGTTGGCCCTCGTTCAGACAATCTACAGCGAAGTAGCGGGGTATATTACAGTTAGGAACACAGCTCAGAGGACATACCTCTCAAGCGAAAAGATATCGAAGCTGAAGGAAATGGATTTCGACAAGCTCATTGTAATGGACAAGCTAAAGCCAGCTCAGTACGTTAACCTAACTAGAGAGCTAAAGAGAGAGGTCCTTGACAGGATTTTCGTAATACTCGAGATCTTCGCCACTCACGCCGGCTCGCAGGAAGCTCTGCTTCAAATAGAGCTAGCTAGGCTGAAGCACATGCTCCCACTGATTAAGGAGGGAATTAGGTACGCTAAAATAGGGGAGCTACACGGGTTTTTAGGCGCAGGAAAATACGGCTACGAGAAGTACTACTTAATGCTCAAGAGAAAGGAGGCTAGAGTAAGAAGGGAGCTAGAGAGGCTGCGCGAAATTAGAAGCATAAGGAGAAAGGCAAGACTAGAGGCAGGCCTCCCGCACGTCGCTATTGTGGGATACACTTGCGCAGGTAAGACAAGCTTATTTAATTCAATTACTGGGCTGTCTAAGCCCGTAGGGCCGGAGCCCTTCACCACGCTTACGCCGAAGGCGCAGAGGGCTGGGTACAAGGACATCAGCTTTATAGTAATAGACACGGTTGGGTTCATAAGGGACATCCCGCCAGAGATAGTTGAGTCTTTCTACGCTACTCTCGAAGAAATAGCAGAAGCGGATATCATAGTGAACGTCGTAGACGCCTCTAGGAGCTTAAGCGAAGTAATTAGCGAGCTAGAGACCTGTAGGGATATTCTAGGGAAGATAGGCTTGCGTGATAGGCCAGTGGTATACGCCCTAAACAAAATTGATAAGATCAACAGCTACGAGGAAGTTGTGAAGGCAGTTGCAGAGCGCTTAGCTGTAGGCAACGATGTTATACCTACATCGAGCACTAAGAGAATAAACATAGACTTACTACTTGAAAGAATATACACAAAACTGAAAAGCAGGGGATAGCCAACTTGCCTAGGAAGATCTACGTGCTAAGGTACGGGCACAGGCCGGGCAGGGACAAAAGGATAACTACGCACACAGCGCTAGTGTCGCGGGCATTTGGCGCGAGCGGGTTCGTTCTGGGAGACGTTGTGGACGAAGCCGTGCACACAGCCCTATTGAAAGTAGAGGAACTGTGGGGAGGGAAGATGCAATTTGAGATGGGCGTTAATTCGCAGGAGTACTGCAAAAAGTGGAAAAATAATGGAGGGGCAGTTGTTCACTTAACGATGTACGGGCTTCACTTAGACGACGTCTTAGATCAGATAAGAAGGGATCCTAGGGACATTCTAATAGTGGTAGGCGCTAGGAAGGTGCCTAGGTTTTACTACGAGGTAGCTGACTACAACGTAGCAGTAGGGCACCAGCCCCACTCAGAGGTATCTGCCCTAGCCGTGTTCCTAGATAGATTCCACGAAGGGCGCGAGCTGAACTGCAAGTTTGACAACGCAAAAGTAGAGGTAGTCCCATCAAGTAGGGGCAAGGTCGTAAGGAGACTAAAGTAGGTAGCAACATGGCAGTGGCGCAAAGCGCAGGGGGGATCGCAAGTTAACGGGGGTTAACTGCAGGCGTAAATCCCCATATAAGCTCTCCTCTGCCCTGTGCTAGGCTCTCGCCTAGGCTAGGCGCAAGTGGTTACAGCCCTCGAGCGCTTGAGCTGCACCAATCCCCCGCCACACACAGTTTATCCTCAAATGGGGAAAGTGTAGAAATGAGATCTGCTCTCTGGGGACGCCAAAACTAAAGAGGAGTGCGGCGGCCGGGATTTGAACCCGGGATCTCCGGCTTGGAAGGCCGGCGTCCTAGTCCAGGCTAGACTACCGCCGCCTATTAACTAATTCTAGTTTAGCACAGTATTTTAAGTTTCTCAGATATAAATTTACGTTGGTGATGAAAAGAGGGTCTTGTGATTAAAGAGATGAAGACCGCTGGAAATACTGAGAGTTAATCCTGCTCTTTGTAAACTTCTTGCACATATTTACAAACTTCTTCGAGGTCTTTATGTGTATCGACTGCTCTCCAGAACACGTTGTCGTACATAACTGCGCTTAGAACTTTGTCCCTCGCCATTGCGGGAAACGCCGTCTTTTCAAGGTCTCCTTTCTCAGGGAAGTACTTCAGCGCCTCTCGCTTCAGCGCGTATACTCCTGCGTTGATCCAGTAATCTTTTATCAACGGCTTCTCTATGAAGCCCTTTACAGCGTCATTGTTGAGCTCTAGTATTCCATAGGGACTTGGCAGGGGTATTGTTGCTATTGTTCCCAAGTAGCTCTTGCTCGACTCGAGCTTCTTAAGTAGCAGGAGCGGGTCTATGTTTGTTAAAATATCGCCGTTTATAACTAAGAAGACATCTTGCCTAGAGAGCACGTGCTCGGCGTTTTTAATAGCTCCGCCAGTTCCTAGGGGCTCGTCTTCAACGACGTATATTATCTTGGACCCAAATCTATTGCCGCTCCCGAAGTACTCAATGATTTTCTCCTTTTTGTAGCCCACTAGTAGTATTACTTCCTCGAATCCGTGCTTCTTGAGCCACATTATTTGCCACTCCAATAGCGGTTTGCCCGACACCTGTATCATTGGCTTGGGGACCTCGTCTGTGTACGGGCGCAATCTCTTGCCAAAACCACCTGCTAGAATAGCTGCAAGCATGCGCAACACCAGCTTCAACATGTTTTTAATTACTAGCTGGCTTTTTATTTAAGCATAAACCGATCGAGCCAATTCACATGGATGGCCGAGATAAACTGGGAAGTAAATCCTAATAAACCCCTCTGCCTTTATAAAAGTAATGAGCCGCCGTAGCTCAGCCCGGGAGAGCGCCCGGCTGAAGACCGGGGTGTCCGGGGTTCAAATCCCCGCGGCGGCACTGATTTCTAGTTAAGCCTTTTATTTCCATAATTCATTTTAGAGCTATGTAGCGTCTCTTCAGATGTGGCTGTCGGCTTGAGACCACTAATCCGCTGGGTGATATGCATAGTGATTAGAGTAGTGATCGTGCCGCTTACAACCTTTGGCGTCTCAGAGTACATGGATTCGCTTAGGGAGAGCTTGGTAGAGGTATTGGGCGGCGCTGGCCTAGAGGCAAACGTGTTGACGTGGCCAGCAGCAATCAAGCCCCCCATTGGCTGCTTTAACTGGGAGAGAGCTCAATACCGCGCATACTGCGTAGCAACTTACATCAAGGACTCCCTTCAGTCCCTAGGCCTAGTGGGCAGGGAAATCGTTGTAGGGTTGGGGTACTTAGACGGGTACGAGCAGGGACTTAACTATGTTTTCGGCGCGGCGTTACCAGAGTACAGAGTGGCGGTAGTTTTCACTAAGAGGCTTAAGCCGGAATTCTACGGCGAACGCCCTGACTTTAACTTGTACTTTAAGAGAATGGTCAAAGAAGTAGCTCACGAGCTAGGTCACCTATTGGGTCTAGATCACTGCGTTGATGGGGAGTGCACAATGAGCTACAGCAACAGCGTAGTTGAAGTGGACGCTAAGAACGCGCGCTTCTGCCAGGCCTGCACGAGGAAACTGCGCGATCGCTATATATCTAACACGAAGTAGGCAATCCACTCATGCTCTGTCTTTAAGATCCTCATTAAGCTGTAAGTTGGGGACTTCACTTCTACTCTTGGTTCGTGCTTCTCCTGGTTAAACAGCTCGCAGAGAGCCTTCCCCCTCACGCTGTACTGCAATCCACTGCTGGCTCTCTCTGCGCGGAACTCCTGCACGTTTATAGAGCTACAGACGAGGTTTTCGCTGTAGTATAGGAGAAGGAGAGACTCAAGCCACCTATAGAGGAGGTTCTCTAGGTCAAACCCTTCAGCCTCTACAGCTCTCTCAATTATCCCGGATACTTTGCTTGTATCAGTCATTGTGTCAAATAGGGCAACTCCAGCGCTTTCGAAGAGCTCCAGTAAGTTGCCGCCCCTGGCCTTAATGTAGACATCTCCCACGTGTTCTAGCGAGTCGTAAACGCCCGGCAGGCTGTAAATTACTTTCTCCCCCTCGCTCAAGGCTGGATACCTCAATTTAAATCAAGGCTAGGCTCTAAAAAGGTTTAAAGTCGCTGAACCGCATTACTTAAAGCAAAGAGAGGTTGTGTAGTGGCGAAGAGATACGAGTTCGAATCCTACAGCGAGTACCTAGCCCCTGGCTACACGCCAGATCCCACTGGTGACGTCATAGCTGTATTTAGGGTTACGCCGGCTTATGGCTTTAGGGTAGAGGAGGTAGCAGCTGGGATTGGCGCAGAGAGCAGCACTGGCACTTGGACTACGCTCTACTCGTGGTACGATGCGAGCAGAGTGAGAGAGCTCAGCGCCAAGGTCTACGAAATAGTAGATCTGGAGGATAGGTCTTACCTAGTTAAAGTTGCCTACCCGCTAGAGCTATTTGAGCTCGGGAACATACCAGGCTTGCTGGCCAGCGTTGCTGGAAACGTCTTCGGCATGAAGAGAGCCGAGTTTTTGAGGCTCGAGGACATATATCTGCCGAAGCGTTTTCTAGAGATGTTTAAGGGACCATCGAAGGGGATTAGCGGGGTTATGGATATATTTAGGGTTTACGACAGGCCAATTGTAGGCACCGTGCCGAAGCCCAAGATGGGCTACACTCCCAGCGAAGTGGAGAAGCTTGCACATGAACTACTACTAGGCGGGCTAGACTACATAAAGGACGACGAGAACTTGACTAGTCCCTCTTTCTGCAGATTTGAGGAGCGCGCCCGGGCTATCATGAAGGTAATTGACAGAGTAGAGGGGGAGACAGGCGAGAGGAAAGCGTGGTTCGCCAACATAACAGCTGATATCAGGGAAATGGAGAGGAGGCTCAAGCTAGTGGCTGATTACGGGAACCCGTACGTTATGGTGGACGCTGTCATTGCAGGCTGGAGCGCTTTAACTTACATTAGGGACCTAGCTGAGGAATACAAACTAGCTGTACACGCACACAGAGCAATGCACGCCGCGCTATCTAGGAGCAAGCATCACGGCATCTCTATGTACGTTTTAGCCAAGCTCTACCGCGTAGTAGGTGTAGACCAGCTGCACGTTGGGACAGCTGGAGTAGGCAAGCTAGAGGGCGAAAAGCTAGACGTTGTAAGAATCGTAAAGGCGCTAAGGGAGGATCATTTTAAGCCAGATCCAGACGACCTCTTTCACTTAGAGCAGCCAATGCACCACATTAGGCCAGTTGCACCGGTCTCCTCTGGGGGGCTACACCCCGGCATACTCCCCCCAGTTATAGAGGCGCTTGGAAAAGACATCGTGTTGCAAGTTGGAGGTGGAGTAATAGGGCACCCAGATGGACCAAGGGCTGGGGCATTAGCTGTTAGACAGGCGCTAGATGCAATAAGCACGGGAATACCACTAGAAGAGCACGCTAAGGCGCACAGAGAGTTAGCGAGGGCATTGGAAAAATGGGGCTTCATCAAGCCAATTTAAAGCCTTTTTTCTCAATTCACTTTATATCTCTACGCAGGCACGCCTGTTGATTCGCTGTAATGATCATCAATCTTGGGGTTCAGAACTCTTGCAATATCGTATATCGCTGGGGGCTTCCAGAACACTTTTTCTAGCGATCTCATTATTCCAACAACCCACATAACAAGCAGCCCTAAGTTTATCAAAGCCGATAAGAAGAAGCCAATAAGCGGTATGAGCCCAAATACGGCGCTCACTATTTGAGCCCCAACCACAACAATGAAAAACGATATTGATAAGTAAGCCCAGTACTTAGCGTACTTGTAGTTAGGTTTTAAGACGAGGACCAAGATGCCGCCAATTAGCGGAATAAGCCAGGCAATAAGCCCCCATATCTTCTCGTCTTCGCTAACTTCAAACTTGTTGCCCACTTACTTGCACCTCTTAGTTCGCAGAAAAACAATTATAGGTATTGTCCTATATGTTATTTAAACTTAACTGCCCAGGGAGCAACCCTTACCTTAATGGAGCTGAGATACTGCGGAGAAATGTCCTACGATGATAAATTTAAAGAGATAGGATAGTACGCGCAGGAGCCCATGTCCTCAGGTGAAGTACAAAGCTCGAGCCTCAGGTAAAGCACAGAGCTTTGACCTCCCCCAGTGAAGTACCCCCAGAGAGCTATGTGATTTTCTAGCCCTAAGTTGAGTTGCACTCTACTGGTTGACGTTGATACTGAAGCTCCGCCCTCTACTGTCACGTTTGTCGACCTCGTGGTGCCCTCAATCCAAATATCAAGGTTTAAAGAAGTTGAGCCAAATACGCTATCCAGTAGAAGTCTAGCGTAGAGAGTTTGGGAGGCGTTTACCCCTAGAGCCTTTAATGTATTCCCCGGCGCTGAGCCCGGAATAGCCGCATTCACTCTCGCGCTTGTCTTGTTAGCTCCTAACTCCACTTCAATTGAAGGAGGGGCTCCTTGAGTTTCAACTCTGTACGAGTCTCCGCCGAGAATAGCGTCTGTATTGGGCACCTGATGCACGCAGATTAAAGCGTCATCAGAGCCCTTAACCGCTATTCTACCGTCAGTACCCGTGCCCACAACTACATCGTGGAGCAAGCTGAGCGACAACGACTGTCCAGGGGAAGTCCCCCACGCTACTAAATTGTTGAGATTGTCCCACATTTCAATGGATACGCCAGCACGTAGGTTTGTGAACAATACGCCTCTTGGATCTGAAGTTGCTATTAGGAAGTCGTCGAAGTACGCAGTTACAGCGTCAAGCGTCACGCCAATGAAAGCTGGTCTAAACCTTTGCGGGGCAGTTGACGACGCTGAAGCCGTGGCTAAGAGGTTGCCAGATGCGCCGTAGACTCTCGCTCTAATGTCTATACTGGTTCCCGTATCAGTATAGTTCACGACAAGTACGTACCACGCTACGGTGGAGTAGCCCGGGATAGTAGTATTTGCAAGAGTGTACCATCCCAATATGTTCTCCACGCCGTAGCTTCTTATGTAGAGCACCCCTGATGTGTGTACCTCTACTGCGTACACTCTGTTCAAGGGGCTCCTCCCTAACATAACTCCATAGTAGCCAGTTCCAGATGCCCACCTCGTCTTGGAAACGACCCACAGAGTAGTGTAGCCCGATAAACTAGTGCTGTAATAATATTGCGAGGCGCTGCCAACCCCCCCATCGTTGTCCGTTCCCCGCAATGCGTTACCTTTTGCACCTGCCACGCCGCTTATAGTGCTCCAGGTCCCACCTCTAGCATCCCATACAGGTAATGGATAAGCCTCGAAGTCTGTATAGGTTAAAGCCGTTCTATCAGTTCTAGTCACTGCACACGTATATGCATATAGTGGTTGCTCTAGCGTTGCTGGTGGAGGCTGTGGGTTTATAGCTGGCGATAATGAGTAGTAGGCGAAAACGGATGCCCCTGCATTGGATAGAACAACCCCTGCTACTATAGCTATGGGCGCGAAGGCTTGTAAAGTTGTCTTCGCGAGGAATTTCTTGGGCTTTAAGCCCTTGTTTCGTTCTTCTCTAGTTAATTGCTTGCCGTAAATGTATACAGCCCACATTATTGAAGCTGTTGATGAAGTTATTGAGGCGTAGAGCAGTGCTAGAATTACTGCAGGATGCGTGAAAAGCAAGTCGTATGCAAGGGTTTTTGTAGCGTTTATCCCCGTGTACTCTACTAGGCCTGCGAGCGTTCTAACCTTAAATACTCCGCCGTTATTTGCGTAGCTTAAAAGCACTCCAGCGTCGACGCTGAACGCCTGCGAGAGGTACCTTAAAACGCCCGAGGCCACTACAAGTGATGCCGATACGCCGTAGATTAATGAGATAGAGGAGAGAGCATTCTTCCTTAGGCAAAGAAGTGCGAGTAGCGTTACGCCGACAAGGACTCCAACGTACGCTGTAGTAGCTACCGCAACTGCTTTAACTGCATCTAGGTTAGGCAACGCTATTGATCTGCCGTTGGTGTTGTAGCGTATTTCGTAGCTCACTATGGATAGATATCCATGAACATAGCCTGTAAACACTATTTGCGGGCACAGAAGCATCAACAAGAATAGAGCTGAAACTGTAAAGCAAAATAACCCGCTGATAGATATAAGCGCCCTCAATTTCCTAGGTACATAGAAATCTTCTTCAGCGCTTAACCGTACCTTACTGTTATCTGCGACCACTTCTCCTCACCTCCAAGCCTGTAGCTTACATCAGCGTAAACGAACTTGCTTCCCTCGGGAGGCTCGACAGTTGCAAAGCCGTGCTCGCTCACGACCTCCTGAATTGAAGCGTTCTTCCATGCGTCGCCAACGCCGTAGGCGTACTTTAAAGACACGTTAACAAATACCGGAAAACAATTCGGATTGTAGAATTGGAGGGAGCCGTTAACAGCCTTCACCTCTAGGTGCCTTGGATAAGCTCTAACAGCGTAGTTACCTTCAAGCCTCCCCACGTGATTCAATGTAGCGTAGACGCTTACGTTCAGCGAGCTTTCGTTATTTAATCTTTGAGCGACTTCACGCGGCACTTTCGCCAATACGCTCGATTCGCTGAGCAACGCGGGTAGCTCAACTTCGTCAATGTATACCTTAGCGCCAGTTAGCTGAAGGGAGCCCACGTAGCTTACTAGCAGCGTACACGTTTCGGAGTTGAGCTCCAGCTTAGATAAGTGAAGAACGGGGAGCTCAACTCGAGTTGAGCTCACAACAGGTTGCGTTAGACCGTAGACAACTAGTATAAGTACGAGGATTGTAGCGTAAACCATAGCTGAGGCAAAGCCAACTAGCTTTACTTTTGCAACGTTAATTAAGCTAGCCACTACAGCGTAGAGGAATATCGGCAGCCAGATTTCCCTAGGTATGATGCACACAACGACGCCTTTAATCCAATTAAGTGATACCGGGAAAGGATCGGGGGCTGGGTTGGCGTCGCCCTTAGTGATAATGCAGTTAACTCCGTGAGGGCAGTCAGCAACGTATCTGTGAACAATGCAGGAACTACTAGTTAAGCAGTATACAACTACATCTCCTGCAGATGGCGGGCTTCTCACGTAGATTGCAATATCCCACCTACGAATAATTGGCTCCATGCTGCCAGAGCAAACAACGGCTCCCCCGAAAGCGCTGTAAACTCCAAGGCGGGAAAGAAGAGTAAACAAGAAGAGAGCGGTGAAGACAACTAAGACGGTAGAGGGTAAAATCCTGAGGAAAACCAAAGCCAATGAACGACGGGAAACCTGTCCACGAAAAAACTGGTTGAATTCACGGGGAATACTCATCTATAGCAGCCCCTTTACGGCGGGATCTCACTAGATGGCGTGTAAACTAAATGCATGTTGAAAGTAGCTTGTTGCCCGCTAATGCTTGTTCCCTCGGGTATGTAAACCATTAAGTCCACTTCCCACATTGAATTACCACTAAGAGCTCCAATTTGTTGGGGGTTGTTTGTGTTCGTACTGGTTAATTCAATAACTCTAACAGCTCCACTTGGTTCCCCCGGTTGAGGATAAGATGCCGGCAGATCTCTCGTGGCATTATAGTCATAGACTATTAGCCAAACCTTAGAGCCCGCTGGTATACTCCCACTCATTTGATCTAGAATTAGGTAAACATTGTAGGCCTTTGAATCCGTGTTGCTTATCAATGTCAAGTTCTTGTAATAAGTTGTTTGATAGGTTGGATGTACTGTAATACCTGCACTTGTTGAATCACTCCCTATGTTGACCTGTATTTCCTTGTTCCCGAGGTCTTTCTGTCCAGCGTTGCTACCGAGGAGGAACTTTATCGGCGGCTCTACGGGTTGCACTACTAGTTGAAATGGGTAGTATGCGAAAACGCTTCCAGCTATAAACGATGTTGCTAGTAGCGCTAATAAAAACATGGGTATTCTCTTCTCCACTTCTTCTTCACCTCTTTGGCTTTTTAATCTCAGTTAAGGTATATAAAAGGGTAAGGGTTTATAAACCTTTGCCGTCGTGGTCAACAATTGAAACACTCGGTTGATTTTTCAATGTTTTTAAGTAGGGTTAACATATTTAAGCTTATTAACCAATAGAGCTAGATGCTGTTGATTCAGGTGCCTTGTGGTGCTTATGACCACCGAGCCTCTGTGGCTTTCGATGATTCTCGATAGGGTTAGACCGGACCTTGAGGAGCTGTGCTCTGAGCTCGTCGTCTTAAAGGAGTGTAATTTAGTGTTGGACTCCCTTGTTGAATCCCACCCGCTGTGGTTTGAGGGTAAAAAGAAGAAGACTGTCACTGCCGCTATTCTCTATATTTCTTTGTTAGTTAGTAGAGGGCCTCGGAGAGGCGTTTTAAGAGAGGCTTTAGATCTCGCCGGCATTTCAAAAGTTTCCCTGAGGGACGCTTTGTCGAGGCTAGTTGAAGTTGATTGGAGCCTCGGCGTTGTTTACTTCAACCCCAAGTTCTACTCTGCTCTTAGAAAAAGAGTAGCTCTGCCAGGGTACGTAGTGCCGTTAATGCTCTCGGAAGTAATTAGGGCAAAACTCTCTAGGGTTTCGCCCGGTTTATACGAGTTCCTCAACGTGCAGTGCAAGAAGGGCGTTGGTAAAGACTGCGTATCAACTCTCCTCGAAAATCCAGCAACAGTTAGAGATATTATAATCAGCAAGTACGGGACGCCAATTGTAGCTAGGCGAATAGCTGAGAGGCTCTTTGCTTCAATAATAGAAGTTATAGGGGTCGAGAAATCGCCAGCAGAACTAGCTGAGCTTTTCACCAGCAACCCAGAGGAGTTACGTAAACTGCTTGCTTCTAGTGCCCGCAGCTCAAAGTAAACTTTGTAGCGACAAACCGCCTCCTGTTAAGTCAAAGCATTTTTATGTACCTTATTCTTTAGGATAATTTAAGTGCGAGGGAGATGGTACTCAATGGAGGCAGCGTTCACCACTGGCAACAAGGAATTAGACAGGTTAATAGGCCCCATTCACTCGAAGTACATGTTGCTAATTGTAGGCCACCCCGGTGCAGGTAAAACAACTCTCGCTAGTAGCATATGCTACGAGAACGCGCAAAGGGGCTACAAATGCCTCTACATATCATTTTACGAAGACAAAGACAAGTTCTACAGAAATATGGATAAACTAGGAATAGACTTAGCTGACATTGAATCTAGGGGGCTTTTAACTCACGTTAAGTTGCCCGTTGTGAAATCCGCTGAAGTGCTAGGTATAGTGAATGAACTTATAGTTAAGGACTCCTACAAAGTTGTTGTACTTGACTCTATAAACCCTGTGCTAGAGCTTTACAGGAAGAGAGAGCAAAGGGCAATACTATTAAACTTCTTCTACAACTTGATAGATGCAATAGATGGCTTACTGGTAGCAATCTCCGAGATTTCGTGGGGCAAGGAGACTCTCAACCTCGGCTCAATTGATTTCGTGGCAGACGCAATAATTTACTTAAAGCACAGGATAACTCGCGGATTGCTAGTAAGAGTGTTGGAGTTGAGGAAGATAAGGGGCTCGCAATTAAGTACAGCTGAAATACCCTTTGACATAGTCGAGAAAAGGGGAATTATCGTTTACGCTCCTAGAAGGCTGGAGAGGCCGCGCAGCGAGGCAGTGAAGGCTTTGAAAACATGCATGTTATTGGAGGACGCCATTGGGGCAATATATAAAGGAGACATCATATCGGTGAACTACCCGCCGAACGCGAGGCCCTCCTTGGTGTTGCTTCCGCTCATTAACTTCGCAGTAATAAACGACATAAAGTTGCTTGGGATCTCGTACAGGTACTCCCTAGAGGACACTAAGGCGGCTGTAGAAGCCGCTTTAATTAAATACTACGGCTTAAGTCTAACTGAGGCAAACTGGATCATTAACAACTACATGCGCTTGGAGTCCATCAATCCAGCAACTATTTCAATTCCGCAGATAGTTAGCTTTGAGATGAGGCTAGTTGAGAAAGAGAGACCGGGAATAGTGGTATTTCACGCGCGCGAAATCCCCTGGAGGCTTACACGCAACACAGATGAAGACGGCTACTGGACTTCTCTAGTGAACCAGTTAACCTGGCTCGAAAACCATGGAATAACAACTGCGTGGATGTATAGCAGAGTAGACCAGCAATTTGTGAAAATGAGCGAAGCACTAGCAGATATCTCAATAAGGGCATACTATAAACCAGGCGATAAAGGTCTGAGGCAACTATGGTACACTTGGAGAAGAGGCCAAGAGCCAAGGATAGTAGACTTCGCCAGCCCAGTGACCCAGGAGAAAATACAAGAGTGCTCAAAAATGCTAAAGAGTTTAGTTCACGAGAAACTAGCTGGGGGCAGTTCAAACTAGCGTGCAAGGCTGCACGCAGGTCGAATTCTCGGCTCCTATACTGCGCGCACAGGGAGAGAAAAGTCAGCGTAATAGGAGGCAACACCAAAACGCTCCCGCGAGCGCCTTTAGAGATAGTTTAAAAAACCGAAGCTATGGGCAGATATTTTGGGAGAAAAGGGTCCAAATACAATCAGGTAGAACACGGTGCTACGGTATTTTGTGCTCTGAATTGCTCGATCTCCTAGTATGTTTTTATCACAGATCTGCAGGTTAGTTGCTGTGTTGGTCTTCCCCTAAGTAAAAGTTTTATCGTGTTTACGTCTGTTGCCCTTAGTCCCCGGTCTTCATCGGGTTTTTTGCTTGTTTTTTATTGAGCTAGTGCCACGACTCGCCCTTACACCAAATTAACAGTTGAGCTCTAGGCTTATATCCAGCGCATCCTCAACGTTGAGATCTCCGGCTAGAGGTTCTGCTTCGTAACCAGGCACTGAGTGGACACTCTCAACTCAGTCTATGAGCCCCTTAATGCGCGTGCGCCTTTAAGGTAATAAGGGATGTAGCCTACAAAATTAAGTAGAGTATAAGGCGAGCAGCGTGAGCAGAGAAAGGACAATATCCCTAGAAGAAGCAAGACAGGCGGTCGAGAGCGTTGCTAGAAGGCTCGCTCTGCTACACCTAGCGTACGCGAGGTCTATAATCGATGAAGTTGGACAAGAAAAAGGAATGAAGATTATAGCTAAGGCTGTAAAAGACTATGGAAGAAAAATAGGGGAGAAGACTAGAGAGGAGGTAATTGACCAGGGGCTAGATCCCGAGCCGGAGAACTTCGATAGGGGACCCTCCTATAGATTTCCGGGCTTCGGCATGGGTGATCGAACCGAATTAGTTAACGTTGAGGGCGAGCTGAGGGTCCGAACGCATGGTTGCACGCTAGCAGGCGTGTGGAAGGAGCACAAAGGGGAAAAGCTTGGGCGCCTCTACTGCTACATGGATGTAGCGAAATACATGGGCTACAACCCAAAGTATAAGCTCGTGCACGTGAAGTGCATCCTAGACGGAGACGACTACTGCGAATTCGCTGTTAGACCCACGACGGAGAAGGAAAGAGAGGATTTCTCCTCTGAAGGTAAAGACTGGTTCTACATAGACAGCCCATAAGCGAAGTCAAAGCCCCCATAGCTTCTCCAAGCCGGGTTCAAAATAGTTTTTCCTTTCTTACACCTAGCTCTTAGGAAACAGGAGGGGCCGCGTAAGCCCCTCTCGCTTGGCAGTAAGCTAAAATTTGCAGTGTTGTGAGGCCCAATTTCGCACAGCAGGACATCATTAGCTTCCGTGGACATCCTTCCGCTCTCCCCCCGCTAAATCGCTCTCCGTTGCACGCGAGCTCAGAGGGCTAAAAACAGTCAAAAAAACCGAAAAGATCTTTAGATTTTTGAGGGGCTTGTTATGCTTAGGCATGTGCATCCTGTGAAAAGTTTTAAGAAACCACGATTTAAGGTATATTAGGCTCACCACGCGAGAGTCTCGGTATCCACAAAGGTCCCAAGAGAGCTCGTTGGGCTGGCAGATAAATCTAGATCCACCAAAGTGCATACCACTCCCTCTATCTCGTGCTCATGTTTCTTTAAGAATTCAATGAATTCTTCGTCTATTGTAAGCCACGGAATTCAGCTTATCTTCGATGTCGAATAGTACAGAGCGTCTATGTAGCCTCTAAGCCCCTCCTTATAGACTTTGTACGCATCAAAGTTTGCTTCTACTGGCATGTCAAGCCTATTGTACGTGTTTCTTACAGAGTCCAGGGCAACTCTGAAAACACCGAGATGTTCGGGAGGTATAACCTTGATTATCCTCCACATCGCCTCGATGATTCCTAGTCCAGGTAATAAACATCTAATCTTCTAAACAGCTCTATGGCTTTCAGGGCGTCTTCTACGACTTCTATACCAAGTGCCGACAAGAGAAATGTCGTATCGATTAATGTCTTAGGTCTTCTCAACGCACTTCTGACTACCGCTATTTGTGCATATGTTCTATTAACAAGATCGCGATTTTTATGAGGAGTTTAAGAACGCGCCGGGGGCGGGATTTGAACCCGCGCGGGCGTAGTGCCCACTGGCTCTCAAGGCCAGCCCCTTAGGCCGCTCGGGCACCCCGGCTTTTTCTGTGTTTATGGTTTTAGGTACAGTAGAATATAACCCTTTTTACTTAGAATCTCCACTCGGCTGTATACCCTTTCTGCCTCTCTCGCGAGGTGCTCCCCTCCTCTAGCTAGCACGAACTGGGCAAATCCATTCTCTTCGAGGTATTGTTTAGCCCCTAGCACTATGTCTTTTACTATGTACATACCAGCAGATAGGGGGGGATTCGAGTATATCGCATTGAAGCGGAATTCTTTAACGGGATCGTACCTGTCCCCCTCGAGGACAACCGCTCGATCGTGTACCTCGTTCATCTTCGCGTTCAGCCTCGACGCCTTAACAGCTAGGGGGTTTACGTCTGTCATATAGACTTTTAGCTTTGGGTTCAGCTTGGCGATTGTTATTCCTATAGCGCCGTAGCCGCACCCTACATCTAGAACCGACCCTCTCTCAGGAAGCTCGATGTTCTCTAAAAGCAACCTTGTCCCCTCGTCTATTGATGTGCCCGAGAAGAGGCTTGTATACGACACAAACTGAAGAGTTACCCCATGTATAACTAACGGTATGAGAACTCTTTTGCCTGGCGTCCCCGCCTTGAAGTAGTGCAACTTAATCATCTTCAACCTGCTCTCCACGCCTTGGGGTACACCCCCCGCGGCATTACCACGCGCGCTGTCTTGGCCACTACTCCTTTATCCAGCTTAGCTATTTCATCGGCGCTTCTAAGCGCTTTGCTCAGCGCTACCAGCTCTCCCTTAAGGGTGTATAGGGCCACAGTTTTGCCCTTCGCAACGTCGCTAGTCAACATAGCTACGCCCGGGGCAGCTAAATCCGCTCCGTGAGCTATTGCGTCTACAGCGGAGTCAACTATAACTATTTTGGGTAAATGGCAAGTTGAGACCTCAACGGGAAGCACTACTCTCCTCAAGTACCTCTCATCTCCGCTACTTTTCCACAAGTAGACAGCCTCGCTTACCTCTTGGAGAGTAGCTAGGGTTTCATCCTCCTTGAAGGGCCCAGTCCTAGTTCTCCTGAGCTCCCTCATGTGCGCGCCTACTCCGAGCATGAGTCCTATGTCGTGAGCTAGCTTCCTCATGTATGTCCCGGGATCGCAAAGCACTCTGAGCATTACGTGCTTGTCTAGGGCATCCAGCAAATCTATTTTGTATACGCTTCTCACTCTAATCGCCCTCTTCACACTTGACCTCAGCGGCGGCCTCTGGTATATTTTGCCCTCGAAGTAGCTAATAGCTTTCTCTAGCTTCTCTCTAGGTGCTGCCCCGTGAAGTTGCACAACCATTACGTACTCCTTGACGCTGTGAACAACGCTTCCTATAACTCTCGTGCTGTTGGCTAACCCTATTGGCAGAACGCCTGTTACTCTAGGGTTTCCCCGCCCCTCAACGGGGCTCTAGGGTCCCCCCGTGCCCAGCCCTTTGAATTCCGAAGATCCTCTTTATCCAGGCAACTACTTCGTGGCTAGTAGGGCCAGGCGGCTTGTCTAGGTTTATTACTCCAAAGTTGATATGATTAACAGTTTCTCTCTCGTAGGGTAAAGAGCCGTGTTCCGCGCTCGTCTCTGCCTCCCTAACTGCAATCCAGTCATTAGAGTACCCAGCGCAACTCGTAACCCTATCTAAGAACATAATGCCCCTCTTGGAGAGCTCCATGAACTACCCCAAAGTGTAAAAATAGTGCTTTTATAGAAAATATAGGTTATCTCAGCGTTGCCCCTAAGCTAACCTAGAGGAGATAGCTTAGGCTTTACTGCCTCTTTCATGTACTCTACTAGCCCTGCCTCCTCAACGGCTTTCAGCACTTCCTCGTCGCTAGCTCCCCTCTGCACCTTTAAGACTTTATCCGTAGGCTCTACGTGCTTTACGTTAGCTCTGCGCCTCTTCACGCCGCTGAGCTGCTTGGGACCCGTTACAACTACGAAGTTCTCGTCTACGATGTCCACTACTACGCACTTCTTGCCAGCTTCTCTACCAGTTAGCTTTACGCAAACTCTACCGATCTCTATTGCAGGCATAAACGCACACCTACCTCTACTTACCTATAGCTTATTGTCTAAGGCTTTTTTAATGATTTCAAATGTGTTTTTAACGCTTATGCCCTTAGTGTTTACAACGACGTCGAATATGGAGAGGTCGTCAGTGTCTATTCCGTATATTTCCATGAACCTCTTCTTCTGGCTGCTCTCCCTAACAGCTGTCTCCACTAGCGCTTTCTCTAGGGGGACGCTGTCCCTCGAGGCAATCCTCAAAACTCTCAGCGCAAAAGGAGCTGTTATGTAAACCCTGAAGTCCACTAAGTCGCTTACAATCCACGCAGCTAGGTGCCCGTCAATGACAATATCGCTTTCCTTAGCTGCCTCAAAAGTCTTTCTATCTACCTCTAAGTCAACAGATGAATCTTTTAGGGCAATTGAGCTCAGCTCCTCTAAGCTCAGTCCTCGTTGTTTTGCAATATCCCGGAAAATTCTACCCGCTGAAAAGTACTTAAGATTGTACCTCTCAGCTATTATCTTAGCTTGAGTTGTCTTCCCGCTCCCC
Source organism: Desulfurococcaceae archaeon (assembly GCA_038888155.1). Taxonomy (GTDB): domain Archaea; phylum Thermoproteota; class Thermoprotei_A; order Sulfolobales; family Desulfurococcaceae; genus UBA285. Next base: position 43,257 of record JAWAJB010000003.1, read on the forward strand.
GGAGGCCCGCTTATGACTATCCTAGCCAAGAAGGACACCTAGGACTTAGCGCAGTCGCTCTCGCTGGGGAACAAACCTAGCGTGTCTTGCTGACGAGAGCTCTAGAGGCCTCTTTTAGCCCCCTCTTGAGGCACTGGTGGCAGATCATTCCTCCATACGGCCTCTCTGGCCTCTTCTCAGTCTTAGCTAGCTTGCTTACTTGAGAGCTCCTCAGCGCAGGAACTCCCTGCAGCTCTTTGCCGCAGATAGCGCACTTAGCTCTATCTGGCTTCTCTCCCTCGTAATGCGCACTTAGGGCTCCACTAGGCGTTCGCTTGAGCGCAATCCTCGAAGTCCGCGGTTTGTACGCCCGTGCAGTCATATCCAACACCTTGCGCTTTTCCCCTGTTCTAATTAGTCTGGGCTCTTAAATTTTTAGCCCCCATCATCTCGGGCTTTATCTCCTTGGATATTGGGTAGATAACTAGGGCAAACGCCACTAGCTCCACTATGTAAGCGTGGACGTAAGCTGTGTTCATCTCAGCGTCGTATTTTCCGTAAAGTGGTATGAAAACAGGGCTTTTAACTAGCGGCTCTGGGATAGAGTTGACTAGCGCAGTTGTTGTGAAGAGTATTAAGGAGTATATAGCAATAAAGCCCCCCACGTTAATCAAGATGTATATAAGCGTCTTCCTCCTCAGGGCTTTAGCGTACGGTTGGTACTTCCTAGCTCTCCTTATGTCAGCCTTAGAGGATATCTTCTCCGGTATTCTAGTTGCCTGCTCAATCATCCTCGTCATTTCCTTGTAGAAGCGAGTCCTCTTAGTTAGCTTAGCTATCAGGATGTACAAATACGCGAACCCAATGACGTCTACAGTTACTAGAAGGCCGATCATAGGTTACTTCCCAACCATTCTCTTCAGTAGAGGGTACATTTCAAGGGATCTCTCGTAGGCTATTAGCCCGTAGTACTGTTGCAGTATGCCAACCGCTAATAGAAGCCCTGTGCCAGTTCCATAAGCTCCTAGGACGTCTGAGGTAATAGCTACTAGCGCGACAATTATAGAGGACAGCACTGTTAGTGGGTATATATACTTCGCGAGAATTTGCTCGAGTATCTTGGGGTTTTTCCTGAAACCTGGGACCTCGAAGCCGCTCTCAATTAGTTGCCTAGCTTGATTAGCGGGGTTCAGCCCAGCGACTTCAACCCACAGGAACCCGAAAACAATTGCAAGCACTATGACTAAGATGCTGTAGACGATCAGCCGCCTGGGATCAGCTATAGCGTTGAGCAGGCTGTGGGGAGATGAGAGGAAATAAGCTAGGCCCCCTACAACTCCCCCTCTTTCGTCGTACGTAACTAGCATGTCTATCATAAACTCTGGCACAATTCCGCTTAAGTACGTTCTAATAAGCGTTGCGAACACGAGGATGTTGGAGTAGAGTATCCCTATGAACAGTATAGGTATGTTAGTTACGTATAGAAACTGGAGCGGGATCTTTGATTTAAGGGTGTAAAGCCTCGGCGAGGTTATGGGGATCTCCACCTTTACGCTGTTTAAGTACAGGAGAACGAAGATCATGACAAAAGTCGCTATCAACCCCACGAGATCCCTCCCGCCTTGGCGCAAGAAGGTAGAGGAGATATCGCCCCCGCTGGTGAAAATAGCCATAATAGACGGCACTAGGCCAATGTACTCGTCTCCAGCCTTCAGGGGGCTTAGCATGCTCCAGAAAACAGTTGTGGCTACTCCAGCCAATATGAACAGGGAGATGCCCGAGCCCAGCCCCCATCCCTTTTGGACCATCTCGTCCAATATCATTACAAAGAGAGTGGCAATAAACAGCTGCAGCCCAACGGCTACTCTCAGATCCCACCCGGCTGTGCAGTAAAGTATAGGGTTGTTGTAGTTAAACGGCCAGTAGCGGCAGCCGAGAACGTACATCACTGACTGGAACCCAGCTAGCACTAAGGCTAGGGTCTTTTGTGAGCCAGTGAAAACCTTCCTGTCATCTGGGTCTGTGAGGTCTAAGTCTATTAGCTTAGCTCCAACGAGTATCTGCATGACTAGGCCAGCTGTTACAATTGGGCCAATTCCCAGCTCCATCAACGTTCCGCTGTGAGCAGCGAAAACAACTTGTATTAGCAAGAACTGCTGGGGTGCAACTTGGCTTATACCGTATAGAGGCGTGTGCGCCATTAAGAGGTACGCTAGTAGCGCTAGAAATGTCCAGAGCAGCTTTTCGTATAGGGATACGTGCTTAGCTGGCTTGGGAGCACTTGGGATGTACTTGGCGAACTCTGCTAGTATTTTTAGCAACCCCATTTAAAGCACCACTGATATTACTTTCCTCTAGGTTACTTAACCTTTTAAACTATTTTAAAGAAATACCAGCCTAAAAGGGACGCTGATCCCTTGGTTTATTTAAATGTATCTCTGCAGAGGCCAGCTAACTCCTTTGCCTCGAAACAGCAGAGAGCTCTCGCCTGATACCCCTAGGCGGTGAGAACATAAGAGAAACTTAAGGATCTTGAATGAGTAGATAGCTAAAACGCTAAGTTCGGCTTTCTCCCTCTGCGAGAACAACCACTCCTCCAGCTCTGTTGATCTTAGCCTTAGCTATTTCCGATACCTCTTTGGCTATGACCTTCAGGGGCAGAGTTACTTTCCCCTTGCCGAGGACCTTGCTGTACCCCATGCTGGCAACATCTATTACTATGAGGTCTCCCTCCCTAGTAGCAGCGTTCTTAGATAGCATCTCTTGGGCTAGCTCGTTCAACTCACCTACATTCACTACATTGAGGGCTTTCTTTGTTCCCCATACGCTGGTGAACCCGTGCTTACCGTACCAATGGGGGGCGTGTTTTATCATCCAGACAACCTTGTGTTTGTGGAGACCAACAGCTCCAAATCCCCCCCTTGACCCGCTTTTTCTGTGCTGGCCCACTCTTCCCCAGCCCATTGTGCGGCTTCTCCCCCGCAACTTGCGGGATTTTCTCTCTTTGCGTACAACCATACACTAGCACCTAGATCATGCGCTTAATTAGCTCACCTATATCAGCTCCGCGGTAACCAGTCTCCCCTCCCTCTCTGTAGGATTTCTTTACCGAGCCTTTAAAACCCCCGCGCGGAGGGCGCAGGCGAAAAACTGGCTTAATAACGCTCTCTAGCTTGTGTAGGGCTAGCTTGCCGCTGAGGACAGCATCCGCGAGGGCCGGTATGCCCCCTGCTACGCCGAGATCAGCCAATCTCTTATCCACGTATTCGTCTGTGAGCCTCTTATCGCCGGGAGTTTTACCCCTAGCGCGGAGCAGGTCTATAAGCGTGTCGCGGTCTATCTCGCCCCAAGTTATCCACTCTTTGGCCTTCATGAGCATTTCCTCTAGCCCAGGGAGATTAGATGGGTAGACAACGCAGTGGTACTTCTTGTATAAGTGCAGTAGCTTTAAAGTGTGCTCGACATCGTACGGGCAGTTAACACTGCCTCGAACCCTGATTATTGCATACAGCTTATTGCGTTCCATTTAGAGGATCACCTGTTCCAGTCAGGCGGTGCAGTGAACCTGTACGTGCTGTGAAGAGCGTTTACTACAGCCTTCGCGAAGTTAAATGTAGTCCTAGTTTCGCCAAAGCTCTTGGACCAGACGTCCTTTAACCCAGCTAACCGTAGCACGACTTTCGCTATGTCTCCAGCTACAAGGCCTGTTCCCTTAGGCGCAGGCTTAAGCATTATAGACACGCTGCCAGACCTGCCGAAAACAGAGTAGGGCACGGAGTGGGGCTCACCGCACCTACACTCCCAGCTCCCGCAGCCCCGCCTTATAGGGGCTACATTTAGCTTGCCATCTCTAATTGCCTTAGCTAGCGCCTCTGTGTACTGCTTCGCTTTTCCAGCACCAATTCCAATAAAGCCGTTTTCGTCTCCAACTATAACTATTACTAAGAACTTCGTTCTCCTGCCCGCATCAGTCATCTTTTGCACTATCTTTGTATCTATCCTCGTGTACTTCAAGTTTGGAAGCAAGTAGTCTACTATCTCGGGCTCCAGCAAGGGCAGGTTTTTCTCAAATATATCCTTTAAACTGGGCAGTTTTCCCTCTAGGACTAGCTTGCCTGTTTTCGTGCGCGGAGCCCATTTCTCGAGTGCTGCTTTATCTATGGCCGGTGTAAGTGTGTACGACATGCAGATCACCTGTTAGTGCTGTGAGCTTTAATTATGTTGTTCTTAACCTCCTCGAAGTGCTCGGGAAGGCGCTCGGGGTCTAGCCCCCTACTTAAGTACTCAGAGAAAACAACCTGGGGCGCTCCCGCTTCCTTGAGGGCGCGAGCGTAGTTTGCAATGTGCTTGCCCGCAATTCTCTCCTCCGAGGGTACCACATCCTTGCTTAGTGGAACCTCTAGCCCGGCGTCGTTTGCCGCCTTTATAGCTGCAAAAACAATAGAGCCCTCTGTTGGGCTGTACAGTCCAATATCGGGCACTGCATATTTAATTTCTTTCTGGAGGGCCCTTAGCGCTGCGAGGAGGCCCGTTAGATATGCAGCAGGAGTATTAGAGGTCCCTCCTTTCCACGAGAACTTCGTTGCGAGCTCTCTAGAGTGCGCAGAAGCTAGGACTTGGTCCCCGTTGGGCTTAGCTATCACTACCTGTACCCATAAGTACTTGTTCGTTTTTCTAACAACAAACCTTGGGTGACCTGATAATATCATTGCATACCTCTTGTAGTAGTTCGTCTTTCCCTCTCGCCTGCGTTTTCTTGGAACTTTATACTTAGGTCCTCTAGCCACTTTAAAGCACCTACTTCACTTCTTTAACTAGCCCCCGCTCCCTCAGGTAGGTTTTCAGGGCTGCGAAAGTGCTGAAGTAACCGCCCTTTGCCAGCAGGTACAGCTCTCTGTAAGTTCTGCTGTCGATGATCTTCCTATCGCGCAGATACCTTAGGAAGTCGCGCATCTTTCTGATCCTGCTCACCCAGGCCTCTTTATCCCCTTCTCTAGTGGACTTTGAGCCTCTGCGCTTGCCCTGCCCCCGCCTGTGGCCCCTTCTGCGCTTGAGTTGCCTAGCCTTGGAGCTGTAGCCTGTTATGCCGTGTTTGGGCTCAACCCAAATGGCTCCGTCCTCTACTAACCTCTTAACGTCCTCTCTCGTTATTGCTTGAGCTACATCGCTCGCCCTGGATGGGCTGATCCTAACTCTCGATACCCCAACGCCGAGTATTTCGGCGGCTAAGCGCTTTTGTAGCGTTAAATCAGTCATTTCGAAACGCCCTTTGCGAGTTCAGTTAGCTTAGGTGGATTCGCCACCTTGAACCCCTTTTCAACGGCTATTTTATATATTTCGATTTTCTTCTTGAGCCCAACTCTCCTGCCAATGTAAATTATAGACTCAGCGGGACTGTATTTTGAGAGCTCGTTAGGGCTGTGGACAACTACGGGCATTAATCCCCGTGGGTGAAGATCCCTAACCACGGCTGGTCCACGGTAGCCTACTTTCACCACGGGAGGGTAGCCCTTAAGCTGGAGCCTTGCTTTGTTGTCTACGCCCTTTGGCTTGCGCCACTTCAAGTCGTTGCTGAACTTTGGCTTCTTCCACCACAAATACCTTAAGAACTCCGGTTGGCGCTCCTTTGTTTTGCGGCGGAGCTCAAGGTAGTGCTTGAGGTCTCTCTTGAGTTCAGCGCTCATTCAGCGACACCCCTCTCGTAGATGTATATGCCGTCGCCGAAAATTCGCCTGTCGAGGTCTCTTATTTTAGTGGCCCTTTCAATAGAGGAAGCAGTTAGCCCAACTTCCTCGATATCGGCCCCCTCAATTACTATGTCGCTGCCCTCAACGTACACTTTAACGTTGCCGTAAATTCTTGCGATGCGATCAGCCTTTTCGCCGAGGAAATTCTTAACCCTTATAACTCTATTTTCATTGTCTACAGCTACTGACATGGGGAAGTGAGAGTATACAATTTTCATCTTGTAGCGAAATCCCTTGGTGACGCCAGTAATCATGTTCCTAATGTGAGCAGCTATAGTTCCAACGAGCGCCTTGAGCTTCCTGTCAGCTCTATAGGCCTCCACTAGTATTTCCCCTTCCTTTAAGCTGATTAAAACCCCCCTCGCGTGAGAGAAATCCCTCTTGACCTCGCCCTTAGGCCCCTTCACTTTAACTTCCATCTCGCTCAACTCGACCGACACATTCTCTGGCACTTTTATTGCCTCCAGCAAGTGAATGATCTTAGCCATTGGGGAGCCACCTCATAACTAGTAGCAGTACGCAACCAGTATTCCGCCTACTTTGTTTTGAACTGCCTCCCTGTGCGACATTATCCCGTGCGGAGTGGATACTACCAGTATTCCTATGTTGTACGATGGGAGGAACTTCTTCAGCCAGTTCGGCGGGTTAACTAAGTCCACGTATTTAACTGGATACCTTGGCTTAATAACGCCAATCTTGTTTATTCTACCTAGTAGCTGTATCCTGATCTTACCCCATCTACCGTCATCAATGTACTCGAACTCCCCAATGTAGCCTTCTTTTTGGAGGACCTTGAGGACGTTGAGAATTAGCTTTGAGGCAGGCCAAGTCACTACCTCTTTCTTAGCCCTTATCTCAGCGTTGTGTATTGACGCCAAAGTGTTTGCGAGAGGGTCTACAGATACCATTGCTTCCACCTGCTAGCTGTACTTTTTAAAGCCCATTATGTAGGCTACTTCCCTAAAGCACTGCCTGCATAAATACAAGTTATACGCTTGAATGACAGCGTCCCTAGAGCCGCATCTCTGGCATACCTGCGCCCCGCGCCCTTGTTTGTTTACTTTTGGTGGTTTGAACTTCGCCATAAGCACACCTTAAAACTAGACTATTTCAACGCCAAAGAGCCTTTTAAGCAAAACCATAGCCTCTAGCCTGCTCACCCTGTGCCTCCGCGGAATATTAGCTCTCCTAACCCGCCTTCTAGCGACTCTGTAACCAGGCCTCTCGATCGTTATGCACACGTCCATACCAAATATGCCGACCTCGGGGTCGTACTTCACTTGGGGGATGCGGATGTGCTCTTCAATGCCGAAGCACACATTTCCGAGCTCGTCGAAGCTGGATGCCTTGAGCCTGTACCCAATGGACTCAAATGCCTTTCTTAGAAACTCCTCTGCCGCCCTCCTCCTCAAGGTTATCTTAGCAGCTATTTGTTCCCCCTTCCTAATGCCGAACTCCTTTATTGTCTTCTTAGCCCTCCTAAATGAGGCCTTTTGGCCTGTAATTTCCTCGAGAACGCCTGTGACCTTCTTCAACTTCTCGGCGCTAGCTCCTACAGATACATTAACTGTTACCTTAGCTAATCGCGGCTTGAGCATTTGGCTTTTTTCCCACTTCTTCAAGATCTCTGACTCGGCTTCGTTGCTTACAGCGCTCATTTTACCAAGCACCTTCAGGTAGCTTTATCAGGGGGCTTTCCCTCCCAATTGGGAATAAGTACTCAATGCTAGTCTGGAACTTGTTTCCGTATTTATCCTCGAGAGTAACAGTGTGCCTCCTCCTCTTGAGTGCTCCGGCCGTTATTTCTACGATTTTGCCCACTCTGCCGACGTTTTTGCCTCCAATAACTACTGCGAGAACGCCTAGTTGAGCTGGAATGTAATCCAGTATTTTCTTGTCCTTTAGCGAGAGCAGAATCGTGCCCATTGTCTCGTAGCTATCTTCAACTGGGTTGCGTGGATCAGATACTTTTACTAGTATGTTCCTGCCGTCGTGTAGATTTAGTTGAATATGTCCTCCCTTAATGGTAGTTTTGTTCTCTATTCTGCACGGCTTAATTCCGGCCTCCTCGCTGGGTATCTTCACGAGCCCAAGCACCTTTGTTAACACTGGGATGACTCTGTAGGTCTCAGCTGTTTTAGGTATCTCGACGAGGTCCATCACGCCAACTGGGAACTTGTAGCTCCTCCTCACAACGCCATCTACTTTGAAGTTGCCCTCAGATATTAGCTTGCGGGCCTCGCCGCTAGTCTTAGCGTACTTAAGTACATCGCGAACTAGGATCAAAAGTGGAATGCATCTATCCAGCGAGTGGGGCCCTGGAGAGGGCTTAACTGCCCACTTTTTCTCCTTCCTCAGAATAGGCCAGAAAGATGGCGCGGCTAAGGCCTTAAGATGTCTGCTTCCACCCATTTTGCCCATGCATCACACCCCTATTGCGCTGATGCCACCTCTTGCTCTTGCTTACTTGAGCTCTGGGCGCCTTTGCGCCTTTCAATGATCTTCAGCCTATACTTGTCAGAAAGGTCGAGCTTTATGATCATAACTTTGCTTGGGTGCACAGGGTAGTGCACAGGGCTTCCATCTGATTTTTTGCCCTGGACCCCCTCAATAAATATCCGCGCTCGCTTTAGATCAACCCTGTTCACTTTGCCTTCGTGTCCCGTAAAACCTCCCCTCATAACCCTCACGGTGTCTCCAGCCCTCACGGGTAGCCTCTTCACTCCATACTTCTCCCTAAGCTCTCTTGAGAGCTTGGCGTTGAGGAGCTTGTGCTTTAAGTGAAGCGGGCTACCGTGCAGCTGTTTTCTCTGGGCGCTTGGTTTAGCTGATTCTGTCAACGGCAAAAGCAACCACCACTATATAATTATCGCGGCGAGATTTGCTATTTGTGGCCACCTTTCAGCGGCCTCCCTTGCCACTGGACCGCGTATTTCTGTTCCCTTGGGAGTGCCCTCGGGCGTCATTATAACTACGGCGTTGTCTTCAAATGCAATCCAAGTTCCGTCCGGTCTCTTGTACGGCCTTCTTTGCCTTATGACTATTGCCTTGAATACCTTTTTACGCATCTCTGGTGTGCCCTTCTTAACGCTGACAACTACGATGTCCCCTATGCCTGCTCTAGGCACTCGCCTCAACTTGCTCTTATACTCTGGGACGCCAACGACTACCACTTCTTTGGCGCCGCTGTTATCTGCAGCCCTCATTCTCGAGGAGATCTGCAGGCCAGTATTCATGCGCCTGCGCGAATATGCTGGTTTGCCCGCTACTGCCCTCTTAGCTCCCACTACAAATCACCTTAAGCACCTTTCCTAACAATGCCTAGGACTACGAAAGAGACGGTCTTGGCTAAAGGCTTCGTCTCCCCTACTATAACCTCGTCTCCCTCCTTGACGTCTATGCATGGAGGAAGCCTTGCGCGTATGTTTCTTTTCCTCATTTCATACCTCATGTACTTCTTCACGTAGTAGAGGTACTCGTGTCTAACAACAACGGTGCGCGGCATTCTCTTCTTTACGACTACTCCCCTCAGAGTGATGCCCCTAACCTTTAAGTGTCCGTGCCACGGGCACTTCAAGTCACTACACGCCTTCTCGGGCGGCTCTATGCCCGGTATGCCTATGTTTCTCAGCTTTACTGCAGAGCTCACGTAGTTCACCTCCTAGATATAAGCACCTTCTTAAGCCTATCCCAAGGCCTTCCAATAAGGTTATCGCCTCTAATAACAGCGGCTTCCCCGCTGGGAAGCTTGAATTCAAAAACAGCTTGGCTTTTGAACACCCTAATTCTCGCGCCGCCATGTTTCTCGACTACGAGGGTCTTTAGGGTTTCATCTACCACTACTCCCTCGAGGCCTACGAGCTGGGGATCAGAGTACTGCAGTACCCTAACTCTAAGGCCTATGATTTCATGGTACTGCAGATTTCTCCTTGTGATGTAGGGCGTCATGTTGCAGCACTCTCCTTTTTCTTCTCGCTGTTAACTACAGTGAGTATTCGCGCAATATCCCTCCTAGTGTTCCTTATCTTGGAGGTGTCCTTGAGCAACCCCATTTTAGCCTGCAGGTAGAGCTTAACTAGCTCCACTCTGAGCTCTTCGAGCTTCCTCAACCTCTCCTCGCGGTTCATTTTAAGTACTTCTTCGCGCTTCAACTTCCAGCACCTGTACCCGATGTGTCCTTTAGCCTTTCAACTTCAGCTTGCTGAACCTCCTTTAGCTCGACCTGATCTGGCAACTTAACGCCCGGCTTAACGATTACCACTTCAGCCCCGTATATGCCTGGCTTAAGCAAAGCCCTAACAGCAGCTCTATCTATAATGTAGTCCACGGGCTCGCCAGCCTTGTACACTTTCCCCGCCTTTAGCTTCTCATAAGTTGCTCTTTCACCGCGCAGTTTACCGCTTATAGTGATTTCACAGCCAATTGCCCCAGCCTCCATTATTCTCCTAGTCATGAACATCATGATTCTGCGGAAAGGTATTCCTCTCTCAAGGGCTCTGATTATCCTATAGGCTACTACTCTCGCGTTCAACTCAGGATCAGTAACTGGCGATATCGATATATTGACGTTGTCTAGCCCAAACCTCGATTGCAGAATAGTTGCGATCTTCTTTAGAATAGATCCTCCCCTCCCAATTAACCTGCCTGGGTACTCGGCGTATATCACAACTCTGTGTCCAAGCGGCGTTTTGTACAGCTCTAGGTCTGCGTACCCTGCGTCTTTAAAGTAATTCGCTAGGAACTCGTCTACAACTACTTTTTTTAGCCCGTATGAGAGGAAGTACTGCTTTATTCTAGGGCCAACACCAACCATACTACACAACCTCTTTGACTACTACCTCAAGGTGAGTTGTTCTACGGAATTTAGGCGTAGCCCGCCCAAACGCTCTAGGCATGTACCTTTTTAGGGTAACGCCCCTGTGGGCAGCTACGTGAGCTATTATTAGCTTATCGAGCTCTAGTCCCTTGTGCTCGGCGTTTGCCTTCGCGTTTTTTAGCAAGCTGAGCGCGTACTTAGCCCCCTTCACGGGATACCTTCCAATAGGCCACTTGAATCGGCTCGGTAGCCCCCGCTTGTGGCTAACTTTTCCGCTGTACCTCCTAAACGGAACTGGTTGCTTTAACTCGGTGACATCCTCTAGGAATTTAATGGCCTCATCGAGTTTCATTCCCTTAATTGTGTTCGCTATTTCCCTCATGTACTTTATTGAGACGGGAATGTCGGGGAGAACGGCCTTAGCTGTTCTCTGCCCCTCTAAGTATTTAGCAGAGTAGTGCCATGTCGGCAAGTTACTGCACCTACTTCACCGCAATAAACCTGCTGCTCTTTGTAGCCTTTAAACCAGGCTCACCGTGAACAACTCTCTTCGTGGATAGGCTGAACTCGCCGAGGTAGTGTCCAATCATCTCCGGTGTTACCTTGAATTGAACGTAGTCCTTGCCGTTGTACACAGCGAACGTAAGGCCAATCATTTCCGGCAGGATTATCATATCCCTCACGTGAGTCTTTATAATAGACTTCTTGGCTAGCTCTGGGCTCTTTATTATCTCCCTTACCTGGCCTAGGAGCTTTATCTGCGCCTTTGTAAATCCCCTTAGCAGGCTTCTCCTCTGCCTCGAGGGTAGAAGCAAAATAAATTCATCTAGGGACATGTTTAGAAGCTCCTCAAGGCTCTTGCCGCGGTACTTAAACTTCCTCCAATCTGGGGGGACATCCTGCAAGTGCTGGGGTAAACCTGGCGCCTGAGACAATTGATATCACCAGCTATAAGCACACCATCGGTAATACTCTGATACTTGCTTAAAAAGTTTATAATAGCAAGTCAAGCCTCTATCCCTTTCGTCTTCCAGTTCTTTTAGCTGATATGTGCCCGACTTTTCTCCCAGGTGGGGTTGTTCTTGACACTGTTGTAGGCCTGCCCACGCGCCTACCTCCTCCATGGGGGTGCGCAACGGGGTTCATTGCTACTCCGCGAACTCTAGGCCACCAGTAGCTCTTTGCCCTCCACTTGTAGTGAGAAGCGCCAGCTTTAAGAAGCGGTTTTTCAAGCCTACCCCCTCCCGCTATAACGCCTATGGTAGCTCTCGCCTCTCTCTGCGCCTCTATTATCTTTCCGCTGGGGAGCTGTATTTTCACTTTGTTCCCGGACTTCCCGAGGATTACTCCATATGTTCCGCTCGACCTTGCAAACCTCCCTCCGTCTCCGGGGTTCTTCTCTATGTTGGAGATCTGCGTTCCCTCTGGAATGTTCCAAACAGGCAGAACGCAACCAGGGGAAATTTTAGCGCTTGGCCCGATCTCTATAACTTGTCCTACGTATAAGCCTTCAACGGCGGGTGTGTAGAATACCTGCTCTGTCTCGAGCTCTACTTTAGCCAGCGGAACCCATCTCCCTGGGTCGTGTACGAGGTCTCTAACAACTCCTCTGTAGGTCTTGCCGGCATCTAGAGCTGGGTACTTCGCTGGAGCAACGTGGACGTGATCTGGCGTTCTCCACGGCGATGTGCCCCTGCCCCTTCTTTGAGTAATAATTCTCTTGCCCATATCATATCGCCCTCTACATTATGCCTAGTTTCGTGGCTAGCTCTGTGGCCTTGTGCTCAGGCGCAAGTTTGACGTATGCCTTTTTTTCTCCCCTTGACGTTATTAGAGCTCTAACTCTTTCAACCTTAACGTTGAATAGGCTTTCTACTGCTTGTTTAATATCGCCTTTTGAGGCGTTAATATCTACAATAAAAGTAAGCGTGTTCTGCTTGTCTATAAGGGTTAGCGCCTTTTCGCTCTGCACTGGGCGCTTAATTACCTTAGTGAGTGGGTTTAAGCTCTCAGCGCTCAAATGAACATCACCTTGTACTTATTTGAAAGCACCTCTAAAGCGGACTTCGTTATAGCAGTTAGCCTTCCAGGGATCCCCCCCGGAGCTAAGTGCATTACGCTTAGATTAGCAGGTGTAGCTATATCTACTCCTGGGAGATTTCTCACAGACTTAGCGAACGGTTTGCTGTAGCTAGTTAGTATAAATAGAACGCTTCTCGGCTCTACATATCTCCTGCCGCGCATCTTGCCTTTGCCTGATCTAACCCTTATCTTTTTGTGGCTTCTCTCAATATCGCTCCAGACGCCAATTTTCTCGAGAAAACCTCTAACCTCCTTGGCCTTAGAGTACGAGGTCTCTACATCATCGGCTAAAATTATGGGCAGTTTACTCGCGCTGAACACGTGTCCTCTTGCTCTAACTAGCTCTATTCTAGAGGAAGCAGCAAGTGCTGATACTATCGCTATTAAGCGCTCTCCCTTGTTCACCTCTTCGTGAATAACGCGGTCATTTCTAGGCGGAAATGCAATGTGGCCTTTTCTGGTCGAAGCCACGAATCTAGCCATCCCGCTCGGTAGCCTAGGCACTCTCGCAAGTCCGTACCCGACGCCCCAGTACTTTGCGCTTGTCCTCTTGCCGGCTAACGGGTCCCTGCCCTTAGGCTGTAGCATTGCTGTAAAGGCAGAGAGGAAAGCCCTGTTAATAACATCCCTTCTCAAGGGGTAGTAGAAAAGCTCCGGTAGCTCTACTTCTCCCACTGGCTCTCCGCCGATCCCGTAAATGAGAGCGGTGAGCTTGACGCTATCAAGGTGAGGATCCTTTATTCCCATAACGACTTGTGTCATGGATCTAGACACCCTGCTTGCTCTCGAGGCTTAAATAAGCGATCTTCGGAGCAGAAATTGGGAGCCACTTCAATTTAGGCCTTATTGGGTGCCTAAGTATTAACAGCCTCTTAGGGGTCCCAATTGTAGTGCCCTTAACCAGCACGTAAGGACCGTATACTAGCCCGTAGTGCAAGTAGCCCCCCTTAACCACTACGTCTAAGCCATAGCTCCCGATCTTCAGCACCCTCTTATTGAATTCTGTTCTCCTGTGAAACCCCATCTGCCCGGGTTGCGGGGCTTCACTTATAGAGTATGAGAAAGCAGGCCCGCGCGTTCCTATTTTCCTGCTCCCCTTTCTGTGCTTATGCCACCTAGGCAACTCCTTAACGCCAAACCTCTTAATCACGCCCTGGAAGCCGTGTCCCTTGGTAACTCCAATTACATCGGCGAACTGCCCCTCCACGAAGACGTCTAGGGGGGTTAAATAAGAGCCTAAAATGGACTTTATATAGTTGAGCGCTTCATCTAGTGTTTTGCTGTGAACCTTTACCTCTAGGATGTCCACTTTCTTCTTGCCTGTGCTAGTGAAAACAGGGGCTGTTGTAACAATAGCGCTCACGCTAGCTATATCTCCCTCAAATGTCTTCTTAAAATCCTCCTCGCTTGATTCAGCAACGAACTTAAAGCCGTACTCGCCGTTTGGATCAGGCTTTACAAGCCCGTGGTTTGCTTTTCGCAGCCCTAGGAGGTACTTGCGTACAGCCTCCTTTGGTTGAAAGCCCCAAAGCGGGTTAGATCCATAGAACTTCTCTGTTGCTTTAATTACAGCGTCAACGGGGTTAACCCACACCTCGCTGTTGCACTTTAGGTTATTGTAGAAGTCCCTTACGTACGTCCTAGCCCCAATTACAACTACGGGCGGGGCATCTAGTATTGTAACAGGGGTGAAAACCTCCTTGCCCGTAAAAGGAGCGTTTGGTCTATCCTCAACTACTACAGCGTGAGTCATTCCAACCTTATAGACAGGGTAGGCTAGCAGCACCGGCTTAGTGGGTACTGGCGCACTGCTACCGTATTTTTCATTGATTAAGTCGTACCAACTTCGCTCCGGCCATGACTTAATCCTTGGAGTCAGCTCCTCAGCCCTCTTTCTAGGCTTAACTCCTAGGCTTCCGTGGCGCGGTGCGTTTGATTTCCTGTGGCCCAATTCGTTCACCTCTTTCTAGTGGCGTATAAGCACCCTAAATGCGCTCTATTAACTTTACTTTTATAACCTTTTATACCTAAAAAGGTGAGGGGATATCTAAAGTCCCCTCAGCAAAGCATTTATGACTCCAAGGGTTATAAGTAACGCCTCCTCTGTTCTAACGCTTACTACCTCTTGGTTCGGTACAGTGTTCCACGTGCAGTCCACGCAGTTGTTCAGAGCAAAGGACTCCTGGCTAGATATTTCAAATAGGTCGTACTTAGGGCCTCCGAAAAGTATTGTTATATCGCTACCGCAAGCGTTCTCGAGTACGCTTAATTCAGGGTAACTGCCTGTCTTGTCCGTTGCTATTAAGCACTTCGAGGCCTCTCTGCATTTGTTCACTGCCTCCTTGAGGCTGTTGGCGAACGAGAGCCTAGGGCCTAAGTAAACTGTTCTATTAACGCACTTAACTAAGCGCTTCGCCCTGTCTACAACGAGCACTGGCGATATCCCTATGTGCTCCTTACACTCCTCTGATGCCCTATAGACTACGTCGTCTCCAATGAGGGCCCGGAGTTCACCGCTAGAGTCTATAAATACGTAACCTAACCTGTGCTCTCTATCTCTCGGCCTTCTGCCGACGTTGAACGCCTTAAGCCTTATTGGAGGCAACAATCCCACGTACTTTAAGCTAGAGGTTAAAGGCACTAGCGCTCTCCTCAAGTAAGGAGGCGTAAAGAAATATCTCCAGTGATCCTCTATTAGCTTCTTGTACTTTCCATGTTCGCTGATCTCCGTAGAAGGCTCCCTGTAAAAAACTACCTCACGCACTCCAAAAATAGACGACCATCGCGCAACTTGGTGTACCCTGATGGACTTAAGCACTAAGCTGTGTTCAACGCTGAGTATACTGGTAGGCAAAGCCACTCTTATTCTCGTTTTGATCATTAATTACACGCTATTGAGCTTTAGATTTCTTAGCTGGCTCCTTAGTTGCCTTTGAGCTCTCCTCTCTCTCTTTCCTAACTGTCTCCTTTATTAAGAAAATTGTAGTTCTCTGCCTTCCGCCCAATGTAATCACCCGTTGGATCCTATCAATAAGAAGTTAATTTTTCGCCTCTCTTATAAATTGCAATTGCCCTCCTAAAGGGGGCCGCCTAGCTGGCGGGGTGGGGCTATGTTTTACTATTCTGCAGTACTCAATGTTGGATTGGGCAGGCGGGGCTGACTTGTCCCCCTACAGCTTCAGGTTAATATCCAAGTTAGGTGAAAGTATTTTCTTAAGGTGTTTTTAAAGTTGAGAGAAATTTGGCCAAAAGACGTAAAGATATACTGGGATCCTTGGAGAAATATACCCTTAATAAAGCCCAAGCAGGAGGAAATAGACCTCCTCTATCAGCTTAGATTGACTGAGCCGGGCGATGCTCGTATAGCTTTTCAGGGCGACTACGAGAAGTTAAAGAACGCCATGAATTTAGAGTTCGGCGGCAACAGAGTTTACTCCAAGTTAGTTGAGGGGAAGTGCGTGCTGCTGAATAAGGTTCCTCACTGGGATGTCATGTACGAGGTCGTCAGCTCCGGTAACGTGATCGGCCAGTTATACTATGATCCTTATTTATCTACGTGGCGCTTCAGGCTCACGTATCAGGGGGCCTACATAGCTGTACAGGAAAACCTGGTGGAGACCGTCGTTGAAGACCAGCCACTGTACTCAGGAAAGGTCTTGGGGTCTAGGAGCAGCGTAAGCGTTAAGCAGGTAGCCATCGTAGACAGGCGGGGCGTAATAAGGGGTATTGGCGAGGTCTGCGATAGCGGGATTACTGTAATGAGGACTTTTCACGAGCGATCTTTGCCAGTAGAGTGCAGCGGCAAGGCAGCCACACTTGACGATGTAGTTAAGCACAACGAAGAGGGCTTAAAGTCCATAGAGGAGAAGTCTATTAATTACTTGAGGAGGCTAAAGCTGAGGTACAGCGGTAAAGCGTCTACAGTTGTCTCGTACTCTGGGGGCAAGGACAGCTTAGTCGCGCTAGACTTAGCCCACAGGGCTTTTGGAGAATTAGAGTTGATATTCAACGACACCGGGCTAGAGCTCCCCGAGACAGTTAACAACGTAGAGAAAGTCGCAGAACACTACGGTTATAAGTTACACACGGCATCCGCAGGCGATACATTTTGGAGAACAATTGAGATCTTTGGCCCGCCAGGCAAAGACTACCGTTGGTGCTGCAAAGTAATTAAACTTATCCCAATAGCCAAGCTAGCAAAGTCTGTTTGGCCTACAGGCGCGTTGAACATTGTAGGACAACGCGCCTATGAATCAATAGATCGAGCGAAGAGCCCCCTAGTGTGGCGAAATAAGTGGATTCCCCACATGGTGAGCACAACTCCAATCCAGCACTGGAGTCAACTGGCGTGCTGGCTTTATATCTTCAAGCGCGGTCTCCCGTACAACAGGCTCTACGAGGAAGGGTTCGACAGGCTTGGGTGCTACCTTTGCCCGTCGTGCGCGCTTGCCGAGTACCAAGACGTTAAGAGGCTCTACCCGGCTCTCTGGAGTAAGTGGAGCGTTGTTCTAGAGGAATGGAGGAGAAAGCTAGGCATGCCTGATGATTGGCTTAGATTAGGCCTGTGGAGATGGCTAACTCCATCAACTGCGAAAATAAGAATAGCGCGTTGTTTGCCCGGGTACTCAATGAACTGGAGAGGAGAGTACACTAATAGACTTAAGGGGAGTAGCTTAAATCTCGCCCCCCTTTCAGCTAAGCTCATCAGTGGAGTTCTCGAAGTAGAGTTCGATAAAGACATACAGCCTAGCGCAGCAGAGAAACTGCTTACAGGAAATGCGCTTAACTTAGGCTTCGAGGTAGTGAGGGAGAGCCCCCCTGTGCTCAGAAAGGATGGCTACGTTTTCGAGGTTTTAGGCAACACGTTAAGGTTGATCAACCACGATGAGCAGGGGTTTGAGCACTTAGTCGACTTGCTCAAGTTGGCGTATAGAGTGAGGGGATGCGCCCTGTGCGGCAGTTGCCTGTTGTGGACTAAAAGAGGTTCGGTGAAGCTAACCCCAAGCGGCCCTATTTTGCAGGGGAAGCTGGACACAGGGGACGCGAGGTTCTTTATTGACGTCTGCCCAATAAGCGATCAACTCGTGGAAAAGGTAGTAGTACCCCTTATTACGGGGGATCTTAAGCCGCGTAGAAAGAGAGCTAAGAAGCCGCTAACGTAGCAACTCACTTTTCTCCTTTGTTCCTGTCGAGGTATTTCTTTATCTTCAGGAACCTCTTCTCGCAGTCATATAGCTCAGCTAGGAGGTCCTTCCCCCTAGAAACATTGTTGATTACCCTAACAGCCTCTTGCGTTCCCACGCCGCGAACAGAGAGAGCTAGGAGAGCTTTTTGTCCATACCTATAAAGCAGTACTGCTCTTTCGGCGAGATCGTCGCGAAGTCTTTGCTCCTCTGCAGAGAGCTTGCCCCCCCTTATAAGTTTCCTGACCAGCTCGAGCTCCTTCTCTACATCCCCTTTAACTAGAGTCAAAGTCGCGAAGCCGCACTTAGGGCAGGAGAACTTTTCAATCTTCATTAACTCCCTCACTCTATCCGATTTATGGTAGCCGCACTTAAGGCACAGCAGGTTGGCTTTTCGACTTAATAACCTCTCGAAGAAATCGCTGATATTAGCGCTACCGAGCTCTTTTACGAGCGGGAGCTCTATGTAGCCGAGCAAAGCTGTGTGATGCTCGCCCAACTCGCTGTACACCCTCTGCTCAACTCTTACTTCGCCTTCAGCAACTCTATTGGCTAGATCGGCAAAGTAGTCTATGTCGTAGTCTTTTACTAGAACCTCCTTTAGAGCCTCCTTACCAATCACTGTCTCTGTAAAAGCCTCAAGGAGCCTCTTGGTCACTTTTGTGGTCTCAGGGGAAATGGCTCCAAACCTCTGCGCCACTTGGTATATTCGCCAGAGGTATAGAGAGCTTTCCTTGGCAACTCTCTCTATGTACGTTTGATTGGCGTACTTTCTGATCTCCTTAATGGCTGTGTACACTGTCCTGTGTATATCGCCCTCTAAGCTCCCCGCTGCAACCCGATCCTCCAATTGGAGGGCAATAGCGTATGGCGATGAATACGCATTTAATTTAACAAATGGGTACTTGCTTTTAACGTTGTACTTGACTATATCTCTTAAAATTGCGTTGACCTTGTTGCCGCCGTAAACATTTATAATTATTAATCCGTGGTTTTTGATAGCGTCCACGTATATGTTCTTATCATCTCCTAGCCCCCTGAGAGCTAGGAGGTCGTTACTCGTAGTGGCGGGAACGCTCAGCATGCTCTTAAAGTCAGCTGGTAAATCGCCCGTTTCCTTAATTGCCCTTACGGCCCTGCCCACTTCTTGGGCAGTGGAGTAGTCAACTGGGATGTTCTCTCCCTCCCAGTGCGGAATGATAACCTCATCGGGCATGACCTTAGCGCGCTCCACGTACAGCTTAGCCTCTTTCTCATCGTAGCTAATTACCCTCCACGGACTTCCAGCTAGGACTATTACGTCGCCCGCGTTCACGTTGATAACTACGTACTCTTCATCTAGCGCGCCAACTTTCCGATTAGACCCAGCTTCAATTACGATGACATCTCTGCTCGAGGGTATCATCGATGTCCTGTACAGGTAAAGCCTTGTCTTTCTCGTAGGCAGAAGAACGTTTTCTCTCACTTGAACTACGTGAGTGTATGCAAGGTAGTTAACAACGTCTTGGAACTCTTCGCGCGAGATCCCGCGGTACAGCGGATGCCTTGAAATCATGCTGTAAAGCTCGGTAATGGGCACGCCGCTTGAATTAAGGGCTACAAATAGGGCTACGGTGTATGCGAGGACGTCCAGAGGCTTGTAGATTACGGTCTCCCTCTCTATGAGCCCCCTTTGAGCCCTCTGCGCTAAAACACAGCACTCAAGCAAATGAAGCGCGTTATTAGTCGCAATTATAACGCCCTTGCTTACATCCCCCAGCCTATGTCTGCTTCTACCTACGCGCTGGACTAGCCTAGTTGCCTGCCTTGGGGACATGTACTGTATGACGTACTCCACGTGCCCTATATCTATTCCGAGCTCTAGGCTTGAAGTAGCTACCAGCATATTGAGCCCGCGCTCCTTGAACTCTCTCTCAACATCCTCTCTGTGTTGCCTTGAGAGGCTACCGTGGTGAACTTCAAGCGATATGTTCAGCCCAAGCTCTTTGGAGATTTTCTTCAGGAGGGACCCCAAGCTCTCTACAAGCGTTCTCGTGTTAGTGAAGAGCAGCACGTACTTGTAGTCTATAGCCTTGCTAAAGATCTCTGCCAGCCTCGCAGAGAGCCTCTCATCATCTACGAGCTCGGCAATTTTGCGGCAGAGCTCGCTTTTGCACTCTGGCACTACTATTTGCAGTTCGAGCTTTCTCTGGTCTTGATCCCTTAAGACAACGGATGACTCCCCCTCGCGTGGCGTGAGGATCTCTAGGGCAACTCTCTCGTCTTGGATTGTTGCTGTTAGGCCTATTTTAATGGGGGATTTTTTGAGGAGAGCCTCTAGCAAATAAATGGAAGTGAACAAAAGCAGACCCCTTTTGCTCTCTATTAAGTCGCGGTACTCATCCACTATAATGTACTCCAAGTTCTTCAAGTGCTGTCGTACCTCTTCGTTTAACAGGATGTAGTTAAACGTCTCTGGAGTCGTTATCAAGATGTGGGGAGGCTCCTTTGAGATAGCCCTCCTAATAGAGGCAGGCGTGTCGCCGTGTCTAACGCCTATATCCAAGTTGAAGCACTTGCCAATCCTCTTAAGCCTTCTCTCAATATCTCTATTGAGTGCTCTAAGCGGTGTTATGTATATCCCCACTATTGGTCTCTTGCCCTCTGAGGTAGCCTTGAGCATTACTGGCAGGACGGCAGCCTCTGTTTTACCGCTCCCCGTCGGCGCTATGATGATCAAAGAGTGATCTCCACGGGTAATCTCCGCGAGGCTCTTCACTTGAACTTCTGTTAGCTGCTGGTACCCTAGCTCTTTAAGGCACTGGGCAATCTCGTTTAGCTTCATGGTTGCTCTAAGCCGAGAGTATAGTTAGGTTTAATTTATTATAAAGGCTCTAAACCTCCTGTGGCTTGCAGGGCTGAGAGCAGACTAAGCCCTTTAATCAATTTTTGATTTGCAAAAAGCCCAGTGTTTTGGGGTGTAAACTTCCACTAGCTCGCGAGGTTCATAGGGCAAGTGGCTTTTAATTAAAGCTAAAGAGGTAATAAAAGGGGTAATTTATGTTTAAAAAGCAAGATAGATTACTTCTCAAAGGTGGTTTTCTCTTTGCTTAACGAAGAAGAACTCGTAGAGGCAGAGGAGCTACGCGAAGAGGAGTACGAGGAAGAGGCAGGGGAAATAGTAGTTGACCAGCTAAGGCTATTGCTTGATGTCACGAAGCTCTGGCGTAGACTGCTTCGCGATGAAGCTACGCTCGATGAACTAAAGTCGACTACATCTAAGAAGGCAACTAAGAGGAGAGAGAAAGCAAAAGAAGAAGGCAGGGCCGCAAAGAAAGCCAAGGGAAAATCTAAGAGGGTGAAGAAGTCTAGCAGACGCAGGAAATGAGTTAGACTTAAGTAGCGGGGCTGAATTCTGCCTCTGAAAACCCTAGTTGACTCAGAGAGCGCGCAACGAGCTCCCTTGAAACTCGCCTGTCGAGCACCAGCTCTACGTATTTTTCTCTGTTTTCAAGTAGCAACTTGATTTTGTGAACTATCACTCTCCCCCGAATAGCATCAGAAGTGTCCTTCGGCACAGCTAAGTACCCCTCGAATTTTCTCTGGGAGGACTTATAGTATTCATCGAAGCCTGCAATTAATCTCACAGCCTCCTCTAAGTCCCTAGTTTCCCCGTGTATCTCTATTATTGACTCGAGAAATCTTAGCGCTAGCTCCCTGGTCAGCTTCACGTGCATGCAATTGGCTAGATCAACGCTTACCGAGATTTTCAAGGCTTGCCCGCGCATTTTATATATCAGCTCCCTATTTTATTAGTCTCTTAGGTGAGGGCATTGTTTAAAGCATTGTACCCCAACGCGTCTAGGCTAAAGCACGTTATCCAAGTCCTAGCTAAGCTCAGCGACGAGCTCCCCTTTTACGTCACGCAGAGCGATATTAGCGTAAAGGTGTTAAGCCCCGATAAAACAATGCTAGTTGTGCTGAACATACCTAGCCTAGTTTTCGAGGAGTACGTCGTGGACGAAGAAGGGACATTCATTTTATCTGCTACCGAGTTCAGGAAAATAATACGCAGGGCGACTAGAAACGATACGCTGCTCTTAACTGTTAACAGGGAGACAAACGAGCTGATAGCTGTGTTGAGGGACAAGAAAACGGGCGTTGAGAGGGAATTTGGGATTACACTTATACAGAGGCCCCCAGAGCCAGTCCCCGAGCTACAGCTCGATCTACCGGTTTCCTTTACCGCCCTCTCTCAGGATTTCAAGAACATAGTAGGCGACCTGAAGCTAACTGGGGAAGAAGCTCTATTTATTTACGAAGAGGGCAAGATAGTAATTAAGGCGTCAGAGCAACAGAAGGAGTATATCTGTGAACTAAGGGAGGGCAGCCCGCTGGTATTCCTGAACTCTACAGTAGATAAAGCGAGTGCCTCATACAGCATTGAAATGCTACTAGAGGCATCTCAGCCAGCAGCAGTATCAAGCCAAGTTGTAATCTCCTTTGACTCGGGGAAACCAATGAAGGTAGAGTACGAACTCGAAGGAGGAGGCAAACTAATTTACTGGTTAGTTCCTAGAGTTTAGCCAGCAATTTTACTCCTCCCGCAGAGCTCCCCAAGGATTTCATCCCAAGTTGGAACAATCTAGTGCGAGTTAGGAAAGTTATCCAGTTGATCTACCCAGTCGGCAGCCTGGCAATTCAGTTGTTTAATAAGCTCTTCGAGCCTATCATACCGTGGAGATAGAGATGACTATATACTGGGAGAGGTGCGACTTTTGCGGTCAGAATAAACCCGTTAAAAAGTGTAGCATTATACCCGATTTCTCAATAGATATACACTGCTGCATATCTTGCCCTATGTGGATGAGCAGGTGCAAATCACCCGCTTGGAGAGTAGAAATACCGACTCCATCGCCTCCACGAGTAAGGTCGCCTAGTAAGGAGGAGAAAAAGAAGCTAATAGAGGAGCTTACGTCAATGCTAGAAACAAAAAAGGGTTAACCGCCAGCTAAAGCGCGGATGGAGCGAGCGTAGAGCTTCCTCTACCTGAGGGTACGAGCCAATTGTACCTATCCTGCTCCAGCCAAGTAAATTCTGCGCCTAAGCTCGCCTCCCAGCAGTAGCGAGAAATAATATGCGACCCTCAAAGGCGAGCGAGTTTTGCCTTTTCCGTTGGGCTCTACCTTTGTTCACTTATTCCCATGAGACGTGCAGCGCCTAGTGCGCAGCTGAGCATAGGGCAACCCCTATAGGAATAGTTGGGTGTTGCATCCCATTTTCGCTCTCCCCTCTCATTTAGATGCTGAGTTGTCCAAACGCACTTAGGTACTCCCGCACCTCCACCCTACTTCGTAGCTCTCTAGGAGAGGCGCCTGCGAGAATATCAGCGCAAAGAACACTGTTATCTCCACTTCGCAAGCACGATCATTTTTGGATTGGCGAGAGCCCTTGGGGTGCGATCGCGCGAGCGAGATGTAAAACTAAGTGAGCGGTAAACAGTTATATGAAGGAATACTCAAATTGGATTGTAGGGCACAACACCACGCAGTGGAAATATGGCCAGGCTCAATATATTAGTGGATTTTACATGCCCTCTCGGCTACGTGTCGAGGCATGTAAAGTTGCTCAAAGATAGCGGATTTGCGCCTAGGTTAATATCATACGAAACCATTAGGTTGAGATCAATATATTCGCTGAGAGCAGGAGGCGTTGGTAGCACTCTCGATGACGTTGAGAGACTTTTCTCAATAATAAGGAGCAGCAGCGGAAGTTGGAAGACCTGCTGTCTAGAGATATGGATTGAGAGCAGAGATCTTAAGAAAGATTTGAGATTGAATAGGCTAATTAAGCTAGATGGCTTGTGCATCTACGCTAGACCAAGCAGAAAGGGAAGGGTAATCTACAAGCTAGCTTGGGGACTTAATAGCTGCAGGGAGGAAGGGGTCATTCCAGAGAGCGTGGGGAGAAAGTGCCTAGACACCTCAGAGGTCATAGACGATATTTACGCCTATGTACGCAGTTTTATAAGCTACGCTGTGCGCCAAATGCTGGGCACTAATGAGTTCTCTCAGTAATACTTTTTACGCCTTGTCTACAAGGTTAATAATAGGGCCCGTGGTCTAGCTTGGCTAGGATGCGGGGTTCGGGACCACAACAGCGGGAATCCCCGTGGCCGGGGTTCAAATCCCCGCGGGCCCACTTCTGCTAAAGTTGGTGGTGCTCTAGTTGTCTGTTCAATCCACTAGAGAGGCGCTGAGCGCTCCTCTAGAGGAGGAGGTAGCGCAAATGACGCCCAGCGTATACGAGATGAGGTTTGTGAGGCTAGATATCCGCGACGACAGCTTAGTTAGGAGCGTGTGGGCTTACTTAGGCAAAAGAGCAGACTACTTAATTATACCTGGGGCTTTCTGCAGTTGCAGGGACTTCACAATCAGGACCATAGTGAATAAAAAGTCAAAGTACTGCAAGCATCAAGTCGGGGTTTATACAGCTATTAAGTTTGGGAAGTTTACTGCCTTGAGTGCCAACATAGAGGAGGCTTTAACAATAGTGCAGGAACTGTTGGATAAAGGCTTCTCAATATCGCTTCGAAGAAAGTTAATTAAGTGAGGAAAAATATTTCACTTCAAGGCATTAAGTAAGCTTGCAGGTGTAAACGAAGTGGGACGTAGAAGGAAAAGGAGGAAAGTAGTAGTTAGGAGAATGGTTAAAATACCCGTGGCGTTCGAGTGCCCGCACTGCTCCTCTAAAACCCTAGTTATAACTGTTAAGAAAAAAGAGGAGGATCGCGCGCATGCTATTGTTTCCTGCGGGTCCTGCGGCTTAATCGATGAGGAGGACTTCGCCGATATACCAGCGCTCTACCAAGTCGTAGACATTTACGCAAAGTTCGTAGATCTTTACAGCAGCGGCAAGGCAAGGGTAAAGCTACCCAGTTGAAAGTGGTGCTTATTGTTGGGGAGAGTTCACGACTATATTACTTCGAGGATCTCTAGCGGCGGAAAACTTCACTTAACACTGGTAGACCCCGAGAAAAGTAGCGATATAGAGAGGCTAGAGAGGATATCAGAGAGCATGGTTGCAGCGGGCACTGACGGCTTCCTCGTTGGGGGGAGCTTAGCGGTTGCCCCCGAAGAAGCCGATCTCATTGTTAAAGCCCTCAAGAAGCACAACTTGCCTGTTGTAATATTCCCTGGCAACATTAACTGCTTGACACCGCGAGCTGACGCTGTGTTGTTCATGGTCTTAATGAACAGTGTGGAGCCATATTATTTAATGCAAGTACAGGTGCTCGCTGCTCCCTTAATTGCTAAGTACAATCTAGAGGCTCTACCCACTGGCTACATCGTTGTAGACCAAGATACTGCAGTAGCTCACGTCGGCAGGACATACCCTATTCCGAGGAGCAAGCCAGAGATAATATCGGCTTACGCCATGGCCGCAGAGATGTTGGGATTTAAATACATATACCTAGAGGCTGGAAGCGGAGCACAACAGCCCATACCTTTGGAGTTTCCGCTAGCTGTTAAAAAATACACGAAGCTAATCACCATTGTCGGAGGCGGAATAAGGTCCCCAGATGTAGCTGAAAACCTCGCAAAGTCGGGTGCAGATATTATCGTAACTGGGACAATTGTGGAGAGGGATCCCGAGCTCGCTACTGAGGTAATTAAGGTGCTCAAGAGCCCTAAGTGGAGCTAGCGTTCTTCGAGGAGGTATTTCTTTTTAAAGGCGTCCTCAAGGTCTACTTTGACTAAGTTAGCCACGCTGAGTAGCCACGCGAACACGTCAGCGATTTCCTCCTCCACGGACCCCCTATCTGCTCTTAAGAGTGCATCAGCTAGTTCTCCTACCTCTTCAACAAGCCACGTGAAGGTAGAGTAAAGGCCCCTTAGTTCGTCTCTCTCGTAGTACGTTTTCCTTATATAAGCTTGAGCTTCGCGTATCTCCATTGGGACCGCCAATTGGTAAAAATTAATTAAGCTGAGAGATATATATAGCGTGGGTATAGCACTATGAGCAAGAAAGGCAAGAAAAAGGAGGTACCATCTATATCGTCTTCGGCTGGGCTAATTAGGTTCTTTGAAGAAAGCGATGTTAAGATCGCGCTAAAGCCGCACCTCATAATACTTTTCGCCATTGTGTTTGTAGCTGTAGTTATAGTTCTCTCTAAGGTAGTACCCGTAGCGTAATAGCTCTGCTGGGGATATTCTCTTCACAGCTTGAAAGCGCTCTGCCTCCCATCGCTCTTCATCGCTTTTGAGTTAGCAGTATTGCCTCAATCAGAAACACGAGCCCTCGTCACTCCTCTGTTAAGTGGCAAGTCATCATCTAAGAACTTATAGGTTTTTAACCCTATATAAGACTTGTTTAACAAGTGTTTAGACAATACCTGCAGTGGTGTATTATATGAACCAAAGCAAGTCAATGACGCTAGTTATTCAAGCAATATCTATAGTGCTGTTTTCATTAGTATCAGCAGCCGCTCCCGAGTACGCATGGATAGCATTTATCTTATACTTTTTTGTCTTAATGTTCGTAATGACTAAGATCACAGGTAGAGGGCTTAAAAAGGCACCTGAACGCAAGGGATCCCCTATATTCAAGGAGGATCAAGCGACTCAGATTATGGCTCACGACTCGCTGTTAATAAAGGAAGTAAAAGAACAGTTCAAGTCGACGACTTTAATGCTCCTCTTGCCTATTGTAGCTCTTGTACTAGCTCCAATGTACTGGCAGTACATAGACCCTCCAGTGAAATCTGCGCTTGCGCAGTTTACAACAAATGAATTCTTGATTAGGTTCATTGGGTTCATTATGTTCTACGTATTTCTAATAGCTATTATGCAAATTCCCCGGCTCGCAGTTTCAAGGCTAGTTAAACAGCAGAAGCAGCTCTACGTTCCGCGAACTTTCTCGCTGTACAAAGATGGTATCCTCATAGACAACAGGTACGTGCAGTACGAAAGCGATCTTTGCTTCCAGGGGGACGCTAACAGGAAATTCGTAGAAATGCACGGCAAGAAAATTCCCTTTATAATTAGGCTGTATACAATAGAGGTCTCAAAGCTAGCAAGCAAGCTGAAGGAGGTCGGATTAAGTGAGTGCCAAGGACAGTAGGCGCAAGTGCGTGGTATGCGGGAGAGT
Source organism: Desulfurococcaceae archaeon (assembly GCA_038888155.1). Lineage (GTDB taxonomy): Archaea > Thermoproteota > Thermoprotei_A > Sulfolobales > Desulfurococcaceae > UBA285. The sequence goes on from JAWAJB010000003.1 coordinate 70,193, forward strand.
TTTTCCACAAGGACAGGGCATAGTCCTAACCATAGGAGATGAAAGGCTGGAATTTCACAGCGTAAGGTGCTTCTCTAAGTTTACAAAGAGACTACTGGAGAGAATGCCTCCTGACGAGATAAAGGGGTATATCAGAAGAGTGCGAGAGGAATACGAAGAACTGCTTGCCCAGCGGGCAAAGCTTAAATTAAAGAAAATATAGCAATCTTTAACCAGCTAGCCTTCAAGCTCTTTAGTCGCTGAAGGATCTTTTCATTTAAGCTTGTAGAGATAGGCCACGCTAGTTGATTTTTAAGGGGGCTCAAGGAATACGTATCAATAGCGTGATGATACTTGTCCCCAGCGACTTAGTGGATGAAGAAGTTACCGCGGACTGAGCACTTCCTGAGTAGAGCTAGCAACGCGCGTTTTTCCCGACAGCCCTTCTCAAGTTCTCCAGCGCTTCGCTATCTAGTCCAGCCTGTTGGAGGATAACTAGCGCTTTCTCCAGCGCTTCGCTATCGCTTGTAGCGCTCACGTTAACAACTATGTTTGTGCCCTTAACGCACACTCTATACCTCTTATCTCCGTGGAGCTCGTAGGTCTCTAATACCTTTAGGTCGTTCCTTGAGATCAACTAATTCACCTTGGCCCAGGCCCTTCGGATCATCTCATACGCATCGCGGAGACTCAGTGGCAGTGGCTTAACTCCAGCTACTATGGCCATAAAATTAGAGTCACCAACCCATCGAGGAACTACGTGAACGTGGAAATGATCCGGAACGCCAGCTCCGGCTACGCGCCCGATGTTGGCACCTATATTAAATCCCTCAGCCGACAGCGCCTCCCTTAGGGCTCTAATTGATTTTTTGAGCAAGTTCGCTATCTCTACTGCAACTTCATCTTCTAGCTCCGTTAGATCAGGAGCATGCCTATAGGGGGCAATCATTACGTGGCCAGAGTTGTATGGATACGCGTTGAGGACTACGAACGAGTAGTTTCCTCTGTAAACAATTAGGGCTTCCTCGTCTCCTAATTTCTGCAGTTTGCAGAATAAGCACTCGCCCTTTCTCTCGTTGCTCTGCCTTATGTACTCGTATCTCCACGGATTCCACATAACCTTCATGGCTATAACCTTGAGGTCCCGTGATATCCTAGTCATCAGCCAGGCTTTATATTGACGCGTCAAAAGAAATTGCAGCTTTGCGTAAAAGGTTTACTGCTCCTCCATGTCGCGTATACCTTCCTCGACAATGGCAAATACTGCCTCTCCTTCCGGTAAGTGAGGCGCATCAACAACGCGCGCTATCCTCTTGTTCCCTCGTGCCCTCTTTAAGTGCACTCTAACGCCGGGTACATGCGCGAGCACGTGTCCCCCTACAGCCGTTGTTGGATCACCATAGAAAACGTCGGGCCTTGCCATAACTTGATTGGTTACAATAATAGCTATGTTGTATGCCTCAGCTAACCGCATGAGCTGATGTAGATGCGCGTTCAGCTTCTGTTGCCTTTCGGCGAGATGCTCTCTGCCCGGAAACTCGGCTCTGAAATGGCTTGTTACGCTATCAACGACTACCAGCTTAGCGCTGTTCTTCGGCACAAATGAGAACAGCTCTTCAACAATAGACATCTGGTGATCGCTGTTGTACGCCCTAATGTAGTATATGTTATCCATAACTGACTCAGGCTCTAAGCCGAGCGCCCTAGACATAGCCTCTATTCTTTCCCATCTAAATGTGCCCTCGGTATCAATGTATATTGCCTTGCCGAGAAGCCCCCCCTTTTCGTACGGCAACTGGACATTTACGCTAAGCTGGTGGCATATCTGCGTTTTGCCGCTGCCGTATTCGCCGTAGAACTCGGTTATAGTCTTTGTTTCTATGCCGCCTCCCAGTAGATCATCTAGTGCTTTACTCCCGGTAGTTATTTTCTTAATGTTCAATCTCTCTACTCTAACTTCCTTGGCAGTCTTGAACCTTATTCCTAAGAGCTTTCTTGCGCCCTCAATAACCCTTTGTACTGTTATAGCTGGAATCCCCGTTCTCTCGGCAACTTCCTCTGGTTTTGCAACAACGATGCTCCAAGCTGATATGTAGCCAGCTCCCTCTAGTTTCTCAGCTACTCCTGGGTTAACTCCCGGTATTTCCCTTATAGATATAAAGCCCATTTCCCCAGATGCTCTCTGCTCCTTGCTCAATCTCTATCCCCTAGTTGTAAGTTATTTAAAAAATGTTTATTATACCAGAAACCTCTCTTAGATAAAGTATAGAGTTTCACAGGACGCTCAGTAGCTTCCACGAGATGATTCAACGTGAGAATTCTCGCAATCCACGCAAAGCACTTCTCTTACGAGATAAAGGACCCGGCTGTAAAGGAGCCAGAGGAACACCCGCCAAACTTGAAGAAGTCCTTCGAAAACGCGTTAGTAATTTTTACAACTATTGAGGAAAGCGATGAAGTAAGCGTTGTTGAAGAGGCAGCATCGGAGATATCCAAGTTGGTTTCCCAAGTGAAGCCACTAGAGGTTGTAATATACCCTTACGCCCACCTCTCGGCGAACATAGCCCCTCCTAGTAAGGCTATCGCAATTCTAAGCGAGTTGCACCAAGCATCTGCGAGAAAGCTCGAGGTACCAGTCTACAGGGCTCCATTTGGTTGGTATAAGTCTTTTGCGCTTGAATGCTATGGACACCCGTTAAGCGAGCTCTCGCGCACAATAGCTGGCAGGGCAGCTCAGCCGCGAAAAGCTATCGAGAAAAAGTTCTACGTAATGACCACGGAAGGATCAATTCATGACCCGGCCAGCTTTGATTACGCAAAGTACCCAGAGCTCAAAGTCCTCGTCGAAAAGGAAGTTTATGGAAAGGAGCTGGAGGGAGGAGAGAACAGAGTTGCTAGCTACTGCAAGAAGTTTGGCTTTGAGTGGGAGTCGATGAGCGATCATGGACACATGAGATATGGACCGCTAGCAGTTGTGCTCATGGACGTAGTTTCCCAGTACTCTTGGCAAGTCGCAAAGAGCCTCGGAATGCCCGTGTTTAGAATTATGGGCACAAACATGTTCAATCTCAGAGAGAAGCCGGTTTATGAACACGCAGCACTATTTGGGGACAGGCTATACGAAGTTGAAGTAGACAATAACAGGTACGTTTTAAGGTACGCAGCTTGTCATCAGCAGTTCGCCATGCTTAGGGACTGGGTTATAAGCTACAAGGAGCTACCCTTCGGGGCATTCGAGATAGCTGATAGCTACAGGTTAGAACAGAGGGGCGAGGTCGCGCTTTGCTATAGGATGAGAAAGTTCTACATGCCGGACCTCCACTTATTCGCGAGAAACCTCGAAGAGGCAATTAAAGTTTCTATGTCAGTACAGAAGAAGATACACGAAGAGGCTTCTAAGCTTGGAAGGCGGTACATCGCGCTGTATAATATAACTGAGGACTTTCTCGAAAATCACAGGGATTCGCTTGAGGAGTTTGTTAGAAATGAAGGATACCCCGTGTTGCTCGCGGTTATTCCATCTGGGATATACTACTGGGTTATAAATGTAGAATACCACATAATAGATAACCTCAATAGGCCGCGTGAAATAGCTACTTTTCAAATAGATATTGGCAACAGCAAGAGGTTCAACATAACTTACACCGATGAAAAGGGCGAAAAGAACTACCCAGCTATAATTCACACTGCTTTAATTGGGAGCTTGGAGAGGTACATATACATGGCCTTAGATACAGCTGCGCTAATGGAGAAGGAAGGAAAGGTGCCGTACTTGCCCCTCTGGCTATCCCCCGTTCAAGTAAGAGTTATAGCTGTCTCCAGAGAACACTTGGAATATGCTTCCAGCGTGGCGAACAAACTTGTAGAGGCAGGGTTTAGAGTAGACCTAGACGATAGAGATCTAACTCTTGGCAAAAAAATCCGCGAGGCTGCTACAAGCTGGGTGCCCTACATAGTAGTCGTGGGGCGACGCGAAGTCGAAACTGGCACAGTCAATGTAAAAATAAGGAAAACTAATGATCAAAGGGCTATGACAGTAGAGGAACTAATCAAGCTCCTATCAGAGGAAGCTGAGGGGTACCCAAGAGCCGATTTAACTCTTCCGATGCACATCAGTAAAAGGCCTATGTTTTGAAGTACACTACAACATGAAATGAGGCACGCCTCAGGGAGGGTGTCCCATATAAGCAGGAGATCAAGAGTAAAGTTCATTGGAAGACATTTAATGATGAAGGGCATATATGTAGAAAAGCTTCTCAAGGGCGTTAAAAGAGCTACCATTAGGAGGGGCATAGTCAAGCCTCGCTACAGGGAAGTAATTATCCACGCTGGAGGTAAACCAGTGGCAAAAGCGAGAATAGTGAGGGTGTATCACGGTAAGCTAAAAGAGCTCGGCGAGTACGAGGCTAGAGTAGATGGCTACGAAAGCACCGAAGAATTAATAGCCGACCTGAAGAGAATTTACAGGGGGTTGAGCGACGATGACGCTATAACGGTAATAGAATTTAGGGTTACCCAGAAGCTTGAGGGCCCGCTAGTGGAAGGTCAATACCTAGAGTCGACCCCATCGGACATCGCTGGATTAGCTTTAAGGCACCTAGATAAAGACCTCAGCGATTTAGAGAAAAAAGTTCTCCAAGACTTAGCGCGGACAGGTAGCATTAGGAAAACAGCAGTCAACATATTCAACGACTTAAGTAAAAGGAACTTAGTGAGGGGGATCCTTAGAAAAGCTGTAAGGCTCTTGAGCGAGAGGGGCTTAAATAAAAAGGGCAATAGCGCTGATTAGCTATCGGTGAATAATTTGGGATACTGGGTGCTTAAGTGTACAGAGTGCCAGAATCATTGGAACCTACTAGTGAGCTTCCCCCTGAAGCAAGAGTACAACAAGCTATACCACTACTGCCCTCACTGTAACAAGAATACATTTCACGATATAGTAGAGTACCGAGAGGAGGAGCTGAAAGAAATATAACGAAACGTAAGTATTAGTAGTGTTGATGATGACTCCCCTAAAAGGTTGATCAATGAAGAAACCTGTCTCAGCTGAGTTTTCAAGCTGTAACCGCGCGGCGAATTCCGCGCGCAATCGTTATTGTCTATTGGGGGTTCACGTCAAGGGAAATAAGCGCCTAGCTTCAGTCTATCCAATCCTCGCCCCCAATCTTTTCAGGTATGTACTTATCTGCGAGGAACTTTAGCCCCTTGCTAGCAAAGGCCTCGATCTCGAGTTTACTCAGAGTGTTAAAGAACACGCAGAGCTCTCTAACCCACTCAGGGGATGTGAACCAGGGGTAGCCTGTAAGCCCCTCTTTCCTCTTTATTTTGCTTTTTGCCTCAGCGTTGTTGATGCACACCTCAGCCACTTTATAGCCTACGAGCTCTACAGCCCTCTCAATATCCCTCGTTTTAGCTTTAATTATAAAGTTCGACCTCTCGCGCTCATCTAAGTAAGGGCTCTTCGATTTTAAGCTGGTGATCCCAGGCGCAATTTCTTCTAGCAAGTCCTTAATTGGTTTGTTTCTCGCTATTTTCTCGAAGAGATCAACGCCGAAAATATCGGTCATAGAGACACCAATGAATTTAGCGCTAGGTATAGCCAATCTTTCACTCTCGTATGACAGCGTTATACTGCCAGCTTTAAACACGCTGTATATGTAGAACCCATATGGGTCGCTATCGCACAGAATATAGACTGGGAGCTTGAATTCTTCGCTTAGCCTTCTAACGAATCGACGCGTTGCGCGATCTGGTTGCCCTGCACTAGTGACTAGCACGGTGCGATACTTTCTCCAAAAGCCATATCTGTGCAGCTGCTGGAAAACAGCGTCTTTCTCTACTACTAGGATGTAATCTGCATCTATATCGACAAATTCTATGAGATCGGGCGTTGGCTCAATTGCGTAGGCGCCGTGACCCATCTTGCTTAAATCTATCACGTCATCGCCGCTTCTAATAACCAGGTTGCCAACTACCTTGCCCTTCTCCTTACTAAGTATTAATAAGTCTTCGCGGAGAACAGACAGGTAGACCTCTAAGTCCCTTATCACGCTATCAGATTCCCTCTGTTCATCCCAAGTGTTCTCGCTCACTCTTTTGCCCGTAGCGCTCTTAAAGCTAATTGAGTGCTTTCCTCTGTAGTATAGATCACGTATAGTGGGATACTCATTGTTCCTTAGCGCGTCGAACACTATTGAAGCCATTAGTAAAGTCTGCATGAACTTCTTGGCTTCATTTGCATCTGCAAATGATCTGTGCTGGGTCTCAGGGCCCAGGAGCAACATCTTGTTCTTGAGGTCATATATTGTATTCGTTAATGTCCTCTTTGGAATAACAAGTAGAGGTTTCTCCCCTCTATTTATTTGGTTTAAGACATCTCTCATAGAGTCCTTAATTAACCCAAGCGCCTTGTTCCTAGCTAAGGTATCTACTTGAGAGGGCATTCTACCACCATCAGGTCTATGCCTCCACCGATTTTACGATTTCCTCTATTAGGCTCATGGGGACGCTCGTTCTCCTCGAGACTACTGAAGCCAATTTATCCACCAAGTCCCCCTTTATTTTGACGAGCTCTTCTTCGTGCTCGGCTAAAATAGTTGCAAGGCTCCTCGCGACTTCTGGGATGTACTTCGCAATGGACTCCGCTCTCCGCTTTGCTTCCTCTTCTCTCGCTTTCCTAGAAAGGTAGCTTCTAAGCCTTCTTGCGATCTCCATTATAGTTAGCTTTACTTCCCTGCGTATCTCTGGGACATCAGCTATGCTCTCTTTGCCAACGCCTTTGAACGGTATCTTGGTGCTGCAGATATGCGCCAAGACAAGTATTGGGGATGGAAAGACAATCATGTAGTTTTCCCAGTCAATTTCCTCTTTTACAACCTGCACGATCACATCTGTGCTCTCATCGTAGAGCAGGGGTATTTTGTTCGCGTATCTTAGCACTAGCGGGTAATCGTTGCTGACAGGCGTGTTGCCGCCATATGCAATACCAACTTCTAGTATGAATGGATGACCATTGTACGATCCCGGCCTCCTCACGCCTACATCTATGTACTCTGGATTAAACGCTCTCATTAACCCGGCCTTTATTACCTGCTCGCCAAGAGGAGATAGAGATGCAGCTGAAGGCGGCCTGTACTTATCGTAGGACTTCATGGTGTTTACGAGCGTCAAAAGATCGTCGTTAGTTAGCTCGTGCGGGCTCTTGTTAGGATCTATCTTAGCTAGACTCAATATCAACTTAGCGGTAGCCTCCCCAATGCCCTGAAAACTACTCACTAATAGGTCCCTGAGGGAGTTGTAGTTTTTATTCCTTATGATATTACTTAGAAACTCCAAGTCCACTCCCTGCGGGTGGGGCTTTGTTTCAACGGGAGGTTTTGGTATAGTGTTCGTAATGCGGGGATGGTAAACAATCTCGCTCTCCGGCGTTATGAAAACTATATTCGCGTAAGGCAACGCTATAGAGGTTCTAGAGAGATACTCGAGCACGCGCTGTTTTGCACGCCCCCAATCTCCCTCGATTGTAACCGAGACAACTGTGCCGTGCCAGTCCCTCGTCTTCCTCCAGCTGCCGGCCTCTATTACTACTGGCTCATTTCTGTCCACATCTATTCTGAGCTTAAAGAAGTATACTCTTTTAAGGCCGGCTCTACTAGTGGTGACCTCAATCGGTCTGCCAGTGGTCATTTGCGCGTAAAGCACTACCATTTTTACTCCTAGGCCGTACATGCCCCTTGACTGCTTTAGGACGTATTTGCTGCTGAAGAGCACTTTACCAAAAGCATTGGGAACTACGTGAGGGGGCATCCCTATTCCATTATCTTCTATAGTTATCCTATAAAAGTCGCGTATTTCATCTGCTTTCCTCATGGAGACCTTTATATCCGGTAAAATGCCGTAGACATCAGTGGCATCAAGGGAGTTTTCAACGAGCTCTCTTACAGTTTGATAAATAGCTCTAGCTGGGTTTGAAAACCCAGCTACCTCCCTGTACTTGTAGAAGAACTCAGCAGGGCTAGCTGCTCTGTACGCTTCATTAGCCTCGCTCATTGAGTCCACCGGCTACCTACTACTTATCACCATTATTGGATTATAAACCGTGAGAATACTATCGCCGAACTTACCTAGCTCGCCGTGGAGAGCTCCGTGCTGTGTATACGCGTGGGCGAGAACTTGCCTAGGTCCCGCGCCCCGTTTCCTGTGAATTAGACTTCGTTGAGATGTATATTTAAAGCCTCGACCAGGTCTTCATGGCTGTTCTCTCTCCAAGGGATCAAACGTCTTCAGCACCTCAACGAGCTCTCCATTTCCGTTAGATAGCTCTCGGGATTTTGCGTTGAGAGAAAAACACGTTATTTCTGTTTTTATGACCTGTTACTTATAAATACCCCTGACCCAAACACTCTGATAAGGAGGAGTTCTAGGGCCCGTCGCCTAGCTAGGAGAGGGCGCCGGCCTCCTAAGCCGGAGGACCCGGGTTCAAATCCCGGCGGGCCCGCGGTCCTTTGCTCGAGCATTCCTATGCTGTTTACTGTAGCATTAGGCTGAAGGCGTTGTAGATTACGAGCGAAGTTGCGTAGGCTACAACGAGCATAGCTAGAGCTACTTCAATCACCAGCTTTAAGCTCTTGGATTCGCTGTAAATAGCGATCAGCGTTGCCAGGCAGGGAACGTACAGCGTTACTAGTAACGATATAGCAACTGTGGAGGCAGGGCTCAGCTCAACTGCTTTAAACACATCTCTCAGAGTGTATAGACCGGATACCCCTATTAAAGAGCTCACAAAAAGCTCTTTAGCTATGAAGCCCATTATTAGGGCAAACACTATAAACCATGCATTAGGTCCACTGACGCCGAGAGGCGCTAGTATTGGCGCTAAACCTCGCGAAATGAAAGCTGCAACGCTTTCGCTAGGCTCGCTAGCTATTCCCATGCCCGCATTTAAGTTGGTGAGAACCCACGCTATTATATTGGCCAGCAGTATTACAGTGCCAGCTTTTGCTAAAAAGTGCTTGATGTTAGACCAGGCAAACCACCATATCACCTTGGGTATAGGCTTATGAAGCGGCGGCAACTCCAGCAGTAGCTCTATTTCAGTAGCCTCTCCTCTCTTCCTCGACAACAAGCTAACAGCCAAGCTAATTACAACAACTACAGAGAAGGCAGTTAAGTACGCTAGCGGTACAAGGAGAGCTCCCGGCAGGCTAGTCGAAGCTCCTGCTACAGCTAGGAGAACTAACAACCTGGCTTGGCACGGCATAAAGGGCACTAATAGCATTAAGCGCCACCTCTCAGTTGCGCTTGGAACAGCCCTTGTTATGAGTACTCCTGGGACGTTGCATCCAAGCGACATTATTAGCGGAAACATCGCGTGTCCAGATAGGCCTATTTTTTGGAAAAGAGCGTGCATCCCAACAGCTATCCTGGGGACAATGCCCGAGTCATCTAGTGCCCCAAGGGCAACCATGGCGATTAGTAGTAGCGGTAAGAACAACAGCAGCGTTGCTAAACCGCGGATTATAGCCTCTACAATGAACCTGGAGATAAGCGTCTCGCCAAAGGTGCGGAGAATAGCCCCTGAGAGAGAGCTAAGCCAGTACCCAATTAAGTTGCTCAAGCTGTTCTCCTCGAGCCATTCAGCGACTCCATTGTAGCCTAAGCTCCTCAATATTGCTGTCAAGGGGTAACCAGTATTAATTGCAAAAACCGCGGTGAAGACGGAAAACAGCAGTGCACCCGACACGAGGGGCGCCGCGTAGGGATTATAGAAGATCTTAGCGAGTGAAACCCCATGTTGAGGAATTGTAGCCCTAGCAATCGCATTTCGAGCTAGCGCCTCTATGTACTCGAAGCGCTTTTTCACAACCAGCGAGGATATGCTCGCTCCAAACCTCTTCGCTGCCTCAACCCTTATTGCCTCTAAGTATCCATAAGTATCCCCTAGGGATTCAAGCTCGCCCTCTACTCCAGTGTCTCCCTCGAGAAACTTTATAGCTGCCCAACGCAGAGGGTACTTCAAATTGGCGGCAGCTTTCTGTGCGCTGGCCACCACTTCATCTATAAATGGATTTAATTCCCCGTAGTCCACCACTAAAGGCTTTTTGCTGGACCTAGACGCTCTAACAATCGCTTCCAGCAAGTAGTCTATCCCTATTTTCTTGACTGCGGATACAGGAACAACTGGGACCTCCAGCTCCCTTTCGAGTAGCTCGAAATTGATATGAACGCCTCTACTGTGCGCTTCATCGACTTTAGTGAAAGCAAGTACAACGTTTCTCCGCATTTCGAGCAACTCAACAGCTAAGTACATTGTTCTCTCGGGCGAAAGCGAGTCAACGAGGACAACTACTACATCAGGTCTCTCGTTTAACACGTAGTCCCTGCTTATTCTTTCCTCTAGCGTGAGATACGAAAACCCGTAAATTCCGGGCAAGTCCACTAGTATGATCTCATGGTCTTTGTACTTAATGCGCGCCTCATAGCGCTCTACAGTCTTGCCTGGCCAGTTAGTTACTATCACGTGCTGCTTTGCAAGCACATTAAAAAGTGTTGACTTGCCAACGTTCGGTTGCCCTATTATAGCTACTGTTACTCTTTTCGTAACCACTACTCAAGTACCTCTACTGCGATTTTTCTAGCTAATCCGCGACCAATAGAGATTTCTGTGCCGTTTTTAACTCTTAGAACCAGTGGCCCCCTCTTTCGGTTGAGCAGTACCTCTACTTCAGTGCCGGGCGTTATTCCCATGCACTGCAGTCTACGCGTCCACCCGCACTCGCCGTTAAAGCCCCTTATAACAGCCCTTCTCCCCTCTTTAACTAGATCAAGGCTTGTGGTTGACATCAATAAGCACCAATAATCGCTTACTCAGTATTAGCTTAGGCCTTAAAAAATTTAGACATATCCAAATCTATTAATCTGGCGATCAGCCGTGGCATAGATAAGCGCGCAGAGAACTAGCATTTAACATATATAAACCGAGCTACATAGTTTGGGATCTCCTGGGTAGAGCTACCAAAGCTAACGAGTATACCTTGATCTCTCCTCTCTACAACTGCCAATTGTACGCCCGGTTTAATGCCCTCTTTGTACAAGTACTCGAGAATGCCGATGAACTCGCCCGCGATTTTGACCACACTACATGTCTCCCCCTCTAGGACTTGGCTTAACCTACTTAAGCGCACGTCCCCCGAGCTTGAGCTGGGTATATCGTTTCCGTGTGGGCAGTACTGTGGGTAGTTCGTATATGCGTACAGCTTTTCAATGACAACGTCCGGCAAATGCTCCAAGTAGTGCGCATAGCTGTGGGAGTCCAGCTCGTTGAATCCGAGGATATTTGACAGGAAGACCTCTGCTATTCGGTGTTTCCTAACAACTAGCTCTGCTATTTTTCGCCCCCTACCTATTAGCTTTACGTAATGGTATTTCTCTCGCTTCACCAAGCCTTTGCTTTCAAGTTGCCTAATTACCTTGGAAACTGTTGCAGGAGACACCTTTAATTCCCGGGCTATATCGCTAGTCTTCGCCTCCCCAAGAGCTTCTTCAAGCCTGTAAATAGTTACAAGGTAGTCCTCGTATCTCTGCCTGTGTAGCACAGTACCACCGCATTTCGTTTTAAAAATTGTATTTATAGGGTTATAAGCAATGGAAGTATAAATTGTACATTAGGTGCTTAAGCATGCCAAGAGAGATATCAGATGCAGAAGAGTTCATTAGGATCTCAGAAAGAGCACTAGAGTGCAGAGTAATCAAGTTGGACAAGGAGGGAATCGCTAAAATAAAGGCGAGGACGAAGAGGTGCTTGTACACGATAAAGATACCGCTAAGTAACCTCGAGGACTACTTGAAGAAGTTGAAGTGCCAGAATATAAAGGAGATACAATAGGGAGCAGGTAAAAGAGCCGGGGGCGGGATTTGAACCCGCGGTAAAGCGGGTCTCTGAGCCCCTGCTTCGAAAGCCCTGCAGCCCGCCGCCTTAGGCCGCTCGGCCACCCCGGCGCTGTTTCTATCTCTATTTTTAGAAGTTTCTCTTATTAAAGTTTTAAATTAGGAGAGGCCGGGAGCGACCCGTCCCCTACTCACTCTCCTCCGGTACTCGGAGGCGTTATAGGGGCCCAGGGCTCTCCTTAAATTATTGTAAAAACGATTTTATAGCTTTATCGATATCTTATTTACTTAACATCGAGCTCGTTAGTTTTAGCTACTTTAATGTTTAAGACAGCTTCAGCTATGCCATTAGAATACCTAGCAATTCTCTTTATGCTATCTAGTATTAGCGTAATAGTTATCTTCTCCTTGACATCAATGGGAGCTTCGATAACTCTAGTGTAGAGAGTGTCCTCAATTTCGCTCACTATTTTCCTACTCTCCGAGATTACTCCTTCAGCTTCCCTCCTGCTGTATGAGTAAAAAGCGCTCATAGCGTTATTAAAGAGCTCAGTATCCTTTACTAAGAAGTCGTACACGTAATCTACGTTCCTCAGGCCCTCTACTGCTAGGACGCGCTTCGCTACGTTCACGGCGTGATCAGCAACTCTCTCTAGGTTTCGAGCCACGATCCTGTAGCTCAGAGTCTCTGTTATGTTTGTTATGCCTAGCTCGTGCTGCACTTTTATGCTCAGGAGAGATGAAGAGAGCTCCCTCGCTATCATGTGGTGAAATCTATCTGCTTCGTCATCTCTTTGTATAACTATGTGAGCTATATCGAGATCACCAGATTTAAGCAGGTTAGCGCAGTCTTGTAGCATGCTGTTCACAATTAAGTGAAGCCTCCTTATGGCGTTAATTAAAGGCAGCTCGTGTAGGTCCAGCAGTACCTTGAAGGTAACGCTGTTGTAAGTTTCCTCTATTACCTCTATTCCTGGAAGCTTTATCCTAGATAAGCTCTTGATTTCGCTGACTAGCTTCGCCAGATCGGGAATGCTCTTATCGAAAGCGATATTGATTATGTTGTATCCACTTATGTATGCCCCTAGGATTACCCTGAACACCTGCGAAGAGTCGACTCCCGGGTAGACTCTGATGTTCATTTTTAGCTGAGAAGACTCAATCGTAGGCGGCGTTATGATCAATTTATCGCCTACTTTCTCAACGATTACGTAGTCCCCGCTCTTTAGCCGAGTTGCTTCAATCCACTCCTTTGGTAGTGTAATTATAAATGAAGACGATCCGGTCTTTTGAACTCTCCTCCTCTCTATTCCAATCAAATTCTAATCACCCACTTCCATTAGTTGTTGCGTTTTTACTCAGCCGTATTTGTAATGGTAACTAAGCAATCTTATAAATATGTCAATTTACGTAATTATAGAAAGATTTCACATTTACGCAGATATACAAATATATGCACTAGCGAGAACATAATTACGGCTAAGGCAGTCCCCGGTGTTAAAAATTAAGCTAAGCTATATCGATTGGACTTAATATAACTCCTAAATATTCACAAAAAGTAATTAAAGGTGGGTTTAAAGTTTTGTAAAAACAAGTACTTTAGAGTTCAAGTAGCTTAAGCCGTCGCCAATCCCCTGTTAGATCAATACAAATACATAGAGGTATATTCAATAAGTTCATCGATCATATCGCAGAGCTCGTTTATATTCCTAGTGTACTCTGTTAAAATCATTACGTGCTCTGGGCTCGATTTTTCTACCTTGAGGAGATCTCTTAGAACCTGTAGCTTAGGTACAGGGAAGTTGAGGTATGAAAGTCCGTAGGGATCCTGCCTGTACCTTACATCGTACACGTAGAGCATAGGGACAAGGGTTCTCGAGTACTTTATTAACAGCGCATTCAGCTTCTCTACCAGTTTAGAGTCAAGTCTGATAGCAGCAGACGAGGTAAGATCGTTTAGAATAGAGGAGTAGTTGGATAGCTTCTCAACGCTGCTCATGCACTTTTTAAATCTCCCTAGGATGATCCCCGCCTCACTCATTCGCGTCTCAGCCTCCCTGAAAGCTTCGCGGACAACATTAGTTGATTTCGAGAAGTCGTAAGGTAGAATTGGGGCAGTTGTCAGCTCGTGCACTGCTGATACGTGCACTTTAATGCTTCTCTCTAGGGCAACTTCATCTACTTTATCAAGGGTATCCTCGTCGCTGTGGTACCACCACCCAAGGTAAACTGGCGTATACCTGCCAACTTCTCTAATGATTACGTCTCTGGGGAACATCGTGTTTACTGATGCCGACGGCACGCCCACGCCTAAAACGGATTGATCTCCCACTTTCATGACCCTCAGCACTTCTTCGGGCTCCGATTTATCAGCGCTCCTAATAATTTTCACCCAGAACGGCTGTAGCTCTTCGCTACTCCTCACCATGAATTTGTCTGTTCCCTTCATTCCCGGAGAGTCAACGTTGATCCAGGCAACGCAACCCTCGCGTAGTTCATCCCAGAAGTTGTCTACATACCATGAGGACCCAGACATTATGCCTGTTTCGTGGCCAGACCACCACGCAACTCTCAACCCGCGCTTCATGCTCCCCTTTAATTCGTTAAAAACGCGGGCCAATTCAAGCAAGAGGGCATTTCCTGTCGCGTTATCGGTTGCTCCAGGGCCCCAGCAGTCGTAGTGCCCATGAACTACGACAAACTTTTTGTCAACGGCCCCGTCAATGTAGGCAACGATGTCGTGTATTGGCATATACCCGCTCCACGCTACAGTCTTTAGCCTGACTTTTAGGCTCCCGTGTGCGTCTAGGACCTCCTTTAAGTACTTTCCATCGGCTTTTGTCACAGCTAAAGCCGGTATCCTAGTAATCCTGTTGACTTGATCTCTAGTTGGAAGCCCCCATATAGATTTAACAGTTCCATAGGGCAAGATCCTCCTTTCCTCTAGTCCCCAGTTAATTTGTATTTGAGCAATAGCTCCTCTCTCCTGCGCGATTCTAACTTTCTCTGGCCTCGGAGGCGCATAAGATAGCTCGGCAAGCGTTATTTTCCCAGATACGCTTTTACCAAGGTAATCTTCAAGCCCCCCTGCGCCTACGTAAACTACCTCTCCCTCTATTCCCTCTTCAGGGGTTTGAGCAGAGTGGGCGTAAGTTCTACACGGCACTTTGAGCTGAACTGGATGGATGACCTCGAGTTCACAAGTAGAAGGTCTACTAACGTACCCGGGGTGCTCATAAACCTCGTACTTAACTCCATAGGAGTCAAGGGTTTTCCTAATATAATCCACGAAAATGCTTTCTTCGGCAGAACCAGCAAGCTTTTGTCCGATGTTAGTAATATTTACTACGTGCTTCATTACTTCGCTTAGTGAGATCTCTTTAAGGGGATCTATGGGAAAGCCCATAAAGTGCCCCATATTTTATATAACTATGTACTTAATTTACTTATATATTAGCCTTGGCACAAATCTGTGTCCCCAAAGCTGTAGAGTGCTCCAGTAATTGTTGGGGGACGGGCACTTAGTTAGATGTAGTATTAAGCAAAGCTTAGTGGGCCCGCGGGGATTTGAACCCCGGACCTCCGCCTTTCCTAGGCCTACCAGTACACAGCTATAGCTTGTAAGGGCGGCATCCTAGCCAGGCTAGACGACGGGCCCTCGCTACCTCTTTCCTACTTTAATTAAAAGGAATGAAGCAGGTTTTAAAAACGTTACTCCCCAATCTTAGGACCCTACATGTAGCAGTATATTTGTATCAAGTTGCTCCACTTCTATCAACGCACCTGAGAGAGTTCTTTGTATTTAGGATGAGGACGCGAGTATCCTCTAATAGCCTAGCAGCTACATCGACTTTGTGCCTAACTCCAGGTATTAGAGACTCTGGGTAATCTAGGGCTTTCAAGTTGTTGAAAATTGCCTCCATGATGCTTAAGTAAGTCTCAGCTTCTGCGACTTTTATTTCGTTTAGTAGCTTGACTACAAATCTTCTAAGCTCCCCCACAACATCGCCTAGTCCCTGTAAGTAGGGTACGAGGGGAACGCTTATCTCGCGGCGCGAAGGCATTCTCCCCTCAACAACGATGGAGTAAACTACGTATGCCTCTACGTACTCGCTAAGTCCATTAAAAATCAGCCCCGAGTACTTCAAATCGGGGTGGGGGTCAACCAACTCTAAGAGGGACGAGACAAGCTCCTTAACTTTAGCTAGGAGCGCCTGGGCCTCTTTGTATTTACCGTAGTGGACGCTATTAACCACGCTACCCGAAATCCTCGTTATTTCGCGAATGACCTTAATAGCGCTCTCTCTCGTCGAGTCCTTCTCCTTTAAAACGCCGTTTATTTCTTCGATGTCGCATGCAATTGCGTTTGTTATCGAGGCTACTAATTCCTCCACAAGCACACCACTTTGTAAATTAGGGCTTTAGCTATAATACCTTCTTCAGTAAAATTTTTTAGGTATTTACAGGAAACTAGATTTTAGTGTTGCGCCCGCCGTAGCTCAGCGGCAGAGCGCCCGGCTGTAGTGAGGAGTAGACACCGGGGGGTCGGGGGTTCAAGTCCCCCCGGCGGGACTCGCTTCTCGATTTGCCTTAGCTTTAATTCACTCTGAGGAAGTCAGCTCGGCTCTTCTACATCACTCTATCAGGTACGCTTTTGCCTCCTCATCCTGCGTTGCCATTTATTATCGGTTCAACTACCTGATATATTTTTCTCCTGAACTCCCTTCGATCTAACTGGAGGGCCCTCCTGTATGCTCTCCAGCTTACTTGATTCCACAGACTAGGGTTAGACGCTAGCTCCCTAACTATACAAGAAACTTCGCTGATTATGCTGTAGGGCCTAGCTACGTGAATATCCTGGCGGGCTATGTCAATCCATCCACCGGAGTTTACAGGCACTATAACTGGAGTAGCAGCGGCCATTGCCTCAACAATGCTGATTCCAAAGTGCTCTCTTGGCGTTATGTGAACGTAAACAAGGGCCTTTCTATACAACTCAACAAGCTTCTCTCTCGTTATGTTAATGTGCAGGTCAACGAAATCGTCTACTCCCTCCTTAGCGGCTAAATCCATGAGGGACTCATACAGGAGCTTGTTGTAGTTGGACAGCACGCCCACCAGGTTTACCCTAGAAATTTTCTGCTTTTTGAGGCTTTTGGCTAGTTGAACTACTAGCTCGGGGTGTTTTTCAGGGCTTATCCTGGCGACCGTCAACACGTAGTTCTCCCTGCTACTTAAAGGCAACGGCTCCTTGTGGATAATGTCGTCTAAGTTAACTGGTGGGTTTATTATAATCGGGTCTACTCTGAAATAGCGCTTGAAAAAGCTAGCCGTAAACCACGAGTTAGCTAAGTACACTTTAACCTTGCGCGATAACAACGGGAATAGAACGGTGTTCGTGATAGAGTAAGTTTTACCGAAGAGGTCAAATATGCCGTACAAAGGAGAGTAGTAAACTCTGTAGTCTAAGAAAGAAGGGTAGTGGAGGTAGACAACATCCCCTGCCCCAGAGAGAACATCGCCGCTAGTGTTGATAACTAGCTTCGAGTTGTTGTACGTCCCTCCTATGCCTATACCCATGAGATCCTTCCTGTTAACTCCAAAGAAATTAGCCAGCTCAAATAAATCACAACGAGATGATATAAGTGGGCTGTCTATGTACGTCTCAAAGCCCCTCTCAGCAAAAGCTATAGCTGTCTCTAGCATCACGTAGTGAGAGCCGCCTAATCCCATTAGCTTGGCGTTCAACATGTGGTGTTTAACAACTACGCTTTTCACGTCACTTCACCTTAAGGTAGGGAAAGCGCGCAGTAGCCCTTACTGAGCAAATGGCTTCTCAGCCCCTCTGTATTATCTGCACGAGAGGAATCTATTATAACTAACTCTGGGTTAGCCAACTTAACGTATTCAACTAAGTCGGCGAAATCCGCGTGATCACTCAAAGATATTACATATGTGTAGTCATCTATCTTCTTGAATGGCTCATTAGTGAACCTGCCCGTTAGAACAATATAAAGCGCGTTATTATCTAGCCTCCTGAAGCGAGCAGTGTTGAAGTGCTTAAAGAACACTAATCTGTCTGATTTCACAGGTGATCTCTCCTTAAAGTACTCTCCGTACTTGTAGCCATACTTGCACTCGAGGAGCTTTGTTGCACGATAGACTTTATCGGGTAACACAAAGGGGACTCCTATGTCGTTCTCTCTAAGAATACTCATAGCCTCCTGTATCTTCCCGTGGTAAGCGTAAATATAAACTCTCTTATACTTGGAGAGACCCTCTGAGACAAGGTCCGCCAGTATTTGAGGTACAGTGCTCTTGTAGTTGCGCACGAACGTTGGATCACTGTATGTAGCCTCAATAACTAATACATTTGGGTTCTCCAAGATCTCTGTTTTATCGGTTAGCTTAAAGTCACCAGTGTAGCCTAAGGAGATCCCCCTATCCTTCAACTTAACTAAGACCTGCGAAGCGCCGGGTATGTGGTCAACTTTAAGCAGGGTGCAGGTCTCTTCATTGGCGACGAAAGCTTCGTGGTAGTTCAGCGCTTGGCCCTTGAGCCTTAAAAGGGGCGCGAGCTCCTGCTTAACATAGCCCAACGCCTCCACGAGATCTAGCGTAATAGACGATGCAATGACTCGGCTAGAGTGCTTTATGCTTTCCTCTAGCCCGCATAAGTGGTCAGAATGCGCGTGCGTAATTACTCTTATAGGTCTATTAGAGAACCCATCCACAGTGAAATATCTCCCGAGCAGGATTGCCCCATTTCTGAGGATATTCACGTATTTCAAGTACTCTTCGTATTTGTACTCACAAAGCGAAAGACTCAATGCAGACACCACTAAGGCATCTCGCTGTGTATGAACCTCCACTTCTTTGTCTTGGGGTCAAATATGATGAAGTTATCATTGTACAGCGCCTTCCAGAGCGCATACCCCCTCTGGCCAAGCACTTGAGTTATTTCTTCCTCTTTGTTTGAGGACACTTCACTTGTTAATTTATCCTTGAACTCCTCCCAAAACTCTTGGTCTACAGCTATTCTCTCCCTGCTTAACTTTAAAACAACAGCGCCTGTCCTCTCGAAGTAAGAGAACAGTCGATCCCGTTGAATCGTCGCTGGTAGCTTGCTCTCGAAAAGCACTTTCTCGTCCTTTAGCCTCTCAATTGCGGACTTGCCCGAAGGCCTTTGTTGAGGCCTATCTGTAGCCCTCCCTTTAGTAGAGCTCTCAATGGCCTCTAGCCTATGCTTAATAGAGTCTAATTCATCGTATAACTCTGAGATCTGCCTCCTCAGCGTCTCTACCCCTGCAAGCCGTTTGTTCAGCTCATCCTGTATGTATCGCTCGAGCTTTACCCTCATCTTTTCCGTGGAATCTTCTCCCTTTATTTCACGATCTCGCTTTGCGTAGTTTGCTATTATTGAGAGGACAAGCTCGTGCACGCTTCCCCACCCCTCCCTCCTCGCCAGCTCTTCGAGTGTGCTGTGTAATTCCTCGGGCAATTCAATTTTGATCTCTTTTATTTTTCTCTTAGCGTCCATGCGCTCACTTCTCTACCTCTCACTTAAGCAACGTCCCTAAAAAGTAAAAACAGAGCCCAACAGTAAATAATTTAACTGTATACCATAGTTTAGGTGCCCAAATTGCTCTACAGCGATGCGCATCTCCACGTAAATCCAACTAAAGGGCTAGGAGCAGCTAGAATAGCTAGGAAATTTACGGGCGAGGGCGGCTGGTTCATTGCAATTGTGGGCCTCCCGCCTCGCTATTACGGCTTCGCGGATCCCAGCGTAGAGTCCTACAGAAGGGTGCTCGACTTAGTCAACAACGAGTACCTAAAGGCCAAAGAAGAGGGTATCGAGGCAGCTAGGTTTATTGGCATACATCCAGCTGAAGTAGACGAGTACCTCAGAGAGGGGCTGAAGTTAAACAGCTTGGTGCGGTTAACTGAGGAAGTGCTAAAGCTTCTAGAAGAAGCTGTCAAGAACCAAAGAGTAGAAGGTATAGGCGAAGTAGGGAGGCAACACTACAGCACAAGTCCCGAGAGACTTGTGCTCTCCGAGATTATAATGGTGCGAGCGCTCCTCATTGCCCGCGACTACAGAGTACCGGTTCAGCTCCACCTAGAGCAGGGGGGATTCCCAACAGCTTACTCAGTTAAATTGCTCTCGGAGATAGCCGGTGTGGACGCGTCTAGAGTCTTAATACACCACGCTAACTTGGAGACCGCTAAGTGGGCAGAACAGCTCTCAATGCCGTTCACAGCTCCCATTAGGCACTTTAACGAAGAATACGCCCTGAACGCTTGGAAGCACGGCATGTTCGAGTCAGACTTCATAGATGACCTGTCCAGGCCGGGGTCTTCTGCCTACCCTTGGGATATACCAAGGGTTGTAAAAGACTACTTAACTAGAGGGCTTATAAGTGAAGAGCAAGCTTATAAGATGCTCGTTGACAACGTAGTTAAGTACTTCAACGTTAAACCGCCCTAGGTGTCAAAAACGGAGTGCGAGATATGCAACAAGAAGGCAGCTACCCATAAGTGTAGCATCTGCGGGAGAAGGGCGTGCGATGATGACTTTAATCATCTCAAGGGGCACTGCCTCGTGTGCGAGAATGCGCTCTGCAAGCTGTGCGGCAATCACTTGTCAATAGGCACTTGTAAGCACTGCGGAAGGCACGCCTGCGAGAGATGCCTCGTGCAAGTGTCTTTAATTGAATACGTGTGCATAGAGTGCTACAGGAGAGGTCTAAGATAAGTTGGTGTAAACTATGAGAACTGGCAAGCTGGACTGGAAATTCATGTCTGAGATAATTTCGTACCTCCCCCTAGATGACGTAGACGTTGTACTCGGTCCATCTCAGGGCGAGGACGCAGCCGTAGTGAGGATCCGCGATGGATTTCTGGTCGCGCACTCGGATCCAATAACAACTGGAGTGAAGCGCTCAGGTTACCTAGCGGTGCACGTAGCTAGCAACGATATAGCCGTAAGGGGCGTTAAGCCAAAGTGGTTTCTGCCGGTAATTTTGCTGCCGAGCGGTTTCAGCGAGAGCGCTGTAAAGGAGCTCTTCCGGGACATGGCCTTAGCCATGAGGGAAGTAGAAGGAGTTGCTATCGGGGGACACACTGAGGTTACCCCAGGCATAACTAGGCCGATAATTAACATGACTGTCTTAGGCTTTACGCGCACTAGGGTGATCCTGACTCGCGACGCCAAAGTGGGGGATTACGTGTATGTTGTCGGCAGGGTAGGCGGCGAAGGCGCTGGAATAATTGCGTGGGATTTAGAGGAAACCTTGCTCCAGAAAAAAGTTGATAGAGAGATGATAGAGAAAGCTAAGCAGTACATATACGAAATAGGTGTAACTAGCGTAGCGCTTAGAATCAAGGACTACGTTAACTCTATGCACGACGCAACTGAAGGGGGCGTGCTGCAGGCTATCCGCGAACTAGCTGTTGCCAGTCGGGGTTGCATTAAAGTGCACCGCGACAGGATCAGATTAGAGAGTACTGTGGAGGCCATAACAAGAGCTGTCGGCGTAAATCCATTGAAGTTGTTAAGCAGTGGATGCCTAGTAGCTACAGTACCTCCTGCCGCTAAAAAAGACTTTGAATGCGCGTTAGAGGATCTAAAGAGGCCGTACACACTAGTTGGAGAGGTAATGGAGGGATCCGGTGAGCTCATTTTGTTGGACGGCACAGGGCACGAGATAATAAGGGATGATATAGTTGATGAAATATATAAGTTGTGGTAGAGATTGAAGAACATCTCGGTGAGCGAATTTGCCTACAACATCTCAAGGCCTAGAGGTAGGGGCAAAGCTACTTAAGAACGCTGCGCTAAACATTGAGAGCTACGTGCTCAAGTCCCCAAAGGGCAAGCTCGACGAAAAGACCCTAAGCGTTGTTTCAAGGCTTAAGGAGCTTTTAGAGAGACTAGCAAACGCCCTCGAGGCTGTAGCCAAGGCGGTCGGCTCAACGGATCGCGATATTGTAGCTTTATCTCAGTACACTTATGTCTACAGGACAAACAGCCGGGTAGTATTAACTAGGAATAAGCCCGAGTACGTAGCCCTATCTTACGATGCACAGGACAACGCCGTTTCGCTAAAGGTGAGAGACACAAACTTGACTTTATCGCAGAAATCTATATCTGTGTCTTACAGGGGCATATCTGCTACCGTAGATGCTTATAGCGCAGATCAATTGAAGGAGAGAAGAGACGAGCTTAGAGTTGCGCTAAACGCACTAGAGAGAACTGCCTACGGGAGACTTATACCATTTCTAGAGCAAAAGGTAATTAAAAAGGCACTCTAAAAGCGCTTGATGAAGCACAATGCACTACTCTAGTGAAAAAACATAATGTCGACACAGTCCCTTATTCTTGCTGCACTTAAACACTGCTCTTTGCCTGCTCTGCCTCCGGTATTGATATGCCCTTGGGGAGCTCTGCAAACTTCTCCCGCATCTTCTGCTCGGCCACAATTTTAGCTTCTTCTAATACCTTCTTTGCCTCCCCATCTAAGCCTACGCCAGTGTCAACTGTTAAGTCTACAATTCCGCTTCCTATAGCAGACTCAAGCTCTCTCGTGGCCACCTGCAGGTCTATCCACACGTCAGGCGCCACATTTTTGACTATACCGAGAGCCTCCCTCATTATGCCTAACACGGGCGCTACTTCGTTGACAGCACCGCCGTAAATTATGAACGTCTCTAGCTTTAGCGCAGCGTGCTCGAGCGCGTACTGAACTGTTAGTAGCTGTTTGCTGATCTTCCTGATCTCGGCAACTTCCTTAGCGTACATCCTCGCCCTTACTTCATCTTTTTTGATCATAGCGTCTACAATATTCTCAAACAGCGACTTATCTCTCTCAGAGAGCTTCTCAATGTAGTTCCCTATTCTGCCCATAGCAGTTTTTAGCCTGTACTGAGCAATTATAGCTCTCTTCTCTAGGGACTCCTGCTCGTTTGTGAAAATTTTCTTTATCTTATCACCAATTGTCTCCTCTCTCTTAAGGCCACTCCACGTCATATTACACGCCTCCAGCCCGGTAATGCTGAAAGATAGCTTTTAAAGCCCTAGGAGTATCTTGTCTTAAGTAGATGCGCTCAGGTGCATATTGTTGAGCCTTGATCAATACATTGTTTGCTCTGAGAGCTGCTCATTAAGGTACTTGGAGTCGTTAGCAATGGTAGGTCTTGCCTCAGGGGCGCGAGTAGAGCAGTGCGACAACGCCGGCTTTGCAAAATTACTCCTAGAGCTTTTCAACGGGTTCACTGTTTCCTCTTCCTGCTCACTAAAGCAAGAGGTCGAGCAGTCCTTAAAGATAGTGAAGACGTATATCGAGTTCGCCAGTAGAAGTGGAGCGCTCGGAAAGCTCAAGGTTATAGAGGCGCCCTAAAGTTAGCTCTGCTATAAAGTATAATAGTGTCAAAGCTCTTGAATTAAACTGTAGTGATGAGCGGTATTACCAGTGATTAGTGAACGAACCTGACGCGCTGATTCTGCTCCCCGCTCCCGCCTAGTGGCTGATGCATTTTGAGGCGAATGGGGGCAGAGCGAGCTCAGGGGATCAAGAGGTTACCCCCTAAAGCAAGTTTTCCCCGTAATGTCAACCCGCCGAACAAGGAAGTGCTACTCTTTGTTACTAGCAAAATGATGTGCACTAAGCGCACTTAGCTCACTTAAAGCCAGCTTCCGCAGTTCCTCTAACTGCTTTCTCCACTGCTCTAGCTCCCGAGAAGTCAACTCCTATGCTTATATTTACATGATGTTTTAATGCCTCCATTTGATCAATCGAGTCCCTATTAAGCACTGCGATAACCCCAGTAGCATCTAAAGAGAGTGGAAGGGAACCCAAGTTCAACAAGTACAAGCCTATTTCCATGGCGATCCTCACCCTGCGCGCAATATCTACTAGGATATCCGTCTCAGGCTTCCCTATTGGGGTGAAATAACCTATGAAGTACTCCTTCTCTGCCCCCTCCTCGTAATAAAAATCCGCTTTGTTGGCGAGCTTAGAGAACTTGATAGCAGTGTAAATAGGGTTTTCGTGCGTAATTGAGGCGACGAGTATTTTCACGGATGGGTATTTACTGCTCAATTGGCTGTACAAATTGTAGTGAAGTTCTCTGCCGAGCCCGTTAGATAGTATGAGATAAGTATTTCGCGTTATATGGTATAGGGGGTAGCTAGGTGCTACGAGCTGCTTAATTCGATCGTGCAGATCTTTAGGCTCGTCATTAGCCGCTTGTTCAAAGCCGCCGTTAAAAGCTATAAACGTGAACCTGCTCATAGAGACTCCAACTAAAATATATTCTTGTGAGAAGCATATTAACTAGTGAAGTACTAGCTAACGTGATTTCGATGGGCGGTATATTCGCTGTAGTATGTCGGGAAGCAATACCTAGAGGAGTTATATACGAAGGCCTCAGGCGCCTAATATACAGGGGTTACGATGGCGCAGGAGTAGCTTTTCTGCGCGAAAAAGACATAGAGGTGAGGAAAGCGCCAGGACACTTTTTAAATGTCTCAAAACAAGTAGACTTCGTAAATATAGATTCCTCTATCGCGGTTGGGCACACTAGGTATGCTAGTCGCGGGTGGCCCGTGCACGAAAACACCCACCCTCTCCAGGATTGCAGTGGAAAGATAGCTGTCGTAGGGGACGGCATAGTAGATAATTACGAGGAAGT
Organism: Desulfurococcaceae archaeon; assembly: GCA_038888155.1. Classification (GTDB taxonomy): domain Archaea; phylum Thermoproteota; class Thermoprotei_A; order Sulfolobales; family Desulfurococcaceae; genus UBA285. Next base: position 94,754 of record JAWAJB010000003.1, read on the forward strand.
TAAACTCGAGCTCGAGAAGAAAGCTCACGCATTTAAGTCGAGAACGGACACAGAGGTATCTGCCCACCTTTTCGAGGAGTACATAGAGGCTGGAATGAATCCAGTGGATGCCTTGATTCAGGTAGCAGTTAAGCTTACTGGGAACTACGCACTGGTGCTCTTAAAGGCCCCCGATAAATCGCTCTACATCATACAGCACGGCCAGCCGCTCATCATAGCTTACAACCAGGACAGAAGCTGCGTGTACGTTTCAAGCGATCTCCCGTCTCTGTACGGATACGCTGAAGTTGCCTACATTACCGAGGATAACACAGTAGGGGCTGTATCCCTGGACTCAGTGAATTTACTTAACGCTATGACTCGAACACCAGTTGATTTAAACGCGCTACAATCTAAGCGCTTAAAGTACAGCGTTGAATACATTGAGAAAGGGGGCTACCCCCATTTTATGATCAAGGAAATACACGAGGTTCCTGATGGACTTGTTGGGGCTACGCTTGCTGTAATGGAGAAGTACCTCCGCTTAGCCTCAATGATTATTCACGGCGCAAAGAGAGTGTTTGTAATAGGCACAGGCACGAGCTTGAACGCTGCGCTTACAGCTACTTATTACTTCGGCGAGCTTGCAGGCATAGGTATAGCCCCTGTTTCAGCCGCTGAGTTCCCCTACTCTACTTTGGAGAGCGTAGAGACTGGTACAGTAATTTTAGCTATAAGCCAAAGCGGTGAAACTTCAGACGTCATAACCAGCGTTAAAATGGCTAAGCAGCGGGGCGCTGTAATTATTGGCGTTACCAATAATGTAGGCTCAAGGTTAGCGCTCGAGTCAAACGTGTATTTACCCGTTGGCGCAGGGCCAGAAATGGCTGTACCAGCCACTAAGACATACACATCTACTCTCGCAGTTTTGCTAATACTATCTTCTTACACTGGAATATTTACCGGAAGGCGATCTCCACAAGAACACAGGGACCTCATCGAGGAAATAAGGAATTACAGCAGGATGCTTAAGGAGAGGATACCTCACATTGAACATTATGCGTCGAGGTTTGCAGATAGCATTAAAGAGGCGTCCAGCACGTACGTAGTAAGTAGCGGTATAACTTACCCAGTTGCTGTTGAAGGCGCACTGAAGCTCAAAGAAGCTGCGCTCGTACATGCTGAGGGAATGCAGCTTGGAGAACTAAGGCACGGCCCGCTGTCGATTATCATGCCTGGTTTCCCCGTCATCCTAATAGAGCCCTTTGAGGAGCGAGCAAAGCAACTCTACTTTAGGGTTATGAGCGAGCTCGAGACGAGGAGAGCGCGCATAATTTCACTAGATTCGGAGCTTAGAACGAGGCACTACTCAATAGAGCTACCTCATTCAACTAGGTACCTTTACCCGCTGGCTGCAGCTGTAGTGCTACAGCTACTAGCCTATTACCTTGGAGTCGCAAAGGGTTTGCCAGTCGATACTCCTCCTGGGCTGGCGAAAACGATAACAACTTAGTTGGGCAATAGAGTACGTAAGCTGTTGTTTAATCCAACTCAATACAGAGCATAAAATTACGGCTAGGAGCTCTGGGGAGTTATCGCGAGTTTTACGCGGGCTTTGAGGTCAATGTAGATCTACATCTACTGTGAAAAACGAATGCCCATCTCCCTTAGGATGCTGACAGAGGTTACAGCTGGGTCTTTCGAAGAAGTTATAGCTGAACCCACAACTACTACATCAATTCCTTGGCTGACAATAGGCCCTATAGTGCCTGGTTTAAGCCCTCCTGCAACGCCCACTCTAACGCCTAGCTCCTCCTTTGCCCTGATCGCCTCTTTAACTAGCTCTTCCCCAGTTACCCCCCTATACCTCTGCGAGCTGATGCCTACGTGAAATAGAATTATGTCTGGTTCGTACCTAGCTACTTCAACCGCCCTCTTGTACGGCTCTCTCTGGCCTATTAAATCTAGAACGAGTCCTTTTCCGTACTGCTTCTTTGTCTCAAGTGCTTCCCTCAATGTGTCATCGTCGGCTACTGCTAAAACGGTGAATGCATCTGCTCCAGCTTCAAGGACTATTTTAGCCTCAGCTCTAGGTACGTCCATTGTTTTTGTATCTGCGACTAGGTAGCACTTAGTTAGCTCTTTCAGGGCTTTCACTGCGAGCTTTCCCCAAGCCTTTAGTAGGGGGGTTCCAACCTCAATCCACGTGTGATCACAGTTTGTTGCTACTGCTACTTTGGATGCTACATCTACTGCCTTAACTAGGTCCTCGAGGTCTAAAGCCACCTGTAGCACGGGGTACATATTATTTAACCCAATTATACTCAATGTAAACGAGCTTATTTTATCCTTCTTTCACTACGTGAAAATGGATGTTAGCGCATGGAGGCGGGCATCGACGTTAAACGCGTGAAAGAGAGGATAAGAGAGAGAATTTGGAGCCTCCTCGAGCAGACCAACGCTGCAGCGTTTCCTAGGCCCGTTACAGGCAGAATACCTAACTTCAAGGGTGCTGATAGAGCCGCTGAGCAAATAGCCACACTAAGGGAGTGGCAGTCAGCTGAAGTAATAAAGGCCAACCCAGACTCGCCTCAGTACTACCTTAGGCTAAAGGCCCTTCTTGAGGGTAAGCTAGTTGTTATGGCCTCACCTAAGCTCCAAAGCGGCTTTATCCTGGTAAACCCATTTAAAATACCTCGTGATAAGTACTCGCGCGCTGCAACAATCAGCGGCTCATTTAAGTACGGGGGCTTTGTCAAGCTACAGGAGATACCAAAAATAGATGTAGTGGTAACAGGATGTGTAGCTGTAGATAGGCGGGGCACGAGGCTAGGTAAAGGCGGCGGCTTCTCTGAGCTCGAGTACGGCATATTGAAGGAGCTTAGGTTAGTGGACGAGGGCACGCCCATTTTAACTACTGTTCACGATCTACAGGTTGTCGAAGACACAGTCCCCATTGAGGTGCACGACCTCACAGTGGATTTCTACGCTACGCCGACGCGCCTAGTGAAAACATCGGGTGGAAAGTACAGGCCGCAGGGCGTTTACTGGGAGCTTCTAACCCCCTCGCTAAGGAGCCTAGGAGTTATAAGGGAGCTTATTGCCCTACGGGGATATAAATAAAAAAGTACGCCTAGGAGTATAATGCAGTGATTGGTCGATAAAAATGAATATTGAGAGCTTGCTAGATCTAACTGTGGGACTTGTAAATAAGCGCCTCAAAGAGCTTTTCAGCGAGATGTACGGGGAGATCTCAGCAGAGGCCCCTCACGCTCGAGACCTAGCTGGCGTAACCGAGGACTACACGCTTCGAGGCGGTAAGAGGCTTAGAGCTATGCTAGTTTTAATTGGATACTGGAGCAAGCACTGGGGCACCGACGTAAAACAGGTGTTAGACGTAATGGCTGCAGTAGAGCTACTTCAGAGCTACTTGCTAATACACGACGATATAATGGATAGGGACGAGATGAGAAGAGGGGGTCCAACGGCTCACGTATCCTTTGCTAGGATCTGTAGCCAGAAGCAGTGGAAGGACTGCAATCACTACGGAGTTTCGCAGGCTATAGTGGCGGGAGACCTGTTAGAGGCCTTCGCGGTCAGGTCGCTGTCATCGATAAGGGCTAGCGGAGATCTTTTAAACGACTTGATCTCAACGTACTCAAAGGGGCTGCGTAGAGTTGCCTACGGCCAGTTCCTCGACGTAGTGTACTCGCAGCTTCCTCTAGGTGAAGTCCACGAAGAGGACGTTGTGCTCGTTTACAAGCTGAAGACATCCTCCTATACTGTAGAGTTGCCGCTACATCTTGGGTCGATTGCCTCGGGCAAGTACAGTGCTAAGTTGCTCGGGGATTTGACCAACTACGCAGTGCCTGCAGGCATAGCATTTCAGATAAGGGACGACATCATAGGCCTTTTCGGAGATCCAAGCGTGACGGGCAAACCAGTAGGCAGCGATATTAAAAGCAAGAAGAAGACGCTACCAGTAGTCAAAGCGCACGAGCTTTCAAGCGATAGCGATAAGAAGATGCTCGAGCTTGTGTACAATACGTTGCAGGAAGATGAAGTAAGCAACGAACACGTCGAGGAAGTTAGGAGAATAGTTCGCGACTCGGGAGGCTTGAAGTATAGCGAGGAAATGATTAAGATTTATCTGAATAACGCAAAGGATGCCCTAGAGTCTTCAAGTGAGCTCTGCGAAGAAGCTAAAGAGGCCCTTAAAGTGCTCGCAGATAGGTTATCCTACAGGGATAAGTAAAGCAAAAGAATTTGTCCAGAAACAGCCAAGTCGAGCTTTACTCTCCCCTTTCTATGTGGTGATCAACGCATACTTTTTCTTCGTTGTTATCTATTTCCCTCAGGGGCGGTATGTTAGGCGTCCTCAGCAGCCCGACTCCAATTATTAAGAATATCGATATAAATATGAGGAACATTACAAAAACAGTGAGTTTAAGTGTTAGGCTTTGAATTTCAGGAGCGGAGAAAAACAAAAGATATACGTACAGCTTTAGAACAATTATTGACACCAATACGCTTAAAAACCCTGCTAGCATTCTGCGACTCAACTGCTTCACCGTAGAGATTAACTCCTCGTTTAGTTACTGTAGCCTGTTACTATTCACATTTAACCTACGCTTTGCATTAATATTTTAGTGTCGCGGTTAATAAAATGGGTAGGAGGAAAGGAGCAATAGAGGAGTGGCTAAAAAAGGTTTTCTTTAGTGGGCACAAAGAGCAATATATTGTCTTTGTAAAGCACAGATCGGACGGCGAAGAGACCTTAAAGCCCATTCCAGGCGATTTAATTGAGGATGTAAGAGGGGGCTGTATCTTTATTGGAGATGAGGTAATACCGTATCACAGAGTAGTGGAGATTAGGACAAAAAAAGGAGCTGTTATTTATAGAAGAGGTTAGATCCAGCCGCGCAGCTTCATAGCCTTAACTACTCTATCCACAGCAATAGCGTAGGCAGCTGTCCTCATTGGGTACTTTGATAGCCTCTTCTGCCAGTCGTCGAAAACTCTGTGGAAGTTGTTAGACATCATTTTGTCCAACCTTGCAAGGGCCTCATCGTCTGTTAACCAGCATCCCATCTTGTTGTGGCTCCACTCTATCCAGCTCATTGTAACGCCTCCAGCGTTAGCCAGTATATCTGGTATAACTACTGTTCCCTTTTCATGTAATATCTGATCTGCATCTGGGGTTGTCGGTCCATTAGCACCCTCTGCTATGATCTTTGCCTTTACCCTAGGCGCGTTCTGCGCCGTGATAACATTCTCAATAGCTGCTGGCACTAGAATATCAACGGGGATTTCAAGTAGCTCCATGTGGTTGCCGAAGGCCTTAACGTCACCCTTCTTGTAGCTTGTTACGCTGTCAGTTGCCTGTTTGACCTTCATAGCTTCATCTACATCAATCCCCTTGGGGTCGTATATGTAGCCTTTGCTATCGCTTACTGCTACTACGGTAGCTCCCCACTCCGCTAGGTACTTAGCTGCATATGAGCCTACGTTGCCAAAGCCGTGCACTGCAACTGTTCTACCCTCTAGCCCTCCGAAAACCTTTTTAGCTGCCTCTCTAGCCGCTAACGCAACGCCGTATCCAGTTGAGATAACTCTTGCGCGTAGTCCTCCAATGTCGGCTGGTTTAGCTGTTACTACGCCCCAAGCTGGGTATCCGACTATTTTGCTGTATTCATCAAAGTACCACGCCATTGTCTGTGGGTTTGTATACACGTCTGGTGCAGGTATATCGAGGTTTTCGCCTACCTCGCGGGCTATTCCCGCGAAGTACTTTCTGCTGAGATCCTCTATCTCTCTAGCGCTGAGCTCTTTGGGGTTAACTCTTACACCTCCCTTGCCTCCACCATAAGGTAGGCCTGCTAGGGCGTTTTTCCAAGTCATCCACATCGATAGAGCAACGGTTTCTCCAGCAGTTACGTTCTCGCCGTACCTCACTCCTCCCTTGTAGGGGCCTAGCGCGCTGTTGTGTTGGCTTCTCCAGCCAAGGTAAGTAGCAATTTTTCCATTGTCGCGCTTGATAGTTATCTTCACTTGTACTAGCTTCTCAGGATGGGATAAGACCTCAACTACTTCGTCCGACAGCCCAAGGATGCTGGCGAACTCGCGTAGTTGTTTTACTGCCATTTGATAAACTGGGTCTTTTTCATACGAGTATCCATGTTCAGACATAGCACTTCCCTTTACTATATATGGCAACCGGGTTTAAAAACATGCTTTAGTTATACAGTTATATATATATGATAACCTCAATCAAATGATAAATTACAGATTTTATTGCAAAGTATATAGACATATATAGATATTTATGCATATCAGCCCTCACACGGCTCCTCACAGTAGCCCTCGGAACCGAAGTCGCTCATCACCGTAAAGGTAATATATTGGTATCCTTTAATATTTATCGTGGTGTCTCGATGAAGCCAGCAATTCTAGTTATTGACATGCTAAAGGAGTTTGTATACGGTAGGTTAAAGAGCCCTACGGCGCCGGCAATAATTCCAGCAGTAAAGGCGCTAGTAGAGAAAGCCCGCTCGAAAAATATCCCAGTGATCTACCTCCTCGACAGGCACTATCCCTTCGATAGGGAGGTCAATTTATGGGGCCTTCACGCTATGGTTGGGGACAGCGAGGCTGAGGTAGTAGACGAGTTGAAGCCCAGTAGCGGAGACTTAGTCCTATACAAGAGATCATATACTGGATTCCGCGACACGGGCCTTGAGGGAATCCTTAGGGATCTAGGCAGAGATACTGTTGTTTTAACGGGCATTCACACGCATATATGCGTTTTACACACTGCAATAGATGCGTATTACGCTGGATTCAACGTTGTAGTAGTCAAGGACGCCGTAGCCGCTTTTAGCCAGGAGGATCACGACTACGCAATTAAGTACATGGAGAAGATACTTGGAGCTAAGCTGATTGATACAACTGAAGCCCTCGCTCAGTTAAGCAACCTTTAGTGGCACTTCTTCTTCCAGTGTTCAATGATATCCCCTTCAACAGGACTCGGCTTTGCAAGTATAACTACGCTGTGCGGCGGCGGGGGGTATGCGTAGCCCTTAATGTCTACAAGCGAACCAACGCATATTTTCTCGTCCTTCCAACCCAAGCGGGCAACCCCAAGCGATAGCTGTTTCTCTAGGATACCCCCCTCGTCTAGGTAGAGCAGTATATCTACAGCTTCACTGATGGTCATGAACTTCAATTCATCTACCCTTAGATCCAACAAGACAATAGTGTGGAGATTTCTCTGGAGATTGCCGTAAATAGCCTCAAGCGTGCTATAGGGCTTAAAAGAAGTTGGATACACTAGGGTAACGTGTTTCCCAAACCTGTAGGACTGTAGCCCCAGCCTGCTATACGCCATTGTTATAAACGAGATTCCGTTAACGATCTTCACCTCGACGCCCTGCTTAGTTGCTTCGCTAAGTAGCGCGTCGTGAGTTGTCGCAATGAACGGATCGCCAGGTACAGCTATTACGACTTTCCTGCCCTTAGCTTCTTCCACAACCCTCCTCATAGAATCGCCCTCTAGGTCTCGCCTACTAGCGTACACGTACTTGGCTTGTGGATTAAAAGACTCGATCTCGGCAAGGGGGTCCTCGTACATAGACGTGTATGTATCGACGAACACGATATCGGCTGTTTTCAGCTCCTCGAGGGCCTCTAATGTTAAGTGCCTAGTTGAGTAGCCTAAGCCAATGAAAACCAACATGGTCGACGCTGTCCCTCCAAATACCAGGTATATCAAGGGCGTCGTTGCTTAAAGTCTTGCATCCCTGAATTTCTGTATCCACGCCAATGAGTTAGACGCTGAAGGGCCCTTGGTCCCCTCAGGAGGCGACTTAGAAAAGACCGCTTCTAATTCCCACAGCAGAACTCTAGTTAAATACTTGCTCAACACTTAATTTTTGGCTTTAAGCATTAAAGTCCTCTAGGTGTAGCCATGAGCCACGTATTCGTTAAGTTGGGAGGGAGCTTTATTACGCATAAGGATAAGCCAGTAAGTGTTAACTACCACGCACTTAAGCACTTGAGGGAAATCTTCAGGGCTGTGCTTAGGCAACAGGGCATAAGTGTTCTAGTGGGCAACGGGGGCGGTAGCTTCGCTCACTACACTGTCCTAAAGTACGCTAATACCTGCAACAAAGCGCTGTTAGTTAAATGCCATGAGTCTACTAGAATGCTCAATAGGATGATTGTCGACTACTTGTTGGAAAGCGAGATCTTGGCTACGAGCGTTCAAACGAGTAGCATTGTGTACTACGATGAGAGCTCACAGGACATAGACGTCTTCACTAAGCCTGTTGAAGTCCTCTTGAGCTTGGGAATAATCCCAGTGGTTTACGGCGATTGCGTGCCAACTCTGAGTAAGCCAATTATAGTTTCAACCGAGAGGCTGTTCGAGCTTATCGCGAGGTATATAAAGCCGAGGAGAATAGTCCTTTTAAGCGATGTAGGCGGAGTTTATACGTGTGATCCTAAGGCTTGCGAGAACCCCGTAGTTATAAACAGGATAACGCCCTCCAATATAGCTGAAGTGCTTAAAGTACTAGAGCAAAGTAAACACGCTGATGCAACAGGCGGAATGTTCACTAAGGTACAGTATATGAGCAGGTTAGCTGTGAAGCTTGGGATAGATGTCGTGATAACGTCGGGGTTTGACGTAGAATCTTCAGTTTCAGCAATTCTTGGGGGAGAGCCTCTAAGGGGGACAGTAATAGCCCCCAGCTAGGGGCCCCTCAACTGCATGCGTAGCCTCTGAGCTAGCCTACTAGGAGCGCATTGTCAATTAATCCCTAGCTCTCTTGCCTGTTTTTGAGTGTAGCTTTGAGTTGCAACCTGGGCTACTCCAAACTTATGATCTCCATTGATATCTTTAAATAACCTTGTCAAGTAATTATCTTGAAGGTGCTATGCCTTGCCCAAAAGACAAGCAGTGTTGTTGAGAAACGAGCTAGACAAACTGGGCTTAGAGCTACTGGATGTCTACAGCTACAAAGAGGGCGACTTCATAAGAGCGCTCAATAGGCAAACAGGCAGAGTGCACGTTCACAAGAGCACAAGAAAAATAACTGCCTTGACCTCTATGGATGACATCAAAGAGCTAGCTTCTAGCATAGCAGGGCGCAGGTCAAGATAGTTGCTTTTTCGCTTTAATCCAGCTTGTTTCAAGCCCCTTGTCCATTAGCTGTATGCCCACGCGTGTTAGCTCATTTCTAATGCTATCTGATAGATCGTAGATGCCGCGCTTCCTCAGCTCTCTCCTAGTTTCAACAAGTATTTTTAATACCTCGTTGAGCAGTAGATCAGCCTCTGAGACCCCCTCCTCTTCAACAGCGGTGAAGACGTAGTTAAATGACCTTAGAGCTCTAAGGGCTAGTGAAGTTAAGAAGTACTTGGGGTTATACTGTATTTCCCGGAATACTACAGTCAGTAGCTCGCTTACGGTAGCAATTGCCTGCGGGGTATTAAAGTCGCTACTGAGGCTTTCGTAGAACTCGTTGTTGATTTCAATGAGCCTCCTAGCCAGCTTTATGTCATTGTCATTTAAGTAGTGCATATCGCGAGCTTCTGCCCCCAGCTTCTTCAACAAGTCATATGCAGCTACCAGCCTCTCTTTTAATCTCATGGCTTGCTCTAAGTTCTCCTCTGTAAAGCTCAGCGGCTTCCTGTAGTGAACGTGTAGGTACCATAGCCGCAGTGCGCTGTAGTCCCACTTTGCTAATGCCTCCCTTAGCGGCACTATGTTTCCAAGGCTCTTGCTCATCTTGTCTTGGCCGATCATAACAAGGCCCGTGTGCATCCATATTGAAACCCACGGCCTAGCTCCGAAAAGAGCCTCGCTCTGAGCGCGCTCGTTCTCGTGGTGAGGAAAGATCAAGTCTGTGCCCCCTCCGTGTATATCAAACCTGCCCCCCAAGTAGCGTGAGCTCATAACGCTGCACTCGATATGCCAGCCCGGCCTCCCCTTTCCCCACGGGCTATCCCAGTAAGGCTCGCCTGGTTTTGCCCTCTTCCATAGAACGAAGTCGTATGGGGCTTTCTTGTCGAGTAAGAACTCCTTCTCTTGATCCCACAGCTCTTTTTCACTCCTGCCCGAGAGTCTACCGTAGTCATCATACTTATCTACTTCGAAGTAAACGCTACCGCTTGGTCCCACGTAGGCGTAGCCCTTATCTATTAGTTGTTGCACGAAATCTATGATCTCCCTGATGTGTTGAGTTACTCGAGGGTGATGATCAACACTTATGCGCAACTTGTTGAGCACCTCAAGGTAGTCTCTCGTGTACTCGTCTGCTATTTCGCTCCAGCTCCTGTTAGTCTCATTGGCCCTCCTAATGATCTTGTCGTCAATATCAGTTATGTTCATTACGTGTACGACGTTGTAGCCTCTCAGCGCTAGGTATTTCTTCAGTGCATCATATACAACATAGGTCCTTCCGTGCCCGAGGTGAGTGTAGTCATATACTGTTGGGCCGCACACGTAAATTTTGACTAAGTTCTGCTCTGCAGGCTCAAGCAGTTTCTCGCCTTTACTTAACGTGTCATAGAGCTTAATTTTCTCGAAGTGTGACACAATCCTAATCAACCCCTGTAATATCTATCAAATACCTCCATTAAAACTCCTCCAACTCTAATAAATTCCTCTGTGAGCCCCTTAGTAAAAAAGCTTCTGTATGCTTCCTTATCGTGCAAAACGTTGCTTACGATGAGAACGCAGGCTGCCTCAAATCCCCGCATCCACCCAAGGATAAATAAAGTTGCAGCCTCCATTTCTACGGCTATTACCCCGTACTGGCTCATTGACTCTGCGAGCTTGGGCGACTCAGCGTAAAAAGCATCGCTTGTAAATACAGGTCCGCACTTGTACGCGATGTTGTTTTCCTCGAGCAGGTCCATTACTCGGCTAGTCAACCTGGGGTGTGAGCCTGTTGCTCCGCAGAGACCGGGCATGTACTGACCGATAGTACACCCGCCCGTATGGTAGACTGAGGAAGTAGCCACGACAACGTCGCCCACTCTAGTGTCGCTCCTTATTCCTCCAGCAGTTCCAAACCTTATTATTCTCTTGGCCCCAAGGGCCTTGAGCTCCTCGAACACCATAGCAGCGCTTGGTCCCCCAATGCCGTGATTTGCTAAGGTCACTCTCGTGCTCTTGTAGAAGCCAGTAATTACCTTAAAGCCTCTATAAGTGTTTACAACCTTGGCATCAGTCAAAACACTTGAGAGGATCTCGACTCTAGCGGGGTCCCCGCACGCTATTACGTTGGGCGCTATATCTTGGCTGGGCGCCTTAATTAGCACAGGCAAGGTGAACACCTACCTCTTGCGTTGCTTCTTCTTCCTCCCGCTGCGCTTCCTTTTCTTTTTGCGTTGCCTGCGCTCCCTGACCTTTGGCTGAACTAGCTCGTGCGGAAAAACTACCCTTGTGTCGTCTTCGCCCTCTATTATAGCGAAGTCGTAGCCTCTGTCCCTTACCTCGAGCACTCCGTCATATATGATCATCTGTGAACTGGGCTTGAATTCGTGGATAGCCTCGCATCTTTCAGCCTCTCTGCACTTAACGAGGAGAATTCTCCTAAGGTAGGAGGGCTTGGGGCTAATTACTGCAAGCCCGCTATCCTGTCCTCCATCCCCCAACACTACTCTCAGCCCCGGCGTCTCTACCTCAGCCAAGATAAAAGCCCCGCTCGCTCTCTCCTTGATCACGCGCTCAGCGGCTATCTCGATGAGCTTATCTATAATTTCCGCTTTAGCTACGCCGTTAGGTACTTCGAGGGCTTCCCACTTCTCTTCATCTACGTGGTACCCGGTTATAGTTACAGCAGGGTCTTCTTGGAGCTTTGTCGACAGTTTGAGTACTCTGGTCATGACCTGCAAAAAACTGGCACCCCAGTGGGTAACTATTAAATAACTACGTGAGCATGCTTAATATCAGGTGACAATAATGGAGGTCAGGATTTTTAAAGTCCCAATTAAGATCCCCGAAGGCGCAAATGTCATCATTGCTAGAAGCCATTTTATAAAAACAGTCGAGGACGTATACGAAGTCCTTGTTACAAGCGTGCCTGGGATAAGGTTCGGTCTTGCGTTCAATGAAGCCAGCGGCAAGAGGCTGGTCAGGCACGAAGGGAACGACGAGGAGCTAGTGAAAGCAGCTGTAGAGTCAGCGATGAATATAGGCGCAGGGCACACGTTTGTCCTATATATTAGAAACGCCTACCCCATAAATGTTCTGAACCAGCTAAAGAACACTCAAGAGATAGTGTCTTTGCTAGTTGCAACTGCTAACCCAGTTGAAGTGTTAGTTGCAGAGACGTCTCAGGGCAGGGCCGTTATAGGCGTGGTTGACGGCTACACTCCTCTAGGCGTTGAAAGCGAGGAGGATAGGCGGGAGCGAAAGGAGTTCTTAAGAAGGATAGGCTACAAAAAATAGCTCTATTGTACTGCAGTTACGTAATTAAACGCAGCATTAGGAGGGAAGCCCAGCGCTCATTGCTAGTAGCCAGTGTTGGATTCGCTAACAACGTCTACAACGTGTGCTATTACTACGTCTTCTTGCACTTTAAATACCTTAACTTTTACCCTTGAGCCGCTTGTCGCGTTAGGTATAATGATTTTTTTATCCTTATAGTACACAACCCCCTGTCCCTTTTCGTTAATGTCGTAGACTTCAACTGTTAGAGTATCGCCTACTTTAATTATAGGGCGCTCTTGCGTTTTAATTGGCGGGTATATGCTGAACCTCTGTATGTTGCTAGTATATGGATTCCATTTATTTTTCTTGTTGTATCTCGACACATTCACACACTTTATAGCCATGAAATCATCATAAATACATGTACTTAAAAACCTTTCGGTGGTGCGCTGAAGTTGGACTTTTTAAGGCACATAGTGAACCCCATTATCAATAAGCACATAGAGCTGAGAACGCTAGAACTAAAGGAGGCTGCAGAGGTAAAGAGAGCGCTTTATCAAGCGGAGGAGAAATACAAGTTCAGCATCTACAATGGAGAGCCCAGCAACTTGATCCACTTCTTGAACTCCGAGGACTTCGAGACCTTAGTTGAGCTCTTTAAGTCATCCAGCGCGCTAAATGTTCTCGTTGAGATACTAGAAAGGGCGGGCGAAGTTTATAAGGAAAACAGGTCGCTCTACGAGACAATAAAGTCAGCGCTAAGCCTCATTAAGGGAGGAGACCAGAGCGGGGAGAGAGCTCAAACATTACCCCCCGTGGGCGAAGATCTTGGGAAACTAGGCAGCTACCTTGAGAGCTTAGGCGCAAGAAGAGTAGTAGTTGGGGGAAACACGTTGAGAGCTACAGTAAGCGATGACCTTGAACTAAAGATTAGCGTCTTGAAGAAGAGCATCAAGCTAGAGCTCAAGCTCGCCAGACCTCAAGAAAAGGAGCTGTTATTAGCCAACTTGAAGAAGGCTGAAAGCTTGTTAGAGAAAATTAGCAGCAACTTAGCTGGTAGAAACTATAAGGTCTCTAGCGATAAATAAACTACCCGCTATCAACCTCCTAATTAGCGCTCCGGCTTGGCACCCCCTTAACAAGAGCTATTGCTCTCACGTGCTCTGTAAGCTAATACTATTTCATTGCCTTTAGTCCTTTGGGCTTCTCGCGGATTGCACACGAATGGAATATTAGCGCCCCAAATTGAACCGCGTGAAGGCAAGCAACCTGAGAACATAAGGAACACGAAATATAAACCTATCCCTCCACAATCGCGCCACACTCGCTCTCTAACTGCGAAATACCAGGCAACAACTCTAAGGAGAGCTCACTCTAGCCCTGCCCTAGCGTTTAAGTGTAAAGAGCCTATAAGAGCACTTTGCTAGACATATAATAGGGGGCTAGTTGGTTGACTGGTTTGTCGCAATAGTAAATATCAGGCCTGACGCCATCTCAGTGTGGACAGATCCGCATGTGAGGGACAGGCTCTCACACTACTACAGCGTAATGAAGAACGAGAGACCCGCTCGATTCATTTTGGCTAAGCTCACTCCCGTTGACTTAGACTCGAGCTCTCGCGAGATCCCCCTAAGCGAGTTGTGGAGTATTCACAACAGGGCAAAGCAGGAGTTCAGCAAAATATGCCGCGAATTTCAGGCGAGATCAGTCAAGCTAGAGGACCACGAGAAGCCGCCGTTCAGCTACCTCGATCTAAAGGCTGTTATAGCACGAAGGCTTATGAGCCCGTGTAGGCTCTGCGAGCGTAAGTGCGGGGCGTTGAGGGGAGAAGGCAAGATTGGCATGTGCATGGTTGACAAAGATGCAATAGTTCATAGCTACTTCCACCACGTTGGGGAGGAGGCCCCCCTTGTACCCAGCGGGACAATATTCTACGGAGGCTGTAACTTTAAGTGCGCTTTCTGCCAGAACTACGATATCAGCCAAGTCAAGGCAAGAGAAGGAGAAAGGCTCTCCCCTCGCGACTTAGCATCAATTCAGGTCTACCTCAGGAGGCGAGGAGCTAGGAACATAAACCACGTTGGCGGGGAGCCAACCCCCCATATACCGTTTATACTCGAAAGCATGAAGTATTTAGACGTCAACACACCGCAGCTATGGAATAGCAACATGTACATGTCCGAGGAATCCATGAGGCTCCTCGAGGACATTATTGATATATGGCTTCCTGACCTAAAATATGGCAACAATGCCTGCGCGTGGAGGCTCAGCAAGGTTAGGGGCTACTGGGAAATAGTTACTAGGAACATTAGAAGAGCCCACGAGTGTGGAGATATTATAATAAGGCACCTCGTGCTACCTAACCACATTGAGTGTTGCACTAAGCCAGTCTTGGATTGGATTGCTGCTAATGCCCCTAGAGCGCTACTTAATATTATGGAGCAGTATAGACCTGAGCATATAGTTGCAAGGTACCCCCATATGTACTCAGATATTGCTAGGAGGCCTACGAGGGAGGAGATGATGAGAGCATACCAGATAGCAGATGAGCTAGGGATAGTGTACAAGCCTGTATCATAACTAAGTGAGTTGTCGTGAGATCATGGGCGAGGAACCAAGTAGCTTAAAAATAGAGGAGCTCTTCTTCGACGAGTACTACAGGGTGTTGGTGCTCGAGGACTTAAATAGATTCATCATTTCAGTAGATGTTTACAAGCCGGGTTGGGATTACACCAACTACAAAGATGTATGTATAAACGAGACCTGCCTCCTCCTGAAAGAGCTATCCCCGTCGGAGATCAACCTAGATGCCGCTATGGGGGGAGTTGAGAAAGTTGTTGTCGTGGGAGTTAAGGTTGGGGCTAAGTTCGAGACAATTGGCGTTAAGTGGTTTATGAAGCATAAGCCAAGTAGCGAGGAAGTCCGCAGCATCTACGAGCGCTCTTGGAGAATTATAAGGCAATAGGGCGTGATTAGAGCATATATACAAAAGCATAAATACTGAATTAGTGTTTTTCAAACAAAGAAGCGACACAGTGAGGAGTATTTTTATGGGAGAGGCGATTAAGCCGAGAATTGAAACTACTAGGTGGTCGCTCAGCACCGAACTAGAGCTCATAGATATGTGGGAGAAAGAGGGGCTATATCACTTTTCCACTTCTAAAGAAGACCAGCGGGAAATAATAGCCATAGATACCCCTCCGCCCTACCCCAGCGGAAAGTGGCACGTAGGAGGAGCTGCGCACTACGCACAGATAGATATGATTGCAAGGTACTTCAGAATGAAGGGCTTTAACGTGCTTGTGCCCTTCTACGCAGACAGGAACGGTCTCCCAGTAGAAGTACAGATAGAGAGGACGTATAAGATAAACGCCCATGAAATGGCTAAAACTAAAGAGGGCAGATTAAAGTTCCTCGACCTCTGTAGAGACTTCCTCAACAAGACAGAGAAAGAGATGGTCAACATTTGGAGAAGATTAGGGTGTAGCTTCACCTACTGGAGGGATGGGACAGACAGCGAAGAGTACAGAAAAGTAACTCAGTCAACCTTCATTGAGCTCTTTAGAAGGGGATTAGTCTACGAGGCAGAAAGACCAGTTAACTGGTGCCCGCGATGTAAGACAACTCTAGCTGATGCAGAGCTAGAGCACGTTAACGAGGAAACCTACTTATACTATGTAAAGTTCTTTATAGAGGAATTGAACAGCTACGCTGCCGTAGCTACAACTAGGCCGGAGCTCTTGAAGTCCTGCAAGGCGCTTGCGTTTAACCCAAGGGATCAAAGGTACAACCGCTTCGAGGGGTACCACGCTGTTAACCCGCTCTACGGTCACAGGATGCCGATTTTAAAGCACGATATCGTAGATCCCGACTATGGAACTGGGCTCGTAATGGTGTGCAGCTACGGCGATCACGCAGATGTAGTGATGTTTAGAGAGCTTAAATTAGAGCCCTTAGTCATAGTAGACAAGAACGGAATTCTAACGAGTGAGGCTGGCCCGTTAGCTGGACTTAGCGTTGCTGAAGCCAGGAGAAAAGCCGTTGAGCTCTTAGAGAGTAAAAACGCTATTGTCAAAAAGGAGCGAGTAACTCATAGCGTACCAGTATGCTGGAGATGCAAGACGCCCGTTCAGATCCTGCACTCAAGCGAGTGGTTCTTGAAACAACTCGAGTTTAAGGACAAGCTTGTAGACGTACTCAAGCAGATTAGCGTAAAGCCTGAATTCCACAGAGTAAAGGTACTTGACTGGATTAACAGCGTTGTTACAGATTGGCCGATAAGCAGGGACCGCTACTACGCCACTGAGATACCCGTGTGGCGCTGCAGGAAGTGCGGGTCCACTATTGTCCCGGAGCCCGGTAAGTACTACAGGCCGTGGATAGACCCACCTCCCTGGGATATCTGCCCTGTTTGCGGGTCGCCTAGTAGTGAGCTAGAGGGCGAGAAGAAGGTGTTCGATACGTGGTTTGACAGCAGCATATCAGTTCTCTACGTTAGTGGCTACTTGAAGAGCAACTGGTTGTTTGAGAGAGCGTTCAAGAACGCTCTAAGGCCCCAAGGGATAGACATAATCAGGACGTGGCTCTACTACACTTTGTTGCGCGTTTATCAGTTAACAGGTAAGCCGGCTTTCAAGTGGATCAGGCTAAGCGGCATGGGGCTCGATGAGAGAGGGGAAGCCATGCATAAATCCAAGGGCAACGTAATTGACCCCGATCCAATATTGGATAGATACGGAGCAGATGCCTTTAGGTATTGGACTGCAGCTAGCGCTAAGCTTGGCTATGATTACCGCTACAGTGAGCCCATGATAAAGACTGGTTTAATGTATGTGACAAAGCTGTGGAACATAGCTAGGTTTATCTCCAGCTTCCCCGAGCCAGAGGAGTACGAGCTGAGGCCTATCGATAAGTCCACTTTGGCTCTCTTAAATAAACTTGTAGTAGCTGTTGAGGGCGGATACAGGGAATTAGATGTATATACGCCAATAAGCGAGCTGTACCAATTTACGTGGAACTACTTTGCATCGCACTATTTAGAGCTAGTAAAGACGAGGGCTTACAATACCACCGGAAAGTACGGAAAGCTAGAGCAACAGGGAGCTTGGTACACTCTCCATCGCGTATTTAAGAGCATGCTAGTAATGTTGGCCCCAATCATGCCTTTCGTTACTGATGCAATATACAGAGCTCTGTACGAGAAGAGCGTGCACAGGGAGAGGTTCCCTGAGCCGGATGCGAGATACCCCGCTGAAGCTGCAGACCTAGCGGTTAGCTCGCAGAGGGCAAATCACGCGCTGTGGAAATACAAGAAAGAGCGTGGCATGAAGCTCAGCGACCACATAAGTAAAAAGGTGTTCCTCCCCAACTACTTGAGGCCAGTTGCAGAGGAGATGTCAGATCTCCACGGATTACAGCAAGTTGAATTCTACGGGGAAAATCCACCCAGCAATGCCGTTGAAGTAGGAGGCGGAGTTTATATAGAAGCTACTTAAGCGCTTTCTTCACAGATCGCTCTAAGCTCCACGAAATCCTGTCGAGGAGAGTAGTTAGCGGTCTTCCCCCAAATACAGGTTTAACTTTCCCTCTCCTAATTGCATCTAGGACCGAGCTAACAGAGAGCTCCTCTACTTCAATAACAGTGTACGCTGTTGCTATCTCAGCTAGGATGTGCGCATCGCTGTTCGCTATACCTGGCTTGCCGAGAAGCTTTGACGCCTTAATGGCTCTGTAATTAGCTCCCTTAGTTGAGGAAGAGTTCCAGATCTCAATGGCGCTCCAATCCTCGTACTCAAAGATAGCGTCCCCTAGGCCGAGCCTAGCTATATCGAATGGGTGGGCTGGCACTATTAGACAGCTCTCCTCCTTTGCCTTGTCTATTAGTAAATCCAGCCTCTTGGGGAAATCTACCTCCTCATCGCAATACAGTAGCACGTCTCCCCTGTCAGTTCTTACCTCTGCGCTGGGAACCACTAGGAGGTTATTCCCAACACTAAGTTTCCTAGCTGCAATACTTCCAGCGAATGTGTCGTGATCAGCTATAGCTACAGCGTTGATGCCCCTCTCAATAGATGCGTAGACTATTTCTGCGGGGCTAGCTCTGCCATCGCTGTACAACGAGTGAACGTGTAGATCCGCCCTAATTAACATTCCCATCAGCTGCTCTGTGTTTTTATAGCAGTAATTGGCTATTTAACTTGGTGCGCGAATTGGGGTTAAAGTCAGGATAGAGCAAGCTAAGTGCAATTCGTGCGGACTTTGCGCAGAACACTGCCCTACTTTTGTATTTACGCTAAGGGGAAACAAAGTCGAAGTGGACAGTAGCAAGTGCATTGAGTGCTATGGGTGTATCTTGCTCTGTCCTCTGCAGGCAATTAAGGTCGAGATCTCGGGCACGCAAATGTTTGGCTTGGATGATTGCTGTTAAGCATGCTAGTAGTATGGTTTGAGCTCCCCCTTGCAGAATGGACACTTGTAGTGGAGCTTCCTAGAGTCTGCTGCGCAGAAATACGCCTTTAAGCCCTGCTCTATGCACTTTGGACAGTAGTAGACGCTCTTTTGATCGTACCCGTGGAAGAAATCGATGGTTGTGTTGCATATAATGCACTTCTCTGTTGTCCACCCTCTGTGTCCCGATTTATTAGCGCCCTTGAGCAGCCCCACAGTCAAGATTTAACACCCTTAATGCCTTTACTATATCAAAGGGGTTTTTAAAGGCAGTGGTGTTGTTGCAGTGATTATAGTCGCAACATCAGATGTCCACAGCCCAGAGCACCTTCAACTGTACTTGGAACTAATCAAGAACACGAATTTAGATCCTCAAGTAGTGCTCTTCGCTGGGGATATGGTAGATAAAAACAAAGTGCTTGCCTTTAAGCCTATATACGAGGCAACTAGGAAGAAGTTCCCCTCTGCTAGGATAATTTCAGTTTTCGGGAACGAGGAGTACCGGGGGTTCGAAAAGCTCTACGAGGAAATGTACAGAGACGTGATCTGGCTCAACGACAGTTATGCAAAGCTCCAAGAGGATATATGTATAATTGGGACGCGCGGCGCTCTAGATAGACCAACAACTTGGCAGGCCCGCAACATACCTGGAATAGAGAAGTACTATAGAGAGTTGCCGTATATGGTTGAGAAATTAGCTATCGAGCTGAGGCAGGGCGCTTGCAAAAAGATTATCTTGGTATCGCACTACGGTGTAACCCACTTAAATCTAGTAGGGGAGAGGAAAGAGTCCTATCCCTACTTGGCCTCTACTCGCTTTGAGAGCATCCTCAGGGGAGAGCTTGTAGACTTAGTTATACACGGGCACATTCACATGGGCAAGCTCGATGTCGTCAATATAAGAGGCATACCGGTGTACAACGTTTCTCTGCCAGCTAGGAGAAAGCTAGTTGAGGTTAGGCTGTAGCTACCTCAACCCCTCAAAGGAGCCGAGAGAGGAAGTCAGCACAACAACTTCGCTAGCCCACTCGAAGAGTAGCTTATTCCTCCTGAACAGCAGATCTAGCTCGTACATGAGCTTTGAGCACTCAGGAGTGGCCATGTACTTACACGTTTTTACCTCTTGGGTTCTTTCCTTGAATTGCTGGGGTAAGTGCGGCTCTACAAGCTCCATGTAGAAGGCCACAGAAGTTGCAGCTAAGCTCTTGTAATCCCTGTAAAGGTCGCTGAACTGTTTGAGGTAGCTAAATACAGCCCCCTCGCGCGCTTCGACTATCGAGAAACCGCGCCACTTAGAGCTAAGCACCCTGTACAGGTCATTGAAGGTAACTCCCGATCTAAGTATTGCGATTTGCGTGTAGCCTAGTGACTGCAGGTGCTCGAACATGTCATCTCTATCTATGATTTTCAAGGAGTCAACAAACTGCCTTATATCACTCCACTTGCTCACAGAGTTTATTGTTTCAATGGCTTTTTTGAACTTAGCGCTCTCGCCTAGGATGCTCTCCACGCCGCTGAGCCCTAGGGAGACCCCAACTATTAAAAGCGGAGTAATGTACTGGGGATGGGTTGCATTGCACAACCTGAAGGAGTCCTTTAATGCGCTTGAGTAGAGCTTACCGTAATCTACGCTCGTAGAGGCTATCTCCCCACGCTTGATCCTCTCTCCAAGCGAGATCGCCTCTGCTACATGGTCTACAGACGCTATGAGGTTGCACATCACCTCGTCAAACGCTCTAACTGGAGCTAATCTATGTAAACCCCCAGGCTTAATGTAAGCAGCTAAACCTGTGATAGCGCCGCGAATAAGCGTTTTCGCAGATATTAATTCGCTGCTCATAACTTATCACGCGTTACTCAGGGCCCTTCCAAGTGCCTATAATACTTTAATTGCGTGCTCGCCTATTATTTGTAACCTGCTAAACGCGGACACGCGAATTTTTAACTCTACAGCTCGCTCGTTTTTATGTAGAACCTCGATCTCTAGTAGCTCTCCCTCGTGGTTGAGAGCAAAGGTGTTGGCACTATATAAACCGTAATTCAGGTAACTCATTGTTGATGCACACTTAGGTGTTAAGACTGTGGCTTTAGCTACCGCAGTATTAACGTGTAAAGGGGATTTGGTAGTCAGCTACAACGAAGCGGAGGAGCTAGTTATCTACGATATGCAGGCCAAGAGAGTTATCTCTAGGTTGAGAAAGCCTAGTAACGCTCTACTACTAGAAGAAATTCTCGAAGACTTTGATCCGTGGGTGATATTCTCGGAGGACATACCCGCCGATATCGTAGACGCAATTAGGGATATGGGCATCAAGGTCCAGTTAGTCAAGGGATACACTGTAGAGGGCCTTATAAGCGAGCTATTTGTCTAACGAGGTGACTTAAAAAGTGGTATACCACATTGCAATAGATGTGCTTAATCCTACTAGTAGCGTGGATGAGGGAACTAGGCGAGCAATATCTGAGAAGTGCACCCTAGTTTGTAGCAATGAGCAACTAGGGCTATCCATATATGGGTGCACCCCAGGCGTTGTCTACATCCAGAAAGCCGGAGGCTCGCTCCTAATAGATATTATAGGTGGAGAGGAAACCTTCTTTGAGAATATCCTAAAGGCCCTTCCAAAGCACAGCGTAATGATAAGGTTGCTGGAGAGGGGTACACCAGAAGCCTGACCTAGAAGTGATGCACATGAGTAGCGCTGATGTCGTAATAAAGCTCGACGAGAGCACGTGCAGGGGCTATGTAGATGACCCCTCTCACATAAGCGAACTAGCTGAGAGATGGTTTGGCAAGCTACACTTTAAGAGGCTTGTCCTCGATCTCGTAGAAGTAGCATACATTGTGTCCCAGCTTCAGGGAAAGGCAGTAGTTCTGGACTCCCAAGGAAGAGCCATTAAGAGCATTGAAGGGCTCGTGGAGGTATACGGGAAGTGCTTTGAGAGCCTTTTCTGGCCTATGCTCTCTGTGCTAAAGGACCTGCGCGAAAGGGGGAGAAGGGTTAGAGTACTAGAGCCTATGAAATTCTTAGTCAAGGACAAAGAGGGAGAATTAAGACTAATATATATTCTCGAAGAGAAGTCAATTATCAACATAGACTCTTTAACTAACATAGTCGAGGAGGCACGTAGGAATAACCTTAAAGCCTCCCTAGCCATTGTCAGTCTACAAGGTGAGCTAACATATTACGATTTAAACCAAGCAGAAATTAAGGTGAATTAAATTGAGCGAACCACACTACAATCCGCCTCGAGGCATGAGGGATATTGTAGGGGAGGAAGCAGAGCTCTACGAGCACCTCTTCTCTGAATTTAAGGCCGCTGCGAGGAGGCACGGCTTCATGCCCATAATAACCCCTACTGTAGAGTACTTCACGCTATTCGAGGCAAAGAGCGGCGAGGAGATAAAGAGATCAATGTACGTGTTTGAGGATAAGGGAGGAAGATTGCTCGCCCTCAGGCCAGAGGTTACTGCCAGCGTTGTTAGGGCTTACCTTAAATCGCTTAGGTCGCTACCGAAGCCTATTAAGGTTTACTATGTATCTCAGTGCTTTAGGTATGAGGAACCCCAGCACGCTAGGTACAGGGAGTTTTGGCAGGGAGGCCTCGAAGTAATAGGAGAGCAGGACATTAACGCTGATCTACTTGTTGCTATTGCAGCCAGCGATTTCCTAGATAGAGTGGGGGTGAATCACCTTTACGAAGTAGGGAACGTCTCAATATACAGGGGCTTTATGCGCAAACTCGAGGTCAGCGGAGGGCTCCAGGACTACATACTGCATTTAATAGATAAGGACCAAGTTGACGCTGCAATCAACAAGCTAAGAGAAGTCGCTGGAGAGCGGGGAGCCGAGATCTTCAAGTCTCTTCTATCCACAAAGGATTTAGATAGAGTAGAGGGCTTTATTGCAGACTACGGAGATCTATTGGGGGAGCTTCGCGAGATCATTTTAACTGAGCACGCTAGAACAAGGGGCTTTATTGATACCCTTCGAGAGATCGGCTACAGCGCTGAATATGAGCCTAAACTTGTAAGGGGATTGGCCTACTACACAGGGCTAATTTTTGAGTACAAAGTAACTGGCACTCAAGCGCTTCCCAGTATTGGAGGGGGCGGAAGATACGACGGACTTACGGAAGTTTACAGCGGCACATTTGAGTACTCTACAGGCCTGGCGCTAGGTATTGACAGAGTAGCGCTAGCTTTAAGCGGCAGGCCCCTACCTCAAACAGGTAAATACGTTGTCGTATTGATACTAGGAGATGCACCGCTTCACGTTGGTTACAGAACGCTTAAGGCAATTGTCAAGGGTACTAACGTAAACGGCTACGTTTACAGGGCTAGGTCCCTATCCAGGGGCTTAGAGCACGTCAATAAAGCTGGGTGCGAGCTCGCGGTCATCATCGGTGAAAGAGAGCTTAAGGGTAATAGCGTAATAATTAAGAACATGAAGACAGGAGAACAGGTTCAAGTCAGCTTGGGTTCAATCCTAGAGGCCGTCAAGAACATGATTAGTTCATAGCCAGCCTATCATCTATCAACTTTTAGAGAGATATAAGTGCCTTTACGAATTTAAACCTAAAGGTACTATTTACTAAGAATCTCTGAGGTGAAATCTCTTGGCTAGAGCTAAACTCGAGAAAATTGGGGAGTATGAATGGCGCATACCCTCTAACCTCAAGCCGTGCATGAAGACAGACGCAATCATATTCTCAGACGAGTACCTCCTAGAGAAAATGGAGAGCGATTTGACGTTGGATCAAGCTGCGAATGTAGCGTGTTTGCCGGGCATCAAGCTCTACTCCTATGTAATGCCTGATGGACACCAGGGGTACGGCTTCCCCATAGGCGGTGTAGCCGGCTTCGATGTGGAGGAGGGCGTTATAAGCCCGGGCGGAGTTGGCTACGATATAAACTGCGGTGTTAGGGTTCTAAAGACAAACCTCATGCTGGATGACCTAGAGGGCAAACTAAAAGAGCTTGTAGAAGTAATGTTCAGGAATATACCGAGCGGTGTAGGCTCCACGGGGCAGTTAAGGCTATCTTTCAGGGATCTCGACGACGTGCTAGAGAGAGGTGTTAAGTGGGCCATCGAGAAGGGCTTCGGCTGGGAGAGAGATGCTGAGCACACTGAAGAGCAGGGATCCATGAAGGCCGCAAGAGCTGACAAGATAAGCAAGGTAGCCAAGCAGAGAGGACACGAGCAGCTTGGAACACTTGGAGCAGGCAATCACTTCCTTGAAATCCAGGTTGTAGATAGGATATACGATCCCCACATAGCCTCAGTCATGGGAATTAAAAGCGTTGGACAGGTAGCAGTGATGATCCACACTGGTAGCAGGGGGCTTGGCCACCAAGTTGCAAGCGACTACTTAATGGTAATGGAGAGAGCTATGAAGAAGTACGGCATCTCTGTGCCAGATAGGGAGCTAGCAGCCCTTCCCTTTCACAGCTCTGAAGCCCAGGATTACTTCGCTGCTATGGCTGCAGCTGCAAACTTCGCTTGGGCTAATAGACAGATAATAACGCACTGGGTGAGGGAGAGCTTTAGGAAAACCCTACAAGCGGCTCCCGAGGAGCTGGGATTAGATGTGATATACGACGTAGCTCACAACATAGCCAAAGTTGAAGAGCATACTATAAACGGAGAGAAGTACAAAGTAGTTGTTCACAGAAAAGGAGCTACGAGGGCATTTCCCCCGGGTCACCCCGATATACCTTCGGATTACAGCAAAATTGGCCAGCCAGTTTTAATACCTGGAAGCATGGGGACTGCTAGCTACATACTTATTGGGCTCAAAGAAGGAGCGAGAACGTGGTACAGTGCACCACACGGCGCTGGTCGGTGGCTTAGTAGAGGAGATGCCATAAGGTCTTATACGCCTGACCGCGTAATATCCGAGCTAACCCACAAGGGGATCTTTGTGAGAGCTGCAAGCAGGAGAGTTATAAGCGAGGAGGCCCCCGAAGCGTATAAGGACGTAGATAGAGTTGTGCTCGTAGCCGATAAAGTGAGGATCGCTAGACCTGTCGCTAGGTTGACTCCAGTAGGCGTTGTAAAGGGCTAGAGCTTATCGGAGCTTTTTGCTACTGTTGTGCTGACTTAGCTTTTAGCGCTAACTCGTTATCGGCGTGGAAAGACAGAGGATGTGCCCACTTAATAAACCCCCTCGTTAGGAGTGCTCCAAAAGGTGACTAAGTTGTCCTTATGCAGGCCCTCAAGTCAATGTAAAGTAGATGGAGAATTGGAGGAGACGTTGTTTAGCACGCTGCTACTTCTTTGATGGTATAAACTTCCCCAGTATTTGGGCAAACATTGGTAGATTTCTGCTCTGTATCCACACTCTGCCGGGACCCTTTGTCTCAACTACTAGCCCCTCCCCACCTAGGAACAGCGTTTTAAGTCCTCCCAACTTCTTTATGCTCCAACTAACTCTCCCCTCGAGCGCAACGAAATGGCCGTTGTCAATTACGAATGCCTCTCCAGAGGGTATATTGATCTCCTCTATTGCACCGTAGCTGTTTAGGAAAACTATTCCCTCACCCGCAGCTTTAAGCCATATAAGTTCGCCCTCAGCTATTAACCCCTTTAACCCCCTCCAGCCAACTGTAAGCGTTATGTTCCCTATGTGGCCTAGGTAGCTAGTGTCCTGTATAAGTATTTCATCCTTATTCAGCTCTACTGCTGCTATGTCTCCAGGGATACTTGGGGCAGCCCATATCTCTGCATTGGATTGAGCCATAAACGTGTTTAAAAAGAAGCTCTCTCCTCCAGCAAGGACTCTCGCTAAGCCGGACTTCACGCCGAGGGAGCTCGTGTTGATCTTAACCTCTCCTCGGTGCATCATATATGATCCGGGCTCAATAGTTACAGATTCGCCAGGGCTTAACTGGAGCTTCAGAATGGAGTAAGCCGGACCTTTATCAACTCTGTACTGAACCACTATTCCCATCCAAGTGAGCAATCGACATGGGGGTTAATATAAGAGGAATTTGCCCACAACTCATACAAAGTCGCTATGATTATCGCTCTCTTTAACAAGCCAGCAACGTTTGCCTTTACTTAGAATTTTTTAATGGCGTAAAATTTAATTGACCTGCTTGGTTGTCAAACTTATTTAAAGACCGTGTCCTCTAAAACAAGTAACAGCGCAGTAGCCTTTAGGCGCAAGTCCCTAATTGTCCTCTCCTTGGGTCAACATTAACGCGCTTTTTGGCCGGCTGAAGTTATTATATTCTAAAAAGCTCTTGTAATTTGAGGTGTGGTGGCGCTTTTGCGTGAATTGAGTTACAGCGAGTACCTCCAGTTCGCCTCAAAGCACAATAAAGTAGTTATAGAAGATCGGGAGATCAAGCTCGAGCCTATAGATGTTAAAAGGCTTAAGCCCTCTACCAAGGAGTTAACAGATACCTCGACAACTGTTTGGAGCTTCCCAAGGCGGGGTTCTTGGGCAACACATAGAGGAGATTATAGGGGTAATTGGGCCCCACAGATCCCGAGGGCCCTCATAGAGAAATACTCTAGGCCGGGCGAAGTAGTTTTAGACCCTATGGTTGGTTCGGGGACTACTTGTGTGGAGGCGAGGCTCCTAGGTAGAAACTGCATTGGAGTTGATGTAAACTACAACTCTGCAATTTTAGCTCTCCACAGGCTTTACTGGCTAGAGGAGTACGCTAGGAGGTGGAGTGGTCCAGTTAAGCCAGTCGAGGTGGAGAACGTTGAGAAATCATGGAGTAAGATCTACCATGGTGATGCTCGGAGTATCTCTTTACTACAGGATAGCTCTGCTGACCTAGTGGCAGTACACCCACCATACTGGAACATCATCAAGTACGGCCAGGATGGGAAGGCTGAGGGAGATCTCTCGAGGGCTAGAACGCTAGAGGAGTACGTGAAGCTCATGAGCGAGGTCGCGAGCGAGCTGTATAGAGTCTTAAAGCGTGGAGGATACTTAGGCATCTTAATAGGTGATACCAGGATCCGCAAACACTACATTCCTGTATCTCACTCCGTGCTTCAGGTGTTCTTGAAAGCAGGTTTCCTGTTAAAAGAAGAAGTGATCAAAGTACAGCACAAAATGAAAACAACTAGGGAGGTGTGGAGCAAAATGAAGGAAAAAGACTTCTTGCTGATTTATCACGAGAAGCTATACATATTCAGGAAGCCTGCGGATGCTAGCGACGCAGTCAAACATAAAAGTAGCGGTAAGTTGTTGCTATTAACATAAGCTTCTGCAACCATATCCTTCCACGTAGCTGGAATTATGAGTGCATCTTTTCTGCTTAATTATGTCCCACTCGCATAACAGATAGATCACTTTGCCCCCACATTGTTCCTCATCGCCTTGAGCCTAGCAAATTTGTCCCTTTCGATCTCATGTGTAACCTCCATGAAAATAGAGAGCAGTCCGTGGGATAGCTAGTTCAGTGATAGATTACTTATATTTTTCACGTTGTTTATTGAGAGCCCGCGCGTGTTGTTATACCTTGATCCCCCATGGTATTTCTAAAAGGAGTGCCTAGGACTCCAATCTCCCGATATTCACAACACCAATTTACATTTACTAACTCCTAACATCTTTAATGGTTATTTCTTATACGCATATGCGCTTGCTCTATGGGCGCAAACTTAGAGCTTATGGATTTTTACTATCAGTGGTAGGTACTCTCTACCGAGCATATCTAGCTCTTTAAAGTACACTACCCTCATTTCGCGAGTATTTAAGCTGGCTTTGTACACGGTCCTTTCCACCAAGCTCAAGACATAGCTATCTATAGCATTTTCCCCTCCTTTAACTGCTCTCAGCAAGTAGAGCGTTGCCGGAAGAGTAAAGTAATTCTCTGCTATGCCCGCCTCTCTTGGTGGAATGGCTTTTGCTAGGATTGCTTTGTCAATCCAGCTAATATTATCTGGCTCTTTTGCCTTGTAGAAACCTGCTAGCTTGGAAGGAAGGTAGAAAGCAAAACCTCGCTTGGATCTATTTACAAGCAATCTATCAATGGAAATGGCATGTCCTCTAATAAGGTCCACGCTTATCCTGTAAAGCCTTTTAAGCCCGCCGTATCTCTTCTCTCTTAAATGAATATACGCGGGTACTTCGGCGTTTTTACCCACAACTACAGATATGTGGAGGTCAAAGCCTACTCTAGCTACTAATTCTACGTCTTCGCCGTAGTTTAGATCTCTCCACCCCCCTTTAGACAGTATTGCTTCCCGTTTAGCTATGATTGGGCCTACGTGTACAACTAGCTTTGTCTCGTAAGCGTATTCTAATGCCCTATGAAAAGCCTCATTGTATCTAGATCAAACCAGAGTGCTGTGCTTCCCTCTGCGCACTTATATAGCGCCAACTGCCTGCCTAGACCCCTGGTACACTCATATCGGTAAATCCTTAGATTAAGCTCTTTTCGAAGCTCCAGCAGTCTCTCCCATGTGCCGTCGCTCGAGTAGTTATCTACAATTACTATTTCGGCCTCGGGCCTCCAAACGCTCCGAATAGGCTACTCAACCCATTTTATATTGTTGCACACTGTTCCGTATAGGCATATTTTATCTATGCCGTTCGCCTCTCTGGCGGGCCTAACTTTTAATCAGTCCGTGCTTTCTAAGCAAATCGATAAACCTCTCCCTGAAAACACCGGCGCTGAACTCCCTTGAGCGCTCTACCGCAAGTCGCTTCAACCTCCTAGTCTTATCTTCTTTTGCTTCAAGGTCTCTAACTAGCTTAGGTACTTCGCCTAAGTTGCTGTACCCCAGCTCAGCGCTTATTGGGGAAACAATATCAGTCCAGGCGCCACCATCTCTGTAGACTAGCGGAATGCACCCAGCAGACATAGCCTCGACAACCGCTATGCCGAAGTGCTCTGCGAACTGTGGATGCACGTAGAAAGTAGCCCTTTGGAGTAGCTCCCTTAGTACGTTGCTCTGAGCGTTTATCAGCATGTGGAAGTTCCTAGCCCCGCATCTCTTTATCTCTTCTTTTACTTTCTCTGCAACGCGATTGCTAATATCTAGCTCATAGCTCCTCTCACCAGTTGAACCAACTAGGTACCAATCGTAGTCAGGCACCTTTGCTGCTACGCTCGGCAGCAGTTCGAGGTTTTTCTCTGGGGTGTACCTAGATATTGTTACTATGATCTTTTCCTTTTGTCTGCCGTCGTAGGCAAAGTACTCGACATCTACAGGTGGGTAAAGCACCTCGGCATCAATGCCGTAGGTTTCCTTTGTGAGCTTTGCTGTCCACTTGCTGTTAGTTAAAACAACCTTAGGACGGCCGAGTATCTTCTTAGCTCTGTGCTCAACGAGCCAGTTGTACAGCCCCCAGTGGATAGAGCTAGAGGGAGAAGTCGAAAGCATGATGGGGTAGTGGATGTAGGATATATCGACATCTACGGGTACATTTAGCCCCGTGTCTATTAGAATCCTATTGTCTTCTTTAATAGACCATAGCTTTGATGTAGCCTTTTCTAAAAGCAACAGCCTCCTATACCTTACAAATCTACCAGTATAGCCGAGAATTTTTTCAAGTAGGCTGTCAGCCTCTATAACCTGGTAATCGCCCGGCAATCCAAGCCGCTCTGCTATTTTTTTCATGACGCTGGCCGAGTTAGTTACATACACTACCTCAATACCTGCGTTTCTCAAAGCGCGTGCAATTTCTAGGCTAACTCTCTCGCCTCCTCCTGCTATATTAAATAAGTGAAGCACATAAGCCGTTAACAAGGCATTCCAACCTCGGCCTCAGATTAACTTAATATACAGCGTTCTCAACAATTTATGAGTGAACTGACGGCTTTAAAATAAGACTTATTGTTAAAGGTAAAGCTCGCAAAGTAGTTTTTAAAGCGACGCTATCATTATCTGTTGCTGTGTTTAATCAAGCCATCTCTTAAAAATTCACCAATGCGGTGTTGCTCGTGGTCTCACTGCCTGTGCTAATTCGCAGAATGCTCGGCAGGCGTGGGACGTTTTTACTAAGGCGCATAGCCTCTAACATAGCTTATTACACCGGGCATTACGAGTACGCCAATTTCACTAGCAGACAGAATGGTATCTCAGCATTGATGTGTACTTATAATGAAGAAGATTGGGTAGAGCCAGCAGTGCTCTCTATTAAGAACCTAGTAGACGAGTACGTTATCGTGGACTCCTCCACCGACCGAACTCCCGAAATAATAAATGCCGTTAAGAATGAACACGGACTGAACATTAAGCTACTGAGAGTCCCCCCTGGGGACATCGTCAGGGCAAGGACAGCAGCTCTTGAAAACTCATCATTTAAGTGGCTACTATTCTTTGACGCGGATATGGTTCTACACGAGCGCGCGGTTAAAGCAGTGAAAGAGCTCACAGAGAGCTTAGATCCCAGGAGGCACTACATAGTTTACTGGAAATACCTCTTACTTTGCGGCGACTTAAACCACCTCTGTGGCGAAGAGCCATACCATGTTGAGCGTTGGCTAATTACATACTCTAGCAGGCTAAGGTACAAGTACCTCGACTACGGCAGAGGCGTTGCAATGGATTACCTATATGCACCGCTAAGGCTCTACAAGCCTATATTACTAGACGAGGTGCTAGGGGTTCACCTGACGCGAGTAAGGACCCCCGAGAAGCTAGCAATGAAGCACATTAGGCTAGAGCACCGAAAGCTATTAGTGGAGCACACAATGAGAGGGCTTACAGCAGAAGAAGCAGTCTTGAGAATCGCGCGAGAAACTTACGGCACAGACGACCTTAGAGAGCTCGGAGAGAAACTAATAAGAGATATGACCTTTATGCTACCGCGCTATGATGAATCTAAGTACGGTCCCCTACCACAAGTACTACTGAACTACGTAAAGAACAACAAGCCACTCAAAATTAACTCTACGGGCTGAAGCAATTGCTACTATTAATGAGATCCTCTACCCTCCCATCTATCCCTTGCTTTCAGCCTTAATTGATTTGCAAGCACTTACTCGTCGCAGTATTTACAAGGCGAAAATCGAAAAACTGTACCATTGTAGCAAGTGCCCAGAACTTCTTCCTCGAGAGTCTAACCTTATTCAACTGTTGCTCGCTACAAGGGCCTCTGTCATTCTCCTAATCGCCAAGTTTATTGACATTTTGACCACTAATCGATGGCCCCAGTCCCCCCATGCCCTAGGAGAGCCAACGCCTTTCTACAAATGAATTGAGGGTTACCAAAGGGCGCATCAGAATGGTGCCGAGTGCTGTAGCTAAAGCCCTAGGGCTACAATGCCCCAAACATGTAATATGATCTCCACAGTTGCAATTGCCATCAAGCTCTTGCGTGTGCATCCTCAGTGCTCTAGAGCCTTCAGCAACCCCAATGAGCTCAGATCTGCCCGGCGATTACTTTAAAGGAAATACTCGCGACAGCCCCATCTAGGTCCCATTTACTGAGCCGAAGCCACTTTTACATATTTGTCGTAGGCATTTAGTATATAAAAACCTAATTTTCTATCTTAGTACTAACAACTCTGGTGAATAGGGATGAACACTTGGGACAAACTCACAGAGGCCGCTGCTGAAGGTGTTGAAATTATGGGCATTAGTAGCAGAGTAGCGTTACCAACACGTCTTAAAGCCCAAGCGATAGTACGCTGGTTGACATAAGCGTACCTCATAGGGTTATGGTAGAGAACACGGCACCTAAACTCCATTATAGTTTCCTTGATTGAGCGGCTAGAAATACAGCACGAGATGATCGCCAGTGAAGGAGAGAAAGATAGTATATGCGTTGATAATAGCGTTCGCCATTTCATTTGCGACCTCATACTATTTAAGGATCCCGGAAGACAAGTTGGGAGTTGAAATAATAAATTATTGGAGAACAACTACGGGGAACGCTGGAGATATTAATGATCTAGCAAGTTTTATCAAGCAGGCAATTTCGCTAGGCGTGTTTTTAACAGTAATAATTCTCACTGTAATCTCAATGGAGTACCGGTACTATGGTACATTCCTTGGGATATCGTTAATCACAATGCTTGGAACAGCGCCGCCCCAGAGCTTAATTAGCGGAGTTGAGTGGAACTTAATAATGTTTCTAATTGGAAGCATGACGCTTGCATTCATACTTAGGACTCTCGGGGTTTTCGAGTACATAGCTATAAGGATACTCGAGTTTTCAAAGGGCTCTGTGAAGAAGCTACTCTTCACTATTTTACTCTTTTCCTGGTTTCTAGCGATGATTGTCGATGAAGCCACAAGCATAGTCTACGTAACTCTTTTAATATTCGAGATAAAAAGGCTATCCCGCCACGACGTAATGCCGTTGGCCATTCTCTCGGTTTTAGCGACGAACATCGGAAGCATGGCTTTGCCAGTTGGAAACCCCATTGGCATTTACATCTCCTTTACAGCCCACCTCTCCGTTTCAGACTTCTTCCTTAGGGCCCTGCCTCTCTCACTATTACTACTGCTTATAACATTCGCTATTGTCTACTACCTGAACAAGAGCTACCTAAATGACCTCGCGCTCAAGCTAGACCCCGAAAGAATCGAGAAGAGAATGGAGGCTTACTACTCAAATATTCGAGGAGAGGAGTTAGTGAAGGTCAAAATAGGACTGGCCCTCACTGTATTATTCCTCTTCACAATATCTCTAGCCGATTTCCTAGCCGAGGCTCTAACGAGGTTTTCGGGAAACGCTGTGGAAGCTCACTCCCTGCTATCGTTCATACCTTACGCTTTCATATTGCTCGCTGGACTCCTATACGGGCCGCAGAGGCTTGAAAAAGCCATTATAAGGGGGGTCGAATGGGCATCCATACTATTTTTCATATCCTTGTTCATGCTCGGCTTTTCGCTACTATACACTGGAATAGCCTCAAAGCTTGCGTACGTTACTATCAAGCTGAGCGACGTTGCTGGAAATAACTACGCGAGATTTCTAGTAGAAGTAATTCTAGTGTTCTCAGCCCTCTTGAGTAGCGCGCTTGACAACTTAAGCGTAATAGTGGCGCTAACTCCCATAGCTAAGACCGTTGAGGCAGTATTTTCCACGAAAAAAATCTACTGGAGCATGCTCTACGGTGGAGTTCTAGGCGGAAACTTCACCCCCGTTGGCTCCACTGCAAACATAGTCGCAATAGGATTGCTAAGCAGAGAAAAGATTAGCGTGTCCTGGAGCAATTGGTTCAAAATTGCAGCAATTCCCACGCTGGTACAGGTCTTGATGGCTGCCTTCTGGCTTTACATGTTTCCCGCTTAATGCTTGCTAGACATCATTAAGCGTTTAGTTAGTTGCCGAAAGAGAGCTTAAGTTGATGTAAGTTTAGTGTAGCAGATGAAAGCGCGAGGACTGAAAATACAAAAAATTTGCGCCTAAGTCCCCCTGTAGTTGAGATTGTAGCCGCAAACGCCCTGCTGAAACGCATAGATAAACAAGGGGGAATGTTTAGAGGTAAAAACAACGGCAACACTTATCTACATTCTAGTTTCTCATTGGTAGAGCATATTGGCCCATATTGCAGGAAACCAAGGATCTACTCCTAGAACCCAGTTGAACTTCCTTTGAAGTAATGGCCGCCTGCAAATGAAAACATCGGGGGACTTAACAAAACCCCCAGCTCCTCGACCCGCAGCAAGTGCTTTACGCGTTATAGAGCAGATTAAACAGCTGTGCGCTCACTGCCGCAGGTTTGGCCTCGATCAGCATGAGTGGCTTCAGAGGCTATTACGTCATCACTCTAGCACTAGTTACTAGATCCTCGTTGACCCTCACTTACGAACACTCTATAGAGCGTGGAATCCACGCCGCCCAAGTACTTTAACCCGCTACCCGTTAAGGGGATTAAGACCCTACCACTTAACTCCTTCCTCGCCAACTTAAACGCGGCATAAGCTGCAGCACTAGTTGGCTCTACGGCAAGCCCCATCCTATAGAGGTCTTTCAGCGCATCAACTATTAAATTATCGTTAACTACTACCGAGAAGCCGCCCGACTTCTTAATGGCCTCAGCTATGTATGGTAGCCTAGGGGCGTTAGTCAACCTTATTGCATCAGCTAACGATGTAGGGCCTGTGCAGTCAGCAGCTATAATCTCGCTTAAGTAGCGGCTTAGGGAGTCGTAACCGCATGCCTGAACGCCTACTAACTTAGGCACAGTTGATATAAGCCCTAGCTCGGCTAATTCGTTAAAGCCCTTCCAAGTACCTAGCAATAAAGTGCCGCTCGCTACTGGCGTCACCACGTAATCAACGTACTTTAATTCTTCGTACACCTCGTACGCTAGCGTTTTAGTGCCCTCGACGAAGTAGGGATTCCACGTATGCCCTATGTAGTACCCCTTATTGCTTAAATCGCTGAGCACTTTCCTCGAAGCTTCATCTCTGCTGCCAGCTCTGACAACCTCAGCTCCAAAAGACTTTATAAGCGAGTACTTGCCTACAGGAATATCGCTCGGCACGTATATGCGCGCCTTAATACCTGCGCAGGCAGCGTAAGCTGCTATTGAAATACCAGTATTACCCGAAGAGTCTTCTAGGACTTCATCAACGCCTAGGTCAACAGCCTTAGAAACCGCTACAGCAGAGCCCCTATCCTTAAAACTGCCAGTAGGGTTTAGATACTCCAGCTTAAAGTAGAGGGAGTTGTTCTCCGAAGACTTAACTACCGTGGGAGTTAAACCTTCCCCCAAAGAGACATGGCGGTATATGTCCGGAAGAAGGTTTGAGTACCTGAAAACGCCTCTCACATTGCTATTAACAAGCCACTTAGAGCTCCTGAGATCTATTGAAACTTCCAGGACGCCCCCACAAGAGCATCTAAACAACCTGTAGTTTTCTCCATAAACCTTCCCGCACAGCTTACACTTAATTGAGTACTTAGCCATTAGGGCTCCCACAGCTTATAAGAACGCTGAAATAAAAAAGCATAATTACAGTATTGATTACGGATGCAAACGTCAAATTAATCTCTTCAACCGAGTCCGCTCAACGTACACAACCCCGCTAACGCCGGTTTTACGAGCTCATCTCCATCAGCTATTAAATTCCGTATTCGCGGGTCAAAGCCCTTACATGTAGGCCGCCTTCATGGGAATTCCTTTAGGGGCGCCTGCTTCCTATGCTTGAGCTGTCCCAAACCTCCTAGTTCTGCAGCCGCACTGCTCGAGCCTAGCTAGGTTGTTAGTAGATAATAATTCCTTGACAAGTGGATGTATTTCTGCTAGGCTACTCAGGCAACAAGCATAGCCTCGCCCGAAAGAGGTTGATAAACGCTGTCCGAGTTGCCTACGTGCGCTGAGGTTCCAAACCTAATGTAGTTTCTAGAATTCCTTGGGACAAGCTAAACAATAATATATCCAGAGAGGATACCTCACATCTGCATCAGGCTACACTACAGCAAGTCCAACCAAGGCAGCTCTTCTCTTTTCATACTTGGTTCTCGTCAGCCCCTTGAACCACCTAAGGCGTGAGGCCCTTGAAACCCCACCATAAACCCCTCAGAGTGAGCGGGCTCGTCTATCATCCAAACTGGAGTTCAGTTATGATCAACAAGTTTAATAAGTGCGTAGCCTATTTACGCGTGAAGGATGTTGAAAGGATTAGTATCATGAGAGTTATTGTGGTTTTCGAGACGAATTACGGTAACACGAGACGCGTGGCAGAGGAGATACGTGAGGGAATGAAGGAGGTTAGCGGGGTAGAGGTTGTCCTCAAGGAACTTAAGGAGGTAGACGTGAGGGATATCGCTAACTTTGACATGATCTTGATAGGCTCTCCAAACCACATGGGCGGTCCTACGAGAGGCATTAAAGCGTTCATCGATGAGCTCGGTAGGCTACGGCTGGAGGGAGTTATGTACGCTGCCTTTGACACGTACATGGGGGGAGATCGCGAGAAGGCTGTGAGGAAGATTGTCGAGCGAGTGAGCAAGAGAGCTCCATGGCTGAAGCAGGTGGCAGGTGGCTTATCCGTGAGGGTGCAGGGCCTGAGGGGACCTGTTGCGGAAGGCGAGCTCCCTAAATGCAGGGAATTCGGGAGGAGCATAGCAGCCCAGCTTAAGAGAGGCTGATAAGTGATGGGCAGGAAGTTAAGGGGGTCGCGGAGAGTTGCTTTCATCAGCTCCCTATGGGTTGTCCAATCAGTTGGCAGGCTTTTCTTCGCCGCACTCGGCACGCCTACAGGAATGGGGCGGTTCCTAGACACTCCAGTATCGTCTACGGTCTCGTTTTTGCTCTTCACGATGTTCCTCTCTTTGGGGGTCTTAGGGCTCATCGCCGCTCTCGGGCTCCTAGCAAGGCGGAAATGGGGTCTTTGGCTCACGATCATAGCCAGCGTAGCAACTATAGTCTTTGACGCGTGGGGGTTAACAATACAGCTCACAGCCGCCATTGGTCTCATCGTGCCGGTTATATCAATCCTAGTTCTCTACCCCAGGAGATCACAGCTATTCACTGCTGCAAGCTGACTCCCTATCGCGCAGTCTAAGCCTCTATTGGTTTAAGCGAGCTCTTCTAGATCTATAGTGGTAAGGGGAATCTACTTACTGGATATACTCAACGAGTTCAACGGCACCCGAAACAGCCCCGATCTTGAGTCGATCGATCGCCTTCGGCTTTCCATAATCAACTACACCTCTCTCGCTATGGACTCTCCACATGAAGATTTTGCCAATGCTGAGGACCTCAGAGCCCTCTCTCCATCATTCTTGCTTTGCACCTACTGGAGAACCCTTAGCCTATCACTATCATCACGGCTCAAGGGTTCAAAACTTCATGCAAATGCCTCGCTGTCCAGCCCACGGCATTAGCTCATAAATAATGGGCAAGCATAAGTGTAGCGGGCCCGCCGGGACTTGAACCCGGGACCTCCGGCTCCGAAGGCCGGCGCCCTGTCCTGGCTAGGCTACGGGCCCTCGCGGCTCTTGTGCGCCCGCTTGAAAAACCAAGGGCTTATGCAGTTTTAAACAGCAGCTCCTTGACGTTGTAGCCCTCTCTCGTGAACACAAGTAGGTCTACGCCATCTCCTGTTAGCACATCTCTCTCTATTACAGTCTTAATAGCCTCTATAGCTACTTTCTCTGCTTCTTCAGGAGCAATATCCTCTCTGTACTTAGGCTCTATGTAGCCTAGCGCTAGCTGTGAGCCAGAGCCCACGGCAACGTATCGCTCCTCTATTAAGCTTCCAGCGGGGTCGAGCACGTAGAGCGACGGGCCCTCGTCGTCGTAACCTCCCACTACTACCTCTGTGAACATTGGGAACAGCTTATAGCTGTAGAGCACTACTGAAAGCAACTTCGCGAGGCTCTTAGTTCTGATCTCCCTGTTGTGCTGCAGCTCGTACTGCTTTGCCTCAAACTTGAGCACCTTGACTAAGTAGCCAATATCGCCCATTAGCCCAGCGAACGCAACGCCGCACCTGCTTGTCACTGGGTAGACTTTTTTGGCCTGCTTACTTAGAACGAAGCCGTCATAGGTTACTCTCTTGTCGCTAGCTAGCACAACGCTGTTTTTCGTCTTTAAGCCAATAGCTGTACCGGGTATTAACGCCATGGTATATCTCCTATTAGCTATAAGTCTACAGAGCTATTAAATCCAGATACGCCGCAGTGAAATACTTTCGGCAACCCCTCAGACTGCAGTTTAAAAAACACGCAGTATAAGAACAGGGTAGCCTAAGTTTATGCTGGTGATAGAGTGAAGTGCACCTGCTGCGGAGGCGCCCTAGTTTGGGACTACCGGAGCGGGGAGGTTGTGTGCAGTAAGTGCGGGGTAGTGCACGACAGGCTAACATCGCTTGAGGTAGCGGGCTTCAGGGAGTACCTGTACAAGGCCTCCGAGGAGAAACACAACAGGCCTCGTGGGACGCGCACCGCGAAGATAGTCTCCTCGGGGTACAAATACGCGGTCAGGCTCTACAGAGTAGGTAGCAGGTTAACTAAAGGCAGGCCTTGGCTCGAAGTAGACTACGAGAAGGTGTTCAGAAGCGGCAAGTTCGTGCACTCAATTAGGTCGAGGGCTTCGCTAAAGGCCGCTAAGAACATCGAGCTGGGTGGTTGCTGGGGAACAGTCAAGAGAGGGCTTGAGTACGTAGATTCTGTGAACCCAGCGTACCTAGCTAGGAGCGAGAGAGGCAAGTACGCGCTAGCCTACATAGTGGCCAGGAGACTTGAGACAGGGAGGATACCCAAGCAGGACGAAGTACTAGAGGTATTCAACATCAGCATTATGAGTTATAAGCGTTTATGCGCAATAGCTGAGAGGCTCGTTAGGGGATACCTAAGCGCGTGAGCTAGTCGTTCGCGGCGCAGAGCTTTGATAATAAGAGTTAGTTAAGCTTATAGTAAGCAAGCGTTATTCCTAAATAGGTCTCAGAGATGGCTTTCGCTAAATACTACATTAGAGATTACACTGAGCTATACGCCTATCTAAATGAGAGCCTAAAGAGAATAAAGCCCAGAGTAGGAGAGCCGCTTAACGAGCTCCTGAAGAGGAAGCTCGCTTTCTCCTACGAGGTTATTCTAAAGGAGCTGGAGCGGGTCTACGCAGTGCTAAGCGAGGTTAACTCCTCTGGTAGCTTTTACAGGGAGCTATTCAAAGCGTACGTAGGAGAAGATCCTCACGCATTAGCGCAACTCGTAAGGAGGAGGATCCAGCTAGCCAAGGAAGTGTACAGGGAGTTTGCAGGAGAGCTCAACGAGGTGAGCGGGACGAGGGGGAAGAACTACGCTGAGCTGTTCAGGGGCAACATAGGTAGATTGCTATCGCTGTACAAGAGGATCAACAGGAAAGTCGTCCTCGTTAAAGTGTTCCTAAAAGAAGTATCTAAGATGCCAGATGTGAGAGGAGATTACGTGGTGGTTATTGCGGGCCTCCCTCAGGTCGGGAAGTCAACTATCCTCTCAAAGCTAACATCAGCTAAGCCAGAGATTGGCACTTACCCGTTTACAACGAAAACCCTCATAGCGGGGCACATTTCAGTAGAGCCCTACGGGAGAATTGTGCTCATCGACTCCCCTGGCGTACTAGACTCGCCAATTGAGGAGAAGAACATCATTGAGCGCAAAGCCGTACTAGCTGTCAAGCACCTAGCTGACCACATGCTGTACGTCTTCGCCGCAGACAGAGCGTTTTACTACACGCTTGACGAGCAGGTCAAAGTTTACTACGCGCTTAGAGCAATTCTGGGGGACAAGCCAACTAGCGTCGTAGTCAACAAAGTTGATACCGTTGATGAGATTTACCTACGGGAAGTTCTCAACGCAGTGAAAGGAGCTACCTCTACCTCTCCCATTCCAGTATCAGCTGTAACAGGGCTGAACCTAGATAAGTTGAGGGATGCGCTAATAGGATACTTTATGGGTAGAAGCCAACGCCGCTGACCGTTATTATTCCAGGCCTGTTGAGATCTCCGCTTACTTTTACTGATGCCTCTGGGAAGAAAACCTTAAGCACCTCAATAGCTGTGAGCAAGTGCATCGTGATCTTCGCAACTCCAACTCTACTACTCCCCCTCGCCAAAAACAAGTAGGGTATTAGCATGTCCCCCATGTGCCTGTCAAAGCTCATTCCCGTTTCGTAGTCCTCTATCAGACTTCTTGCCGCCTCTTCGCCTACTTTCTCAGCCGGTTTGCCCCTCTCGCCCACGGAGTCCCCAGCAACTCTAACCTTGTTATCTGTTTCAACGTAGATTAGTATACCGCTTCCAGGACCTAGGTGGGGGTCTCTATCCGGGGGATACGTCTCTAAGACAGCTCTTGGCTCAAGCCCAATTACCCTGCTCAACGCGCGTAGGGCAGAGTCCAATTGCCTCTTAGCTACGTGGTGAGGTAGCTTGACGCAGTGGCTTATTGCGCACAAATTAACTGGTTTGCCGCGAGATACTAAGTCAATTGGCTTGATAGGCCCCTCAACTGGAGCTACATTTAGCTCTACTAATCCCCCTCCTCTAGGGTAGTGCCCGCGCCTGTGTAGCTTGATGTCTACGTTTATGCCTAAGTGCTTAATGTTGTAGCTAAAGACGTGTACCATGTAGTCTATGGGCGGGCTCATTGACACGTTTGTTCCTCCAGTTAAGGCGACCCTTGACTTGCAGTTGCTGTAGAGCAGAACAGGTAAAATGGCCTGTATTACCAGCGACGTGCTTCCAGCTGTTCCAATATCGAACTTAAAATCGCCGCACAGCCTCCTCTTTGGCTTAAATACAATTGACGTGCTTCCAACGCGGTTGTTCTCCACTTCTGCTTGAGTTAGCTCTGCGATTGCATTTACAGCTGTTAGGTGCTGAGGTCGGAGGCCTGGGTTGCTCCGCTTAACTCTAATGTTGTAGATCTCCACAGGTTTGAGGAGGAGAGCTGAAAGCGCTAAGGCATACCTAAGTACTTGTCCCCCTCCCTCCCCAATGCTACCATCTATTTTGACTGTGCTCATCTACGCACAGCCTCTTAACTCTGTCTACTCCCTTTACTTCATCGATGTACTCTGAGACCTCGGCTGGCACTAGGTCTCTCCACTCGTCGTTGCCCTCTAGCATTAATCTCCTGATCTGCGCCCCGTGATACCTCTCTGGCTCAAGCAACTTCACTCCCTTCGTCTTAAACCCAAGCCAACTAAACAAGTAAAGGACTTGGGGGTTGCCTGAAGCTACTACCTCGACTTGGGGCGAGAGCGACAGCAAGTAAGATGACCACGCCAGCGGCATATTTATGTCCGGGACAGGGATTACCCAAACTCTGCCTATGAGGTTGTTTCTAGCGATAACCCTGTACAGCATCTCCCAGCGCTCGCCGGCAGTAAATGGGTTTTTACACGTGTACCCTTCTTGCGCGCTACCTATAGCTACAACTACCTCGCTTACCTCTGAGAGGAGCTGGCTCAGCGCGCTTAAGTGTCCTTTGTGGAAAGGCTGAAATCTACCTGGGAAGAGCGCTCTCTTAAGCAAATTTAAACACCACCATTAATTTAAGAAGTTAAATTAATTGAGTCTAAGTTTGACGGAGTGTATATCTTCTCCACGAACTGCCTTATCTCCCTAGATTTGCGTAAAAGCGCTGCAAGCGCTTCAATGGAGTTCCTCTCACCGTGATTAAGTATAATTGTCTTTGGCTTCGGGTTCATGTCGCGCACGTACGCGAGAAGCTCCCTTTGATCGCTGTGGCCGCTGAACCCATCAATGCTGTGTACTTCTAGTTGCACCTTGATGACCTCAACTCTGTTCTCAGAAACTGTTGGGACTTCCTTAATTCCGTCCTTCACCGACCTTCCAAGAGTTCCCTCTGCTTGGTAGCCCACGAAGACAATTGCGTTTTTAGGGTCGCTAGCTAGTAGCTTGAAGTAATCTACAGCCGGCCCTCCGTTCAACATGCCGCTTGTCGCGATTATTATAGAGGGCCTATCCTCTATTACGTCTGGTCTAGCAACAGGGCCTTCAAGTATCTTTACATTACTAGTTATAAATGGGTTCTCGCCATCGTAAATAGCGTCTCTTATTTTCTTGTTCAAGTACTCTGGGTACTGGAGGTGTATTGCTGTCACCTCGTTTACCAGCCCCTCCACGTAGATGTTCATTCTCGGTATTAAGCCCTGCTCAATTGCGCTGTTCAAGATCAACATGATTTCCTGCCCTCTGCCGGCTGCAAATACAGGTATCAGCATTATACCGTTCCGCTCAGCAACTCTCTTAGCTATCTCAACAAGCCTTGACTCAGCGCTAGACCTTGACTCCTGTATGGTAGCGCCGTACGTGCTCTCCATTATCAGCGCTTCTGCCCTAGGGAACACTACGTTTGCCCTGCTAAGTAGCCTTGAGTCAGCGTACTTGAAGTCCCCAGTATAAACAACATTGTACATGCCCATTCCTATGTGCAGGTGCACTATAGCCGAGCCCAGCAAGTGCCCTCCGTTGTACATTGTCAGCTTTATATCCGGCGCTACGTCAGTTACTTCGTCGTAGTCCACTGCAATCGTGTGTAAAAGCGTTGATACGAGGTCTTTCTCTCCGTAAGGCAGGTACTTCCCCGATGTCCTAGACACGTCTAAGAGGTCCTTTAACATAATAGTTAAGAGCTCTCTAGTTGGCTTCGTCACGTAAACAGGGCCGCGGTACCCGTACTTGTACAGCAGGGGAAGCGATCCAATGTGGTCTAAGTGCGCGTGAGTTACTATTATTCCATCGAGCTCATCGAGTTTAAGCATATCTATTAGCGGGTAAGCTCTATTGGGGTCGTCGAAGGTGCCTACGTTTATCCCGAAGTCGAGGAGGGCCTTGCTCTCTCGGGTTTCAACTAGAATAGCTGACCTCCCTACCTCCATGAAGCCGCCTAAGGATGTTATCCTCGCATAGTTGTTCTTGTATATTATATCCCTGTGAACTCTATCCCCTAGCTCTCTGAGGAAATCCAACCTGTAAGAGCTCTGCTTCAGTATAATTGAAGTTACCTCCTTTAGCGTCTTTGACTCAAACGGGGTTGTCCTCAGAGGTATAACTCTCCACCCCGTCTCGGCGAGGAGGACGTTTCTAAACATGCTGTTCTTCCCCACTAGGAGTCCCGGCTTCTCTGCTTTAACAATAACTTCCCCGCTTGCATCGTCAAAGAAGATCTCGCTTGGGTCAACGCCAGCCTCTTTAGGCGCGTGCTCGAGTATTTTCTTCTTGGCCTCAACGGGGTCTAGTCTAACTTCACCTGAAACTCTCAACACAATTCTCTTGCGCACTTTCTTCGCGATATTCTGGGCTAGCATGGGGTGCTTTACGAGGGCAGCTCTGTTCTTAACGTAGATCACAATGAAGGGACCTTCGAACTCTATGCTGGCTAGCCCGAGGTCTTCAGGTATCTCTTCCATTATGCTCTTCAACAACGTTAATTTGTTCTTATCTAGTAAAACTCTACCTGATTTCACGTTTAACCCCTTAGGATGGAAGCAGTTAACTAGTTAAGTAGCTATTGGTTTATATATTACAGGGCTTTTTAAATGTAACCACCAAATCGCTTAAGTCAGGGGCTCTAGGGCTTTCTTGAACTTAATGGTTTCCTCTTTTAGTACTCCATCTTTGCCTATTACTAGCACGTCAACCCCCTCGCCCGAGAAGCTATCCCTACCTAGAGCGCTAGTTACTGCCCTAGCTGCTAGGTTAACAGCATCCTCTACGGGCAGGTTTTCCCTGTAGCCTGACTCCAGTACTCCTAGGGCTATTGGGGAGCCGCTGCCAGTTGCAGCGTATTTCTCCTTAGTGACTGTTCCATAAAGGTCTAAGTAGTAGAGGCTGGGACCTTCCTTGTCGTAGCCCCCAAGCAGGAGCTGGACAATAAATGGGTAAACCCTTAAGTACAACGAGAGGGTAAGAGATAGATAATTGGCTAGGCTGCTAATGCTTAGGGCCCTACCAGTGCTAACTTCGTACTTCTTCGCGAAAAACCTAGCGTTTTCAACGATGAACTGAGCGTCAGCTACTAAGCCAGAAATAGTGAGGGCAGCCCTCTCGTTCACCTTTGATATCTTTCTCACATCCTTGTGGTAGATAGCTGCGCCCGCCGTTGCTCTCTTATCGGCAGCTAAAACAACGTAGCTACCCGTTGTAATGCCGACCGTTGTAGTCTTAGACTCTGCTTTCATCTAAGCTGCACCTGAGTCAGTTTAAGCAACTGTTTTTACTTTTATTACATGCTCACTTAATATAGCTATCGAGAAGTGGTGGCCTTGAGCGACGTCCACGAAATTAAGTTGCCAATGAAGGTTATTGTGGGGAGCCAGGCTGTAGTCAAAGTCGTTGAAGTGCTAAGGGACATCAGCAGCCAACGCATTCGCATAGGCATTGTGACGGGGGAGAGCACGTACAGAGCTGGCGGTCGCTTGGTAGAGGAGCTCTTGGGCGAGAGCGCTGATATTACCACTTGGATTGTCCGAGAATCTGTTCTGCAAACAGCAAAAGAGATCTCCAGTAAAGTCGCTGAAAGCAAGGTAAAAGTGCTTCTAGGCGTGGGAGGAGGCAAGCCCATTGATATAGCCAAGTACGCTGGACACAGCGCGGGCGTGCCCGTGATAAGCGTGCCCCTTTCGCCCAGTCACGACGGCATTGCAAGCCCATTTTCAAGCATTAGGGGCACGGAGCGGTCGTACAGCATGTACACAGCTGTCCCCTACGCAGTTGTAGCAGACATAGACTTAATATCGAGGGCCCCTAAGAGGCTCATATTATCCGGTCTGGGCGACCTCCTGGGGAAGTTAGTCTCAGTTAAGGACTGGGCTTTAGCTCACAGGCTACGAGGAGAATACTACGGCGAGTACGCTGCCCAGCTTGCTCTCCTGAGCGCAAAGCACGTCATGAAGTATCACGAGTTAATAGCAAGCGCAACTCCAGAGGGCATTAGGGTGCTCGTTGAGGCCCTAATAAGCAGCGGGGTCTCAATGTGTATTGCGGGCTCGAGCAGGCCAGCTAGCGGTAGCGAGCACTTATTTGCTCACGCCCTTGAACTACTGGCGCCAGGCAAGGTGCTTCACGGCGAGGCTGTTGCCCTCGGCACTGTAGCCATGCTATACGTATACGGGGATCCCCTGTGGGCAAAGGTCAAGGAGATCGTGAGGAAAGTAGGGCTACCCTCTACAGCCAAAGAGCTAAATGTACCAGGGGAAACGCTCGTTAAGGCGCTCACAATAGCTCACACTATTAGGCCAGAGCGCTATACTATATTAGGCGAAAAAGGGCTATCAAGGGAGGCAGCTCTTAGAGTTCTCGAGGGGACGGGTATATTGTAGTACTCTAAGGCCTCTTTATTACCTCTTGGAACACTAGCACGCTCACGCTGTCCTTGAACAAGTCAAATACGTCTGCTGCTAGCGCTAGCTTAGCGTAGTTAATGTTCTCGTGGGATATATATTTGCTGGGCAGAGTTATTGTTAATTTCTTCTCGCTCTCCTCATAGCTGACTCCCAGCTCCTCGCCAGGTATTCTGAGGTGCCTGACGGCTAAGT
Source organism: Desulfurococcaceae archaeon (assembly GCA_038888155.1). Lineage (GTDB taxonomy): Archaea > Thermoproteota > Thermoprotei_A > Sulfolobales > Desulfurococcaceae > UBA285. Next base: position 139,546 of record JAWAJB010000003.1, read on the forward strand.
TCTTTAGCTTTTCGAGGGCATCCTCGAGCTTCCTCAAAACCTTTACCTTGTACGTGAGGACCTTTCCTGCAAGCGGATGGTTAAAGTCTACAACTACTCTACCCCCGCTGATCTGCTTCACAATACCGCGCGAACCGCCAATCTCTACGGCGTCTCCGATTTTCACGCTGTATCCTCTTCTCTGGAACTCCCTCAAGCTAAATACTCTTACCTTGTTTGGATCTCTTTCTCCGAAGGCCTTATCCGGCGGAACCTCTATTTCTCTCTCTTCGTTTTCATTCATTTGAGTGATTTCATCTTCTACAAAAGGGTTGACCCAGCTTTTCCCCAGAACTACTAAAGTAGGGCCGTAGACCTTACCGGACTCGAAGATGTTCTCCTTCTTAGCTAGCTCTGCGTCAGTTGTGTCTATTACAGTGTTTGTATCCTTTATCTTAACTGTGTACTCTACTAGCACGAAATCCCCCTTTGCGAGAGGCATAGCTCACACCTTAACCAGCGAATTCACAAGTGTAACAAGTCTTAATAAGCATAATAAATACACTTGAGTAAGTTGTTACCTCAGCGCACAGCTAACTAGCGGCGCATTGTGCGGAATCGAGTTTTTAAATCCTTGATAGTTTTAAGTAGTTTAGGCTTCAAGGTTGGAGCTCATTAAGCAAGGTGTTTTAAGTTGAGCGATACTGCGCACAAGATACTCGAGGAGAACATTGGAAACATTGTGTTAATCAAGACAAGAGAGGGCATTTCACTTAGGGGAAGGCTCAGAAGCTTTGACCAACACTTGAACATAGTCCTAGAGGAAACTGAGGAGATTAGGAGCGAGGAATCTCCCCGCAAGCTTGGAACAGTTGTCGTAAGGGGGGACAACGTAATATTGATCTCCCCCGTAACTGAGTGAGAGTAGAGGTGCATTAACGTGGTCAAGGGGACTGCAAGCCTCGGTAAGCGCGGGAGGAGCAAGACTCACATAAGGTGTAGGAGATGTGGAAGGCACAGCTTTAACGTAGCTAAGGGCTACTGTGCAGCTTGCGGCTTTGGTAGGAGCAAGAGGATAAGGAGGTACAGTTGGCAGAACAAGAAGGTCAGCGGGGTAAGGATAGTTTAAAAAGCCCCTATTTTAATTCTTAACCACAGTGTTATACAGAGTGATTTCTCTGTATTCCTACCTCGGTGAAGAAGCAATGGCGAAATACCTCATTAAGGCTAAAATAGTTATTGATGGAGTTGTTGAAAAGCACGATATTATAGGCGCGCTCTTTGGACAGACTGAAGGCCTCTTGGGGAGCGAGTTCGACTTAAGGAACCTCCAGGATAAGGGCAGAGTTGGGAGAATTCAGGTTAACACGAAAACCCACAGCAACAAAACTGTTGGAGAGGTCCTAATACCTAGCAACCTAGATAGGATCGAGACAGCCCTTTTGGCGGCAATGATCGAGACTGTTGATAGAGTTGGACCTTACGATGCCGAAGTAAAGGTAGTTGATATACACGACCTCAGGATGGAGAGAATCAAGAAGGTAGTTGAGAGAAGCGTAGAGTTGCTAAGAGTATGGGGAAAGGAGAGAACTCCAGACGTCAAGGAGGTAATTAGAAGCATACAGGAACAACTAAAGGCCCCCGAGCCTATATTATATGGCCCTGAGGAGTTGCCCGCTGGGCCTGATATTGAAAAAAGCGACACAATTATAGTAGTAGAGGGAAGAGCAGATGTAATAAACCTGCTGAAATACGGCTACACGAACGTAATTGCCCTCGGGGGGGCTAGGAGGGTACCAGAAACAATTAAGTCGCTCTCCTCAAATAAGAAGGTAATTGTAATGGTCGATGGCGACCATGCAGGGGAGCTAATCCTAAAGGAAGCCTTGAGGTCACTGAAAGTAGACTACATTGCTCGAGCCCCTGAAGGCCGTGAAGTAGAGGAGCTAACTAGCAAGGAGATCGAGGAGACGCTCAGTAGAGCCCAGCCCGCCCTAGAGTACCTCGAGAGCAAAGCGAAGCAAGAAAATAAGGAAGCTCTATCGCTACTCCAAACTCAGCGGAAACTGCACAAAGTGCCCGAGGAGCTTGTGGAGTCAGCCACAATAACGGTCCCTAACAATATCATAGAGAGCTTAAAGGCCCTCCAGGGCACCCTTGAGTCAGTCGTCTACGCGAGCGATTGGACTGAGATTAAAAGGCTTCCAGTTCGAGACTTAGTCGCAGAGCTCGAGGCTTTTGAGCCTGGAAAAGCCTACGCAGTTGTTCTAGACGGAATTATAACTCAAAGGCTCGTTAATGTAGCTACTAGCAAGAACATTAAATTAATTGTTGGAGCTAGGGTTGGAAAGCTACAGCTTAAACCGGCTGAGCCAACCTTTATAACTTTCAACGAGCTCGCGCCCTAATTATTTTTTACCGAAGTACTCAAGTAAGCTCCTCTTACCAGCGCTAGTCTTCTTTAGCTGCATATCTGTTACCCCAAAGCACTCAAGAATTCTAAGCGCGGCCGGCACTATTTGGTGATCGATGTAGTAGTTGTAGTCTATGATCTTGGGGTCCTTTACGAGCATGTAAGGCTCAGATCTATCTGATATCCTGCCGGACCCCTTGACAACAACAAACCCAACCTTATCCCCTATATCCACTTTAAACCCCTGCCTCATCAGCTTCTTGGCTACGCTCAGGTGCGGCGTTTCAGCGTCGTACTCCTCAATAGGCTTAGTGAGGGTCTTCCATATGACTAGCTTTCCTAGCGGTATTCTCCCCTGCGCTAAATCCGAGATCACCCCCCTAACGTAATCAACTGCCCTGTCAACGCTTCCCTCCTTGAGGATTATCTCTGTAACCTTCTCCTGGACTTCTTTGGCGATCTCAGCCCAGTCCCCCCTTACGGCCTCGAACCCCACGATGTCAATTCTATTGTCGCCTAAGAGGCCTGCGTACCTCTTCTTAGCCTCACTGAAGAACACTCTCTTGTATACCTTGTCTACTTTAATTTCGAAACCTAGTTCCCTCTCTACGAGATCAACTAGTCCCTTTATCTTGTCCGGCTCGTACGACACAAATAGCGAGTCGGTGTCCCCGTAAATCACCTTCAACTCTAAACTCCCTGCAAGCTCTATTGCCTTCTTGATTAATCGCCTCCCCCACGCTGTTACAGCTTCTGCGCACTCGCGGCAATACCACCTAGCGGCAACCCAGCCCATGTATCCATAGGCGGCGTTTGCAAGTATTTTAACTGCGCGTTGCCGCTCATCAAGTAGCCTATGCTCGTACGTACCTGGAGGATGCTTCTTCATTTCCTCTCTAATGGATTTTCTAAGCTCTAGGAGCTTGGTTAAGACGCTCTTGAAGAAACCAGGAGGAGCGGCCCTAAAGCAGTGCCTCACCTCGGGGGCCACGTAGCTCTCCTCCTCATTGCACCCCTTGTTCCTTATAATAGTGTCAGGACCTACGTTGTACTTAATCATTATGCTCGGGTACATGCTCGTGAAGTCCAGCACAGCAATATTCTCGTGTATACCTGACAGAGGCCGAAGAACTATAGCGCCCTTATATGGCTCTACCTCTTTTTCCTCTCTATTTGGTATTAGCTCGTTCCGCTTTGATGCCTCGTACATTAAGAACCACTCTAGCCTGTAGCCAACGCTAGCTGTCCCCACTTGATCTAGCGGGAGCCTAGTCAAGTACGAGAGCTGGACTGCAAACGGGAGGAACTTCTCGCCGAGGCCAAGTGTAGCGAGCGTGTCGTCTAGGTTGTACTTCAGTAGCTCCTGCCTCCTATCGCGGTCTTTCCAGTACTTTGGGAAATCGCTGTAATCTACAAGCGTCCTCTCGTTCCGCTTCATCACTCCGAGGTAGTCTGCCACTATGTCGAGGCTCTTTAGCTTGATCTCAGGTATCTCCTCGGCGTAATTCAACAGGTCGACGTTAAGCCTGCCGGGAACAGAGACGTGCCCATAAGTGCTCGTAGTAGGGGGCGAGCCCTTTCTCCTCCCTATATCCAGCCTGAGGCCGTGCACTTTTGCTCTCTCGAGCATGTAAGGCCAGTCAAATGCGTTGCTGTTGTATCCGAGGAGTATGTCTGGGTCGTAATTCAGCAAGTACTCGGAGAACTCTGAGATCACTTTGCTGTCGTCTACTTCATCTGCAACGAACTGCCTTACCTCCCCTCTATCTGTGGCAGTTCCAATTATTATTATAGGGTCTCTGCTAGCTCTAGGCGATGTGTGCTCGGTGTAGACCTCTATGTCTACAGCCATTACCCTGAGGTCCTTAGGTGGCGTGGAGTCCTCGAGAGACTTTATTTCCCCAGCCACTTCGTACTCGTCGCTCACCCTATAAGACCCCGTTGACCTTTGCTTAGCCAATTTAGCTGTGTGCCACCCGCAGGGCCTAAGCTCTTTGTCCAGTATATACCTCATGCTGAACCTTATGTCTGCCTCTAGGACCTCGGAGATACCGCTCAGCTCTTTCACCTTTTCGCGGTACTTCCTAACAGTTTCGGGAATAACTGTAGTTACTCTCACGGCCTTTACGGGCCTGCCAAAGAACAGCTTGTCTACTTGCTCTACTCCAATTAATGGCGACGACCCCTCTGACAGCGATTTAACCTTGTTGATTACGCTTGGCGCCTCAGCCGCCTCGCGCAATACAGCGTAAAAGTACGGCCTAAAGCCCCTGTCGCGCAGAACAATTCTCCTCCCCTCTCGGTTAATTGCCCACATAATTACGTGAGGCTCTCCCCCCACTACTTCATACGTGACGTCAAGTAAGTAGAACTCTACTTCCTCCATGACGACCCTCTTGTTGATAACTACTGTTTAAGAGACTCAAAAACGCTAACCTCTAGTAGTAGTGGTAGAGATGCGCATAGTAGAGGAAGACCTCAAGAGGGGCTCACTCAAACTGCTAGTAGAGACTCTCGACGACCTGTGGGTTCTCTACAACATAGTAAATGAAGGCGACACTATCTACGCAAAGACAACTAGAGAGGTTAAAGTAGGGGATAATTCCCACGGCTCGAGATTACCTATGACTCTGGGGATCAAGGTTCAAAGAGTAGAGTTCCAGCAATTTAGCGACAAGTTAAGAGTGGGAGGACTTATAGTAAATGGACCCGAGAAGTACGGCGTAAAGGGAAAGCACCATACCCTATCAATTGGAGTTGGCGATGTCTTGGTTATAGTTAAGGACAAGTGGGAAGACCCTCAGCTAGAGCTCATCAAGAGGTTCGCAACTAGAAGGGAGGCCCTGCTGATAATTGGTATAGACTACGACGAGGTATGCGTGGGAGCCCTAAGCGAGCAGGGCGTGAAGTACCTTTGGGAGGAGGTGCACAACATGCCAAGTAAAATGTACCAAGTTGATTACAACGAGCTAGTTAAGGGCTTTGCTGCTCGCGCGTTAAGAGCAGTGGAGGAGATAATACAGCGAGAAGAAGTTAAGGCGGTAATAATAGCGGGGCCGGGGGACATGAAGAGCCACTTAAGGTCTGAGCTGCTAAGCAAAATTAGCCTGCCTATATATATAGACTCGACCTCAACTGGCGGGTGTCAAGGGGTTAGAGAAGTCCTCAATAGGGATGTAGTCAAGGAAGTTGTTAGCGACTTAAATATAGTGAGGGCTAAGGGCGCGCTCGAGGACTTCAAGCGGCTACTCGTACTCGAAGACCAACTAGTTGCTTACGGACTAGAAGAAGTTCACCGCGCGTCGCTTATTGGAGCTATTAGCAAGTTGCTCGTAGCGGATGAACTACTCAAGCTCCCCGAAGAAGAGGAGAGACAGCGGGTACTCGACGCTTTGAGAAATGCCTCCAATCACAGAGCAGAGATAATAGTTGTGCCGAGCAAGAGCGATGTAGGCTTAGAGCTGCTAGGCTTTGGGGGGATTGTAGCAATTCTCAGGTTCAAGCTAGGCAAGATCTGAGTAAGCCCTCCTCAACAGCGGCTTCTCCTTAAGTAGGCGCTTAACTCCTTCCTCGAAGCTCTCCCCTGGGAGTAGGGCTAACTTGCCGAAAATGCCCGTTCTACCGGCCTCATCTCTTCTAGTCAGCACTTTAACTCTCTCCTTCACTACGCTCACGTCGACCCCAAGAACCCTAGCGGTGTAATCCTCGTAGCCTACAACAGGGGCCTCTAAGTGCCCTCCAGGAGTTGGGAGGATGAGCACAAGGCTCTTGTTAACCCCGGGGACGCGCTTACCACTTAAGAGCTCGTGCAGGGTTAAGAAACCGCCGAACTTGTAGAACTCCAGCTCATGAGGCTTGTAGTCTGCGAGCGGGAAGCTGACTGTTACTCGCTCTTCTTGGTCTAGCGCAATGTATGCCTTCAACGTAGTTGTGGGCGTAGCGGCTACTAGGTACTTAGCGTAGGGTTTAAAGCCAGCCCCCTCTAGCGCTAGCTCAACTGCGTATCCATTAACTCTCCTAGGTATAACTATATCGATATCGCTTTTAGCCCAGACGTCCCCTCTAGCTAAGCTCCCGTGGAGCCAGGCTTCAATGCCCTTCGTCGAGAAGGCCTCCACGACTCTAATCGCTGTTGACCTCAGCTCCTCTAAGAGCTTCCAGTGCTCCTCGCTGTAAATTACTTCCCTGAACTCGGGCTTGTACCTAACTTTGACCCTAGACAAGAGCTTCCCTTTAGTAAGGGATTTTAAAATGGCCTAAAATAACAGCTGAATAATTAAGGCGCTAGGTAAATTAACCGCAGAGAAGAATATTATATAGTGGTGTTTCAATGGAGCCACGACTATACGTAGCTACGCTGGCATCGCTTTGGCTTGTTATAAACATTGTATATAAGCTTTACCTGCAAAGAGCGAAGTTCAGAAACCTCAGCGTTGACTTAAAGTACTGGTTTCTGCTTATAATTAAGAGGCAGAGCTCGCCTGCTCCGTCGAGCAAGTACAGAGGTCCCTACATTGCGCTCAGCATACTCCTATACGCAGTAGCCTCTGCCCTCGCGTTCTATACCCTAATATACACGTTGTACTCGGGTCTGTTTATGCAAGTTCGAGGAACAGTTGTACTAGTACCTGGGCTGAACATCACTGGCGAAGACCTCGTCTTCTTTCTACTTGCTGTAGGTATAGCTGTTTCTCTCCACGAGTACTTTCACGCTAAGCTGGCCTTGAAGGCAAATATACCAATTAAGTCCTACGGATTTGCGCTCGCTTTAATATTCCCCGCAGCCTTTGTTGAAATAGATGAGAGCTCCTTTGAGAGAGCCGCTAAAGTCGCAAAGGTAGGGATCCTAGCCGCTGGAGTGTCAATAAACTTAGTTCTATTTGGTCTCTCAGCGCTCCTTTTGAACTCGATTGCATCCCCAGCTGGTTTAACAGTCGTAGAAGTCGAGGAGGGTGGCCTCGCTTGGGCTAGCGGAATAAAGCAGTACGACATTATATACAGCATTAACAACACAGAGGCCACTCTAACCTCCCTAAGGGAGTACTTAAGCATTAACAGGACAGTGACATTAGAGCTTGAAGTGTACAGGCCTGGAGTAGGGTTCCTCAGCATAACGCTAGTGAAGGTCGCAACTGTTAACAGGCTAGGGGTGTATATCTCGTTAGCTCCGCCTAGGCAGCTCGCTTCACTAGTGCATCCAGCGGGGTTCATCACACTGTTCAAGCTCACTTACTGGAACTACGTAGTTAACTACAGCCTGGTGTTCCTCAACGCGCTACCGCTGTTCATAACTGACGGAGGCAGAGTTTTCAGAGAGGTCCTTGGCGATAAGCTAAGTAAAGCGGTAAACACGCTAGTGTTAATTGTGCTGGCGGTATCCCTACTTGTGAGCTTGAGGCTTTAAATAGCCATAGGTGCCCGCGGGCGAGCTTTACGCGCCAAGTAGGGCAACCCGCTAGAGCCTTCTCACACCGGCTCCCACCGGTGACCCATGAACGCTGGTGTCCAGGGTTAGGTTGCTCCCTTCCGGGCCTGGCCAGGTTCCCCCAGCTAAGGTGGTTGACCCCCTCCCTCCAGAGGGAGCTCCACCTCCACCAGCCCCATGGGGCGGAGTTCACTGCCTGCATGTGAGGGATAGCGGGCGCCTCTACCTGACGCGTAATTGTCTGCCCTGGTAGTCCAGGGCCTACCCCTACCCGCGGGCTAATAAATAGTTTCTTTGAAGCTATTTATAAATCATCCTAGGAATTTAGAGTTTTAATCACGGTTTAACTGGTCTTAGGCAACCGCTCTCCAGAAAGTATTCCTCATCTACATCGAAGTGCGTGCTTAAGTCTACTGTCGTTATCAATGCTACAGCTCTTTCCTTCTCAACGAAGCTCTCTATGTAGCTGTGGACTATTTTCATTGTATCGTCGTCCAGGCTAGAGTAGGGCTCATCAGCGACGATCAGCCTCGGCCTCTTAACTAGAGCTCTCGCTACAGCGACTCTCTGCCTCTGGCCCCCAGAGAGCTGGCTGGGGTAGGAGTTTTCAAGGCCGTGTAGCCCAAGCGCCTCAACTAACATCCTAACGGCCTCATTTCTCCTCTCCTTGTTCACCCCTATGATCTTTAACGGCAGCTCAATGTTTTCATAAACTGACAGCTCTGGGAGCAACTTACAGTCCTGATCAACGTAGCCCAGCTCCCTCAGCCTTATTGAGGCAACCATGGACTCGCCGAGCTTCCACACATCCAGTCCGCGGTAAAATACCGTTCCTATGTGTGGTTTTATCAGCATAGACGCGACTTTTGCAAGAGTTGTCTTACCAACGCCGCTTTTACCGCGAACGAGGGTAACCGTGCCTTCAACTAGCTCTAAGTCAACGCCCCTGAGAACGAACTCGCCGCTGTACCTAAGCCACACGTTGGATAACTTAAGATAGGACATGCAGATAACCTGCGTTAAATACTACGCTCCTACAGTTAGGTAAGCTAGAGGGTAGCTTTATAAAGTCCACGGGAGATATTGGCACGCCATATATGTAGTTGCCCCTAGATAGAACAGCGAGTCCGCGTTGTCTGCACAAATCTACAGCCGTTAGCGGAGATATCTCAACAACTTCAGGCACCATGTAGGCGTACTTCGGGTCGCCAGAGATAGGAGCATCAATCGCCTTTAACTTTACGAGATCTCCGAGAACTACGTCGTACTCTCCATACCTCCAGTAGAAGGTATAGGGATCCTCGCCGAGAGTTACCGTGGCAGTGCATCCCGCTGTAATTACTGCTAACAGTGTGAACACTGCTAAACTGGACCTAGAGTTGCTCTCGCCTAGGCTAATACTCATCAATATAAGGGCGAAGACGAGGTAGTTGGCAACCCTGTGGACAATCCCAACTGCTTCAACCGCATAGGACAAAATATATAGAAATATTGTCGCAATAGGCAGTAGAACACCCGCTCTCAGTCTACCTGCGGGCAGTTCAGCAGACTTGTAGGTAGCGGAGGAAATCAAAGGAACAATGTATAGGGCAAATGGAACAACGCTGATAGGCGCTGTAACAGTGTAGAGAAGCGATATAACTGCTGGGAGCGCGGCAAAGGCCATAAGTAAACTAGAGCCCAGCCTGCCGAGGAAAAGGTAGGCTAAGTACACAGCTACTGCGTATAAGCCGAGTGAGGACAGGTCGTAGGCCGACATCCTCAGGGGTAGCTTGGTTGTTGCAGTTGAATAGATCGCAAAGGCTGAAAATAGAAGCATGCAGCATACTAGATACCTGCTGCTCAATTCTAGGGGCTTTCTGGCTCTAATCTTCCACGCGAAGTCGGCGTAGGCAGCGCTGAAGAGCACAGCCGTGCACATAGCGCTTGCAAGGGGGTGGCTTAGTACTAAAGCCGTAGAAAGTATGGATAACGCCAGCCAGCCCCTCAACTTATTCTCACGAGATGCTGCAAGGTAGAGAATTAAGGGAATTAACGTATAGCCGTAGAACTCTTTGAGGTATGCAGATGTATAAATAGCGAACGAGGGCATTGAAGATATAGCTAGTGAAGCTAGTAAGCGGGATCCGCGGATACTCGCTAACCTACCTGCAAAGGTGTAAACTAGCACAAACATTGCTGAAGAGAGCATAGCTACGCCGATAAACATGAAAAACCACTCTATAGGCACGCCAGTGACGATGGCGTACACAACGCACTCTAGTGTTGAGAGTGGATACTCAGCGTGGTGGCCGAAAGCTTCCGCTAGAGAGTATATGCCTAAGTTAGGGTTTTCTAGGACGCGCCTCGCTAAATGTACAAGAGGCCATACGTCGTTTGAGAAGAAAGTGCCCGTGTAAATACTCGGCAGTAGCCTAATTAAAGCAGTAAAGAGGAGAATTGCCACAATAGGAACCAATCCGCTAAACTTCAAGGGCTCTTACCCCTCGAACGGCTCCTACTGCACATAGAGTGTAGTTGGCTACGGCTGTGTAGACAACGCTCTGGATGCCTATTTCTAAGGGTATAGAGTAGTCCAAGAAAATTAGCGGCGGCATTAAATTTAGGCTGTACACTGCCAGGGACAGCACTACAGAGATGAGTGTTAATACAGCTGTAAAAGAAAGCAGCACAAATACAAGGGCCCTCCTCGAAGCTCCTAGGGCTACAAATAGCTTCAACTCTCCGCGAAGGGCCTCCGCTATCCCTAACCCCAGTACAGGCAGGCCTAGAAGTGCTACTACAGATATTGAGTAGGCTGCGTAAATTATGTAATCCCTGTAGATCCCTAGCTTAAGGAAGTAAATCTCCGTTGGGCTTTCAGCGCCTCTTAGCTCAAAGATATCTCCTCTGCGAATTGCTACAAGGAAGGCCCTCCTAATTAGCCCCTCTAAATGTTGCTCGGCTTCAAGCCCTAAAGCCCTATAAACTTCATTTAAAGCGGTATTATCGTAGATGTACGCTACGGCAAAGCTGTAGTAACCTGGCTTAACGCCTCGAAGCCTAGCTATAGTAGAGTAGCTAACGCCGAGACCCGGTTTATCACCAATGCCGCACACTCTAAGGATTAAGACCTCACCGGTAAAAAGTGATTGAATAGGCAGGAAGCTACCCACAGCTGGGCCAACTCTACTTAGCACGCTTGTACTTGGGTAGAGGCATGTATCGTTGGCGATAGGCGTCTCGTAAAGCACAGTTGGTTCGCCGCCTAGAAGCCCAACAGTTATGAAGATTGGCTGTATCTCTACTTTGTCAACGGCGCTTAACTTTCCCTTGATGTACTCAAAGTTTATTAACGATGTAAAAGGAGAAATAGCATCGCTAGATATAATGATAGTAGAGGTAGCAGCGGCGTCTCGAGGGTAGAATACATCGTACACTCTAGACAGAGAGCTTACGTAGCCAATCGCGTAGAGCGACAGCGTTGATAAAGCTGTAGAGACGAGAAGGGCGAGCACAAATAGGCTGACCTTTTTACTGAGAAGATATATTAGGATTGCCCTAAAGCAGCTTAACACCTCTAACCTCCCTCAAACTTATTACAATAGACACCAAAAGTGAGATACAAAGTACTTCAATCACCGCGAAAGCAATTGAGGTTTGTAGCAGTAGTGGTAGAGCAGGCCAATATAGGCTTATCAGCTTGTGTAGAGCGTTGAGAGCCACTGCACTTAGTGAGAGGAGGAAGACTGCTATCAATGAAGATACAGTGAAGGAAGCAACAGTGAATCCTAGGGCAAGCTTTCCTCTACTGACGCCTAGATTAATCAAGGCAGTAAATTCCTCGCTGAGTATTCGCTGAACTCTCATTACAGCTAAGTAGGCCATTGGAATGTAGGCGAGGAATAAAGTGTTTAGCCAAGCCGTAGATGTCTCCCTAAGGCTTTCCTCTACGTATGCCAAAGCTCGCTTAAAAACGTCAGCCTGAGTTGCACTACAGAGCTTGACTCTACTTTCAACAGACATAAAGCCTACCTGTATAACGGCGTAAATGCCCTCGTGAACGTGTGAAACGCACTTCTCTACGTCCCCAATAACAACGTACTCGCCGCGGTGCTTTTCGTACACATCAGCTGGAATAGATATGAAATCGCAGTTTTCAGCAACTGCCTTAAAATCGACAAGGCCACTTCGTAGAAAATCCTCAGGGGTTGCAACTAGGGGCAGCTCAACGCTACCTATACGGGCAATGCCTGCTATTTGCAAATCAAAGCAGCTATCGCGCCCATTAAAAACAACTAGCTTTATGCACTCCACGCTGCTTTGTTGCGGAACTGTATCTACAAATACAGTTAGGCTTGGGACAGAGAGCAGAACTGCCGACAGCAATAAGGGGGGCGCAAAAGCGGCAATTAAGACTTTATATGCGCCTTTCCTAAAGATAGATAGAAGAATTGCAGAGATAATCCCTCTCAATTTCACACTCAGCAAACCCCCACAGTAAACATGTTAGGCAAAAGCTACGCGCTAGATCTATTAATTAGCTCTTTTATTAAACGCCTTATCCTCAGCTCCATTCGCTTGAGATACATTGATAGAATCGCCAGCATGAACGCCTGAAGTCCCGCTATAGTTAAGAACACAGCCACTAAGCCCTTAACGTAGTAGTTTATCCCAGTAAAAAAGTAGTGGTAGGCTACATATCCCCCTATTATGAGCCCGGGAATAACTATTGTGCTGGCACACATTAGCAACATCGTGACCGGGCTATACCTCCACGCTAGCCTTACGATATCTATTGCTATCTGAAGCCCACTAAAAGCGGTAAGCTTCTTTCTACCAAGCCTTTTCCTGTACTCAATTCCGTACTCGTAGTAAGGTATTCCCTCCCCTACTACGTGGGCAACTAACTCTACCTCAATGCTAAAGTTCTTTGTCTCGAACAGCATGTCCCTGAACTCATCAATGTTGAGCAGGTACATGCCAGTACAAACGTCATATAAGTTGCCGCCAATTAAGACGTTGAATAAGTTGGTTAGAAGCCAATTACCAAGCCTATTCAAAATAGGTATGTTCTCCCTTCCGTACACCCTCTTGCCTGAAACGAATGAGATGCCCCTCTCTTTAGCTTCTTTAAGCAAAGTAGGTATGAACTTAGCTGGGTAAGTGTAGTCGCCGTCCATAACCAGTACGTACTTTGTTGAAACACGCCTCAGCCCGGTTCTAATAGCATCGCTTTTGCCGTTGCCCTCTTGCTCAACCAGCACTACCCCTCTGCTCTTCACAATCTCAGCTGTCCCATCAGTGCTGTGCCCATCAACAACGATAACCCTCTCCCTAGGAACACCTACCGATAAAACCTCATCTAAAACCCTCCCAATTGCCTCCTCTTCGTTTTTTACAGGAATAAGCACTGTAATGTCTTCTAGGTAACTCATTTCAGCCCCTCTGACATTAATTTAGTAGCTCGCAGAATTAAAAAATCTATTTACATCCATGCAGGGGAGCGTTGAAAAGGCCGTCCTACACTTGCTGAGCGAGCGCATTGGCGCTTATAACAATTAGGTCTCTATAAGCAATTAATAGAGACTTTAAGTACACGAAGTCCAAGTTTGAAGTCTTCACCCTGTGTTCATTGGTGTTGTCAATTGGCATCCAGAGTGGACTACGAGAAAGGCATAGTTGCAGGGTATTTGGCAATTATATCTATTGTAGCTTTAATGGCCCAAGGTACTTACAGAGAGTACATTGAGTCCGCCCTCAGGCTTATGTTCTCTGAAGACTACAGCTACTTGCTAGTTGTACTTACACTAGTTATTTACGCTATTTACTCCTATATAAAGCGCGCAGGCTTTACAAGTGAAATACAGCTTAGTAGACTGCTTGTATCTCTTCTCTTAGCTGTAAGCTCTATTGCACTGTACTACGCCTCTAAGTTAACAGTAGAGCTCTCTCTACACGTGCTTGGATTAAGCTTCGCCGCTGCAGTTGTATCTGTATTGATTATACTATTCAAACCAGCAAATATTGGAGAAGCCACTTTATTTTTAACCCCCCTTCTCACTGCGCCCATTCCAGCTAATGTCGTAGACGCAATTACGATAGGGCTCTCTAAATTTCTAGGCGCGCTAGTAGCTACCTCTACAGGCGCTAGACTTATAAGCACTGACGATCTCTCCCTAATTGAGGTCGAGACAAGCCAGGGCGCTATCACAGTTAGCGTTGAGGCAACATGTAGCGGAATCCCGTTGCTTAGCGCAGTAGTGGCGACTATTGCGATATTACCGCACTACCTTGCTTCAACCCGCGAGAACGCGCTCAAGAAGCTTAGGACATCGCTAGTAGCCCTGTTGATTAGCCTCTCTATAGGACTCGTTGGAAGCTATGCGAGGGGGGCGCTCATTGTATTAGTTGCGAGATGTTGCGGTGTAGACGCTGCAATTGCCTCCCTCTGCTACATGCCCTCAGCAATTTACGCGGCACTCTCAGCTTCTCTAGCCTATGCCTTGATCAAAAGATCAGCTGGAGTGAACTCAGCGCAGGCAAGTACAAGCAGAAAATTCTTGAATTTCGAGTACATGACCTTGACGGTAGCAATAGCAGTAGCAGTTATGATGCTAATACAGGGCTTGACTTTTATAGGGGCAGGCAACAGCTACATGCGTAGTAGTATTGCAGTTGGAGCAAATGCCTTTAGTGAAGTGCTAAAAAACCCAATCGCGCATTTTTTTAGCAACAAGGCAGAAGTTATAGACTCAGCGCACGATGTCCTTCTAACTAGGGCCATGGGGGCTATATCCCTTTACAGAGTGAGCGCTACAGTTAACAGCACGCAGTATCTTGGATTTGTAGAGTTAGTGGATACTCCTGCAAGATTGCACACACTGCAGCTGTGTTTAAGGCTTCAGGGCTTCAGCGTGATAACATCTTGGGGAGAGCTTTACAAGTCCCTTCAACTGGGGTACATTATCGTGGAGAAAGAAAACACCAAGTACATTCTACTATATACCTTGCTTCCCGTTGAATTTCAAGCCCCAGGAGAAAGCCAGGCGCTCTACGCAAGGATTTCAATATTCAAGCCGTACAGAGGCGTTCAAGACTTAGAGTCTGTTAGAGCAGACTTACTGGAAGCGATAAGCATTAAAATCAGCCATGAGGCTGTAAGCCCGTGGAGCAACACTATAGGCGCCTTCAGCTTATCTATTGTAGCTTTATTTATTTCGCTTGTACTGTATTCTCTCATGGTTTACGCATACAGGTATATTCACCTAAAGGGGGCTAGACCTTGAGCGCGTTTGACTTCGACAAGATAAGGGAAACGCTTAGAGAAGTTGTCAGCGCTATTTCAAAAGTACACGTTGGCAAACAGGATATAGTAAAGTACGCAGTCGCAACCCTCCTTGCGGGTGGACATCTACTAATTGAGGGCTACCCTGGAACTGGGAAAACACTGTTAGCTAAGGCGCTCGCCAAAGCAATAAGCGGTGAGTATCGGAGGGTGCAAGGCCACCCAGATATACTACCCAGCGACATTATTGGTTTCCATATGTATAGGCCTGGCGGCGAAAGGATATTTATAAAAGGACCAATATTTACTAACATACTGCTTTTCGACGAGTTGAACAGGACTCCAACGAGAACTCAGGCTTCACTGCTAGAGGCCTTGCAGGAATACCAAGTAACAGTGGATGGGATATCATACCCAATCTCGAGGCCGTTCATGCTTATTGCCACCCAAGTCGCAGAGAAGCACGCTGTAGGCTCGTATAAAGTTATGGAGACCTTGGCCGATAGGTTTACACTGAAGCTCTCCAGCTACTACAACCCTCCCGAAGAGGAAGCTGAAATAGTCGCCAAGGCCGATGCAATCTCATCTCTCCCAATAGAGCCCGTGATAAGTCTTGAGGACCTCAAAGCCATTTATGAATCTCTGCCAAGTGTCGTTGAGGTAAGCCCCCATGTAATCGATTATATTGTCAGACTAGTAAACTATGTTAGGTCGCACCCCTCAGTTGCCTACGGGCCATCGCATCGCGCCACAATAGATATTGCAAGGCTCTCAAGGCCGCTAGCCCTTCTCGATGGGCGAGATTACGTAATACCGGATGACGTGAAGTCTATCTTTGTAGGCACAGTTGCACATAGAGTAAAGTTAAAAGAGGAGCACGAGCTTGAGGGGTTAACCGCAGAACCAATTATGCTGGAGGCACTGAATAATGTCCCAACTCCAAAGTAGCGTAAGCAAATACTTCCAACCGCTAAAGCTGTATGCGCCAGCATACTCTGCTCTGCTTTTATATTCAGCTTTGATCTCGGTATTCTACTTCTATAAAGCCCAACTTATTCCACAATACCTCGCTATAGCGGTTTTATTTGCCCTACTCAACGCAGTGATGGCGCTTAGGAAGTTAATAGCACACTATATCCCAGTAACCCTCTACACCCTAACCGCGCTTGTCTACATGCTGTCCTCTCAAATGCTTGGAGGATTAGAGGGACTGCTTGAGGACGCAGTTGATGCGCTTCTCATCATAACGTTATTATTCACTTACGCCTACTGCAATTATCCAAGAGACCTGCAAGGAGCAATTCGACTGTACATTCCATTTATAGTGCTAGTTTCAACAATCATAGGCATTTACTTAGGCGTTGAGCGCCCCCTCCGGTTCTCGCTTCTAACGCTTATTGACTTGCTTGCATCTATTGCTGTATCTTTAGATAGCAGAGCCCCCCTTAGGTACGCATCCCCCCTGCTTTTCTTCTTTTTGCTCTACACCTCACCAATTGTAAATGTTAAGGCAGCCTCCCTAATTCTGTTCTCGCTACTTCACCTAACTAGAAACAAGTTGATATTAAGCAACAGTCATAAACACATTAATTATGCAAACGCCGTTCTCAGCCTAGACTTATTGATTAAACCTATAGCGGTGTCACTGATATGAACACGCGCCTCTTCATTGTAGGCGTAGATGTAGTTATCATCTCAGCGCTACTAGCCCTCTACGGGTTAGCAGCAGGCGATCAGGGCCTTGTGGGAATAGGCACATCGATAGGTGTAGCAGGGAGCGTACTAGTTGCTTATAGCACCACTCCTAAGGAGCCTGTGCTCGGGGCAGTCCTCAGCTACACATCTATGCTAGCACACGCTGTTACAGCAGTAGCGGAAGACCTGGACCTCTTGAACAGCCGAGTATGCGCACACAATACGCCTTCCCTTGCTCTGATTTCATTCTCAAAATCTAAGTGCCCCAATAACCCTAACCCGGGTATAGGCCTCGCCGAAGGGTCCCCGTACATCTCAATTCCTGTCAGCGTGTTCCAAGAGGTAGGGGAACTAGAAGAGAGGAATGCACAAAACTTCGAGGAATCTCTCAACTCGCTACTAGTTGACGAACTTGGCGTGTGCAGTGCTGTTAGAGTTGAGCAGAGAGGAGATCTATTCATTGTTGACTTACTTGGTATATCGAAGCTACTAGCTGAGTACAGTAAGTATCCAGTAGACCCCGCTGCCCTCCTCTTGCTAGCTATTACTGCAAAGATAATGGGTGAATGTAGAGTACACCTAGTTGAAAAAGAGTCAGCGCCAACGCATGAAAGGTTTGTAATAAGGGTGGAGGAAATTGCCTAGAAGACAAGAGCTCTTGCCGTTTATCTACGTCCTGCTAGTAACTTCAATGAATATCTCTCTTTATACACTAGGTGAAAAGAGAGTTGACGCATACCTTGCATTAAATGTGCTGTTGTACTTTATTTCCTACGCAGTAGTTAGGCCATTTTATGCTGCGCCTCTCTTAGTTAAGGCGTTAAACGCTTCACTTTTGCTCGTATTTGCACTCATAGTGGCTTTCAGAGTTTACGAGGTGCTGTTCTAGTGAAGAGAAGGTTTTACATGCTTGTAGCGTTGCTCATGCTGGCAGCCTACCAAGTGCAAGCTCCTGCACTTAGCTCTTCAAGCAACACTGACTGCCTCTACCTACTTGAACTTATGGATATAGTGTTAGATTACGCAATTAAGGGAGACACTAATGGTGAGTTAATGTCTCATTACCTCCTAGAATCTGCAGTACCTACTGAACTTAGGAGCCTACACGTTAATGCATACAGAGCAGTCCTCAACTACTACAGCATTTTGCGCGGAGTTGAAGGGAGCTTAAGCACTTCACTGCCGCGCCTTGCTCAAGTGAACCTAGAGCACATTGAGAGTTACGCTAATAGGCTTGCTGGGTGCAGCCGCGATAGAGAGGGGGCAAGAGCCATTCTCGCCTCTATAAACTCGAAGATCCGCAGGCTGGAAGAATTCGCGTTTCAAATAACTAAATTCCACTATGTAAATCAAACAGGTGAAGGCTACTACATACTTCAGCTCAAAGACTTGTACCTCCCCTATGAGGCAGTTGAGCTCGTTGTCTCCAAGGAACTTCAGCCCGGTTCGGTTGAGGTGTACACTTATCCAGACCACGTTAAAATATCTGACTTTAAGCCCGCTGAAATTAATGAAACGCACTGCAAATTTACAGTAGATCTCCCCTCGGCATTTACTATTGAGATGTTGCACTCAACAATTGCACAAGAGGTCCCTCTCGCCCTTTACTTGAGGCTAGTGAACGGCTCGTATAGACCTGTCGCGCTACTAAAAGTCCAGTACGGATTGCCGAACATCCAGCTGGACTTCCCTAGGGCAATCAAGTACAGCGAACCGCTAAATATCACTTTAGTTTCAGACAGGCTCTACAACGCAACTCTGTACTTCAACAACTTTAAGTTTGCCGCTATGCTGCTTAGGCCAGGCATGACGCACATCTCGCTAGATTACTCTTCACTAAACTATACCTTTGGGTTGAACAGAGTCAAGCTATGTGTAAATGCTACGCGAGAAACGCTATCGAGGTGTTTCGATAGACCAGTCTACATAGAGCCCCTATATCCGCGCGTAAAAGTAGTTGCTGAAAACGTGTCTATTGCTTGGCTAGGCTATGCAGCTCTGCTAATTAGGAACGAGGACGCAGGTGATGTGCGCGTAACTGTGATCGACTTAAGCCCAAAAACTTTATTCTTAGCTGGTGGCGAGATGCAAGAGGTAGAGATATACAGCGGCTTTTTGCCTATACAGGTAGTAAATCTTAGAGTTGTAGTTGAGCCGACTAATGAGGTATACAGCACTTTAGAACAAAGCTTGAGCGTAATCGCTATTAATGTCCCGGCTTTAATTCTCCTCACTGTAGCATCCGTTTTAGTTGTGCCCTCAGTAGCGGGGCATGAAAGGAGCTTTACCCTAGCATTTACTTCAGCCTTGGGGAAGGCACAGAGGGCTTCTCCCAGCACGAAAGCGCCATTAAAGAGCGGTATTTTAAAGCCGCACGAGCTGGGCCTAAATTCGCGGATAGCAGAGCTCTACTACACTCTACTAAGAAAGCTAAAGCTAAGGCTGCCCCTTTTGAGCGAAACCCTTAGGGAACACTACACAGCTACACTAGGGCTTACACCTGAAAAACTTAGAGAGAAGCTGTGGAGACTTCTACTGCTCGTAGAGAGAGACCTCTACTCAAGCAAAAAACCCGCGTATAAAGAAGCTGAAGGGCTATACAGTGGTGTCCTAGATGCTACTACCGAGAATTAAGGCCTATACGCTATTTATTGCGCTCGGAGCTCTAGTTGGGCTGTTTACACTAATCTCTCTGCCGTCAACTGTGCCCTACAGCGTGGCTAATCGGGGACCCAGCGGGCTTTATACTCTACGTACATTGTTGAATGCTGAAGTACTGTACTCACTAGACGGACTGGAAAGCTTCAGCAGCAAGAGCACGCTGTTGATCTCAGCTCGCTCTAAGCCTATTGGCGAGGCTCAAAAACTGCTCAACTTCGTAATGGAGGGGGGAACGGCCCTGATTTACGGATCACCAGAAAACGTTATTAACTTGCTCAGGGAGATGGGCATATACACGAGCTTCAGGGGATACGTTCGGGACATAGTATTCAACGTTGAAGGCAACTTAAACACTGTCGTAGCATATAATACTAGGTACACGAGGGTTGTTTTTAAAAATCCCTATACGCTCGGCGTGGATTTCAGCGAAGAGGGTATAGCTGCGTGGAGCAGCGTATTTTCACACGTCGATATAAATGGAAACGGCGCGTACGATCTAGGTGAGCCGATAGGCATGTTTCCACTTGGTTTAGAGATTGCCTATGGTTCCGGTAAAATAGTGGCCTTGTTTACTGAGCAGCTACTGGAAAATGATGTCTTAGATTATAACCTAGAGCTTATTACCGCAGAATGTGAAAACAAGAGAGCATTAATAGATCAGTCTGAGGTAGCGCTCTACCCAATGGAGGCTCTAAGGGCTTACTTTGTGCACAGTATGCCCCCCGCTAATGCACATTTAGTTTTAGTCCTAGTAGCAATACTCTCTACGGTTGCGTACTATGCAACTAAGAGATGAAGCTCTAAAGTATGGAGCCCTAGTTGTGGAAGTTGCTGGTTGTTTAGCTGCTTATACCCTCGCTGGCTACCCTACTCTAGTTCTGTTGCCCTTTCCAGCTCTACTACTAGTGGGAAACCCGCACATATGGCTTATATCCTCGCTATCCTATTGTTTTCTACTTTCAACGCTTTTAGATCAACCGGTATTGAACCTACTTGCAGTGCTATTAGCATCTGCGGCTACAGCGCGCTTCATTATTTACTCAGGCGTTCAGGACCCCTCAAAACCCGTATATACGCTTCTGCTCTTCTTTGCACCTTTGTACGTAGTTTCCCCCAGGACTTTAATAGTAGTTTTAGCCTCAGCGATATCACTATTTTCAGCTGTGGCCGTTGAGTACTACAGGCTCAGCAAGTCAAGTGTAAAACTGCCGTTAATCAACCCAACTGCTTACTTAAATGACTACTTCAGCTTTGCGCTAGAGATTAAATGCCCGGGCCAGTTCAGGTATCGCATTGAGCTAGACGACAAGCTATATGCAGAAAAAGCAGCTCTAAACAACGCTCTCGATAGCGTTAAGATAAGGGCCTCTAGGCTCGGCCTAAATAAACACACCATTAGAGCAGTAGTGCAGGACCCGCGGCAGCTAGCTAGAGTTGAACACGGGCCTTACACAATTGAGTACACAGTTGTACCCCGCTTTGCAGAGCTGTACAAACGCGCGCAGAGGGTTTTAAGGGAGTACTCAAGCTATATTGCGCTTCCGCTTATAGCAAGGCTAATAATTCAGGTGGCCCCTACATCAACCGAGGGAGCTGAGGCTAGAGGATCAAAAGGCGCTGAACCTCTAGAGAGAGACCTCCTAGAGCCTTCCTCTCAAGTTACGAGGGGCGTAGAGTCGAGATATAGGCGCCACTTCGAAGTCAGAATTGAGTTCAAGACCCCGCAGAGGCTCTTGGAGAGAGCGTCGCAAATAGCGGCAAGCGTCGTTGGAGAGTACTTGGGAGTTAGAGAGTATACTCCTGGGGACTCTTTGAGGCTAATTCACTGGAAAAAGAGCGCTCGCAGAAGCGATACATTGGATCTAGCCGTTAAAGTCTACAGCGCAAGCGACGTAGATAAGTACGCAGCTTCGCCTAGGAGCATTTTAGTAGCTGACCTTACAGCTACAAATGCAGCAGAGCTAGACCTGTTGCTTCAAACGCTCTACAGCTACATTCTCTCGAGCGTAGAGACGTCAGCAAAAACGCCCTATGAGTTCTACTTATACCTCGTAACGCCTAAGGGCGAGACATACTTAATGAGGGGAAAGCCTGTTGATGTCCTGTTGGGGCTCAACGCTCTTGTGGTCGAGGGAGATATAGTAGCGCTGTACAGTTACAGCAGCTGGCCTAGGTTTAATCCTCCTGTTGACCAAGCTCCTGAGGGAGGAGCTCTAAAAGACCTTGTAGACTACTATGAGGCTTATGGAGCAGCCCTAGTAAAAGATCTAAAGTCTCACGGCGTTGAGGGTGTTGCAGTAGCGTTTGTGTACCCAAAAGCGCTCAGCTTTAAGTACGGCGTTGTTGCAAGCGTATTTACGAGAAGTGGATATTATGTTGCATCGCCGGGCGCCAGTCGATAGTAGCCTAAATAAATCTCCGCACAATTCAAGTAAATGTGAGGTAGCTGGGTGATTAGATTGCTTAAATCCGCAGCGCTTGCTCTTGTGTTATTTGCAGCTGTAATAACAGCGCTTGTGCCGATAGGTTCTAGCCAAGTGGACTTCGCTACAGAAATAGAGCTTGCTGTTAGAGAGCTGGAGTACCTCTACAGCAGGGGAGTGGATGTAGAACAGCCTATAGAGTTACTAAACAAGGCAATAAGCGAATACAGCAGCGGGAGGCTTGAGAGCGCATATATGCATCTCCAAGAGGCTAAAAGGCTCATAAGCGACCTTAAGCTAGAGGAGGGATCTGTATACGCTTTGGCCATGGCTACAAAAGCAGCAACTGTACTTGCCCTCGCCTCAATTCCAATAGCTCTCTACATTGGGTTGCCAAGGCTATACCTATACCTTTGGTATAAGCTTCACAGAAAGTGGATTGTTAGGTGGTAGAGTTGATCATAGATGAAGAAGTTTTCGCTGTATTAATTGCAATATCAGTCGTTGGGTCAGTTATTGGAATAGCAACAGTGCTTAGGCCAGAGACCGTTGAGCCCTTTACGGCGATTGGTTTACTGAGCGCCAGCTGTCAAATAGGCGACTACCCCACTAAGGCTTTTAATAATTCAGCTTTAAGCCTGTGCATCTTCGTGTTGAACCACATGGGCAAACCTGTCCTATACAGAGTTGTATACAAAGTAGGGGATCTAGAGACGCTTCCAACAAATGCGACTCCCTCCCCCGCGAGAGAGGCTATGGCGTGGATAGGGGTTTTAGGCAACAAGCAAAACGCGACGACCTCCATAGAAGTGCCAGTATATGCAAATGGACCGCTACCCACTAAAGTAGCGTTGATCTTCGAGCTCTGGCTCTACGATACTGAGTTGAATCGCTGGGTTTACACGGGCAGGTGGGTACACTTGTACGTAGATGTCAGTCCGCAGATAGCATGAGGTTAGAAAAACATGGAGAGGAGACGCACTACCTTAGAGGAATACGTCAACGGGCAGCTCAAGAGAAAAGGGAACAAGTACGCAGCTCTTCAAGAGGCATGGAAGGGCGCCCAAGAAGGGAAGCTGAAGCTTGAGGATCCAAACCCCCCATTAACGCTGATATCCTACGCATTTAGGCTGGACTACACCTTGTGGTTTTGGACTGCAGCTATACTCTCAACATTAACGCTTGTCCTGATTTACTTAGCTGATTACTTGCCTCTGCTCACTCCAGCTAGGTATGTACTTGGCACAATCTACGTATTGTTCATACCCGGTTACTCCCTAGTGGAGGCGCTCTACCCGCGAAAAGAAGACCTCACCCCCCTTGAGAGAGTCGCCCTCTCTATTGGCTTATCGCTCGCAGTAATTCCCCTTGTAGGGTTGCTGCTAAACTACACTCCATGGGGAATTAGGCTAGCGCCAATAATTACCTCAACTGCACTGTTCATAGCAACAATGCTCGTTATATCGCTTTATAGAAAGTTCAGCTACATTAAGTTGAACATTAACAGAAGTCCGAGGAGTTGATTAATAGGAAAGGCCGCAGGACTACACACCTTGAATTTAAGGAGAAGACGACCCCGATTTAAAACATACATCTACTACACGGGGGTCCTTGCGCTATAAGTTCACAGTCAGAGGTAGGGCTGTGTTATTCGAGCCCTAAAAATCCAGCCGCTTTTAATGTCTTCGCTCAAAAAGGGCGTGCTTTAAGCCTCCCCGCTTCGCAAGATCCTAGGTCTTCCTAGCTGGGGCTAGCTTTTACCCGCGCCCAAGTTTGCTCGCTGAGCTATTGGAGAAAGCACTTAGTTAAGCTTCGCGGCCAGTTTTCACTAATACGTATCTCTCGTATATTGCGACCACGCGATCTCCCTCGATGATGAACTCCACTGGCACTTTTACGCCAATATTGTATAGGTAGAACAGCGCGTAGTCATCCTGCACTTTAGCTGGGAATATTGGGAGCTGAGTTTTTCTAACTAGGTCCTCCACAATTAACGACCCTCCTGCTTTCTTCAGCTTAAACGCCATAGAGTTCTTGTAGCCAGTGTAAATTCCCTCGAGCTTGTCGAGTATTTCATCTTGCTTTATGAAGCCGAGCTCCCTGTCAGGGTCTAGCCCGAGGGCTAGGGTTAATGCGTACGCCCCTATGAACGATAGCGGGTAGCCGCTTGAATTAGCTAGAATAGCTACTGCAACTTTCTCGCTTGGTATGTATCCCAGAAAAGCAGTGTAGACTAGCACGGAGCCGCTGTGGTTAACGAGCTTCTTGCCGTGGAAATCGTCGTGTGCTGTTAGACCATACCCATAGTAGCGGCTAATTGGAGACTCGTAGGGGAGCTTCACGTGAGGTCTCTCCATGAGCTCAACGAGGCTTGGCTCAACTATCTGGGCTCCTTTGTAGCTACCCCTGCCTATGAACATGCTCGCGTACTTCAGCAGGTCGAGGATGTTGCTGAACAGCCCCCCGTCAGATGTAATGGTGAAAATAGGCTCTGCTCTCGCGAGCTTCCCCTCTGGGCTGAGGTAGTAAGGAGTAGCCTTATCGCTATCCCTTAAGTACTCATCCCTTCCGAAGTAGCTCTTGTTCATCTCGAGTTTTTCGAGGAGGTTGCTCTTCACGTATTCCTCGTACTTAACGCCGGATACTTTCTCGACTATCTTCCCCAGCAGAGCGTACCCCTCATTAAGGTAAAACCATCTCTCCCCTGGCTTGAACTGTATCCACGAAGTGTAGTCGCTCATGTATGTAGACACGTGATCTGGAGATGACACGGGTAGCCAAAGCCCCCTAGAGGAGTAGTAGCTGTTAATTAGCGCCTCAGCGTAAGCTAGAGCAGGTATACCAGAGGTGTGAGTTAATAAGTGGTGGATCTTTATATCAGGCGATTTAATTACGTCAACGTATTTATTTACGGGGTCATCAGGGCTCAGCTTTCCCCTTTCATATAGTTGCATAACCGCGAGGGCTGTAAAGGACTTTGTAACCGAGCCAATGCAGTGATTTGTACTAGGCGTCTGGGGGAGGGACTGCTCGAGATCCCTGAACCCGAATCCCCTAGCGTAAACAACCTCTTCCCCCTTTAGTAGCCCTATAGCTAGGCCAGGCATCCTGTACTTCGAGATCTTTTCAAGCACAAACTTATCCAGCCTACACAAATCCAAGAAAGTCACCTCTAGGAGACAAGTATAGCCTAGAATAAAATAAACCTTTACGCCAATAAGCTTGCCGCCTCAGATTACAGCAAGTCAGCCTCAACGGAACTGTGTGGCCCGTGCGCCAAGTCGCTATTACATTTAAAAAAGGCTATCTTAATACAACACGATGTTGATTAGGGGTATAGCTTAATGCACGCGTTGCTTATACCAGTAGTGTCCGCTATAATTGCTAGCTTTGACCCAGCAATTATATCTAAGTTCGCTAGGAGCGCGCCTCCTCTAACCTTTAACGCCATAAGGGCCTTGATAGCAACGCTACTCCTAGGTCTATTCATTGTGATAAGCGGCAACGGCATATTCTTTACGGCATTCTGGGCCCTGCTCTTGATTATCGCGTCTGGTATGCTAGGTCCAGGCATAGGGGGATCTGCCTACATAAAGGCAATACAGATAATGGGCGGCTCCCTGCCCGTTGTGATAACTCACACTTACATTTTCGTAGCTCAGTTTTTATCAGCTTTATTAGTAGGAGAGTCTCTAACCTTAAGTGGAATAATTGGGGGAGCTTTAGCCTTCACAGGTATACTCGTTGCCCTTCTGAAGAATGGAGCGAAATTCAACAGCAAGGGGGTTGCACTTGCATCTGTGGCCGCATTTTCGTGGGGTACTGCAACTGTAATTATAAAGCTCGTTGATATGTACACTGATATCTACACGTTAGCCCTGTTCAGGCTGTTTGGAGTCTTCCTTTTTACCATGCCCTTAGGCCTCCTCAGAGGGGAGAAGGTAGTCGTAAACCACGACTTCATTATAGCTTCAGCGTATGGAGGAATTCTGAGTTGGGGCATTGGAATGTTCCTATACGTCTACGCTGTGCACACTTTAGGGGTCTCAGCTACGGTAATAATTACTGCAATCACGCCAATTTTATCCCAGGCAGCAAATAGGTTTATAGCTCGCGAAAAGCTATCTGGCAGAGTATTGATAGGGGCCTCTCTTGTAGCGCTTGCAATTGCTATACAGGTCGTTCACTAGCCTGCATTTAAGCGGGAGCGCGCTACTTGTTCCCCCAATAGGTATTAAAGGCTCCTGGGATGGGGCTATTAAGTATATTAATAGGGGGGAGCATTTAATAACCACGTAAAAACCTCAGGGGCCCTCTCTATGAAGGCTGTACACACAGTTAGAGTACCCGAAAAAGCAGTTGTCCACGATTACTTAAAGGACTACATTATCTCCAATGGCTTAAGGGGGGGAGTAATAGTAGGCATAGGCGGATTTGAGTACGCTCAACTCGGCTTCCTCAACGTGGCTTCTAAGACCTACGTGCTTAAGGAGTTCAGGGGAGGCGAGGAAATTTTAGAGGTAGCTCCAATAACAGGGAACTACATTGTAAAGCCTGACGGCAGCGTGAGCATACACCTCCACGCGAACATCTCAACAGTTGAGGGCGCAATAGCTGGCCACTTATTAAAAGCTGTTGTCAACCCCTTCTTAGAGCTGTTCTTAATTGAAGTAGGCAGTAGCGTCGGCGAAGTTTTCACTCACAGGTAGGGATGAAGAGGAGCACCTACTTTTGCGGATAGGCCTATAATCAATTAAAGATTTTTCATAGGGGATCTTTAAAGTCTCTTAGTGTACAGAGAAGGTGCTTGCCTGAGTCAAGATGTATACAGCTGTAGAAATCATGATAAGCGATCCAGCGACTTTAATTGCCCTCTCGTTCCTCAAAATGAGGCCATAGGCGAACTTCAGCTTAGATATGAAGACCATTGCTATGTATATCAACACTAGCGGCGACACAAAGATAGCTACATAGAGCAGCGTCAGAAGAATCCACGTCGAGAACTCGTAGTTTTTAGTCACGATGTTGTATGCAATGTAGAGCCCCGCAGAGCAGGGGAGAAGAGCAAAGGAGGACAAAATGCCTAGGACGAACGCCGAGAGCGCGCTCTTGTTCACTAGCTTGTTCAGCCTAAGCGCTGAAGCTACCCTGCACGGTAACTCATCTTCCCTGCACACTAGCTCGTTGCTCTGAGGCCTCCTAGCTGAAGTCGCTAGGGTGAAGAAGCCGTACATGAACATCACAATTGCTAGCATGTGAGTGGGAACTCTCACAGCCAAGTACTTGAGTAGCGCCCCAAATATAACGTAGCCTATGTACAAGGCAATTATGTACGCCCCTCCATTTCTGGCAGCGTACTTCACATCTATGAGGATAGATGAGCTGAGAATTAGCGCGAATAGCGTGTATATGCATGGATCAAAAGAGTCCAATAGCGCATATGTGAGCACCATTACTAGTATTTCTGGGGCTACCACTAAGGGCACCTTCTTGGGCTGCCTTTCTCTGTATGCGATTATTATTTACTTTTACCCGCTAACCTACTAATATACTGCACTGAACTTATAATAACGAACTTGCCCTCTCCAATTATAAGGAAACTCAGCACTCCTTCTCTAGGAGCTCTCTGAGGCCCTCCTCTATTTTAACAGAAGGAGACCAGCCAAGCTCAAGGGCTCTCCTAATGTCCGCCACACTGCGCTTGATGTCGCCGCGCCTAGGGGGCTCGTACACAGGGCTGCCTGTGATCCCAGCCAAGTCCATTACTAGCCTAGCCAGTTTATTAATGGTTATACCCTCGCCCGTCCCCGCATTGAAAACTCCGACCTTTTTCTTGTCAATTACTATCTGAATGAATTTTGCCAAGTCCCTCACGTGAATGAAGTCCCTTACTTGCTCCCCGCCGCCGTATATTACAGGGGGGAGGCCCTGCCTAGCCCTTTCAACGAACTTCAGTATTACGCCCGAGTAAGCTTTACTCTGGCAGGGCCCATAGACGTTAAACGGCCTTATAATGGTGTACTCAGCTCCCATCCTTCCGTAAAAAGCAATTACCTCCTCTCCCATCCACTTGCTGAGGCCGTACAAAGAGATAGGATTAGCAGGGTGGTCTTCACTCACTGGTATACTATGAGGTTCACCGTAAACAGCAGCAGAGCTTATGTAAATTACGTGCGCGCCTCTCTCATAAGCTGCTTTTGCTATTTTAGCAGTAACAGCGGCGTTGTTGACTACGTACTTATAGGGCTCCTCAAAGGACTCTGCCACATCTATGTACGCAGCCGCGTGAACTATTACATCTGCGGGCGGGAGCTCCTGAAGATCTCTCAAGTCAGCTACTATTAAGCGGATTTTAGCGCCCCTCAAGGCGTTAATCATAGAGGCTCTCTCTAGGTTGTCAACAGCTAGCACATCGTATCCTTTGCTCTCTAGGTGAAGAGCTAAGTGCCCACCAATGAAGCCAGCTCCCCCAGTTATAAGAACTTTCAAGCGCCACCAGTCCTTAACTCCCCCAGAGCTACATGAGCAGAGCTATTGATCTCAAGACGTCTGCAACATCTTCGCACCTATCTGCAGAGCTCTCAACTACGTCTACTATTTCCTTAACTAGTAAACAGTACGAGATCTTTGTTGCCTCATTGCAGAACGAGAAGGTCTCGCTTAGGGCCTCGATGCGGACCTCATCTACTTTTTCCTCTATTGACTCTATTTTGTTAGCTAGAGCTAAGACGTTTGCTTTTTCCTCGGAGACGAGCTTCTTAGACGCCTCTACAATAAGCGTTGACGCCTCGTGAACGCTATCGGCCATCTCTAGGATTTTGTCCATTATGTTCCTCGGGATAATGTTGTCGCGTATAAACCCGAGCCTCCTAGTCCACGCCTTAGCGAATGAAGCTATGTCATCGCTCACAGTAACTAGCCTTATTACCTCCTCTCGGTCTATTGGGTGGAACAACCCCTTAGCTAGCTCTGCTAGGATTTTTCTCTTGAGGGCATCAGCTTCCTTCTCTAGGTCGAATACTTTACGCCACTCCTCGCTGAACTTCTCCCAGTTGTTCTCGCGGTGGGCCTTTAAGGCCTCTACGCCGTGCATAACTATATCTGCTATTTTAGAGGAGTGCTCAACGTACATTTCTAGTGCCTTTTTCTCCCGCGTCCTAGATATCCAGCCCCACGTGGACACTCTACCCACCTATAAATAGAGTTGTAACTGCACAATATAATCCTGTACTTATAGCTATAACTAACGGGAGCGTGAGCACCCATGAGGCTAGTATCATTCCAATAATTCTGAGGTTAAGCCCTCGCTTAATGCTCCTGTTCTTAGCAATGCCTACTCCAATTATTGAAGAAACTGAAGTGTAAGTTGTAGAGATAGGCATTCCGTACCCCGTCAACAGGTAGGGTATAGTTGTAAATATCCACACAGATAGGGCTGTAGTCAAAGACGACGAGAGGGCGCTAATAGCGTCAAGCCTAGTGATCTTATAGCCCATCGTTTCAACTACTCG
This sequence comes from Desulfurococcaceae archaeon, assembly GCA_038888155.1. Taxonomy (GTDB): domain Archaea; phylum Thermoproteota; class Thermoprotei_A; order Sulfolobales; family Desulfurococcaceae; genus UBA285. The sequence continues at coordinate 168,920 of JAWAJB010000003.1, forward strand.
CTTGCCAGAGATTATGCCTCCAAGGGAAATAAACAGCGCCCCGTAGAGCGCGAGTAAAATGTGCGAGCTGATCCCCGCGAATAGAAAAGAGCTACCGGCTACGGCCAAGTAGACGCCAGTAGCGTTAGCGACGTCGTTAGCCCCGAAGCAGTACCCGCTAAAGCCAACTAGGCTTGCAGCTACCCCCCTTACCGTCCTTTCTCTCATTAGCTCTCTTCTCTCAATTGCCTCGAGCGCTAAGTACACGAACGTAGCAAAAGGTATTGTCAATAGGGGGGATGCAACCCAGCTGGCTATAATTTTGTACACAGTGCTGAAGTTAACTAGCCCCCAATCCCTAGTCTTGAGGATATACGCTACTCCAATGCCTATTACCCCGCTAGTAATGCTCTGCGACGTTGAGACGGGCAAGCCTAGCGCTGTAGCAACAGCTACCCATATAACAGCAGAAATAGATGCAATTACAGCTCCAACGACGTCGAGGTCCTTGACTATACCGTGGCCTAGGGTCTTCATTACCATATACCCCTGAAGGAGAGAGCCAGCTATGACGCTTACGGCAAAAATCAGCGATGCAGCTCTGTACTTCAAAGTCCCGCTCCCAATGAAAGCAGCCACTACATTGGCCATGTCGTTAGCGCCCATTAGCCACGCATAAGCTGCTGCAAGCGCTAGGCCAACAAGTAAAAGCAAGTCCAAGAAAAATCACCGCTTTATAAATATTGGTTGAAGGATTAAATAAGAAACGAAGCATCTATATACATATATATATTTCGCTGCTAGAAGCTCTACTTCACCCTACTTACCCCCATTCAATTTAGCGGCAGTTTACTGCGCAATTAAACCATGTTTGGAGCTGTGGCCTTATTTTAATAGGGTGTTTACTAGCTTGTATACATTGGATGAAGAGGGCTGTACTCTCCGAGTTGGTGAGGAATCCATTGAATGCTGACCCTCTACACCTTTCCTGTAACCAGCTTGATGAATAAGCTGTGCGCTCTACTTGGCTTAGGCTTAAGTGCAAGCCCCACCTCGAGGGAAGTTTCAGCCTTTGCGCGCTCCACAAAGTACCGCGACCTAAGGCCTTCCCACTCTTTATCCTCTAAGTACTTTGAGACAAGCTCGCGCACTTCCTTGGTCTTAGTGTAAACGAGTACTCTGCCGGGCGCAACAACAGCAATAAAGTCCACTTTATCTAGCACGCCTACGTAGGGAGCAATAGCGTCGTTAAAGCTCTCAACGAACGCTATATCTGAATCTCGCGAGATTTTATCTAGGCAAGCGTTTAAATTCTCCTCAACTGCTGGCGAGCTCAAGTAAGCAAGAGCCTCTGTAATAGAGCTTTGCTCTGCGTTGAGCCTCCTGTAAGCCCTTTCAACAGCCCTTCTCACTCTAGGCGGAGCTCTCCCTAAGTTCTCTAAGTACACGTAGTGCTTCACTGAGCCGTTGCTACAATTACTGAAGCGGGAGAGGACAGCTGTCGAGGGAGCGCTCTCTAAGTCCCTCATGTAGCTTTCGACATCTTTGTACAGGTAGGGGTCAGGCGGAGCTGTTGCTAAAGCTATAGGATTGGATAGTGAGACTGCGTCTACCAGCCCGCTGTTATAGTACTCTAGGATATCGTTGCCTACTAGCAAGCCCAATTCAATGCTCTTTCTCAGCGTCTTAGGGCTGTACCACAAGTTGTGAGCAGCCACAGGCTTAAACACGCCTACTCTAATACCCATGACTTTAGCCGCTAGCGCAGAGCTCACAGTAAACCAAGTCTTGCCCGCGTCGTAGGGTATTAAGCCGGAGATTAGCACCAGCCTAGTCATAGCCTCGCCCACCAGCTTGAAATAGGCGCTCAGCTTTATTAAATGGCGAGCTGTTTTCCACTACAAGCTACAGCTCAGCCTCACTCAACCGCACTGGAGCGCGCTCGCGCGCTCCAGTGAGTAGCTTTTTTATTTGCGCCCTAACTAAAACTAAAATGTAGAGGTGTCTTCGCTTTGAATAAATCTGTTAGAGAGAATTTTCCTACGCTAGGAGTTTACAATGCGTACTTGAATACAGCATCGCTTGGCTTGATCCCCAGATCAACTGTTTCGCTGTTAAATAGCATCCTTTCTGAGCTAAGCCTTGAGCCAGACCTCGAGGACTACCTAGATGGAGTTAAGGAGAACGCTAGGAGAGAGATAGGGAGGCTGATTAACGCAAAACCCATCGAGATAGGCTTCAGCATACAGACCACAGAGTGCTTAAAGAAAGCTATTACCATGCTCGAGCCTGACGAGGGAACGGGAGTTATCTCGCTAGACCTAGAGTTCCCCACAGTGACCTCTATAATTGAATCTATGTGCAGGGCTAAGAAGTGCAAGCCAATAGTAGTTAGCTCGCGCTCACTCGAGGACTTAGAGAGCGCCTTCAATAGGGCTGCAAGGGAGAGCAACTTAAAGAAGCTCATAATTGCAGTCTCCTCCGTTAATTGGGTGAGGGGATTCAGGTTGAAGCTAAGGGAGCTATCTAAGATAGCCCATGAGAACAGCGGGCTCTTGATAGTGGACGGTGTCCAGCAAGTTGGGGCTTTAAAGCTAGACGCGAAAAAAGAGGACGTAGATATACTCTGCTCTGGCGGCGAGAAGTGGCTCCTCACCCCGTGCATTGGTGCTGGCTTTATGTACATTAGGGAAGAGCTAATTAGCGAGCTCGAGCTCCCCCCCTACGGTATTCTGAACAGGAGCGAGCCTGAAAACAAGTGGAGCTACTACTGGGCAGATCCCAACAAAGACCCTTGGGCTTTACCCCCCGTTTCAAGGGATGCAGCTAAGTACGAGTGGGGCGGAGGCCCAGCTTACTTCCCCATAGCTGCCCTTGGGGAGTCCGTTAAGCTAATTAATTCAATCGGCATTGAAGCTGTAGAAGAGCACTTAATGAGGCTCAGGAAAGCCATCTTGGACAAAGCCATAGAGAATGGGTACACGTTCTTAAGTCCTACATCAGATCCTGAGAGGTACTCCTCTATAGTGCTCGTGTCAACTGGTAGAGGAATAAGCGTAGACATGAAGATAGCAAAAACGCTGAGGAGCACAAAGTACATGATATCTTATCGCGGGGCAAACGGGTTCGGAGGGATAAGGATCTCACCGCATTTCTATAATACCCTCGAGGACATTGAGATATTCTTCGAAGAATTCAGTAGGCAAGTTAGGAGCGCAAGCTCTGGAATATAGAGGCTGTTACCTCTTCATTTAGATGGCGCTAGACTAGCCAATTTGCGTCCCTCCTGCGTCAATTTATTTTAACTTTTTACAGCTCTTTATGAAATCATCTACTATATTAAATACGCCAGGTAAAGGAGCTTACATTATTGGGGCTTAGAACGCATCTGGACACTCAATCTGTCGCTGATGAGCACTAGGTCATTGTTGCAGTGGACAACGGGGTAGCTAGAGCCGATTTCCAATATACCTTGAAGTTACATATATAGGAAGTTTACATGAATCTCCAAAAAATCTTGTGTTAAAGGTCAAAAATTTTGCTAATCGTGGGAATTAAATATATATAAGGCTATTTATATAATTATGCATAAAGGGTATCTATATGACTATAGAACGATTCGCATCTATCCTGGCAAAGTACCTGCAGAAACTTGGGACTAGGCATGTATTCGTTTACCCTGGGCTAGCCGATCTACCCTTGTTATCCAGTATAAAGTATGAAACTAATATTCAAGGAATATACCCAAGGAAAGAAGACCAAGCAGTATTTATGGCTGATGGATACTGGAGGGCATCAAGGGATCTACCCCTGGGTGTCGTCATTACCACACAGGGACCTGGCTTGATGTATGCTCTAGCACCGTTAAACAATGCGTTCTTAGACTCCAGCGCTTTGCTTCATATCTCAGGTACGACGCCGACTTTATGGGTAGATAGAGGGAGGATTCAGGAGCTATATAGACATGGGCCAGATATGTGGGAAGAATTTATTAGACCAATTGTTAAGAGAGCCTTTAGGATCCCAAGGCCGGAGATAGGCATTGAAATAGTGGCCAAGGCCCATTACACTTCTATATCCGGGAGACCGGGCCCCACAAGTGTGTTAATACCTAATGATGTGATGTACCATTACGAAGAAAGTCTAAGTAAGAAAACAAGGTGGGTGGACCCGACTCCCTACACTAGTTGCTCACGGGTAGCCCCTTGTCCGTACGCGATAACTAAAGCCGTAGATCTTGTGCTCAAGGCAGAGAGACCTTTAATCCTGGCTGGAGGTGGGGTTCATAACTCGAGGGCTTGGGAAGAGCTCAGATCCCTGGTGGAGACATTCACTGTTCCTATGATAACAACATTTATGGGTAAGGGGGCATTGCCCGAAGATCATCCATTAAATCTAGGCGTGGCGGGAGCATGCGGGTCTTTGTTAGCGAATAAGGCAGCAATGGAAACGGATGTTCTCATTGCTGTTGGTGCTAGGTTCAGCGAGATGCATACTATAGGTTACCAACTATATAAGATTCCAACCGACACTAAGCTTATACACGTCGACATTGACCCAACAGAGATTAATAGAGTATACCCCGCAGAAGTAGGGATAATTGCCGACGCAAAAATAGCTCTGAAGACCATCAACGAAGCTTTACTATATAAGGTAGGAAAGAAGCAGTTGCCGCCGGAGTCCTGGCTCGCAAAAATAAAGAAGTACGCTGAAGAATGGGATAGAGTTTTCACAGAAGAAACCAGTAAGCCAAACCTGGAGTACTCTACAGTATTTAGCGATGTTTCGAAAATAATAAAGGAGGTTAATTCAAAGACAACAGTTTTCGCAGACACCGGACTCACGCATACATATGCTCCACCTTTCTTTAAGGCCTTTAGCGAAGCTTTCTCTACAGATGGACACATGGCACAAATGGGCTTTGCACCCGCAGGGATAATCGGCGCGAAACTAAAAAGGCCCGATCATCCTGCGGTTTCTCTCTCAGGAGACGGGCCGATTTTCATGGTAGGAAGCGCTATATCGACAGCGGTCGAAAACGAGATTCCTGTTGTATGGGTTGTTATGGAGAATAAGGCTACATACATAGAAACAGTTCTTCAGGAGGACTGGCTACAAGGCGAGGCGTGGAGTGTTTGGAGAAGGAAAGGCGAACCATATAACCCTGATATAGTGAAAATGACTGAGAGCATGGGTGCTAGAGCTGTAAAAGTTAAGACGCGGGACGAGTTCAGAGAAACATTTAAGGAAGCCCTAAAGTCACCAGAGCCCTTCCTGATAGACGTACCTACACCATGGGTAAGAGGCTGGTGGGCTGGACCACCATTGGGACTCCATGTATGGCCTCTGCCGATATTTACAGGGGTACCATACACGCCGCCTAAGGGTTGATTGACCTTTTACTCATTTTTTTAATTTGATCACCTCTCTATCGCTGGCTTCCATCGGCTTTACTTGCCTCTTGAGACAATATTCCGGGTTAAGTTGTTAAAATATGCCTCGAATGGACCTTGGCGCTTAAGCAATGGACAGGCTAGGATTTTTATCTTCAATTCCTCTCATACACTCTAGCCTTCCAGTTCTGTAGTCTCCACGTAGTGATCCTGCTCGCACCGAGGACCTCCAGAATTCTCTCCATTCAATGCTTGTCCACTAACCACGTACTGAAGAATTCCGACTTCATCTATATTACCCATGCCTCCGAGCTCTGCGCTTCATACAAGGCTTCAATGTCCACCTCCAATAATTATTTGACTGCACCATTGTTTGAATGTTTAATGGAGTATACATGTTCCATGAAAAATTAGTTTATAAAACGTCACCGCGCATAGAGTAACGCCCCGGGCGGAATATGAACCCGTGTGTGCAGAGAGCTAGTAAGCCCCTTAAATCGGAGATTATTCCTTTACGCTGATTTATAAACTTCTAAAGCAATAAAATACTTGGCGATCTCCTGTGAGTGAAGAGAAGGAGGGAAAGAAGGAAAAAGGCAAGGCAGAAGAAGTCGCTGAGAAGACTGGTGAGGCAGTAGCTAAGGGAGCAAAGAAGGGTGTTGGAGTAGTCAAAGGCCTTGGTAAAGGCTTATCAAAGGGGATTAAAGGAGAAGAAGAAAAGGAAGAAAAGTAAGAACTTTAATTCCGCACGCATCTCACTTCATTTTTCACATAAACTCACCTATTTGAGCTGGATTTTCCTACCCTTCAAAGCCTTAAGATAGGGGCAACTGCTTATCCTCCATTCCCTCGCCATGAGATCAACATTCATCACTTCTATTCTCCAAGAATTTTTCAACGTACTGTCTAATTCCTTCTCTAACGATATCGTCCACTAAATAAACTACGCCAGGCAAGCCAACGATGCAGTGCTCACTAGGGGACTTTGTATCAGCGATGTGGGCATCGTTGTCGGGCATTTCCGACAAATGATGTAAGGGGGATGTTAAGCTCACGCATTTATTCCAGGAGAAGAGGCTTTGAATAGCACATGCAATACATAGGGCGATTGAAGAAGGCTTTATCACAGAGGACTTAAACGTGGACGGTCTTTGCCTAGAGCCCTCGCCGGCAGCTTGAATAAGTCCATTCAAATTGCACACATAAAGAATATTCATCATACACATATATGTAGATGTATTAACGCCTTTAGTCATGCTCAAGAATATACTGTTAGGATTTTTCATATACTTTTATTTTGTACAAATTGATGCTTCCACCAGAGTGCACTTCATTTAATTCAATGTCCTCAATGCTGAAAGGTATTTCTAATTTATACGTTGATTGGAGTCGAGCCTAGAAATCCTCTGGATCATTCGTGATATTGACAAACTCATATGTCAGGTTCCTCGATGAAACAACGTAGATCAAGCTCATATTGTTCTTAGCCATAAAGTATATCGCTCGTTCTAATCCAGGCTCTCCGCTAGTTGCAATTACGTTAATCGGGTTTCTTAAATGTACATCCAACTCTGGATACATCAAGTAATTAACCAAGACCGGGTCTTTAACCGCGTAGAGCAACTCCGCTATTCTAGAAGAATCAGCTAAATTAACTACCGCTGGAGCAAGTTCCCATGGCCTAACCTCTCAATACTGCCCAACCGATCCTCTAGCTCCTTAACTTGAGCTAAGAGCCTATCGACCCGACCAAACAAGTCAGCAAACTGCTTTACCCTAGACCTAACCTCTGAGTACCCGGGGAGAAGCTCCCAAACCTTATACGTACTACAGCCAAGAACTTCAGCAATCTGCTTATACGTATACCGTTTCTCAGTGGATGGCTGTTCATAGGCTTTCACTTTCTTTCGCACTCAGCCTCCCAGCCGCCCACTTCTCAACGGCTTGTTCTTCCCCTGCCCCACCTGCGGGAGCGTGTCTCCAGCGGTTGCCCGCGGGTTCACCCAGCTCCCTGCGGCGAAGCAGAGTGCACGAGAGTCCCCCTCGCCACGCTCATCGAGTTCATCCTTACTCCAATATTATCATTTACGTAAAGACTTATAAGCTTTTCTGCAATACGTTGTAACGGTGGTGGTTTGCCAGAGGAGTATGTGTTCTATGCGAGGATCTCGAGGACAAGCCACGGTTTGCTATGCATCTACATACCCAAGCATCTCAGTGAGAGAATGAAGCACCTCCACAGAAGAGAGGTTGTTGTACGTGTCACAGTACCAGATGCATAGAGTCAGAGATGCTTCAAAGCTAGTAGAGTACGTAACGATAGTCGGGAGGTTTGAACCGCTCACCGAAGAAGACTACGTGAAGCTTGTGAGACTAGCACACGAGTTCAGGGAAGAAGTAACCTACGCTACGAGAATGATAGCAAAGGGTATAGACTCCAAAGTTGTTCTCAGAGAACTGCGGTCGATGCTTAACAAGGCGTACGGGGACTCGGCGTTCAGGCTTGCTAAATCCATAGTGGAGAGCGCTAGAGCAAACAACGGAAACCCGCTGAAGGTTGAAATCAAGAAGCTCTTCATAGTCTCAGAGGGTGAAGCAGGTAAGCAAGGTAACAGGAACGTGAGACTGGATGACTCCAGCAAGGTGAGGATCAGGTATCCGTACGACAAGTCGTGGCTCAGCTTCAGAGCAAGATTCGGAGAAAACTATATACCACTCGTCAGGGAGCTATCAGAGCTTGCTAAATCGAGGAAGTGTAGCTACGGTGTAAGAGTTGTCTTCAGAAACGGTAGAATCTACCTCCACCTATCCGTGCCCGTAGAGCTCTACCTAAAGTACTTCAGGAAAGCTGAAGCCAGAGGGAGCTTAATTGCAGGCTTCGACCTAAACAGCGATAGGATAAACATGGTGATAGTAGACAAATCTGGAGTTGTAAGGGATGTGAGAACTGAGTGGTTTCCCGAGGCAACATCACCTGGTTACCCAAGAAACAAAGCTAGGGTTGTTAGACTTCGAGCTCTCACAAGGTTACTCAGCTACGCATACCACCACGGTGCTGGTGTAGCTGTGTTCGAAGACCTCGATAAGATCAAGTGGAGGAGGTTCACCAGTTCACCCAAAGCCAACAGGAAGATAGCCAAATTCGCAAAGAAACAACTACTAACACACGCAGTAGTCATGGGACTAAAGTACGGGTTTTAACCCGTACTAGTCGACCCCCGAGGAACCACGAGTTCATCCGTACACAGCACTGTAATGAAGAAGCATGGTCTAGACAAGCACACAGCGTCAGCGTACCTAATAGCACTCAGATACCTTCAGAACAGAAAGACAGTGAATAGCTACAAAGCATATAAACAACACAAATGAATATCAAAAAGAAAACTGCCTCTCTCCCTCAACACAGCATCATCGTACCTCCTCCTAGGCACACAACCACCCAATAAAACAGAACGCATACGTTATATAAAAATTATTATAAAACAACCATCACACATAGCACTATCCGCAGGAGTGAAACAGCGGAGAGGCGGTTATGTGTGGTGTGTTTTTGAGTGATCTCCTCGGTTTTGCGGGTTTGTTCATGGGTTTGATTGCGTGTTTCTGCGCATGAGGTACTACCGGTTCCTACGTTAGTCTTTCTTGTTGTTCTTCATGGAGTTTTCATAGGTTTCACACTCGGTTATGCGCGACGTATACGATTCCTTCATAAGTCCTTCATGCTGTCTTCCTCGGGATTTAAGGAGGTTTTATAGAGGATTTATGAGTTGGAGTCCGGTGTACTGTACGAGCCTCTGAAAAGTTTCCTCGAGGTGTACAGTACAGCCGGGTCTACATGATCCGGTCGAGAACGCGGTGATGTGTGGAAGCTGTTTGGTTTGTTTTATAACAACTGAGGTAATGCGTAGGAATCCGGGTCGAGGTTGAAGGTAGCGAGGTACTTTAAGACGTGGGTAGTCGTGCTTGTCTCACTTTCCCTAGCTCTAC
>JAWAJB010000004.1:0-174185 GCA_038888155.1 Desulfurococcaceae archaeon
GTCTGTGGATTACTTAGGTTGATGCCGCTTGATCAAAATTATTGTAGCTTGAATTTAATGCCAGATCTATCGGGAACGCCATGGGCGCGTCTGGCGACGGCCATGCACCTCCTCTCAGCGCGTCGGGCAAGGCCTTTAACCTGGCCGTCATCCTGCTGTCTCCCCCGGTAAGATTCCCGGCGTTGACTCCAATTGAACCGCAGGCTCCACCCCTTGTGGTGCTCCCCCGCCAATTCCTTTGAGTTTCAGCCTTGCGGCCGTACTCCCCAGGCGGCGGGCTTAACGGCTTCCCTGCGGCACTGAGTGGGCTCTAAGCCCACCCAACACCTAGCCCGCATCGTTTACAGCCGGGACTACCCGGGTATCTAATCCGGTTCGCTCCCCCGGCTTTCGCCCCTCACCGTCGGGCGCGTTCCAGCCGAGCGCCTTCGCCACGGGTGGTCCTCCCGGGATTAACGGATTTCGCCCCTACCCCGGGAGTACCCTCGGCCTCTACCGCCCCCTAGCCCAGCAGTATCTCCCCCATTCCTCAGGTTGGGCCTGAGGATTTAGGGGGAGACTTGCTGGGCCGGCTACGGGCGCTTTAGGCCCAATAAACACCCCGACCACTCGCGGGGCCGGTATTACCGCGGCGGCTGACACCGGACTTGCCCCCCGCTTACTGCCCCCGCCTACTTACAGCGGGGAACAGCCCCCTTATCGGGGGCACTCGGGGTGACCCCGTCACGGTTGCCCGCATTGCGGAGGTTTCGCGCCTGGTGCGCCCCATAGGGCCTGGGCCCTTGTCTCAGTGCCCATCTGGGGGCTCCCGCTCTCACGGCCCCTACCCGTCTTCGGCTTGGCGGGCCATTACCCCGCCAACAACCTGATGGGCCGTAGCCCCATCCTCGGGCGACGTAGCAGCGTTAACCCCCGCTACGCCCTTTGGGAAAGGGACCATTCCAGGCGCCCTTCCCTATGGGGGATTAGCACCAGTTTCCCGGTGTTATCCCCCTCCCGAGGGTAGGTTAGCCACGTGTTACTCAGCCGTCCGCTACGCTCCGCAGCAACGGGGCGTACAACTCCCATGGCTTAGCCTCACCCCGATAGCAGTCGGGGCCGGCAGGATCAACCGGAGTTACGGCCGCGGGGCGGCCCGAGGGTTTTTAGGGCTGAATTAACCGAGCCTACCCCCGTCGGATCCGAGGCCAGAGAGGTAGAACCTCCCCGCTTCTCGGGTCCCCATTTTGTAAGTGTCCGGAAATCTATTTCTATTAGAGGGGTTTAAATACTTTATGTCTATGTAAAACCGCGTGCCTTGTGGGATTGACCGTAGACACTTTGTACCCGCGGCAGGAGGCCGACTTTTCACTCACCGGGCTATGCCCGGCGTCTAAGCGACGCCGCCGCCGGGTTGCCGCGGGCTGTATATATTATTTGCACTGAGTGCTTTTAGCCTTTGCTTGCCTGAAAGCACTAGAGTCTCCAATGGCTAAATTATTGTGGGGAGTAAGTGGGATAAATGTAGGAAGTAAAATAAGAGATCGCTACGAACTAGTCACTATCTCAATAAATTCTGCAACGCCTTCGCCACTGGGCTTAGATAAAACTATAGAAACCCTTCGCTTTAGCTCCTCGTCTGCGTTGGAAACAGCTGCGGAAATGCCTATTGCGCCAAGGAAAGGTATATCCATCGTGCTGTCTCCTACGCCTGCGGCCTCGTCTGGTTCTATGCCAAGCCTCGATAGAACATATAGAACTGCGCCTTTTTTGTCTACATCTGCCGGCTTTACGTGCAGGGCGTATCCGCTATAATCAACTGTGAAGCCTGGATACTTTTCCTCTACATACTTCTTGAGGGTAGCCCAAATTTCCATTGCCCTACCTCGGTAGCCCTCTCGAGGCCTTAGCGCATACTCGTACAGCCTGAAATAATTCTGCCAGCTGCTCTCTACGTAATCCCCAAAGACCTTGATAACATCTACAAATGGCTCCCTCGCTGACCTGCGCGCTAGCTCTACTAACCCCCAATCGTCATGTAATATGAGGCAACCCGACTCGCCTATTGCTGGGCCATTTAAACCTATGTACCTTGATAGCCCTGCTACTACCGGTAAAGCGCTACTAGAGACAAGCGAAACAATTAAGCCTTTTCTAACAGCCTGCCTTACGGCATGCAACGCTGATACGCTCAGCTCGTACCCGCTTCTATTAACAGTTAGCGTTCCATCAATATCTAAGAACAGCGCTTTGACCTTTTTGTTCACAGTAAACACCAAGGGAATCATTGACCTTGAAGATTATAAAGTCCACACGTGAGTCCCCGCTCTAAAGCAGCTCATTCTGTTGTCCATAAATGTGGGATTTTAAGCTATATTTATGCAACATGCTAAAATATAAAATCTCAACTCTACTTTAAAATGGTTGAGGTGCTTAAATGTCTGACTACATGAAGTTCGCCTTCATGTGCCAAGAGAGCAAGAGAAATGCAAGCGGAAGAGTAGCTGTAATAGGTGCAGGCCCAGCTGGGCTGTCGGCAACAGGATACCTCGTGTGTGAAGGCTATACTGTTGACATATACGACAAGCTACCCCTACCGGGGGGGTTGATGACCTTTGCTATCCCCCCTTGGAGGATTCAACCCGAGAGAGTTCTAAGCGGGACTAGAGAGTTGGAGGAAAAATTCGGGGTAAAATACCTTCTTAAAACAAAGGTATTCTCCGGAGATCCGCTCCACGAGGAGGGGGACGACTTCGTTGAGAGAAATGTACACCTAGAGGATCTGCTCAACAGCTATGATCTCTTAATAGTAGCTACTGGGACGTGGTCGTCTAAAATACCGAAGATGCCTGGCGCAGATTCCAAAGGAGTCCTAAGCGCTCTCGAGTACCTCTACGCGTGGAGAATTTACGAATATGGATTTACCAGCAAGAAGCCTCACGCAAGCAAGAAGGCAATAGTAGTGGGAGCAGGGTTCAGTGCTGTAGATGCTGCCGAAAGGGCTCAGCGGAGCGGAGCAGAGGTGCACGTAGTTTACAGGAGAACAGTAAAGGAGGCCCCCGCGGGGATGTATGAAATAGAGAGACTTAGAAGGGAGGGAATAACGTTCATAGAGCTAGCATCGCCTCTAGAAATAATTGCAGAGAACGACCACGTAAGCGCCGTTAAGTTCCAAAAAATGAAGTTGGGCCCAGCAGATGAAACTGGGAGACCGAGGCCAGTGCCCATACCTGGAGAGGAGTTCACAATTGAGGCGGACACAGTCATCTTCGCTACAGGTGAAACTCCCACGCCGCCGCTAGCCGGCGAGATATCTGAAAAGTTGGGCATTAAGCTGAACAGGGATGGAACAATAGCCGTGAACAACTTAATGCAGACTAGCGTAACTAAGCTATTTGCAGCTGGCGACGTATCCACGGGCCCGAGCAAAATTGGTCCCGCAATTAGAAGCGGTCTTAAAGCCGCTAGATCAATGCATCGTTGGTTCTACGCTAAAATAGGTAAACCCATTACAAGCACAAAGGTGATCTCATGAACGACCCAGCTGTAAGGTATATGCGGGTAATAGACTTAGGTAAGTGTATAGGATGTGGAGCGTGTGAAGCTGTCTGCGAATTTCTGCACGAGAGAGCAAACATAGTTGTATATAAAACAGCAGTAGGGCTTGAGATACCTGTCTCGTGTATGCACTGCGCCAAAGCTCCTTGTATTGAGGCATGTCCAACGGGCGCCATGACGAGGGATTCGTCTGGTGCAGTGTACGTTATTGAAAGCAGGTGTATAGGATGCCTAGCGTGCCTGTACGCGTGCCCATTTGGAATACCAGAGCTCGACAGGGCGAGTAAAACCGCTATAAAGTGCCACCTGTGCATGGACCTCAGGAAAGAAGGATTAGAGCCGGCCTGTAGCGCTATATGCCCAGCGCAGGCCATACTCTACGGAGAGGACATTGCAGTGTTTCAGGTAGCTAAGAAGAGGACAGCAGAAAGTATGGCCAAGGCAAGGTTTGAATACGAATTTCACCGGTAGCGGGTATGGATAATGAACGAACTACTTTTTTCGATGCCTATAGCGACATTAGCTTTACTGGTTGCCTCCCATCGCACGCCTAGGTTTAAGTATAAAGCTCTAATTAAGCTTTCAGGCTACACTGTTTTTTCCTTGTTCATTGCACTTCTCTACTTCCTGGAGAGAATTGATGATTTCTCGCTGGTTCTGGGGATATCCTTCATTCCTATATCACTTCTAGTCTCTCTATACACAATTCCTTACATGGAGAAAAACAAATACCCACCTAGGCTAGAAATAGCCATGGATTTGTTCTTGTCATCTATAATCTTTGCTTATGTTGCCCCCAGCTTTTTACTCATGGTAATAGCCTGGACTGCAGGCGAAATAGTGGGCTACGTGTTGATACGGCTGGGAGAGGAGCACTCGGTTGAGGGCTCTCTTACTTCATCTAGGGGGTTTATCTTCACGTCAACATTTACTTATGAGATATCGGTGTTCACCCTAATTACCTTAAGCATTATATTCACTACTACGAGCATAGGATTAAGCGAATTGATGAAGCCATTCACGTATCCTACATCAATAGCGATAATACCTGCAGTTATCATACCACCCCTCATAGTTGGCTTCGTGACTAAAACAGCTAACATACCGCTCCACTTCTGGCTACCAAGCGCTCACTCGAGCGCGCCATCACCTGCGTCAGCGACTCTGAGCGGTTTAATGGTCTCTCTTGGGTACTACGGGCTCTACAGGCTGGTTAATTTAATAGAGGTAGATCCCTACAGGGTCTACATAACCTGGTTCTTCATCTTAATAGGGTTTCTTTCAATACTTTATGGAGGCCTTCAAGCCCTATCGGAGAGAGATGTTAAGAAGTTGCTTGCTTATTCAACTATAGCCACTAATGGATTCGTTAGCGCTGTATTTGGCCTTTACGTTCTGCAACCGTTGACAATAAACAAGTGGATATTGGCTATTAGCATACTTATGCACGCCGCTTATAAGACAACGCTATTTTGTGAAGCAGGATTAGTTGAGATTGCACATGGCACGAGGTATATACACGGAGTTAGAGGGTTCATAAGAATAAGCCCTATCTCGTCTATTGGGAGCATTGCTGCTATTCTATCGCTACTAGGGGTGCCCGGCACAATTGGCTTTATAGCTAAGATCTTAGCTATATATAGTTCAATAAACGCTGGAGAGGTAGACCTGCTAATAACCACTGTTTCGCTGCTATCAATACTCTCCTACATTATCATTTCTGCCCTAATAGGATTGAAGTACATAAGGATACACTACAGCGATTTCTCGCCTAAGGTAGAGGTGCTAGTATCTAATTTAGAGAGGGAAATACAGGCTCCAGTACTAGCGCTGGGATTACTCAATACGCTACTCAGCTTTATAGTCCTCGCGATTGGCGCCTATATCTACAGCTACATAATTGCGTTAATAACTCCTCTATCTGTCCTCATAACATATATAGCCTACACGAACTTAAGGGTCCAGAGCAGGGTTTGGGAGCATGGTTGATTACATTACATTAAAAATAATCTACTCAATATTGACATTGGCTATTGTGACTTTTGCATCTATATTGACAGACAGGTATCCAAGAGCTAGTAGAGCTATGAGAGTAGCGGGGTTCCTTGTTGTACCCTCTCTATTCATACTGTTAGGATTGGTGGAGCTACAGGGTTACCAAATAGTGCTCACTTTATTAACTTCTGGCGTTGCAATAGGAATAAGCCTACATAATGAAGGTTACTACAGAGTAATATACGGGCTCGCGAGGTACTCTCAAATAATAGTCGACACTATTTTAGCGTCTTTAATACTGCTGTTCTCCAGCACATTTCTCATTGAGCTTATCGTATATTGGTTCTTCATAGACATCACCGTGGCGTTCATCGCAATAACAATGGAACACGGCTCCGAGAACCTTCCAGTTGCCTCAACTTACATAGCCATGTGCATCGCCCCAAGCGATATCGCTCTACTGACTATGTGGGCAATATTAGCTGGAGAGTTGGGCCTCTACAATTCGCTTCTTTTCCCACTTAACAAAGTAGCTTTGCAACCGTTGAGCTTGAACCCAGTAATATCAACGATTATTCTCTTTGGCTTCGCTGTAAAACTAGGCCAGTTCCCGCTACACTCTTGGCTCCCCATAGTCCACGGCAAGGCTCCTAGCCACATATCGGCAATATTAAGCGGTATAATCATCAAAATGGGAGCTTACGCCTTTTTAACGGCTCGCCAAATTTTCGCGTTTAATCCGATGGCGCTTTACATTATACTAGCACAGGGCATAATATCCACTATTTACGGTTCATTTGGGGCAGTGCTTCAGTCCCACATCAAGTGGATCCTCGCTTACAGCTCTGTCAGCTATGGAGGTGTTATTACAACGCTATACGCTATAATGATGATACTAGAAGGATCTGCCCCGCTATACGCGTCAAGCGCTACTCACATCAACACGATAGGGTTACTAAATGCGCTGATACTCATGGTTATCGTGTTCCACGCGCTGACTAAATCGCTTGCTTTTGTGAACTCTGGAATGGTGTATCAGCTTACAAACACCTACGACGTCTTTAAGCTCGGTTACTTATTTTACGTGTCGAGGGAGTCGAGCCTATCTGCATTCACTGTACTACTCAGCCTCACGGGCATACCTCCATCTGTTGGCTTCGTAGTAAAAATTCTGCTAATATCTACAAGCCTATTAGTAGCCCAAGTAAACCTGCTGGGCCTCGTCCTAGCCATAGCGTTCATTCTATCCACTCTACTTTCAATTATCTACGGGGCAAAGTACATGGGGGTCTACATCTCGACTCTGCCTAGAGTTCACCCTAGGACTGTTATAATACCAAAAGTAGAGTTGTACTCTGAAACTTACCTTAGCGTAGTATCGATTACAGTTCCTATGGCGTTCATATTATATCTCACGTTATTCCAGCAACAACCCGGCAACCTCGTAGGCATCATTGCAACACCTATATACATAATTGCGCTTATGTTCTACGTTTATTCCTTCCTGCAAATATACAGCAAGAAGAGCGCAGAAGAGGACGTAAAGTACTGGCTTTCGGGTGTAGACTCTTGAGCTACACAAAATCAAGTGCCCTCAGGTGGTTTGAAAGCATACTGGAGAACGCGAGGAGAAGAGCTCGCGTTACAACGGGCAGGATAACGCTTGGAAAAGTGCTTGAAAGCATGGTGAGGCTCGGCGATGTGGTTTTCCCCAAGCTAATGCACACGGCAGAGAGAGCCGCTTACGTAATAGGGAAGCTACAAGTTACAATGATAGAGTCCATGATAACAGCTTCAATACTATACGGAATCTTGTTGTTAACCTTAGTCATGCTTGTAGTGGCGATGAGGTGAACTTAGCTTGGAATTAATTCTCTTGTATGTTTTCTCAGCTGTAGCTACGCTAACAGGCGCTCTAATGCCAATTCTCCTAGACGGCGTTGAGCGCAAATTGAAAGCTGTAATACAGAGCAGAATAGGCCCCCCTATAACTCAAACTTTTTACGATATAGTGAAGCTTGCGGCAAAGGAGCACAAGTCAATGCACACAAAACCCTTTATTACAGTATATTTCTCATCATACCTGCTCTGCATAGTAACATCAATGCTCTTAGCTACAATATACGCTATATTGCAGGACTTTGTAATATTAGCTCTAGCTTTGGCCTTTCTCGCCGTCTCGCTAGCTGCGCTAACAATAGTGCCTCTACTTGTTCCAAATCCTTTCAGCTATATTGGGGGAATGAGAGAAGTAGTGCTCGCGCTAATAAACGAGTCTTCATTTATAGTCTCTATCCTAGTTTACACAACAGCGCTAAGAACAGTAAATAGCCAGCTTGTTAATCCGTTGTGGAGCATAATTACGTTGTTCCCTGTTACTACAGCTATGCTTATATCGGGGTACGCACTGACTGGTAGAGCCCCGTTTGATATATCAGAAGCAGAGCCTGAGCTGGCCTCTGGCACGCTTATAGAGTTCAGCGGCTACCTCCTCGCTCTCTACATTTACTCGAGCTTGCTGAAAAAGTTCTCCGCAAAGCTGTTTATAGCAGTTCTAATTACGTCTAGCGTAATCGACGGGGGGATCCCAGGGCTTATTACAGCTTATGCGCTAACACTCGTTATTTGGATTGCGTTCTCGGTTATATCTAGCACACTAGGACGATCTAGGGTTGACTTAGCACCTAGAGCTCTTACAAAGGTATATATAGCGCTTTTAGCTATATCTATAACAGGGTTATTGGTGTTTGCTTATGTCTAACAAGATCGATCCAATTGATAGCTACTCTTCTCTAATTAAAATGCATGGAGGAGCTATGCTGGTAGAGGACAATACTTTGCAAATCATTATACCAAAAGACAAGCTACGTGATTTAGCCTCAGAGCTTTTCATCAAGCGGGGATGTGACTTCAGGACTTGCGTAGGAATTGATGAAGGCCCTATAAATGGACACCTTTCGTTAACTCACATATTCACAGATAACAAACAAGGTTTGTACATAGCTGTAAAGGCTTACACCGAAACTACGAACCCTATTATGCCAAGCATTGCTGATGTGGTACCGGCTGCTGACTGGTGCGAGATGGAGGCAAGGGACTTACTAGGTATAGAGTTCGCTGGGAAAACATCGAGGAGATTTGTCCTGCCGCCGGGGTGGCCCGAGGGAGTTTACCCCCTTAGAAAGGACTTTTCATATAATTATAGGCCCGAGATAAGACCGGCTAGTGAGAGGATTGGAACAGGCGAGACAGGCGTACTGCCAATAGGGCCGTACCATCCAGCCCTCCACGAACCTGAATTTTTTGAGCTGTACGTAGAGGGTGAACGGGTAGTAGATGTAAAGTATAGGGGGTTCCACGTCCACAGAGGCATAGAAAAGCTAGCTGAGTCAAGGATGAATTACCAGCAAGTTAACTTTCTCGCAGAGAGAATTTGCGGGATTTGCGGTTTTGAACACAGCACATGCTACGCCCTCGCTGTAGAGAAGGCTGCAGGTCTAGATGTGCCAGAGAGAGCTCAGTATATAAGAAGCATAGTGCTTGAAGTAGAGAGGCTTCATAGCCACCTGCTATGGCTTGGTGTAGCGTTCCACGTAGTTGGCTACGACACTGGCTTTATGCACATGTGGCGCATAAGAGAGGGAATAATGTACCTCTCCGAGCTTTTAACCGGGAGCAGGAAAACTTACGGCATAAACCTAGTAGGCGGTGTTCGCAAAGATATAAGCGAAGAGAAGAAAGATAAAGTGCTTAAATCTCTAGGGGAGCTCTTAGGGGAGTTCAAAAAATTCACTGAAATTGCGTTGAGTGTACCGCAAGTTAGGAAAAGATTAACTGGAACTGGCGTGCTACCTAGAGAGGACGCAGTAAAGCTCTCGGTAGAGGGGCCTGTGGCGAGGGCATCGGGTATAAACAAGGACGCTAGGCGCGATCTCCCTTACGCTGCATATAAAAATGCTTCATTTAATGTACCCGTCTACACTGAAGGGGATAACTTAGCTAGAGCTCTTGTCAGAGTAGATGAAGTATATGAATCAATGTCAATTATAGAACAGCTGCTAGACAGAATGCCTCAGGGTCCTATTCGCCTAGAAGACTTCGAGATCCCAGAGGGAAGAGTTGGGATCCAAGTAGTTGAAGCTCCTAGAGGAGGCGATATTCACTTCGTTTTAACTGGAAGAGGTAGGCCGTATAGATGGAGAGTTCGGGCGCCTACATACAATAATATACCGGCATTGGGGGTTATGCTTAAAGATCAACCTCTAGCAGATGCCCCGTTAACAGTGGCGAGCATAGACCCATGCTTTTCCTGCACGGATAGAATAGCTGTTGTAAGGGGCAATGGTAGAATCGAGTACTTATCAATTATGAGGCGTTAATTCACCATGAGCAAGAGCAAACTAAATCCATTTAAACCAGTTGAGCTGTTAGCGATAGCCAGTAAAGCTGGACGGGTAACAGTAAAGTACCCACTTGAAGAACCAATCGTGTCTCCTGAGTTTAGGGGAGCTGTCAAAATAAATTCTGAGAAATGTATAGGATGCGGTGCATGTGTAAATGCTTGCCCGCCAAATGCCCTTGAAATGCTTGAGACTCCAGAGAAAAAGGTTCTCAGGTACTACATTGGCAGGTGTATTTTCTGCTGGAGATGTGTAGACGTGTGTCCAGTTTCAGCCATTGACGGAACAAAGGAGTTCGAGTTAGCTACTGGGGATCAGCTAGATCTTTACGCCCACGTAGTGCACAGTAGGGTATCGTGCGAGGAGTGCAACACAAGTAGCGAAACAGTAAGGATGAAGAAGTACGTAGTGGAGAAAGCACCTATATCTGAGAACTACGCAGATAAGTGCCCAAGTTGTAGGAAAAAGTCGATCATAGAGGCAGCTTGCCTAAGGAAGGCTGGTTTTCATGAGTAATAAAATGGATTCAATTAAAAGAAGCATATGGGTGTTCCACTTAAATACTGGAAGCTGCAATGCCTGCGACATTGAGATACTGGATGCTTTAACTCCATTCCATGACGCAGAGAGGTTTGGAGTTAAGTTGGTTGGATCGCCAAGACACGCCGATGTTATATTGTTAACAGGCCCGATTACGCTGGAGGCACTACCCAAAGTAATAAATGCGATTGAAGCTACCCCTAGACCTAGAATTATTGTAGCCCTAGGATCATGCGGAGTTGGAGGCGGCATATGGCATGACACATATTCAACTATTGGCGGTGCTAACTCTCTGTTGAAGATATTAAAGGAGCGCGGAGTGGAAGTTGACGCTGTTTACTACGTTCCTGGATGCCCAATAAGGCCAGAAGCTCTTTTGTACGCTGTTGCGCTAATTAAAGGTATTGCTCAGAAAAAAGTTAAACCCGAGGTGGCTACAGCTGAGTAGCAAGTACGCAGTACATATATGCCAGTACACGGATGTAGAGAGGTTCTTCTCGCGGCACTACTCAACGGGCTTATCGACCTGTAGGAAATTGGGAATATATGAGCTTGAATTCCTCAAGCAGATACTGACTTTCAATGAAATAAATGCCCTTGTGCGCAACAAGGAACTGGTATTGGCTGATCAACCCGTTGTGCAAGAATTACTTTCAAGGCTCGCCCTTAATTTAAAATATGAGGAGATTTTTGCGGAAAATCCGCATACATATATAATAATTAGCGAAAGCGCATAGAGGAGCGCGCCCTATAAGTTAATGAGTAGCTATGATTCAAAGTGCTAAGATCGAAAGAGTAGCTCTAGTTCAGGGGCGCTGTAGTAAGGAACTGTTGATGGTAGAGTGCCCTTGAGCATTCAACCGAATTTCAACGAACCCAAGGCTTTTTATATCTCTTTTCAGCAAAGCTTATTAATTCATCTCCAAACCATTATCACTGGTGTTTCAAAACACCCGTGCAGGTGATAGCTTTTTGAAGGTGGCTGTCCTCGTTAAGCCAACGCCCGATATTACCAAGGTCAGGTTTGACGTAGAGAGGGGGACTGTTGATAGATCTGGCGCTGAGCTTGAAATAAATCCATTTGACTTATATGCAGTTGAAGCAGCAGTGAAATTAAAAGAGACCTTTGGAGCAACTATTACAGCGATATCGATGGCCCCGATGCAGGGCGAAAAGGCCCTTAGGGATGCTATTGCACGAGGAGTTGATAGAGCTGTTTTGTTAACAGACAAGAAATTCGCAGGCGCAGACACGCTATCCACTTCATACACCTTAGCCTCAGCGATTAGGAAACTCGGAGGTGCTGATCTGATTCTGTGCGGTGAAAAATCCGTAGATGGTGACACTGCCCACATAGGACCTGAAGTGGCTGAGCACCTCGGCATTCCTCATGCATCATTTGTAACTCACATACAAGAAGTTACTGGGGAGAGTATAGTGGTTGAATCTGATTACGGCAGTGCTTACTATTCATTAGAGCTTAAACTGCCTGCAGTACTAGCAGTTTCTCGTCCTTTGTTGTTCAAAGGTAAGTTGATAGAGCCGAGAATTCCCAAGCTCAGCGACGTACTAAAAGCGAGAAGAGCTAAGATCGATCTGTGGGACGCGAATACCCTAGGAGATGTAGCAGACCCAACGAGGTTTGGACTATCAGGCTCACCTACAAGGGTCATAAAGGCCTTTTACGCCCTTGAGAAAACAAGAACTCCCGCTATTATCAAGGGGGAAGAGGCCGTTTTAGCTTTGCTTAAGATACTGCTGGAAAAAGGTGTGATTGCGTGACTTGGCGGGGTATACTGATATACGGCGAAAACTACAGCGGCGAAATAAATCCAGCTGTTTACGAGCTACTGGGAAAGGCCTCAGAGCTAAAAACACGAATAGGCGGGAATGTATCTGTCGTTGTATTAACTCAGGATAACGAGTCAATAATTGCAAAGGAACTAGTTGCGCATGGGGCCGATAATGTTGCAATATACCGAGTAAAAGAGAAGGAGAGACTCGCTAACTCGTTGCTCCACAGAGAAGTAGTTGTGCAGGCGATTTCCGAGCTTAAGCCAAAGCTAGTGTTAATAAGTGCAACGCCGTGGGGTAGGAGCCTAGGACCTCGGATTGCTGCTAGGCTCAAGACAGGTATTACTGCGGACTGCCTAGATATCTACATTAATGAGGCCGCCGAAATAGTACAAGTTAGGCCTGCATTCACTGGGAACATAATTGCTCATATAAAGACTACAACGGATCCCACTATAGCTACTGTTCGCCCAAAGGTATTTCAGCCAAATAAACCAGACTACAATAGAAGTGGCACTGTGGATATAAGGTCTGTTGACAGCATTGAGGTATCAGACGACACTCGCAAGATATCTGTTATAGGCTCCCCAAGGCAGAAAACAATACAGCTCTCCGAAGCCAACGTAATTATCGCTGTAGGTCGTGGATTAAAGAGCAAAGATGATATAAAGCTATTTGAAGATTTGGCTCGCGAAGTCCAAGGAGAGATAGCGTGTAGCAGGCCAATAGTTGACTTGGGCTGGATGGATAGAGATAGACAAGTAGGGTTCAGCGGCAATATAGTTCGTCCCAAGGTATACATTGCATTCGGGATATCAGGGGCACCTCAGCATATAGCTGGCATGAAGGACTCCGAGTTTATAGTAGCTATAAATTCTGACGAATCTGCCCCTATATCAAAATACTGCGATTTATTTGTTGTGGGCGACATGTATAATATAGCATCGAGCTTATTATTGAAAATACGAGAAGCTAAGAGCAACGCGCGGAGAGTGGTCTAATTGAGTTTACCCAAGGAATTAATAATAAGCCTCAGAGAGGCTTTAGGGGAAAAGTGGGTAGTGGATGATGAGACAGCAGTAGAGAGGTATTTGCAAGACGAAACACCTATTGGCGCTAAACCTGTCCCAAGCAAAGAGGTAGTTGTAGCTAAGCCGAGGACCACATCAGAAGTTTCCTCTGTAGTTAAGTTGGCGAACAAATACAGAGTGCCCGTATATCCTAGAGGCGGCGGAACTGGTCTTACTGGGGGATCCATCCCCCTGCAACCGGGTATTATTCTCTCGCTTGAGCGGATGGACAAAGTGAATGTAGATGCAGATAACATGGTAGCTGAGGTAGAGGCTGGAGTAACGCTCGGTAAACTGTTGGAGGAGGCTGATAAACACGGATTGATTTTCCCAGCACATCCCGGTGACGAGGGGGCATTTGTGGGTGGCCTAATAGCCTGCAACGCTGGCGGTGCAAGGGCTGTGAGAACAGGTGTAATGAGGAACTATGTATTGGGGATCGAGGTAGTGACAGGAACTGGCGATGTTCTAAAACTTGGAGGAAAAACGATAAAGAACAACATGGGGTACAATCTCGCTCACTTATTTATAGGGAGTGAGGGCATTTTGGGAATAATAACTAAAGCTTATATCCGCTTATACCCAAAGTGGAAATATACGGCTACTGTTATTATGCCGTTCAATACTACTATCTCGGCCATTAAGACAGCTCAAAAAATCTTGTTCTCGGGGATGGTGCCTCTAGCCATGGAATACTTCGATAGACAGGTGATTGAGCTATCAGCAAAGAACCTTGGAACAACTTGGCAGGTAAGCTCAGGAGACTACTTCCTCATGTTAATACTTGCCGAGCCCATTGAGGAGTCTATATTCTACCAAGTAGAAGCGATGAGTAAAATGGCAGAAGCCGAAGGAGGCCTAGAGCCGCTAATAGCTCAGAGAGAAGATGAGCAAAAGCATCTTCTAAAAATAAGAAGCGAGATCTTTACTGCACTGAAAGGCAAAATGTACGATTCGCTAGATACAACTGTGCCAATAGGTGTAATCGACAAGTTTATTGATAAAATCAATGAAGTTGAGAAAAAATACCAAGTCTGGATTCCCACATATGGACACGTGGGGGATGGCAATTTACACGTACACATTATGCGCTACCCTGGCTACAGTTCCGAGGAACTAGAGAACTTAAAGAATGAAATCTACTCGATTACAATTGAGTTGGGAGGTAACATTACAGGAGAGCATGGAATAGGTTACGCCCGTAGAAAATATGTTGAAAAAATGCTTGGGTTAACGTGGGTTGAAACAATGAAGTCGCTAAAGAAAGCATTAGACCCTAATAATATTCTGAATCCAGGAAAAGTCATTCCGGGATAGTTGCGCCAGCCATTAGACGCTTAAGCCAAGCACAGCTGGGAGAAATGTTTATAAGCTAGGTAAAAAAAAGATATGGTTTGGCGGGAAGGGGTGCACAGACAGCCCGTGACCCGGGTTCAAATCCCGGCGGCGGCGCACCCACTTTTAACAAGGCTCCAAAAGTTAAGCTAATCCTGCTTTTACCCCTTCGTGCTATATCTCTAGTGGATTAGTTATTTTAATGGAATGGGTTTATTAACAACAATGTATTGGCGTCCCTTTAATGCCGATAGGGCTTTAGACCCCAAGAGCTTAGTTTGTAAGAGAAATGGAAAGCGGCTAAGTTATGGAGATCTCGCTAAACAATCCCCTGCTACGCGGATAGCTGACGGCATTAATTTACTGAAAATTCTGCCGTTTGCAGCTCTGAATCAATTTGATGGCTAATACTAAGCGAGAATGTAAATTGTAATTTAAGGAGAATAGGGCATGTTCCTGCGGACAGATCACCTTTAAAAACTAATTTTACAATTTTACTCGCACTCTTGTTAGATAATCTTCGCGACTTTAATTGAAATCAGTTCAGTACAGCAAGAAGAATAAAGGAAGTAAACAATGCAGGCTATGAAGAGGTCGTAGAGCCGGCGAGAATAATTCATAGGTGCGAGTAGGTTAGGTACATAGCTAATGAGAGCTCATACAAATGAGTTCGCGTTAAGGCTTGCAATGACTTTATGAAGGAAAACAAACTAAATAAAAATTAATATTAATGGACCAACTTCTTTTTGGTAAACAATAAGAAAGAGGCTAAAACTAGCGTTACTAGCGCTAATAGCTGAGCTAGCAAAGCGTAATCGTAATCTACTGTACCCCCTACTGGCGGGGGCTTCGTAGTTTTTGGAGGCGTTGTTATTGGGCTTGTAACAGTTGGTGTTGTTGTAGGGGTCGGCGTGGGCGTTGGTGTGGGGGTAGGCGTAGGCGTGGGTGTTGGGCCTGAGGGAACTATTACTAATACAGGTGAAGTATCTGTATCTGATCCAGTGCTCCACGATACAATTGCCACGTTCATTACTACTGTTCCGTTAAATATATTCTCATTAAGCAATGCTGATACCTCGAACTCAATGGTTTCGTGGGGTCCCACGCTTATCTCTGTCCAAATAACGGAGTGCGTAGTTTCATCGTACTCGCCTGCCGGCGAGCTCGAGATGTAAGTCACATTAGCAGGTAGGTAGTCCACTAGTTCGATTTCCGATAGGGCGCCCTCGGTGGGGTTTGTTAACTTTATAACAAAAGTTACCTGTTCGCCTGGAGGCGATTGTGTTGGGGATGTTTTCTCTACTTCAACATGCGGGTTAGCAAATAATTGAATTGGGTGGAAATCTGTAGAGGGACCGTATGGGTTGTTATCCTCGTCGGTCCAGTTTGAGTAAACGTTGTTCAATACTATTACACCGTCATACTCTATGTGATCTACGATTGCTTGAACTGAAATTGTTATTGTTTCATCGGGATTCAGCGTACCTATATACCATGAAACAGTGTTAGTGGAGTTGTCATACTGATATGTGTAGTTGGAGCTAACGAATTTGAGTCCATATGGAAGGTAATCATACAAGTAGACATTATGCGCAACACAGCCCCTGGCGTTAGTGACACTAACAATAAATGAAACATAAGTCCCGATGTATCCTTTGCTATCTCCCGTTTTGCTTACAGTCAAAAACGGCCTCGTGCATACGCGCGTCAAAGTTGAGTCCTCAACTGGGCCGAACTCTGTTCCCTCGGCGTCTGTCCAGGTGACGCGAGCCCAATTTAAAAGGTCTGTAAACCCGTTTTCAACAGTTACGCTCATGTTAACTGTAATAGAGGCGACAAAGAGTTCGCCGGGGCCGAGCTCGCTTACTGTGAATTTTAGTACATTGTTTTCAACGAGTGGAGTAGGAGAGGCACTAATGTACGTAACTTCGTCTGGCAATTCATCCTCGATTGTAACGTTATAGGCTACACTGCCGCCAGTGTTGAGCACAGTAATAGTGTAGTTCACGATCCTGTTGGGATAAGTCACCGTGGTGCCTGTTTTCGATATTTTGAGTAGCGGACTTGCCACTATAGTAGTCACAAAGTTATCCGTCGCTGGCCCATACAGTTGACCACTACTATCGCTCCATCTCAACTCAACGTTATCCTCTAGAGCTGTGCCATTTGGGACATCGCTTCGCACTTTTAAAATTAGCTCTATGTATGCTACAGCTCCCTTGCTCAATGTCCCCAAGCTCCACGTTATTGCGTTTTCGCTAATGCTTCCGCTTGGCACAGATGATATATACTCTACTTTGCTTAGATCTATAAAGTCCTTCACCAATACACTAAAGGCAGTTTCGTTGCCCACATTAGTTACTCTTATTGTATACCTAACTAAGCTGCCCGGGTAGCTAGTCGTAGGACCTACTTTCTCTACACTCAGAGCGGGTCCGGCTATTACCTTCGTTAAGAAGCTAGCTTGAGCCTCTTCAGCATTGTCCCCCCAGGCTTTTACCACATTATCTAAGTTAGTGCCTGGTAGAAGGTTAGGTGAGAGCTTGACTGTGAGGCTCACCACCGCATAGCTATTAGCGCAGATTGTTCCCAAGCTCCACTTAACTGTAGTGCTACTTACCTCGCTGGGGACAGGACCTGCACTTAGGTATTCTACGCCGGTCGGTAGAACTTCCTCGACGTAGACGTTGTCGGCTTTTACGTCGCCAGCGTTGCTCAAGGTTATAGTGTAAGTGTATATGCCTCCAGGATAGACCTCTACGGGGCCTGTTTTGAATATAGATAGCAGTGGTTTACCAGGAGAAACTTCTTGAATAACGTAGTAAAAGAAGCCCTTGAAGTACAGTCCATAAGCGCTACCTGTTTTCTTCGCGTTTTCATATATCGTTGCATGTGCCATTAAGTATATTTTGCCCCCAGTTCCAACTCCTCCGTCAATGTTGTTGAGGGGCACAATGTAGAGGTCTGAAGTAACGAGAATGGCGTGAGTTTTGCTGTACGGCCATTGCCCGGGAGCACTCCACTCAGGTTGAGCAGTTGACACATATAGGTGAGTCTCGTATATTTTGTAGCTTGGGTAGCTTTGAGAATCTATCTCGAACAAAACGTACAAGTAGTTTTCGTCATTCCACACTTTTATAAACCCGATAGGTATATTGGTGGATCCCAGGACGAGAGGGACAACGTACAGCGCCTCCACAGAATATTCGCTAACCGTTTGTTGACTGAGTAAGGGGTTTGTATTGTTGCTCGTAGTTACTGAGTAGTTCAGTTGTACTAGAGAACAACATGTAATTAGAACAGACAGTATCATTATTATCGGGGATATGCTCAACTAGGTTCACCATAAAAATAAATTTAGATCTAGATTTAAAAACCACGTTAACCTGGTAGTTTTTACGAATTAGTTGAGCTAGATAATAAATCAAGTTTACTCTCATATTATCTGGTGATAGGTTTGCGAAGAGAGCTAGTTTTGGCGCTCCTGTTCTTAGTTGTAACTGTTTCTACGTACTTAATTAGGTTTAATCAACCGATGAACGCGCCAGGTAATCAAGTGACTTTGACTGACAGAAACGCCTTTAGGCGGGCTGTATTGTTCGACGGATTACAGGAACTAACCCCTACTAGCGTATTTGTTCAGGAAGCCACGAACTTACTCGAGAGATCGGGGTTCTCCGTTGATTTTTGGGGAGGCGAGAACGTTACCGTGGAACTGCTTTTGAACCTAGAATACTACGACATTATCTTGCTGAGGCTCCACAGCGCAATTGCAAGCAATGGTGTATTATACATTTTCACAGGAGAGCTCTACGAGGGGGAAAAATATTTAGTTCTGAGATCATCAGGCATTGTAGCTAGAGGTGTAGTAGCCTACATGAATAAAACCTATTTTGCACTCAACTCACATTACTTGGGTAAAAATGCTCAAACCAACTTAACAGGATCAATTGTTATATTGATGGGCTGCAAAGGCGCCAACGATCACGAGTTCGTGAAGAGCATCCTAGGTAGAGGGGCAAAAGCGTACATTGCATGGGATGGAAACGTTAGCATAGAGCACTCCGACGTGGTGACACTAGAGCTTTTAAAGGCCCTAATTGAAGGGGGGTCGAACCCCATCGATGCTGTTAATAGAGTTATGAACGAGCTGGGACCAGATCCGCACTACGGTTCATCTCTTCAATGTTTCACACAAGTCTCAACATAGCTACTTGTTAAGTGTAGCTCTCTCAACGACCTCTTATAGATTTAGGGGCAATATACATTCATGTGCCATTAAATATTGACTGCACCTTTACAGTGTTTTTGGACTAAATTTTGAACGCTACCTCGTGATGAAACGTAAATTAATATCTCTTCACTTTGAGCATATAATAAATTGATGTATACTTTCGCACTTCTCTGCCATCTCGTTCAAGGATAATCATGGCCTTCGGAGAAGACCTTTATCTGGCTGTTTTATATGCATAAATTATTGAGTGGTGTCGCTTGGGAGTAAACTTTAAGGAGAGATAGGGGTTTAAAGGTTTGCGCAAGTGGTCAATATATCACCCAAAAATCAATTACAGAGACTTTGAAAGTCTTTGAACCTTATTGGGGGTAGGGCTAAGCTCATTGGGTAGAAGGCGTGTAAAAATGTCTCTCTTAAGTGTTGCATTAATAATTTAGAGGCGCGCACAAGAATTCTCAAGGAAAACCTCTGTTGCATGTAATGCTAAAAGTTGTAAAGGAGAGTGCGGGAAGAGGTGTTCGACAGGCCCGCATACTCAACCGGGCTATACTACGGCGGCACTAGTTCTAATTATTTCTTGAGAGCTTTTAAAATTTACTTTCTCCTAATCCAATTGCTGTTAAAATCGCTACTTAAGGCACGTAGTACGGCTTTCCACTTAAGTCCAACAGACCTCTCTCCAGCTTCATTTTAGTCCTGTATCCAACGTACTTATCAACAGGACTATACCGCGGTGGATGCGGGACGATAAGCTCGCCGCTGCAGTAAGGACACTTCTCTCTTAGGATCACGTAACGACTACACTTTTTGCACTTTCTCATCAACCAGTTCAAACCTTTTCACGCTCTGCAATAAATATCAATCCAAGAACTTTAGCTACACTTTCCCCTCTATCGATAGCATTAGTTGACTGTGTTTCCGCTGTTTTATAATCGCTAGAATATACTTCGAGTATGTACCGAGGCGAGCCCGAAACGTAAAGCTTGTGTTTAACGCCCTGCGACTCGAGGTAATCGGAAATAGCTCCTAGGCACTTCTTTAATCTCTCGACACCATCTGGGCTTGGAGACTGCAGAATTAATTTATACTTTACTCTAACTTCTTTGAGCTTAATGTGTCTTGTTGCTTCCTCAATTAATTGTTCAATCCATTCCTCACCTATTCCTGCCTTCCTCAACACGTCTGGTCCTCTGCTAAGAGCCTCTTCAAGTGCGTACATTACATCCGAGTACTTGTCCTCAAGCCTCCATACAACTTCCCTATAGGCTTCAGCGGTAGTCTTGCCTATCTTATCGGCCACTGTCTCGATAATCTTACACGCCTTCGAGTACCTCTTCCACCACTGCATCTTTCTTTGCCTATCTGTATCACTAATTCTCTTTAATGACACGTCTATTTCCTTCTTTGACCTGTCTACACGAATAACTTTAACAACAACTTTCTGGCCCTCTCTTATAACTTCCTTGATGTCCTTAACCCACTTCGAAGATACTTCGCTCCACGGCAAGAAGGCCCTGTGGTTAAGGTACTCATCGAGGTTTACATAGGCCCCAAAGTCGTGAATCTCCCTTACTGTAGCTATGACTAACTCTCCTATCTCGGGCAACTCCTTTCTCGGAATGACCATGTGTAATCGCCCCAGCTTAGCATTCATAAGAGTTTAAATAACGCCACCATGTAATAAACATCAAATCCACCGTAATATAGAGTGTCTATCTTTGTCAATGGAATTATCTCGGCGTGAACCAACTGAAAACCTTCAATTTCGCTCCTAAGTGGCGAGGACTCAGCCATGTAGTTAAAAACAGCTGAGTAGCCATAGTCTTGAAGTCCCTTTATGCAGAGCTGGGAAATCAGCGTCTCTTTTCCTGTTGAGGTCCAAGTAAGGGCCAATAACCTTGGTGAAGTATAAACACCCAATAAACCCTGGAGATAGTCTTCCTTTGTTCTACCAGCAAGCTCTAAGTATAACGGCATGTAGCCGATATCGCCGTATGCCTCAAAGACAACTGTTGGGTATTGGCTTGTACCTATGTTCATTAAGATGGGGATCCCTAGGTGGGAATAATTGAGGTAGTATAGGCTGTAAGCAAAGGAAACTAGCACATACACGTCTTCTACTCCTAAATGAGAGCTAATATTCTTGAGCGTTAAGTACGCAGCTTTCCAAGAGCTAGTCATTACCATTGAATATAGGCTTTGACTCTGCTTGTTGCTGAATGTAGAGGCGAGATTATAGGCTTTAATGCCTTCACTTGCCAGAATGCCAGCCAATTGAAGACTGTAATCCCACCGAGAAACTATCAATGCACTGCCTCCGCTCTTACTGGATTTAATTGCTCCCCCAATAGCCTCCTCTAGGCTAAATGGAGCTACACTAAGTGTAAAGGATAAATTTCTCTCCTCTCTAAACTTCTCTACCTCTTTCAATAGAGGAGTCATATGCGTATTCACTGGCATCAGACAAGAAGAGAGGGTCATTAACCCTAAAGCTCCTGCAACAACTGCTACATATAGATTTCGTCTACTGCCTAGCGAAGTAGTATATCCCTTAATAAGCTCCTCGAAATTGCGTAGAAAAATTCCTGAAGCCAAAGCCGCATACACTAGGGCCAGCGGCAACGTAGTTCTGCTGAACGCGCTTAGAGGGATGAGGAAAAGCGTACAAACAGCGACGTATTTGTCCTGCAATTTAGATGGGCTTCTAAGCGCGAGCACTATTCCTGGTAACGCGAGAAGCCCCGGCGCCCCATAGAGCGTTACGGGATTCTGCTTAAATTCAACATATTCTGCATAGCTAGTGCCCGAGGCATACGAAAGTACTCCTAATAATGGAAAAGTCGAGTAGATCATGAGTGTCTGTATTAACCTGTAAGGTAGAGATGCCCGAACGTTTAGACGCCCTATAGCAATACTAACTAGCAACATGCCAACAGATACGCTCAGCGCTGGCAGAGTATAAACAGCGTAGCCACTTAAGCCAAAAGCTAAAATTGCTGTAGATAGTAAAAGCGCCATAGCAGCTAATGTGATTTTTTCGATAAGTGAGTCCTTCTGCAATATGAACTTAACACTAAAATCAATGCTATACAAGAGCAGTAATATAGGTGCTACGGGGTGCAACACAAAAACGGAATAAAGTGCAAGCAAAACAATTCTAGCGATATCTATTTTTTGATTTTCGAAAACGTGAATTAAAAGCAAGGAGGGAACTATTAGTAATTGTGTTGAGAAAACAAGGCCAAGTTGGTCTAAACTAGATGGAGCTAACATTACTGGCGAAGTTGCGTAAATTAAAGATACCATAGCCCCTACAATGCGCGATCCGAGCAATCTGCTCGAAATACCGTATATGAAAGGCAGTGTTAAAAATTGAATGACTACTAGAGCGTAGTTAGGTATCCTTGAAAGTGCCCATATGTACAGGAAGATAGAGCTACAGGGGCCCATGTAGCTAACAAGTGCACATAATTCTTGGTAACTATTGGCGTGCCTAGCTAACTCTATGGCGAGGTTGCTCTTGCTTAAAGAGCTGTTCATAGTAAAGCTGAAGAGAATGATAACTGCTGCACTAAAGGCGACGTACGCTATGAATTTCTCCACGTTTTTGTTGTTCAGCATGATGCTACACCATTCAGTCACTAACTTTAAAATTTAATCGTTTATTTATATTATGTAAATTAATGCGGCAAATACTAGGTGCCTATATTGAGGAAGAGGAAATACGGACTTTTAATGGATCTCTTCGAGTACGAGAAGATCTTAGAGCTCCTCTCTCGAATTTTAATGGTGATTGGAATTATGATGTATGTTGCCACTACGAGTTGGTTGGGAGGACTGAGCTATTCTAACATCAATATGGGTAAATTCACACTTTATACACTAACGTGCGTAATTGCCGCAACAATGAGTTATTACGCCTCAAGGGGGTTAAGAAGTCCTGCTCAATACAAGAGATCGGCTCGTCGCGCAAACGTGAATCAATCTCTTTATAGCCTTCTCGTAGTGCTAATAATTATCTCTATTGTCTACTCCATAATGTGCTTTTACTAGGCCCGCTTACTATTTCCCTTTCCCAGTGACTGAAAAGTGGATCCTTGAGGACCTCCCCGCACATATTTACTTCGGCAATTACTAGCTTGCGGGGCTCTAGTAGTGATACCTCTCCTCTTCTATAAAGCTTCCCTTGAATATCGCAGTTGCTATTAAATCTATAGACTATTTTATTGCTGTATCTAATCACAACTGGTGACAGTAGCATTTCTTCAACTTTTAAAACTGCAAGTATGAACTTAGCTATCTCGTAATCGATAGAGCTCGCGTCTGCTGTCTCCTGGAGAACAATTTTCATGGCTCTAACCTTAGCGAGTAGCTCGGAGTCTCCCTCTACTCTTTTTAGGAGTTGATAGAGCACTTCTTTTCCTAGACCGTCGAGAAAGTAGGATTTTACGAGGGATCTCCTGAGAGTCTGCAGAATGGTGGAAATCCTCTGCGCGGGCAAGGAGCCGGGAGCGCTTGTTCTAAGCTCCTCTCTTACAAGTTTTAAGTAATGATCACTCAAGTTTACACACCCAGCTCGCTCAATTCTATTGGTACTACAAAGTCCTTAATTAGTAAGAATAACCCTATAGGCGCACTCAATTTATAGATGTCGCCTTTAACTAAGCTCAAATGAGCTCCAAGTACATCGAGCTTGCCTGTCACCTTGGATCTAACTTTAATCTTACCCCTAAAGGGAGAGAAATGTTCGTAGCTGAGGTCTCTCACATCTTTGTTGAGGCTCATCTCGGTGACTCTTAAGCCCGCCTTCATATTAAGGCTCCCCCCAAACCTAGATAGCCTTGAAGTGTCCATGGTTACGACTTTATCGATGTTAATGCATATCTCTTTGAGGATGCTCTCAACATCATTTAAATCAACTACCCTAATGTTTTTAAGACCCGTAATGCTCTGAACCTTAACTAGTCCTCTCCCTTCGGCAACGCCTAGCACCCTTTTCCTTAAACCGTACTCGAGTACGCTAAATACAGTTTTATTCCTGTGGCTTGGGAAAACCCTTCTCATATCTAGTCCATCGCAGGACAAGTAATCAGCTATAATTCTTCTAGCCTCTCTATTTAGATGGAGGATCTCAGGGTCTATCACTTTGACGTGAAAGCCCCTATTACCTGAGAAGTAAACTTTGATTCTCCTGTAGCCAAAATCCTCTCTTAGTACATCTACTAGCCTTAATGTCTCCCCCCATGCCTTTTCAATGCATAACCACGGTAGCGGTGAATATAGGCTAGGTCTCCCTCCATCTGGGCAAGTAGAGATTTCGTTAAGCGAGATATCTCCACTGCTAGGACAAACCCAGAATTTTACGTTACAGCCTTCGTACTTGTCAGCGTCTATGTCAAATATCAGCTCTGAGCCTTCCCAGACTTTGCTCTCCATTCTATTCGCATCGGGCGCGCTGTATATTGCCGATGAGTAATATAAGTGTAATGGGGTTTTTACTGATGTAATGTAAGTGTATAATGCATCTATATAGGGAAACGCTAGGTGCCTTATGTACACGTTGTCCTCGAGGCTCTCGAGCGCTATCTCTCTTTTGTGAAGATCGTTAGGCTCTTCTAGGGGCTTCTTCATGTAGTAGCTACGTATGATCCTCTTCAAAACAATTATCCTACTAGTCTGTTCTCGGTGCGACATAGAATTGAAGCATGCCTCCCTGGGGTAATTCGTAAGCAACGTGGAGGGGGGTCTCAACTCCAAATCCTATCGTCAATACCTCAGCAACCTGAGAAGCTGCAGCTATGTCCACCAAATAGCCTACGGTATACTTTGACTTCGCCTCACTTGTTGACTCATATTCTATTAATGCCCCAGATGATGCGCTGAGAGCTACCTCTGCTTCAGCTATCTCCCCTCTAGCGTGAACGTAGAGAGTATCAGAGTCCTCGGGGGCATAAAATTCCACCGAGTCGCTTATGGGCTCTAGCTCGCGAACTACGTCCTTAAACAACCTCGGTAGAGTTTTACACTTAAAAGTTTCCTCGAAACTTATCTCTGGCACCTCGTGATACGATAGATCAATACTTGGAAGTATGAACCTTCTAGAACCCTTTCCCTCGAGGAGTATTCCAAGTCTACCATCTGGGAGAATCTCTAGCAAAAGCTCATCTCCCCGTTTAGCTCGTCTCAGAATCCTCGAAAAATCCTCCATATTCATGCCTACAATCACTTCGCCCTGGACGTTGTACTCCTGAAAAACTTCCCTTGGAATAAAGAAGTCAACTAGTGCGACCCCCGAAGGGTCCATTGCCCTTAATTTAATTCCTTCATCAGAGACTTTAAATCCGGCTTCTTCTACTATTTTTGATACTGATATTATTGTATACTTCCATGTGACAGCATCCTTGAACCTAAACTTCAACGTTTACACCTCTGTTATATATCCAAAGACATTTATTAAAAGTCTAATTTGTTGCTCTTACTCATACTCTCTCCAAACATAGCCGCAGTTAGTACACTTGTAAAACCTGGTTGAAGGCTCGTCTGCTGCCCTAGTCTGCACTACCCAATAATATGCCTCGTGAGATCCGCATTTCTTACACGTTACATCTCTTGTAATGGGGAGGTTTGAAGCATTTAATCCGCTCTCAACAACTATTGTCTTCTCCTTAACGCTGTGCTCTATTTTGGATGATACCTTAATCTTTGCGTCTTCAGATGCCTCTGCTTTATACCCGCACCTGCTACACACAAGCAGGCTTTTCCCGTCTCCCTTAAAAGGCTTCAATAATCCTCCGCATCTGGGACAAAATTTAACCATAGCTACATCACCACGTTAAAGCATTTTTCACTTTGCTCTACTAGGAGTTCTATGCCTAGGGGATTTATTAGTCCTCTCCTATTCAAAATGCACAATATTAAATTGATTAACTGGCAATACTTTCGCCTTTGAGCTAGCTCTACCCATCCCTCAAACACTTTGAATCCCTGAACACTAGAATTATACTTGTTCTCTGTACAGGGGATAACGTAGGAGATTTCATTGTAAGTGTTCAACTTACTTCTCAGGTACCTACTGAGATTTGTTGCCGGTACTTGAACAACATTAAATTCTTCTAAGAAATCCTTCCTATAAGTTGCAAACACTCCGTAATAATCGCTTAAACCGTAGGCAAGAATCCTTGACTCTTCCTTCATTAACTACGACCTAATGACTCTTCAATTGCTTTTTTAAAGCCACCTATTTCTTCTCTAAGCCTGTTGATTACTTCAAGTAGAGTTTTTGATAGATCTTCCCCATCTTTCACAACAATAGTAAACTCCAACGTGCTCTTAAGTGGGTGGGGTATTCTATAAGAAGCATACTCGACGCTGGGATGCATTAGCGCCTCCTTCATTAACATGTTCCCCAGCGTATGGTCCTCTCCCTCAATCTCAACCACTAGTTCTCTTTTACTCTTGGAGATAACTCTAATGTTCATAGCAAACAACTCATCAAATCAAGCTACATATTTGAAGGGACTTTTATGCTCTTCAGCGCGAAGTCTAGTGCTGCTCTCCAGTCCAATTTAAGGCTATACCCTCCCCTATCTCCAGGCTTTAACACCCCCGTATTTAGAGAGATCGACACTACTTCCTCAAGCGTCTTCGCAGATATAATACAACAGGCAATAAGGTAATATCGGGTCGACGTGGTCTCCGCTAACTTCATTGCTTTACTGTTAAGCTCATAGATTTTTTGTATTAGTTCCAAGACTTCCTCAATACTAGCGTTTGTCATAATAGTGTTCTCATCGCTTAAGAACACGGCAGAGTACTTATTTCTCTTTAGCACTTCAACGAGAAGCTTAGGCGGAAAGGTTTTGCGAGACATCTTGACTAGTAGCTCTACATTGTACTTGTATAGACCAGATTTGCTCGTTAGCTCTTTAATAGATGCAATGAGGCTCTTTACTTGAACCCACAAGCTCTTTACATCTGTTTCATATCCATATACCTCAAATAAAATGCCCTTACTTGTGATCTTCATCCCTACAGACATAACAGACTGCATGTAATCCTTTAAGAGCTCATAGATCTTGATGCACTCATCTCCTTTACATGGAACATAGAACCTTCTCTTGACAAGAGGCAAGTACTCACCTCATTACAAGTACGTAACCAACTGCAAGCTTTCTTTTTTCGTGGTTGCCGCAGTTTCTGCATACCAGTATACCTTGCTTAGATAAGTAGAGCGGGTAGCCACAGGAACTGCAGCTAGCAAATATTACGCCAGCTGAGGGCTCCTTTGTTGACAGAATATATGGGGGCGTAGAGTTTAGCAGACGGGCCTTCAGTACGTCACTCGGCCTAATAAATCCATATATATCGGGGACGTACTCGTTTGATATTTGGGAAATATGGAGCAAACCAATCGCATCCACTTTGCTCCCGCCTGAACTGTATATTCTCACCAACGCATTGTCCTCTGATACAGAGACTACTACGCCTTCAACGAGGGAGTTGTGTCTCAGTAAAAGTTCTCTCCTATTGAATGGCTTTACGTAAGCAGTTTTCCTGTATTTATCGACTACTGCGACTCCAGCAGTCAAAGCCCTTATGAACCCTGCCCTGTCAACGTAAACCCCGTGTAGGGGTATTGCTTCTTCCTCTACTCCTATTATGTCACCGGGCACAACGAAACTCACTTGTCTCACCTCCTCTTCATAAAAGACACAAGTAGCGTTTTAACTCTATATACTTTCCTCCTGTGCTCCCTGTATATCATTGGTATTTCGAGGTCCAGTGCCTCGAGCCATGATACTTCAAACCCAAAGAGCTGTGCTATTTCCCTTAGGATAGAAACGAGTTCCTCGGATTGCTTATGGATGCTATATACCCTCTGAGCAACTTTCATAGCACCCTCGACGAACTTGAGGTCCATTCCTCTATTTCCTTTTAGCACTCCAAAGGGTGGGTTCATTACGACTACATCAACGCTTTCTAGGTCCAAGTAGGTTGCGTCGGCAAGCACGAAAATCAAAGTGCTGGCAAGGTGATTGTAGTTCTCGTAAACGAACTTTGTAGCGTATTGCAGTATATCCTCGTCTATTTCAATGCAAATAGCTCTCACAGCGTCAACCAGTAATGACGCTACAGCTAACCTGCCGTCCCCACAACCATAATCAGCAACAGTGGCGCCATCTAAATCGCCCCTCATCGAAGCAAGCCATACAATATGGGCTACAGCAGATACTGAGGTGGGGTATTGCTCTAGCCTCCTCTTATAGGGTCTCTGCGACCAGTTTCTTGAGTATGGAGTAAGCGATTTTTCTAGTTCTGCTTTACTGCTAATTCGCGTACCTCTCACCACGGGTATATGTATTTTACACTATCGGTAAGAATCATCAAGAACTCGCCGGGCGTTAAGACCGGTTTATGGAAATCGGCTAAGTCATCTATAGGTAGCCTAGGACAACTAGTAACCACGTAAAAGTCTAAGCCCAGCGCAGCGTCTATTGCATACAGCCTTTCAAGTGTTAAGTAGTTAGAGGATATGTGGAATACACTAAAACCGTGTGAATTAGCAGCTTCGACGAGCCGTTTAATTAGCTCAAATCTATACTGCCCGGGCCTTGTGCCCGCTATCAGCCCAACCCTACCTTTTACCGCTTCTCTAGCTTTAAGTAACAAATAGTATCTTTTTCTAAGCACCTTTTCTGATTCCTTGTTGACTCGCCAAACTCTCCCCATGTAGGGATCGAGGGCAACAACAGGCTTAGATACAAGTAGGCCCAAACCAATTGGGTGAAATAACCCACCAGCGACGATTACATGAATATCGGCCTCCATTGAGACAACGTGACTGTATAAGCACCCTAAAACGGGCTTCTCAGCCTCGAATACTGAAAATCCTTTATCTTCAAGGTAAGCAACTACTTTTTTCCTCGCATATAGCTCTATCGGCGTAGACGATACAACTACAGTTGCTCCATTAAGGCTCCGAAGAATTTCGTGAAGTTGAAGTAGTGCCTGATTGCTAACTTCGCCAACGTAGTACACAGGTACATATACAACTTTGCTCGCCACTGTGCTCCTTAAATTGGGCGAGTACTCTTCGTGCCCTAAGTGAAGGATCAAATCTACCCCAAGAGTTGTCGCTTCTTCAAGTGGGATATCGCAAGCGCCATAGCCAGGATTTAATGAGTAATATATGTTGCTATAGCCGTGTAAACTGAGCTGGTCGGCAAGACACGGGTATAGGTGTTTTAGTCCATCGGGGGCATGCAACATTATTGATTTTGCTCCGCTATATCTAAGTTGTTCCTTAATCAATCCTAGGGGGATTTCATACCCATTACATGAAATATTTACAGCCAAAGAAAAATTCTCCTTTCTAAGCAGCTGGGGGGAGACCTGACTTCAACGGCTTTATGGCTATTTTTGTTGGCAAAGGCAGTTTATAGGATGCTATTTTAAGCGCCTCCTTAGCTACTGGTAGATGTTCCTTTAGCACCTTTACTACAATAATCTCCTGGCCAGGGTAAACCCTAGCTGCGGTACCCACAGGTTTACCGAATGAAAGCCTCATGCCCTCCTGCAAGCGGTCGGCTCCAGCAAATGCAAGCATTTTATTTTCACGTATCACGTGGTGGGGATATACCTTCACCTTTATGAAGAATTCGTTTTCGCCGGCTTTAACTGTCAACCTCTTCAAAGCTAAAAGACGTGCGGCCTCGAGGGCGTTATGCCTTATCTGTCCAGCCTCTTTGACAACTAAAGCAACTTCGTAATCGTAGTCCTTGTGCAAGTCTCCCATTTCAAACTTTGATATCTTCGGTGGTGGAACGCCTGGAATATACTCTTTTCTAGTATATGGCGGACCGCTGAAATGTGTGTAGCATCTGGCCGGTCTTAAAGGCATATAATCACCCCATGTGTCTATTCCTTATAGCTATTAAAAACCTTAAATAGTTTAAGAGATGCGATCAAATAAATTACATGTAGTAAAGTTATTTATAGGCACTGTAAAAGTAAGTATTCAATGGGCGGGGGTGCCCGAGCTTGGCCAAAGGGGGCGGACTCAAGATCCGCTGGTGTAGGCCTGCGTGGGTTCGAATCCCACCCCCCGCATGAAGCAAACTCACGGTTTCGCTGGAAGTTATTGGCTTTGTACTTGGCCAATTGAAGGGATAAGCGTTGCTTAGGCGACTGACAATTATGTGCTTTGATAGCAAATTGAGAGAGATGCTTCGCCGCGATCAATCACGTGCTTATTTTTCTGCGCTAACCCACCTTAGACGTAGAGCTGGCCTTTAATCCTTAATTACTAAAGGTACTCAAATCACCAGCAGCAGGGTTCGCGCCAAGAGAAGGGTCGAAATTGCTCTTTCTAGGGGGAACGGCTTTTAGTTATCCTTGCGGATAGATATCGATTTAAGAGCGCAAGGAGTTAGGGCAAAACAGGAGCATTAACCTTTTACTGAATAAAATGTGGCTGAAATTCGCTTTAAACTTTGCCCTTCAATCGGCTCAATAGAGCTAAGCTGAGAACTCGGCTAGCAAGTTCGATACGGCTATTTTGATTCTCCTTAACTTTTCGAAGCCGATCTCGTATAATTTATCAACTGGTGCGACACCCCTCATTCCTCCAAAACCGTCATCAGCAGAAACGAGGTCTATGTTAAGACCGACTCTTTTAACTATGTCTCTGAGAAGGTAACTCAGTTCATCGACGGATTCAGTTGCTAAGCTCTTGCTACTAGCAACTCCTGGCGCAAGCCTCTTTGAATGACACTCTATTAGTTCTTTGTTTAATATCCCTAAGTTATCTCTCATATCGTAAAATTCTAGGTTAACTACATCTAGGTTCTCTGCGCCCATCAGAGAGTGGAAAAGTAGCTTAGATACTCTACCACACACGTGTATACAGTGTTCCCCCCCAAGGCCGCTGTATACGTAGTCTACGTAATGAGTAATGTCTTCGGGTGTATAGCCTAGGAGAAGCTTTCTAGCTCCCACGATAACCGAGAGCATGGGCTCATCTATGAAAAGCACATTGTAGCCAATGCTTTCTAGGTACTTTAAGTTTCTTTTTACGTACTCAAAAAGCGATTCAAGTATTCCTTTATCAGCTAGCGCCGTTGCAGAGAAGTCATCCCGTTTAGGTGAAATTAGTATATTGCTTGCCAGCGTGAAAGCGCCAGTTACTGGACCCCTCATGTAGTTAAAAGACCCCCTTGCAATGCGCGCAAATTCCTCGGCTTCCCACACAGTGGTTTGAATTGCAGGGGGTTTCCTGAGGGCATCGATGTCCTTGACTAAATACATTCCACCGACATCTACGAGTATGCCCTCCTCAATGTATGGGGAGATAAACATCTTTACGAAGTCCCTTAGCTGAGGGTAAGCGGGTACATCCACGCCTGCGCTAATGTAGCCTTCGAGGGATTTCCTCACGTACTCCTGTGTTGGATCAAAGGGAAAGCTGCCAACGTGGCTAACTCTTATAGTCATTCACGACACCCCTTTTATTGCTTATAAGATTCTAAGTTGCTTTATAGACTAAAAACGCTTATTGGTTATTCTTAGCGGGTGTGTAACTTGAGCAAGTCCGATATACTTGATAGAATAAAGAATTGTCTAGTCGAGCTCAACAGGGAGTGTACTATTAGCAGTGTAACAGAGGCACTAAAGATTGGCGTAACAGCAACTGAAGTTGCCCTGTCGTCGATGTCATCAGCTATGGGAGAGATTGGTCGACTATACGAATCTGGGGATTACTTCATTGCTGAACTACTTGAGGCGTCCTCTATTTTCAAGGAAGCAATGAGCATCCTGAAGCCGAAACTTAACGAGGAGACATCCAAGTATAGACAACGTGTAAAGGCGAAGGTCGTTATAGGAACGGTGAAGGGGGATATACATGACATAGGCAAATCGCTTGTCGCCACAATTCTTGAGGCATCTGGCTATGAAGTAATAGACCTGGGGGTAGATGTACCAGTTGAGAAGTTTTTAGAGGCCTGCATTAAGCACGAGCCCGAGGTATTGGCGTTGAGCGCCTTGCTAACAACGACTGCCAAGTACATGAAGACCATAGTTGAGGAACTAGTAAAACGTGGATTGAGGGAAAAAGTGAAAGTGGTAGTGGGAGGCGCAGCTGTAAGCGAGGTTTTCGCTAAGGAAATTGGCGCGGATGGATGGGCCCCAAACGCTATTGAAGCTGTTAAATTAATCAATTCGCTTCTAAATAGAAACTAGTGAGTAAAATTAAGTTTTGCCTGGTAGGATTGGCTGATTGAATAGCTTTTGAATCTTCTTAAGAAGTCCCTTCATTGGGTGGTCATCTGCTAGCTTAAACCCTTTTCTCCTCAGATTGTAACCTAGCAAGCCGTCGACTATCGCTATTATTGGTGCTACGTATTTAACCCTACTTAGAGGCCCTATCATTATGAAGTCAGCGCCTTTCATCCTTAGGTATGCAGCTACCCCTCCGTGAGAGCCGTATACCTCGTCAACTGTAACAGTGCTCTTATTCACATTACCTAGGGCATTAGCAGGCGCGCACCCAGCTGGGGCATCATATAGTGATTTAAACTTCTCTATCGCCTCACCGCATATAGCTATACTTCCAGGGTCTATGGCGACAAAATCCACAAACCTGAGCTCTATTCCAGACTCTCTAGCTAGAGGTAAAAGCTTTTCATCAAGTAAGCTAACTCTATTAACCCAGTCAAGAGACTCGTAAGGATTGCGCGGATTAAATGCAATGAGTACGGCCTTTCCCAAGCGCGATTCGCGGAGAGCTTCTATTTCATCAACTGGAGAATCAACGTATAATCCGTTGGCTATAGCGTATTCAGTTAGCCCTAGATCACGCGAGACTTTGTAGCTTTCCGCTCTGATCATCGGATCAGCAGAGTCTAGGAATATAGGTATATTGAATTCGGCCAAGAAAGGTAATACTCTCTCTATAGACTCTATAGATGGCAACACTACATCTAAGCCAAGCACTAGTTTATACTCCGTTGTTATTGAAATTGCCTCCTCGATTTTTTGCTTTAGTGTCTCTCTATCAAAGTCGCCTTTAGCGCTCAACAGAGTTTTATCCCCATGGTAGAATATGGTTGGTACGATCCATGTTGGGCACTCTCCGTGCAGACCTCCTATGCAGTACTTGCCGACCTTGTATGTAGCCAACTCTACAGCACCAGAAGCGATTATTAAGTACGGCTATTTATGTATATCTAAAATTTAAACTGAGAGAGTGATAATCGTGGAGAAGATCTTAGAAATTCCCCCCAGAAGCAAGAAGTTTCTCGACAAAGTCATCGAAAATGTAAAAGGCTTATACGAATCGCTCTTCGTTCCCTGCGCGCCAGGGGGGATACCGATGATCGATTGCTTCGCAGCAGGTGCTTACATATCTTCCAGGTACAACTATGGTATTTTTTCTAGCATAAGGACATACGATTGTGCGCTAAATCACGTTCTCGAAAAGGCAAAAACGGCTTTAGACTTCGGATTCCGAGGGATTTTAATCACTAAGGGTGACCCACCCCAGTATGGAAAGGGCCTAAAGGAATCTAGCACGGAAAGCGCCATTAGCTTTATACGAGAGGCTGGACTAAATATTAATTTAGGAATAGTCATTAGTCTGAGGTTCCAACTAGAGGATATTCGCAGGAGATTGCGGAACCTCCAACCTGACTTTGCTTTTATTATGCGATATCATCAAGGACAATGCGATGAGCAGAAATTTAAAGAAGTGGTAAGAGAAGCAAGGGATATAGGGACTAAAACCTATGTGTTTATACTGCTTGGCACAGAGAAGAACATTCTTGTGTTCAACAAATTAAAACAACCATACATTCATTTGAATGAGTTCGGAAATACTGTAAAGTGGCTCAACAGTGTTATAGATGGAGTAGTGGTATCCTCGCCACTAGATTTCGAGAGCGCTATTCACTCCGCTAAGGAGCTAATAGCTTAGATCAATAATTCACTATTTCTTTACGTATTTACCTCGAATAGGTATATTCTCTCCACACCTCCTGCACCTATATTTATTACCAGAAAGATCCGCGTCGAATTTTAGGACTTTAAATCCGTACCTGAAAATTAGAGTTTTTCCACACCTAGGACACTTTGTAGACTCCGCTTCAGAGTCCATTATATTTCCCACGTATACGTATTTCAAACCCTGCCTTGATGCGTACTCCTTAATTGATTCCAATTTTTCAAGGGGGGTTGCTGGCTCGTGCCACCTGTGAGCAGGGTAGTATCTATTTATGTGAATGGGTACATCTGGGCCAAGGTATTTTAAGTGACTGTCTATAATCCACTCATAGCACTCTCTGAAATCATTCGTGTTCGTGACCACGAGGTAGACTATCTCCACGTGAGCCCCTAAATTTAAAGCTAGCCGAGCGTTCTTGAATACTGCATCGTAGTCTAAGCCCACAAGGGCTCTTTTGATGTGCGGACAGCCCTTTATGCTCGCAGAGAAGCCATCTACTCCTGCCGTTATTACTGCTTCGAGAGATCTAGCCGTAAAATACATATTTGTAACCATCATTGAGTAAAGGCCTTGCTTAACGCCTAACTCTGTAACATCGATCACGTAGTCTAAGTTCGTTATCGGCTCATTGAAGCTAGCTGAAAGACCTCTATCATTATTTGAGATCGCTGTCCTTATGAGGATCTCTGGAGCTACTGTTTCATGATCCGGCTTTGGCTTCTTAAAGCTCAAGTAGTCATTTTGACACCAAGGGCAATAGAAATTGCATCCATAATTGCTGTATGTTAAGGCCGTTGACCCAGGCCAGTAGTGATAAAGTGGCTTTGCCTCAATTGGACGGCTTTCAACAGCACTCAATTTACCATAACCTATGTGGTAAACCTCGCCCTTAATGTTTACATAATTCCC
This sequence comes from Desulfurococcaceae archaeon, assembly GCA_038888155.1. GTDB lineage: Archaea > Thermoproteota > Thermoprotei_A > Sulfolobales > Desulfurococcaceae > UBA285. The sequence goes on from JAWAJB010000004.1 coordinate 34,813, forward strand.
GCACACACCTGCATAACCCTCCCTTAATATACACCTTCTTTCGCAAACGATACATCTCGTTGTTCCATACGAGGCTTCGTAAAACCTAGCCCTAACGGGGGTACCCAGATCGACCACCTAAACAAGATATCGCGGAGGAATTTTTCCGACAGGAGACCCTCTGGGGTAAATAAGCTAATAGGGCAATTTATTTTTTTCTTAGTTCCGAAAAGCCCGAAAATTATGCAGTTCATTGATATTATACCATAGAATAGAAATAGTGAGTTAAGTTTATACTCAATAGAGAAAAATAACTTTGTGATAGCAATTAATCCTTAACAAATGCACGATATTCTGTGAAAGTAGAAAGATCTTATTTACGACTCATTATTGGACCTAAACCAAAGTTCATTTCTATTGAAACAAGTAATTCTAGTGTGGATTTAAAACAAGGAGCAGATTTGCAATGCAAAAATTAGCGCCGGGGGCGGGATTTGAACCCGCGTACCCCTTTATGGGGTAGTGGGTCTCCCTAAAGATGTCGCTGGAACTCGAGCCCACCCCCTTAGGCCGCTCGGGCACCCCGGCATTTATGTTGATTTAAGGTATGTCTACAGCTTCCTAAATAAATTTCACTAGAGGGGTGAATCCCTATTTTAGTTAACTTAAGGCAGATGAACCAACCCAGTTGTAATAACGTGTTCGTTGTGAAGACTGCCCTTTTTACTTGACCGTGAAGTACATGCGCTTCTTGTTCTTCCCTCTGTTCTCTGCCTTAATGAAAACTATTTCCCCGATCTCGCTTGTTCTCCTCACATGAGGTCCTCCGTCAGCTTGTATATCGATGCCCGGAATTTCAACTATTCTTAGGACGCTTACGCTGGGAGGCATCTTAGTAGCTAACTTTACAACGCCAGGTATGTTGAGTGCCTGCTCCCTTGGAAGCCAATATATTTTTACCTCTAAATCCCTCTTGGCTACTCTATTAGCCTCTTCAATGGCGCTCAAAAATAGGTCTTTATCGAATTTCTCAAGTGTGTAGTCATCATAAGCGTAGTCAGAGGAGATGTTCCCTCCCGATACTAGAGCTCCATAATTCGTGTACATTAATGCTGATATTATGTGCGCTGCTGTGTGAAGCCTCATTAACCTATATCTCCTCTCCCAGTCTATGAACATTTTAACTCTTGTGCCGGGAGTCAAATTAACCTGTCTTGAGACTTTGTGAGCAACATCGCCACTATCTTTATCGAAGAAGACCTCTACCACTTCAACTCTTTCCCCGTTGTAAGTCAAGAGACCCTTATCGCACTCAACTCCACCGCTACGGGGATGGAAAATAGTTGCATTAAAGAAAAGTAAATCACCTGAAGCCCGTACAACTTCTCCTTCATACTCCTTTAAGTATGAGTCAGTCTGGTAGAGTAACTTAGAACCAGTGTCCATTTATAACACCATCTTTCTTAGCTTTAGAATATAGTTAGCAGGAATAAAAATACTACAACCCAAATAAAAACGCCTATTATTAGCCGGGCGGGGATTCGAACCCCGGTCACGGGGGCCAGAGCCCCGCATCCTTGGCCGCTAGACGACCCGGCTACCCGCTCTAAAATCAATTAATTTTACACTCTTTTAAAAACTCTCACTGGATTAAGCTTGTTGATAATTTTTAAGCCCTCTTTCATTATCTTTGAGGGGGGCCCGTAGCTCAGCCCGGTAGAGCGGCGGGCTTTTAACCCGTAGGTCCCGGGTTCAAATCCCGGCGGGCCCGCACTCCTCTCCATCAAAACTCAAAAGTGTAAGTGACTAGGCTGAGTCGATTAACTTAAACGAGCTAGAGAACGAATCAATTACTTTTTACTTGCGCTGAGAAACTCCCTGTATGCCTCTCTGTATATTTCAGATGACTCCAGTTTATATCTGTCCCTAATGTATTTTTTCGCTATTTTCTCCTTAGGTAAGTTGTGCTTTGCTGCATATTCCTCGATTGTTAAGCTGTAATTTCTATGAACTTTGTCCCTGTAAATATCATCAAATATGTTAAAAGCACAGAATGGAATGAGCCTGCCATCTGGCACTGCATAGTGGATGTTGCATCGCTGGACTCTCTGTATATCGTAATTGTAGAGGTCCATGAAGTGCATTTGACCAATAAATAGAAGCTTATAGTGTAGCTCTCCCAATGCCTCATAATCCCGCTTTATAATAATGTTGAGTAAGATCTTGTATATATCAATTCCCTCAGGTGCCTTATCCTGGTCTATGAATTTCCTTATATTGTACAGAAGCTTCACTCCCGTTACTACCCTGCTAGAGCCGCTAATTAGCTCTACCCATTTCTCGCGAAGGTATTCAAGCAAACCATCGATATCTATGAACTTAGTTATGGGAATTAGCCTAACTGATTCGCCTTTCTTCTCCACGTAGATGTATGTGCCTACTCCACATACTGGGTGGTTAACCATCTCGAACTTAAATTCCCCACTAAATCCCTCTATGAATCTCGAGAATAGAGCGCTGGCGTTAACTGGGAACCAGGCTTCTCTCGATATTTCTCCATTAGTCTGTTCTTCGAGTAACTTGACTACATCTGGTATAGTAACTCTGTATTTCTCTCTCTCGTGCTTCTTCATCTCGCCAGTCAAGCTAACTGGTTGGAAATTAACAGATCGAACTACATCTATGTTCTTGGCCGCAAACTTAACTATTGAGCCGAGCTCATGAGTGTTATAGCCCTGCAAAACTACTGGAACGAGGACAACGCTAGTTATACCTGCTGCCCTGAAAACTTCAAATATATATGGCACCTCCCAGTGGTTTTTCCAATTAGTTTGGGGAGAGACTCCATCAAAACTTAAGTAAACAGTGTTTAGACCGCTTAACCTAAGATCTCTAGCGTACTTAACAGCTCCCTCTGGATCTTCTAAGTACATTGCCGCGAACTTCAATCCATTTGTGTTTAATTGTATATGCCTAACGCCTTCCTCCCTTAGGAGTTTGACCACGTCCAATAAGTCTTCTCTTAAGAGGGGTTCTCCTCCTGTGATCTGAATTGCCGTGGTAACTCCCTGCTTTTGAATGCTCTTGACCATTTCTTTTATCTGCTCAAGCGTAGGTTCATAAACGTAGCCTGCTACCTCAGAATAAAAGAAGCAGTACCAACAACTTAAGTCGCACCTGTTTGTCACAACTAGGTTGACAAGAGCTGTGTGTTGTTTGTGCATTGGGCACAAGCCGCAGTTAAAAGGACAAGTTGTCTTCGTTGACGTATAAACGTGCCTTGTGCCTCTGCCCTCTTCCTGAAACTTTTGTATTCTCTTGTAGAGCTCTACATCTCCGTAGTATAGCTCTTCTATTTCGCCATGCTCTGGGCATACTCTACGTATGTAGACTTTCCCGTCTCGCTCAACGATGATAGCAGGTAATACTCTATAGCATGTTGGACATATGCTGAGAGTAAGCGAAAGCATTTCTTCATTTCCCCTAAGCGCTGAGATTACGTATGATATCTCGCCGGGATGTTTAACGCTCATTGAGTTCACCACTATAAACTTGTTATAAGAGTGTAAGGTATATAAAGCTCAAAGAAGGGGTGATAGTTCTCTTTGGGCAAAGCGTATGTAATAGCTGGAACTCCTGGAACGGGAAAATCCACTATAGGCAGGAAAATAGCTGAAATGTGCAGCGTTGATATTGTAAACTTAAGCACTATTGCTATCGAGATGGGGTTGATCTCGATGTACGACGATCTTCGAGACACTTATGTTATCGATGAAGAGAAACTTGTAGAGTTCATTGTTAAGCTCGCAGAATCTCGCAGTGGACCTCTAGTTATAATGACGCATTACCCTGAAATAATACCCAAGGACTTAGTTGAAAAAATATATGTGCTTAGAACTCATCCGCTGGTTCTAGAGAGAAGGCTTGAAGAGAGGGGGTGGAAAAGAGAGAAAATTTATGAGAACGTTATGGCCGAAATACTTGGAGTGATTTTAAGTAGTGCTGTAGAGGCTTTCGGGGAAGATAGAATATATGAGCTTGATACAACTAAAGTTAGTCCTGAAGAAGTTGCCCAAGTTATATGCAACTCTATGAGGGGCATTGACAACTTAAAGCCAGGCAGTAGCATAGATTGGTTGAGCGCGGTGGATCCCAAAGAGGTGGCCAGGTTTAAAGACTATGTGGGGAGCGAGAACTAGTAGCGGCGGGCTAATTGTTGCCTCTTGGGCCCAAATAGCAGGATTTGTTCGTAAATCGGATATCGTGTTATTAGTCCTTGATGCGAGAGACCCCTGCAACACATTCTGCAGAAAGCTCGTAAGCATTGCCAACGATCTCAATAAGAAACTAATAGTAGTTCTCAACAGGTGTGATTTAGTCCCAAAGGAAGTTATAAGAGAGTGGAAAAACTTCTTTGAGCTTAGTGGATATTTAACTGTATACACGGCTGCGACACGCAACATAGGTACGCACAGGCTAAAGAGAACAATAAAAGGAGTTGCTCCCTCGCTGCCTACTGTAGTTACAGTTGTAGGTTATCCCAAGGTAGGTAAATCTTCAATAATAAATGCACTAAAAAACAGGCGCTCAGCCAGCACTAGTCCTTATCCTGGTAGCCCGGGCTACACTAAGCGCTTTCAAGTTTACAGAGTAGATGAAGATATACTGCTGATAGATACTCCTGGAATACTACCTGTAGAGGGAGATCCCTTAGTGAAGATCCTGAGGGGGTTCCCGCCGGGAAAAATTCCCGATCCTGTTAACCCTGCTATTATGCTGATACAGCGTATTTTGGAATTCAACCCTAACGCATTCATACAGCTATATGGCATCGAATCAACAGAGCCTACTAGGGTACTCGAAGAATTGGCATTATACAGGGGTTGGCTCTACAAGAGAACGGGAGAACCAGATATTGAGGAGGCCGCGCGAGCTGTAATAAGGGATTACCACGATGGTAAACTGAGTTTTTATATTAGACCCTCTGAGGTAAACTGTGATATAGGCGGGAGCACTTATGATCAAGGTAAAGGTACTAGAAGCTAATACTACCCTGGAGCTAGATGTAAAAGAGATCTCTGTGAGAGAGCTGTTGGAGAAACTCAATTTAACTGAAACGGAGCACATTGTGCTTAGAAACTACTGTGTCGTAACTGAGGAAGATATTTTAGTCGATGGTGACGAGGTAACCATTTTTACTGTCAAGTCAGGCGGATAAAATTCATACAAAGCTCAGAAATAAATTAGTTCACCGAACTGCGCTTATTTAAGTTGATAAAATTGGCCTTAAAAACATCAAGTTGAAGGTCGTTCGCCCGAGTTAATGTTTTGCGAAAGTTTATGTTTCACGCTTGATTAAAACCATCAGCTTACTTCTTAGGCGGCCAAACCCTATCGAAGTAGATGTTCTTGGGTCTAGCTGATATAGGAACTCCGTACGCTACATCAGCATCTAGTAATTTAAGTGCTAGCGCAGCGATGCCAGCACTGTACATTATTCTGTTATCTACATTCAGCATGGAGGCTGTCCTCACTGCTGAACCTAGGGCGATACCAACATTGACCAGCGAGTTAGCAATGTCGGGATCCAGCTTTTGTGGCTCTGGTTTACTCAAGCCTAAGCTTGCTATTTTACCCCCTATAATTACTACAGCATCACTATTACGGACGCTTTCTGCATCTCTCCTAAAGAATTCGCCATATGCGGGGGCTAGCTCCTCCATCTTCCTTGCTAACCCCTCAAGCTCCTCCCTCTCTGTTAAAACCAGGGAAACGATGTTATCTATTCCTCGTGCCTTTGGGGCAGTCTTAGCTGATACAACCATAAGTTGGGCCGCCAGAAGAAGGCTCGTCCTTATGGATTCCTTTTCATCTATCATTGTAATCACTAGCTTAGCTTCAGTATAAACCTTGCATCTATGGCCAATGCACCGTTGGGGTAGGCTAATACAGGGTTTAGATCTGCAGTTTCGATATCCGGACGATCCTCCAGTATCTTTCCCAGCTTCACGATAATGTCAGCAATGCTCCTGATGTCTACTGGAGGCATCCCCCTGAAGCCCTTAAGTACTACGGAGCTCTTAATTTCATTAATCATATCTACGGCATCGTCGATTGTAATTGGCCATACCCTAAAAGTAACGTCTTTGAACACCTCCGTGAAAACGCCTCCAAGGCCGAACATTAAAGTGATTCCAAAGACAGGGTCCACTAGCCCTCCAACAATTACTTCTAAGCCCTTAGGGGCCATTTTCTGGACTAAGACACCTTCAATTCGGGCGTTCGGAGCTCTTTCCTTTACATTTTTAAATATTAGCTCTGCGCTCTTGATCGCCTCTTCGGGTCCACTTACTCCTAGTATTACCCCACCTACATCAGTTTTGTGGCTTATATCTGGAGAGACTATTTTCAATACTACTGGAAACCCTATCTCGGCAGCGACCTTACCTGCTTCTTCGGGCGTCCTAGCCAGAGCATAGGGCGGATGAGGTATATTGTACTTACTTAAAATCTCAAATGCCTCGTGCTCGAGCAATTTAGACTTAGTCTCCTTTACCACATTTAAACTCTGAGGTTGTGAAACCATTTGACCCCTTGCTGAATTATATAACTGAAGGGTTTAAAAACAGTGTACGGGGAAAATACCCAAATAATATGAGCAAAAATTGGCCAATTACCTTAGCTACAAACGAAGTTCAATTGATTCATGGTTGACCAACTCTATTGCCTGGCGAAATCGTTAACAGGTTTCCCAAGCGAATAACGTTATTTTGAGAATATTGTTTCCTAGACTGTCCAAGATGTCTTATGTAATATACTGTAAACTCTCAACAGGGTGTTTTGCTCTTAGCTTTATTTCCCTTGCAGTCAAAAATGTCTACTTACCTGGAAATAGGGGTCAACTTCCTTGTAATTTGAGAACAATATCAAGGTTGAATACCTATTTGTTTTACAGATTAAGACCTGCATTTTAATTACTAGTGACAAGTGCACAAGGGTCATAAGCAATAATCTACATATTGAAAACTAGAAGTCGTGTATTAATAAGAAAGTTGACTTAATAAGAAGGGAACTTGCCTTGACATATTACAAGCCCTGATCGCTAATTGAAATGCTTTGGGAGAGTGTTAGACAGAATGAGTAGAGATCTTTATTCTAGTGTTTAGCACCTTACGATGTAATAAGTTTATAATCACTGTGTTCTTATAGGCTTTTAGGGTAATCAATAAACTGGAATTTTTTGATGGCTCTGAGTATCGGCAAAGAAGCAAACGACTTAACTGGAATATATGCTTTGAATTGAGTTGAAAATTTGGTAAGACCTCAACTAATTAAGTATCATGGAGAAATGCCCATTTGTTATAGAATAAACTACTGTGGCTTGCCATGGTCAACTGCTTTAAGTATTACTTTACATTATTTATTAATAAGTTGCTAATGATTATAAATTTTACAATTAATCGATACTATTATACAACACAAGTTAAAGTTATTCAATTAAGTAAGAAGTGTTATTGCATATATGGGATATTACCTTAAGAGCCGTTCTAATGACAGTAGAATTTGTAGTACTTAGATTTGCCTTTCCAAACTCTACATGAACCGACTTCATCGATAATCCTATCGATTTTTATTTAAAGTTTTTATATTTCTTTTGACTATTTTTCATCGAATTATAATGTTATTCAATCTATTTTACTGTTATAATTTTGAGCACATATTACATTTTTGTACCCTTCACGTTGAGAAGCTTTGGGTGTAGCTGTATGCTTCAAGTGCTACCTCCTTAAGATCGAAAATGTCAGATAATACCACTACTTAATTTATAACAGAGTTCTTATTTATTATCACATTTTCCATTCTATACGCATATTTGTATTTGTATAATTAAGGGATGCTTCCGCGCCCCACCTGTGAAGCTTTTCGCGCACAGTCATTAGAACATAGCTCCACAGTGGGGTTCCTAGTTAACTATACCTCTGCAAAGTTAATTCGCGATTAACTTAACCATGTGTTCAAGCGTAAGTGTGCAGCTTACGGTTGATATTTAAATAACAAGTCATTTTGTTATTGTCATTTAACAAGTTGATTCCTGCCCCCTAGCGCTCTACTATGTAATCTGCTTTCCACCTATAAAAGGGGAGCATCCCTAGACTATCCACAGGGACCGAGATGGACTTTAGTTCGGTAAAGTGGGTTCTTCTAACGGGAGCATTAATGTGGGCCCTTGCGTTTACCTTTGCGCTCAACTCCATTGTACTGTACCGCGCCGTGGAAAAAGCCCTTAGCTCTTGCTATGGGCTGTGCCCAATGGGGATAGTTATAGTTGTTCTGCTCACACCTTACGCTATCTCAAGGGCGCTTAAAGTTGAAGTGGCCAGCAAAGCAAATACAGCTCTTTTTGTTGCAGTCTACTCTGTACTGTTCGCCGGGGCTTGGATATTTAGTGCTAACTCGAACTTGATTAACTACGACACGCTCAAGGGCTTGCTTACGTTCACAGCCGGCTTTGCCTCTAGTTTCACAGCTCTATTTATGCTGATCTCGTGGGTCATATATTATAGGAGGAAAAGCTCGAGTAGAAGTCAATGAACAGAAAGCAGTTTGATAAACAAGGAATGTTTTGCGCGCATACCTCACAAGATGAGGCTACTTATTATTGATAGTGCTATCGGGCCAGTTAAATCAACAAGCGTAGTCATGATTGGGAAAACTAAATTATCTGGGTCCCAGCCGTGGTGGAATGAGAGAATTGCTAAGAAGTAGGTTATTGTAGCAGAAACGCTGTAGATCGCAGCAAACGCGATGGTTACAGACCACATAATGCGCAGTATTCTTCCTAGACTAAATATTGATGATGGGATCGACACCAATATAAGTGCAAGGAGGATGGATATGTACGTAGCAATAAAACCAGCAACAGATTCCCTGTAAAAAGTCTTCACGGGCTTTTCGCCTTTTAAATGGAGGATTAAATTGAGTTTACTTCCGAGGTAGCCCATAGAGGCCCCTATGACTGCATTAAATGCGGGTAAAACGCCTAAGATCTCTGGGTTCTCGCTTATAAAGTAAACTACTGTCGCTAAGAAGAACCCACCAAGGCTACTACCAGTAGAGCCCGTTACTGAGGCCACGAGGTTTTCGAGTAAGTCTTTCTCCTGCTTAACATGTACAATGTAGACTGTTGCACAAATTAGAGATAAGATAACGACTAACAAGAAGAGAAGCTTTATAGCTACAGGCAGGGCTTCGTGCAGGTAGGCAACAACTATGAGAACAGCGGGTGTCAAGAAATCTCCTATACCAGTTACAATTGTAGCCACAAAGGAAGATGGGTCGTGTCCCCGCCTGAATAGGTTAACTATGATAATGTTGACTATTGGCACTAATACTATGTAAACTGCAAGAGTTGAAGAGAGAGCTATAAATAGGAGCGAGAGAATTTCTGGAGCATTCAAGCCTACGAGCATTGATAGTACCATTCCTATTGCGGACAAGAAAGCTGTAGTAAAAATGGATATAGAGTAGCCTATTAGTGCGTTGACGAGATTATACCTTGTCAGTAGCCTCGGCTCTGCGAGACCGAGGTGTAGTGCCTTGTTGAGCCTATAGCCAATAGCCCCATATACATCTCCCCTTAAATCCATGAGGCCCGGTATGAGAATCAACAGTGCCGGTAGTAGAACAAACAAGTTTACATTAACGCTAAGAGTGACTCCAACCATTACCTCTACTAGAGTTAACGTTAGAAGCGGTGTAAGCCACCTCTTGAGCACTGCAATGTCCTCTTCACCTTTTTCCCTTAACAATACTAACAAATTATGAGTAGTATTTAAAAGGGCAAATGGAGTATGATGTCTCTGTGAGGAGTCGGTGTTGTCTAGTTTTTCGTCTAATGCGCACAAGAAATTACACGCTAAATCACTCCCTGTGAGATACAAGCCTGACTCTGTGAGAAACATACTTGAGAACATATGGGGCTTAACAAATATATCGGTAGATCTAGCCTTTTACGCATACTTTGCAAAAGACACAGACTTAGCCTATAGAATACTTGATCTAGACGGTCTAGTCGCAGATCACCTCGCGCAGTTCGTTATGCACACAGCAATGGCGTACGGAAGATCTAGGGAAGCTGGTTACGCATCACTTCTCTCGTTCTACTATGGATCTGCAATAGATATAATATCTGACTCCGTGAAGGACATTATCTACTTTATACTTGCAAACCGGGTACCTAAGATAAGCTACGACCATGTGGTATACAGAGCTGACGGCGAAATTGTGGTAAAACTAACAGCAGAAAAAGACTTTAAAGTAATAGACCTCACAGATAAGTACCCTGTTGACATCATATTGGTAGTCGAGGGAGATAAACACAAGTTCGCTCCAAAACCCAACGACCGAGTGAGGAAAAATTCTATTATTTACTTGAGGGGCTTTAGCGAACCTGTTTTACGTCTCTTAAATGATCGCGGGATCAAATACAAGCTAGATGAAACAACCAATCCAGAGCTTGATCACATAGTAAAAGATATAGTTGACATAAAGGACATGGCTATACTCATGCTAGATTTAGCCCATTACGTGCTAATGAATCATTCGCCCGAATTGAGAGAAGAGGTTAAAGACCTCGAATTACAAGTTGATCTAATGCACTCAAAAGCGCTCGACAGCCTTCGGGACGCTGCAAACAAAATAGATCCAGACACTTACATCGGGCTAATAACAATACTAAAGGAATTAGAGGATATTGCTGATGCCAGCGACTCAATAGGGCAAATACCCGCCCTTCAAGAGGTCTTTCCGAGGGAATACAAGGAGCTCTTCAATAGGGTATTCGAGAGTATAGGCGAGAAAATAAGAACTGTAACGGCGTCCAAGACCTTGGAGCTATACAGCTTGAATCGCAACTTAAAGAGATTCGGGGGAAGGGTTCTAGCTGTCAAGACGCGCGATTCATGGGTAGCGTATCCCTTTGCTAGGGACATAACGCTAAGTCCTGGAGATAAATTAATCGTCGTGTACCAAGAAGAGTTCTCCGAAGAGCTCGATAAAGAGCTTAATTCCATGCTATAAAGGAGCTAATAAAGCTCGATTGGTAAAATTAGTTAGGCACTAAGGTAGTAGAGAGACTTTTCGCCAAGCTAGTGGTAGCAATTAAATTGTGCTCAAAGCAAACAAATTATCTCGTAGAGAATCTATAAGCGGGTTAAGGTTATTTTTCCTTTAAACGCAGTGCTGCACTTTTAACTAACTCTATCAAATACCCCTCTTCACTAGGCACACCTGAACCAATAAGAACGCCGTTGATGTAGAGCTCGGGTTCATCGTTTTCTCCATCTACAAGTTCAACGTGAATTTCCTCGCCAATCTCAGTTTCCAGTATTTCCCTAATAAAAAGCATCCAGCTGAAAAGTGTGAACCTCGAGTAAGTCTGCTTCCCTTTGATAGCAACATTCATGCGAACACACATCTTGATATTTTCTAGGAGTAATTTTTAACTCGCTTTCCACTCAAGGTTGTGCAGTGAACGAAAATTACTCTACGGTAACTGTTTTAGCTAGATTTCTAGGTCTGTCGGGATCGTGCCCCCTCTTAACCGCTAGATGATATGCTAACAGCTGGAGCGGTGGTACGTGAGTAATTGGCGTAGTAATCCAATGTCCCCTGGGAACCTCTATCGCGACATCTACCAACTCTTTAAGGTAAGAGTCTTTGTAGAGTACTCCAATAGTCAATGCCCCCCTGGCCTTCATCTCCTCTACGTTGCTGTGTATTTTCCGCTCAATCTCATGATCGTTAGGAACAACGAAAACTACGGGGAAGCCAGGCTCTACTAGTGCTATTGGACCGTGCTTGGATTCGCCAGCTGGATACGCTTCAGCGTGGACATACGCTATTTCCTTTATTTTAAGTGCGCCTTCTCTAGCTGTAGGAACTCCAACGCCGCGGCTCAAGTAGTACATGCTTCTTGTATTAATTAACTTCTCAGACAGGCGTTCAACGAAACTGCTTGTTTCATTAATGGTTCTAGCAACTAGACTGCTCGACTTTTCTAGATCATCTAGGATCGAGCGGTACTCGGATGAGTCAATAACGCCCCGTTTATGCGCGTACTCTAGAACGATAAATGAGAGAGTTAACACCTGTGCAAGGAACGTCTTCGTCGCTGCAACCCCTATTTCGGGTCCAGCCCTCATGTATACAGCTACATCGCTCTCTCGAGGGACGGCTGAGTCCACAATGTTGGTTACGGCTACAATTTTGCCTCCTGCATTTTTAAATCCCCTTACGGCTTTGAGTACATCTATAGTCTCGCCGCTCTGAGTTACCGCAATTAGTACATCACTCTCGCTAACGCTATTAGCGTAAACATCGTACTCGCTTGCGATAAACGGTATAAAAACTTCGCCAGCGAGCTTCATGGACGAGAGCGCTAAGAACTCAGATGCATGGTAACTTGTTCCAGCACCAACTATGTAGATTTTGTTGGCTTTAGTCAACAAGTCAACAACTTCTTTGACGCTACTATCGCTTCGTAGCCCGCTTATAGTGTAAGTTAGCGCGCGAGGCTGTTCATTAATCTCTTTAAGCATGAAGTGCGTATAGCCCTCTTTGGATGCATCCTCTAATTTCCAGTCAACAACCTTAACGTAGTTCTCATAGTTAACCTTATCCCCAGTTAAGATATCCTCTATATAGACCTCCCTTGGTGAAATGTACCCCATCCAATAGTCTCTTACGGCTATAACCCTCCTGGTGTGTTCTAGTAACGCAGGTATATCGCTCGCGACTAAATTATACGAGTCGCCGATTCCCAGCACGAGAGGGCTATCTTTCTTTGCAAAGAAGATCTTGCTCAAGTCCAGCGGTGTGATCATAAGTATCGCATAAGCTCCCTTTAGGGTTTTAATAGCTCTCCTAAAGCTTTCGTAAACATCTCGAACTTGCTCATAAAAATCCTCTATCAAATGTACAACTACCTCTGTATCGGTTTGGCTCTTAAAGGCGTGTCCTTTCTCCAAAAGATCCTTTTTGAGTTCGTAGTAGTTTTCAATAATGCCGTTGTGAACTATGGCAAAAAGGCCCTTACAATCGGTGTGGGGATGCGCATTTACATCAGAGGGAGGACCGTGAGTTGCCCATCGCGTGTGTCCAATACCTACAGTACCTCCGAGATTTGTGAACCCTAGCCTGCCCTCGAGCTCTATTAGTTTTCCCTTTCCCTTAAGGACTTTTAATTTATTCTCATCAACAACCGCTAAACCAGCTGAGTCGTAACCACGGTACTCGAGCCTTAGGAGCCCGCTATACAGTGCCTGTCCTAGCCTCAATGCATTCCTATCTTGCAAACAAATACCTACAATTCCGCACATGATTTAGACCTCTTCACGATAACTTATCTTGTTGAAATATTTAAGCGAGGTCAAAAGTGTGTAGCATATGCGAGGCTACTCCACGCTGTAGTTTAATTTGGAATTAAGCCATGAGTCCCCCTTTAATTAAAAACTTGCCTGCAAATAGGTTTTTGGGGGATATGTTCATGAGCCTATTAGTTATTAAGATCACAGGCAAAGCATTCGACGAAGGAACCCCGCTACTCGATAGATACGCCTCAACGTTAAAAAAGCTATTAGAGACATACAAGTTGCTAATAGTGACTGGAGGCGGAAATACTGCTAGAAAATACATGAGTGTAGCAAAGGATCTCGGGGTACACTCAGCTTATTGGCTGGACTCAATAGGTATTATGGCATCTAGGCTAAACAGCTTACTCCTAATAGCTTCCCTAAGCCCTCACGCTTACCCTCGCGTGCCAAGCACTGTAGAGGATACCATTACAGCGCTTAGCTCCCATCGGGCAGTTTCTGTCGGGGGGCTGATCCCAGGGCAATCAACTGCCGCAGTTTTACTTCAAGTAGCAGAGGCACTAGCTGTCAGAAAAGTATACTACTACTCAGCAATAGGCAAAGTGTACACGAAAGACCCAGTTAAGCACCCTGACGCCAAGCCGTTGTCGGTAATTCCCGCGAGCACTCTTAAGGCAATAATTGAGCAAAGAAATCTACCTGGAGAATACGCGTTAGTTGATGTAAGCGCCCTAGATATTGCAGTGAGGAGTAAAATTGAGGTACAAATACTGAACTACAGGGAGCCCGAGCTAATATACAGTGCACTAAATGGGGGGAATCCCGGCACAATAATAACTCCAGAGTAGAAAGGCTTGAGGCAAGATACATAGCGGGAGCGGCTTAGCTGAAACTCGAATTGTTGAGATCGGCTGGGAATTTAGTCCGCGTTAACTCTACGCTGTAACATTGATAAGTTCTGATCATCTGCTTGAATGCTGCTCTTTGAGCTTCCTTAAAACTCTTCGCGCCCAATATAAGAGAACTCTTGTCTCGTACATGGATAGGGCACTTCTATATAACGTGCGCCTCAACACTAATTCGCACCTAGCTTGTTTATCTCTATTTGAAATAGAGGAAGCAGTAATCTCGCGGAGTAGCAATAGAATGTTCTCTACTTCAGCGCGTCCAGCCCTAGGGGGAACGTTAACAGGCTTCACACTCTTTTGCTTCCACAGCTCCCAGAGGAATATGGCAACAGATTGACTTATATTTAACACAGGGTACTCTGGATTCGCTGGTATTGTGGCGAGAAAATCTGATCTTAGTATCTCTTCCCTTGTAAGTCCTGTGCTCTCCCTACCAAAAATTAAGGCCAGCTTAGTCACCCTAGATGGTATGCTCTTTACCAATACGTCGATTGGAATTGCTTGCCTGACGAGATCCCCCTCGCTGAAACCAATAGCGCTTGTAGCTACTGATACATCTACGCCTTTCAGTGCTTCCTCGATATCTGAAACAATGGGGCTTTTAAGTAGCAAGTCTCTTCCACGTGCAGCGTACTTTAAAGCCTCTTCAATACTTGCAATCGGGTTAACCAAGTAGAGCTCTTCCACTCCAAAGTTTACACACGTCCTTGCAATAACGCCGAGATTCATCGACCCTTCTATCCCGACAACTACGACCCTTACCTCAACCAAGGCTCACACTCTCCCAGTAAGGACCTGAGTTTTGTATTGCGGGCTGTGTAAATAAACACCCAGGCTCTCTAGTCCTTGACGCACTCTACTGAGAATAAAGTCTCAAAGAAGAACTCCTTCTTTATAGTGAAGACAACTTTGAATCCTGATTTTATTATGTGCTCCTCTACGATATCAGGGCTCGAGAGAGAAGAGTACACTAATATTAAGCGTCCCCCCGGTCTCAAAGCTTTTTTCGCGTACTCTATAAAGTAAAGTACTTTCTCAAAGCCTAGTGGACCGCCCTCGGTCGCTACATCCAAGTTGAGGGGATCATACGCAGGCAAATAGGGGGGATTCGCTAAAACCATGTCAACCGAGCCCTCCCTAATGAACGTTGTATCAGACAAAACTGGTATCCCAAAATGATGAACGCCATTTAGATGCAAGTTCTGCTCAACGCTGTTAACGGCATTTTCATCAATATCAACGAGGACAACTCTCTCGCATATGCTATTCAGTAGAGCGTATATGCCTAAAACGCCTGAACCTGCGCCTAAGTCTATGCAGATTTCTCCCCGAAGATTCCTAACATCGAGGACAGCAGTCAATAACCAAGAATCGTCGCTGGGCCTATACACATCTCCCATGTAGTTCAATCGAGGGTAAACCTTCATACATTAATACCTCTTTCGAGGAGAGAGCGAGAAATTTCAAGCCAAGTCTCTGGATCAACTGCAAATACCCTTTTGCCCTCTAATTTGCTCCACAGCGGCCCGAGATCGCTTGGATTAACCTTTAACAGGTCCACGAAAACCTTCGACAGCAACCTTTTACGCTGAGAGAAGGCCTTCTTTGTTATTCTCTCGAGCACCTCTATTTCATGTGCATAGCTACGCCTTCGCAAAAGGACTACGACTCTATGATATACTCCAGGCTTCGGGAAAAAACTCCCAGGTGGATATGTGCCCCCAGCTTTGACATCAAATAAGACATTTACTAGTACAGTTATTTTCCCGTAGTTTTTACTGCCCGGTAGAGATAAAAGCCTGTCTGCAACTTCTCTCTGAAGAGTCAATACTGCCTTATTTACGCAGTTTTCCCTGGAGATCTTTACAATTAAGTCAGATGTGATATGGTAAGGCGCATTGGATATAACTTCCTCGTGAAGGTATGGAAGGAACCTAGCGTCTCCGTTTACAATAACAAAAAACGGGCTATCTACAAGCCCGCTAATCGCTTCGCAGAGCCTCCAATCGATTTCAATGCACGTAAGGCTATGTGCCTTAAGGAGAACGGCCCTCGTGAGCGTGCCAATGCCGCAACCAATTTCGAGCACTTTGCCTGAGCCTGTGTAATTAATTAGCTCGCGTATAAGAAGTGGATCTACAATGAAGTTCTGGCTAAGGCTTTTACGCGGGCGTAGCCCGTATTCCCTGAGAACTTTACGAGTCCACATCACCAGCTCGCTGCGCCCCAGCTCGAGGGGGTTAGATAAGCTCCCCATAAAGTCTCTCCAAGTATCCAAGGTAGAGGCTCTGCCTGTCGTGCGGCTTAATAAATAAGCAGTACTTTTCATCTCCTGATATCTCCTTCAATATTCTGCCTGCAAGTGCCTTAATGGGGTCTATTCCCACTCGCTCCCTGATATCATTAAACCCCTTAAACTTGCCCTGCTTTCTAGCATCAAGAATGGCATTCATTGTCTTCTTGCCTACGTCCGGTAGTAGCTCGAGAGCGTGTAGCCTAATGTTTATGGGCTCGGCAAGATTGAAGAACTCTACGAAGATCTGCTCGTTTTCAGTTATTATCCTGTTGATTGCCTCTAATAGATTTCCCCTAGCAACAGACGTTAATTCATTGTACGTAATTAAAATAATCCTCTTGAGCTTGCTTGGATAGCTTAAATCGACTTTCTCAAGTACATCTATTTTTACGCCTATTAACGGCGTAGCCTCCAAGAGCGTAAAGTACCTAACCCCGATGCCCTGAACGAATGGCTGGTTCCTGTGCTCATAGTGTATATCTGAGGGATTGCCCATCTCCAAGTAGTCCAACACGTAGATGTGCGGCTCATGTCTAGAGCTAGGTCTATGTCGTGGCCTAGCAGCCTGTGGAGGTCTATACAAAATCATTACCCCTCAAATTGTAAATTTATCAAAATATAGCTATTCTCTCTCTAGGCAATATTCCTTGGCAAGGTCAATTACTTTATCCAAGACAGCTGGTTCTGGGGTTTTTTCCTCGAGTATAAGGAGGGGCCTCAGTTCATCAAGGTTCTTGGGACATATATTCATTATCATTACAACTGTTCCTTCCTTTAAGCCCAACTCGTTTAGTTTTTCCCGAAACTCGTTGGTCTTTTCAGCTGGAAGCTTGGAGAACTTGCTCAAGTACTCTAACACTCGGGACGATAAAAGCGACGTTGTGCCTGTTTCTCTTCTAAGCCTCTCGCTGTATTCTCTTAGGTAATTTAGAGCCTCAGTATTAGAGAGAAGCTTGACGCTCTCCGCTTTAATTCTGAGAGGAGTACTCAAAGATTTCCACCGCAAGTTAATTAAATGCCACTTAATCCGCTACTCTCGCTATAGAGAGAAGAGGTCTGAGGTAGAGCAGGTCTAATGTGCTCAGGCCTCACAAAAAGTAGCTTTTCCTTCTTGCCTACAGCTACTTTTATAATGTAGCACTTACCCCTCTTGCCCACAACTTCGCCTGTTTTACCGTAATACCTCCTATGGGGGACACCGCTGTGAACAGAAGGGTCCACTATTATGTGAACTTTGTCCCCCACGTTATATTCAACCATTAAGAGGCTCAGCTTAGGCACTGCTCCTTTTTCCCTAACGGGTTTCTTGAGTAAATTCCTGGTCCTGCTCTTAAACCCTTTTGGGGCTTTAACCAAAATAACCACCAAGAGTAAGCGTCTAGTACCATGTAGTTATGAAGGGTCTTTTATTTTTTATCTATTTCAAGGCTAGCCTCTACTTCTCCACGTTTAGAACATCTAGCTCAACTGGAACAAGCTTTTTCTCGAGAACGCCTGCAAAGCACGGCGCAGTTCTACCGCTATCGCAGTGAACTAGCTCCTTAATGTATAATCCACCATCAGATTGGACGATGGCCTCGAAAACCCTGTTAGATAAAAGGAATGCCCTAACTTTGTATACTCTTCGTAAGCGCTCCTTATCTTTCTTTCGACGAAGGATTCTAGTGGGCGTTCTCTGGCTCACCTCCACGTTATCAAAGGTCTTTTCCAACAGCATTAAATCCTGAGGTGTAATATTGCTCGAAGAGTAAACGCACACTCTATAAACCTTCTTCCTTCCTCTAGAGTACTCCTTTAGAAAGGCAACGTCCCTCCTTGTTGCAAGAGAAGTTATCTCTACCTTGACTGGGTAGCTCAACAGCGATTTAGCTACGTGTTCATTTATAGTTTCGATCCCAACGTCCCTCCTCTTGGGCGATTTTATCTCTATAACTAATGGTCTCCCAGTGCCGATCATGCGCGCATCTACGTCCTCTCGCCCTGCAGCGTGTATAACTACTCCTCGGCATTTGAAGACATCCCTTAAGGAAGCTTCGACAGCTTCCTGAACGCTCCAGGGGTACTTTTTCCCACCCGCTTTTTCAATCCAAGGTACGTGGGAAATTCTCCTAGCGAGCTTCCAGTAAACCCCCTTTAAGAAAATGGGGCTTATTTGTACTTTTATTGAGTGGTTTAAATCCCCATCGAGGTAGACCATCACTAAGGCCTCTGGGTCAGAGAAATCTGGCTTCACGTTGCAGAGATTGCTTACAGCTTTACCTACCTCTCTCTTGATCTCCCTCTTAATAGACTCAGCGCTACTAGTGCCGTATTTCGACACTAGCTCTAATTCTCTCTCTAGTATGCTCTTATCAACAACTACGCCTATGAGAAAAGAGCTAACTTTTTGCCCTTTAAGCTCTTCGCACACATTCTTTGTAATTGCATCGATAAATGCGCTATTCAGGGAATTCCCGCATATAAAGCACTTGTTTACAGCTACTTCAACTCCAGAGGTCTTTCTAAACATAAGCTCTAAGGCTTCTCCTCCGTTAACAGCGATCCTCTTTAGGTAATCTTCGCCTATCATCCCCTTTGAGCGATCGAAGTACAGCTTCATGGCGAGAAGAGTCTTCAGCATTGATCCCCGCGCATAATTACTTAGACCAATGCCGCACTTTGCGAATAGCCTACCGAAGCACGTATTACACAGTGGATACTCTGATAGAATTCGCTCAGACTTTTCAATTAAGTCCTTGAGTATGTTTACAAAGTCCTCTTCGCTCAACTGGAGATCTCCCAACTAAACGTTAGATTCCATCAATTCAGGAGGGATATTTGCACCAAGCTTCTTCAGGACATCTTTTCTCCTAAGCGTCTTAAGCAGCTTCTTCATGGCCTCGTATTGCTTGATCAACTCCTTTACATCTTCTACGTTTACACCAGCGCCCGAAGCTATTCTCTTCATCCTAGATCTATCTATGATTTCGGGCTCATCTAGCTCTTCGTAAGTCATTGAATTTATGATCGCAATCCATTTATTTAATTTCTTTTCAAGCTCCTTGGGATCAACCTCGAGGGGCAACTTGAGGTCGAATCCTGGGATCATTTGAAGAACTTTCTTTAGGGGGCCGAGCTTTCTGAGGCTTATGAGCTGCTTGTATATTATCCTCATGTTAACTGTTCCCTCGATTGCCCTTTTAACATCTTCCTCGGTGATCTCGATTTGTGCTCGCTTCACCGACTCTACTAGAGAGGCTATATCCCCTAGCCCTAGAATTCTCGAAATAAACCTAGGGGGGTTAAATTCCTCAAAGTCCTCGATCTTCTCGCCTGTGCCTATGAACTTAATGGAAGCACTGGTTGCTACTACTGCTGATAGTGCCCCGCCTCCCTTCGCCGTACCGTCTAGCTTAGTTACTACAATGGAGCCTATAGGCGTAGTTTCGTGAAATTTCTTCGCTATATTATATGCCTGTTGACCAATAGATGCATCCAAGACTAGCATTATTTCATCTGGCTTCACAGCACTGTATATTTGCTTCATCTCCTCGAGGAGGGCGTCCTCCTTGTGGTGCCTACCAGCTGTATCTATTATAACTATGTCAAATCCCTTGCTCACAAAGTACTCGAGCCCTCTCCCCGCAATAGAAACAGAGTCTAGTTCCCCAGGCTCTCCGTAGACAGGCACGCCTATTTTGTCGCCTAGTTGACTGAGCTGATCAAAAGCTGCAGGTCTATAAGTGTCAGCTGCTATGAGCCCAACCCTATACCCCTCTAACTTGTAAAAATAGGCCAGTTTTGCTGCCGTGGTTGTCTTGCCGCTACCTTGGAGACCGACAAGCAATATAACCCATGGCTTTCTCTGAGGTCTTATAGAGGGCTTGCTATCCCCGCCAAGCGCCTTTAATAGCTCCTCGTAAACTATTGTTATGAACCAATTCTTCCTAGAGACCCCCAGAGGAGGCTTTTCGGATAAAGCTCTTTGCTTGATTTTAGATGTGATATCAGAGACAACTCTCAAATTTACGTCTGACTTAATTAACTCTTTCTGTAGATCCTTAATGAACTCGCCTACTGCCTCCTCGTATTTATCCTGTCCCAAGAACCTCTTTAAAGCGTCTCTAATTCCTTCAAAAACCAAGAAGCATGCACCATAAAACTGTTTACAGTTAAGGGATGTATTATTTGCCACCTAAAAACACTATATTTGCGAGAAATGGACATAGTGCGAAGAGACAAGAGTGCGGGGGGTGGGATTCGAACCCACGCAGGCCTACGCCATCGGGTTCTGAGCCCGACCCCTTTGACCTAGCTCGGGCACCCCCGCCCAATAGGTTACTAGTCTTTTTCGTCTCCTTAAATTCTTGGCTGGAGGTAAAATAAATAATTAATCTCGCATTTATAGATTGTGGTGTATCTTAATGTACATATCTATAGGCACAGATCAATACTATGTACTACATCCGAGGCCAGTTTACTTAATTGTATCTAGGGGACGAGACGGAAAACTAAACGTTATGTCTGCAGCATGGGTTTCGCCTATATCAGATGAACCACTCACGATTGCTACCTCGATATGGAAGGGCAGCCTAACATTCCAATACATTAATGAAACTAAGGAATTCACTGTTAATATACCTAGCGAAGAGCATGTTAATGCTGTTTTCAAGGCTGGAACAATAACGGGCAAGGACGTGGACAAGCTAAGCCTACTTGGGCTGCGCACTTTTAAGTCAAAGCACATAGAGACTCCAGGCCTAGAACAAATGCTAGGCTTCTTAGAGTGCAGGGTTTTAAATACGCTAGAATTTGGTGAGTCGGCAGTCTTTATGGCTGAGGTGCTAGAAGTGCACGTCGACGGCAAGCTATACACAAAGCATGGGTGGGACTTAAACAGGGCTAAAATACTGCTGCACAACGGGGGTAGGAGCTTCTCCATTCCATCTAAGCCAATCCTCCCAGAGAAACAATAGAGTAATGCTTTAAACCGGTCATGCAACTTTATACCTATGTGAGATAATGGTGCGCGTAAAGACAAAACTCGTATCTTGGGAGGAAATAGTAGATTGGTCTATGAAACTAGGAGATATAATAAGCAAAGACAACTACAAGGTAGAACTTGTAGTCGCAGTTTCACGCGGCGGGTTCGTACCGGCGAGGCTACTTTGCGATTTCCTAGGCATAGACAATCTGCTGAGCATTCAGAGCCAACACTGGACAGAGGCCGCAAAAGCAGCTGAGAGGGCGCTCATTAAGTTCCCGTATTCAATTAACGCAGAGAAGCTTAGAGTGCTAGTAGTAGACGACATTGTAGACACCGGCGATACGCTAAAGTTAGCAAAAGAGTACATTAAACAGGAATGGGGACCTGAAGACGTTAGGACAGCTGCGTTGCAGTGGATTAGCCCAGTAGCTAAGTTTAAACCCGACTACTACTACATTGAAGTAAAAGAGTGGGCTTGGTTCCAATATCCATGGACAAGGCTCGAGGATACTTACCAGTTTATCAAGAGAATGCTCACAGATACTTACAAAGAAACCGGCAAGCTAGAGTGGACGTATGAGGAAGTAGTTAATGCATTCAAGGATTGGTACGGCATAGATGTCGGCGAAATATACTATAAGCGTGCACTAGATGTACTTGTAGATAAAAACATAATCGAGTACAACTCTAAGTTAAAGCTATACAGACTCAAGGTGTAAACAATGCTCATTGAGCCGAAAACCCAAGTAGAAATAGGCATTATTGGAGGTAGCGGCCTCTACGAATTGCCAGGAATAAGGGAAACAAAGGAGCTGAAAGTTTACACTCCCTACGGTATGCCAAGCGATAACATAGTAGTGGGCGAGCTTGAAGGGCGAAAGATAGCGTTTTTGGCTAGGCACGGAAGGGGTCATAAGTACCCTCCGCACAGAGTAAACTACAGGGCAAATATATGGGCCTTGAAGTCTCTGGGGGCTAAGTGGATTCTGTCTATTTCTGCAGTCGGGAGCCTAAGGGAGGACTACGCTCCAGGAGATTTCGTTATCCCTGATCAATTCATTGATATGACAAAGGGAATAAGGCGTCACACTTTCTTCGAGGGTGGAGTAGTTGCGCATGTAAGCATGGCTGATCCATTCTGCGAACACTTGCGGAAAGTTGTCGCTGAGGTTGCTAAGGGGTTCACCGATATAAAGTTGCACAATAGAGGGACCTATGTGTGTATCGAGGGACCGCGCTTCAGCACTAGAGCTGAGAGCAGGGTCTGGAAGGAGGCATTCAAGGCCGATATTATAGGCATGACTCTAGTCCCAGAAATAAACCTCGCTTGCGAAGCAGAGATATGCTATGCAACAATAGCCATGGTAACGGACTATGATGTGTGGGCTGAAAAACCAGTGACAGCAGAGGAAGTAGTTAAAACCATGAACATGAATGTAAACAAGGTCAAGAAGCTAATACCCCGAATTATTGAAGCACTACCAAGCAAGCCGGATGAAAAACTATGCAGTTGCTGCAAATGCTTAGAGACAGCTATACCCTAGAGAGCATTGTAAGCGAAGTCTCCGAAGTAGAAAAACAGGCCAGGGCTTTTAGTAACGAGATTTTTTATTTTTTAAATCAGGTCAGAGGGGAGCTGATTTTATACTCTTATACTGGTTACGGGCAACTGCCTGCAAGCATATTTTACTGGTTTTCAATTACAGCAAAGAGCCAAAAGCACCCAGTATTAGCAGATGTCGAGGACGCGGCAGTTTATATCGCTCCATATAGGGATGACGTGTCCGCGTTAATCTTGAGCACGGGCGAGTACTCTAAGCTAATAAGTGGGTTGCAGGCTTTCAGGACCTTGGGCGTGGAATATAGAGCGTTAGCGCCCGAAACGGCTGACGAGAGAATAAGTGCAATTATTAAGCATTACTCTATTCGCACAATACCGTATAAAGACAAAATCAAAGCAGCTCTATTGATGACGCTGTTATCGTTCTTTGCTTCTTCGAGCATCTATAAAAATGCCTTGGCATCAAGGGGACAAAGGCTTCTAGGACACAGCTCTGAGGGGTTTTCGTGCACAATAGCGTCCTTTATTGAGAAATACTTTTCTACAGTAGAGTCACTGCTAAAGAGAGAAAGGGTTTTCCTTGCATCCAGCAAATTTTTAGAGCCCGCTTCACTTCTACTAACAAATTCAATTAGACGAGCAGGAGTACTAGCTGAGTACAGATCGCTTGAGGAAGCTGTGAGCTCAAATGGGGCAGTCTTGGGGATTTTCTTAAGCACAGAGGAACGTGTGAGGAGGGAGTACGCTAGCTTGCTTGGTGATCGCCTAATAGAGCTACTATTTAACACAGATCCGCTTGAGGCGGGCGTATATATAGCGCTATTAGCTTATATTCTATCACGATTGATTGAAGAAGGGCGAAAGTAAAGCCCCGCTTCATGAGTGCAGCTTTGCGGTGCTTATGTCATGGGATTTTCAGGCAAGCTAATTGGGTTGCTAATGATTACGCTAATGTCCTCGGTAGCGGCAATTACGTACTTAGGAGCCACTCTCCTAAGCATAGCCGGCTTGGCAGTGTATGCTATCTGCATTTTGCTTCTCGCTATCTATATCGATAGATACTCGGATCTAAGGGACGCAACTAGCGCCTTTACGTTGGCTGCTACAGTGACGGCATTGGGCGCAGTTATAGGGTCTATTCTAGCATTTAGAGCTTACTCTACACTAATAGCTATTGGCGTAGTAGTAACATCTATAATATACACGCTTTTCGCCATGCGGGTGAGCCCTAGGTGAAAATAGCTGTAATAGAGTACAGAAAGACGCCGCCAACTACTGCTCAGGAACTCATTGAGGCGATATCTAGGAAAGGTCAAATTCCAATATACTTAAAAGCTCACATGCTGGATGCTCTTATAACTCGTGACGGCGTTAAAGTATATCACGGCACTAGCCCAGTTGATGTTGATGTGTCTCTACTCAGAAACATTGGGCTACACCTCAGCCTCGACACATTTATCAAGAGGCTTGGGGTGTTAGAGGCTCTAGCAAGTTCTGCTCCTATGATCAACGATCCAACGGCGTCCCTCATCGCTAGGGACAAGTGGAGGTGCCTACTTAGACTTCACCTCAATAATCTCCCTGTGCCAGACACGCTTGTAACTGAGAACCCCTTCTCCGCGATGAGGTTTACTGAGGAAAGGAAAAGAGTAGTTTATAAGCCGCTCATGGGCAGCCTAGGTCTAGGCAGTGCACTAATCTCGAACTCAGACTTGTCGTTTCATGTAACAAAGAGCCTAAAGAACATTGGGATACCGAGCTACTACCAAGTTTACCTTGAGAAGCCTGGATACGATTACAGAGTGTTTGTTGTAGGCAACAACGTTATTGGGGCCATGAAGAGGGTCAGCAGCTGTTGGAAAACCAATATTGCTCAGGGTGCGCAAGGTATTGCTGTGCGTGAAAGCGAAGAACCTGAGCTATTCCAGCTCGCACTGAAAGCTACTAAAGTACTAGGCCTAGATTACGCAGGCGTTGATATAGCGTACGATGCCAAGTCTTCTAAGTACTACATCCTAGAGGTCAACGCATTTCCTCACTGGGAAGGTTTAAGAAAGGCGACTGGAGTTAATCCCCCCGAGATAATAGTTGATTATTTGATCAAAAGAGCGAGAAAATGACTTTTAAATGAGCTCAAATTAAGCGCACGCTTAAATACCCCATAGTTCAATTATTACTCAAGATGCCGTTGAGCTAGAGGATACAATAAAAGTGATGATTAGTAAACCGGCAGATCAGTGAAGAAGAGCTCTCATCTGATTAATTAACCGTAGAGTAATTAGGTTCAAATTAGAGCCGTGCTGTAGAGCGGTAATATAGATGATGTTACACTCTAACAAGGAAGAGCAAATAAGAGAAGGTCTAGCCGATCTAATTGTGCCTAAGCTGGAGATGTACAGGCGACCGGATGGATCTGTTGAGCCGGCCTGGATGCCAGTCTTCTACAATCCTCAGGGAGTAATTAGCAGAGATCTGACTGTTTCATTTCTAGGTGTAACTTTGGGTAAGCGGGGTTTCACCTTTGTTGATCCGTTGGCTGGTACTGGGATCCGGGGTATCCGCATAGCTGCAGAGGTTGGCGGCGTGGGTTTGGTGAATGACATTAATCCACGTGCATACTACTACATAAGGAAGAACATTAGGCTAAACAAATTGGACGATAAAATTGAAGCTTACAATAATGAAGCCAACGTTTTGCTGAACACATTAGTTTTATCGGGGGTGCCGGTTGACTATATAGACGTGGATCCCTATGGATCCCCTATACCATTCCTAGACTCCGTTTTTAAACCAATCGGCAGAGAGGCATTTATTGGTATAACAGCAACTGATACAGCTCCACTTACTTGTACTCACTCCTCGAAAACGTTGATCAGGTACTGGAATAAGTGCACCAGAGTAGACTTCGAAAAAGAATACGCCGCTCGTCTCTTAATAGCTATAGCCTCCATGAGGGCATCTGCTCTAGAGGTTGAGCTAGTGCCGATGTTGACAATCGTATACAAACACTACATAAGAGTTTTCTTCAAGGCAACAAAAAGCGCTAACAGAGCATTTAGATCTATTGATAAATGCATAGGCTACCTATGGTACTGCAAAAACACCATGGAGAGGGGGTTCATAAGGGCAATTGAGGAGGGGCTGAATGTTGAGTGCCGCGATGGATCTAAGCCAGCAATTATTGGGAAAATCTGGATATGCCCTATACAGGAACCTAATGTTATAAACAATATATACAGCTACGCTTTAAGTGCACATTGGCTCAGCATAGAGACGGCTAAAATTTTAAAGCTCTTGATCGAAGAGTCCAATATAGATAGACCATACGTTAGGCTAGATAGGCTGTGTTCGTTAATTGGGGTGAACATGCCCAATATGCAATCTCTTTTAAGAGAGCTTAAATCTAGGGGGATTCAATGCTCAAGGACTCACATGGACCCCCGAGGAGTGAGATTTAGCGGAGGACAAGAGGAGTTTGTAGATATCCTCAGATCTATCGCTAAATAGACATCGAGGCTCTGGCGCGTTTGTAAATGCATTTAGTATCGTTGAAAGGGTACTTTTATGAGCTTTAAGGCATATAAAGAGTGGGGAGGTAAATGTCGTCCATAAGGGATACTGTTCTCGGTATTATTAGAAAAAGCATTGAAGAACACAGCTCAGGTATACTAATCTCTATTAGAGTTAGCGGCGATACCAACGAAACCTACCTAACAATTGAAGGGGATGAACTGGTGTTCAAGACTACAGAGTTTAATGATAGTAGCAGGTGCAACGCTGCGTTAATAGGCTTTCTCTCGAGAGCACTTAAAATCCCCTCATCAAGGCTTGACATAATTTACGGGACGAGGGGCTCGCTTAAGAGAGTAATGATCAAAGATACAAGGGCAGAGGATATTGAGGTGAAGCTCTCGAGGATCATTAAACTGTTTTAAGGGCAGCGAGTAAATCGCTTAAGAGCGCCTTAGTGTAGTACTCCCTGTTATCGAGGGTTAATACAATTTTCTTGGCTTCTTTAAGCCTAGACAGAATATCGCTATCGCTCATG
Source organism: Desulfurococcaceae archaeon (assembly GCA_038888155.1). Lineage (GTDB taxonomy): Archaea > Thermoproteota > Thermoprotei_A > Sulfolobales > Desulfurococcaceae > UBA285. The sequence goes on from JAWAJB010000004.1 coordinate 61,944, forward strand.
TTAATGTGAACTACAAAGATCGCCGGTTTATCTGCTTCGAGGACCCTCAATAAGAGAGGCTTAAAAGATGGGAGCTTTAACTCCATAGGCCCCACCTCGTCCACTGCCACTATTTCTGCACCAGATAAAGCCCCAGTGAGGGCTTTCTTAACTAGCTCATCAGCTTCATGCACCAAGACGCCGTAAACACCTACCCTCACAGAGCTTGCCCAGTTTCTCCTAGCAAGCCAAGCCTCCTCTCCAGTAAGCAAGTCAACGACTTTGAAACCTACCCTGACGTTGTTCTCTCTATGCTCTGGGGCAATAATTCCGCCTACTTTATACCCCCTTTCTTTAAGTGCGAAAACCAGCGACTTAAAGATAGTAGATTTTCCTACCCCCGGCCTTCCCGTTATTACTATTCTCACTGCTTCGACCTCAATGGAAATTAGTGCCTTTCAAGTATTCTCTTTAGCTCCCTTACGTCGCCTGGCGTCCTAACAAGCAATATCGGAGTGTTGACAACGTTCACTATTTTTTCAGCATATTCTACCTTTTCGCTAGATGCGCCATTCTTCATCGACTCCTTGACTATTGATAAAACCACGCGACCTTTGAGAGCGATATCTATTGGGATCCTTGAAAAATTGAGGAAAATATGACCGTAGTTTGTCGCTACCTTGAATATAGCTTTCTCGATATCATCCCTAGGCACACTCCTATCTTCCTCTCCCTCTATTTGCTTATCTTCGAGGTCCTTTGACTGCAAATCTAGCTCCTCGAAGATATCTTCACCTAAAAGGGAGGCCAGTTCAACGCCTCTGTCAAGGGAAATAAACATGTCCCCGCTTTCGTACATGTAAATTGCCTTCCTGCTTACTCCAAGCATTTCTGCTAACATGCCTCTTGTGTAACCGTGCAGTTCTCTTTTCTCCCTGAACTTGTGCGGATTTAGCTTCAGAACGTAGTTTCCCCTAATGCAAGCTACAATTGGCCTTTCTCTTTTTAATACATACTTCTCAAGTGTTTTTGGAGTGACTACCTTAATCCCGTGCCTTATGTGGATAACGTCGTCTTCGAGGTCGGCACCGTACTGCCTAATAGACACGACAATTACGGGCGCCCTGTACGCTCTCTTAACCTTTTTTAAATCCATTGTTTCGGATCTATCGAGTTTATTAACATTGTACACAGCCTTAATGAATAGGCTCTCAGATTTCGAGCGAGCAATAACATCAATGCTCCTGCTTTCCCTTGGATACAGTATCATGTCTACTTCGCAACCAGATCTCCTAACAATATTGTAAACTTCTTCGACAAGCCCTTCGTTTTCTTTCTGCAAACCACCTTCCCGTTTAAATTTTTTTATAAAAACACACTTATACGCGTTTCCTCTACTTCTTCCTACTAAACCTCGCGTAGATCATGGCATGATCTTTATCATACGGCTCTAGGTGGACTACATCAACTATGTCAAACCCCCTCTCTTTCAATGTGTTAATCTCTTTTCTGTAGATCTCGCTTGGCTCTTTAGTGACATCTATGCTCCTCGCCTTAACAGCCATCAATAAGTACCCGCCGTCCTCGAGAAACGTATCAGCGTTATTTGCTACTATAGCAGCCTGCTCGGGCTGTGCGATATCTGCGTAGAGCCCCTTTACTGTCTCTACAACATGTCTATACTCTTGTGGTTTCCTAGCGTCTCCTAACACGGGAAACAGGTTTCTCCTAACATCGGCGACAACTATGAATTCCCTCATAACTCTAGGAGCTATATCTACACCGTATACTCTTCCGTTGTGGCCAACAATATCTGACACGTGGCTAGCTGTAGTGCCCGATGCGACGCCGAGGTAGAGGATTGTGTCTCCCTCCCTAATGGGTTGATCTACAAGCCCGTTTAGAAGAGCTGCAGCGAGTTTGCTTCTAAATGCATTCCACTCACGGTATTCGTTGCCGTTATACTTGTAAAGCTTTTCGCCGTAAACTCTGTGACCTGGTACAAGGTTCTTTGTAGCGAGCTTTACGCTACCGTCATCTAACTCAACGACGTGAACACCAAAGTACTTCTCATGCGGTTTAATAGATTTAACTAAGCTCATATTAAATCACCAATGCAGCCTACTGCTATCTCCTCCTTTCTCCTCTCTTTTTCTTTTCTTTTTCAAAGGTTTTAGGCTTCTCTGGTTTAGGCGGCGGCTTGGGGTAAAGCTTCTTTATTTCATCAACTCTCTCCTCAAACTCCTTGAGCAACTTGTCTCCCACATATCTGCCCGTGAAGAAGTCAACTTTAGCTGCTATTGCCAACTTAGCTGCCAGGAATCTGGCAACCTTGCCCCTCTGCCACCTCGGGCTTTTGTGTATTGTAGGGTGCTGAAATATTATACCATGCTTTGGCGGCTTGCCGCCTGTTTTAAGGGCCCTGAACAAAGCCTTCTCAGCACCAAGAACTTGAATCGTGCTTGCAGGTAGCTTGGCGAGCTTTTCAAGGCCACCAGCTAAACTAAGTAGTCGCGCCCCGAGCTTTGAGCCCACGAGAGCACATATGTTTGGTGCAACTTCCTTCATTATGGCGTCAATGTACGTGTCGAGAGTCTCTCTCAGCTTATAGAGATCTATAATTATACCAGCGAGCATTAGAATGTAGTCAAGGTCGAAGTCGCTCAGCTCAGCGCCTATACTGCTCTTAGCTGCTGACGCAATCTTTTCAGCTTCTTCCTCAGATAGGCCAAACCCAACTAAGTTCTCAGTTGAGAACTTTGATCTATCGCGAAACTCGTACACAATCTTTGCGTATTGCCCGTGGTCCTTCACGAGCTCGTCTAGTTCTGGGAAATGTACACTGTACCATTCTCTTAATCGAGCAACGTATAGGTTTATTGTCTTGTCTATGTCATCTATGGCCCTAATAGCTTGAACGGCCAGTAAGTCTCTCTTTTGGGCTTCTCTCCTTAACTTACGCCTCGTGTACTCCAACATGATCTCATGTAGCTTCTCAAAGAACTCTTCAGGTGTCTTCGCTAATCCATGCTTCACGGCAAGCTCGGGGAGGGCCCTCCTCAAAATCAACATAGGCGTTGCGCCAATCGAGATCTCAGGTGTAATGCCGTATGAAGAAGCAGCTCTTGCTGCCCCGTAGTGCTCTGCCACAATTGCAGTTATCCCTCTGTCCTTTAGCCTAGATACGAGTTTCTCGTGGTAAGGCGTAATGTCGCCTTTTTCAAGGCTGATGAGGAATTCAACGAGCTCGTCTAGTCTGTTTGGGGGTTCGACGAACTCGAGAACTTCGTTGTTTTCAGATACTGCGAAAATCCCTATTACCGTTTCCACTATATAAGCTCTATTTGATTCAGACATAATATTTTACCTTGCCAACTAAAGTTAAGTTAAAAAGCTATTTTTAAATATCGTTATCCATGATTTAAAGCTGGTGTTGAGAAATGCCTACGCACGGTTCGTTAACTAAGGCAGGTAAAGTGAGAAGTCAGACGCCCAAAATACCTCCAAAGCAAGGTAAGAACAAACCTCCAAGAGTGAGGAACAGAGTAGAGTACGTTAGGAGGTTTGTAAAGCAACAGGAGTCAGCTACATCGCCGCAACCTGTCTCTTAGCGGTTCCTCTCTTCTCGGGATTGCATTTAAGGCCCATTTCATTTAGAAATCGGTTTTATGCTCGCGCGAGTCGCTAACACTAAAATAGTGCTATTTGCAATACACAGATGTGGTGAAATTAGTGCTAATATACCACGGGTATATGGGTGAAGTTGCGACACTCCTAGAAGCAAAAGGCATTAGACCTGGAGACAGAGTATCGATAAAGACTCGCGACGGAGGTGTGCTTCAAGGTCTGTTAATGCCTAGGCCATTTCTATACGGGGGTTCATCTATTATCATAATCAAGCTAGATAGCGGCTACAACGTCGGCATAAAGCTAGATAAGATCGAGAGCATTGAACTCGTCAAGAGGGCAGGCGAAAAGCCCAAGCTGGAAAAAAGTAAGAAACAGCCCAAATTGAGCTCACCTCGCGTAGCTTTGATTAGCACTGGGGGAACAATAGCCTCAAGGGTAGACTACGAGACAGGCGCCGTAACGCCTACACTTACGCCTGAGGAGATAGTTGAGTGGATCCCAGAGCTCGAGGACGTCGCCCTAATAACTGCTAGAGAGGCCTTCAGCATATTTAGTGAGGACATGACGCCTCAGCTGTGGGGACTAATAGCTAAGGAGGTGTATAAAGAAGTAAAGAGCGGCGTTAATGGCGTTGTAGTTGCACACGGCACAGACACTATGTCATTCTCTGCTTCTGCCTTGGCCTTTGCTATTCAAAACAAACCCGTGCCCATAGTTTTTGTTGGCGCACAGAGGAGCAGCGATAGGCCTAGCACTGATGCAGCATCAAACCTCATTGCAGCAGTCCTTGTAGCCACTAAGGCGCCTTTCGCGGAGTCTGTGATCTCAATGCACGGTTTAACATCTGACGAGTACGCCTTAGTCCATCGCGGAGTTAAGGTTCGAAAGATGCACACAAGTAGGCGAGACGCATTTCAATCTATAAATGATATGCCATTAGCGGCCGTTAACATAGCTAAGCAGGAAATCAAGGTTATAGGTACAATTTACGAGCACAGAGACGAGAGCAAAGAGCCTAACTTGATTGACAATTTCGATGATAGAGTGGCTTTAGTTAAAACATACCCTGGCATTCAACAGGAAATTGTCGACTTCCTTGTAGACAAGGGTTTTCACGGAATAGTGATAGAGGGCACAGGTCTAGGCCATGCACCAAATAAACTCGTTGAATCCATTAAAAGAGCAACCGAGCAGGGCATACCAGTGGTTATGACCAGCCAGTGTCTATTTGGGCGTGTAAACATGCGCGTGTACAGCACGGGAAGAAGATTAATTGAAGCTGGAGTTATCTCAGGACAGGATATGCTACCTGAAACTGCGTACGTTAAGTTATCGTGGATTTTGGGCTCTATTTCACGCGATTTGAGAGAAGTTGAAAAAATCTTCACTAAAAACATAGTGGGAGAAGTAAACTTCAGGCACCCAATGGATCTGTACCCGAGGTGGCCCCATGAGTAGGCTAAACTTTGATGCATTTGGTCTAAAAGTGGGGTTGGAAATCCACGCCCAGTTAGATACAAGGCGAAAACTATTCTGTTCATGTCCTACAAGGCTTACCCCTCAAATAAAACAACAGCCGTTTATAAGGTACTTGAGGCCTGCGAGGAGCGAGGTAGGAGAAGTAGATCCAGCTGCCCTACTAGAGTGGAAGAGAAGCAGAGCATACCTTTACTACGCCCCTTCGGAGTCCTCCTGCCTAGTGGAAGCAGATGAAGAGCCTCCCCATGAAATAGACGAGGAGTCGGTACTAATTTCACTCGCTGTAGCCAAAGCATTGAACATGAACATTGTTGACGAGGTTCACATTATGAGGAAAATAGTAATCGATGGAAGCAACGTAGGCGGCTTTCAGAGAACAACGCTAATAGCCCTTGGGGGGTACATAGAGGTTGAAGGCAGGAGAATAGGAATACAGAGCCTCTGCCTTGAGGAAGACGCAGCTAGGAAAGTAGAAGAGCGGGAGCTGGATGTTCGATACGTTCTTGATAGACTAGGTATACCACTTCTAGAGATTGCAACGGCTCCGGATATTAACACGCCTGAGCTCGCGCTAAAAACAGCTCTCAAGATAGGTCAATTGATTAGATTGACGGGGAAAGCCAAGCGAGGACTTGGTAGCATAAGGCAAGACCTCAATATTAGCATTAGCGGGGGTGCCAAAGTTGAAATTAAAGGTGTGCAACACCTATATCTGATCCCCAAGGTAGTTGAATTTGAAGTGCTCAGGCAAGCTAGCTTACTTGAAATAAGGGATGAACTCAAGAAGAGAAACGTGGATCCGAGCGCGATTGATCAAAAACTAATAGATGTAACTAAGGTCTTTGAAAAAACAGGCTCGAGGGTAATTAAGAGGGCGCTGTCGCAAGAGGATGGCGCGGTGCTGGCTCTGAGACTGCCAGGTTTTAAAGGGCTTCTTGGCAGGCAAATACAGCCTGGAAGGAGATTTGGGACAGAGCTAAGCGACTACGCTAAGGTGTGGGGAGGCATAGAGGGCATTATACATACTGATGAGCTCCCCGCCTACGGGATAACAAGTGAAGAGGTTCGCGGGCTTTACTCCGAAGCTGGTGCTGACCCAAACAAAGATGGAGTTATAATAGCCGCAGATACGAGGGATAAAGCCGAGAAAGCTCTTCGCGCAGTTGCTGAAAGAGCCGCTTATGCCCCAATTGGTGTTCCAGAAGAAACTCGTGCCTCTAATCCCGATGGTACAACAAGGTACATGAGGCCTAGACCGGGGTCCGCCAGAATGTACCCAGAGACAGACATCCCTCCCATACTCGTAACCCAGGAGATTTTAGCAAAAGCAAGTACGTATGTCCCAGAACACCCAGATTTGAAGTACAAGAGGTTCACAGAAGTTCACGGGCTTAGCAGAGAGCTCGCCTTAGCGATATTGAACGACATTAGGTTGGATCTCTACGAATATCTCGCTGAAAAATACCGTCAACAGATCCCGTGTTCTATTATTGCATCCCTATTCGTCAACACCGTACCAGCCCTTAGAAGAGATGGTATTGCTGTTGATGAAATAATAGAAGATGTAGCAGAAGAGATCATTAGATCTGTTGCTACAGGCGCAGTTGCTAAAGAGGCTATACCAGATCTGCTCACTTTCATAGCAAAGAATCCAAGCGCTAGCCTATCTAAAGCCATAGAGAACTTAGGATTAAGTAAGCTGAGCACAGAGCAATTGGATCAAATGATTTCAAGGATAATAGAGGAGAATAAAGAGAGGCTCGTTGAAAGAAAAGATAAAGCGTTTACAATAGTGATGGGCGAAGTAATGAAGCAAATCCGCGGGAAAGTGGATGGAAAACTAGTAGCAGATAGAGTGAAAATTAAATTAAGGGAGATTCTCAATATCTCCACATAGCGATGAGGAGTACTCCCGAAAATGAAGAGTGATTGAAAGGCATTTGTCCGAGCTGCCGTGAGATTGAAAAAGTGTGCAACAGTTAGATCGCTTATTAATGCCGTACTTTTAATTTAACAGTGTTCATAAGACAATGAACGTGGTTGACTTGGTCAATAAACTGCCGCAAGCCTGGAAAATTGCCGCACTGCTTAACCGGGGGTATAATCTCGCTGAAGTGTGCAAGTTCCTAGGAATGAGAAGTGCCTCAAAGCTCTCCTCGACGATAAGTAGACTCATAAGGACTGGAGTTATGAGCAAGCACGTTGTCGTGCCCCTAGAGGCATTAAAGCACCCAGTGTCAATAGCGATACTCGAGAAGTATCAGAAGACAAATAAGCCTTGCTTCAAAAGAGCTCCGCGTACAATATTACAGTACTATGCCTTTTCTGGAGGATCAACAGAGATTTACTACTTGCTGGAGAATTGCGCGTTGGTTGAAGATCTATTTGATCCTGCGGTATGTAGACTTGAGATATGCGAACAGGTGGTAAACACTTTAACCCCCCTAGAGAATCCAGATGAGGCTAAGTTAAGACTAGTGCCAATTGGCAACTTGCTTAAACATTGTGCAGGCACGCTTGACGACCTGGACCAAGATCTCCTGCTCGATGTTTTCCGCTTATTTAATCCTCCCATCGAAAGAGTTAAGAACAATAAGAGCTTGATATTGTTGCTTGAACAAAGGCTAGGTACCAAAGGAGCTAGGTATCACTACTATAAACACATTAAGAAGTGCGTGGTTCAGCACTACGCCCTAAGGGGTATGGGAGACTTTATTCTACTTCTTGTCTACTCTGCCTCAGCCAAGGAACTTGAAGACTTGCTCAACACTCTCGTTGAAAACGAACTTGTGAATGGGGTGTGGCAGGTTACCTGCTTAACTAATGAGCCTATAATTGCCCTCATACACTCGTGGGGCCAGGTAGAAAAATTCGTTGACCCAGACTACGTCCATGAATACATAAAAAACACTAACTACACAGTATACCCAGTAATTGGTGTAAGCCATGGGTTTGCAACCTCTTCCGCCAGATCTTGAAAAAATTCACAAAGATTCCTTAGAGCAGGTCAAAAAAGCCCAGGCCTTCAGGTCCCTACTAGAGAGGGCTATTACGTTCGTTAGTTCCCCTCCAAGGCATGGATTGTACAATAAACCGGGTGTGCTTGAAGTAAGCGGTAAGGGAAACTATGTGTTTATAGGCGACCTGCATGGGGATTACTATGCCCTATTAAGTGTCTTAGCCAATGTATGGAGCGATGTAAAGGGAGGGCACACTATTGTATTTCTAGGTGACTACGTAGATAGAGGATACATGCAAGTGGAAACGCTTTCCTTTGTGTTAAACCTGAAAGAAAGTTTACCAGAACAAACGGTTCTCATAAGGGGAAACCACGAACCGCCGCGTTCCCTTATACCTCATCCACATGATTATCCAACGCAATTGGGTCACAAGTTTGGTTCAGATGGAGGCGAACTATATGATCTTTCCTTAGCGCTTTTCGACTCATTTCCGCTAGGCGTAGTGGAAGAGGGTCTGTTTTTTGCTGTCCACGGAGGACCTCCATTAAATGTCCTGAACAAAAAGAACTGGAGAGAAGCGCTTGAAATTGGGAGAGATGCGTTCACTCAAAGTACAATAGAGGAAATTCTATGGAGCGATCCAACCGAGCTAAACGTAAACTATGTCCCATCCCCTAGAGGAGCTGGTGTGCTATACAGTCGTTTTGTCAGCGAAAAGGCACTGCAACTTATAAAGGGGAAGATCATTATTAGGGCTCACCAGGCTGTCAACGGCTTTGAATTCGCTCATAACGGCATGGTAGTAACTGTGTTCACATCTCCCCTGGTTTACGGATTAGACTGTGCAGGTACACTCAAGCTGGAGTACAACGAAGTGACAAGCGCGCACGAGGTAAAAACTATATGCGTTCGCCCGGTAAGAGCTATCGGCACTTAAAGCGCTTAATAGGACCCTTTGCTCTATAAGGAATCTACGGGGATGAAGTGAATGCGAACTCAGTATAAACGGAAGCTGATTGACAGCATTGAGAGCACAGTGGGGGACATCATAAATGACCTAATAGATAAATACTACGGAGATAGAGTAGAGACAGAGCTAGAGTACGAGAGATTAATTTACTCTATAGCACGATGTATTAGAAGAGAGGTATTTGAAAACAACGCTTCGCTCAACGAAATCATTGAATACCTAAACAAGTTGCGCACAAAAAAGAGCTCAGCAAGATTTGTCCTCAGCTATCTGATCGCCACAGCCTTGGAGGAGCCCGATTAAATGATCCCTAAAGTACATCGACAAGATAAGTAAAAACAGCTTTAAAGCAATATTGTTTACTCAGGGGGTATTTATTCCTACTAAACGTGTTCAGAAGAAACTCTACGACAGCTCTAGTAAAAGTGAGAAAGTAAATAAAAAGGCAGAGCAGAAAGATAAAGAAAATCAATTGCCGGATTTGACCTCCACAACGCCTTCAAGGCTTCAATCTGCAAGATATCATTCAAGAGGTCGGAAGGCGAGAAGTGTTGACACGGACAAGCTCCTAGAGGATGTATTTGATCAAGTCGATTCAATATTTGCCCTTACAACTGAGCTAGGACTAAGCAGTGAAACTGCCCGTGAAATAGTTAAAGACGTAGTTGACTTAATAGCTTCTGGGTACAGCAGTAGACCTGACCCCGAGGCGGTTATAAAAAAGATCAAAAGGAACAGCAAAGCGATAGCCGAATTAATTGCAACGAAGATCCTCAGCATCTTTGAAAAGCCCGCTCCAAAGCAACTAGAGTTTATAGCAATCTACGGGGGAAAGGCTGTAATAAGCGAGGCAAATAAATTGTACAGGCTATCTGTTAGCTATGGTAGAGAAGATATAGTCACAGCCTTAAGGCATGCTTGGAACAATTTAGGGCCTAAGGGTATGGTATCTTGCCCAAAATGCGGATTTAACTCTATTCTATCCGATAGGTCTTGCTTAATATGCGGAGCAATCGTCTCAGATGAGTACATAAAGTCAGCGCTCGAGTTTTCTGAGAAATTTGAGCTTTATTTAAAGGTTGCGAGTTGCGCAGAGCTAAACGAAATACTACAGCTTGGGTACGTGTTATTAAGCAAGAAAGGCGTCTACAGCCCGAGATCCCAGAGAGCCCTTTTAGAAAACCCCATTGTTTACCCCATTTACTTGAAAAGAAATGAGCTCTCAAGGCTTGTTGAGGAGTTGGCTACGCGCGAAGTCAGCGTATAGCTTAAACCCTTACGCTTATATCTCTAGCCTTGAAAGTCTCCCTTATGCTTCTCCTAACGATCTTTAAGTTTAAATCCACAGTGCTCAGAGTACCTATTTGCTCGAACACTAGTTCCCCCCTATAGTAAACTCTTAACGTGGGCAAATCGTTAACGTCAGCTATTTCTGGGTGCTCTTTTATGTTAACCCTGCAGAAAAGCATATTTTGATCAACGGACTTGGAGAACTCTTTCATCGATTCGTGCATTATTTGGCAGTCTCTATCATTAGGCTCGTAGAATTCAACTAGCACCACTTCATTTCCTCTAATAGCCCTTATGAACTCTTCCTTTGACTTAAGTTCATACATTCCCTTCCATCTCTCGGGCTTCTCCCGCTAATTTTTTAACCCGTAGGCTGTATTAAATTTGGCTTAAAAATTTTACTTAGATCATTTATTTAATCATGGTAAGAAAATTTATATAGAACCAGTTGAGATAACGAGATACCGGGCTTATACAGGTGAGTTAAATGGCTCTATATGGTGTACCTGTATTAATTTTAAAGGAAGGAACAAAGAGAACCATTGGAAGAGACGCTATAAGATCAAACATTGCTGCAGCTCGAGCGCTTTCAGAAGTTTTAAAAACAAGTTTGGGCCCTCGTGGCTTAGATAAAATGCTCGTCGATAGCTTCGGAGATGTAACCGTCACAAATGACGGTGCAGCCATAGTAAAGGAAATGGAAGTCCAGCACCCAGCGGCTAAGCTACTTGTCGAGGTTGCTAAGGCCCAAGACGCTGAAGTTGGAGATGGAACTACTAGTGCAGTAGTTCTTGCAGGAAGTCTGCTCTCAAAAGCCGAAGAGCTGCTTGATCAAGACGTTCACCCTAGCATTATAATTGATGGATACACTAAGGCCTTAAGGGAGTCAATTAAAATCTTGCATGAAAATGCCCTATCTATTGATATTAAGGATAGAGAAACTCTCAGAAAAATAGTCAAAACATCTATAGCGAGCAAGTACATTGGCGGGGATGTAATTTCAAATAAGCTTACTGAGATAGCTATAGATGCAGCAATATCCGTGGCGGATCCTAAGCCCGACGGCACGCTAGACTTCAAGGTAGATGACGTTAAAATAGAAAAGAAGAAGGGCGGAAACGTTATCGACACTCAGCTAGTGTACGGCATTATACTTGACAAAGAAGTCGTTCATCCCGGCATGCCTAGAAGAGTGGAGAAGGCAAAGATAGCGCTCCTAGATGCAGCACTAGAAGTAGAGAAGCCGGAAATAACCGCAAAGATCAACATAACGAGTCCAGAGATGATTAAGGCTTTCCTCGACGAGGAGTCTAAGATCTTAAAAGAAATGGTAGACAAATTAGCTGAAGTTGGAGCCAACGTTGTTGTGTGCCAGAAGGGCATAGATGAAGTTGCTCAGCACTTCTTGGCGAAAAAGGGCATCCTCGCCGTTAGGAGAGTGAAGAGGAGCGACCTCGAGAAGCTCGAGAGGGCATCAGGGGGAAGAATAGTAAGTAGCATAAAAGACCTTAAGCCAGAAGATCTAGGCTACGCCGAGCTCGTAGAGGAGAGAAAGATAGGAAACGACAAAATGGTGTTCATTGAGGGTTGCAAGAACCCCAAGGCCGTGACTATATTGGTGCGCGGAGCTAGCGACATGGTACTAGATGAAATAGAGAGAAGCTTAAAAGACGCACTAAATGTTCTTAGAAACATAATGAAGGAGCCCCGAATTGTAGCTGGAGGCGGCTCCGTGGAGCTAGAGATTGCAATGAAGCTGAGAGATTTCGCTACCAAGATCGGCGGCAAGGAACAACTGGCTATTGAGGCATTTGCCTCAGCTCTAGAAGAAATACCAATGATTCTCGCATCTTCCTGTGGCAAAGACCCGCTTGAGGCCCTAATGGAGCTTAGAAAATACCACGCAGAGGGTAAGCGTACTGCAGGCATAGACGTTATATCCAGCAGCATAATTGATAACATCGTGGGCAAGAACATATTAGAGCCCGTACTAGTTAAGGAATCAATGATCAAGACAGCTGCTGAAGCTGCGTTGGCTATATTGAAGATAGATGACGTAATAGCAGCAAGCCCAATGAAGAAAGAGGAAAAGGGCAAAGGAGGAGAATTCAAGGGAGAGGAGTCCTTTCCCAAGACAGAATTTTAAGTTACAAAGGACTTAAACAATAAAAATTTTTAAGTAAATTTATTACTTTTTAATCCCTAAATATCTGTATTATTCTTGTTTTCCGCGAATAGGTGTACAAACTTGACAGAGGCAACCTTAGATATTTACGCAACCGTTATAGAAAAAAGACTCACTAGGTTCGAGCTAGCCAGAATAATAGGGGCAAGAGCGCTGCAGCTATCTATGGGGGCCCCTCCGCTTATAGACATCTCTGACATCGAGGTAAAGGATCCTGTCTACATTGCAACACTAGAACTAATAAAAGGATTTCTCCCCATGTCTATTTTAAGGCCAAAGAGCAAAGGTGAATACGAGCTTGTGCCAATCAATAAACTCATTGACCCAGAAATTAAGCGATATCTTGAGTCTATTCTCGAAAGCTGGGATATCAATCGTAGAGTATAGAGAACACGGGAACTTTGTAGATCTCATCTTAGATAAAGCCGTTGACTCTGTACAATTTAAGGAACTGTACAATAAGCTATTGGATGAATATCACATATTAATGTTTCAACTGAAATCCTACTACCCGATTATAAGGCTAACCAATTATAGGTCGGGCAAGTCGACTCTATATACGTACAGATGGGTTTTAACTTCATTGACGATCGTAACAGTGTTTTTAACCGGATTCGCTCTTTCCTCGGGACTCCAGCAGGTACTCAACCTATCTTTCAACATCAGTGACATTCTAATCAACTCAGCTCTCTACACGACGGTATTCTTAGCGTCGCTCATATCACACGAAATAGGGCATCTAGCCATAAGCAAGAGAACTGGGATTAGATCAGAGGGACCCATATTAATCCCGGCGCCTCCGCTCCAACTAGGGTTTATAGGAACGCTGGGAGCTATTATACTAACGAAAACCCCGCCTTGCACAAGAAAAGATCTCGCCAAGCTGGGACTGATGGGGCCTCTCCTGGGGTTCACTGTTAGCCTGTTGTTTGGCCTACTGGGAGTTTACTTATCCCCTGTAGTGCCGCCAAGTGCCGCTGAAAGGCTAGTTGAAGAGGGGGCGCTCTCTCCCCTTCAAGTAGCTAGCTTAAGCTTCTACTTACTAACATTGCTTAAAAACGAGGGAGTACTCGTTGTTCACCCTGTTCTTTTCTCTTCTTACGTTATACACTTGGTTACGTTTCTAAACCTCTTGCCCATAGGTCAACTGGATGGGGGTCACGTGGTTAGAAGCGCAGTTGGGCCAAGGCCTTTCAAAACGATTGGTGCAGTTATTCCCATGATTTTGCTGACAGCAGGTGTGGCTCTCACCATTATGGGGCTTAATGGGATCTACTATATAGGTATAGGGCTAATTACGCTTGTACTTTACTCAATAATGGGTCGAAGGGGGCATCCAGGCGTAGCAAATCAGCTCGACGAATCTAAGTGCAATATTTGCATTGTACTCTACTTCGTTTTGCTGATACTAACAGTGCCGATACCCTTTGCTTAGCTTTTTAGCCCAGCGGTGCCAAGATAGACCCCAAAAAATCCCAGGGAGCCCGGGTGAGGAAAATTCGCGCAGAGCCCTCAAATGCAGATTATTGGGGAAACAGATTGGGGGTAGACAGCGCTAACATATGGAGCTTAAAGGGCAGTGTGCTTATTATAGCCGAAAAGCCGAAAGCTGCCAATAAGATATCCGAATCCCTATCATTAAAATACCAAGTCCGTAAATTCTACGGGGTACCATACTATGAAATCAAGGCAAATGAATTAACACTAATTGTAGCAAGCGCTGTAGGCCACTTATATGAACTTCGCACTAGGTCGAGAAGCTATCCCGTTTTTGATTACGAGTGGGTGCCGGCCTATATTGCAAGTAGAGGAAAAACTTACACGCGTAGGTATCTGCAAGCGCTAAGTTCACTGTTTAAAAAATGCTCATACTATGTTAATGCATGCGATTACGATATAGAAGGTAGCGTTATTGGATACCTATTGATAAAGTTCCACGGCAATGAAGAGCGTGCATTTAGGGTAAAATTCTCTAGCCTCGTAAGCTCTGAGCTAAAAGCTGCCTTCAATAAGCTTTCACCGCTAGATTACAACATGATAGAGGCAGGCTTGTGTAGACACGAGCTAGATTGGATCTGGGGTATAAACATAAGTAGAGCACTAATGAGTTCGGTGTATAAGGCTTCAAGCAAGAAAATTCCCCTGAGTGCAGGGCGCGTTCAAACGCCAACTCTCAAGTACCTCGCCAAGAACGATCTCGAGAGAAAGCTCTTTATACCTCTCCCACAATATACACTATCAGTCACCTTGCAGAAGAACAACAGACAATTCACTGCTGAACTGTCGATAAATCCTATTTTAAAGGAAATAGAAGCCAAGAACATAAAAGATCATGTGGAGAAATTCGAGTACCTCGTAGTTGAGGGCTTTACTCTGAGTAGACAGAGGTATAGGCCTCTGCCTCCTTTCAGCTTAAGCGATCTGCAGGAGGAAGCCTCTAGGGTGTATGGGATTAGCCCGATGAGAACTCAGAGAATCGCTGAACAGTTGTACTTAGATGCCCTAATAAGCTATCCTAGAACGAATAGCCAGAAACTTCCGCCAACTCTGAACTACAGGGAGATCTTAGACAAGTTGGCCAAACAGGGTAAGTACTACTCCTTGGTAAAACAGCTTCTCGTAGAAACTAGAGACTCGCTTAAGCCAATAGAAGGAGAGAGAGAAGATCCAGCTCACCCAGCTATTTATCCAACTGGTGTTCTTCCTCGCAAACTAACAAGGGAGCAATACGTTATTTATGATTTAATAGTTAGGAGATTTTTGGCGTCTTTTGCCCAGCCAGCCGTGGTCTTAAATGCAAAAATATCGTTGACAACTCCTGACGCTAAGTACTGGTTTGAGACAACCGGCTTAATGGTTGAATATAAAGGCTGGATGGCGTATTATCCATTCCGCTCTCCCTCAACTAGGCCTATACCCGAGGTTGAGAGGGGAGATAGAGTTGAAGTAGTTGAAGTCAACGTTCGTGAATCGTACACTAAGCCAAAACCTAAGTTGAGGAAAATTGATGTACTGAAATGGATGGAAGGCGTTAACATCGGAACTGAGTCCACGAGGGCCCTTATTATCGAGAAACTGTTTGAGCGGGGATACGCGAAAAGCACTAAATCAGGTATAGAGATCACCGAACTTGGAGCTGGTATAGCCGACGTAATAGAGTCGTTTTTCCCTGATCTTACCAGCGTTGAGCTAACTCGTAAATTCGAGGTTCTAATGGACGAGATAACGAAGGGGATAAGGAAAAGAGAGCAAGTTATAGAGGAGGCGAAGAGGGTCATTCAAGATCTGCTTGTAAGGTTTAACGACAACATCAACGGCGTTGGGCTACAGCTAGCTAAGAGACTTTCAATGATTGATAATTACGAAAAGTGCCTTATTTCTGGATGCAGGGGCGATGCCCATAGGAAGGGGCTCTGTGAAGTCCACTATAACGCATACAAAACGCTAATAGAGAAATACAGTGAGTGGAAAAGCCGAAAACAGGCCTCTTTCAAGGAGTATATACGCGCGATTAACAAATCTAAATCCACTGGAAAGTACATTAAGGACATTATACAGTACTTCCCGATCGAACCACCGCCTTAGGCACAACTTTCGCCTCTAAGCATTAAAGCCAAGTTGCCAATATATGGGACCTTGAATAAGATACGATCAAAGCTTAAAACTTTGCCGACAACGCGGTCATAGGGAATCCCCTTATTATCATCGAAGTACCTGTAGTCAGGAAGAGAGTTATTGTCTCCTTGGGTAACGTAGTAATATTTTCCGTCAGTTGACAATACTTCAGTAACTCTATGTATAATAAGTGTATTATATTTTGTCCTGTAGACAATGACGTCCCCTTCCCATATATCTTCTGGGGAGGCCTTGACAATGAAAACTATATCTCCCTCTCGAAGTAATGGGAGCATGCTGTTGCACTTAACTATAGCTATAGGCACTTCTGCGAAAAACAGCCAGAAAGTGAGAATTAGAGATGTAAATAAAGCCAGCGCTAAAAGCAAAATGGCAAATCTCTTGCCATACATGCCAAAGGACAACTTTAGCTACCCTACTCCTTGAGGATCTCATCTACGTCTAACACTATCTCCTTTGGTGGTCTCTCCTCTTCTTCAGCAAGCCTTCTGCCTCCTTCTATCTCAAGGCCCCCTCCTACCTTTAGCTTGCTTATGGGCCCCCTCCAGCTATAACCACAACTTAGACACCTCAGCGAGCCCATAACGGTCACAGTTATCCTGCCAGCTTTATCTGGTAGTGGCGAGACCATGTTCCAAGTCTTAACGACTTCGACGTTCGTATTTCCGCACTTTGGACACTTCTTAGCATTCATTGTGGACTCACCAATGCCTCATATACAATGCACAGTATTAAAGGTAACGGTATTAAAACAAAGATCTTTCCTCTGGAAGAGTGCCTCGTACAGGTTAGGCAAATCAACATTGAGTAGGATAAAACCAAGGAAATGGCTGGTATAAGTTTCGAGTCTCCAACCATAGAGTGGATCACGGGTAAAGAGTACAGGATTTCAGTAAAAATAACGAAGAAAAGTGTGCTTTTTATCCTTGAACTCAACATAATGCTAATCACTAACCACGAAACGTAAGATATCACTATATTAACCATAAATGCGTTACTCCACAAGGTAATAGCCCCTTTGGGTACACAAGATGTCTATGTTTGATTTACTCTGGGAGTCTCTAATAATTAAAGACATTAGGGGAAGAATGGTACTGGATAGCAGGGGCAACCCTACTGTACAGGTCAGGGTGGTTACAGAGGGGTATGGAGTAGGGATAGCAAATGCACCAAGTGGGGTATCCAGGGGCAAAAACGAGGCCGTTGAGTTAAGGGACGAGGGCAAAGAGTACCTGGGAAAAGGCGTCGATAAGGCTGTTGAAAACGTAAATAGAGTAATTGCGCCCACGTTAATTGGAATGAATGCGGCCAAACAATACGAAATAGACTACAAAATGATAGAACTTGATGGAACTGAGAGTAAAAGTAGGCTCGGCGCTAACGCTATAGTTTCAACAAGCCTTGCCGTGGCAAAAGCAGCTGCTTCAACAATTGGCATCCCCCTTTACATGTACCTTGGGGGAAAGTTTGCAGACACGATCCCGGTCCCAATGCTAAACGTAATTAATGGAGGGCTCCACGCAGGAAATAAGCTAGACATGCAGGAGTTCATGATAGTGCCAGCTGGCTTTAACAATTACCCTGAAGCCATTAGGGCTGCCGTAGAAGTATACCACATATTGAAGAATGTTATCAAAGAGAAATATGGAGCCACTGCCGTAAATGTGGGCGATGAGGGCGGATATGCTCCGCCATTAGAGAAAACTAGGGATGCCCTAGATCTATTGATCAACGCAATCAATAAGGCTGGCTACGAGGCGGGCAAGCAAATAGTTATAGCGCTAGATGTGGCAAGCTCGAGGCTCTACAGGGATGATAAGAAAACGTATGTTTTACAGGGCGAGGGCAAAGAGCTTACTCGCGAAGAGCTAATTTTATTTTACGAGGAGTTAGTTCGCGACTATCCAATTGTGAGCTTAGAAGATCCGCTACACGAAGAGGACTTCGAAGGATATTCGTTGCTAACCAAGAATTTAGGCTCTAAGGTCCTAATAGTTGGTGATGATCTCTTCGCAACTAATTACAAGAGGTTGAGCAGAGGAATAGAGCTCAAGGCAACTAATGCTGTATTAATAAAGGTGAATCAGGCTGGCACTTTAACAGAATCCTGCGAGGTGCTTAAAGTTGCAAAAGAAAACAACTTACACACTGTAATTAGCCACAGAAGTGGGGAAACAGAGGATAGTGCAATAGTAGATATAGCCGTAGGCTTCTCTGCCAGCTTAATAAAGGCTGGAGCCCCAGCCCGTAGCGAGAGAACTGCTAAGTACAACAGGCTACTTGAAATAAATGAAGAGCTGGAGAAACCTCGATACCTTGGTTTATCCATATTCCCCAAAAAGCTGTAGTTTTTTCTTAGATCAAACCCCTAAGGCATAAACAGGCCCGATATTATTAAAACCACCGAGAGCACTAAGATCAACTTAATGAACTGCCCTATCGTCAAGTTAGGTATGGCTTTTACTAGGCTCAGTATCACTTTTAGGGCAAGTGCTCCAATCAATATCATTAGCAGTACAAAGCCGCCAACAAATAGCCAAAATCCTATACCGTTCACCTTGAATAACAGCTCTGAGAAACCGCTGAGAAACTGGGATATCTTGCTAATTGTGTCTTGATTCATACTTGTCTCACCATAGATTAACTCAAGTTGGTTAGTTTTAAAGCTCTTGGGTCCCCGCTATAATTTGCTAGATTTAAATTTCATAGGCACTCAAGTATATAATTGGGATTGAAGAGAACCATTAAACGAAAATGATGAAGGTTAAAAGCGCGGAGCCCGCTTCTAGGGCAATGGCTTGTGCCAGGCTTCTGATGCTTCTATCATCAAATCCCCACGCATTGGTTAAGTTGGTAGGAGACATTGACCTAGTGTTTTTAAGCGTTTCTGCATGCATTTCACCAACGGTGTGAAATATGTGTACAACAATAGAAAATGTTGTAGAGTGCCTTGGCAAACCTGTAGTAGATCCATATAACAGGAGATTAGGCTACATTACGAGCTTCTTCAGCGACGTTGATGGAAGGGTTAAATCCCTAGAGGTTAATTTCCACGACGAAGAGTACAAGGAAGTAGCAATAGATAGATTTAAGATCTCTGCAGAGAGTATTGTTCTAATGCCTGAGTATGAACACCGCGCCTTAGTTACTGAAAACAGGCTAAAGCTGATTAAGAGCAGGCTCGCCTCTCTTGAGGAGCTATATTCTAGGAAAGAGGTTCCCTCGCACGTATACGAGTCTCTTAAGAAGAGACTTGAAGAAGAGCTGGCAAGCGTTAAGGCATCAGCCCGAGAAGTAAAGGACATCCTTAGATCTAAACTACACGAAATAGAAGACCAAATTGCCGAGGTAGAGAGAGCTGCCGCGGCATTGAAAACAAGCTACATTGCTGGTGAGATATCAGAGAAACCCTACCTAACAGTAGCTGATATGATGAAGAAGAGCCTTGAGACCTTCCAGAAGGAAAAAGACAACATTAAGAAGCACCTCGACAAAATAGAGTCTCTCGAAGCTCTGCCCATAGGTCCGGCTATAAGTGCACAACAGATAAAGGGGACAGAAGGTCAACAGGAGCCAATGCAAGTAGTCGTTTTGGGTTAAAGGACGTTTTTAGCCACGCTGATGTTCATCAAAAATTAACTTATTGGAAAAAATATGAAAAGTTTGTCTCGATAACATCTAACTACCTCATTCTATATGTTTAATGTATAGGAAACAGGGCTAAAACGATGTTATTACATATCTTCCATCTTCATTCATATATGCTTCACCTTGATCGATCAACAAATTCAAAGCTTTGCGGATCTTGTCTTCGCTTGCAATTCCTGATAGGATCTGGTGGATCTCCTTTAGGTTCATGCATCTATAGCCTAAGAGCTCTCTCACTATTTTAACTAATTCATCGTCGTTCGGAGCGGTCACTAAGAGTACGTCGCTATCTTCATGTAGTATTTTGAGCCTTATTCGCCTACTTAATTCCTGTACCTCCTCTACGCTTAGCCCCATGTACTTCATTAGCTAAAAACACCTCCAATTGGATAACTACGAATCTATAAGGATAAAGGTCAATTTAAATTTTATGGGTAACGTAAATGGATATACATGTGATCTTTCTTTACGATAATAGAGCTAAGTACGGGATCAACGCTGTCATCGCCGCTATAGATAACCTAAAAAAAGTAAAAATACACTTAATTAGTAACATAGAGGAGATCCTCGCTTTAGCAGCCTCTATTAAATTAAAGGGTTGTAAATGCGTTGTTGGTTTGAGTTTATTTTCCACTATGCTTGTTGAGAACGATAACTACATTAAGATAAAGCACGCTATAGCTGAGCTAAAAAGGCTGGGTTGTATGGTTGTAGGAGGGGGGCCCCACGCTACGGGCGATCCAGTTGGCTCACTTTTCAGCCTAGGGTTCAACTATGTTTTCCTAGGAGAAGCGGAAAGCTCATTTAAGGAGTTTATTTTATCAATTCAACAGGGACTAGATGAGCGTAGCGTTAAGGGGATAGCCTATTTAGATGAAAATAACAAGTTCGTCTTCACTGGGCGCAGTAAACCGTTAGACTTAGACGAATTCGAGCCTTTCCCTTACTGGAGGGGTATATTCAACCCTATAGAGATTACTAGAGGCTGTCCATACGGATGTTCCTATTGCCAGGTCTCGTACATGCACGGGTTTCAATATAGGCACCGAAGTTCCGAGAAAATACAATTCTACGCACGAGAGATGTCCAAGAAAGGATATAGAGACGTGAGATTCCTTACACCTAATGGACTGGCTTACGGACAAAAATATCCAGGTAGAGAACTGAACACTGAAGCCCTAGAGAACCTCCTCATTGGCGTAAAGAAATCACTGCGCGAAGTTAATGGCAGATTGTTCCTTGGATCTTTCCCTAGCGAAATAAGGCCAGAATACGTTACAGAGGACTCATTAAGGGTCTTAAAGAAATACGTGGCCAATAAAAACATAATTATCGGCGCTCAATCGGGCAGCAATAGGGTATTAAAAGAGATAAGGAGGAGTCACACCGTAGAAGATGTATTGAATGCTGCCTGCTTGTCAATAGAACATGGATTTACACCCCACGTAGATCTAATTATTGGCTTCCCAAGGGAGTCTATTGATGATATGGAGAAGACGCTTGATCTCGCAACGAAAATCGTAGAATTGGGGGGCAGGATACATCTACACTACTTTCTGCCTCTGCCTGGAACTCCATTAGGTGCGAAAAATCCTTCGATCTTACCGCTCTCGATTAAGAAAAAGCTTCTGCATATAACGGGCTCGGGAAAGGCATATGGTAGCTGGCTTAAACAAGAGGAAATATCATGGAAAATGGTCGATCTACGCTTGAAAGGAGTAATGAGTGCTAGCGGCAGAAGCGCTTCACCGATTTATACATGATTAGATTTAAAACGCGCGCTGCAAAAACTACAAACTTGCAAGCCTTGAGGTTTTATTAACGTGAACGATATATATTGGAGAGAGTGAAACTACCTGTTAACCCGCGAGCGTTGTGCAACGCTGTTGCCGCTTTTAATATCAATGTAGTTAGCTAAACCCTGGCAATAAACGGGGTCGTAGAATCCCCCCTCGTAACACCTACTAATGTACTGACAGGATAGGCAAGGTAAGTCTATTACTCTCTCGAATAATTCACGAAGAGTTAAAACAGTTTCTCCTCCCTTCTCTAAAGCTCGGAGTATAGTTTCTTTGTTTGCTTTGATCTTATACGTCTTTCTTTTGTTATGTACAACAACTTCTCTCTTCACAAGCCCAAGCTTCTCTAACTTATATAGAGACTTAGTAACGACCTTTGCGTCGAGTCCTATCATTTTTGGCAAATCGCTTTGAAAAATAGTCTCATCAGCTCTATAAATCCACTTCAAGATTGCTATATCGTACTTATTCAATGAAAAGTTACTCAATGTAGACACCAAGCAGGCTGTACTAAACCAGTTACACTGGAAAGTTCTCTAAAAGGCATAATATATTTTATTTTGAGAGGGCTTATTAGAAGTAACAACGGCTTTGTTAGTAGCATATTCTACAATGCTCGCCAAATCGCGCTGAGGTTTTCTAGATTAATACTTCTATGTCTAGGGCTCGTACCAGTGTATTGTACGTGTTTCTGATAGCAACATCTGTTTGTCCAACAACGTTGCCCACTTCCAGCTGATTTCTCCTATCGCCTGTTAGTATTCCAGCTAGGTAAACAGCAGCTGCAGCAAGGCTGACGGGGCTCTTTCCGCTTAGGACGAAGTTGTCCTTGATGTTTGCAACTATTTCGTTAGCTAAGGCGGCTACTTCTGGGGATAGATTCAGCTTAGTGGCTATGTAGTTGATATAATATCGCGGTTCAATAGACTCTGGCGAAAGCCTTGCTGAATTATCGCAGTCCCTAATTTTTCTAATACCTTCCCACAAGTCGCTTTCGCTCATGCCTATTTCGCGAGCGTAAACTCTAGCTGGCCGCGGGTAGCCGCATATCTTGTAGGCCAAGTACAGCGATGCCGCAACCACTCGCTTGAGCGTTTGTTCCTTTATATTTAAGCTCTTTATAGTTTTCTGCAGAATCTCCCCAGCAGTCTCGCTAACAGCCTTGGGAGGCTTTAAGTGCTTTATTAAATCGTTAAGCTCTTTGAGGGCTTTAACGACTTTTCTATCCTCCTTGGTCATTCTAGCATCTATGTTTCTAGCGACCCAGGTTCTACCTTGCTTAATGTGAAAGCGGAGACTTCCTGAAATTTCGGTGCTTCCTACTCCATGGTCATGAACTCTATGAGTAAATGACCCGCTGTACCTTGGCAGGAAATCCTCTTTGTTAAATCCCTCAGAGCCCTGGTAGATGGGTTTGTCGTCAATTACCGTTCCGCATTGAGAACAAACGTAGGCCTGCAACTCGCTGTCAAACACTACGTTCATCATTTTGCAGGCAGGACATTGCATGGCGCTCGATCACCTCCTTCCTCGCTTTTTCGGCTTTCTTGGCGAAATTGCGCAATATAGAGTCTCCTTACGCGAAGCTACTAGCTCCCCTAGGTCTCGATTGTACAATCTCACAACAAGTCGCGGATCATCAATGCGGCCGATAACATCAACGACGACACCAATAGAGTGCCCGCCACCATTCTCTACTGACAAACCAATAAAATTGAGCACGTCCTTGATGTACGGTTTAACTATTAAGAAGCCTTCATGAGTGTAAGACTCCGTAATGCCAAGAGTAATTTTCAAAGGTGGGTATCACCTCACGTGCCCAACCTCTAGGTAATACCTGGATCTTTATTTAAGCCATGTAGTTATTCAAGTCATTTAGGTATCATTTGTTGAAGCTATGACTTTATTTAATCAGTGACGTACATGTTCGCGTAACACATTATATCAATAATTTTTGCCAAACGTTAAGGTGCGCGAAGGAAGTTAGACGCAGTTGATTGTCTCATTATCACTCTTCGGAGGAAGAAAATACCAATACGACCTATCGCTTATCTAAGCCCTCATTATACTTCCTGTACTCTTTAAGTCCTCTGGCAATGCAGTAAAGCGTTTTTAGCTTGCTTCCCTGTTTATTGACAGAAATCCTTCCTCTAAGTGGCGTATATCTTGGGTGCGCCTTATCGTGCTCTAAGATAGGATTCAGCCCAAGATCCTCGCAGACTTTAAGCAACTCTTCTAGTGAAGTACTGGGAATTGCTAGGTTTAATGGCACCTTTCTGCCCTTCTGCCTACTCAAATTCGCACTAAAGTAGTTCGGGTAAACATATATTCGACTAGCCCTATGATCTCTGCTCAACTAAAAGAGCACCAACAACGCGCATTTTATTTCTGCTGAATTAAAATCCCGTTTAAGACGCCGTGTTGTCCAGGCCTCGATGTAATCTTAACAAGTCCAAGCTCTGTTTTAACAACAGAGCCTCGAGATATTATCTTGAACTTAGAGTTCTGTGGGTTTTCGGGGGTCTCAACAACGTCGAGGAGCTTAGTTCTCTTAATTTCTCCACCTATAGCTACATTTATATACGAAGATGCTTTCAGCCTAACCTTAATGTTTCCTCCATAAGCTCTAATAGTCTCTCTTTCCTCTTTAGCTGCTAGGCTTGTCTTAGTTGGAGGAGAGCCTAGCTCGTATTTTCTCTTGCCCCTGTGCTCATGTTTTTTGCCACCAGATGGTTTTTTCAAATCATTGCCCTGGTAGTACGACATAGTTTTAACACCACCTGTTACTATCAACAGTTAATTACAGGTTTTTAAGTTAAAATAATTGGGGGACGTTTGCTAGAGGAGCTAACAACATGCTGGACTTTAAAGAAGTAAGCGGGAGAATTATCGCTAATTTGTTCAGGGCATCAATAAAACCTATATACAAAGTTTATGAAAAGTTGTTGTGGATGCAAATAAGGAATGGCCCGTTTCCTCGACACATTGGTATAATACCGGATGGAAACAGGCGCTGGGCACGCGAAAGAGGTTTGAATCCATCCGCAGGACACCTGTTTGGGTATGAGAAGATAAAAGAAGTTTTGAAGTGGCTCTGGGAGCTGCGAATACCGTATGCTACAGTATTTGCGATGAGCACCGAAAATTGCCTGTATAGGAGCCTCCCCGAGCGGGAAAACTTGTTCACTTTAGCGAAAAAAGGTTTTAACGAGCTGTTATCTATGCCAGAGCTACACGAAAACAAAGTTAGAGTCCTCGTCGTAGGTAAATTTGATTACATACCAGATGACTTGAAGGAGCTCGTTAAAAAACTGACAGATACGACCAGTTCATATGACCAGTACTTCCTCACAATAGCTCTATGCTATGGTGGAAGACAAGAGATAATTGACGCAGTAAAGAGGATTGCTGCAGACGTGGAGAGGGGGGCGCTGAAGTCTAACGATGTAGATGAAGAGATATTTTTGAAGTACTTATACACTGGTGAAATACCAGATCTTGACCTAGTAGTAAGAACTAGCGGAGAGGAAAGAATAAGCAATTTTCTCCTATGGCACTCAGCTTACAGCGAGCTTTATTTCTGCGATGCATACTGGCCTGAGTTCAGGAAAATAGATTTCTGGAGAGCAATAAGGAGCTACCAAAGAAAGGAGAGGCGCTTTGGACGCTAATTGTCTTCTTTAAGGTCTTCTACGCTTCCGTACATTATTTTAAGCTCCTCTATAGTGAGCCTCTTCTTTGAGCGCTTCTCGATCTCTGTTGCGACCTTTTCTTTCTTTAGATTGAGCGTTTCAGCAGCTTTAGCTTTTTCAAACATCTTTAACAAACTTTGGTAGTTCTGCCTCAAGGCGTTAAGCTTAGAAGTTAATAGTGTTATCTCATTATTGCACTGCTCAAGCTCTTTCTTTTTTGACTCCAGCTCTTTTTTAACCTCATTATAGCGCGAGATTGTGCTGTTTACTTTTTCCTTAAGTTTGTCGATATTTTTACTTAGCTCGTCTATGTTTTCTTTAAGCTTACTAGCCTTTTCTGAAAGTGATCCAACCTCCATCTTCAATGAAATGTAGAGTGCCCTTAACTCTTGGGCCTCCTCTTTACTTTTCTTGGCCTTATTTAATTTGTCTAGGAGCGCGTTGTACGCTCTCAGCTTCTTAATTAGCTCGTTTTCACGCTCTTGCGTTAATATGTTGGTCTGAATGGTCCACTCTATTTCTTCTACTTTCTGCTTTAGAACGCCGATAGGAATTTTTACCTCTTGTTTAACGCTCTGCCACTCAATTGTTTTCGTATTCATGAGCTCCCTTAAGGACTTTATCTCCTCTATTTTCGTTTTTCGCTGGTTGAGGACCTCCTTTAACTCAGTTATTAATTTTCTGCGGGCCTCAATTAGTTTACCTAGCTCGCCTTTAATACTTCTTATGTCCTGGAGGAGCTTGAGTTTCTGCTCTCTTAGCTTCCGGATATCTGATATTAAGGCGAGCCTTTTTTCTTTTAGGATCTTAATTGATTCACTTGTCTTGAAAAAAAGCTGGGAAATCTCATTCGCTTCCTTGGAAAGCTCTGCCGCTGTTTTACCATTAATCATCTGATTAGAGCACCTTACCTAATATGACCCTGACGTCAACAGCTATAGCGCCCTGCTGGTATACAATTATAGGGTTTAAATCAACGGACTCTATTTCCTCTAGCTCTACGAGCATTTTAGACGTCTTAGATATTATATCTGCTATTGCTTTCTTATCTGCAGGGGGGAGGCCCCTATACCCGTTCAGTATTTTTGCTGTTTTAATCTCCTCGATCATCTCAAGCGCTTCCTCGAATGTGACAGGCGAAATCCTAAATGAAACGTCTTTTAATAACTCCACGAATATTCCGCCTAGGCCGAACATAATTGCTGGACCGAACACGTGATCTCTTATCCCGCCAACGATTACCTCTAAGCCAGCTGGCGCCATTTTATACATTAGAACTCCTGAAATCCTAGCGTTGGGCACTTTACTGGGCACTACTGTGAGAATTTCCTCTACCGCTCTTTTAGTGTCATCTTTATTCATTAAACCTAGCTTTACTCCACCTACATCGCTTTTATGGGATATGTCGGGGGAAACTACCTTTAAAGCTAGTGGATAGCCTATGCTGTCTGCCAACTTGTGAGCTTCGTCTGGTGTCCTCACCAAAATAGCGTCTGGTGTAGGTATACCGTAGTACTTTGCTAGTTCAAAGGCCTCGTGCTCCAGGAGTTTATTCCTACCTTCCATGACAGCATATTTAATTATATCTTTAGGGGACATGGAAAACCTCCTAAACATTCTTCACTTTAATATAAAATACCAAGAGCTTTTAAGTACTTTATTAAGGGAAAAGATCGTTCAAAGAAATAGGGTAACGAAATACATATTCTCCCCAAGAGTAAAATCCCAGTGGAATAAGGGCATAGAGCTGTCCAGCTTGGGTGTTTCGTCCCCACCATACTCATTTGACTGGCTTTACCAATGTGGGGGCTCTAAAATGTGCTCTCTTCACACAATAGAGAAGCTTGTTTTTAATAGAATTTATTTAGTTAATCTGCGCTGTATAGCCGCGGCAACTTAAAATATGAAACACGCTTAGCTCAGCTTTAGCTCAAGTCCCTGTGTGCTGTAGATTCCCCTTCCTGTTGATTGCAACGGTGTCTAACGATGTAGTGAAATGCCCCTTTGTAATGTCAGAATATTAGAAACTTCAACGCTTAAATTAGTTATTGGTACTATAGTTGCGATTAAAGGTGAGGGCGCTTGGTTACTTACCTAGAGCTATTCCTAGAGTTCTTGAAAGTGGGTTTCCTCCTTTTCGGTGGAGGCTACGGAGGAATAGGTGTTTTTTACAGAGAGCTCGTTGAGGAGAAAATGTGGATAAGTGAGGAGGAGTTCCTGAACATACTCGGCATAGCCGAGAGCACCCCAGGACCTATAGCAATAAATGCTGCAACGTGGATTGGGTACATTTTAAGAGGAGTACCTGGATCTCTTTTGGCTACTTTCGCTGTTATTTTACCAAGCTATATAGTTATACTTGGTATTGTGGTAACACTCAAGCCGTACATGGAGCACTGGGTAGCCAAGGCAATATTTCGCGGTATAAACGTTGCAGTTGTTGCAATAATATTGTATGCTCTCATAAGGTTGTCTAGCTCGGTGATTGTCAAGGGCGGAAGTGTTGATGCCGTAGCTTTAACTCTATTCTTGGCCCTTTCTTTGCTGATATTGACGATAAAGCCGAGTCCTATTGTAGTTATTGTGCTGGCCTCAGTAGTAAGCCTACTAGTTAAACTGCTTATTGGACTATAGGGGTTAACGTACTCGCGAGGCGAGCAGAGTTAAGTAATCACAACATATATTTGACTGGCTACGAAGTGTTCTTGGCTAATGCATGACGGAAAGCCCCCATGTAGAATGGGCCCAAGCGAAAATAAGTAACAGAGGGCTCCTGCTACCAGGGAGAATAGACATCCCGCAAATTAGCGCCCTTCAGGCTTCGGGAGAGTCTTCACCTCTCCGTTTTCGACAAAGTCATCATCAGGCTTGAAGGCATCATTATTTAATACAGGAAACAGCGCTTTATTAATTGGCAAATTCGCTTTAAGGATGCTCTATTGGTGCTTCTTATGACACAACCAAATATGTTTAAATGTGTTAAAGAAAACCAACGCTTCGCGTGCGACGAAGGCATTGCTACGGTCCACTCGGATACAGTAATAGAGTTGAAGTTTGACTCTCCGGCTTACGTTCTCTTCGCTCACATACCAAAGGAAACGGTAATATGCTCTGGGTTAAGTTTCCAAGTTCACATCTGGGGCAACAACAAATACACCTTATGGGAGTTCCCAAAGGGCACTAATTACTGCGCGGTTTTCAGAGACGTTTTCTTGGACGAATGCGTAGATAGGCTATTCGTTGTTTCTAGTGCTCCAAACGCTTGTAGCAAATTGGCGTTTTCTTCCTGCGAGAAAGCGCTGCTCAGTGCACTACATAGAATTGGTCTGCCCCTTTTCATTGCGGTAGGTAGCTTTACCTACCATGAACTTCAACCTAACATCTTAAAACACAACTCAGAAGAGGAGTGTCAAAGAAAAATAAAAATGCTTATAATGCGCAGCGATTAAAATTCTGCTTGAATTACTAGAGGTCCTAATAAGATGATTATAGACATGCACGTTCACTGCACAGAATTGAAGGATATCGGCAAATATGCAGGTAAAATAACCCTCGTATGCGTAGCAGATGATCTCCAGTCTAGCAGAAACGTTGTTGAGCTCTCCCTTAAATACCGACACGTCGAACCGTGCGTTGGCATACATCCCTGGAATGCAGATAAGTACAGTGCACAAGAAATGAAAAGCCTATTTGAACAGTATATTAAAAGCGGCAAGGTAAGGTGCTTGGGGGAAGTGGGTTTAGACAAAAGAACTAGGCATGATACGCTTAATAAGCAACGCGAGCTTTTTGATCTCACAGTATCATACGCGAAGGAATACGATTTGGTTTTAAACCTGCATGCCTCAAACGCGTGGAGAGAAGTATTCGATGTCGTGTACTCTTCGGGAATAGATAAAGTGTTTTTTCATTGGTACACAGGACCCTTGGATTTGCTACACTCAATTCAAGAAGTTGGTTACTACATAGGGGTTAACCCTGCCTGGAAAATACAACCTAAACACAGAGTGATTGCAGATCTCGCCGAGATAAAGAACATAATTACCGAGAGCGATGCTCCCTACAATTACAGGGAAATTACTTTGGCTCCAGAATTAATCGAAGAGACCTTGAACTACCTCTCTTATTCAAGGGGAATAGAGCTCTATAGTTTAGTGAACTCTATATACAAGAACTTTACGAGCTTATTTGGAAATAGAAAGAACTAGTCTACTTACTAATTAAACTTAGAGCTTCCAATATTAGCTCTCTTATTTTCGCGATGTCTTCAAGGAGCTTGTTGTACTTTGCAGATATCTCTGCTCTATCCCTTGAAATGCTCTCTACTTCTTCTTTTAGTTTCTGTATGGTTGCTTCCCTCTCTGCCATTGAGCCTCTTAGCGCCTCTAGTTCCTCTCGGCATTGATAGAGTCCCTTGATCTCTTCCTCGAGAGCTCTGTTCTGTTCCTTCAACTTCTCCACTTCAAGTTTCAACAGCGAGAGCTCTCCGCTAGTATCAGTTTCAGCGGCCTTGACAAATGGTATAGCTAGCTTTAATTCCCCTCTCTTCAGTTTTTCATACGTCTCGGCTACTAGTTTACCTACCCTCGTTTTTTGATTTAAGTGCCCCTTTACAGTTAACTCGGACCTACCTAGTTCCTCCGAGATCTGGGATATTGGTATGCCGGCCTTGTACCTAGCAAAAGCTGCCGCTGCTACGCCTAAGCTATCTATCCAAGTGGATCTCTCGATAGGATCATTAGCTAATTCTAGTACTTCTGGTCTATAGAGCGTTCCCACTATTAAAGCCATCTCCAGCTGACTAATTTCCCTTTTTCCCAGGGGCTTAGTTGGTATATTGCTGAGATCTATTAATGCTTGTCCTTGCACAGAAGCTACACCTAAGAGGGGTTTCTATAGTACAAAATCCGTAGTATATTATTTGCTAGAGATAATTAAAAATGTTAAAAACTCGAGTGTTGCCCAATAAATGAAGCCCCCAAACAAAATACTTCGAAACTAAAGCTCGTATATAAAACTTAAACTTCTACACTAGCAACTTGCTTTATGAAGCTTAAGTACAGTGGACTTGGAAGTAGTGGCTTGCTTCTGAACTCTGGGTGCGCCTGTATTCCCAAGTAGAATGCATCGCGGCCTCTTAGCTCTACTATTTCAGGGTAGCCCTCCTCGCTGTACCCTGATATTCTAAGCCCTGAGGCCTCCAAGATGCCCGCGTACTTAGGGTTAACTACATACCTATGCCTGTGCCGCTCGTATATTTCACGAGACCCATATATCTTCCAAGCTAGTGTCTCGGGCTCTAGCAGTATCTTCTTGGCTCCAAGCCTCAAAACCCCACCAGTTACATTGAATCCCGCTAGCTCTCGAGGTAGATCAACTACGGGATCGGGTGTGCTGGGATCAATTTCGGTGCTATTTGCGTTCGCCAGTCCAGCTAAGTTCCTAGCAGCTTCAATAACCATTAACTGCATGCCGAAAGATATCCCAAGGGTTGGTCTGCCCAACTCCCTGAGTCTCTTAATAGCCATTATTGCGCCCTCTGCCCCTCTTTTACAAAAGCCAGGCAGAATTAGCGCACCGTGAGCGCTTCCCAGTTCATTAATTAGTGAGGGGTTGTCCTCAATATCGCTCGACTCTATCCACTCGAGATGTGGCTTTACATTACTCCACGCAGAGGCGTGCGTTATGGCCTCAATTATACTTATATAGCTCTCCTTTATTTTTGTGTACTTGCCTATCATAACTATCTTTACCTGTTTGCTGTGGTTATTCTCCTTTAACTTATTTACGAAGTCAATCCACGCACTTATTTCAGGCTCTTTATAATTTAACATCAACTTTTCAAAGAGGTACTTAGTGAAGCCCTGCTCTTTGAGCATTATGGGTACCTCATAAGGCGAGTCAGTGTAAGGGCAACTGAACACCGCTCGCGGTGGTATGTTGCTGTAAAGTGCTATTTTTTGCCTAGCCTCGCTATCCAGGTGTATAAGTGACCTCGCTATGATGGCGTCAGGCTGAATACCTATTCTCCGCAACTCCTGGACACTGTGTTGGATTGGCTTAGTTTTCAACTCCCCAGATGAAAGTATGGGTGCGAGGCCTAAGTGCACATAAAAAGTATTCGAGTCTCCCTCTTCAAACCGCATCTGCCTGGCTGCTTCCTGGTATGGTAAGCCTTCTATGTCACCAACTGTTCCCCCTATCTCGACAATCGCGATATCCGCGTTTGTCTCCCTAGCTATTTCTCGAATTCTCTCCTTTACCTCGTTTGTCACATGTGGTATTACTTGAACGCATTGACCGTGGTAGTCGCCTCGTCTCTCTTTCATGATCACAGAGTAGTAAATTTTGCCTGAAGTAATGCTATTCTTCTTAGAGAGATCTATGCCTAAAAATCTCTCATAGTGTCCTATATCCATGTCTGTTTCTCCGCCGTCCTCGGTGACAAAAACTTCTCCGTGAACATAAGGGCTCATGCTGCCTGCGTCTACATTCAGGTATGGGTCTATTTTTAGTATTGTGACATTTAGCCCACAGCTCTTGACTAGGAAACCGATTGAAGCCGCTATTGTTCCCTTACCGAGACCGGATAAAACTCCTCCTGTTACAAATACATACCTTGTCAAATTGCCCACGTCGTATTATAATTAAGGAGTATTTAAATTTTGCACGCTTTAATTATATCAATGAAACAAATTCAACAGGTAATGTAGCCCTGGGGATTAAAACCAGATATGCAACTTGGATCGATATACACGAAGCTCTCGGCAAACTATCTAGTAAAGTAATGGGCGAGTTCAAGCCGCAAGTATTAATAGCTATAGCTAAGGGTGGCCTCCTCCCCGCGCGAATAATTGCAGACATCCTCGGCGTAGATGAAATAGGCTTCATTGAAGTGAAGCTCTATAAATCTATCGGGATTAGGAGTGAGAAACCATACATAAAATTAATTGGAGTGCCGCCAATAATGGACAAAGACGTGTTAGTAGTAGATGACGTTATCGACAGCGGTAGAACAATGCAGCTAGTAATAGACACGCTCTCTAAGTATACTCCAAGATCAATTAAAGCGCTGGCCATCTACATTAAACCGTGGAGTACTTATGTCCCGGATTACTATTACGCCCGCACAGACGAGTGGATTGTATTTCCCTGGGAAATATGCGAATCTGCGAGAGAGGGAGTTGAGTTAGATCATCCGGAGTACATAAATATAAGCCATTACTGCCAAGGAAGAAACTCTAATTAAATGTAGCCATTTCTGGGGGCTTATTGAGATAAACGTTGCCCTGTCAGCTATCCTAAATTGTCGGTGCTCCAGGAATAATTTATTGTAAGCCCTCCTTTAGTTAATCCTAAGTCACTTACGAAGTCGTCTATAAAGTAGAATAAGTTCCACAACAGCTATTGCTCCCTAATCGTTATTGTATATAGTTTTATTACCCATAAACTATAACTTCCAGTGATTGAGGTGTTTAAAGTGAGCCAGACATCGGGCCGCTCTGAAAAAACCATCAAGCTTAGAGTTGCCGAAGCTAGAGCTCGTGATGTTGGAAGGAAAATCGCTAGAGTTGACAAAGACTCAATGAGGAAGCTAAGTCTCGAAGTAGGTGACTTCGTAGAAGTCATTGGCCCAAAGGGTAGAGAGGTGTTGAAAATTTGGCCGGCTTACCCTGAGGACGAGGGAACAGGCCTTATAAGAGTCGATGGAACAGTCAGGAAAAGCCTGGGGGTCTCGCCAGGTGATTATGTTACGGTTAAGCCGATTAAGGTAGAGCCGGCAACTAGAGTTGTTGTTGCGCCTGTTGAACACATGCCCAGAATAGGGGCTGACCCCGACTACTATGGACAAACAATTAAGAAGTACCTTCAAGGTAATCCTATTAAACGCGGAGACATCATTGATATTCCGTTTTACGGCATGTTACTGAGGTTTATGGTAACTAGCGTTCAGCCCTCTGCTGTTGTTTACGTAACAGACGACACGGCTATAGAGGTGAGGCTTCAACCTGTTAGACCGGGGCTAGTTGGCGAGGGCGTGCCCCTCGTAACATGGGAAGATATAGGAAACCTAGAGGAAGTAAAACAGAAAATTAGAGAGATCATAGAGCTGCCGCTCAAACACCCAGAGCTATTTGAAAAGCTGGGCATTGAGCCTCCTAAAGGGATACTGCTCTTCGGACCGCCTGGAACAGGTAAGACTCTCCTTGCTAAGGCACTTGCAAATGAAATAGGGGCATACTTTATATCTATTAATGGACCAGAAATAATGAGCAAGTTCTATGGTGAATCAGAAGAGAGACTACGGAGGATCTTCGAGGAGGCTCAGGCAAATGCGCCTGCCATAATATTTATTGATGAAATAGACAGTATTGCGCCAAAAAGAGAGGAAGTCGTTGGCGAAGTAGAGAAAAGGGTTGTTGCTCAACTCCTGGCGCTAATGGACGGACTTAAGGAAAGAGGGCGCGTTATAGTAATAGGAGCTACAAATAGGCCAGAGGCGCTAGATCCAGCGCTCAGAAGACCTGGTAGGTTTGATAGGGAAATAGAGATCCCACCTCCTGATAAAAGGGCTAGAAGAGAGATATTAGCTGTTCACACTAGAAACATGCCCTTATCTGAGGACGTTGAGCTAGATAAAATAGCTGACATTACACACGGGTACACTGGTGCAGACATAGCTGCATTAGTGAAGGAAGCTGCAATGAATGCCCTCAGGAGGTTTATACAAGGAGAGAACATCGACTTAAATCAGCCAATCCCAGCTGATAAGCTAGAGAAACTGAGAGTGACTATGGAGGACTTCCTAGCGGCAATGAAGGGCATTCAGCCATCCCTAATAAGAGAAGTCATCGTGGAGATTCCCGAAGTGAGGTGGATCGATATAGGTGGACTGGACAACATTAAACAGGAGCTTAGGGAGAGCATAGAATGGCCTATGAGGTATCCTCAGGTGTTTGAAAAAATGGGCATTGAGCCTCCTAAAGGGATACTGCTCTTCGGACCGCCTGGAACAGGTAAGACTCTCCTTGCTAAGGCAGTTGCTACTGAGAGCGGGGCCAACTTTATAGCGATAAGGGGTCCCGAGATACTTAGCAAATGGGTTGGCGAGTCCGAGAAGGCAATACGACAAATATTTAGAAGAGCTCGCATGGTTGCCCCCGCTGTGGTATTTTTCGATGAAATTGACTCCGTAGCTGCAGTAAGAGGGAGCGACCCAAGCGGGGTTATCGACAGAATAGTAAACCAACTGCTCACAGAGCTAGACGGCATACAGCCATTGCGAAGGGTTGTCGTTATAGCTGCCACCAATAGGCCAGATCTGCTGGATCCAGCTCTTCTCAGACCTGGTAGGTTTGATAAGCTAGTATACGTGCCTCCACCTGACTATAAGGCTAGAGTTGAAATATTTAAAGTTCACACGAGGAAAACTCCGCTTGGAGAGGACTTTAACTTACACGAGTTAGCCAAGAGAACAGAAGGCTACACTGGGGCTGATATAGCTGCTGTTTGTAAAGAGGCTGCGATGTACGCTCTTAGAGAGTCTTTCACTAAGGCTGGTTCGCTTCAAGTTGTAAAAGTAGAGATGAGGCACTTTCTAGAGGCCTTGAACAGTATACCTCCAAGCCTGAGTAAATCGGACGTTGAAATGTACGACCAATTGGCAAAGGAAATAAAGAGAGTTAGCACTAGTGGGAGCTTTAAGCGCATACAGCTACCTTACGGCTAGACTTAGCTTCCGGCGCTTCAACGCCTAGCCGGTGTTTTTATTTGACTAAGAAAACAAAGCCTGAAGTCTCTCGATCTTTCGCAAAGTTCCTTAGCAGTTTAGGTAAATTATCAGATGTTTTGATAAAGTCGAGAATAAGATCCCTCATAGTCTTATCTGGCTCTCAGCCAATAAGTTTGGGAGAACTTGGATCAAGAGCGGTGAACTACTATGCTAGGAAATGGATAAAGCAGGGAAAGATAGAGCTCAGAGGGCTGTACGTCTATCACACTGAATTCGCTGACGCTGTTAAAATGAAAGAGGCATTTGAAGAAAAAGTGCTATCGAAGAAGCTAGTTGAATTTGAATACGCAGCTTACGAGAGAAGTGAGAAGTACTTGGGCGCAACAGTACAATTCCTAGTCATGGACTTAACAAAGGATTTAAAGCCTAATGACATCGGTAAGCTAGTAGGTATAGTTGAGGGGGGCGGGTTAATACTGCTTCTAGCTCCGCCGTGGAAATTATGGGATAACTTTAAAACAATTTTCAAGGAGACGCTCACAGTTCCCCATTTCCCTGAGCCACGGCATGTTTTTATTGCCTGGTTTAAGAAAAAGCTCCTCGAACATTATGGAATAGGAGTATATGATGCCGACAATCAAAAAATCATTAAGGCAATATCGCTTGTTGAGAAACCGAAGACGTACGCTAAGAACGTCACAATACCTAGTGAGAGGATCTTCCCAATTGATGTGTATGAACACGCGCTGACCGCAGATCAAATAAACGTAATTAAGATCCTCGAGAATTTTTACGAAAAACCCAAGAAAAGTACTAAAAAGGTGTTCGTGCTAACAGCAGATAGAGGAAGAGGAAAGAGCTGTGCTATAGGTATAGGCATTGTTGGCTTGTTGCACCTTTTCCTATCAAAGAAGATAAAGCCGCGCTTCAGAGCCCTAGTTACTTCTCCCTCGCCGAGTAATGTTCAATCGCTAATGATGCTTTCCTGCCGGGTGTTGGATAAGCTTGGCTACACTTATAACTCCATTAGGAGAGGAGGGAATCTGATCGAGATTAGAGGAGAGAGGTTCAGCATAGAGTATTGGGAGCCACTAAATATACCAAAGCTTAAAGGCGACATAGTGATCGTCGATGAGGCAGCAAGCTTGCACGTCCCGTTGCTGTATAAAATCCTAGATGTGCATAACCGCTTGATCTTCTCGACTACAATTCACGGCTACGAAGGTAGCGGTAGAGGTTTTTCGGTGAGGTTCTTGAGAAGACTTCAAACCATGGAGAACGTTGAGCTTTACAAATACGAAATGAGCGAGCCTATAAGGTATAACTATAACGACCCAATTGAGGAGTGGCAGTTCAAGACATTGCTCCTAGATGCTGAACCAGCCGAGTTAACTCAGTCAGACCTTGAGGATATTGAATCAAAGAAATTAATATACGTGAAAATTGAGCCCGAGGTCTTATTCAACAAAGAAGAAGAGCTGAGACAGCTGTTTGGAATATACGTTTTAGCTCACTATAGAAATGAGCCAGACGACCTAGGTATGCTAGCAGATGCGCCTCACCATTTAATCAGGGCAGTTAAAACTGCCTCAGGCAAAATAGTGTGCTCAATACAAATAGCCCAAGAGGGCCCGATAGATCAAAAGTTCGCCGAAGAGCTCTTAAGGGGAGGTAAGATACAGGGGAATATTATCCCCGATAGGTTCCTCAAGCACTTACGCCTACTAGACTTCGCATACACGACGGGATGGCGGATTGTTAGAATAGCCACTCACCCAGCGGTAATAGGTAAAGGAGTAGGTAGCTGGGCGTTGGAAAAGATATTCGAGGAAGTGAAAGAAAGGGGCCTTGATTGGCTTGGAGCCGGATTCGGCGTCACAGACGAGCTCTTAAGGTTTTGGATTAAAAACGGCTTTAGTGTAGTACACATTAGCCCGGATAGAAATCCGACAAGTGGAGAGTATACTGTCCTAGTAATAAAGCCCTCCAGCGAGAAAACAGAAAAAATTCTAAGTGTAGCCAAGCTCGAGTTCAAGTTGAAGTTCATGAAAAGTCTCCCAATTAACTATAGGGAACTAGAGCCTGAGGTTGTATACCTAATAATAAACAGCGGCCCCTACATTTACTACACTTTGCCGCCTGGCTCTTTATCGCCTATAAGCATAGATAGGCTGTGGACTTACTGCACTGGGCCAATGACCTTCGAGGTCGCTGCAGACTTAGTTTTCAGCATTGCAAGGCTTTACTGGCTCACAAGTGAGGAGAACAGACCACGCCTATCGAAGCAACAAGAGCTTTTGCTAATTACAAAGGCTCTCCAGGGACTTTCGTGGGACGAGGCTTCTCGAATTTTAGGCAAACCAGTTAGGGCTCTTCAGGAAATTGGCCACGAAATAGCTTGCATATTCTTTGAGTTCCTAACTGGACTGGCTCCAAGCTCGTATAAGCCGGGGATTTTTCTGTCAGAGTACGGGCCAGGTAACTTGGACTGAACTCTGCAGTTCAACACAGCGATAGAGAGGCGAGCAGTTTAGATCCGCTGAAACTATAATAAATTAAGCACAAATTACAAATCAACATTGAAAGGGCTGGAGATTATAAATGACATTGATATTGAAGGCTTCTCCAGAGAAACCCGATCCCGCTGTTCTGAGAAAGGCTGCTGAGGTTTTAAGAGGCGGGGGGTTAGTTGCTTTTCCTACGGAAACAGTTTATGGACTTGGAGGGGCTGTTTTTCTTGAAGACTCCATTAAGAAGATATTTTTAGCCAAGCAAAGACCGCTCGATAATCCTCTAATTATCCACGTGTGCGATGAATCCACGCTGAGTCGCGTAGCGGTAAATGTGCCTGAAAAGGCATACAAGCTAATAAATGTGTTCTGGCCAGGTCCACTAACTCTTATATTGCCAAGACATCCAAACATACCTAAAGTAGTTACTGGTGGCCTTAACACGGTAGCCGTGAGAATGCCGGCCCATCCTATTGCTCTTAGCTTAATTAAGGAGGCTGATGTGCCAATAGCAGCGCCTAGCGCCAACCTAGCTGGAAGGCCCAGCCCAACGAGTGCAGATCACGTTATCCGAGACCTCTATGGGCGGATAGACATTATTATTGACGGCGGTGAAACTCTCTATGGCATAGAGTCCACAATAATAAATATACTAATGGAGCCGCCCGTTCTGCTGAGGCCGGGGGCTTACTCTGTGGAAGATATCGAGAGAGTCTTGGGCGAGAAAATTAGCGTTCCTGATTTTGCGCGCGGACTAAAGGAATTTGAGATAGCGCTAGCCCCTGGAACGAGGTATAAACACTACGCACCCCAAACGCCCATTCTGCTGGTAGAGCCTTTGTCGGGTAACATTGAAAGACTAGTTAGTACGATTATAAACTACGTTTTGGCCTATGCCAGCAATTACAGAAAAGTGTGCGTAGTGT
Source organism: Desulfurococcaceae archaeon (assembly GCA_038888155.1). Classification (GTDB taxonomy): domain Archaea; phylum Thermoproteota; class Thermoprotei_A; order Sulfolobales; family Desulfurococcaceae; genus UBA285. Next base: position 100,381 of record JAWAJB010000004.1, read on the forward strand.
CATCACGCGAAACTATTGCTGCTTACTCCCCTTTAAGGGAGATGGGCGTAATTGTTCTAGAAATAGGTTCTAGAAAAAATTTATTCGAAGTTGCTAAAAACCTGTTTAAATTGCTTAGGGCACTTGATGACACGGGCTGCAGTATTGCAATAATCGAGGGCTTTGAAGAACGGGGCTTAGGCCTCGCTGTAATGAATAGGTTGCGAAAAGCCTCCCATACGATTATACCAGCGTGAATTCACTTAACCAAAACGCTTAATAAATACCAATTTAACAAAGAGCCCTGGCAAGTGTTTTCCTAGTGCGGACTCAACAGCTTCGAGGACAAGCTTATTTGCCTCGGGTTTGCCGTACAATCTCAATACTGCTTCGTTGAACCCAGGATACAGGTGCAGACTTGCTACGAACTCCCTTGCGTACATAATTCTAATACTGTAGGAGTGCCTCTCAGCCCAGAGCCCTTTGTTCCTGAGTTCGCTTACAACTAAATTGAGCTTCTTGTGATCTAAACTTGGATAGAGCATTCTACTTGCACCAACTCCTGCTAAAAACTCTGCTAAAAACTAATTCATTATAGGCAACCTCAATTGTGCTCTACGTTGAGGTAAAATCTTTTGCCCTTAAATAATAAAGGCGAGTTTATTTAATCAAACGGCATTCCAACCTTTTCCGCAGCTTAACCCTTAGTTCTCAATACGTCTTTGGCACAAAACACTTTTAAATAATTAAAAGCTGGGAATTATTTACCTTTAAGTGATGATAGTGCTTTTAAGGCCTGAACAGTGATGAGCCCGCGCAGGGTTGACTACCAAAGAGCCCTAGTTGTAGCTTTAACTGGAGCTAGCGGAATCTCCCTCGGTATAAGATTACTTAGATATGGTGATCTTCTCAGGACGCTCTACAGTAAAGTGTATGCTTTGTTCAGCGAAAACGCCGCTAAAATAGCGAAAGTAGAGGAAAACATTGAGCTGGTATCGCATCTCGCATCGATGGATATTGACGCCTTTTACTCCGAAAAGGATATCACGGCTCCGCTTGCGAGTTCAAGCAACATTGTTAACACCGATATGGTGATAATACCTGCCTCTCTTAACACTGTTGCCAAGGTGGCGAACAGCATTCAGGATAACCTGATAGTTCGGACTGCTTGCAACGTTCTCAGGTTAAAACAAAAGCTGATAATAGTTGTTAGAGAGACCCCCCTGTCTCCTCTAGATCTCAGAAATCTCTACAGGCTCTCTCTGGCTGGCGCAACAATAATGCCAGCTGTACTTGCGATGTACATTAGGCCTAGAAGCATTGAAGAAGTGATGGATTTCGTGGTTGGTAAAGTTCTCGACGCTCTTGGAATAGAGCACTACATTTACAGGAGATGGAGTTAATAAAATCACATAAGATAAAAACATATTAGCTCCAAAATATATTAGGAGTTTTGCACTAGAATCTAAGGGGGTTTTTTCGGCAAAAAGTAGGTGCTAGTAATGAAAACCAGCACAAGAGACGACTCCTTGGATCATTCTTACCAACAATCGCGGCGAGGGCCTCAAAGAGTTGCGCAGCCCTCTAGAGTAGAGGATCGAAGGGTAACCCCACAGCCAATAGGTGATCGATGCAACCCGCTGTGCCTGCTATTCATATGCAGTAGAAATGCATTTTTCCTCGCTAATAGGCCATTTAAGGGTAGAATCGTCAAGGTGGCTCAATGCAGATTGACTGGCAGCGACTGCATTGGGGGGGAGTGCCAATACTCCTCGTGTAAAGTAAATAGCCTTCTCCCAAACAACAAGTGCTCTAAGGCGCTCGAGAAGAAAATCAGCAGGACTTCAGACGATGATATATTCAAAGAGATGATGAAATTCGAGGAGTACGACGTGACAGATTTTAAGCGCTAAGATGCAGACGACAACCCTTGATCAGGGCTTCCACCAATTAAATATAAGGTATTTTATTTCCCCCTCCCCGCTTATTACTGCAACTACAAGTTTTTTCCTAACAGAGTGCAATAGCCTCCCCGCCCTTACAAGCTCTATTGGGTCTATGCTCTCGCGACTGCCGTAAACTAGCACGCCAAAAGGGGCGTGATCGACTCCAGGTCCGACTCTGTAGATCAAGTAATCGCACCCGAATTTTAACCCACGCCTGATCACAAATCCTCTGGTTTTTAAGTCGCTGTAAACCGCGTACAGCGGGTTGAACTTGTCAATATTCTTCTCGCTAATGCTAATTAGTTCCTTATATTCAAGTGTTTTCCCGTTTTTTATTACATCTATAACTCCCTTCTCAACTAAGTAGGATGCCTCAATCAATGAGAGCTCGAGTGGAGCGCGTATGTTTTTATCCCTCGGCTTACTAATGCCGAGGAAGGTCCCATAATAGCCGTTCCAGTATATTTGGTTAGCGCAATAGTAGTCGAATACTACCACTCTTCCGCCTAGAAGGAATCCGCGACACTTCGGCGTAAAACTATCAGTATCTACTACATGGCTGATTTCACTAGGGCCAGATATCGTACTTCTTCACCAATGCTCTTCAGGAAATCGCTTATATCCTCTAAGTGCTCAAAGATGTCTTTGAGTATAAGTAAGGCCGTTATGTAGCCTGAATACCTGTTGTATATCTCAAACAAGCTTTTCCTAAAGATGGTGTCTATATCCTCCTCGATAATGAACACTGCATTCAGCTCTTCGAAGACTTTTTTGGGCGAAAGCCTGATTTTGGGCAATGCGTTTTCAATGGCATCTAGCTGCTTTTTCTCTAATTCAACGATCTTGACAAAAGTATCTATAAAGGTCCTATCGAACATTACCTTGTTTTCCCTAGCCAACAGTATTCTGTAAGCTACTGCATCTACTTGCTGAATGATTCTGTCGAGCATCTCCACTAAGTTGATGTAAGTTGAGGAGTAGGGCACTATTTCAGTGCTCCTTATTAGGTACTCCATTATTAGAGTTTTAAGTTGCTCGCCCCTATTCTTAGTGTTCCTCATTTTCTCGTAAAGTCCTCTGGTCTCAACTTCTGATCGCTCGCTGTAATAGTTCTTCAGCATCACGTTAAGGTCCTCAAGCTCATCTCTCACAACCCTGCACATATTGATGAGCTGTTCTGCCGTGGTCATCTCCACTATGGATTCGCGCCTTTCCACGATCAATTGTCACACCTTAACATTCTAGTTAGAAATATCAGCTAAGAGGCTTTTAAGGAATATTTAGCTATAGGGGAATTAAAAGTGAATATTGCTGTAGTTGACTCATTGGGAAGAGCCAGCGGGGATAGATATTCTACCTTCGATGTTGTAGGCGCGGGTCCGCGCATAGTGGCAGGGATTGCAGAGAAACACGGAAGTGTTGCCTTCTACACCTATGAAAAGGCTACAAGGAAATTAGACGAGTTAGTCAAAGAGAACATTGTCCTAATTTCTGCTATGAGCAGTGATTACAACGCATTGAGTAAATTTGTTTTAGAGCTGAGAAGGAAACAATTTAGGGGTAAAGTAATAGCCGGAGGGCCAATTAGCTTCGAGTACTGGAGAGTTCTCCAGGAGCTCCCCGTGGACCTAGTAATAGTAGGGGAGGGCGAAATACCACTCGAAAAGCTCCTAAAGAGCTTAGAAGAATCCAAAGATATTAGCGAAGTTCCTGCATTGGCGTACAGAGATAATGCAGGCACAATTAAACTAACCTCTAGGCATCTACACACACCTAAGGAGTTGCTCTCCGCAATTAAGCCGTGGACGAAAGTTAACGAGGGGTTTGAGTTCCCCCAATTGTACAGGTTCTACGTGGAAATAGTGAGAGGGTGCAGTAATTTCGCGAGGCCAATGATTGATCTACCCGGGACAGCTTGTAAAGAGTGTTTAAAATGTAGAAGCGACAACCTAGTAGACAGACTGACATGCCCTGCTGGAATACCTCCAGGATGCGGCTTCTGCAGCGTCCCGCATATGTTTGGACCTCCGAGGAGTAGAGAGATTAAATCTATTAAAGAGGAAGTTGAGAACTTAATTAGCCACGGCGCACGTAGGATAGTGCTTAGTGCGCCAGACTTCCTTGACTACGGTAGAGAGGAGCTTGTTAACGGGCCTCTTACTAATCCCTGTAACCCTCCAGCTAATATCGAGTTAATTGAAGAGCTGTTAAATCAGCTCCACGCCATAGACGCTGTGAGCAACAAAAAAGTGGTGATTTCAGCTGAAAACATTAAGGCCTGTCTAGTGACCGATGAGGTTGGCAAAGTTTTGGGGAGATACTTGCGGGGAACAACTATTCACATAGGGCTTGAGACCTGCACGAATTGGTTCAACAGCAAAGTTTTAGGCAAACCAATAACTGTTGAACAGGTAATCAAAGCATCAAGAATACTCAAGGACTGCGGACTTAGACCATATGTTTACCTAATGTACGGCCTTCCCTTAGCCAGCAGGAGAATTTACGAGGATATGATCAGCAGCATTAGCAAATTGTGGAGCTGCGGCGTTGAAAAGATAACTCTCTACAAGTTCGTTAACCTGCCGGGAACAGCTTTCAGCGACATAAAGGTAAACGCAGAAAAAGCCCGAAATGTGATCTACAGGCTCAAGAAAGCTGTAGACGCGTATAATACAGCAACGAAGAGACAGCTAGTGGGAAAGGAAATTGAGGTGTTCCTCCTAGAGAGAGATGGGAAGGTATATGGGTACCCGGCTTACCACGGCCCTGTTGTTTTCGTAGCAGTTAAAAACAAAGTGAGAGATAATTTAAGCGGATGTAAAGGATATGTGAGGATCGCTGATTTCAGTAGGCGGTTTGTACGAGGAGAGCTCCTTAGGCTCTCAGAGTGCTTCGAATTTCCTCAAGTATCTGCAGGAGATGGGATGCCTCCCTAGCTTTATCTGCGTGCATCTGGCTATCAAGAACGTCTATTAGTTCTTTCAGAATAGTAGATATGTAGGGCAGGCTGACCAGTAAAGCTGTCCTATAATACACACTGATGTATTTCACTAGTTTATCATCCTCTTTATTTAAATCAATGATGCTTTTAGCGTCAAGTAGAGCTTGAAGGGCGTACGAAGTCATACTTCTAGTCAGATCTATGAACTTTGAGGCCCTCTCAAGACTCCGAGTTGATATAGCTAGCTTGCCCTCTTTAATTGTCTCCTCGCAGTCATCTACGAGTCTTTTTATAGATATTAGCGTGCTTTGGAGATCCATTAAGCCCCCTTGCTTTTTCTAATCGTAGCAATACTGTTGTCAGAAACTCCTTGCCTCTCTAAATCACCGGGGTAAACTGCAACGGCATTTTCGCCGGATTCTATAACCTCAGCCTTTAAGATTGTCTTCTTCTTTCCTGCAACAACTACCTCAACAACGTCGCCATTTCTTACTCCAAGCTCCTTTGCAACTTGCGAGGGAACTCTTGCAATAGGTCTATCTAAGCTCCTATCAAAGCGTATCCTGATCCTCTTCTCCGAAATAACTTTCTTTTCGCCTCTCAGCTCAGAAACAGGAGGAATTATTGATATGAGCTTGGAGATATCCAACTTGGATTTCTCGGATCCTGCAGCTTGCTCTGGGATCTCTTCGTCTCTCTGAGACATAGAGTGCAACCTTGAAAGTAGCCTTCAAGGATAAAAATATCCGTAGAGGCTAATATATAATAGCCACGTTCCCTATGTGGCTCATCAAAAATGCCTCCAGTTCGCTTGTTTTAACTCTAATTTGCTGGGTGGTATTTCTATCCCTAACGGTAACAGTGCTGTCCTCCAGCGTCTGATGATCAACTGTTATGGCAAATGGTACACCTATCTCGTCAGCCCTTGCATATCTCCTGCCAATGCTTCCTTCCTCATCGTAGAACACCCTGAAACCACACTTTAAGAGCCCCCTGTATATTTCCCTCGATATGCTGACCATTTTTTGATGCTCGGGCTTTTTCCCGACAAGTAGCGGGAAGACTGCTGCATGATATGGTGCAATGTAAGGAGGTACCTTTAGCACTGATTTGCCTTCTCTCTCATCGTAAGAATGATCTAACACTACGTACAAAAGCCTCTCCAGGCCAAACGAGGGTTCAGCCACGTGAGGGTATATCTTCTTCCCATATAGCTTGGTTTCCTCCTTCCTTACAAAGAAACACTCAGATGGAAGATTAATCCCCATGACAGCTACATAGCCTCGTGACTCTAGCTCTTTGTATAGGTCCTCAGGGGAGCGCATTGAAAGCTGTCTCATGATCTCAGCTAGTTTCTCAGAGCCTACGTTTCTCTCTATGAGGGTGGGGTTTGGGTAAGCCCTCTCAATGTGAACTGTTAGTGGTTCATCGTATCTCTTAAAGTAGGTATAATCCCCTTCGCTATACTTTGCGTGCTGTTCAAGATCATAGCTTGTCCTGTAGGCATAGCCAGCAATCTCTATCCAGCCGAACCTAGAAGTATATACCTCTTGATCAAAAGTTTGCATTGAGTAGTGAGCTCGCTCGTGCGGAAACTTCTCTACAAACCTAATCTTATCATCTTGTATACCCAGGCTCTTTATGAATTTATTCCCTACTCCCATCCAGTATGCTAGCCAAGGAGTTTTCACTAACTTGTTTTCAATGAGCTCTTTGACCGCGAGGACTTGTGGCTCTTCAATTTTCTTGACCCTCGATCCTGCGAATATTACCCTCAGTTTCTCCTCTGCCACATCGCTAAGCACTTCTTGGATCTCCTTCTCTGCTTCCTCTGGATCAAAAAAGAACTCAAGCTCCATTATATTGAATTCCCTTAAGCGCAACAAACCCTGCCTTGGGGAGATCTCGTTTCTAGCGACTTTGCCGACTTGAGCTACCCCTACCGGTAGCTTATTCCTTGAAAACCTTAACACGCTCTGAAAGTTTATGAACATGCCTTGAGCGTGCTCGGGCCTCAGGTAGGCTCGGTCGCCCCTGTAAGGGCCGATCTCGGTAATGAATAGGAGCTGGGTGTAAAACGCTGGATTGAAGTCTCCTCCGCACTCAGGGCACTTTAAGTTATGCTCTTTAATGGTTCTATCAATTTCGCTTAGGTTTAGGCCTTCTACGTTTATGCCAATCACATCTTTTATGAGATGATCGGCCCTATAAATCTTATGACACTTTGAGCACTCGATTATGGGATCAGTAAAGTGTTCTTCGTGACCGCTGGCTTTGAAAACTATGCTTGGGTTTATCAATGGTGTCTCAATTTCAATGACTTGTGCCTGCGTATAGACAAAATACCTCAACCAAAGGTTCATGATATTTCTCTTAAGTAAAACCCCTACAGGCCCAAAGTCGTAAAACCCTGCTATACCTCCGTAGGCTTCAAAAGATGGCCAAAACAACCCCCTCTTCTTTGCCAAATCCATTATCTTCTCGTACTTATTTTGCATATTTGTTTCACTCTGATCCTTCAAGTCAATGACCCTTGGTTTGCTCATTAAACAAAGCAATATAATTGGGGCGTTAAATAAGTTAAAACTACAGCCGCTTAATTGTTAGGGTGTAGGTGTTTGCTCTATGGCTTGGAAAACGTTGCTCTTAAGCCAGTCTTTTGGCTGTACTGAGGGCAGGGATTCCCCTGTAGCTGTGATTGGCATTCCACTAGATTACACGAACACCTATAGACCGGGAAGTAGGTTCGCCCCACAGAAGATGCGGGAAGCAGCTTGCAACTTAGAGCTATACAGCTTGTGGGAAGACTTTCCATTAGAGGAGATTGGGTTTAAAGACTACGGCGATATCCTTTTGCCCTCAGGAGATGTCGTAAAAGCCCTTGAGAGAATAGAGTTCGTTCTACAAAATTTAAGGCAGGAGCACAACGGCTTTATTGTTTTGCTGGGAGGAGAGCACTTAGTTACATATCCAGCAGTAAGAGCTTTAAAGGACGAGATAGATACGCTCGTGGTTTTCGATGCGCATTTAGACCTTAGGAGCGAGTACTTAGGCTCTACGTTAAACCACGCTACTTTTCTACGGAAAATCGCGGAAGACAACATAAATATACTGCACATAGGTTCTAGGGCTTACAGCAAGGAAGAGCTCGAATACGCTAATAAAGCCAACATTAAATTGATTAAAGCCCGAGAGGCTAGCCCTCACAGTATAGACCTGGAAGAGCTTGAGCGCGTGTACATAAGTCTCGATATGGACGTATTTGATCCTTCTATTGCACCTGGCGTATCTAACCCAGAGCCATTCGGGTTAAGCCACTTCGCTGTGGTTTCTATACTTAAGGAAGTGTTCAGTAAATCAAGCAAGGTAGTTGCCTTCGACTTAGTGGAGTTAAATCCCCTAGTAGACTACAGCGACATAACAAGTATCCTCGCTGCCAAGTTCATAATAGAAGTTGGAGGCCTTCTCTTGAAGAAAGGCCGTAATTGAGAAGTCCTGGACAAAGGATAAAAGAACCGCTTGAGGGTTTTAATGTATATTAAGGAGAGGCGAGGAATAGAGAGCAACATGCCGAGTATCTAAAGCAGAGGAATTATACAGCTCTTATAATTCTATACGTTCTAGCTACTTTGTAGACAATTTCGTACGTGCACTTGGGGCACCTTACTTGCCTGCCATAAGTTCTGACCATTTCTTCGGAGTCAAAAACGTATCCGCACCTGCCGCATTTGTACTTTGCCATAACGACTTCCCCTAAGCAAATAACTCTCTCTCCATTTATCAATATAAATCAGGTTTTTAAGTCTTTAGTAGTAATTAGTATTGATAAGCTCGGTGATGTAAAGAAACATGTCTAGCCTAGAGTGCGGAGGTTTGCCCACAGAGATATGTGAAAGGTTAATAGTGGATCAACCGTTAATAAAAATACGGCTGGATACTAGAAAGTTCGGGAAGGCTGTCACTGTAGTTGATGGGCTACCAAACGATAAAGATCTCCTAAAGCATATAGCTAGGTATTTTAAAACTAAGCTCGCTACAGGCGGCACATATAGAGAGGAAGAGGGCAGAATAGAGCTTCAGGGTGATCAGAGGCAAAGAGTGAAGCAAATTCTCGTAGAGGAACTAGGCCTATCCCCAGAGAACATTATTGTAACGAGCTGAAATTTACTTGAAGGATTCCCCAAGGGACAGAACAACCTAGGAGCAAAAAGAGAGTTGTTCTGAATTTTCCTTTAATTTTTATTCCCTACAATTTTTAGTATCCCTATTCCTCAACCTCCATGCTAAGGGCCTTCATTAACTCCTTGCATCTATTTCTCACAGTAACCTCGGTTACTCCGGCTACATTAGCTATTTCTTTCTGAGATCTTTCCTCGCCCAGTTTTTCACAAGCTAGGTATATAGCTGCTGCCGCGAGCCCGACTGGATCTTTTCCGCCCAGTACTCCTCCCTCCCTAGCCTTGTTGAGGATCTCAATAGCAATTCTCACCACGGAGCCCGATAGCCCGAGGGCATGAGCGATTCTGGGAACGAAGTCAGCTGGATCGCTAGTCGCCACCTTTATTCTGAGCTCTCTCAGTAAGAGTCTATAGCACCTAGCTATCTCTTTTCTACTAACCCTAGAGTACTCCTCTATTTCATCGAGTGTTCTCGGGAGCTTTCTCATTCTACACGCAAGGTAAACTGCAGCAGCGATAACGCTTTCAATGCTCCTTCCCCGAACCAGCCCTTTTTCAACAGCTTCACGGTAGATCTTTGCTACTTCCTCTCTTATATATGACGGCAAGTTGAGCAGATCCGCCAATCTATCTAACTCGTTCATGGCTTGCGCGAGATTTCTCTCAACGCTAGTTAGAATTCTAGTGCGGGCCTGCCACTTCCTAAGTTTATAGAGCTGGTATTTTTTGTTCACTAGAGTGCGGCCGGCTGCATCTCTATCGGCGTAGTCTATAGCTGTAGTAAAGCCCATGTCGTGGACAGTTGGTGTAATGGGCCCCCCTGTTCTCGCCCGTTTCTCCCTCTCCTCTGGCGTGAAAGCTCTCCACTCAGCTCTATCGTCAATTACTCTATCCTCAATAACTTCGCCTGTGTCCGAGCAAATGTACTCTGCCCTGGATACATCGTAAATTACTTTCTCGGAGGGACAGGGAGGTTTTTTAGGCGGTTGTTTATTTGAGGGCTCTTGCGAGGATTGAGAAGAAGCATTATTTGAAGACTCATTTTCAGGAGACATAGAAACCCCCCAGAGCACATTTAAATGCCACTAAACACCCTTATAAACTTTACGCAAAATTTAAAAACCACCTAATTGAATATCCTTTTAAATCCTGAAGTCAGTTCTGTGTAAAAATTAATAAGCCCAGTACAGAAAATTCACATAGATAGCCGGGTCGTCTAGCGGCCAAGGATGCGGGGCTTTGGCCATTGGGAGAAACCCCGCGACCGGGGTTCGAATCCCCGCCCGGCTATATTTTGTTTTGGCGCTCTTGTTCCACTAGCACTATCTCAGAAGAGCTCGAGATATACTTGAAGCAATCTTATCGGCTAATCTCAAAGGCTCTGGAAGCGGGCTATATATGCAGGTGCCGTGTATTACCTTGATTGCTTCGCTAGGGCTAACTCCATGCGTGTACAACTTAATTGTTCTCCAGGGGGTCTCAACCGGGATCATCTTACTATATATTTCCCTTATTGTGTTATACCTACTTTGCCAATTATAGAAGTGCTTCCTCAATGCACACTCTATTCTCTCAAGATCTAATGGGTACATCTGAACAATAATCACACCTTTGCCAGTAGAAGCGTACAAGTAGAGAGGGTCAATAACGTCAAACCCTGCATAAGTTATTCCGTCTAGCACCAACAAGCTCCCGCTCATAGCTTTGGATATCTCCGAGATAGCTACAGTCGTGGTATTCATATCTACCTTAACGAGGCTCCACGCTACTTTAGATGGATAAAAGATGTCTCTAACTTCTACTCCAACAATATAAGTTGATCCTCTGCCGCCCTTATACGCTACGGGGAAGTAGCCATCGTCATATGCCTCTATTACTGGAGCGTTATACAAGCTCTTTTAGCGCCTCTAGTGCGACCTTTATAACTTCGCCTTTAACTTTCATCAACTTAGTTAGTCCGTGTTTACCCAAGCTTTTAACCTCTGCTGTTAAAATCCCCATCATGTCTAGCTGGGATATGACTTGGCTTATGCTCCTCATCGACAGCGGCTCCAGCCCGCGCTTCTTAGCCTCTTCTACATAAAGAGAGTAAGCTTCACCCGTTGTAGCGTATCCCTTTCTCGATATAATGTCTAGGATAGCTTTCAATACCAACTTCTGGTGTAAGGGCAGAGAGACTATGGTCTGGTACATCCTACCCTCTTCAATCTCGATTAGTGCCTTCTTCACGTGTTCAATAGTTACTTTTCCGGCGTTTTCCCTCTCTGCAACTTCACCTGAGACCCTTAATAGGTCCAGCGCCCTCCTTGCGTCTCCGTGTTCCCTCGCAGCTAGAGCAGCACAGTAGGAGACAACGCTTTCCTCTATTACTCCTGGTTTAAAGGCCTTTTCTGCTCTCTGTCTCAAAATAGTATTTAGTTGGTCTGCATTGTATGGGGGAAAAACAATTTCCTCTTCACCAAGGCTGGATCTAACTCGCGGATCAAGGCTCTCAACAAAGTGCAGGTTATTGGTTATCCCTATAATGGATAATTTAGCCCGCGAGAGGTCCTCGTTTGACCTCAAGAGCTTATATAATATATCATCTCCGTGCCTCCGAACAAAATAATCAATTTCGTCGAGTACTACTATGTGAAGGCCTGCCCAGCTATCTAGGGCATTAATGTACTTCCTATAAACTTCACTCAAAGCTAGCCCAGTGTATGGCACTCTAAGTCCTAGGCTAGACGCTACAGAGGCAAGTACTTTATACGGCGTGTCGACTTTTCTCGTGTTAACGTAGGCGTAGCCCAGCCTAGTTCCAAGCGATGGGGCTTTGTCGACTAGCTTCTTTACTACGTACTTAGCAACTACAGTTTTACCTGTGCCTGTAAATCCATAGAGAAAGACATTGCTTGGCCTCTCGCCTTTAGAGGACACCACGAGTATTTCTGCTAATTTGACTATTTCTTTCTCTCTATGAGGTAGAGTGTCTGGTACGTAGTCTGGGTGCAGCACTTCCCTATTATCAAATATCCTAGATGATAGTCCACGCTTCCTAATAATGTCATCAATTATGTCCACGCTAGACATAAGCAAACACCACTAAATATAATAAGTCGAGTCAACGCGCTGAAAGATGCAATAAATGGGTCTGCCAAAACCCACTTTAATTATAGCTAAACAAAAATACTTTTTAAGGACAAAACCTGTGAGTTGATTAATGAAAGGGCCGGTAGCTCAGCTCGGAAGAGCGCCCGGTTGGCAACTAGTGGCCAGAGTCCGGGAGGTCCCGGGTTCAAATCCCGGCCGGTCCACTAGAACCTCGTTTAGACTGTATAAAAGCCCCTGTTGCTTTAAGGTATTAAGCTGGAATGTTTAGAAGAGGCAGTGGTTGTTATGTCCAAGGACTCAAATATCCTTGAACACGAGCTAGTACCAAAACACGAGGTAGTTCCGCCTGAGGAGGCAGTTCAGCTGTTAAAGAGGCTGGGAATCGAGCCGTGGCAGTTACCCTGGATATCTGCAGATGACCCAGTTATAAAGGCGATTGGCGCAAAACCTGGGGATATAATAAGGATTATAAGAAAAAGTGCAACAGCAGGAGTTTTTATTGCTTATAGATATGTTGTTGTAGAGGTGACTAAGAAGTCTTGATTTCATCTCTCTCAAACGAAGACCTTTGGTTGGTCGCAAAGAAATACTTCGAGGAAAAAGGTCTCGTACGGCAACACCTAGATAGCTACAACAGGTTTATCAGGGAGATCTTGCCGCAGATAATAGAGGAATTCAGCGTTGTGCCAATCACTGACACTATTAAGCTTTACATTGAGAAGCCGAGGATAGGGAAACCCCAGTGGATAGATATCGATGGAACTGCAAACTACAAGACTCCCTTGGAGTGCAGAATTAGGAACCTTACCTATATGTCGCCGCTTTACGTCACTATTAGGATAGAGGGAGATGGATTCTACAGGGAGATGGACTTAAAGCTCATGGATTTACCCGTCATGTTGAAGTCAGAAATAGACATGTTGAGCACAGCGACTCCCCAAGAGCTTGTCGAGCACGGCGAAGACCCTCAAGATCCAGGGGGATACTTCATTATTAACGGTAGCGAAAAAGTGCTCGTTGCCCAAGAAGATCTAGCGAGTAACACTATTCTACTAGACTATGGACAGGAAGGCACTGGTATAACGCACACAGCTAAAGTGATTAGTGCGGCCAAGGGAAGGAGGTCACAACTAATAGTAGATCGAAGGAGGGATGGACTATTTTACGCTAATGTTCAAGGCCATAGAATACCTGTAGTTGTATTGATGGTTGCTCTCGGCCTAGATACCAAGGAAATCCTCTACGCAGTAAGCCCAGACCCAACCTACCACGAGTTTATACTTCCATCAATACTTCAGGCAGAACAGCTGTTCCCAAGGCTCGAAATCCCGCAGAACCTATCCGAAGAGAGAATCCGAGAATATATTGAAAAGTACAGAAGAAAAATCGCAGAAGAAGCGCTAGATTACATAGGCTCTCGCTTCGCTGTTGGAAGACCCAGGGAAGAGAGAATACAGAGAGCGCAGAGGGTACTCGACGAGCGGTTGCTTCCGCACATTGGAATAGACTCCACTAAGGAAACTAGAATACTTAAAGCAGTTTTCATAGGGCAGATGATTGCTAGAATTATTGAATTAATGCTAGGGCGGAGAAGTCCAGATGATAAAGATCACTACAGGAATAAGAGGCTAAAATTAGCCGGTGATCTTCTCGCTACGCTTGTGAGAATAGCTCTTGTCTCTTTTACTAGGGAGCTGCATGAGGAACTAGAGAAACAGCTCTCGAAAAGCAGAAAAGTTGAAATAAAGGCTGCTTTCAAGCACAGCATAATAACGGACAGAATTGTACATGCAATGGCTACGGGAAACTGGCCAGGAGGTAGAACTGGGGTAAGCCAGCTATTAGATAGAACAAACATGCTGAGTACACTAAGCCACTTGAGGAGAGTTGTCTCGCCGCTAACACGTAGCCAGCCGCATTTCGAGGCGAGAGAGCTCCACGGCACTCAGTGGGGCAGGATATGCCCATTTGAAACTCCCGAAGGGGCAAATATAGGGTTAGTTAAGAACCTAGCGCTACTGACGAATGTGAGCGTTGGTATCGACGATGAAGAAGTAGAGGAATTGCTATACGATATGGGTACGATACCTATCCTCTCAAAGAAGATTAAGGGCAAACACTACAGTGGCTACCTTGATATGATCATTAAAGAACTAGAAAGAGGCGAGCTCAGAGAGGAAGATTACATAGGCTTGGCCAAGATATTTCTCAACGGCAAGCTAATAGGCTATCATAGTAACGGGCAAGACCTTGTCAATACGCTTAGAGATCTTAGGAGGCAGGGCAAGCTCAGTCCAGAGGTGAATGTTTCATACACTCACACAGATCACATAAATGAAGTAGTTATAAATACCGATGCTGGCCGCATAAGGAGACCGTTGATTATTGTGGAGAACGGGATCCCCAAGTTAACAAAAGAGCATATTGCCAAATTGAGTAGAGGAGAGATCTCCTTTGATGATCTCGTCAAGATGGGAGTTATTGAGTACTTAGACCCAGACGAGGAGGAAAACGCGTACGTTGCTTTAACCCCCGAACAAATTACAGGAGAGCATACACACATTGAGATTTGGACGCCTGGAATATTCGGCATTACAGCTTCTGTAATTCCATACGCTGAGCACAATCAGAGCCCCAGAAATATGTACGAGGCTGCTATGGCAAAGCAAGCTCTTGGCTTAAGCACGGCTAACTTCCAGCGTAGGTCTGACACTAGGGGCCACTTATTACACTACCCTCAAAAACCCCTTGTTTCTACCAAGGCAATAGACATAATTAACTACAACAATAGGCCTTCTGGGCAGAATTTCGTAACAGCGGTTTTGACGTACACGGGCTACAACATCGAGGACGCTGTAATCCTAAACAAAAGCAGCGTTGATAGGGGAATGGCTAGGTCGACTTTCTTCAGGCTTTACACAACAGTTGAGTACAAGTACCCAGGCGGTATACAGGACGAAATAGTGAAGCCGTCTCCTAGCGTGAGAGGTTACCGGGGGCAACAAGTATATGAACTCCTTGACGACGATGGCATTATAGCGCCGGAAACGGAAGTAAACGGAGGAGATGTCTTAGTGGGCAAAGTAAGCCCTCCTAGATTCATTAGCGTGCAGGAATACGGCGTTGGGGGAATTACTAAGCAGGATACAAGTGTGGCTGTAAGGCACGGCGAAAAGGGCGTTGTTGACATCGTTGTTTTAACAATGGACGATGAAGGCAATAAACTCGTAAAGGTGAGAGTAAGAGATCCTAGGGTGCCCGAGCTGGGCGATAAGCTAGCCTCAAGGCACGGACAGAAGGGAGTCATTGGCGTATTAATACCTCAATACGATATGCCTTTCACAGAGGAAGGAGTTACACCAGATTTAATAATTAATCCACACGCGTTTCCAAGCAGAATGACTGTAGGACACTTACTAGAGTGTATTGCAGGAAAGGCTGCAGCGCTCCGCGGGGAAAACGTTGATGCAACCCCATTCTACAAGGAACCTATTGAGAACATCAGGCTAGTTTTGAAGAGGTTCGGGTATCCTCCTTCAGGGGAGGAAACAATGTACGATGGAAGAACTGGCGAAATTATTGAGAACCCTGTCTTCATCGGTGTAGTTTACTACCAAAAGCTCCACCACATGGTAAGCGATAAAATACACGCTAGGGCAAGAGGACCAGTGCAGATATTGACTAGGCAGCCAACTCAGGGGCGTTCGCGCGCAGGAGGACTTAGGTGGGGTGAAATGGAAGTAGATTGCCTCATTGGACACGGCGCCTCTATGTTGCTTAGAGAAACTATGCGGGAAAGGAGCGATCAAGCGAGAGTGTACATTTGTGAGGAGTGCGGATTTATAGGACACTACGATAAGAACAAGGGTAAATTCGTTTGCCCAATTCATAAAGATAAAGTGAACTTAAAGCCAGTCGACGTTAGCTACGCGTTTAAACTACTAGTTCAGGAGCTGGTAAGCATGGGCATAAGGCCGAGGCTGGCCGTAGAAGATGTTCTGAAGGGGTGAGACAGTGCTTACATCGAGAATAGCTAAAATAAAGTTCGGACTGCTGTCACCTGATGAAGTAAGGAAAATGAGCGTAACCTCGGTGACGACCACCGATGTTTACGACAACGACGGTCTACCAATAGATGGAGGTGTAATGGATAAGCGCATGGGCGCAATTGAGCCAGGTGAAGTTTGCCCGACATGCGGCAACACTAGAGAAAACTGTCCAGGGCACTTTGGCCACATAGAACTAGTTAAGCCTGTTATTCACATAGCCTTCATTAAGTACATACTGCTGTACCTAAAAGCTACTTGCAACTCCTGTGGAAGGTTAAAAATACCCGAGAGCGAGAGACAGGAATACTTAAAGCTCCTAGGAGACCTCGAGGAGTTGCAACTGCTTTACCTGAAGAAGAGGCTTCATGAGTACATCAGAAAGAAGGCAATGGCCGCTGTTGCATGCCCGCACTGCGGCTCGCCTTCTCACAAGATTAAGCTGGATAGGCCCTACAGCTTCTACGCGCAAACAGATGTTGGCTTCAGGAAGTTGTCGCCGAGCGAGATCAGAGAAAAATTAGAAAAGATACCTAATGATGATATAGTGCTCTTAGGAGGAGATCCAAGGGAGGCGCGCCCCGAGTGGATGATACTAACCGTTTTACCTGTCCCCCCTAGATCGGTGAGACCCTCAGTTACCCTTGAAACAGGAATTAGAAGCGAGGACGATCTAACGCACAAGCTAGTTGATATAATAAGGGTCAACAACAGGTTGAAAGAGCATGTTGAAAGCGGTGCCCCAAGCGCGATTATCGAGGAGGAGTGGGAACTACTTCAATATCACGTTACGACTTACTTCGACAATGAGGTCTCCGGTATACCTGTGGCTAAGCATCGAAGCGGAAAAGTCCTTAAAGGTCTATCGCAAAGACTTAAGGGAAAAGAGGGCAGGTTCAGGGGAGACCTTAGGGGCAAGAGGGTAGACTACTCGGCCAGGACTGTTATTAGCCCAGATCCTAACTTAAGCATCAACGAGGTTGGAGTGCCCGAAGAAATTGCCAAAGTGCTTACAATTCCTGAGAGGATCACATCTTGGAATATTGATTTCATGAGAAGGCTTATATTAAATGGGCCAGATAAGTGGCCAGGCGCAAACTACATCATTAGGCCCGACGGGAGGAAAATAAGCCTCAAGTACGTCGATAGAAAGGTTGCCGCTGAATCCATTGAGGCAGGCTTTGTAGTTGAGAGACACATACTAGATGGAGACATCGTGTTATTTAACAGGCAACCTTCGTTGCATAGGATCTCTGTTATGGCTCACGCAGTTAGGGTCCTGCCTTACAAGACGTTTAGGCTACATCCACTTGTCTGTCCACCTTACAACGCTGACTTCGATGGAGACGAGATGAACTTACACGTACCACAGAGCGAGGAGGCGCGCACAGAGGCTAGATTGCTAATGCTCGTTGAGAAGCACATCTTGACACCAAGATACGGTGGCCCTATTGTAGGCGGATTGCAGGACTACATTAGCGGCGCTTACATACTAACTGCCAAGTCGACCTTTTTGACAAAAGACGAAGTATTCGTCCTTCTCTCAGTAACTGGGTATAAAGGAGATTTGCCTGAGCCAGCAATCTTGAAGCCTAGAGAATACTGGTCTGGAAAGCAGCTCATCTCTCTGTTTTTACCTAAAGATTTCAACTACAAGAAGAACTCTAAGATAGGTAGCACCTCTGCTCTAAGGTGCATTGACGAGGACTGTCCCCACGACAGCATCGTTCTAGTTAAAAATGGCGTAATGCTCCAGGGCGTCCTAGATAAGGCAAGTATTGGTAGGGAAGAGCCAGAGAGCCTAATGCACTGGCTGATTAAAGAATACGGAGAGAACTACGGCAGGTACTTCATGGATAGAGTCTACAAGATGTTTATAAGGGCATGCGAAATGTACGGGCTGACAATGGGCTACCATCACTTAATGTTAAGCTATAGTGCAAAGAACGCTGTTGAGAACACTATTAGAGAAAAGCTCGAGGAGGCAAAAGAGTTAATTAGGCTTTATAGCGAGAAAAGGCTGGTTCCTAGGCCAGGGAAAACGCTCGAGGAGAGCCTTGAAGACGAAATAATAGATACTCTATCCAAGAGGCTTCTCGACAGAGTGGCCGATGTCCTAACTCAGCACTTTACCTCTACTAACCCTGTTATAATAATGGCTCGAACTGGGGCAAGGGGCAACCCAATAAACATAACCCAAATGTCAGGACTGCTCGGGCAACAAACAGTTAGGGGTAAAAGGCTGTCGCGCGGATTCCAAAATAGAATGCTATCGCACTTTAAGCCAGGAGATATAAGCGCCGAAGCAAGGGGGTTTATTAAGACTGGGTTCGTTGACGGATTGAGCCCCCTTGAGTTGTTCTTCCACGCGGCAGCGGGAAGAGAGGGACTGATAGATACTGCTGTAAGAACAAGCCAATCGGGTTACATGCAGAGAAGGCTCATTAACGCCCTACAGGACCTAAAAGTATCCTACGATGGAGCAGTGAGAACAGCTATGGGAGAAATAGTCCAACTGCTTTACGGCGAGGATGGAGTGGATCCCATGAAGAGCGATCATGGCAAAGCGGTAAACATTGATAGAATTATTGAGAAATACGCGAGGTGATTTACATGGGCTTCAGCGCAGAGGACATAAACGCTGTTCTAGCTAAGTATAAAATGTATTTAACACCCCAGCTCTACAACGAGCTCTCGAGCAAGCTACACGACGCGTCCAAGCATCGCAAGCTACACAGTGAGGAAGTAGAGAAAATAGTACAAGAAGTCGTACTGAAATATCACCAGTCGCTCGTAGAGCCAGGCGAGGCTGTTGGCACCATAACAGCCCAAAGCCTTGGAGAGCCTTCAACGCAAATGACGTTGAGGGTATTTCACTACGCTGGCGTGAGGGAGTACAACGTGACGCTGGGGCTACCTAGGCTAATAGAGATTGTAGATGCGAGGAAACGCCCCGAGACGCCAATTATGGAGATATACCTCACCGAGGGCTACAAGAGCGACTTGGAAAAAGTTAAGGAGGTTGCAAGGCGCATTGAATCAACTTACGTTGAGAACGTAGCAAAAGAATTCAACGTCGACTACGCGGAAGGCGTTGCTACAATTAAGCTCGATAGGGATATGCTCGTGGATAAGGGCATAGACTTAGAGCAAATAGCTGGCGTTCTCAGCGAGCTTGATATAGGCACCGTTGATAATATCTCGGAGGAGCTTGACGAAATAAGAGTGCTACTGAGCGAAGAGTACCTAGATCCAACTAAAATAGAGAAGCTCAGGACAAAGGTTCTCCAAGCGCATATAAAAGGAATAAAAGAAGTGAAGAAAACAATAATTCAGCGAAGAGGAGACGAGTACATCATTATAGCAGAGGGAAGCAATTTAAAAGAGGTTATGAACATACCGGGCGTCGATTGGAGGAGAATATATACAAATGACATACATGAAATTGAGAATGTTCTTGGCGTCGAGGCAGCTAGGATGTCTATAATTAAGGAAATAAAGAATATACTTGATGATCAAGGATTGGACGTAGATGTAAGGCACATAATGTTACTCGCAGATATGATGACGTGGACTGGCCACGTTAGGCAAATAGGTAGAATGGGCATTGCTGGCGAGAAACCGAGCGTGCTCGCAAAAGCCACTTTTGAGACAACTATTCAGAAACTCGTGGAAAGCGCTATCTCAGGCGAAGAGGATACCCTACCAAGCATAACCGAAAACGTTATAATAGGGCAAGTGCCTCCAGTAGGTACTGGTTTAGTCCAAATCTTCATGACTCCATATGGAGCTAAACAAGCAGAGGAAAATGCAACAGGCGAGGAAAATGAGTAGCCTAACTCTAAGAGCGGAGATTACGAGGGCAATTCAAGTAGCTACAAGAACGGGACAGATAGCGTATGGAGCCCGCAGGATTTCAGAGCTAGCACTACACGGCAAAGCAAAGCTCATAATACTTGCATCTAACGCGCCTCCGGAACTTAGACACGACATAGAGCACTACGCTAAACTAAGCAAAATACCAGTTATTGTTTTCGAGGGAACAAATATTGAGCTGGGCAACGTTGTGGGAAGGCCGCATAGCGTAACAGCTCTTGCGATAATAGACCCCGGCCAATCGAGAATTCTTGACCTAGTTAAACAGGTGAGCAATGATTGAGTAATAAGGATCGAGGCCAAATTAGGATAACTCCCGAGGAATTCAGGTATATGGCATTGCTCAGTGAGTTAACAAATGCCTCAGTTAGAGACTGTATCATTGAGGACGAAAACAACCGCATAATATTCATGGTCAACCCAGAGGAAGTTGGAAAGGCTATTGGTCCGCGCGGTTTCTTTGTTCAGAGGCTAAGAAAAATCCTCAACAAGGAAATAGAGATAGTAGGCTTTAGCGATAAGCTAGAGGAACAAGTTAAATTGGCCTTGGCTCCAGCGAGAGTCAAGGATATGAAGCTTGTAACTAGGCCCGATGGATCTAAAATCCTGTACGTCGCAGTAAACCCAGCCGATAAGGCGCTGGCTATAGGAAAAGGGGGTAGAAACATTCAGAAGGTTAAGCTAATAATGAAGAGGCACTTCAATATAGACTCTGTAATAATAGCATAGCAATTTTTGGGGTAAAACTGCCCTTGGTTTTTGAGCGTCTGTATAAAGCTTAAGAATATTTAAAAGGTCAAGAGATTAGAATGTAGAGAAGAGGTGCTTACACTTGCCCGGTAAGAAAGCTCCCAATGGAATATACGCTGCAAGGAAACTTGGCGAGAAGCGCAACAGGTTTAGATGGTATCAGAGAGAATACAAGTGGAGAGCCCTGCGAAAACAGGGATTAATAAGAGATCCTCTAGAAGGAGCGCCGCTGGCGCGAGGTATTGTATTGGAGAAGGTTGGCGTTGAGTCGCGTAAACCTAACTCAGCTCTAAGGAAGTGCGTTCGAGTCCAACTTGTAAAGAATGGAAAGGTTGTTACAGCTTTCGTGCCTTGGGACGGAGGAGTAAACTTCATTGATGAGCACGACGAAGTAGTTATAGAGGGTATAGGAGGTACGCTAGGAGGCGCGATGGGCGATATACCTGGAGTAAAATTCAAGGTTGTCCTAGTCAATGGAGTATCGCTCAAAGCCCTCTGGTTGGGAAAGAAGCAAAAACCTGTGAGATAGGTGCGCGGCTTGGACACTCAAGCTCCCCTAGCTATAGAAGTTAATGAGATAAAGCTCTTTGGTAAGTGGAGCTACAGCTGGATCAATATTAGGGACCCGAGCCTAAAGAGATATCTCTGCTTAAAGCCTACGCGCGTACCCCACACGGGGGGTAGGCACGAGCACAGGAGATTCGGCAAGACTGCTGTACCCATAGTTGAGCGGTTGCTCAACAAGCTAATGATGCCAGGCAGAAATACGGGTAAAAAGCACCTAGCATTTAATACAGTTAAAAAGGCATTTGAGCTAATTCACGTAAAAACTGGCGAAAACCCCCTACAAGTGCTCGTCAGGGCAATTGAAAATTCAGCTCCTCGCGAAGATACGACTAGGATAATGTACGGCGGCATAGTGTACCACGTGTCAGTGGATATATCGCCGCTAAGAAGGATAGATCTTGCACTGAAGCACCTCACAGAGGGCGCTCGATTGAAGTCGTTTAATAACCCGTTGCCCATAGAAGAAGCCCTCGCCGAGGAGATAATATTAGCTGCTAATGGCGATCCAAAGAGCTACGCTATACAGAGAAAAGATGAAATAGAGAGAATAGCCTTAAGCAGCAGGTAGCGCGATTTATTATTTATCCTTCTCCCCATCGATTTTGTTCTAAGCTACTCGAAGTGTATAGCTTTTTTAACAGTCTATAAAATAGTATTTAAGGGTCTTGGTAAACTTTATAAGCATAGTATTTAATCACGTGGAAAAGGTATAGGTGATTTAATTATGAGTGTGCCTCAGAAGCCGCACTTGAATCTAATAATAATTGGGCACATAGATCATGGAAAGAGCACAATGGTAGGCAATATATTGTACCGCTTAGGATACTTCGACGAAAAAACCATGAGGGAAATTGAGGAGCAGGCCAAGAAAATGGGCAAAGAGAGCTTCAGATTCGCCTGGTTGCTTGATAGGTTAAAGGACGAGAGGGAGAGGGGCATAACAATAAGCCTATCATACATGAAGTTCGAAACCAAGAAGTACTTCTTCACTATCATCGATGCCCCAGGACATAGAGACTTCGTGAAGAACATGCTTACAGGCGCCAGCCAGGCAGACGCAGCAATCCTAGTTGTTAGTGCAAGGAAGGGCGAATTCGAGGCCGGAATGAGCGCTGAAGGCCAAACTAGGGAGCACGCTATACTTGCAAGAACGATGGGCATAAGCCAACTAATAGTAGCCATAAACAAAATGGATGCCACTGAACCTCCTTACAGCGAGAAGAGGTATAAAGAAGTTGTTGAGATTCTCAGCAAATTCCTAAGAAGCATTGGATTCGATCCTACTAAGATACCTTTCATACCAGTATCTGCTTGGACTGGAGAAAACCTAATAGAAAGATCGCCTAACATGCCGTGGTACAATGGGCCAGTACTAGCTGAATCGCTAGACCAGC
Organism: Desulfurococcaceae archaeon; assembly: GCA_038888155.1. GTDB lineage: Archaea > Thermoproteota > Thermoprotei_A > Sulfolobales > Desulfurococcaceae > UBA285. Next base: position 123,151 of record JAWAJB010000004.1, read on the forward strand.
TTGCAGTTCCGCCAAAGCCTTTAGACAAACCTCTTAGACTGCCCATACAAGATGTATACGTGATCTCCGGTATTGGAACAGTTGCTGTAGGTAGAGTTGAGTCTGGCGTTCTCAAGGTAGGCGACAAAGTATCGATAATGCCTCCCTCGCTAACTGCAGAAGTGAAGTCCATAGAGACGCACCACGTTAGAATAGAGAAGGCAGAGCCGGGCGACAACATAGGCTTTAACTTAAAGGGCGTTGAGAAGAAAGACGTTAAACGCGGCGATGTAATAGGATCCCTTGACAGTCCTCCAACAGTAGCAGACGAGCTAACAGCGCGCATAATGGTGGTATGGCATCCCACAGCAATAGCTATTGGCTACACTCCAGTGCTACACATACACACAGCGAGCATTGCCTGCAGGATTACAGAAATTGTCGCCAAGCTAGATCCTAGAACGGGCAAGGAAGTCGAAAAGAATCCCCAGTTCTTGAAGCAAGGCGATATCGCAATAGTGAAGTTCAAGCCAATTAAGCCGCTAGTAGCTGAAAAGTACTCAGAGTTCCCAGGTCTCGGAAGGTTTGCCATGAGAGACATGGGCAAAACTGTTGGTATAGGACAAGTCTTGGAGGTAAAGCCAGCTCAGGCAGCTGCCAAAAAGTAGTTGAAGTTTTCACTGAGCGTGCAATTAAATGATAAGTTTTTATCGAAAGACATTAGTTGTGTAAAACCAACAAAGCCGGGGAATCTCGTTGTCGCTACCAAGAATGGTTAAAATAAAAATGTGGAGCACTAACGTAAAGGTACTCGAGGACTTCACTCTAAAGATAGTTGATATTGCCAAGAAAAGCGGAATAAAGACTAGCGGGCCTATTCCCCTCCCGACAAAAAAGCTTACAATAAGAACGCTAAAGCTACCTCACGGCGAGGGTAAAAAGAAGTACGAAAGGTGGGAAATGAGGATACACAAGAGGCTACTTTATGTAGCTGAAGACGAGAGAGTAATGAAGCAGCTGATTAGGGTGCGAGTGCCACCAGAAGTTTGGATAGAAATCGAGCTCTAAGAAACTACATAGTTTTAAGCCCTTTCTCTCTATCCTATTTTTATAGAAGGGCCGGGGTGCCCGAGCGGCCTAAGGGGCTGGCCTGGAGACTTGAAGCTATACTACCGGGAAGCCAGTGCCCCATAAGGGGCGCGCGGGTTCAAATCCCGCCCCCGGCGCCTTTGTGTATTTTTAAAGCTCATTTGAAATAGTTTTAAAAGCTGCATTTACCCTAAAAATGTTAGAATTGGGTTCAACATAGTGCTTACGGTGAAGTAATTGGAGAGAGAGTTTAGGAGAATAGTTAGGATCTTAGAAACAGATGTAGATGGTAGGCTTCCACTTGTACAAGGCTTAGCTGCTATTAAAGGAGTGGGTTACAACTTCGGTCTAGGCGTGTGCAGAGTTCTAGGGTTAGATCCAAGCATGAAAACTGGGTACTTAACAGATAATGAAATTAAAAACCTGGAGAGCGTAGTTAAAGAGCCCCTTAAGTACAACATACCCGTGTGGCTCTGCAACAGGAGAAAAGACCGCTCGCTAGGGAGCGATCTGCACTACACTAGTGCGTCGCTGTTGTTCTATGTCAAGGAAGACATCGAGCACGAGAAAAGGATAAAAACTTGGCGCGGTGTAAGACACGCTATAGGCTTAAAAGTTAGGGGACAGCGAACTAGGACGACTGGCAGAGCCGGTATAACCGTAGGAGTTAAGAGGAAAAGAGAGGCTCCGCAACAACAGCAGAAATAATATTGGGTGAAATTGCATGGGCGATCCAAAGAAGTCTAGGAGAACGTGGTCAGGGCCTAGGCACCCCTGGCGTAAAGAGAGGCTAATGGATGAATCAAGGCTTATAGGAACCTATGGCCTTAGGAACAAGAGAGAGCTGTGGAAGGCTATGTCAACTGTTAGGTACTTTAGGCACAGGGCGCGCACTCTCCTCGCTGCTCCTCCTGATGTTCGAGAAAAAGAGGAGAAAGTGCTACTCAGTAAGCTAACAGAGCTAGGGTTAATAAAAGAGGGGGCCAAGCTAGACGACATATTGAACGTGCGCGTAGAGGACCTATTGGAGAGGCGGCTCCAAACAATAATATACAGGAAGGGGCTAACGACTTCTATTCAGGAGGCTAGACAGCTAATAATTCACGGACATATAACAATAGGCGGGAGGAAGATTAAATCCCCCGGCTATATTGTGTCCATGAAGGAAGAGAAGTTAATAGGTTACTATTATAAGAGCCCTTACATAAAGCTACAAGCTAGTGAGTCGGCATAGTGGGTGAATGCTGTGTCGTTTGCATTCAGAGAGCTTAGATGGGGCATGGCTCACATATACAGCAGCTCTAATAACACCTTAATACACATCACAGATCTTTCAGGCGCAGAAACCGTCAGCGTGTCGAGCGGCGGGAGAGTTGTAAAAGCTGATAGGGAGAAACCAAGCCCGTATGCTGCAATGCTAGCATCCTCTAGGGCGGCAACAGATGCCATGGATAAAGGGATTACAGCCCTTCACATTAAAGTGCGAGCCCCTGGCGGCCACGGCCCAAAGACCCCCGGACCTGGAGCACAAGCTGCAATAAGGGCGCTCGCAAGATCAGGCTTCGTTATTGGCAGAATAGAGGACGTTACGCCAGTACCTCACGACACCACTAGGAGACCGGGTGGAAGGAGGGGTAGGAGGCTCTAAATTCGAGGTGCTTTAATTGAAGGTAGATGTATTAGAGAGCAGCCAATTCGCTACAACTCTGCTCATCCAGGGCATTTCTCTACATGTACTCAACTCAATTAGAAGGGCAATTATGAGCGAAGTTCCGACAATGGCTATCGACTATGTCATCTTCATAGAGAATTCGAGCGTATTTTATGATGAGTATATAGCCCATAGATTGGGGCTAGTCCCTTTGAGAAGCGATGATGCTTATAAAAGGTACAAGCCCCCAGAGGAGTGCGCAGAGGCTGGCGAAAAGAGAGTATTTTCGGCAGACTGCTTTGCAAAGTTCGATCTTGAAGCAGAGGGGCCAGAGGGGGGTATTTCTACGATATATAGCAAAAATTTAATTCCAGGCGATCCTCAGATCGCTCCTATTCACGAAAACATACCTATATTGAAGCTAGCAAAGGGCCAGAGAATAAAGCTAGAGGCATTTGCTAGGCTCGGGAGAGGGAAAGAACACATTAAATGGAGCCCTGTTAGTGTTGCAATTCACAAGTATGTGCCGCTAATAAGCGTAGAACATCATACTTGCAGAAACTGCTCTAAATGCGTTGAGGCCTGCCCTCGCCAAGTATTGTTAGTTGAAGGGGATAGAGTCTCTGTGAACATCCAGCGAATACTGAGCTGCAATTTCTGTAGACTGTGCGAACAGGTATGCGAGTACGGTTCAATTAAAGTATCCCACAAGCAAAACGAGTATATTTTACACATAAACCTCACGGGCGGCTTAAGCGCGCATAGAGCGCTTATAGAGGCCTCTGAGATCCTCATAAATAAGTTAAATGAGCTAGAGGAAAGGTTGAAGGCAGCGGGTGTTGTGCAGTGACTGAAGTAAGGGGGAAAACAAATTTAATCTTAAGGGAACTCGTTAAGATCCTAATTAAGTACTCAAGGGAACACAACGCTAAGTTGTGGCGAGTTATCGCTGAAGATCTCTCTCGAGCTACGAGAACGCGTAGAGCTGTCAATATAAGTAGAATAAATAGGTTCACAAACCCAGGGGATTATATCGTGGTTCCTGGAAAGGTACTGGGCGCTGGCAAACTAGATCACCCCGTAGTTGTCGCTGCGCTGAGCTTCTCGAAAACTGCAATAGAGAAGATCGGCGCAGCAGGAGGTCGTGCAATAAACATATATGAGCTCTTAAGAGAGAAGCCAGATGGTTCAGGCGTGAGAATTATTGGGTGAGGTCGATGCAACAAGAGAAAATTCTATATGTTGATGCCTCTGGGCAAATCTTAGGGAGATTGGCCAGCATTGCAGCAAAGAAACTTCTAGAGGGCTACAGCGTGTACGTCTTCAACGCTGAAAAGGCTGTTCTAAGCGGCGAGAAGAGCAGGGTCGTAAACGGGTATAGGCTGCTCTTCGAGGTAAAGACTCACCTCAACCCGGAAAGATCTGGAATTAGGCGGCCGAGAAACCCCGTTAGCATATTTAAGCGCGCAGTGAGGGGCATGCTCCCAATAGATAAGCCCCACGGAAGAGAAGCCTATAAGAGACTTAAAGCATATATTGGTGTGCCGCCTGAGTATAAGGGCGTAGAGCCAGTAAAGTTCTCAGAAGCTATGTACACTAGGCTCAAGGGGAGGTTTATAACAGTAGAGGAAGTTGCTTACGCCATGGGATGGAGGGGTAAGAAATGAGCCAAAACGCAGTTGAGCCAACTACACATAAAATAGTGGTGTCAACTGGTAAAAGAAAGACAAGCGTTGCTCGGGCAATCGTTAGAGCTGGTGAGGGCAGGGTATGGGTGAACAACATACCTCTAGAGGCATACCCCGTTGAACTAGCAAGAGAGAAGATAGCTGAACCAATACACTTAGCTGGGAGCTTAGCGAAATTCATTGATATAAAGGTAAATGTAAGCGGCGGAGGCGTAATGAGTCAAGCTGATGCGTGCAGAGTAGCAATAGCAAGGGGAATTGTAGAGTACTTCGGTGAAGTTGGAAAAGAAATAGAGAAGATCTTTAGAGAATACGATAGGCATATTCTGAGCGGCGATCCACGACAAACAGAGCCCAAGAAGTGGGGCAGGTATAGCGCTAGAAGGAGGTGGCAGAAGAGCTACAGGTGAGGGCAAGTGTTGTTCCCAGTTAGATGCTTTACATGTGGTACTCCTATAGCCCAGCTGTGGGAAGAGTACTTAAGAAGAGTAAGGCAGGGAGAGGAACCAGGTAAAGTGCTTGACGATCTAGGCGTTAAAAGGTACTGCTGCAGGAGAATGTTCCTCTCTCACGTAGAAATAGCTGACGAAGTTTTATACTTCCCCAAAATATCTTAGTGAGGTGTTTAGATGTCTGATGAGGACAAGCAGCAAATAACTATTGAGCTCCTTGTGTCTATAGACAAATACCTATCAGCGGGCGTCCACATAGGGACGCATATATGCACAAAGTTCATGGAACCCTACGTCTATAGAGTGAGATCTGACGGAGTGTACATACTTGACGTTAAGAAAATTGACGAGAGGTTGAGAACGGCCGGTAAATTTCTAGCAAGATACGACCCAGCAAAAATAGCGGTCGTCTCCGTTAGGCTGTACGGAGTTAAGCCTGTTCAGAAAACTTGCCAATATCTTCAATGTAAGCCCTTCATAGGGAGATTCCTGCCCGGAACATTAACTAATCCATCCCTTAAGTGGTACTTTGAACCAGAGGTAGTTGTATTAACTGACCCGAGAGCAGACTCCCAGGCACTTAAAGAGGCATCTGAGATAGGGCTACCCGTTGTGGCCTTCGCAGATACAGATAACAGGACTGATTACATTGACCTTATAATACCCGGTAATAACAAGGGCAGGAAGAGCCTCGCCCTTCTCTACTGGGTGCTCGCTAGACAGGTTCTCAGGGAGAGAGGAGGAATTCCCCCAACTGCTGATTTGCCTGAACAACCGAGCGAATTTGAGACCTCCGTTTAGGAGAGCTTGTTTTAAAGTACAACAATATTTTAAGTTGCCCTTTAGTGCAGTCGCTTGAGCGTATTTAGTACACACAAGGAGCGGCCTCTAATTTAATAAAGGCCCAATTATCCATAATTTCATTGAGTTACTTAACTTGACAATTTTGAGGTGAACACCTTGAAGAAACTGCGTCGACCCGTAGTTGCTGGCTACTTTTACCCTAGAGATAAAGAAGACCTAATAGAGATGATAGAGTGGTCGTTTAAACACAGACTTGGTCCCGGGAAAACGCCGAGCTTGAACAAGACTAGAAAACACAATATTTTAGGCTTCATTGTGCCGCATGCGGGTTACACGTACAGTGGACCCATAGCGGCGCATTCTTACTATGAGGCTGCTTCTGAAGGCGTACCTGAAACAGTAGTCATTCTAGGCACTAACCACACAGGGTATGGTAAGCCAGTCTCTATATACCCAGAAGGCGTGTGGGAGACTCCTTTAGGATGGCTTGAAGTGGACTCAGAGCTAGGAGAGAAAATAGCCGAACTCAGCGAAATAGCCGATATTGACGAGTATGCACACTTAGAGGAGCACTCAATAGAAGTTCAGCTACCATTCATACAGTACATTTACGGAGATAAAGTAAAGATACTCCCCATTGTTATTGGCGTTCACACCCCAGAGCTAGCCAGCGATGTTTCCGCCGCAATAGAAAACGCTGTAAGGAGCCTTAACCGCGACGTCATTATAATATCAAGTAGCGATTTTACTCACTACGAGCCCCACGAGACTGCCCTTGAAAAGGATAGAGCTGCCATTAACGAGATACTCGAACTAGACACTAATGGGTTTTACAGAGTGGTAATAGAAGAGAACGTAACTATATGCGGCCCTGGCGGGATAATGACCATAATGGAGATGGCTAAATCAGCTGGAGCAAAAGCAGCTCTCTTAAAACACGCTACTAGCGGCGAGATAGGAGGAGATAAATCGTCTGTCGTAGGTTACGCAACTATAAAGTTCTATAAGTGAGAGCTGCCCGTTAAGAGTAATTGGTGTCAATAGTGAAGAGTGAAGGAAACTATGAGTACAGGAAGGTAGAGCATGTTGAGATCTGTTTAAGGGATGACATTACATATGGGAAATTCTGCGATGCGCTTTTTAACGAGATGACCTTGGTCCATCAGGCGCTACCTGGGCTGAAATACAGCGAGATAGATCTCTCAACTGAGTTCCTCAACTACGAGTTAAATGCCCCGCTGGTAATTGAGGCTATTACGGGGGGACACCCTCAACTTAAATCAATAAACGAGGGGCTTGCCCACCTCGCCCACGATTTTAAAATAGCTATAGGTGTGGGGAGCCAGAGGCCGCTAATAAAGTCTAACTTCAACGATGAGATACTCGAGACCTATAGAGTTGTTAGGGAAATTGCTCACGATGTTCCCCTTATAGGCAACATAGGGATAGCTCAATTGCGCGATTTAGATACAAACGTGGCGAGAAAAATCGTTGAATCCATAAAGGCAGATGCGCTTGCAATCCACTTAAACCCAGCACAAGAGCTTATACAGCCAGAGGGAGACAGAGACTTTGAATACGAGCTGCTAGACAAAACAGCCGAGCTTGTAAGAGAGTTGGGAGTGCCGCTGATAATCAAAGAGGTAGGAAACGGTCTTTCAATGGAAGTAGTAAAGGCGTTTACGAAAATTGGAGTAAGGGCGTTCGACGTTGCTGGTGCATGTGGAACAAACTGGGCTATGGTCGAGGCGCTCAGGAACCCTGAGAACACTGACGCGCGGAGCTTAGGACTTGTCATTTCACAAATGCCCTGGGGCATACCTACTCCACTCTCGGTCATTGAGACGCGGGCTGCAAGCCCTAACTCAACAGTTATTGCTAGCGGTGGACTGTGGGACGGCATAAAAGCTGCTAAAACTCTAGCTGTAGGGGGAGATTTGGCTGGATTCGCTAGGCCTATACTGAAAAATCTCTTAGAGCGAGGTTATGAAGGGGCTAAAAAATTCCTCGAAAAATACATATTAGAGCTTAAAGCTGTTATGTTCCTTACAGGTGCAAGAGCTCCTAAGGAGCTCTGCAAAAAACCAATCGTGCTTGGTCCAAATATGATTCACTACCTGAGTTCAAGAGGCATTGATGCGGATTTGTATATAAAGGAAACTAGGTGTGGTGCTTCTATTTGAGCGAACAGTATGTTTTTCCTGAGGTCTTCATAAAGGGATACTCTAATGGTAAATATATTTGCTTCACAAGTGGCGCTTACGTTTTGTCCCTAAAAGCAGATAGCTCGGTTAAGTGCGATGAAGCGTACGGCTTGATTCCATATGAGAGATTGACCGAGTTCATAGACTTTGAGAAAGGGAAACTTAAGACATCCGTGATCACTCTGCGCGAGGAGCTGGGAAAAGAGATTTACGAGGGGTATATAGTAGAGCCAGATGCAGAGCTATGCCTGCAGGAAATTGTGGGCAACTACATATACTTTCTAAAGGACGATGGATCAAACGTTAAAAGGGGCAATAAATTAGCCTACATTGTAACGAATAAACTTGAGGCTAGAAGCGTAAAGTCGCGCTGCGATGGCCTGCTTTTATTTATTATAGATATGCCCTGGATGGAACCTAAAAGGGGGCTACTCGTGGTGGTAAAGAGTGGGTATAGACGCGCAACTATTAGAAAAAGTGCGTGAAGTAGCGTACAAACACGCTATCATAAATGCCGTTAAACACGGAGGCAAAGCCGACCTGAAGGCAGTAGTGTCCAAGGTTGCAGGCGAGTTGCCCGATATACGTAAAAGCATTAAAGCCTATATTGAGGTCGTGAAAAGCGCGGTAGATGAAGTCAACAAGCTAAGCATTGAAGAGCAGTTAAGCATTGCCAAGAGCAACTGGCCCGAGGCAGTTGAGGAGAGAGCGGGCGAGTACCGAAAGGAGCTGCCGCCTCTGCCTGGTGCAGCAGAGGGTAAAGTGGTTACAAGGCTCGCTCCAAACCCGGACTTCTCGTTGCACTTAGGCAACGCTAGACCAGCCCTACTGAATTACTGGTATGCGCGGATCTATAATGGAAAGATGATCCTCAGATTCGAGGACACAGACCCCCGCATTAAATCTCCCTTCCCAGACACGTACGAATCCATTAAGAGAGACCTTAAATGGCTAGGAGTTCGGTGGGACGAAGAGTACATTCAAAGCTTAAGGTTGCCTCTGTTCTACGAGGTGACTAGAGAGCTCATTAAAAGAGGAGGCGCTTATGTTGACTTATGCAACAACAAAGAGTTCAAAGCGTATAGAAACCACGGAAAGGCTTGCCCACACAGGGACAGACCAGTAGAGACTCAAATAGAAGAATACGATAAAATGCTAGAGGGCGCATACAAGGAGGGCGAAGCTGTAGTTAGAGTAAAAACCGATCTAAACCACCCAGACATCAGTATTAGGGACTGGGTTGCCTTAAGGATAATAGATACGTCTAAAACTCCTCACCCTATAACAGGCGAAAGGTACTCTATCTGGCCTACTTATAACTTAGCTGCAGCTGTTGATGACCACTTAATGGGCGTAACGCATATACTTAGGGCTAAAGAACACGTGACGAACACTGCCAAGCAAAAGTACATCTACGATCACATGGGGTGGAAATACCCCGAGACGCTTCACTTCGGCAGGCTTTCGCTCGAGGGGATAGTCTTAAGCAAGTCCAAGACAAGAAAGCTGATTTCCGAGAAGAACCTCTCATCATATTCAGATCCTCGGCTGGGCACTATCCAGGGACTTCGCAGAAGGGGGATCGTAAGGGAAACTGTTTGGGAAGTAATTAAATCAGTGGGAGTTAAACCCGTTGATGCAAAAATAAGCCTGGTCAACCTCTACGCCATTAACAGGGCGCTGATAGACCCCATTGCAAATCGCTATATGGGCGTGGAAAGCCCTGTTTACCTCATCTTGACGAACATTAAGGACGAGCTAAAGGGAACTATACCTGTTCACCCCTCAAAGAGAGAAAACTACACGTACAGAGTGACAAACGAAACCTTAGTCATGATCTCACGGAGAGATTTCGAGCTAGTCAAAGGAGGTTTGTTCCGGCTAATGGGCTTGGGGAACTTCTCAATTAAGGAGTTGCGCGAAGTTCAAGGCACGTTGGCATATACTGCTGAACTGCGCAGCTTAGAGCAGGAGGCAGCTAAAGCGCAAAGCGCCCAAATTATACAGTGGGTTATGGTCAATGAGAGCGTCGAAGTCAAGATGCTGGTACCTCGTGGACTGGAGCTACAGGAGAAAACGCTGTACTGTGAGCGCAGAATTTTAAGCGAGAGAGTTGATTCGCTAATTCAGCTGTATCGAGTTGGGTTCGCAAGAGTTGATGACATTAGTAATGGAAGAGTTACCCTTATCTTTTCTCATGAGTAGGGGGCAAGCTTTATAAGATGCGTTTATTTTATTAACAGTACGCAAAGACGACCAACAGGGAGGAGGATGACTATGTCCAAGCCTTTTTTCGTCAAATTCGATGTTCCACAGGAATTGGCCGAAAAAACGTACGAAGCTATTAGAAAAGTACGCGAAACAGGAGGAAAAATAAAGAAAGGAACTAACGAGACTACAAAAGCGGTTGAGCGCGGGGTGGCCAGGCTAATTATAATAGCCACAGATGTAGACCCGCCCGAAATTGTTGCCCACTTACCAATACTTTGCGACGAGAAAAAAATACCGTACACATATGTACCTAGCAAGAAGAAATTAGGAGAATCAGCTGGAATTGAAGTTGCATCAGCTTCTGTAGCAATTGTAGACGTAGGCGGCGCAAAGGATTTAGTTGATGAAGTAATCAAGAAAGTGCAGGAAGTTAGAGCTCAGAGTAGCAGTTAAGAACTAGGCCCTAAATTTTAAAAGCATTTTTTTACCTTCGCGTTGTCAGTTTCCTAGCTTCTCGCTCTGTTTCTCGCAGAATAACAATATCTCCAACTCTCACAGGACCTTTAACGTTCCTTGTAATAACTCTGCCCCTGTCTCTGCCCTCTAGTATCCTTACCCTCACTTGAGAGATCTCTCCAGTCACTCCAGTTCGCCCTAATATTTGGATAACCTCTGCTGGGAACCCCATCTCCTCGATAATGTTGAATTTAGGTGGCTCAAAAACAATCTTCGCCTCGCTCTTATTAACTTCGCCCAACGCGTCTCACCTAATAATGCTAGGTAAACATAGCTCTTAATGTTTTTTAAGCTTTTTAAGTAAGTACTTTTAGGTTCAAAGAGGTGAAGTGTCTGTGCCCAAGCTAGTAAACTGTACCTTTTGTGGAAACCAGCTGGAGCCTGGAAGCGGGTTAATGTACGTTCTAAATGATGGGAGCACGCTGTGGTTCTGTTGCAGAAAGTGCCTTAAGAGCTATTTGATGGAGCGCGATCCAAGGAAATTGAAGTGGACTAAGAAGTATAAGCAGGAAACATTGTAGTTGGCTGCGGGCCAAGCAATTTAAATGGCGCCTTGTCTGAGGGTTTGAGCCCCAACCCCTGAGCTTTTGATGGGAGGAGCGTCTAATAGAGCCCCTTTTGAGCCACAATGGGGGTTTGTGCCATCGCTTCCTCATCCGCTACTGTAGCTTCTGCTGAAAAACTACGGCGTACAGTGGATCGCTTTTTCTCTTTACTTTAATAATCTCGCCAAGTGCGTCCTTTTCGTCATCTCTAAGTTCGCCGTTATACTTTGTAAGCCACATCAAGGCATGTTCATTGGGGATATCTGTAAACAGCAGATCTCCCTCGTGCACCTGCCTTCCTATCATCAGTTTTCCCTTAATGCTGATCGCCACTCTTTGGCCTCTAACAGCTTCCTTGAGCACGTTATCTCTATCCCTAATCTGCATTACAACCCCTATGTTTACGCCGTCTCCCCTCATTAAAGAGTAGCCAGGCTTTATTGTCCCTGAGACGATGTCTACTCCAACTATTGCAGGATCGCTCCTCCTAAATACGTAGCCCGGCAATATCTTCACTTTTCCCGGTCTCACAAGCATATCTAGCTCCCTCTGCTTAGCTGACTCCCTGAACTCTTTAAGCCACTTCGCATAGTCCTCGAGGAGTTGGTAGATCACGTTATTGGAGAACACTTTTATGTTTTCCCTGTCGATGAGCTCTTCAGCCTCTTTGAGGACTTTGACGTTAAAAGCTAGGACTACTGCGAATTCAGGCTTAAACTTCTTAACTACAGCCGCTTCAATAACGTCGTTCTTAGAGACAGGTCCGACATCAGCAAGCCTGACAGGTATGTTCTCCCGCTTTAAGGCCTCGAGGAGGGCTTCAAGCGAGCCAAGAGTGTCTGCCTTAACTACTATGCCCTCAGCTTCAGTTCTGAACCTGATGTGCTTTATTTCCTCTAACACCTGTTTAATGTACTCATCGACGCTTGCACCTATTGGTATCACGTAGAAGGGAGAGCCAGCGATTACATCCCCTAGATCTGGAGCTACTACTTTAATGCCAGACGCCGCTGCGACTTCATCAACCTGTACGAACTTACCTTCGTGCATTCTCATGTCCTGTAGCGGTCTCGGCAAAAGAATGGCTCTAACTCGAGATAGCGTGTAGTTAGACCTATTTGCTACAATGAACATGTCGTTCCTCCTTAAGATGCCATCATATATTATGACGTCTAATGTAGTCCCCAGCCCCTCTTCTTCCCTTACCTCAAGGACTATTCCCTTTGCTGCCTCATGGCTAACTATTAATTTCTTCTTCATAAACTGCTGAGCTAAACCAGCTATAAGTGCGAGAAGCTCGGGTATCCCCTCGCCTGTCTTGGCTGAAACTGGCACGATTGCTACTGTTTTCCTGAAGTCTTTAACTCTGTCAAACCTCTCGGATTCGTACCCGAATTCGTGTAGCTTTCCAACGATTTCGTAAATTTTCTCCTCAAGTCGGCTGACGACCTTGGGGTTTTGCCTCTTAACTGAGTCGAGGAAAGGAGCCTCCAGTTGTGGAATCCAGCCTTCAATCCTGTCAATTTTATTTGCAGCCACCACGAAGGGAACCTGTCTTTCCCTCAAGAGAGTTATAGCCTCCTTTGTCTGGGGCTTAATGCCCTCAAGCACATCTATGACCAGTACTGCCATGTCAGCTACACTTCCCCCTCTTCTCCTCAGGCTAGCGAATAATTCGTGGCCTGGAGTATCAACAAAGAGTAGGCCAGAGATATCTATTTTCAACCTCGGAAGCACTTTCCTAAGGGGCTCTGAGAGCTTCTCCAAGACGCTTGCGGGAACAATGCTCGCACCTATATGCTGGGTTATTTCCCCTGGCTCCTTCCTAGCAACAGCAGTGCCCCTTATCCTGTCTAAAAGTGTTGTCTTCCCGTGGTCTACGTGACCGAGCACTACTATAATTGGTTGCCTTATCCAAGTCCTCGGAGCTGCTTCCATTCGTACACCCAGTTTAATAAGGATATAAGTGCCCTATTTAATTGGAGAATACAAGCCACCGGGAAACTGGTGGTGATGGCTATGCCAGATTACAAAATAGTCATTAGCGACCCCGAGGCAGCGAAAAACGCAAAGACCTTAAAAGTCAAGGTCATCGGAGATCCAGATATAGAGTTTACTAGCAAAATGAAAGAGCAGCTTGAACTGCCCATCATCAAGATGAGCTCTAAGCTCCAAGGAGAAATTAACGCAGTACACTACGTGGCTACGATAAGGATGAGGAGGCCGGATACTGGCGACAAAGTGAAAATCACCGGCAAAATAGTAATTGACAATAGCATTCCGGAAAACACAGTTAAGGTCAGCCTCTCTAGGCTCATAGACCTCACTGGAGCTCAAGAGCTTGAAGGGGAGATTTTTAGAGCTACTGCGTGGCAGATCAGAATAAGCGACGAACGATCTAACGCATTCCTAGGGCTTAAAATAGGAGAGGAAATAGACGGCGGCGTTGTAGGGCTTAGAGGCGTTAAATTACAAGTAACTGGCGGGAGCGATCTAAGCGGCTTTCCGATGAGGCCTGATATCTCAGGCTCCTTGAAGAAAAGGCCGCTAATTTCAAACCCTCCTGGGCTCCGCCCTAAGGAGAGAGGAGAGAGACGTCGAAGGACAGTGAGAGGAAACACTGTAGCAGCTGATACTGCCCAAATAAACACTAAAGTCATATACGTATAAGAACATTTTTAGCTATTTTATAAACTAAATGAGGTGATTTTTTGGAAAACCCTAAGGTCAAGCCTCCAGAGGTAAATATAGGCGTTTTAGGACACGTAGATCACGGGAAGACAACGCTAGTTCAGGCCCTAACAGGCATATGGACAGCTAGGCACAGCAAGGAACTAGAGAGGGGCATGACAATCTTTCTAGGGTACGCTGATGGCAATATAGCCTACTGCAGCGATTTGCATCCCCCTGATGCTTACACGAACGAGCTTATATGCCCAAGCGGAGCTGAAGCTGAGTTCTTGAGGAGAGTTAGCTATGTTGATGCGCCTGGCCACGAAGCATACATGGCGACTATGTTAAGTGGAGCTATGGTAGTAGACGGCGCAATGTTGGTTGTAGCAGCAAACGAGCCCTGCCCCCAGCCCCAGACTGTAGAGCACTTAATGGCCTTGGAAGTACTTGGAGTGAAAAACATTATAATAGTTCAAAATAAGATAGACGTTGTGTCCAAGGAGCGCGCCTTTAAGAATTACGAGGAAATAAGGGCCTTTACAAAGGGGACAATAGCTGAAGGTGCTCCTATTATACCTGTGAGCGCTCTTCACAAAGTAAATATCGACGTTGTTCTCCAAGCCATCCACGAAGCCATGCCTACACCTCAAAGGGACCTGTCTAAGCCGCCAATTATGTACGTTATACGTAGTTTCGATATAAACAGGCCAGGGACTCCCTTTGATATGATCCAAGGAGGTGTTATTGGGGGAACTGTTCTCCAGGGCAAGTTTAAGGTTGGAGAAGAAGTTACTATCCTACCGGGCATTAAGACTCCCAAGGAGTGGGGAAAGGCTAAAAGTCAAGTTTACACTCCTATATCAACCACCATTGAGGAGATAAGGTACGGCGACTTGCCGTCCGAAGAGGCAACTCCGGGGGGCTTGATAGCTGTCAGGACTAAGCTAGACCCATCTTTAACTAAGTCAGATCAATTGGTAGGTACAGTTGTCACAAAGTACGACAACAAGGTCCCAGTTAGTACAGCCCTCGGCATATTTTACCGCGAGTTCGAGAGAGTCGTCGGCCTCAGAGGACAACAGGTTAAGTTGCCCCCGCTACAGGCTGGCGAGAAAATAATAGCAGCTATAGGGCCCGCTACGCGGGTAGGAGTGGTTAAATCCGCTAGGAAGGACTACGTTGAGATTGCCCTAGATGAGCCCGTAGCTACGTGGAGAGGCTCGCGCATAGCTATTGGTAGACGCTTGATGGCTCGATGGAGGCTTGCAGGTTGGGGGATAATCGAGGATGTCTACTAGTAGAAACTCGAGGACAATAGTTGTTCTCGATACGAATATGTTGATTTTAATGGCGAGCGGCGTGCCTCTTCTCGACTATATAGAGGAGTCTCTAGAGACCAAGCCCGAGTACGTCGTCTTAAAGCCAGTTTACGATGAGCTCTTAAAGATATCCAATAAAGAGGGTTCGCTGGACGCTAAACGGGCTTTATTCGCCATTAAGATTGTAGAGGAGTACTGCAAGGTGCTACCATACGATATAGGCGGTCAAGAGAGCGTTGACGATGCAATAATAAAGTTCGCCGTGGAGAACAAGGCCATAGTTGCTACTAATGATCGAGCGTTACGGACGCGCCTGAGAGAGCTTGGAGTGCCTGAGGCGTATTTTAGGGAGGAATCAAGGAGGATTGTTATTGAGGGCTACTATAAATAGCTTTAATTACTTTCCAAGATTTTGTCAGGTGTATAGCTAATGTACGCGCTTATTAAATTGAAGGACTACGTGAGAATTCCACCGGCTAAATTCAACAAGCCTATTGAAAGTGCTACATTAGAGGAGCTGAGAGCCAAGTACGAAGGTGCTTTGATAAATATTGAAGTAGATAAAAACACGGTAAGCACGGGGATAGTAGTCGCGGTTTTAGACGCTGAAGTGAATTCGCTAGGAATGTTGATCCCAGGGGACGGCGCGCTATATCATAGAGCTATATTTAATGCCCTCGTGTTTATGCCATTTGAGAAAGAAGTAATAGAGGGAGAGGTAGTCTCGGTCACAAGAGCGGGAATTTATGTAAACCTCGGCGTTATAGATGGGTTCATCCACATAAACCAGGTAGCAGACGAGAAAGTAGTATTTGACGCTGCCCGTGGATCCCTTCTTCTCGAGGAAAGCAGAAAATACGTAGAAAAGGGGGATAAAGTAAGGGCAAGAGTATACGTAACTGGAATAATGCCGGGCAAGGGAATAAGAATACACATGACAATGAGGCAGCCCGGTATGGGAAAGCTCTAGTGGCTTAAAAGCTCACAGGGTGCTTTCAGTTGAGCAAGACCTCTAAGAGCAAGCCCTTCAAGGCGTGCAGGTCATGTAGGGCCCTAGTTGATAAAGACGCAGAGACTTGTCCCAACTGCGGGTCAAAGGATTTCAGCGATGAGTGGGAAGGAGTAGTCATAGTGATTGAGCCTGAGTCCTCCGAGATAGCTAAAGTCCTCGAGATCAAGTCAAGGGGTAGGTTTGTTGCAAAAGTCGAATAGGGGTAGACCAGTAGCAGTTCCCGCTTTAATATTGCCGCCGCACTTAAGGCAAGACCTATCGCTTCCGCAGGGAACGCTTTACGTTCACCCCGAGAGAGGGGTTGTCAAGGGATTAAGAGTAAAGGTACTAGTTGGAGATGTCGTGTCGACAAGGCACTTTGCAGACATCAAGGTAGTAGATCATAAGACCAAGAGAACAAAGATAGATCTAGCGTGGGAGAAGTGCACACATGTATTAAACCCTCCAGGCTCGGTCAGCCTGAACAGCTTAACGATATCGAGCTTGCCTAGAGGGGTAATATGCGTACTCGGAGAAGAAGATTTAATCACGCTGTCTTACATGGTTAAGAACCAAGGGAGTATAGCATACGGACAGCCAGATACAGGAGTAGTCGTGGTGGAGCCGCGCGCTGAAATAGCTTTAAAAGTATTAAAGATACTTAAACCAGGTATAGTACATTACATAATGGCAACAGGAGGCGTTGAGCGTGGTTAAGCGCATAAAAATACTCGATAAGTACGATGGCGAGGTTGTAGAGGAGAGGCACAACCCGCTTATTGGGAGAATAGAAGTAGTATTTAAACTAGTTCACATGGGCGAGGGTACTCCCAGTAGGGGCGTTCTAAAGAAAGAGCTGGCAAGGCTCTACGGCAAACCATCAGATCTCGTGTACATCAGGAAAGTAGAGACAGAGTATGGAATTTGCGAAACTACTGTTGAAGCCCACCTGTACGAAAGCGAGGATAGGGCCAAGAAGTTCGAGCCTAACTACCTCGCGAAGCGGGACGAAGAGTCCCTAAGCAAGATCACAGATCAGTCGGGCCAGCAGCCCAATCAGTAGAGGTGGTTGAATGCCATATATACACAAACTTTACGAGGTCAAAGCAGACTCGTGGACTATAAAGAGGAAGAACAAGAAATGCCCAAGATGCGGTTCATTTATGGCATTTCACAAGCAGCCTGCACCTAGGTGGCATTGCGGCAAGTGCAACTACGTGGAGTACTCTAGGTAGCGATATAGCCAAACGTATTTTTAGGTTTCATGGCGCCAAACCATGTCATTTTTAAGGAAGAAGTTTAAGCTAGTTGCGCCTGAAGCAAGTGATCGTAAAGAAGTAAGGGTCTTGGGAGTAGAGTCCACTAGCCACACGTTGGGCATTGGCGTAGTTGAGTACGCGAATGGCGAGGTGGCGTTCCTAGCTAACGCGTTCAGTCAGTATAAACCGACTAGCGGAGGAATACACCCGCGCGAGTCGTTCGTCCACCACGTTAACGTAGCTCACGAAGTGCTCTCTACAGCAATTGAGGAAAGCGGGGTAAACATTGCTGACATTGACGTCTTTGCAGTAGCTGTAGGCCCAGGTCTTGGCCCCTGCCTGAGAGTGGGTGCCAGCCTAGCGCGGTTCTTGAGCGCATACCTCAACAAGCCTTTAGCACCGGTGAACCACGCTGTTGCGCATATTGAAATAGGCAAGCTTGTAAGCAGTATGAGGGACCCCCTAATTGTTTACATATCTGGAGGAAACACGATGATCGTAATACAGCGAGGACAACAGTACAGGGTATTCGGCGAGACGCTAGACATACCGCTCGGGAATCTGCTCGATTCTTTCGCTAGAGAGGTCGGCATTGCTCCTCCCTATACTGTAGGGGGAGATCACGCGATCGACATATGCTCAGAGTGGGGCGAAAGCTACATCTCCTTGCCGTATACAGTTAAAGGCTGCGATTTGAGCTTCTCGGGTTTGCTAACAGCTGCACTAAAGGTCGCGAAAACTGCTAGTAAGGACAGAAAAGCTCTTGGAAATGTCTGCATGAGCTTACGTGAAACTGCATTTAACATGCTTGTAGAAGTAACAGAGAGAGCATTAATGCTATCAAGTAAGGAGAGCATCCTCCTCGTAGGAGGTGTGGCGTCGAATAAGCTTCTACGCAGTAAAATGGAGCAAGTGGCGAGATTTCACGGAGTGAGGTATTACGGCACCCCTCCAGAGATAGCAGGCGATAATGGCCTTATGATCGCATACGCTGGTCTCTTGCACTACTTATGCGGAAAAGTGAGTAAGCCCGAAGAGGTTGCTGTTAGGCAGAGGCTTAGGCTAGACGAGGCTACATACCCATGGCTGGCTTAAAGACCGCACTGCTAGCTCGCGGAGCAGAGGCTGAGGTCTACACAGCTGATATTCTAGGCTTAAGCGTTATTGTCAAGAAAAGAGTCAGCAAGCCGTATAGGAGCTCTCAGTTCGATAAAGCTTTCATTCAGTCAAGAACGAGGATTGAGGCGAGAATTCTATCAGAGCTGAGGAGCTCTGGTTTGAGAGTGCCTGCAGTGCTACTCGTAGACGACGAAAATGGGGTGATAGTAATGGAATACATTAAGGGCGAGAGGCTCTCGAACGTATTTAATGTGATGGAGAAAGAACAAGCTGTACAGGTAGCCAAGGAAGCAGGCTTATTTGCTGCCAGAATGCACAGCATGAACATATATCACGGCGACTTCACTCTTGCAAATATTTTATTGAGTAGCGAAAACCAAGCCCTCTTCGTAATAGATTTCGGCCTCTCAGGCTACAGCACAGATATTGAGGAGTTTGCCATCGACTTGCACCTACTAATTAGGAGCGCGTATGTAATTAGCCCAGATACTGCTAGTGTTTTCGCAGATCAACTACTAGAGGAATACGCAAGAAATTTCAGGGATGGGGGAAGCGATGTTATTAAAAGGGTAGTGGAGATACGTGCAAGGGGAAGGTACGTAGATAGAGAGCTTAGAAAGACAGCAATGAGGGAGAGGTATATTGGCTGAAGTCTGCTTTGTAACTAGCAACAAGCACAAGTACGAGGAAGTATTAGAGGTAGCTATCCCGCTAAACATTAAGCTTGATTACTGCGGGGACTTGAAGCTAGAGTTCCAGGGAATAGAGATAGAGGAAATAGTCGCTAAGTCAGCTATGCTAGCATATATCTACCTTAACAGGCCCGTCCTAGTTGAAGATGCTGGCCTATTCATAGATGCGCTCAACGGGTTTCCCGGTCCTTACAGCAGTTATGTGTACAAAACAATAGGCATAAGCGGGCTGCTCAAGCTGCTCCAAGGAGAAAGTAATAGAAAGGCTCACTTTAAGTCTGCAGCTGCTATTGCACTCAAAAACAAGCTACTGCTCGCCACTGGAGTAGTTTATGGGGAAATAACGCACGAGCCGCGTGGAGTGCGCGGGTTCGGCTTTGATCCTATATTCGCGCCCGACGGCAAGGAAAAAACATTCGCCGAAATGAGCGTGCTAGAGAAAAACCAATATAGCCATAGAGCTAAAGCTGTTAGCAGAGTATTCAAAGAGTATTTAAATTTAACTTCTACTTAAAAGCGAGTAATCATAATTTATAAGGCTTGGATAATATTCAACGTGAAGAGAAGGTGATAAAAGCATGAACAAGAGGAGAGATAAAGGGCAATCGCACTCAACGAGGCCAGCGAGAGCGGGCCCTCCCCGCTGGCTTAAGCTAGACATGAGCCCCAGCGATATAGAGCTGCTCGTAGTTGAGCTAGCCAAAAAAGGCTATCCCCCCTCTATGATAGGCGTTATCTTGAGGGATCAGTTTGGCATCCCATTGGTTAGACAGGTAATAGGAAAGAAAGTCGGAGATGTACTAGGAAAGTACAACATCAAGTTAACGATACCAGAGGACTTATTCAACTTAATGAAGAAGGCTGCCAACCTGAGAAGGCACTTAGAAGAGCACCCAAAGGACTACCACAGCGAGCGGGGTCTAATAGAGGTGGAGTCCAAGATCCACAGGCTAGCTAAGTACTACAAGGAGAGCGGCAAGTTGCCAGCAGATTGGAGGTATGATCCAGACATGGCCAAGCTCATAATTTCCACGGGACTTTATAAGCTCTCAGAGACAACGCAGTAGGGATCGCCACGATAAAGCTTATGTCTCGGAGCCCCTGTATATGAGTATGGTGGTTCTTTGTTTCATTCTGAGCTCCCTAGCTTCATTGAGACGTACAAGAGCTTCACCATAGTGCCAGATACTTCCTTAGACTCCCTCATTGCAGCGGGAATTTTGTTTAAGAAGCTCTCAGAGCACGGCTTTGACGTGAGCATATCATTGAACGCAAAGCTGCTCTTAGATTACCGGGATGACCCAGCAATAGTTATAAATATCCCCCCGGTGAACAAGCAGAAACACGTCTACTTGGGAACAAGCGATAAAAGCTCTGTTTCAGCGCAAGTGACATACCTGCTTGATGAACTAATGGGCATGGACGTATGGGATAAAGAGCTCTCCATTATTGCTGGGCTGTACAGGGGTCTTTATGACGTCAAATCGGGGGTTTTTACAGGAATTGAGGATGTCTTCCTAAAGGAGCTAATAAGCAACAAGGCTATCTACGAGGTGACAGGGCTTAGATTGTGGGGGGCTAAGAGAAGGGGAATCGTGAGTGCCCTAACAAGAACACTTCTCCCTTACATACCTGGAGTGTCGGGAAACGCCGATGTCTCAGTAAAGCTGGTATCGGAAGTCTACAAAGGAGTTGACCCCTACACTATTAGGCAGAAAGAACTGACTGGGGACAGGGATAAAGACTCGCTGTTTACCCTCATAAAAATTATAGTCGACAGCACTAAAGACCCGCAACTAGCATTTAAGCTAATAGGAGACTTCTACGTGTCAATCCCAGGCTTAAGTGAAGCTGCTGATCTGGAGGCCCACGAAGTTATGGGAAGCCTCGTTGTCTATGAAAGTATATGTGAAAACTGTCCGCTAGATCTAGCGCTTCTGCCAATTGAAAGATCTATTTTGCCCCAAGTTATATGTATATATGATGAAGTGGCAGATCAGGTGGCCCTTCACGTGTCATCGCAGCTAGACAGCGTAACTAAGGGAGGCTCTATTGAGAGCAACGACATCTTTAAGCGCCCCGATTTAATTGTCGACATACTGCAGTACATGAACGCTCTACCGCCAGGCCGAGTAATTAAGTTATCTGCCGATCAAGGCTATATTACGTCTCTCCGCGAACTGATTAGAGCAGGCGTCAAGCCAGAAGAGGCCTACACTGCTTGCGGGGATAACCAGTTATGCCCTGTGGAGTAGATACAACGATTACGATCAGCACAGGTGATTTAGACTTATTGAGCTCTCTACGTAGAGCACTAGGTCCCGATAATAGAGAGGTTGCACCCAACATGAGCATTGAGGAGCTCTTAGAGACAGACGGGGAAAAGCCCTCTTACTCGATTAGAATAAAGGTTCGAGGAAATACCGCAGATTCCTTGAAGAGGGCTAGATCCAGCGTTGATGAGATCCTAGCCATCGTTGACCTTTTGCTCAAAGTGAAATCGCGATGTTTTAAAGGGAAGGAGCCCAGCGGACAACTTATTTAATGGGGGAAACATTTAATAATCCTTTTAAGAAGTAAATAGCTATCTCAGTAGTAGGATAAGAGAGGTGCCTAGTAAGCTTGTCTACACGGCCTGTTGTTAGAGATAGGTGGAAAGTAAAGAAATGGTACGAAGTCTTAGCCCCAGAGTCCTTTGGGAGAATTAGCCTCGGCACTATTCCTTCCGACGACCCCGATAAGCTCATTGGCAGAGTTATCGAGACAACCCTGTACGACATTACAGGCGATATTTCACAGGTTCACGTTAAGATGTATTTTCAAATAATAAGCGTCGAGGGAGGCAAAGCCCTCACGAGGTTTAAGGGTCACGAGCTGGCTAGGGATTACGTTAGAAGCTTGATTCGGAGAAAAAGCAGCAAGATACAGGGCATATACGATGTAAAGACTAAAGACGGCTACTATATCAGGGTTACGGTAATAATTCTCACAAGCTACAAGTGTAAAACGAGCCAGAAACAGGCTATTAGGAGGGCTGCAATGGAGCTTGTTACTCAAAAAGCCTCAGAGCTCTCATTTGATGAGTTCGCTCAGGATGTCCTCAGAGGTAACTTATCTAATGAAATTGCCGAGCGCACTAGAAAGATATACCCAGTTAGGAGAGTGGAGATATATAAAACCAAGTTGCAAATGATACCTACCCCTGATGGACCTAAACCTGCAGTAGTCATATCTCCAGTGCAGCTAAAACGCCAACAGGCCAGCAGATAAAGCCTCATGTGAGATTGGCGTATAAAGGGAGTTTAAGCTCCTAATTTACTATTTAGGTTCTCAATTAAGCGTTCTACCAGCAGATAGTGCCTCCTAGCAAATTAAGCAGCTTATGTTCAGGGGTTACATAACTCACTTTACGAGATTTTCAATAAATTAGTTATTTGAAATCGCGCTAGAAATACGCTGTAGTATCCAGCGCGAAACGAGCATGAATAATTAATTAGCTTGCCTTTCGGTTGTTTTTACGTGGTATAAGTTAGGGGGTTTAAGATCGTGAAGGCTATACTGCTGGCTGCTGGAGAGGGCACGAGGTTGCGACCTATCACTGAAACTCGCCCCAAACCTATGATCCCCATTTTATGTAGGCCGCTAATAGATTGGCACCTTAGTGCTCTACTCAACTCAGGTGTAGAGGAGGTAATTGTAGTTGTAAGCTACATGAGAGATCACGTCAAGAAGTACATAGAGCAGAAACAGCAGTTTAATGGAAAGGTGAGATTTGTTTTCCAAGAGGAACCTAGGGGAACTGGAGATGCAGCAATAAAGGCCAGCGAAGTGATAGGGCCTGGCGAAGACGTTATAGTTCTTTACTCAGATATTTTCTTAGATGACTGGAGCACTCTGAGCACTGTAGGGAGTACTGAGAGCCAGGCTATTGTAGGAGTTATCCACGAGAGGCCGCAGGACTATGGCGTTATATTCACGAGAGGATCTCGCCTCGACAAAGTCGTCGAGAAACCCAGCGCGCCTGCATCGAACATAATCAACGCAGGGATTTACAGGCTTAACACAAGCGACATCCTAGAGAACAGAGCAGTCCCCGTAAGCCCGCGAGGAGAAATAGAGCTAACTGATATCGTAAATAGAATAGCCACTGAGAAACCAATAACTGTTGTAACTCACACTAGTAAGTGGATAGATATTGGTAAACCGTGGCATGTAATAGAGGCAAATAAAGTCGCGCTCAGTAAAGTTAACCGCGCAATTAAGGGCACATTAAACGAGCCCGTCAACATCAAGGGCAATGTATACGTTGACGAGCGCTCTACTATACACCCCTTTACAAGCGTTGAAGGGCCGGCCTACATAGGACCGGGAGTCGAGATCGGGCCAAGCGCTTACATTAGGCCGTGGAGTGTTATCTGCGATGGCTCCAAAATAGGTTTTTCTGTAGAAGTAAAGGAGAGCATACTGCTTGAAAATATTCACGTTCACCACCTAGCTTATATAGGCGATAGCATTATCTGCGAAGGCGTTAACCTTGGCGCCGGAACTGTGCTAGCCAATTTGAGGTTCGATGAAAAACCAGTTAAGATGACCATAAAGGGAGCGCTCGAGGACACTGGTAGAAGAAAGATGGGGGCTGTAATAGGAGCTGGGGTTAAAACTGGCATTAACGTATCTATAATGCCCGGCGTGAAAATAGGGTCCTACAGTTGGATAATGCCTGGCACAGTGGTCTATAGAGATGTGCCCTCAAACACAATATATCCCCCTAAAGCAATAGTGAGATAGGGAATGAAAACCGTGTCCCAGGAGTTCGACTTAGAGGAATTCAAGAAGAGGTTTCCCAAGCTAGCTGAAGAAATCTTCGGCGACAAGGGAGACCAGCCCAATCAAATCAAGCTTACAGTTGACGTTGAGGCGCTCGACCCCTGGAGAGGGTATATTCCAACTTCCGTGGATTACATAAGGAGGTGCAACACCGTTGAAGAGGCGAATGAAGTTATTGACTACCTCCTCAGAAGAGGCGAGCTTTCTGAGCCAGAAGCAGAGAAGCTGAGGGAGATTCTCAGGAGAGGAGGTATAGATGCCTTTGGCGGAAAGAAAGAGGACAACTACTACTATAAACAAGCTAAGCGCTACTGGAGCATGATTAGAAAGCTAATTGACCAAGAAGCAGAGGCGTAAGCTGACTACTTTGATTTTGCTGCTACTATTTTTATCACATCATTGTCTCCGAGAACATAGGATTCCCCAACGCGCTTCTTCTTCACTGCATCTAGTGCATATAGGAAGCCCTCGCCTAGATCTGTATGAATCATATATGCGAGCTCCCTAGCTGTGGTCCCTTGCTCCACTAAGTAGGCATCAGGAAGTACATTCCCGTAATGATCTACATACTTGTTTTCATCCTCTACTGGGTAAACTGTAATCATCTTCAGCTTGTTTAGAATTGCCCTTCTGAGTAGCTCCTCAACGCCCGTTGAGCCGTACACCTTCATAACGCTGTCCCTAATAAGATCAAGGGCCTTGATGTGCTCTCGCGTTAACTTTTCGGGCGGCGCTTTAACTTCAAAATCAACGTCCCCGGGCAGGTACTCTAGGATCCCAGATTGGCTTGCTCTCCTGAGGATGAGCTCGGCTAGCGCGCTAACGGGAACAACGTTTTCAGCGCCGAACTTCTGCACTAGCCTCTTAACGTTCTCTACTGCTTCTGGGTAATCAACTTTATTAGCAGCTATTAAGATTGGCTTTGAAGCCTCGCGCAGTTTGACAGCAAACCTCTCTATGTCCAAGTTTCCCCATAGCTTAGGGTGCTTTGAGTCAAGCTCAGCGCGCTTAATTGCCTCTACAACGTGCTTCCTCTTAATGCTTATTCCCGATAAGCTCTGGTAAATTAAATCGACGGGGTTCTGGGCAGTAGACACCGATTTAGCAATTTTTGAGCTCCAAACCCTCATGACAACGCCCTTAAACCACTCATTTATCTCTGCAAGAATGAGCTCGGCCTCTGCGGCTGGATCATGCGTTCCAGGTTTGCTTTTATTTCCCTCTAAGTCCGTTGATCCAGATGCATCTACTATGTGAATTAAAACGTCTGCCTGCCGCAAGTCATCCATGAACTTGTTTCCAAGTCCCCTACCTTTACTTGCGCCGGGTATGAGCCCAGCAACATCAATTACCTTTACTGGAATGAACCTAGAGCCCTTTGCGCATAGCCCGCTACGAGGATTGCAGCCCTGAAGCCCTAATTTAACGTGAGCGCAGTCTCTCCTCACGTAGGATACCCCTACGTTTGGCTCAATTGTTGTGAACGGGTGGTCAGCTATTTTAACTGGTATGAGCGTCATGGCAGCGAAAAGGGTTGATTTGCCTACATTTGTTTTGCCTACAATACCAATGAGCTTTTCAGGTGGTGGCATTTTTATAGCCCCTCTTTATAACCCTCTTTTAGTGATTTAAGTACATTTAGAATGGTGTTGCTAAAATGGCCCAGGGATTATATTATCACCTAGCTGAGACTTGGAAGAAAATTTACAGCGGAGAAGAGATACAGGCATTGAGGCAGAAGCTACTAGAGTGGAGGAAAGCCCCATCGGTCGTTAGAGTGGAGAGGCCAACGCGCCTAGATAGAGCTAGGGAACTTGGGTACAAAGCAAAAGTAGGATTTGTAGTGGTTAGAGTTAGAGTCAGGAAAGGCGGACAGAGAAAATCTAGGCCGAATACAGGCAGAAGACCTAAGAGAATGGGTGTTTACGGGTATGCTCCAGCTAAAAGCCTCAAGTTAATTGCTGAGGAGAGGGCTGCGAGGAAGTACAGAAACCTCGAAGTGCTGAACAGCTACTATGTCGGTGAAGACGGCAGGTACAAGTGGTACGAAGTTATATTAGTAGATAGTAGCCACCCAGCTGTGTGCAGGGATCCTGAGGTTAAGTGGGTCTGCGAGCCTCAAAACCGCGGAAGAGCGCACAGAGGCTTGACAAGCTCAGGTAAGAAAATGAGAGGGCTGAGGAAGAGCCGAGGTTTGCGGAACACGACTTACTACAAGTGGAAAAAGAAGCAAAAAGAGAGAGCTCTTGGGATTCGTCATGAGGCTAGTAGAGGAGCTCATGAACTATGGCAAGCCGCAGCGAAGCTGAGAGAAGAAAAGTAGATGTATCATACCTCGAGGCAGCCGCTCTATGCCACGCTACTGAAGAATGTTCTCGCGTCGAGGAGTCAGTGAGAAGGATTTTTCCTCCCGAACTCAGGGAGGCCGTTGAACTAGAGATAGCCCATATGGATGGGTACTACGGAAACCCAATAAGTGTTATTACGGCGAGACTAAACAACAGCCAGCAGGTCCATTTAACGCTCAAACACGTCTCTGAGGCGTTAGACCCCCTCGAGAAAGCAATTCTCAGGACGACGTTCGAGATGAGGTATGATCACAAGAGTAAAAAACTCGTAGTGAGGTTCTCCAAGCAAGATCTTTACTTAGGCAAGCTCAAGATCCACGACTCCGACGATGTAGTTAAGGTAATAATAGGTTTAAAGAATGCTAAGAGTTTGTCCGACGCCATTAACTTCTTCAGCTTTTGTGGTTTACTCTCTTAGCTTCAAGGTGCACAAAGTTGGCTCGCGTGTTCACAGACATATACGTCAAGAACTGCACCGATATTCTCCTAAAGAATGCCTGGAGACTGGGGTACTCGAGCATCCTCTGCGAGGGCGGTGAATTTCAGAAAGCTGGAGACACTAGGATAAGAGCAGTCAAGAAAATTATAGTAAATGCAGAGACTTCCTCTAAGCTTAAATCTCAGCTGAGGAGCATAGATTACATCAACACGTTCATTACAGTGCACCCCCTGAGCATAGATGTTGCAAGGTGGTCTGCGCACGACACTAGGGTAGATAGCATATTAATGACTCCCAGCAATATGAAGTTCTTTGATAAGAAGCAGTTGAGCATAATGAAGTACTACGCCAAACCCCTTGAAGTACACTTGCCCTACTTAATTCACAGCGATGGCTATATAAGGGGCGCGCTGTATAGGAAACTAAACCTGTTTGTTAGTGGGAGAGCGGCACTCCTGCTGGGATCAGCTGCTGAGCATTGGGTGGACATGTATCCCCCTATTTCAATAATCAAGTTCCTGCTCACACAGTACGATATACCCGAGGACTTTTCCCGCACTTCGCTAACTGATACTCCTAGACACGTAATTACTAATAAGGCAGGGCCTCTGTAATGGTGGACATACTCACCTCAATTGCCCTAATTGTATCTGCTTGCTTGCTAATAACTTCGTTGTTGTTGATGAAGAAGGCAGCTAAGATGTACAGGGCCCTGAGCGCTCTCCTAACTCCGAGAAAAGTAAGCGCAAAGAAAGTGAGGAAAAGGTACATAGTTTTTGCAGTTATCTGCGAAAGCAAGGCGACCCCAGATGGGGTGCACAAGGCAATTGAGCAGACCTTCCTCGAGCACTACGGCAGAGGAACTTTCCATAGAGCGTCGCCCTACCTCATGCTATTTGATGAGGCGTCCCAGAGGGGTATTTACAGGGTATCTCACATGTTTGTAGATCATATGCTTGCCTCTATGGGGTTAGTGAAGAAAATTGACGAGAACAAGTGCATAGTTATGCCCCTTCGGACGACAGGTTCGCTTAAAAGGGCACAGAAATACGTGAAGAAGCCAAGGCCGTAGAAACAAATAATATCCTCTATCTGCGTTGTTGTGCTAGATGATGATGCCGCTCCAAAATGAAGAGTGATTTATTCGCGACGAGCTGAGCACGTTTTAAATCCCCTTATGAAGTATTTTGAAAACAGAGCGGGGGTGCCCGAGCATGGTCAAAGGGGGCGGACTTAAGATCCGCTGGTGTAGGCCTGCGTGGGTTCGAATCCCACCCCCCGCACCACTCTAATGTAAGTGCGCAGTGAAGGCTTTGTTACTGCCAATGGCTCATTTATTCAAATAGTGAAGTTTATAAGGTAAAATAGACAAGCAAGCTAGTAAAGGTCTAGTTTTTATTACTCACTTAGCATTATGTACCACTAGATTTAGAGGTGGTGTTATGGGCCTTTCAATGGCAGCAGCATATGACAGGGCAATAACGATATTCTCGCCAGACGGCAGAGTGTACCAAGTTGAGTACGCTTTCGAGGCCGTCAGGAGGGGCTGGACTACTCTGGGCATGAAGACTCGTTCTACTGCTATTGTTGCAGCAGAGAAACGCAAGATATCCCCCCTCACGGACGAGCGGTCTATACAAAAGGTGTTTAAGCTAGATGACCACGTAGGCGCTAGCTACGCGGGTATGGCTGGAGACGGCAGGATCTTACTTGATTACGCTATTCAACAGGCACTGCTTCACCGGTTTTACTACGATGAGCCAATTCCAGTTGAGCACTTAGCTAAACTAGTGTGCGATGTCAAGCAAATCTACACTCAGCACGCAGGCGTGAGGCCATTTGGTGTTTCTATTATTTTCGCTGGCGTAGATGAGCTAGGGTCGCATGTATTCATGACTGAACCTAGCGGTAGGTATTTAGGCTACTACGCCACAGTTATTGGAGAGAAAAGCAACACTGTAATAGAGTTCCTCGAGAAAAACTACAAGTACGATCTAGACGTCAAGGGCTCAATTAAATTAGCTATAGAAGCAGTTGTGGGGATCATAGAGAGCAAGCCGTACGAGAACTACATCGAGCTAGGCTACGTGGATGTGCAGACTAGAAAATTCCAGGTTTTGAGACCCGAGGAGTTAAGGACGTACATAAAAGAGCTCGAAAGCGAAGGTAAAATAAAGGCTTAAACTATTCTTTTACACAAATCCCTGTAGAGAGATTTTACATATAGGAACTAACTGGGGTTCACTTTGACGGATAAATACGTGATAGCTAAATACGAGGCAAAGGGGCACAGATTTGAAGTGCTAGTTAATCCTGATCTTGCCCTTAAACTTAAGGAGGGCAAGAACATCAGCTTGGAGAGCGTGCTAGTGAGCGACTTCATATACAAGGACGCCAGGAAAGGCTTAAAGGCTTCTCCCGAGTCAATGAAGGGGGTTTTCGGGACAGACGACCCCAAAGCAGTTGCGCTAGAGATAATAAAGCACGGCGAACTGCAGCTAACAGCAGAGCAGAGGAGGAGATTCCTAGAGGAGAAGCGCGCGCAGATTGTTAACTTAATAGCCAAGAACGCCGTTGACCCAAAGACAAAGCTGCCCTTACCTCAGAAAAGAATAGAGCTAGCGATGGAGCAGGCGCGGGTATCTATAGACCCATTCAAGCCTGCAGAGCATCAAATAGATGAAATAGTTTCAGAAATAGCGAAGATCATCCCAATAAAAATCGCTAAAGCCTACATTAAGGTGTGCTTTCCCGCAGAGTCTGCTAGCAGGGGGCTAAGAGCTCTCCAAGGCATGGGAAGCGTTAAGAAAAGTAAGTGGCTTGACAATGGAAGCTTGGAAGTGGAAGTAGAAATTCCAGCTGGCCTTCAGCAAGAGCTAATAGATAAGGTAAATGCCCTAACTAAGGGATCGGGGGACGTTAAAGTACTAAGTGTAGGGTGATATAAGTTGAAGATCCTAGTAGCGGATAAACAACTAGTTAAGCCAGGAGACTGCCTTGCCCTCTTAGAAAAGGAGGAAGTACAGCCAGAGCAGGGACTGAAGCACATACCGGATAAGCACATATACATCTATGGAGATAGAGTGTACAGCGACATAATGGGCGTTGCAAGCGTTGAGGACAAATCAATAAGCGTCATACCGCTTGAGGGTGTTTACATACCCCATAAAGAGGATAACGTTATAGGGTTAGTTGTTGGCGTTGGGCTATCGAACTGGATTGTCGACATTAAGGCCCCCTATAAGGCTGTTTTACCTGCAAGCGACGTAATTGAGGGTTTTACTCCATCAACTCATAATTTAAGGAACTACCTCGATGTCGGCGACTTCATATACGCGAGAATAGTTGCTTATGACAGGCTTAGGGATCCCCTCTTAACTATTAGGGGCAAGGGCCTTGGAAAGATAATCGAGGGCTTCGTAATAGACGTTAAGCCAAGCAAAGTTGGTAGAATAATTGGCAAAAAGGGTAGCATGTTTAACGTTCTCGCCTCGTCAACGGCCTGCGAGATCTCAATTGGGCTGAACGGCTACGTTTGGGCTAAGTGCCCCGACGAATCCACATTGAGCATACTAATAAAGGCAATTAGACTTATAGAAACAAAGGCTCACATGAAGGGCTTAACAGAGGAAGTTAAGATGTTTATCGAGTCACAGCTAGGTGTTAAACGTGAGAAGTGAGCTAGAATTAATAAAGGAAGACGGCACGAGATCGGACGGCCGTAAACCTGATGAACTGCGTCCAGTGAAGATATCGATAGGCGTTTTGAAGAACACCAATGGAAGCTCCTTAGTTGAATACGGGGGCACTAAAGTAGTTGCAGCTGTTTACGGTCCGCGTGAAGCGCTACCTAAACACATCAGCATGCCCGATAGAGCTGTTCTAAGAGTGAGATACCACATGGCTCCGTTTTCAACTGAAGAGAGAAAGAATCCTGCCCCCACAAGAAGGGAAGTAGAGCTCTCTAAAGTAATACGCGAAGCTCTCGAGGCCGTTGTATTCACCTCTATGTTTCCGCGCGCGGGCATCGACGTTTTTGTAGAGGTATTACAGGCCGATGGAGGGACGAGGACAGCTGGGTTAACAGCTGCCTCGCTCGCCTTAGCTGATGCGGGAATACCAATGAGGGACCTAGCTATAGGTGTAGCCATTGGTAAAGTTAAAGGAACACTGCTACTCGATGTAAATGAGCTTGAGGACCAGCACGGAGAGGCTGATCTGCCCATAGGAATTGCCCCGAGTTTAGGGGAAATAGTCTCGTTCCAGCTAAATGGAGTTCTCACGAAGGACGAGCTAAGAGCTGCAGTTGATATGGCGTTTAAGGCAGTTCAGCAAATCCATAAACTAGCGAAAGATGCTCTCCACAATAAGTACGCAAAGGCACTTGAAGAGGTGATCGTTAGATGAGCATAACTCCTGAGAGAGAGCCCTTACCTAAAATGCACGTTGATTACATATTAAAATCAATTAAGCGAGGAGAGAGACTAGATGGTAGGGGCCTCCTAGACTTCAGGCAGGTTCAGGCTATATTAAACCCCATTGAGAAAGCTGAGGGCAGCGCCCTCGTAAAGTTAGGTAAAACACAGGTTATCGTGGGCATTAAAACAGATCTAGACAAGCCATTTAGGGATCGGCCCAGTGAGGGGATCTTACAGGTACATACAGAGTTCGTTCCGCTCGCATCTCCCTCGTTCGAGCCTGGTCCACCGGATGAGAACTCCATAGAGGCGGCGCGAATTATTGATCGCTCGTTGCGCGAACCCAAGGTAATTAAACTAGAGGACCTAGTAGTAGAGCCAGGAAAACTCGTGTGGGTTATATACAATGACGTATACTTAGTTGACTACCACGGAAACATTGTAGACGCAAGCATGATTGCGTCGATGTTAGCTCTCGCTGGCGCTAGGCTTCCCAGCCTCACTATGACAGAGGACGGGTACCAAGTGAATAGAGGCGTCAAGGATAAGCCTATTCCAATTTCCACTCTAGTTGCTACTGTGACTATGGGTGTAATAGGCGAAGTAGTGTTCGTAGACCCAACGCTCGAGGAGGAGGCTATTGCAGATGCCCTAATAACAGTAGCTGTGGACGAGAGGGGCAGTATATGCGGGGCGCAAAAGAGAGGGGAGAAAGGCGTGTCTAGGAGCACGTTGGAGAAATCCGTTGAGATTGCCCTCGACAAGGGTAAGTGGCTTATAGACTACATGAAGAATATCTTAAATAACCCCCAAGAGTACATTAAGCCACTATCGAAGTGGGGTGCTTAGCCATGGGCAGAACTAAATTAGTTGGAATAGCTGGGAGATACGGACCAAGATACGGAGCAACGCTACGCAAGAAAGTGAGGGATATATTAGCAAAGCGGTATTCAGATCACTCTTGTCCATTTTGCGCTCACAAGGGGACGGTAGTTAGGGAGAGCACAGGTATATGGTCATGCAGGAAATGCGGAGCTAAGTGGGCTGGCGGCGCATACACTCCGAGGACAGAGATATCTAAGACCTTTCCCAGCATTATCACTAGGGAGTAATATTTTTGATCCTCATAACTACTTCTCATAGGCCCTCGCCTAGAGTTAGATCTTTTGTTAAAGACCTCGCTTCAATTCTCCCAGGCGCACACAGAGTCAACAGAGGACATAAAACTCTCTCAGAGCTCGCCATTGAGTCTGTCGCTAGAGGAGCGGATTACCTGGCTATAATCTCCGAGAAAGGAGGAAATCCCTCTGCTATTAGCATATACGAAATAGCCGAAAAGCACACGCACTGTCCATCGCCCTTAAAAATTGCAGAGTTGTTGCTCCATGGCGTGAAGCTCTCAAGGGAGGTCCAGGGCTCTCATAGGGCATACTATGCTAGCTGTATAAGCATTGATCCCTCGAAGTGCACATCAGATGACTGCTACTTCATTGCTGATCTTTACACTAAGATCTTCATCAAGGCGATGTGCAGCAAACCAGACCTATTGATGGTGCTTGAGGACAACAAGTACGTTACAATAAAGTACGTTAGCGCCAACGGAGATCCGGTCGGTCCAGTTATCAGCGTGATCCGAGCCTTGAGATTTAGGTGAGATGTGATATGAATATAAGCGTAGAGTACAGAGTACACTCGAGCTCGAAAGCTGTTGTAAACGCTCTGTGCAAGTCGCTAATGCCTGATTTAGGCAACCTGCCCGAGGGTTGCTCCGGAGCAGTAAAGCCGGAAGAAGACAGCCTCGCACTAAAGCTAGAGTGCACCGATATAAGTAAGCTTAGAGCCCTGAGCAACAGCTTTATAGGAGTGTTGTTATTGTTATTGGAAATAGCAGGTGAGTTCGTGAATGTCGGAGAAAACCTTACCACCGGAGGTACAGCAGCTAATAATACAGTATCAGACACTTAGAGAGCACTACTCTAGACTTGAGGCAGAGCTCAGAGTAGTTGAGGCTGAGCTGGGAGAGATAAACAACGTAATGGATACCTTGAAAACTCTAGATGAAGGAGCTGAGCTGTACAAGGCCACTGGCCACATACTGGTGCGCCGCTCAAAAAATGACATTGTTAAGGAACTAGAGGAGAGGAGAGAGCTCCTCTCCCTTAAAAAAGACAAGTACAAAAAACAGCTAGATTTCTTATCTAAGCAAATAAACGACCTCGAAAATAGGCTGCGAGAGGCGCTAACTAAGCAAGGCATAACAGTGGCTCGGTGAGCTAGTACTGAACCCTAACAGAGGAAGTAAAAGCTATTTTGAAGCCCTTAAAAGCCTACCCGAGGAACAGCTCGAAGAATTACTTTTAACTATTGAGAGAGAAGTAGACAAGTACTTAAGAGAAATCCTCCCGCCCAAAGCCGATTTTAACACTACTATAAGCGTAATTAAAAGGGAAGATCGAGTCGACTTTGCTATTGAGATATCGATAAGCGGGTGGATTCAACACCGCGAAAGCTTCGGTAGGCTTGCGCAGGACGCAGTTAACTACGCGAGGAGGCAGCTAGCTAGGAGCCTAGAGGGCATGCAGCGAAGCCGCCCCCATGACAGTTTTTAAGGGGGTATTGTTGAGTTTATAAGCTACCAATAAACTATAAGTAGAAAACGACCTGCTTAAAAAGAGGGCTTGAGTCATGGTTAAGTACAAGCAATCAGCAGAAGTGCTCAAAATAATGAAGAACATCGAGCAAATTAGGAACATAGGTATCACAGCGCACGTTGACCACGGAAAAACAACTCTCTCGGACTCATTGTTGAGCGCTGCTGGGCTGCTATCAGAGAAGCTAGCGGGACAGGCACTGGCTCTAGATTACCTAGACGTAGAGCAGAAGAGGCAAATGACAGTTAAGGCAGCAAACGTGAGCTTGTACCACGAATACCGAGGCAAGCCATTCGTTATAAACCTCATTGATACACCAGGACACGTTGACTTCCAATCGAGGACGCTGAGAGCTCTGAGGGCGATAGATGGAGCAATAGTTGTAGTAGATGCAGTTGAGGGAGTGATGACTCAGACAGAGATGTATTTAAGGGTAGCGCTAGAGGAAAGAGTGAGGCCGCTCTTGTTCATTAACAAAGTAGACAGGCTAATAAAGGAGCTAAAGCTTTCGCCCACTGACATCCAGCAAAGACTGGTGCAGATAGTTAAAGACATAAACACGCTGATTTCGAACTACGCCGATAAAGAGTTCCAGAAGCAGTGGTTGCTTGATCCCTCGAGGGGTCAAGTGGCTTTTGGCTCAGCTCGCGATAGGTGGGGATTGACTATCCCCATTGCCCTGCAGAAGGGAATAAAGATCAGCGATATAATTGACATATACAACAAGGGGAAAGACGCCATAGGGGAACTACAGAAGGCTGCTCCTCTGCACGAATCAATTCTAGACATGGTTGTGAAGTACATGCCCAACCCCAAGGAGGCCCAGAAGTACAGGATCCCCAAGATATGGCACGGCGACATTAACGCAGAAGTGGCAAAACACTTAATTGAGTGCGATCCAAACGGGCCACTCATAATGATGGTTACTGACGTAAAGGTTGATCCTCACGCCGGCCTTGTTGCGACTGGGAGGATCTTCTCTGGTACTCTCAAACCAGGAGAGGAAATAGTGCTGCTCAACGCAAGAGCTCTTCAGAGAGTGCTCCAAGTAAGTATATACATGGGGCTGTACAGAGAGCTCGCCGACGAGATACCAGCAGGCAACATTGCAGCTGCGCTTGGACTCGATAAAGCTAGGTCAGGTGAAACTATCGTTTTCCCGGCGCTTAGGGACATAATGACGCCCTTCGAGAGGTTGAGAATGATCACCGAGTCCGTTGTCACAGTTGCCCTAGAGCCGAAAAACCCGCAGCAGTTAACAAAGCTCATTGACTCGCTCTATAAATTGCATCTAGAGGACCCCAGCCTCATCGTGAAGATCAACGAGGAGACAGGCGAGTACTTGCTGAGCGGAGTGGGCACTCTCCACATTGAAATTGCCCTCACCCTTCTAAAGGATTTCTACGGATTAGACGTGCTTGCTTCGCAGCCCGTAATAGTTTACAGGGAAACCATTAGAGAGGAGAGCAAGACCTTTGAGGGCAAGTCGCCCAACAAGCACAACAGGTTCTACATTAGCGTAAGGCCGCTAGACGAGACATCAATTAAATTAATACAAGAGGGCTTAGTAACTGAGGACATGGATTCACGAGAAAGGGCAAAGATACTCAGAGACCACGCGGGCTGGGACACAGATATCGCCCGCAGAATTATGGCCATTGACGAGAACATTAACGTGCTTGTAGATATGACTTCAGGCGTTCAGTACTTACGCGAAGTGAGGGATACCTTAATTCAAGGCTTCAGGCTTAGCATGAAGGAGGGCCCATTAGCCCACGAACCCGTGAGAGGATTAATGGTCGTGCTGCAGGATGCCTTCATACACGAAGACCCTGCGCACAGGGGCCCCGCACAAATATACCCAGCTGTCAGGAACGCTATATTTGCAGGGTTCCTCACCTCTAAGCCAACGCTCTTAGAGCCTCTACTGAAGTACGACATAAGGGTGCCCTTGGAGTACATTGGAAACGTATCTGTTGTTATAACAAAGAAGCGAGGCAAGATACTTGACGTGCAACAATCTGAGAACCTCGCAAGACTTACCTCAGAGGTGCCTGTATCGGAGTCCTTTGATATGGCAGACATGCTGAGAAATGCTAGCGCTGGTAAAGCTATTTGGGGACAGGACTTCAGCCGCTGGTCGCCAGTTCCAGACTCCATGCTGCTGGACTTAGCATCCAAAATAAGGACGAGGAAAGGGCTGAAGCCAGAGCTACCGAGGCCAGAGGACTTCCTGAGCCCGTAGGTAGGTAACTGCGCATACGTTTTTACTTAGCTCTAATGCTAGCCCTAGTTTTTGCACTTAAGACTTGCATAAGATGTGTAAAAGAGGCAATTCTCGAGCTTCTTGTAGGTAATGAGAATTCCCCCAGCTGAGAGCGCAGATAAGCTCAATTGCAATAGCAGCTGGATGGCTGAGAGCCCTTAGCTAAAAGTGCTACAAGTTAGTGCGCTTTAGTAAAGCAGATCTCTGGGATTGGGGCAAAAGGCAAATTACGCCGGGGCGGGGATTCGAACCCCGGACCACCGGGTATCTGCCAGGCTACGCTGCAGTGGTTAACAGCCCGGCGCTCTACCAGGCTGAGCTACCCCGGCTCATTTTTCTATATTCAGTGGGGGGTTTTAAAGCTCGTAAAGCAAAACTGCTAATTTTCAGCTTTAATTACTTCCCCGTTAGCTGGAACATATATGTTCACGTCGTCTCCTAAAGCCTCCCTAAGCTTGAGGGAAAGCGAGTTTGAGTCCTGCGAGCTCCCGTGAACAATTATAATGTCCTTAACGCTGCCCTTGTAGTGCCTAGCAAATCTAATTATATCATCTCTGCTCCCGTGGCTCGATAGGGAGAGCCACTCTAGTCTTGCCTTAATGGGCCCCACTCCAAGCTCTTGGAGCGAGCCAGCGCTGAGGATCTTGTGCCCGTTGCTGTTTGCAGATTGATAGCTCACCAGTACTACTGCATTTCTTGAGTTAGAATGAATCTGCTTCAAGTAATAGAGAGCTGGGCCTCCTTTAAGCATCCCTGCGGAAGCTATTATTGCGCACGGCTTCTTAAGAATCTTTTTCCTCATGGAGACATCTGTGACAAAGTTAACGTTTTCAACTACTTTAGAGAACAAGTTAGGGTCTCGGAGGAACCGCTTGTGCTTGAGGTACAGCTCCGAGATGTCCCTGCTCATGCCATCAACGTATATATCTAGGTATGGAGCCTGCGAGCCTAGAAGAGTCATCACCTCCTGTGTTCTACCAACGCTGAAAGCTGGCACTAGTATGACTCCGCCCCTGTCTATTGTTTCCTCGACTACTTCGAGGAGCCTTTTCTCTACGAGGTGCCTTGGAGGGTGATTTCTACCTCCATAGGTAGACTCCACTATTAACGTGCTAGGCTCAATAGGGGGGGTTTCAGCTCCGCCGAGAGTCCACGTCTGCGCAGTGTTAAAATCGCTGGTGTAGAGAACGCGGTCGCCTGTCTCGGACTCCGCGTAAACCATTGAGCTCCCCAAGATGTGCCCCGAGCTGTACAATCGTACCTTAAATTCGCCGACTATAGCCTCTTCGCCGAAGTTCAAGAATATAGTGTTGCTGTACATTCTGTCGAATTCCCTTAGCTCGTAGTCTATATAGTGGGCGTTCAGCCTGAGGAAATCTACCGTGAGGTACTTCGCTATATCCATAGTTGGCTTCGTGGATATAGCCCTTGGGCCTCCCGTGATGTACAAATATGGAGCTGCCCCCACATGATCTAAGTGGGCATGGGAAATGACAACAGCGGATATATCAACTGGCCTTACGTGCATAGGCAATTGGGGGTTGTCTTTCTCATCGAAGTTAACCCCGTAGTCTAGCAACAACCCGCTGTTTGCCCCTTTAAGGTATATTGCTGCTCTACCGACCTCTTGTCCGCTTCCTAGAACTCTTATTTCCACGAAATCACCTTCTCGAAAAGCTTTACCTGAGAAATCGCCTGCTACAGTGCTTTAAAACATTAAATAGGAAATAACCTTTATAAGAGTGGTGCTTACGCCTTGGCTCTATTTAACCCCCGAGATTTGAAGAAAATGCTAAAGAGGTACGGCGTTGAAGTAGAGGAGCTACAGGGAGTTGAAAGGGCTGAGTTCTACGTTGGCTCGAAGAGAATAGTCATTATATCCCCCCAAGTTATAGCGTTCAAGGTCTCTGGACAAGTATTCTACCAAGTCTCAGGAGGGGAGCAACGGGAAGAGGCAGCTCCCCCGCAGCTAGCAGAGGAGCCTACAAGCATATCAGATGAAGACGTGAGGTTCGTAATGGAGCAAGCAAATGTTCCTTACGAGAAGGCTAAAGAGGCCTTAGTTAAAGCCAGAGGAGACATCGTTAAGGCTATAATGATCCTCAGGGGTGAAGCAATTTCTTGAGCACTCAGGCAGGCCAAGTAACAGGCCTCTACAGTGCGAGCTTTGCGAGGGCCCTCCAAGCCCCTCACTACCTCTTAGGAGTTTATTACGATGGCGTGCTAGGCAGAGCTGTTCTCGAGTTCCTCAGCAGCGATGGAGCAAAACTAATTAAGATACCAGATCCTTGGGGGCACAAGCCCTACTTTTTAACGGATGAGAGCATCGAGTCGATTAAAGAGGCTCTAGGCGGAGAAAAGGCGGTCGAGAGCGTTGAAGAGGTATACAAGATCAACCCCCTAACAATGCAGAGAGTGAAGGTCACAAAGGTATCCACAAAGGACCCTCTCGCTGTGAGGAAGATCAGAAGTAAAGTTAGGACAGCGTGGGAGGCAAAGATAAAGTACCACGCTAACTACATATTTGACTTCGGCTTAATACCTGGCATGCGCTATATGATCATGAATGAGGGCGGAGCCCCTAAGCTCACTCTATTAGAGCCTAAGGTTCCCGAAGAAGTTGAGAGAACTATCGACAAAATACTAAAGAGCGAGGCAGAGCCTATTAAGAAGCTAGCAAGAGAGCTCGCCATGATATTCGAGGAGCTGCCGCCTAAAGCCCTTAGGGCATCTATAGATGTTGAGGTCTACACCCCCTTCAAGGGCAGAGTGCCTAACCCCAAGCTAGCGGAGTACCCTATAATAAGCGTGGCAATCGCTGGCAGCGACGGGTTCAAGAAGGTCTTCATATCGGCCCGCCCATTCAAAAATCAGTTCATGTACGCTGTAGAGGACCTTTACCCAGTTGACGCCGAAATAGAGGTCTACGACTCCGAGAAGGCCCTCCTGCTAGAGTTCTACAGGGCTATCTCCAAGTATCCCATTGTGCTGTCCTACAATGGAGATAACTTCGACCTTGTCTACTTGTACACTAGGTCCCTCAGGCTTGGGCTACCGAGGTATCTAATACCCATACAAGTAGGAGAAGACATAGCTAGATTTGAGACCAGCGTGCACTTAGATTTGTACAAGTTCTTTTCAAACAGGGCAATTAAGAACTACGCCTTCGGGGGGAAGTACCAAGAGGATAAACTAGATGCAGTATCAAGCGCGCTACTTGGAATTTCTAAAATAGGCTTCGAGGAAACTGTCAGCGATATATCAACAGCGCTCCTAGTGGCCTACAACCTCAGGGATGCCGAGATAACTTTAAAGCTCACAACTTTCAGCGATGAGCTTGTCTGGAAATTAATGGTCCTCATGGCCCGCATCTCGAAGACGAGCATTGAGGAGATATGCAGAAGGCAGATCTCAAGCTGGATACAGAACTTATTCTTCTGGGAGCACAGGCGGCTCGGCTACCTCATTCCGAACAGAGAGGATATAGCTAAACATGTTAGGTCTACAACAAAAGCAGTTATAGAGGGGAAGAAGTATGCGGGGGCGCTGGTCATTGAGCCGCCTCAGGGGGTTTTCTTCAACGTAGTTGTTCTCGACATAGCGTCGCTGTACCCCAGCGTCATTAAGAACTACAACTTAAGCTATGAGACCGTGGATATGAGCTGGTGCAATAAGAAGCTAGACATAGCGGACGAAACAGGAAATAGGATTCACAGCGTGTGCGTGGACTCGCCTGGACTAAGCGCAGCTATTACGGGAATACTGAGGGACTTCAGAGTTGAAATTTACAAGAGGAGGTCTAAGGATAAGTCCTTGGCCCAAGAGCTCAAGGTTTGGTACGACGTAGTGCAGAAAGCCATTAAGGTTTTCGTAAACGCCAGCTACGGGGTTTTCGGAGATGAGAAGTTCTCGCTTTACTCTCCCGCTGTCGCTGAGAGCGTTACTGCACTTGGCAGAAGATCGTTTATGAACATTGTCCTAAAGGCCGCTGAAATGGGGGTTAAAACCCTCTACGGGGACACAGACTCTATCTTTGTGTGGGATCCTTCGCCAATGCAACTCGAGCTCCTTCAGAGGTGGATACAGCAAACGCTGGGCTTAGACATAGAAGTTGATAAAGAATTTGTATTCACTATCTTTACGGGGCTAAAGAAAAACTACCTAGGCAGGACAAAGGATGGAGACATAGAGATAAAGGGACTCGTCGTTAAAAAGAGGAACGCCCCTGAGTTAATAAAGATAATATTCAACGACATTATAGAGAAGTTGAGGAGCGTTAACGGCCCAGAGGAGTTCATAGAGTTCATCAATTGGCTAGAAAGGGCAGCTAAAGAGTATTACCACGGCTTGAGGCAGAGAGAAATGCCCATTGACCTATTAGCGATTAAGACAGCGCTCACTAAGAACCCCTACTCGTACACTAAGAATAAGCCGCCGCATGTAAGGGCAGCCCTTCAGCTGAGGCGCTACGGAATAGACGTCCAGGAGGGAGACATAATAGTAGTTGTCAAAGTCAAGGGGGGCGACGGCTACAAGGCAATACAGCTGGCTAGGCAGCACGAAGTAGACCCCGAGAAGTACATAGAGGTGCTGAGGTCTGGACTGGAGCAGTTCCTCTTAGCTCTAGGCATAAGATGGGAGGACATTGCTGGCGGAAACGAGCTCGGTAAGTTCTACACCCATAAAAATCGAGTTGAGTACGCGTGATATCTAGCAGATATGTAAGGGATAAAAACGTATTTAACTATCCTAAAGCCTGTAGGTGATCTATATTGCCCAAGAAGAGGGAGAGCAGAGGTCGTAGAAAAGGAGATAAGGGATACGTAGAAAGAGTGCAGTGCGACAACTGCGGTGCCTTAGTTCCTTCAGACAAGGTTGTCTGCGTGACGCGCATGTACAGCCCAGTTCCTCCTGGGCTAGCAGACGAGCTCGAGAAGAAAGGAGCCATAGTAATGAAGTACCCAGTGAAGAAGTGCTACTGTATATCTTGCGCTGTCCACAGCGGGCTAGTAAAGGTAAGAGCAGAAGAGGAGAGAAAGCCCAAGCAGGTTCCGACATAGATATAAGCTTTTAAAGATGTAGTTGATAACCCTAGAATGTGTAAAGGATGATATTATGAAAGTGCTTAAAGTAGTAATTGTAACAGCTGAGCACCACCCATACCACAAGCTCTGGACAAAGATCGCCGAGAGGTTGAGCAACGCCTTAAACGCGCCTCTCGAGGTTAAAATAGAGGATTACGTCTACCTAGTAGAGCACGGAGATAAGGACGAGTTCGGCATGAGCTGGCTACCGCAAATACTCGTGCAGCTAGACGACAACACTATTTACCCTGTTTTGTCTAGGCTCCCGCTTAATGAGAGGCTAGACCCAGACGAGGACAAAGCTATTGAGGAGATGATTAAAAAGCTGCAATCGCTTGGCGTTGAAACCCCTCAACCCAGCGTTTAAAGGCTAGAAAATCGTAAGTTTTACGGGGGGTTTAATGGTTTTAGTCCCCTACGTCCCTACGCCCTACCCTGTTGTCAGAGCCATGCTTAAGGTCGCGAATGTAACCCCCGAGGATGTAGTCTACGACTTAGGGTGCGGAGATGGCAGGGTCCTCGTCGTTGCAGCCAAAGAGTTCAACGTGAAGAGGGCTGTAGGCATAGAGATAGACCGCGAGAAGTACAAGCTCGCTCTGACTAAGATACGAGATGAGGGAGTTGAGGGCAGGGCAGAGGTTATACACGGTGATTTCTTCGATATGGACATTGGCGATGCCACCGTTGTAACTCTATTCCTGTTGACATCTGTCAATGAGATGCTTAGGCCTAAGCTCGAGCGCGAGTTAAAGGATGGTGCTAGAGTAGTGAGCCACGAGTTCAGAATACCGGGCTGGAAGCAGGAAAAGACCGTTGAGGTTAGGGACGACAGCGGGTTGATTCACACTGTCTACTTATACGTTAAGGGCAGGCACTTCTAGCACTCTCCTTGCAAAGACAATATACCCTGTGTGCCCAATCATTCGAGTCAAAGGCCTGACGGCTTCTTTTTCAACATGGTACTCGCGCAGCAGTAGCTCGTATGCGTGTATATCCTGGAAAATCTTGGACTCTCTTAAGGCGATAACTGTTTTCTCGACCTGGTTTACAGTTGGAACATATACCAAGATAGGCGAAGACGCCTTAAGGGCTCTGCCCACGCTAACTACTGCATCCCACGGATCTGGCATGTCTAGGAAAAAGGCGTCGAGGGGCTCTACTTCAATTGCTTCCCTTACGTCTCGGTTGCTCAAAATGACTCTGCGGCTTAACCCGGCTGCCTCCAAGTTAATGCCTGCAGTTTTTAGTGCGTCCTCGGATATATCAAACCCGTACACTTTGCCCTCATCGCCCACAACTGAAGCTAAGGCAATAGTTAGAGACCCTGTTCCAACACCTGCTTCCCCCACCCTGCTACCTGGACCTATCCCCGAGAGGTAGAGCATTAGCGCAGCATCCTTAGGGTGAATTATTTGCGTTTTCCTCTTTAGCCCAAATATAAAGTCGTGTCTCATTGGCTTCAAGAGAGTAGCTGGCGCATTAGAGCTCGTGCTAACTACTGAGCCGTAGGGCAAGCCAACTATATCGTCGTGGAGTATGTAGCCCTTATCTGTGCCGAGCACCTTGCCTCTTTCAACTCTGATAACGAATCTCCTCTTGTCGTCTATTAAGACGAGAACTCTATTTCCTTCGCGTATGAGCTCCATTAGCTAATCTCCTAAGCCCCGGTATCATTCATCATTTACTCAGCAATACCAGCTCTCAGCACTAGTATCTGTTTTGAAAAGAGAGGCTTTAATCTTTTGTGCTATTTGTGCAAAAGCCATTTGAGCTAGGTACTTAGCGAGGATTGAAATCCTGCGTTTAGTTCAAGCTTAGGCGCTTGCTTAGTCTTCCCCGAGTGCTTAAGAGCCTATTCCCTTGAACACTCGTTGCGCATCCCTGAGGAAGAGCTAGGTAATCGCAATTGCAAATTGAGCGCAACTAGAGAGTAGCCAATGCAACTAGAGGAGCTCGGCGAGGCTACAAATAAGCTGGAGCGGTTGCAGCTAAATAACATTGCGGAGAAGTTGTAGATTAGATCTTTTTTATTTAAAAACTGTGCGAACGCAACTATGCCGAAGTTTTAACATACAGCTAAGAGGTCCTGGCGTTAAAAACCTTTGCTCTCCACTAACGTAGCTCTACTTCCTTGATCCATAGCTCTTTCCTAAGCAGATCTCTTATGGCCATTCTGATGACCTCGCTTCTGTTCCTGTACTTACCTATCTTAACTAATTCGTCTATTCCCTCAATGTACAGCTCAGGCATCTTAACCGTTATGAGTCTCAACCGGGGTCTTTCGAACATCTATTTAACACCAGTTTACAATGCTATAGTAATTGCTTTTAAAAACCAGGGCAGCCTCTTAAGGGCTTTTGCAAACAAGCCCAGTGCTTCTCTCCACGCCCTCAGTGCCTTTAAAAGAACGTCGCTGTCAGCTATAATGGCGTACATGAAGCTAGCGGCGTTTATGTACACTAATGGCTCTAGGTGTATAGCGTAGAAGCTGTACTGGGTCCTGCTCCCCAAAGCCCAAATTAAGATGTAGCCTAGCCAAATCCCCGCGTAGAGCATAAGGGGGCTTACGTTCTTGCGCATATCTCTTAGAGTCAACGGCACGAAGAGGACAACAAGGGCCAGAGAGAGAGCCCATAGGGGAACAAGTCCTCGAGCGTATACTGCCTCCCCGCTTGGGTAAATGTACAGGGTAAAGCTGTTCTGCCCCATAAGCCAGTCCCAAGGCGCTGAGCTTATAGGGCAGGAGGGCCCAGTGCACTTAGTGCTCAAGTGCCACTTCAACGCCCCAACCAGTGCGGTATTAAACCAGCTACTCAAGCCCATGTAACTTATTAGAGGTATAGACGCTAAGGTTAATAGAGAGAGGTAGAGGACAGCTACGATGAATAGGTAATATAAAAGCGAAAATGCAAACCTCCAAAGGCTCCTCTTGCCCCCGCTACTAGCTTCATCCCAAGACACAAGGAGAGCTAGGGGCAGAGCTGTGAAAAGCCCTGATGCCTTAAACAGCCCCCCAATAGCAGCCGTGAAAAGCGCTAGCCTGTACCTCTTGCTCAAAGCCATGTAAAGGGAGAGGACAGCAAAGAAGGCCACGTAGCCGTCCAGCAGCACAATGCTGAAAACTGCCCTAGAGAGGGGGTCAATTGCTGCGAGAGCTGCTCCAAGAGCAGATGCAACTACGCTCCCAGTGAGCTTAAGGATAGAGAGGTACACTAGTATGGCTGTAAAAACACCTAAAGTAACTACGGGCGTTCGCCAGTAAAAAGGCGTATCGCCGAACAAGAGCATAACTAAAGAAACCAAGTACTTGCCGAGCGGCGGGTGCTCCCAGTTAATGTAGCTGTTAATGCCGCTGTTGTCAGGCATAATCCAGCCTGGAACTACGTCAACAACTCTGTGGCTTTCATTAATTGCCTCGATGAATGCGTAAACTGCGTTTTTATCCCCCGAAATATACACTGCGGGTAAATTCTCGAAGTCTGTCCTCGCCTTTAAGCCTAAGCCCTTGGCAATCCCCTGGACTAGTGTGGGGCTGGGCCTCCACGCAAACACTACTGTTGCCCCGTAGCCTTCATCCTGCTTAGGCTCTGCTCCAAACAACT
The DNA here is from genome assembly GCA_038888155.1 of Desulfurococcaceae archaeon. Lineage (GTDB taxonomy): Archaea > Thermoproteota > Thermoprotei_A > Sulfolobales > Desulfurococcaceae > UBA285. Next base: position 167,978 of record JAWAJB010000004.1, read on the forward strand.
TGCAGAGCACAACCCTTGCTGAAGAAGCGTACCAAGTTTCATCAGTTACGTACCCCCTCCCCCCGCGCTCAACTTCTATCGCGTAGAGCTCGTAGGCTGTAGAAGCGTAAATATATGCGGCTAGGGAGGCCACTAACAGCAACACAACTAGCTCAGCTGATCTTCTGCATGTCTTCATCCCAGCACCTTACCAACTTTGTGCCTCTACTGCAACATACCTGCAAAGGATTATTTAGGCGTAGAAGCTAAGGAAAGCATCGCTTTAGAGCGAGGAAAAATTCGTTGGCTGTTATGACATGTAGCACAGGTACAATAGCGTAGTCGAGCCCGTGCAGTAGTTTAAGCTGAATATCCCTCCAAGTGACCGATCTCGAATCAACTTTATTTACTCAGCGCTTAATAGATAATTAAGGTGCTCGTATGGGTAGCATTCTCATAAAGAACTCCATAGTTTTCACTATGAGGGGAGAGGGCTTAGGCGTTATTGAAGATGGAGGAATTTACGTAGAGGACGATGAAATAGTCTACGTTGGGAGCACGAGCGAGGTCCTGCAGAGAGGCTACAAAGGAGATTACGTTATAGATGGAGAGCACTCAAAAGTTGTCCTCCCAGGCTTCGTGGACTGCCACATTCACACGAGGCACACTCTCGTTAGAGGACTTGCGCAGGATGTCCCCGAGGCAGAGTGGATGCACAAAACAATTTTCCCATTTTCATCGCACTACAGGGAGGAGTACTTAATCCCCTCTACTATGCTCTCTATAGTTGAGGGAGTTAAGTACGGGACTACTACCTTTAGCGACTACGACTACCCAGTAAAGCCAGCTCTCGAAAAGGCATACATACCCCTAGGGCTGAGAGTTGTCGCTACTCCAACAATTAACGCAATTCCCGAGTCCCCCAGGCTCAGCACGGAGTCCCTCTACCCATTTGACGACGAGAAAGCGTACAGACGCCTGGAGGAGAACTTAAGGCTGTTCAAGGAGTACCACGGAAAGCTCGGGGGGCGCGTCCACGTACTGTTTGGGCCTCAAGCTGTAGATATGATCCCTCTTCACATCCTCAAGGAGATCTTCTCAAAGGCCAAAGAGGTAGGCGCCCTCCTCCACATGCACGTAGCCCAAGGAGGAAGGGAGCAAAAGCAAATCATGGGGCGATACGGCGTGCCGACTGTCTCCCTCCTCGCGAGGGAGGGAATGCTGGGAAGCGATTTAATAGCCGTTCACTGCCACTACGCGTCTGAGGAGGAGCTGAAGCTAATGGCAGAGAGAGGGGTTAGAATGGTCTCCTGTCCCTCTTCAATAGCAGTTATAGACGGCATTGTTCCGCCGCTGGCTAGGTACATAAAGTACGGAGGGCTAGCTGGGCTGGGGACAGATCAAGCGCCTGGAAACAACAACCAGAACATACTCGCAGAGCTTAAGGTAGCCGCGCTGCTCAACAAAACTAAGGAGGGAGATCCTACTGTTTTACCGGCTTGGAAAGTGCTGAGAGTTGCAACTATAGAGGGGGCAAGGGTCTTGGGTATAGATAAATACGTTGGCAGCATTGAGCCTGGCAAGAAGGCAGATCTTGTGGTATTCAGCTTGAAGCACCCCACCTTAACCCCGAAAATACTCTGGCCTGTGAGGAACGTCGCACACAACATAGTCTACGCGGCGAGAGGAGAAGAGGTAGAGTACGTCGTAGTAAACGGCAAAGTCGTGAAGGAGAACTACAAATTAACGTTCGTTAACGAAGAAGAAGTGCTCAGAGAGGCTCAAAAAGCCGCTGAAAAGCTAGTAAGAGAGGCTGGCCAAGACTACTTAGCTGCAAAGTCCCTCATGGTTAAAGAGTTCGAGAAGGGGCTCTTCTAGTCTATGTCGATTTTTATCTCTTCTAAATCCTGTACTCGAGAATGATTTCTCTTTATGTAGTTCAATTGAAAGCACAGAAATAATGGAGTTTCAATCATCATTTAAAAAGCCGTGCATTAAATAAGAAAATAGAGCCGGGGTCGCCCAGCCTGGTAGGGCGCCGGCCTGCTAAGCCGGTGGGGGAACACCCCGCGCGGGTTCAAATCCCGCCCCCGGCGCCACTCCTCATAAACACCCACGATATCCTCCACAGGACCAACGTACTTATCCCCATGGTACAGGTAGAACCTACCCTTCACAACTTTAACCCTCCAGGTAGAGGGCATTGGTTACCCCCGCGATGTGGATACACCTTCGAGGTATAAAAAGTGTATTGGGAGACTTGATGGAGGGGTAACTCTATGATAACTCTAGGATTTTCGTAGATTGTTGAGGGCTAGATCTACTCACTAGGGTGGAGTTCGTGAGGGTCTTGATCACTGGGGGTGCGGGTTTATTGGTCATAATGTAGCGTGCTACCTAGCTAAGAGGGGGTACGATGTTGTAGTTGTTGACACTATGGAGAGGTCGAGTGCTTTCGCTCTGAGGAGACTCGAAGATTTAACAAGGCAGGTAAGGTAATTTTCGTAGGACCTTTAATACTGACAGCATTGTTTTTCTATTTTACTAAAAATTTTATCGATTAAAAATTAGAGAAACTAAAATTATGAAAACCAAGATTCCTGAAATATTTACACTTTTATCTGTGTTCGTATTATCGTCAATCTTAGTAACCTTAAAGTAACCTTAAACTATGGCATACCACGAGTAATTTCAGGAAACCTGCGTAGATGTTGAAACGTGTTTTAAACCCCTGATTAAAACTTACGTTATAACACCTCATGCTATTTTGTTAGTGGAGTTTGTAGGAAAGCACATTACTAAAGAGGCGAGTCTTACCGCATCAATCACAAACCTATCTCCTCGCAATTACATTGATATCATTTCTGATAGAGTGAATAAACGGGAACCAATACTCGATATTTATCACCCTGAGAGCATAAATTTGAGTGTTAAAGAAGTCTTATGCAATAAACAGGGACTTTTACTCTTTATGTCTTAATCCTTTAACTATGTCCCATCGGAACTATCAGGGTTCGATGCCCCCTTAAATTATCAATGATGTATGTTCAAAAACTATAAACGCCATCTATAATAATGGAGGTGTAAACGTGATGTTAAATAAGAACTTGCTATTCCTACCCTATAGCATAACAATCTTCCGTTTTGGAAAAGCTCGGTTAGTATTCATGAGGGTTGTTCTCGAAAATACCATGCTACTTCCAGTCATAATAGTGGCGTCAATGTCATCGCATATTACGTCTTTAACCAAATATCTTATCGGGTTATTCTTAGCTAATATCCTGCTAACAGCTCTCTACGAAATTCAATACGTCGTAAACGATGTAATAGTTAGTAAACGTGAAGATAAGCCCAGTCACAGGATATACGGTACCAACATCTTATTGATCGTGTTATCAAGACTTCTTTATTCTGTGATTGCAATTCCATGTCTTTTGACGCTTGGCTTTACTAAAAATAACATCGCCTTAGCGCTTTTAGGGTTATTTTTGGCGTTTTTCTTTCATAATATAGAACCGATTAAGCTACGAAGGTCTATGACCTTTCCACTAGTAAGGCTCGCACGGTACTCGTTTATCCCGCTTATAATGATAGGAAAAGAAAAATTGCTGTGTGATGTGATAATTGCCTACATACCGCTCCTAATATTAGAGTCCATCAGCGGCTTTAAGTACAATGTCGAGAAATATGGATATGCGCTTCCAGAAATAAGGTACCCATGGTTTTATTTATTTGGTATATTCTTACCGCTTCAACTACTATTAGTATCAGACTGGCGCATATTAGGAGGCAACTTCCTGCTCACGTTATCATCACTCCTTAAAAATCTCTTGTTCAGGGTCTTTCCACTAGAAGAAAATTTAAAGTATCGTAATTTGCTTGGGTGATGATCGATCGCCCGCAAACGGTCTCCTATGATTTTCGTTGATCTTGATGGAACCTTAACTAAGTCTCATATCAATAATACCTATACGTTCATCTGGTTACTAATTCTTAGGAAGGCTACGCGATTAAGGAAAATTGCTTATAGAGTGCTGTTAAGAATAGTACCTGCAATAACGTCCTTATACAATCTCTTAAAAATATCTTCACTTGGAATATCTCTAGACTCGATATTAATTACAATGTTGTTATTCGGATTTAGCATGCATGATGTCAAGTCTTTTTCATTAACCTGGTTGAAGATATTGATTAGTAAGAAACTGTTCAACGAGAAAGTCCTTGAGTACATCAAGATTACGAAGAATAAAAATGGTGCCGAGATACATTTACTCACAGCCTGCATAGAATATCCGGCTTGCTTAATTGCTAAGATGCTGTCTCTGGATAAATGTTTCGGAAAACGTTTTATAACAGTAGGAAACCGTATTGTAGCAGTTGAACCGTTTCATTCTTACATACTTAAGGCGAAATTTCTTAAACGGGCAGGTCTTAGTGAAGATAATGAGAAGATCTATGTTTTAGATCTAGATTCTGCGCTTTTAGAAAAGAAACTTTTATTATTATTTGATAAAATTATAATAGTAGGACCTCACGGAACTATGCTTGAGTCTTTTAAAGTGTTTAATAAAATAACATTGATAAAGTTTGAACTTATGTAGATTTGGTTTATACTATAGCGTTAATTTCATCGCTCTCTACTAGAGGGGTTTTGAAAGAAATGGCTGTTAAGCAGTGTTGCTGACCGTCATTTGCAAATCTTCTTTGAGCTTAAAAATATTTTTCTGGTTCGCGGAATTTTATCCTTGCGTCTCTATTAGCATTGGTTTTAAGCTTTCCAGTTCCAGCACCATATATGCGACATCATGTTCCCTATATACTTCTTTAAAGCTGTGTAATCTGAGTAGTCAGCAGTGTTAAAGACCATTGGCATGGGTTTAATATGGGTTGGTATAAAATAGACCATGCTGGAATCTGCCTAGTGACCGAAACTAACCAAGTAAGAGAATGAGAGGTTGTGATAGACCAAACACCATGAACTTTACAATAATCTGGAAATTTCCAGTAAAGCTGAATTAGCAACGAGTAGCAATCAGCAGTAATTCAACAGAAACAGATTTAAGAGTGTATACGGTGCACTATGTTCAAACCTTTAAGCCACCGCGATACCTTCGCTAAACCCTATGAAAGCATCTCGGAAAGCTTGACCACGGGATCGCTGCCTCAGGACCGAGATCCGGTAACATGCCATGTAACTACCTCTCTTCGTCACCATCAGCATGCCCCTACGCTTAATTTCACCAACAGCTCCTCGAGCACCTCTTTATTTACTCTATGCCTCCCGTTCTCAATCACGCCATTCGTAGAGCTGGTTGTGCCGCCTAACTTCCGCATTTCAAATCCTCAACCTTAGTAGTGTAAATGAACAACAACCACCTAACGTCATCGTTTACCAAGACCTGGAGACATATTATACAATGTAGCCTACATCGGTAAGATAACGAGGCTTACTTGATTCAAGCCGGTATCACTCGAAGATGAGCTTAAGAAGACCATAAGCAAGCTGAAGACGTATGGTACCCTAGGACACCCGGTTCTATATAGCTCAGAGGTCAAGAGAGTAGTAACAGTACCAACTTTCTGCCTCCCAGGAGAAATCTAGCGGTGATACTAGACAAAGTTAAACTTTGCATAGAAGTATGTCAAAGCAACCCAAATCTACCGAGACAAAGCATCAGTTCAGCCTATCCATAGCCAGCAAGATACAGACTATCAAGACGTATATGAAGGACAACAGTATTAGTTACGGTAGGGCTGTGACAATGAAGAGGGCTGAATAAGACGAGCGGAGTTATACGTAGTCCCATCGAAGAACTGGTCAATAAGGTTGCGAATAGCCTCTGCAGAGAGAGCAATAAACCGCATAACAAAAGAGGTCCCCTAGACGTAAAGGCAACATTCAAACTAGATAAGTTAGGAGATTAACGCGTTTAAATACTGTATCATGCAGAGACCATTAAGGAGCTCAGAGCTACGGTCCCCGCGGGGAAGACCATCAGTTACAGATGATCACGATTTTGCGACCAAATATACTCTAACACCATCGTTGTTGTAGATAAGATCGTTTGTAGAGGCAAGTCTAACGTGTATCTCCATGAATGGATAGTCTAAATTGATGGAGCCTATTGGTACGTATTCCCAAGATGTAGCCATGGGGATGACGATTTGGTTCTTAAATTTAGGAATAGATTCTATTATTTTTCTCTCAAATTCATCAATGAACAAGAAA
>JAWAJB010000005.1:0-62933 GCA_038888155.1 Desulfurococcaceae archaeon
GAGCCAGTTAGGGGGCTCAGCGCTGTAGACCTCTTTGTAGGCCTCAACTAGGTCGACTACGAAATTGCCGTACAGGACTCCAACTCTTGGATGGCTGCACCAACAGTGAGAGAAGTAAACGAACTTCATAGATTATCCCTCACTATGACCGTAATATCCTCTCTTAGGATAATAAGCCAATCCCCCTTAGTGTAGGGCATAATGCTTTCCTATTTAACAGCAAAAACTTAGCTTGGGCTTACATTGTTTTCTTTCCTGTTACAGCTTCCATATGCCTTAGAACCTCGGGATCCTGTGCGCCTGCTCACAGGGGGATTTACGGCAGGGATAGTTACAAGCATTGTGTTTATACAAATGTGCTACCTCAGCGGATGTTAATGGAATTCTGCTCTCTATGTCTACCGTTACAACAAGTTAGGGAAAAGAGGTATATTTTTCCAATATTAAACCCGCCCCTTCTTTCCAAGGTGGCTTCGCTGACAATACCTCTATCCACAATCTGTCCTCCACCTAGATACTCTATCACCTTGTAGTACCTCTCCTCAACGCTACCTTCATGGCGCGTTAAGATCTCGCCAACTTTTAGCGCCTTAGTTAGCCCGCAAACGGCAACATTGGCTTGAAGTAATTTGGGAGGGACAGGGCTGGCTGTGTGTAACTGCCACAAGGCCCCCTGCTTGGACAGCTGCCTCTCTTGCCAATTTATCTACCCTTTCGAGATTGCCCCGAACAAACATCTCTATGTACATTATCTTCGCTTTGTTTTCGCTAACAACGGCTTGAGCTGAGATGTGCATTTCAATTCTATGAAGACCCATAAAGATCATTACTCCTTTCAGGTGAGCCCTCCTGTCGCAAGTGTGTCAACAATCGGTAGATCAAAGATAACGGCATGAGCCCAGCCGTTAATGGACGCTGTTACGCCATTCTCACGGAGGATAAAGCCTGCAACTTCGAATCTGCCTAAACCTTATTAAAATCTCAGCAGACTTAATAGCGTGTGCTATTGTAACTTATTTATCTTTTGTTGCGGGAGCCCTAAGCTGTGAGGTTATTGCTATGTTACTTTCCACTCGTAATTCATAAACGTTGACAATGCTCAAATCGCCCATCCCAATTACTAATTTAGCTGTGCTTGGACCCAATTTCAGGCTCTCCCTCCGTGTCCAAGGAATGATCCTCCAAAGGCTATAGACTCGGCTATTTTTTATCTACTTTAATTTTTATTACAGGGTTTGGACCTATTACGCAACCAATATGTAGACCCTAAAGCACGTAAGCATTTGCCCTTGGGGATGTATTTTAAGAATATATTATGCTTAGCGTTAGGACGTTAATTGTCAGGACGGCAGATAGGGGGTACATTGGTTAATTGTTGCCATGATTTCCGAAGACGCTCGTCCTGAAGTATTGCCGCTCCCAACCCAAGGTGGTAACATCCGGAATTTTAATTAAGTAAGTTGTTTATTTAGCGATTAAGCTACAATAAGTGCCTAAATTTGACATCGACCTTTAATCGAACCGAATTTTTACCGGGGTTTAAATAGGCGTCGTTTTAATATATTAATTTAGGGCAAAATGCCGGATTTAACCACTGGCTTACGCGAACTCGACTTGCTCATGGGCGAATTAAGACCCAAGTCCATGCTTCTAATTGTAGGTCACCCCGGCTCCGGAAAGACTACTCTTGCCTCCAAGATCTGCTACTCAAATGCTCTCAGGGGCCACAAGTGCCTCTTCATAACTTTCTACGAGGATAAAGAAAAGCTGTACAGGAACATGGGAAAGCTGGGAATAAACTTGCAGGAAGCGGAGAGCAAGCAGCTACTAACTTACGTTAAACTACCAGTAGCCTCACCCGAAGAGATAATGAACATCATTTCGACTTTAGTAGTCAAGGACCTGCATAAAGTCGTTGTCATAGATTCCATTAATACAGCTTTAGAACTACTTCCCCAAAAGCAGGTCCAAAAAGCAGTTCTCTTAAACTATTTTTATCAGCTAATCAACGTTATAGGCGGTTTGTTAATTCTCGTGGCTGAGATACCGCTTGGAAGCGAGGAACTAGACCTAGGGTCAGTGGAATTTATAGCAGATTGCATACTGTACTTAAAGCATAGAGTAGCTAGAGGTCTGCTATCACGAGTTCTTGAGGTTAGAAAATTGCGCGGATCTCCAATATCTGTTGTAGAGTTGCCGTTTGATATATTAGAGAAGGAGGGCGTTAAAGTTTTCTTGCCGCCGAGGCCGTTAAGAGCAATAAGCATAGAGGAAAATCCCCTTAATTCAACGTTGACGCTAACTGGGGAGATGGTGGGAAGTATTCGTAGAGGGGATGTGATCTACATTGAGTACCCTGCAGCATATAGGTCTCCTATAATTATCATCCCTATGATCGATGTCCTTGTGACGAACAAACTAAAGGGTTTATTTATTTCATATAAATACTCAGTAGATGAAGTATACGATGCTATAACCAGCGGTCTCTTAATACACACTGGGCTCTCGAGGGAGACAATAGGTAAGATCTTAGGAGAGCACATGCTTGCTGAGTCCATCAATCCTGGAAGTTCTGCTTTGCCGCACCTGCATGCCAAAGCAGTTGATGTTATTGAGCGCTTCAAGCCAGATGTTATCTTTTTCCATGGAGTTGAGCTATTTAGCGCTTTAGCTGAACCAAGAGAGTACTGGACCGCCTTAATTAACGAATTGCTCTGGCTCAAGAATAACGGCAAGCTAGTTGTAAGGCTTGGCTCAAGGGTTCACCCTTACTGGTCAGGCATTAACTCATCGATCTCTGATTTGGTTATTAGATTATACTACAGGCGGAAACATGGGAGTTTAGCACCAATAATTGCATGCTGGAGACGTGGACACGAGCCCACCGAAATTGAGATAGACGAGGGGGTTATTAGGAAACTGAAGGAGGACGCTAGGAAGCTTGAATCAATAATACAAGGATGTTGATATTTAGTACTAGGAAATTTTACATATATGGTGGATTTCTCTAGAGGCAGGTATTCATCAACAATTATTTCTCCGAGTTTCTTGTTTTCTCCTATTCTCACAGAAAACTGTCACTAACTTTAACATGTTCGAACCACTTTCTCCTTAATTTTTCGTTAAGCCGTTCTAGGTAAGTAGTGCAGGTACCTCATATAGGCCTTAGAATTAATGTCCTCGTTTAGATGCTTTTCGTTGGAACAAGTCTTCTAAGATGCTTTAGTTAATGGTGCTTCGACTGTTTTTCGTTGCTTTCAACCTTTTGATCGAAATTATGAGAGTAAGCACCAGTTAGCCCCTCGACCTCCTTTTCCCCTCTCGCCAATTCCTCGGCTTGCTCTTCGTCTAGCGACCTTAAAACTGCAAGAAATTCGCCTACGTGTGTTTTCTCTTCTTTTGCAACATCCTCAAACACTTTCCTTATTTTTTCATCATCAATAGATCTTGCGATCTGCAGATATAGGCTTACTGCGTCTAGCTCAGCCATCATTGAAAGCCTTAGGGCATCTTTAATCTCTTCTTTGGATAGCTTCTTATTTGAAGATAAGTCAATTGGGTTTTTGGATAACAATTTCTGCACCATATTACAATAGTTGACTTTGCACTAATAAATCATTTAGTGTTCAAGAAACTCCACCAAGTTGGTCGATCGTTGCTCACTATTACCTGAGACACTTCGCTCGTGTAGTCTCGTTTAGGGGACATACGATGCCAGTTTAACTAATAGATGAAACTACGTGGAGAATAGGATAAAGCATTTATACACACATCTTTCTACAGCCATCTATGAACTACTGGTAACGCGACGTTGTTTTGAGCTTCTAGTATAATAGCTTCTTCTCGCACCTGCCTCGAAACCGTCGATGACTCCAAAACAATAAACCGACATTAAATGAAACTGAGACATTGTTGGATTAGAAGGTAGTAGTGTAGAAGCTAGAGACTATTTATAGACTCTTCGCCATTCATTATCATTGGTGAGTTTCATATGACAGACTCGTTGCCAACTAAGCTTAAGCTTAGTGAGGCTGTTAAGGTAGTAAAACTTACAGAAAACTTGTTTCCCAAATGTGCATTCCTTAAGTACTATCCATTAGTTGTTACAAGAGCGCTTGGATCAAAGCTATGGGACGCTGACGGAAATGAATATGTTGACTTTATTTCTGGGGCAGCCGTCTTTAACATTGGGCATCTCCATCCAGATGTTGTATCATCAATAGAGAAGCAGCTCAAGCTATATCTTGCCTATCCCATAGTGTATTTCTATACTATAGGGTCATGCGAGCTAGCCAAAAAACTCATTGAAATTACGCCAGGATCAAGTAACAAAAAAGTCTTATTCGGGTTTTCAGGCTCGGACGCGATGGATATGGCGCTGATGATCTCGAGAGCATCAACCCAGCGAAAGTATGTTGTATCATTTAAGGGTTCTTTTCACGGATCGACTTACTTGTCAATGGCGGCATCAGGAATTATCAGCGATGAGCACAGAAAGCTATTTCAACTACCTACCGATATTTTATTTGCAGATTACCCCAATCCCTACCGAAATCCCTGGAATATAGATGGATATGAAAATCCACAAGATTTATCAAATTTAGCGCTAGAGGACGTTGAGAATCAAATAAAAAGAGTGGGGGGAGATGTTGCAGCAATTACAATCGAGGCTATACAGGGAGACGGCGGAATTGTTGTCCCACCCAGCAACTTCTTGCGAGATCTAAGTAGGCTAGCTAAAGAGTATGGTGCAGTCTTCGTGGTAGATGAAGTGAAGACGGGATTTGGTAGAACGGGCAAATGGTGGGCAATAGAGCATTTTAACGTAGAGCCCGATATAGTTGTGTCAGGAAAAGCCCTTGGAGGAGGTATGCCCATCTCTGCCATAATAGCACGCGCTGAAATAGTTGACAACTTGCCTCCCAGCGGCTTATCATTTACATTATCTCCACATGCTCTGTCGGCTGTTGCCGCACTAACTACTATAGAAATAATCAAGAGAGATAACCTACTAGAGAGAGCTACACGCATGGGCGATTACGTATATAGGAGGCTCTCAGAGATCAAAGAGAGTAGCAATATCGTGGGCGATGTACGTGGAAAGGGACTACTTATGGGAATAGAGATAGTGCGCGATAAGAAGAATAAACTTCCAGATAAGCCGTCTACGTTGAAATCGCTGTGGAGGGCGTGGGAGCTAGGAGTTGTTCTATTGTCGGTTGGTCAGCATGGAAACGTCATTAGAATTGCCCCGCCACTAAACATACCCATGGATGATTTAGAACTAGCTCTCAGAGTGATCGAGAGATCCATAAAGGATGTTGAGCGCGGAGAGATACCCGATAACGTCTTGGAGTATATGACTGGGTGGTAGCCTCACTCGGTCGCTCCTTTTCTTTAAACTTGATGTGATATTTGTAACATAAATTATGGTAGGTTGTTATAAATATTACATCAAGTTTAAAATGTTGTTGCGTTGTTGTTTAAAAAAACAAGCTAAATTTTGAAAGGAATGGCAAATATGGTATATAAAGCTCTATCAAAAACGCTGGGAATAATTATTGTAGTAGCTGTCGTAGTTATAGCTTTAGTTTCATACATTTTCATATTGCCTACTTCAACGCAACCCCAGTACTCTAAAACGCTTATTTTTGCTACCACGATAGAGCCTACATCACTTGATATACAACAGGTAACATGGGCTACTATTATTCACAGCTTATTATTTCAGCCGCTAGTTACTATAGACAGCAATATGAACATTGTTCCGGATCTATCGGATCATTGGGAGATAAGTAGTGATGGTACTGAAATTACATTTCACATTCCAGAAAACGCTAAATTCTCAAACGGAGATCCAATAACTGCTCAAGCCATAAAAAAATCAATAGAGCGGTATATAGAGATCTCCCCCTACTCTGATGACTATTCAGACCTTGCTGAAATTGAAGTTATAAATAACAACACATTAAAATTAGTTTTTAATAACCCCGTCCCGTACATATGGCCTGTGCTCGTATCATCCTACGGTGCACCAGTAAACGCTTACGTTGCCGAGAAAATAGGGAACGAGGCTTTTGGTAGAGAGGCTGTTGGTAGCGGACCATATAAAGTCAAGGAATGGGTAAAGGGCTCACATGTAGTTCTAGTTAGGAATGAAAACTATAAGACCAACATTCCCTTTGTACAGAACAAGGGACCGAGCCAATACATAGATGAGATTATCGTTAGGTTTATACCTGAAGATTTGACTAGGGTCACAGAGCTAGAGGCAGGTCGTGTAAATATAGTGCTCGATGTTCCACTAGATATGGTAGATAGACTTGAGGGCAATCCCAACATTAAATTATACAGTACGATATCCCCAGGAGTTTACTATTTAATGCTCAACTTAAAAAACGAGAAATTAAGCGATTTAAAGGTAAGGCAGGCAATTATGATTGGGATTAATAGGACAGAGTTAGCACTAGCACTTGGGAACAAAATTTTGCCATGGTATAGCCTTCTTTCGCCAACTCAATTCTGCTACAACTCCACATTAGCGAAAAAGTATGAGGAAGTATACGCATATAACCCTGAAAAGGCCAAGCAACTTCTTAGGGAAGCTGGTTGGGTTGATACGAACGGGGATGGGGTAGTTGATAAGGAAGGTGTCCCGCTAAAGATAACGCTTCTCTCTGCAGTAGACGATGTTGCAATGAAGAAAGTGGTGCCCCTTATTCAGGCACAACTAAAGAAAATAGGGATTGATGTGGAGATAAGAGAGTTTACATTCAGTTACATAAGGGCTCTAAGCAGGAACTGGGACTTTGAGATAGCATTTCATAGGATGTCGTGGATGGATCCTGACATACTAATATATAGGCTTCACAGCAAGATAGGAAACTTCACGTATGCCAACCCCGAAGTTGATAGACTGCTAGAGCTTGGCCGTGTGATCTCGGACGAAACAGAGAGAGCTAAGGTATATTCGAAAGTTCAAGAGATCGTCCTTGAGGATCTGCCGTTCTTGCCGATCTTCGTTCTAAAGAACTACATTGGAGTTAATAAGAATGTAGAAGGTTTAATCGTGCATCCAAATGGCAATATCTTTCTGAACGATGCTCGAGTAAAGCAAGGCTGATATACGGGTATCGCGAAAATGGGTCTGGCAAGGTACATTATCAAAAAAGTTTTGATCGGTATACCTATTGTTTTTGGGGCGACAATTATTCTTTTTTACGTAATGTTCCTGCTCCCTGGAGATCCTATTCAGCTTTTGCTCGCGGGCGAGAGGGTTACACCCGAGAAACTTGAAGAGCTGAGGGTTACTTGGGGGCTTGATAAGCCTGTCTTTGTTCAATATTTTTACTGGCTGTGGAGAGTTGTGCAAGGCGACTTAGGGGTTTCTATAACAACCAAACAAGCAGTAAGCTATCTAATATCCACAAGGATACCATATACCTTAGCACTGATGTTGCTATCGACAATTTTATCTTACTCTATTGGGGTGATAGCAGGCATAATAAGTGCCCTAAAGAAGGGCACCTTGTTGGACAATGTCGTATCTATAACAGCTATCACGTTGTACTCAATACCAAGCTTCTGGCTTGGTCTAGTCTTAATGCTACTAATAGGATATACATTGAGGTTACTGCCTATTTCTGGCTATGAAGGCCCACAGTCGTTTGTTCTCCCAGCGTTAACTCTTGCACTTCCTTCGTCGGCGTCTATAATGAGGTTGACTAGATCAGAGATGATCGAAACGCTCAACGAGGACTATGTAAAAACAGCGTGGGCAAAAGGACTACCTCAAAACCGCATTATTTTGGCTCACGCCCTAAGAAATGCCCTTCTCCCAGTCGTAGTAATGTTCTTTTTAAATCTACCTTGGCTTATAGGTGGAGCAGTTATTGTAGAAACACTATTTGCTCTTCCGGGCATGGGCAGACTACTTTACGTTTCAATTATTAACCAGGATTACGCAGTAGTCCAGGGGATAGTGCTTATAATTACTGTTCTCACGGTCATTTCGAACACGCTTGGAGACATAGCGGTGGCTTTATTAGATCCAAGGATCAGAGTTGAGGTGAAGGGAGCCCAATGAAACATTTCAATAAAGTAGTCCCCAAAATTGAGTTGGGAACACTGACTAACAACGAGAAAATAGCTGCACTCTTAAGACATGGGCGCGGCATTTCGGGAATCTCTATATTGTTAATCATTATCTTTTTAGCAACCGCTGCCGATTTTCTCTCTACATATAAATATGAGGAGGTTGATCCCGCCTCTAGGCTGTTGCCCCCTTCTTTTGAGCATCCATTTGGTACTGATCACTTGGGTCGCGACGTCTTCACTAGGCTAATTCACGGTGCACGTATAGCTATTTGGGTTGGAATTCTCGTAGTGTTGATCGAGGCAGTCATAGGAGTGCCCCTGGGGCTCATTGCTGGATACTACAACGGCTTAGTAGATAAATTTATATCTGCATTAACAGACATGATATGGGCTCTGCCCCCAATTGTTCTTGCCCTTGCAATAATAACCATACTTGGTCCCGGGCTAACTAACGCCGTTATTGCGGTTGCCGCGGTTAGCTGGGCGCCCTACGCAAGGATCGTCAGGGCAAAGACTCAATCACTTGTTAGCAGGGAGTTCGTCCTAGCAGCAAGGGCAATTGGAGAAGATAGTATAAGCATAATGCTGAGGTATATATTACCGAACCTGGCGCCATCGATTGTTGTTCTAGCTACGCTGACAATACCATCCGCTATACTTTACACAACTGCTCTCAGCTTCCTAGGTCTTGGAGCTCAACCGCCTACACCAGACTGGGGAGCGATGCTGAGCGAGGCAAAGGATTATATCCTTATAGCGCCTTGGTGCTCTGTAATTCCAGGCATCTTCATAACTATAACTGCTCTAGGTTTCAACCTATTGGGAGATGCCCTAAGGGATAGCTTGGATCCTAAGCTCAAGGTCAGGTGATCTTGCTTGGACACACTACTGGAAATAAACAACCTAAAGGTAATTTACGAAACAGAAAGAGGACCACTTACTCCAGTGGATAGGGTTACACTAAAAGTATTGAGAGGAGAAACCCTCTGTCTAGTTGGCGAGTCGGGTTGTGGCAAAAGTACCCTAGCCCTCGCTATACCAAGGTTACTTCCACCAAATGCAAAGATCGTATCCGGGCAAATTATTTACAAGGGGAACGATCTCCTTAAACTCGACTACAACCAGCTTCAAAAAGTCAGGGGCCGAGAAATCGCTATAATATTTCAAAATCCCATGTCATCTCTTAACCCTGTGATGCGCGTAGGACACCAGGTAGCAGAGGTGCCGGTATTTCAAAATAATATGACATGGAGCAAGGCTGTACTCCTAGCTATTGATCAACTGGGAAAGGTTGGTCTGCCTGACCCAGCAGTTCGAGCAAGAGATTTTCCTCACGCTTTTAGCGGAGGAATGAAGCAGAGGTCGATGATAGCTATGATGACAGTAGCCAAGCCGGATTTATTAATTGCAGATGAGCCTACTACTGCTTTGGATGTCACAATTCAGGCACAAATTATTGAACTTTTACAAACATTTAAGGTGGAGTACCAACTAACGCTTATTTTAATTACGCATAATTTTGGCATTGTTGCCGAAATATGCGACAGAGTGGCAGTAATGTACAGCGGGAAGGTCATTGAAATAGCTAATACTTTTGAGCTGTTTAAAGAACCTATTCACCCATATACAAGGGGGCTCATAGAGTGTGCTAAAGTTCGGGCAAAGCCTAAAACTAAGCTCTATCAAATACCAGGAAGTCCGCCAGATATGATTAACCCTCCACCTGGTTGTAGGTTTCACCCCAGGTGCCCATTCGCTACAGAGAAGTGCAGCAGGGAGGAACCCCCTCTAATGGAAGTGAACAAAAACCACTTTGTGGCGTGTCACTTAAATAGCTCCACCGGCGATAAACAGTGGATTTACTCGTAGTCAAAGAGCTTAAAAAGTACTTCCCCGTTAAACTAGGACTATTATCTAGGCCGAAATACATACGTGCAGTAGATGGCGTTAGCTTCAGCCTTCAAAGAGGATGTACTATTGGTGTTGTCGGCGAGTCTGGCTCAGGGAAGAGCACACTAGGCTTAACTATTTTGAGGTTGTTGGAGCCATCTTCAGGTGACATAATTTTCGAAGGCATAGACATTACAAGGTTGCCCCAAAGTGAACTAAAGTTCTTCAGGAAATCTACCGGTATCGTTTTTCAGGATCCTTTTTCTTCCTTGAACCCTAGGATGAAAATTAAGAACATCCTTGAAAGGCCTCTGAGAATACATATGCCTTACTTAGATCAAGATAGTACCTTAGACATCATAGCTAAGGCTTTAGAGGACGTTGGCTTAAGTTGTGAGCACCTTGATAGATACCCTCACGAACTGTCTGGGGGACAACAACAACGCGTAGCCATAGCGAGAGCAATCGTGCTCAAGCCTAAGTTGATTGTTCTAGATGAGCCAACGTCATCTCTAGATGTGTCTATACAGTCTCAAATACTCAATCTACTCTTAGAACTCCAGGGAAAGTACGAATTGGCATATATATTTATTACACATGATTTGCTGATGGCTAGACACGTAAGTGATGTACTGCTAGTAATGTACGCAGGTAAAATAATTGAGTTTGGTGGCTCCTCATTAGTCTATACCGCCCCAAAGCACCCCTATACGGCTTTGCTGATTTCTTCGATACCTTACCCAGAACCTAAAGTAGCTAAATTACGGAAAGAGCTATCAATCCGAGGGGAACCTCCAAGCCTAGTAAACCCTCCACCTGGTTGTAGGTTTCACCCCAGGTGCCCATTCGCTACAGAGAAGTGCAGCAGGGAGGAACCCCCTCTAATGGAAGTGAACAAAAACCACTTTGTGGCGTGTCACCGCGCTTCCGAGCTAAGCTTTGATCTCGATTTGCACTAATAACAATCAGTGTTTATTGAATTTTCTCAAAATAGCACCTGGTCTCTGCTCACTATTAACTCTACCGTTTTCAACTACTGCTTTACCGTTTACTATTACCCACTTTATCCCAGTTGGATAAGAGTGTGGATTATTGAAGGTTGCAGTGTCATTTATCTTAAAGTAATCGAAGATCACGAGATCTGCCTTGAAACCCGGCCTAATTAAACCTCTGTCCCAGATCTTCAATTTCCTGGCTGGTAAGAGCGTCATTTTTCTAATAGCCTCAGTCAAAGAGACAGCCTTTCTCTCTCTGACGTATTTTGCAATTACTCTTGGAAATGTCCCATAAGACCTCGGATGGGGCTTTCCCTCTCCTAGCTTCCTTATCGACCCATCACTACCTATAGCTATAAGAGGATGAGAAATAACTTTTTCAACTTCCTCTGGATTTATAGTGAATCCAACTATATCCGTTGCAAGTTCATCATCTATTAGGAGCCTTACCATTACTTCGACTGGATCAATGCCAAGTTTTTCTGCTATTTGTGCAATCCTCAAGCCCTCGAATTCTTTATGTTTGAGCGAGAAAGCTACCTCTATGTCCTCCCATGAAATAGTTCCCTCCTCTGCAGCTAGTTTGCCAGGCTTCCTCTTTAGCTCCTCAATAATGTTAGGGGCCGAGAGCTTTCTCAAAACATCCTGAGATGGACCTTCCCTATAATCGTCCGGCAGCAGAGCAGTCAGTGATGTAGACCACGCTTCATATGGATACGCATCTGCGCTAACATCATACCCTCTTGTGGCATAATCAGATATTAGGTCTAAAGCTATTCTAACCTTGCCCCAGTTGGCTCTTCCTACTGATTTTAAATGAGATATTTCTACGCCAACGCCGGCCTCAAGCCCTACTTCAATTGTTTCGATTATCGAATCTATTAACGCAACCCCTTCGCCCCTCATATGGGTTGTATATATACCTCCACGCTTCGCTACTACCTGGGTTAAACTGACGATTTCCCACTTGTTACCGTATGAGCTTGGAACGTATATTAGACCTGTGCTCAACCCGAATGCTCCCGCATCCATTGCCTCTTCAACGTACATTTTCATTTGTTCTATATCTCTCTCAAGCGGTTTAACGTCATTGAACCCAAGAACAGCTGATCTAACAGTTCCATGACCAACTAATGGGATAACGTTTAAGGAGGGCTTCGAGTTATCTAATGCATCTAAGTACTCTTTGAAGCTATTCCAAGTAACATTAACTTCGGGGTATATGATTTTAATTTCACGCATATACTCTGCTCTGTTTATGTCTGTAAGGGGAGCCGGAGAGTAGCCGCAGTTTCCAATGACAATTGATGTAACGCCCTGCATAATATAATTGTCCCCAGTTGGTAACTCAAGTATGGATACATCGCTGTGGTTGTGCATATCTATGAAGCCCGGAGCTAAGATTAGATCACTTGCGTCTATAATGCTATCGGCCTTTTCCCCGGAGAGATCTCCTATAGTTTTGATTGTATCTCCGGCAATTCCTACGTCCGCTTTAAAAGGAGGGGCTCCCGAGCCATCAACTACTATAGCTCTTTTAATGATGAGATCTAACTCCAAAATCCCAGCCTTAAAACGACATTTTACCTAATCGTGCCTCAGCCTTATAAGTATCGAGTCATCGTTCATAGTCGCACCCACCCAAAGTCAAACAATTTAATAATTTCTAGTTCACATATGTCTTGCAGGGGATATAATGTGGCGACTTACGACATCGTAATAAAGCATGGTAAGGTGTTCTCAGGATCTGGTTCTTCCTGGTTTTATGCAGATATTGGGATCAAAAATGGTATAATAAAGAAAGTCGGCTACATAAAAAACCCGCAGGCTGATACTATCATTGATGCGAGCGGAAAGATAGTTTCTCCTGGCTTCATTGATTCTCACAATCATTCTGACCTAAGCATCATGGCTTATCCCGATGCCACAAATGCACTTCTTCAAGGTGTTACTACTATTATTATTGGAAACTGCGGCTTCTCAGCGGCGCCAGCACTGAGTAAAAAGAGAGATCTCCTCTATAGGTACTGGTCAACTCTAGGACCTCTTCCAGTTGAAATAACTTGGAATAGCTTTGGCGAATATCTAGATCAACTTGAGAGAGTAAAACCTGCAGTGAATATAGCACCATTGGTTGGTCATGGAACGCTTAGAATTGCCGCTATGGGATTTGACGCTAGATCTCCTGATCAACAGGAGATGAATTTGATTAAATCTCTACTTGTTGAATCTCTAAACGCTGGAGCTTTTGGCATTTCAACGGGACTAATATATCCTCCTGGAAGCTTTTCTAGTACTTCTGAGCTAATAGAATTAGCAAAAGTGGTGGCCGAGCACGGGGGAATTTACGTTTCCCACATAAGAGGAGAGTCGCACACTTTAATTCCGGCCGTTCAAGAAGCAATTGAGATAGGTAAGCAAGCTAAAATCCCCGTAGAGATAAGCCATCACAAAGCCTCTGGTAAAGACAATTGGGGCAAAGTTAAGGAGACCTTAAAGCTTATTGAGGACGCCAGAGGCGCTGGCGTGGAGGTTAATTGCGATGTATACCCATATACTGCTGGTATGACAATGCTATCGGCTGTCCTACCTAAGTGGGCGCACGAGGGAGGTATCGAGGCATTGATCTCAAGGTTAAGAGACCCCTTAATGCGAGCTAGAATTCGAGAGCAAATGGAGAAGGATACCTCCACATGGGAGAACTTCGCAAGACAAATCGGGTGGGAAAACATTGTTGTTTCTTACTCTGATAAGTGTAAATATTGCGAAGGCAAAAGCATTGCTGAGATAAGCAAAGCATGGAATTTAGATCCATACGATGTTGTATTTGAAATATTAATTAAGGATGAATGCAAGTCTACAATGATTACTCACTCTATGCGAGAAGAGGATGTTGTAGAGGTCATAAAAAGTCCTTTTAGCATGATCGGCTCCGATTCGTGGGTTCTGCCAACAGAGGGAAGGGCCCACCCGCGGTTCTTTGGCACTTTTCCTAGAATAATCAAAAGGTATGTTAAGGAATTGGGAGCCCTGAGGTTAGAGGAGGCAGTTAGAAAAATGACAACGCTTCCAGCTGAGAAGTTTAGATTGTTTGATCGTGGATATATAGGACTTGGGTATAAGGCAGATATTGTAATATTTGACTTCAAAAAAATAAGCGATCAAGCCACATTCGAAGAGCCTACGAAGCTCCCTATAGGAATTGAGTACGTTATAGTCAATGGAACTCTAGCTGTAGAAGAAGGAGTAGTAACTAAAGTCAGATCTGGCGAAGTTATACGTAGATCCGAGTAGATGTCTGCTGTTAGTTTTTCTATTAATTGACCTTTTACATAAGAATATATAGCTGAGTTTTTATTCACATCCAAGAAATTGACTGTTATCTCACTCAGCATTATTAATTAAAAACAACACTTAATACCTTGGTTTACCTTCAATCTCATAGGGGCTAAATAAATGACCCGGAACATTAAGATCCTAGATGTTGTACCAGTGATTTTAACTGAAATGAGCAGGCTCGAGTACAGGAAAGAGTTATTCAGAGAGATACGCAACGCTACTAACGGGCTAGTATCAATAGATGTAATCTACCTCGAGAAAGGGGTCGCGTCGATCGAATCTGCATACGATGAGTACGTCAGCGCTCCCTACATTCTCGAGAAAGTTGTGTGGGCCGAAGAAAACAGCTACGACGCTGTAATCATTGATTGCTTTGGAGATCCAGCGCTGGATGCAGCGCGGGAGCTTGTCAGGATACCTGTAGTGGGCCCAAATCAGGCATCAACCCACTTAGCAGCACTAATTGCCTCTAGGTTTTCAATAATTAATATCCTGAGAGAAACGGAGAATTTGGTAAGATCATTAGTAACTAAGTATGGTTTAGTAAATCATCTTGCATCTATAGAGAACATCGAAATGCCTGTTTTAGATCTTAGAAAAGATCCAGATAAACTTCTTGAAAAGATCGTGGAATCGGCTAAGAGGGCTTTCAATGAACACTCGGCTAATGCTGTAGTTCTAGGGTGCACTGGTATGTCATTTGTAGCAGATATGGCTGAAGAGAGGCTACGTTCCATCGGTATAGAAATGCCTGTAATAGACCCGCTTAGAACAGCGATTCATACCGCTGTTTCGTTGGTATTGCTAGGCAAGTCGCATAGTAAACTGGCATACAGTAGACCTAGGAGAAAGCACAGAGTGGCTGATTTTAAAATTGTTTAAATAGAAAACCCGCTAGAATTTTAATATTTATCTGAAGCCTTTTTCTTGGACACAGTCTCATTTAATCATAAGCATAGCACTTTAATGTGCGTTAAAGTCAACATAAGTCTTTAAACCTTAGCAATACCAACAACAGCTCGAGAAATTAGCCTTTTTTTATGTATGGGTTTAATTTTGCTTTTTAGTTATTCTACACATAATTCCTGACGGTGTTTGCATGAAAAGCAAGAGCGTTTTACTAGTAGGAGTCGGCAAACAAGGTAGAGCTGCATTGTGGGATTTAATAAATAGCAATGTCGTTTCGAAGGTAATAGCCGTAGACACGGTGAGTAGTGCCGAGGAGTACGTCAGGAGGTTGGGGTCAGATAAAGCATCTTTTGTTAACGCTGACTTAAGAGATCGCACTAAGATATTAGAGTTGGCCAAAGAAGTAGACTTAATCGTGTATTTAGGCCCAGCTAAATACACGCATGATATGATCAGATTGGCAGTCGAGGCCGGAAAACACTTAGTCAACGCAAACTACTTAATACCTCCTGATACCTCGTTAGACCCTGTAAGGTATCGAGCCCTTAAGGAGAACATAGATAAGCTGAACTCGATCGCAGAAGAAGCTGGTATAACTGTTCTACCCGAGTTCGGCTTAGATCCCGGCATAGATCTAGTCCTAGTTGGTCAAGCTATTAGAGAGCTCAGCGTTGTAGAAGAGCTATATACCTATGGAACTGGTATACCAGATCATCAAGCAGCTGCCACAAATCCCCTTAAATACAAAGTCACTTGGACCTTCGAGGGCGTTCTAAACGCGTATAAACGACCTGCTCGTATAATTCGTGAAAGCAACATTGAAGTGATACCAGCTACTGAAATATTTTCTAAACAATACTGTCACGAAGAGGAATTTGAAGGGCTTGGAAAGCTTGATGTGTATCCTAATGGGGATGCTGTAGAGTTTGCTGCAATTTTCAACATATTAGGAGACCTTAAGCATTCAGCTCGATATAGCGCTAGGTGGCCTGGACACTGCGATTTCTGGAAGAAACTTGTAGATCTTCACTTCTTAGACGAAGAGCCTATAAGGGTAGACAGCGCCTCTGTATCCCCCAGGAAGTTCCTAGCAGCTCTGCTCGAGCCCCAGCTGCAGCTAAAGGAGGGCGAGAGGGACATAGCGCTAGTTCGCGTCGACGCTCGAGGGGTTAAGGGAGGCAAGTACGCTAGAGTAGTTTACCAGCTCTTAGACTACAGGGACCTCGAGACTGGGTTCACTGCAATGCAGAGGACAACTGGCTTTACTGCTAGCGTTGGGGCGCAGATGATCTTAAGGGGGGATATAAGCAAGAGGGGGATACTGTTCCCGGGCACAGATGTGCCGTTCGATGTATTAACAGCAGAACTTGAAAAAAGAGGCATGAAAATTACCCACATAGTAGAAGAACAACATAGGTAGAGTTCCTCTCTTCTATAATGAGCGTTCAAAAGTCTTCAAAAATGATTTTTCGAGGCTCAATCTCCTCAATATTTTTCCATCCAAGTATTTGTCGCACAGCTACCAGTGCGTTATTAGCGTACGTAGGCATATCATATGGGCTTTAACTTAGAGCTTCCATAATAGCTATTGAAAGGCTATATTCCTAAGTGAGAACACATAGTTCCGCATAATGGCAATAACAAGGGAAATTGATAAAATCCAAATAGCTATAAAGAGCGCATACCTCCATGGCTTATTTACTGAGAGCCAATCAGGCAAATTAAACTTTATATATGGTACTAAAAATGGAACCTTAGTAGCGTAAGTTAAGTACCTTTCCCCGTAGGTATTTATTAAAGATTTTTCCTCGAGACTTGCCATAATTAGGTAGCTCACGAGAAGAGTAATCCACCCTATTATAGAGGCCGGCCTTAGAGACTTAATTGTTAACCCTAATGCTAGGAGAATCAAACCCAAGTACTGAGGGTGCCGCACTAACCTATACATCCCCCCGGTCATTAATCCGCGTCTCTTCTTCAAGTTGATCAACCACTGAGTGAAAGAATACAC
The DNA here is from genome assembly GCA_038888155.1 of Desulfurococcaceae archaeon. Classification (GTDB taxonomy): domain Archaea; phylum Thermoproteota; class Thermoprotei_A; order Sulfolobales; family Desulfurococcaceae; genus UBA285. The sequence goes on from JAWAJB010000005.1 coordinate 17,242, forward strand.
AAAAATTATAGACCCAGCGCAAACTAGTATTAAGTCTATCAGTCCCCAATTGAAAATGGTAGGAAGCAAAATTCCATGTTCTTCATTGAGCTGTATTGCATATGTTAGCCAATACAAGCTCTCGCCAGGTCGAAAAGGATCTGGTATATCTTTAAGGACTGGCCAGGGCCACGTAAGAAATGCGTATAAGCCTATCGGTATAAACATGATGAAGAGCAGTGGATTCAAAATAACAGCTAGGGATGGAAGAATGTTAACTAAGGTAATTGCGAGCAGGATAATCCTGTTGATGAATTTAATTTTAATCTTCAACAAACTCACCCTGAGCCTCGATTTGCTAGCAATGAACATAAAGCTATAATTATACCAACCTTACGATTAATAAAGTGTAAAAGAGGTGTTAAATTCGTGCTAAGGCTTCAAACGAAGTTGGATGTTGAGGACTTCGTTAGGGGTTGCGCTTTCCTTGGTACAGGCGGAGGTGGGGCACCTCAACGGGGCCTTAAGTTGCTGTTAGAAGACCTCGAGAAATTTGGAGAGATTTTAATACATGAACCTCAGAGCATAAGAGATGAGGCATACGTTGTAACTCCATTTGGTATGGGATCAATTGCCCCAAGAACACCTGAAACTGAGTCGAGGATGCATGCGCTAGGGCTTGTCAAGAGGATTGGTATAGCCGAAAGAAGGCTTGTTCATGCTGTCATAGAACTTGAAAAATATCTGGGCATAGAATTCGAGGCTATTGTCCCAATAGAGCTTGGCGGCTCCAATACGCCTGCCCCAGTTGACGTTGCAGTAACGCTTGGTAAAACAGCTGTAGATGGCGATTACGCTGGGAGGGCTATTCCGGAAATATCCCAGACAACGCCCTACCTTTACAATATTCCGCCTTACCCTAGCTCCTACGTCGATGAGTATGGAAATAAAATTGTTGTTACAAAGGCTATAAACTACTTAATGGCAGAAAGAATTGGTAAACTTTACAGCGTGGCAGTTTTCTCGCCTGTGGGCAGCGCTTCATTTGCTATAACCGGTAAAGAAATGAAGAAAATTATTATCCCAGGCACGTTAACTGAGTCATATAACATAGGTAAAACTTTGCGTAGGGCGGTAGAAACAGGTAAAGATCCAGCACTAGAAGTCGCGAAGTCGAGGGACGGCTTTGTCCTCTTCAAAGGGACTGTTGTAAGAAAGGAATGGGAAGACCGCGAGGGGTATATGTGGGGAACTACCTATATAAGGGGGGTAGAAGAGTTCGAAGGCCACGATGCTAAAATTTGGTTCAAGAATGAAAACCACATCATGTGGTTTGACGATAAGGTTATTGCCACAAGCCCAGATATTATCGCCGTAATCGAATCACATAGTGGAGATCCTATTACTAATACGGACATAAAAGAGGGAAAAAGAGTTTCGGTTGTTGGTCTTAAGGCCAGGGATCAGTTTAGAACACCCAGGGGTATTGAAATATTAGGACCGAGGCATTTCGGCTTTAACATAGATTACATACCAATAGAGATAAGGGCAAAGGAATTCCCATTGTTAAAGCCTTGATCCAAAGGCATTTTTACTATAACTTTTACAAATCTACATCAAGGAATTCAGTTTTGTGTTGCGGGGTAAATAAACCGAATGTGCGTAGATATGCATATGATGATGTTGATGGCTTTTCATGTTTTTTGTTTTCTGTTCATTAAATCTACAGATTTGATGAGTAATTCCCTCATAAGTTTAGACATCAGGAAAGCGCTCGCCCTTTCTCTTGCATTTTTACCCATTTCATCTCTTTTTTCTCCATTTCGCACGAGTGACTTTATCGCATTAGCTGCTCCTTCGATGTCCTCTGGGCCATTCAGGTGAACTCCGTCAACGTTGTTTCGTATTAGCCATTTTTGACCGTAAACTGCACTAGTTATAACTGGTACACCGCCGTACATAAACTCAAGCTGCGTTAGACCAAATGCCTCTAGCTTGGACATTATAATGTTTAAATAAGTGGCTTTAATTAGCGATGCCGTCATGTCTTCAGACAACTCTCCTGTTATAACAACATTCCCCGCATCCTTGGATTCGGAGATAATGTCATCCCACTGATCTCCAGGCCTACCAGCTATCACGAATAGAATTTCCCTTGTTGACCTCATTCTCTTGGCAACTCTTACGACGGCGAGGGGATTTTTGCGCGTTTCCAGAGTGCCTAGATACGATATTAGTATCCTATTTTCAGGGATATCAAATTTCTCCAAGAAGGCAGTGGCATTTGCGTTATCAATTTTTTGCGCTAATTCATCGTCAAGACCGCCGGGAAATAAATGTATTTGCTCCTGTCTTGCACCAAGTGAAATCATTTCCTCTGCCTCGATCCCCGTTAGACAAATTATTAAAGAGGCAGCCCTGAATATTGATGGGAACGCGGAAATATTCCAAGCCATTCTATAAGTTCTCTCAACTAATGAATATCGCGATGGATCGGGAGGTTGATAGTGCGACATGTGCCCATATATAGTATCTCTGGTCTCCTCTCCTAGCGAATTCATTAAGTTTTTCCACAATATCCACCTAGAGACTTCTTCAGGCGCGTTCCACAGAGTTGAGTGGGTTATAATGAGATCTACTCCAATGTTCTCATCAATATCCCTAAGCACAGAGATAAAGTCCCTCAAAACAATTCGCCTAGGCGGCCATAGTGTTTTTGAACTACTGACCCTTATAGTGGGGAGCCCCAAAACTGGGTCTTCTTTAAATATTACATACCCCCGCTCCAGCCTAGTTAATTCAACCTCGGGTAGCACAGGTTCGCTATCGTGGTAAATGCTCGTGATAAGCCATGCCTCGTGTCCTAGTTTAACAGCCCATTTGACCATGCGCTGAGCGAGAAGCTCTTGTCCTTTCGATGTCGATGTCTGGTACATTACGGAGAAAAATTTCATTTTTTGAGAGCCTCTCTTATGATTTCGCTAATTGATATAACAACCATAATGATAATCAAACCCCAAACAACAGGCGTAATTAGCATCCAAAGAGTCTGAATAGGTATTCCGCCCTGCTCTAATGAGAACATCAGCACAACGATGTAGAGAATTACCCTTAGATACTCGGCAGCTGGTGCCATAGTAAACAGTGCGCTTTCTTTTTCCAGCTCGGAGCTCTTGTATATGTAGCCAATAAATGAATCTACGAGTATGTAGCCCACTACAATGATAATAAATGCCCTCACAAAGCTATATAAGTAGCCGAGTAAGGAGCTGAATACATCGTACACATACCACAAAGCTAGCTGTTGCGACAAATACATTGCAGATAAGAAAAAGGATAGAATGTATATAACCCACGAGGCAACCATGCCGAAAAATTCGCTTGGGGCATACCCACTTCTAATAATAGCTCTCCCGATTGCAAATCTCTTGAACCACTCATTTACGCCAAGCCTAAAGATCAAATATGTCAAAGTCCTCTTAACGCCCTTGCCTATAATAAAGCCTGCTACAATTATCAAAGCTGAGATGAAAGTATTAACGAAGACCTCAAGCCACAAAAGCTGAGACACTCCAAAGCCACCTTGCCAGCTCCTCCAGTCTGACCCTGTACTTAATATACAGCGGATTAAAGTCTCTATTATAGTTATGCTCAACCAGTACACTTATATTTGATTCGCGAAAAGCTGGAATGTCGTTGTGGCTGTCCCCGAAATAAACCACCTTATCTACGCCCAGTAAAGCTTTGAGAATTCTCACTGAGTCTCCCTTATTTCTGCGAGATGCGTAAAAATCCACGAACCATAAGTTTGGATGATCGACAACATAGAGACCATAACTCTCAGCTTTGACGATCAAGTTTTCAATTTCAGCTGGCCTAGACCCAAGGTCTCTCCAATTTAACGAGAGTCCCCCAATGTACCCTAAAATAGAGCGCTTTATTTCTACTTTGATTCCAAGCCTAGATGATTCTTCCATTAACTCCTTAAAAGCACATGACAAAGAGCTGTTAATCAAAGATTCGTCTAAGATAATATAACCAGAGGCAATTACCTCACCGCCATTAATGCAACTAAGACCATGAATGAAGTGCGGAACGTTCTTCTTAAGAAACCAGCAGTCCTTAGCACTAATGACCGCGATTTTATATTCATCGCTCAACTTGCAGAGAGCTCTTTTTAGATCTTCGCCTAATTTAGCACTCTCGGGACTTGCATCCAAAGGCGAGAGAGTACCATCGAAGTCAAAGAATAGACCAACGCGCATAATTACACCATTTTAATGGTACTAATTTTTACTATTTTAATCTTAAATCTCAAGGTAATTGACTACATTTAGATGGTCGGGGTCTTTATGAGGCTTTTCACGCAATAATAGACATGAAAATATCATTGACATTCGTTCCAGTAGTCCCTGTAATAATGCTCTGACCGAGCTGACTGAAAAAGCTAAAGCTGTCATTCTCTTCCAGATATCTAATGGGGTTTAATCCCTTACGCGTTGCTAGTTTTAGTGTTTCACTATCAACGATCGCCCCTGCAACTGGGCTGACGCCGTCAACTCCATCTGTAGCTAAACATGCTGCCACTGTATTAGGCAATGAATTAATATATGTTGCCAACGATAGGCACAGTTCTTGATTTCTCCCTCCTACACCACTTCCCTTAACGGTTACCACGGTCTCGCCTCCAGCTATAATAGCCGCAGGCTTATTTACCGGGACTCCATATGCGTGAACGCTTTTAATCACAGAGGCCAGAAATCTACCAGCTTCTCTAGCTTCTCCTTCAAGCATGGATGTTAAAATAACAGCCTTAAAACCTAGGCTTTCAAAATACTCAGCTAATAGCTTCAGGACCTTGGCATTGCTTAAGATAACATAATTAAATACTTTGCTTGGCTGCAATTCCTCTAGCTCGAATGGGCTTTCCTGCACTTTCGGGTGCGTTTCATTAAGCAATTTTTTGACATTCGATAGTTCGCCGGACAGTCCATATTTTTGTAATATATTTTTCACTTCTCGAAGGCTTACCTGACTAGGAACTGTGGGACCTGAGGCTACAATCTCTATTTGATCTCCTATGACATCGCTGACAATAAGAGAAATAGTGCTCTTTGAGTTAATGTATTTTAACAGTTTACCCCCTTTTACACGGGAAAGGTATTTACGCACACAATTGAGCTCATATATGTTAGCGCCGCGTCGCATCAGCTCCATTGAAATGCGTGCGATATCGTTTACTGAAATGCCGTCCTCTGGTACCTCAAAAAGGGAGGAACCGCCTCCAGAAACTAGTACTAAGACTATGTCCTTCTCGTTTATAGAATTCAGGTAGTCTAGCAACTGGGAGGAGGACCTCAATGTGTTGTAACTAGGAAGTGGGTGGTCCCCCCTTAGCAATTTAATCGGGCCAATATATCCCTCAGTATCAGGGGTAATTAATATTCCACCCGAAACGTAGTCTCCCACAACGTCATTAACAGCCTCGCCCATTCTCCTGACCGCTTTTCCGAAACCTACAACATGTACCTTCCCCTCAAGACTAAACAGATCATTTCCAACCTTTAGCTTATTGTCATCTATCGTAAGATAATTAACAACTGCTTTATACGGATCAGCTACATCGAAAACATACTCAATTGCGCCTACAAGGATTTCGTGCAATCTGCTTCTAGTGAGGCTGTTCGCGTTTTTTACGCGCATTATGCTTACCATAGTACCGATAGCTCTAGAGGGATAATAAATCCTAAATAACCGTTTCTAGTAAGGGGTTTCTATAAGCCCTTTAAGGTATAACTATCAATTTTCAATTTCATGTAGTAGCCTTTTATAAGTTCGCGGCTCTTTTCGCTCAGCTACGAATTCAACAACTTTATGCTTAAATCTGGGATCTAAACTTCTGATTTCCTTTTCAATTTGACTAGATAACTTCTCTAGGACCTCTACGTCTTTATCCTTATCAACCTCTACCTCCAACACGAGCATGTATTCATCTTCGGTCATCATTATCGCATTAAATATATTTACATCTCCAATTTCATGAATGGAAAGCACTCTCTCCAGGACAGTCTTCAAAATAATCCTTGGCGGAGCTCTGCCTATTAGTATTAAAAAGTATCTGTAGCCCATTGTCGCAGCTGAGATTAAAATTATGAATGAAAGTAATATGCTTCCAATGACATTCACCAAATAATTTCGTAGCAATACAGATGAAAGAGCTATTGTGCTCCCAGATATGTCTCCCATCGAATCTATTAATCCGCTGACAATAGAGGGATCCCTGTGGTTGCTACTCTTAATGTTGAAATACATAATTATTAAACTAGCTAAGTTGACTATGAAGGCAACAATGAACATATATAATGAGTATGCGTGCACCACGAGATCGTCTTGCTCTTGGGCTAGTTTACTTATTTTAATTAAAGCTACTGTGAAAATTAATCCGCTAAATATAGACATCGAAATTAAACCCATCACGTAAAGCGCTCTACGCCTGCCGTAAGGGTAGACAATACTCTTTTTCTTCTTCTCAAAGCTCAATCCAATCAACGGTAACCCGAGACCAACCGCGTCGCCAACATCGTTAAGCAAATCAATAAACACGCTTGTAGAATTAGTGCCTGTGATGCTTATTCCCTTTAGTAAAGCAGACAGTGAATTTATAATAAAAAGAGCTGTTATTGGATGCAAATCTCAGCAGTCACCAGCCTGGATATACAACCAATGTCAACTTTTTAAAGTTTGTCTAAATTAAGTCCTAATGAATGGATGGAGGTAGTAAACGGTAAGTATGAGTTTCGTTCCACTTAATCATTCCCCGAGATAACTCGTCCGATTTTTAGTAAAATGATCAAACTTATGCGCGGTATCCTTAGCGTATTGCAAAGCTATTTTTGCTAAATTGAACTCGTGATCTGATTAATTGTAAAGTCACTACTTGCCCAAGATTATAATAGTGGATTTCCTAAAATCTAAAATCCCAAGTGCATTTTGAAGACAGACGAAGGGCGTACTCAGTCATGTTAGGAATGTCAAAATTAAATTATCTGAGGAATTTAATAAGTTAATTTTGGCGAATGGAAGACGCCATGTATGTATGAGATTAGACATAGCGTGATGAATTACATTACATAATAGAAGAATAGCACAATTATTATCCCCATTTATACATTTCTAGCCATTTACCTCATGGAATGCATCCTATTGAAGAGGGGTAACAAAAAGTGCAAAGCTTCAATGCAATAAGGCGAGGAGCAAGTTAAGTCAGTCAATCCAAGTGATGTTTTAGGACTCTTAATGCGTTTAAATGCGTTATTTTTTGTATATCTCCCTCAGTAAAGCCTTTTTCAAGCAATTTACTGTAAAGTAACGATAATTTGCCTATGTTGTCTAGGCTCTCTGGGGACGGCAAGCCGAGCAGTCCAAGAAAATCTGTTCCTATAGCTAAAATGTCTACACTAAAGGATTCCTTAATGTAAGTGAAGTGTTTAGCTAGGTCATCGAGAGTGGGCTTAGGGGCATTGGATACTAGCACCCCTATAACAGAGATTCCTATTAGACCTCCGCTTTTATAAATAAGCTCTAACACTTCGTCATCAATATTTCTCTTTTTATCTACAATTGCTTTTACATTGGCATGACTTATAATAACTGGTTTCTTTGAGACCTGAAGGGCGTCAAGAGCAGTTCTCTTACTTGAGTGGGCAAGATCAATTACTATGCCAAGTTTGTTTGCCATTTTGATTAGATCCTCGCCTTCACTCGTTAGACCTACATCTTTCCTTGCAGCACAACCGGTAGCGTATTTATTCGTGTAGTTCCAGGTTAAACCAAGGCTTCTAAGTCCCATTCTTTTTAAAAGAACCAGATCGTATGGATCATCAATGGGCTCTGCGCCTTCGAGATGGAGGATAAAACACAGCCCTTCTCCCTTTATACACCTTTCCAAATCGCTAAAGTTTTCAACCAGTTTTATTCCGTATGCTTCCATGAGCTTGTAATATATAGTGAAGTGCTCCCAGATAACGGTTTGGGGGACTCTATATTTTATTGCAGGTAACCATTTTCCATAAAGCTCCTTTAATCCTTTGGATTCCTCGTAGCTGTAGCTCTCAATGCCTGGAAAAACTGAAGCAAAAATGCAGCGGACATTGGACTTGCGATACTTGGGAAGATCGGCATCGCGCCCTAGGATATCTTCATTAAAGTCTCCGAGTGGCAATCCCCCTCCATGCATCATATAGTACCCGGAAATATCTTCGTGTAAATCTATGACGGGTGGAAGATCCTTTTGGCTCATAAGTTATACACCGACTATAAATACGGCGAAATGAGATTAATAACAAGTTCTCAAACTAATGAGCTACGCGATAGAGTTGCGTATCTATAACCGAAAGTGTAAACTCTGTTATCATAGTTGCACTATTAATTTTAATTGATACGCTTGATCTCAATCGATATGCTCAAATAAAACTAAAATTGTATGATAACGTCAATCAACATGACCTTCCACGCGCTCAGATGGCTCCACATGCACTGTTACTTCATAACCTAGCTTCTCCCTTATGCCGTTCTCAATAGCAGTTGCTACATCGTGGGCCTCTTTGAGCGTTATACTGCCAGGTAAATTGATGTGTAGCGTTACCTCAACGTGTTCGCCGTATCTGTGGAAGTGAACGTGGTGTACTTCAGCTGGTTTCCTATATACCTCTCCTATTACTGTAATAAGCCTGTCTAACTCTATTTTGCGGGGGGCTTTACCAAGTACTTCGCTTGATGCCTCGTACAATACCTTACCTGCAGTTGCGAAAATTAACAGAGAGACGCATATACCCAATGCGCCATCGAGCCACCAGTAGTCCCTTCCCATGTATATTGTTAATGTAAGGAGACCACTAGCAAAGGTGTCACTTGCGTGGTGCAAAGCGTCTGCTTTAATCGGCTGACTGGAGTGCCTAGTTCCAAGTTTGTAAGCCCATACAGTCATAGCTAGCTTAATGCCCGTTGATATAGAGAGAACGAGCACCAATAGACCGGAGTAAATTAAGGAAATTCCGGAGAGCAACTTTTCATAGCTCGATATAGTGAAATCGTACGCTATCACGCCGAGCAGTACTCCAATTACAAGACCGCCTATTGATTCTGCCCTACCGTGACCAAAGGGATGTTCCTTATCCGGCGGCCTATCCGCGATTTTATATCCCATTATTAAAACAACAGAAGTGAGTGAATCCGATAGCGTATGAAAGGAGTCAGCTACAACTGCTATTGAATTAAATAACACTCCAACGTGATATTTTAAAAAGAAAAGCAAAGTATTAGATAGAATAGATAAGATTCCTTCAAGGTATGCGGCCCTCTTCTTTAACCCCCAATTGCTCAACTCCATTTCTAACACTAAATGACTTCTGCAAATTGTTATGAACAGAGGACTTATATATCTGGGCTATAAATTTAGAGGAATCTTAATTTTCCTAGCTTTAAGTCCACATCGCTTAACTGAGCATCGAATGTAAACCTCATTTTATTCTTATTTAAGCGCCAACTTTTCACCTGCGGAATTATTAGTAGGCGTAAGAACCTCTATAATTTGGCTCGAGACCACATTGTTAAAGATTCGATGTGTTCGATTGAGTAGAGCGGGCGAATTTGAATGCCTTTAACAGGTCTTATGTTGTTAAGTTAATAGAAACAAATACCATGTACATTTATCTGGTGATTGCTGTCCCTTCAATAGATATTGATTTTCAAGTAAATGAGATGCATCTTACTCGACTCCGAAGTCTAAACAAAGTAATGCGGTTTTATAATAATTTTCCAACTAGCTAAGATCTTCTTGTTGTATTTTCATCTCAAGTTTACTCACATAAGAAATCAACACGGACACTTGTTGATTTAATGACGCAATTGTGCTTTGGAGAGCTTTGAATTGTTGTTCGAGCAATTTCACGTGCTCTATTAGTTTTCTAGCTTCTTCTAGGGCGCTTCTTACGCTTTCCCTATGAAGTATTATTTGGGCTATTCGCCTAATGTTTCCGTACTTATTTACCCACTTTGGTATAATTCCTTGCCTTTTCAGATCCTCTATTTTCTTAGCTAGAGAGGGTATATCAAGGTTTAGCTTATCAGCTGCCTCATCTATATTTGATGAAGTATAAACTGCGTCTAGAAGTTCACAGTGCTCTAATTTGAGTTGCACGCTATACCCATAGAAGAGCTCTAAATAATCTGTAAGCGTCTCCTCAATAACCTCTCTTACAATAGTATAGAGCTCTTCGTTTTCCACTAGAAATATATCAGAGAGCAGTATAGTTTTTATTTCTAGTTTTTCGGCTAGCTCGCGTGCAGCCTCGTCTGCGAAGCCTTTGCATACAACCATTGGCTTGGCCCCTGCGAGAAGAGAGTTTACGTAGGCTTGTCTAATTCCGCCAATATCTAGCCGACCCGCTTTGACCTCTACTGCATACAAGTTGCCGCTATCATCCGCTGCTATGACATCCACTTCTCCGACAACAATTCCGTTTAATTCTACGCGTTTGTTAGTTTCAATTACTCTATAGCCTAGTTCCTCGAGAACGCTTAGCGCAATTCTCTCGCTGGCAACTTTTTTCCTCTGTGAAGATACATTCTTCGCCGAGGACCCCTCCCTGCTCATCGTGAGTAACCCGCCAAACACGTTAGATGGTTTTGCTTATGCATTAATACCTTAATAACTGCTTGAACAACTGCTATAGCTCTCTTCGGCTACACTGTATTGCCTAAATTTCAATTATTTACGTAATAAACTTATGGCTCATTTTGATTGGTTCGATTCAAACAGCATTAGAGAGTACAAGGGAAAACCTAACTTATAAACTAAGAAAACCTATATGTAAACTCACTAGTTGGTTGTCAAAACTTATAGCCGCTGTACTTGCCCCCGCTAGCACTTAACTGAGCTTAAACCTCTCCTCTTTCCAAACTCTTCCGCGTGGATGATATCCAAGCGATTCCCAATAGCCATCAGAGTACTTACCTGTGAATACTAACCTGGATACCCATTTTGCACTCTTCCAACCGTAAAGATGGGGAAATATAAGCCTAGCGGGATACCCATGTAGTATATCGAGGGGCTGACCATTCATTTCAAGGGCAACGAGAGACTTGGACTTGTTGAGCTCTGCATATGGGACTATCGTAGAGTACTTGTCCAGGCTCTCAGCGTAAATCCATTCAACATCTTTCTTTGGTCTTACAAGCTCAACTATCTTGAAAAGTGGAGTCCCAGCAAAGTTGACAGACCTGACGCTCCAGCCTGTAACGCAGTGAAAATCTGTAGTTATTTCTTCAATTCCAAGTTTGTAGAGGTCCGTTAATGTTAGTTCTATCGGATTTTCCACTTCTCCTTCGACTTTTAAGGACCAGCTAGAGGCGTCTACTTCAGGAACGCCCAAAATGGTGTAAATTACGGGTATATCGATGAAGTATTGACCTGGAGGGGCTCCAGACTCAACCGAACTACTTGCTGCATGCCCCTCTACCATATCTCTCCCCGGTGAGTACTTTTCTGCCCGTCTGCTCAAAGATTTATCTATGCCCTCTGGGATAGTGTATAGTACTCTTATAACGTTTTGACCTCTAGCAACTACTCTAACACCCAAATAGCGCGTATCGCTAATGTAGATCCTAAATCCGTGTAGTGTATGTGTATAGCCAATGGGCTCGTTTGACTCAAAGGCGATTAGGCCTTTTATATCCTTGAAAACTAACGAGAAAACTGTTGATACTAGTTCGCGCAAATCACTGATCCTATTTGTAGCAAAGCCCTCAATAGCGCAGTCCACTACGCTTTTAACGCCCTTCTTAATTAAGCCCCCACTAATTGTTTCGTAGCAACGTGTGATCTCCAGCTTAACCACCCCGAATCCTAATATATTTTTGAGATGTTGTTGTATTTAAGTAATTGTGATCGCTAAATTTCAATTAGAGGATCATTTTAGAAATTGATTCACGATTTTACGGCCGGTGTGAAATGTCTAATGTAACAATTGGGAAAGGGGCCAATGTCCTTTGATAATTGCAAGTGAAATTATAACACGGGGACAAAATCCAATACATTTACGTTTTATTTGGGTGAGGTCTAATTGCAATGGATTTAACTAAGTGTATGTCATTTTCCATAGTCGGAGTTTAATATTTGTTTCTAAGATTATTGTAACCTAAACGCTCAATAAGTGGGGATGTCTATGTCCAACACGAACGTTATAACGCTAAATGATGTTTGGAAAATATATAAAGTGGGCAAGGTTAGTTACCCAGCGTTAAGAGGAGTCTCGCTAGAGGTTATGAAGGGAGAATTCTTGTGTGTTATAGGTCCTTCTGGATCCGGGAAATCAACTCTTCTAAACATAGTCGGACTTTTAGATAGGCCAACTAAAGGGATCATAGAGTTTGAGAATACGCTGTTGAGCAAGTTGCCCGATGACAAACTAGCTGAAGTTAGGAATAGGAGACTGGGTTTCGTGTTTCAAACTTTTAACTTACTCAATCACCTCACAGTTGTTGAGAATGTAGAGTTACCTATGATACCCCTTGGCATCATGCCCAAACATCGCAGAAAGAGGGCCATTGAGGTGTTAAGCAAATTCTTGCCTGAGTCTGCGTTTTACAAAAGGCCAGTAGAAATGAGTGGGGGTGAACAGCAACGTGTGGCGATAGCAAGAGCGTTGGTGAACAACCCCGATGTGATATTGGCAGATGAACCTACCGGAAACTTGGACTCAGCCAATGCTCACTTGATAGCCAAAATATTCAAAGATCTTAGAGATGAAGGCAGAACTGTAGTCATGGTGACCCACAACACAGATTTGACCACATATGCAGATAGAATTATTAAAATGAGAGATGGGTTGATTGTCGAAGTAATTAGCAGGTAGGGATCCGTGCGTGTAAATGCTTTCGGGAAAGACTTGTTAGTTGGTATTTTAATAACAATGGTAGTATTTCAAGCCTACCAACTAACGTATATAACAACGGCATCTAATTCTCATGTCTTTCAGGTAATAGGAGCGGTGTGGGGGACAACTAGTTCTCCTGTTTGTGTTGGACCTGGTGCATCGCAACAGAGGTTAACACTTTTGTTAAAATATACTGGTAGTGAACCGTTGTTTGGAATTAAGGCCATGATTCTTCTTCCACAGCATATCAAGGACGCGCTGAGTAAATCTAACTCGGCACTAGTAACTTATGCTCAGTTGATAGCTCCCAACCAAATAGTTGAGTTAACCTTTTGGTTAAACGTAGATGAAAACGCAACCACAGGCGACTATGCGGATCTTAATATATACACATATGATTACAAGCTAATAGATACATTAAAACTTTACATAGATATAGCTTACTATACAGAAAAGCTCTCAATTCAACCTTCTTTGCCAGTCCAGGTTGATCCAGGTTATTCTAATATTGAGTTTTACGTGGTTAACTCTGGCCTAGGATTTGCATATTCCGGTTCACTTGAGATTTCAACCACAGCTCAACAACTGTATCTATTCGAGCGCAGCATTAAAGTGGGGGATATGCCTCCTAATAGCAGCTTAAAGTTGGACATTCCCGCCTACATAAGCCCTACTCTTATTGGTTCATTAATACCGCTAAACCTTAAACTCAACTACATAGATGAGTGCGGATTTAGTAGACAATTAAATGCGCTCTTATATATTAATGTAAGGCAGCCAACTGAGCCCAATATTATCCTCACGGCGGATCCAGCAACACTACTTGCAGGTGATGAGAACAAAGTAATTATACGTGTATTAAACGATGGAGATATTGCATTAAAAAGTATTGATCTCCAGTTCAACTTTCCACAGGGGTTAATTTTGCGCAATGACGCAACGCGAATTTCTATTGGAGAGTTAGGGCCAGGTTCTTCAATTAATCTACCGTTAGTTCTAGTACCCACCGGGACTATAAACAATGGGACAGTTGTGCAGGCTTCCGTGATTTTGAGCTACAAAGATGAATATGACCTGGTAAGAACCAGTAATAAGTTTTTAACTTTTATTGTAATTAGACCTAGAGTGATAATAGCTACAGATCTTAGTCCTAAGATAGTTAATCCGGGCGAGAACGTCATCGCTATACAAGTTAAGAACTACGGCGATATTCCGCTGTTCGATGTTTTATCAACTGTTTCATTCCAGCAGGCTGTACCCATCGGTTTTGACGGAAAATGGTACATAGGCTCTTTGAGCCCTGGCGAGATAAAGAGCATAGAAGTTCCCATCATGGTCCCATCTACTGCTAGCAATATTCAAGCCTCTTTGACATTGAGCTATGTTGATCCCACTGGCTCGACAAAGAGCGAGACTAGGTTGATGAATATCTTAGTTAGCGGCGAGAAGGCCTTGACTGTGAACATCTACCCTCAAGTGGTTATGTCAGGTCAGCCCAATACGCTTAAAGTATTAGTTAGGAATCCAAACAATTTCACGGCTTGGTCTGCAATCTTAACAATTATGCCTCAATCTGACGCGCTGTTATTAAACGCTCAAGACACTTACTACTTAGATTCGATAAAGCCAGGCGAAGAAATTTCGCTTGAGATCCCCGTATATGTTCTTAGGACGGCAGGAACAACTATTTCAGTTCCAGTCACGCTAAAGTACTCTCCCGATAAGCTTGTCACAGTTACATTAACAAGGAATGTGGTTCTGCTTGTTTCCCATCAGCCATTACTTAAAGTGACTAATTATGCTACGCAACCTCAAACAATAGCCCCAGGTCAGATCTTTTCTACCTCGCTTACAATAGCTAATACTGGGCTTGGCACAGCTTTCAACGTCACAGTGTTGGCCTTACCGAGCGCACTGTACACTCCTCTTCTAGGCAACGAGGCGTTTTTAGGAGATATCGGCAAAGGTACATCAACTACGGTATCGTTTAGTTTCCGGCTGTCTAGTGAAATTAACTCAACGCTTCTTCCAGCAACTGGCAATTTAACGAGAGCTCCGCACATAAATGTTACGGAGCTTCCACAAGCTACGGCGGGCAATTCATCAATAGAAACTAAGCCATTAAGCCTATCTGCGAAGCCTTCAGTCAATGTATTGATCTTATACAGTGATAATGTGGGGAGGCAGTATAACGTTACTCTATCAATACCATTAGCAATAGGGAACTATAACACAACTACGTCTAACATAAGTGGAAGGGCTGGCTTTAATACAAGCTTACTCATAGTAGTTATCTCTCTCCTCGCTGTTCCAATTGCAGCATACACACTATTTAAGCGGAGGAGGAAACTTGAGAGTGCGTGATGTTTTTTACTTGGCATTTAAGGCGCTGTGGACTCGCAGAGTGAGAACAATATTGTTGATTCTTAGCGTCATGGTGGGTATAACAGCGATAATTTCTTTAACTTCACAGGCTGAGGGTGTTGGAAGGAGCATAACCTCTATGTTGCAGAAGTTAGGCCCTGACACCCTAATAATATCTATGAGCGGTAGACGATTAACAGATTCAGATGTTTTTCTTATTGCAAATGTAGACGAGGTTAAAGTAGTTATACCTATTGTGAGAGATACTTGGATCATGACTATAGGAGGCTCTTGGACAGGTATAACAATATATGGAATAAACCCAAATCAGCTTAGCGAAATCTTAGGCGATGTAAAGATCATCGAAGGCTCTCTTTACCCCGATACACCAATACCGCTAGCACTTATAGGTTACCAAGTGGCGTATCCTAATGGCACGGACCGGCCCTTAATAGTTCCAGGACAGGCTATAACGCTACAACCCAGGAGCGTGGGGTCTCTTTCCTCCGGTGCGTCGATAACCCTAATAGCATCTGGAATACTCGAAACTTATGGGGCAATGAGCATTATTTCGCCCGATACAAGTATATTTATTCCCCTTCAGGCAGCAAAGTTGATACTAAACAGAGGATGGTATGACCTCTTGATCGTTAAAGTCAACAATGTGGATTCATTGGGGGTCATTGAGAATAACCTTAGAAACATATATGGAAACAGCATTAATGTTATGTCCCCAGTTCAAATGGCTCAAACTATGCAGAGCGTAGTCGCGCAAATAACGCTATTATTGGGTGGCATAGCAGCAATATCCTTAATTTCAGCTTCTATGGGAATACTCAACATGATGCTTGTGACAGTAACTGAAAGGACAAGGGAAATCGGCACAATGAAGGCCCTGGGCTTTAAGAACAAATCTATTTTAACGCAAATAGTCGCCGAGGGGCTATTAATAGGTCTTTTCGGCGGTATACTTGGCGTAGCGGTTGGGACGGCGACATCTTATCTCATACCGGCTTTCCTCATAGGCGGCACAAGCGCTACACAAATAGGTGGTCCAGGTAGGCAAACAGGGGCAGTGATTGCATCTGGGCTGAGAATTAACATCAACTATGAACCGTACATAAACCCCACAGTGATACTGATTTCGCTTGCAATTGCTCTAATAGTGAGCATAGCTTCAAGCATATACCCAGCGTGGAGAGCCGCTAAAATGGATCCTGTCAAGGCTTTAAGGTATGAGTAAATCCAATGTAATACTACTTCAACCTATTCGTTGGGATTTTCAATCATTAATTATGAATTTGAAGGAATTCTATAGTCATTTCCAGCAAATTTTTAAATTTGTGCGCTAAATACCATTTTAATCCCAGTAAAAGTAAATATTGTTTATAAAAATCGTGCCACACTATCATAAGAAGAATTTAATCCAATACTGGGCCTTAAGTATTAGTTCTTAAGTCTAGCGTTATTATATACGGCTATACTTCTAAGGATTATAATAAGCAAGGTGCAAGAATGGAAAATACTGATCTGATAAATTTGATTAATAGCTGCTCTAGGTGTAGTGGATTAATTGTAGATAAACCATGTATCAAGCATGGAGTTTATCACAGATTCATGCCACCGAATCCTTTAATATTGGTTGTAAGTGAATCTCCTCCACCAGGTTTTAAGCAAGATTACCTCTACAACCTAGAGCACAGAGATAACCTTAGGTTGGCTCTTTCGAAGGCGCTTAACATATCGGAGAGGCGCGTGGTGGAATACCTTCAATCTCACCATATCTTATGGTCTACGGCGATTAAGTGTCGACCGGTTAGTAAAGATCATCTTAAAAAGATGAGAATAAACTGCCTTCGCGTACTAAAGGTCGAGCTGAAAAATATTAAGCCTGCAATAACAGTTGCCCTAGGAAAAACCGCTCAGTCATCATTTCGCGACCTAGGAGTAAAATTTGACTATTCGGGATACCATCCACTATACTACATGAGAATGAACAATCTCGGCAAGCTTAAAACAATACTTGAGGAGGCGACTTTGAGGATCAAGGATTAGATCTGAGTGGCACTGGGGGTCTCAATAAAATCTTCGTCAGCTTTGAAACCGGTAAACGTGATCCAGCCATTCTCGGAGCTTTAGAACACTCCTTGCCTTGCCAATCTGCTCTAAATGCCTAGTTTTCCTTGCTTAGCAATTTCTCGATAGACTCTAATACTTTTCTCCTAACTTGGATTGATGCGCTCGGCTTAATAATCCACTTGTGAAGCAACTTATGGCACCTCTCTCGAGACCTAGAAGGGCCTCTTCGACTTCTCCCCTTCGAGTATTTTAATTTTACATCATTCGTAATTGAGCACCTCTGGTTACAAAACCAACGGTTCCACACTGTAAGTATTTTACTTTAGTAGTTTATAAACCCAAGGGAAGTTATATTTTGAGTAGTGTTTCACCTTCGATAAAGCAAATTACCGATTTTAATTAGTTTGTTTATTTTCTCCATGTCGCTAAGAGCTTATTTCTTTTAGTACTCCATCAATTATATGGCCCAGCACCTTTTTACACTTACCTTGATTGCTGAAACTGCACTGATCTACAACATAACTATAGTGTTTTGAGAGCTCAGAAAATTGTTCATCACTTAAGTGCCTAAAAGTTACCAATGCGGATTTTAATCCAGATCCGCTGTATTTTAATGCCTGTTTTATTGCTTTATTTATCCAAGTCTTTGGTGGGCCCTGTTTACACTCAATGAGTATCTTTATGCCCCCGTGGAAATCTAGTTCTATGTCAGGAGCTACTGATCCTGCTCGGCTTTCTAACTTAACTCTTAAGCAGATACCGCTACAATCGTATTCAATGTTAATGCCTCTCCAAGATGCTTTATTTGCTTCACTAATCGATTTGCACACACCTTCAAGATGGTCGTTTTCTAGTGTCTTACACCCAGATTCAGTGAGTATTTCATGTATTAAGGCATACACGAATCCAACGTACTCTAAAGACAGCTCCTGCCAAACCCCTTTAATCCTCTTGAACAAATAATAGTCAAGTGCCGCATCGGCTTTTAAAAAAGAGTTGTAAAAATGGATAAAGTTCTCGTCGCTCATGCAGATCAAGGTGCTCCATTTTGACCTGTACATAGATATTTCGTCAACTAACTTGTCTATATTCGTATATCCCGTTGATGCTTCATGTGCTTGACCTATTCTACCCAAATGATAGATCTCCCCATTACGACCTAGGCGGTAGAGCTCTACATATAGCAAGCCGTTGTTGTAAGTGTACTCATATATAATTGTGTTTCTCTTCACCAAACTTTCTGTATCGATTAAGTACTCAACTCTATCGCCGCGAAACATGACTTCGCGTAGCGCCCCTGTTTCGTATAGGTGGGAAATATGAGTTGGTTGCCCTAAGTCCTCGTACTTTGTAAAGAGCCTAGTTTTATATGCCACGCCCGTTAACTCACTAAAACTAACCAAGCGTATGTCCCTATTCGCCTCTCTAATTGTTGGTATGCTCCCTCATAAAGGATAGGCCACGAAGAAGTTTTTCAAACGTTAACAAGCTTTTCGGTATACGAGCCCATACTGTTTTTCTTGGATCTACAAGCTGGCTTATACCTATGTCTACAGTTAAACTGGCGAGCATGTATGCATCGTGCCACTCTAGCTTGAGGCTACGTGAAAGAGCTTCGACTGCCACTGATATAGCCTCCTCTAGGGCTACGCTAACATTTTCTCTAGATACTAATATATATAGTGAGTTCTCGTAGTCGACTATAGGCCAAAGAGGTGCTAGGCCTTTGATCACGCTAAACTCAAGCTCCACGCTACCAGATACCTCGCATGCAGCCACGCAAACCTCTCCATCGCCCATAGCCGCGTGAAGATCGCCAACGCCGAGGAGGGCGCCGGGATATTCTACTGGTAGAATAACGCTGGCGCCTTGGGTAATAAATCTTGTATCCAAGTTTCCGCCATGTCTGCCTGGAACACCAGTTGAAGTTCTCTCGCTAGTGGCAACGCCTATTACGCCAATCATCTTTCTGGTAGGTAGTCTGAGGTTGAGGAACTCGACTACATCACCTTTTACATAGCACGTCCTCGTTTTAGCCTTTTTTACGAGATGTGATAGCGCGCCTGCCCCCGGAGCTGTTGCAATAAAGCCTTTCTCGGCTACGTTAACCGACTTAACCCGAATGAGTAGAGCGTCTCCAGCATCAGCTCCTTCTATGTAGATAGGTCCTGTAGCTGGATTAACCCTCGAAAAATCCACAGATGAAATGGTATGTTCCTCACTGGTGATCTGCCCTCCAAGAGCGTCTTGAGTGTAAATAACGACACTTGTATCCACTTCAACTCTAGCTGTAGGAGGTACCTCAGGGCTAAACACATAATAGACTTTATCGCTTGGAACAATAACTGAGCTCTTCACTGTTTTCCCCTCCATTAAAACTAGTCGTAGAGCATAAATAAAAAAGTTGCTGTAACCATTTATTGCTTTGGCTCATTTTTATAGTGACACATAGCTTTGAAAGTGCATGAGCCTTACTGAGGTTGAGCTGTTAAATGATAAGTTGTGTTTTGCTTAACAAGAGCTTACATGCCTTTGGGAGAGCTTGAGTCGCGAGATTCTTTCATATATTATCATAAGCATTATAGATACTAGGCATGAATACGTTACAATTGAACCGACAAAGTCTAAATCCAGTTCGTCGAGTAACAGAAGTGGAGTTAAAAGGAGGCCGCCAATCGCTATAAATGCTTGAGTCGCTCCAAAGCCTGTTGTTAGCTCTTCGCGTAGGAGCCTTTGGGCTATGTAAACATTGAAAGAGGTATCTAAATATGGGTATAGGCTAATCTGCCAAACTAAAATTGATGCCAGGCCTACTGTTTTTGTAAAACACCAATATATTAAAATGTACGCTATGATCGTAGATATGTACACTTTAACAGCGCCGTATTTGTCAACGAGGCGCCCAGCGATTATCCTAACTATAGGGGATACTATTGAACCGCCGGAGTAAGCCAAACCATAAATACTGTACTTAGCCCACTCTGGCAACTCAGGTAAAACCAAATCTATACTGATGCTTAACTTCCTAGGAGCAATAGTGTATAAAACCTCCCTACAAAAAACAACCAATGTTAGGGATAAAAGCGCTATTGCAACCTTTTTAACTACGTTAATTGTATTTTCACTGCTAGGCGCTTCATTGTCTACCTTTGTGTAGAAGAGATAATATATTGCGAAAACCAACGGTGGAAGAGTTGCGTTTAGTGCAAAAACAGCAAACGCTTGTCCTAAATTGTACACGGGGCCTGAGATCACGGAACCTGCAACATATCCAATGCCAGATCCAACTGTGAACTTGCTGTATTCCCACCCTAAGTTGTCTTTAGCTCGGGAGAATACGATCTTCAGGACGACGGGCCATGATATAAACCACGGAAAACTGGATATAGAAAGTAAGAATGCCAGTACAAGGGGGTCTCGAATAAACAGCCCTGTAATAATAGGAATAGAGCAAGTAGACCCCAACAGTAATGCGTTTTTCTCGCCCAAGGACTTAGATACTTTGCCAGCTAGAAGTGCTAACAGCGTAAATGACCAACTGGCCACTGTGTATATAATAATAGCCTTTGTGCCTCCTTCTAGCTCTACTGCTAGATAGCGCGTTACAAAACCGAGGTGTAGGCCCCACGTCAAGCTTCCCAACGTTGCGGCTATTGTGTACGCTATCTTTTCCCTGGCCATTTCGATTAACCTTCAACGCTACTGAAAGACATACAGCTCTTCATCATATCTTCTATCGAGGACAGTCCCAGGTGGGAGGCGTTTAATGCTCTTCTTGACCAGATGTTCTAATAACATTCTCCTTGCTTCATCTATTGTATATTTTCCTGAAAGCCAGTCCAGTGGAATGTTGACATTTAATGGACGCGCTGGGATGACGTGCCTTGTTGATTTGTGGACAAAAACTTCTCCACTTAACGCAAGTGACCTCACCTCGCTTTTACTAATAGGAGGGGGCACTATTGCCATTATGTTTGCTCCTCCCTCCAGCATAAGCATTGAATCTTTTTCTGTCTGATAGCTTATCTCGAAGCCTCTCATTTCGAGAGCTTTCTCGGCTTTTTTGATTTGTTCATACATCGACTTTATGCCCGATGTCGGATATCGAATACCGAGGAGAGTTCGCCCTGTGTAGATCAATGCAATTAATTCCCTTCTAGACAGCATTGCTTTGCCGGCATTGTAGTTAGCTATATTTACAAGCCTAAAGCCCAGCCTAGAAATGGTGTACAGTGCCGCTGAGCGGGCCTCTTCAATGTTCTTATAGGTTCCCCTTAGTTCGTCCTTGACGCTGACCAACCTACTCCAAGAGTACAGCTCTATTCTTGGGTTGTCGTAATCTACTAAGCAAACTGGAATGTACTTAAAGCCCAGCTCGCGAGAGGCAGCTACCCTATGCATTCCATCTAAAACAACCATAGTTTTTTCGTCTACTATAATAGGATCCTTGAAGAAGTTGTCGGCTCTTATTTTATTTACAAGCCATGATTTTCTTTTCTCCAATATTTCTTCGTGTATATAGAGTTTATCGACTTCATTTAGGGTTATTTTCAAAGCTATAATGGGGGTCGTTATTTCGTAAGCAACTATGCTTGACAATAAGCACCACCAATATTGATATTCTGGCTACCTAAGCTTGAAAAACGCCCATCGGGGATATATGCTTTATACATTGTATTAAAGTCAAAGAAAGGGATTTAATAGCTAAAAGTCATCTATACATTATTGAATTTCACAGAATCATGATGAGTGCACGTCAGATAGATATAGTGATGACCCTCCACCGAACTGAACTTTAGATCCTAATCTTCAGTGCTTTTCTAACCTCATCTACAAGAAGGACTATTAGCGGAGATACTATTATTACTCCCCAGACCTCTAGACTGAGTGGAGCTGTGTGAAACAAACTTGAAAGCGGTGTGTATAGAACCACTAATTGCAGACCAAGTGAAATTAACAAAGCAAGTAAGAGCCATTTATTTAGCGGTAGTTTCCAAATTGAGCGATTTTCGCTTCTCGATGAAAGGCCCCTTCCGAACTCAGATAATACTATAGATGTGAATGCGGCAGTTCTCCCTAAGAGGAGATCAGCCATGAAGTAAATAGAGTAGATCCCGAGAACTAAACTGCCTAGCAAAGCTCCCATAGCGAGATAATACAAAATTTTGTTCCGCGTTATAAACCTTTCTGAAGGACTTCTAGGTGGTCTCTCCATGATGCCTGGCTCGGGCGGTTCTACTCCAAGGGACAGAGCTGGCAGAGAGTCTGTCACTACGTTGATCCACAGCAAGTGTATTGGCTCGAGTGGCGGAGGCATATTGAGTAGCTGAGCCCCAAACACTGTAATGATTTCCCCCATATTGCAAGTCAACAGGTAGTTAATTGGTTTTTTCAGGTTCTCAAATATTATCCTTCCTTCCTTAATGGCCTCCACAATAGTTACGTAGTTGTCGTCCATAAGCACTAATTGCGAGGCTTCCTTTGCTACATCAGTGCCCTTTATGCCCATTGCTATTCCTACATGAGCTTCCTTGAGGGCAGGGGCATCGTTAACTCCGTCGCCCGTCATTGCAACTCGATAACCCCTGGCCTTGAGCAATCGTACTATTCTCGCTTTATGTTCAGGTGTAACTCTAGCAAATACAGATACTTTATCTATTAGCTTTAACAGATCATTATCATTCATCCGATCTAGGTCCTTCCCCTCCAGGACCATGTGGCTGTCTACATCTAATCCAATTATTTTAGCTACCGTTGTAGCTGTCAGCTTGTGGTCACCTGTAATCAAAATTGTTTTAACCCCAGCCCTTTTAGCTAGCTCGACCGCTTCCTTAACTCCATCGCGGGGAGGATCTATTATACCGAGTACCGCGTGAAAGGTTAAGTCCTTTTCTATTTCATCGGAGGATAACTCAGAGCTGTAAGAATTCAGTACTTTATATGCCACTGCGAAAACTCTATAGCCGCTTCCAGCTATCTCTTCAATAAATTTCATAACGTTTTCTCTTAACCCCTCGTTGAGCTCAAGAACCCCATTTGGAGTCCACACCTGTTTAGAAATTTCAAGCAGTCGCTCCGGGGCCCCCGAGACTACAATTAAGTAGCTGTCTCCGAACCTGTGTACTGTGCTTTTTCGCTTCCTAAACCTATCGAATGGGTATATCTTCAACAGCTCCAGCTCTTCGATCGCGCTCTCAACTCCCTTTTCGCCTAGGGCTTTATAGGCCAAGACTAACGCGGCGCCTTCCGTTGGAGATCCCTTTGCGATCCATTTTCCTCCCTCCTCAATCAGTTTAACATCCGCGACAGTGTGAGCAGCTAGAGTCCTGTAAAGTAGCGACATGTCACAATTTGGGTTGCACTTAATTCTCCCAATTGGAATGTAGCCTGAACCTTCTACAGTACACTCTAGTCCTAAGGAGCGTACAACTTTGACAGTCATTTCTCCCTTTGTTATTGTGCCAGTCTTATCTGAACAAATTACATCAACAGACCCTAGCGCCTCGACAGCTGAGAGCCTCCTCACTAGAGCGTTTTTCTTGGCCATTCTATACGCGCCAACTGCTAGCACAGCAGTAGCAATAGCAGGTAGCCCCTCTGGGACAGCTGCTACTGCCAAAGCCACAGCTATCATTAATGATTCCACCAAGTTCGCGTAACCTTCAATTAATGAAAGCGCAAAAACGACAACGGCAATGGCGAGATAAATAGCTCCAATTCTCTTTCCAAAGTGATCTAACTCTAACTCTAGGGGGGTTTTCTCCTCTTTAACCTCTGCGACAGCCTTGGCTATTTTACCTAGCTCTGTTTTCATTCCCGTTGAAACAACTACACCCTTACCTATGCCTCGAACAACATACGTCCCAGCAAAAGCCATATTTTTTCTTTCCCCTATAGGGATGTCCTCTTCTAGTATTAGGTTGTGTTCTTTTTCAACTGGCGTGCTCTCACCTGTCAGGGGGGCTTCGTCTACTTCTAAATTATCAGAGTCAATGAGCCTGAGATCTGCTGGAACTCTATCCCCTTCTCTTAACAATACAATATCTCCAGGGACAACATTTATTGTATCGATCTCAACTTCAACGCCATTTCTCAAAACGCGGCACTTAGGTGAGGACATTTTTCTAAGTGCTTCAAGGGTCCTATCGGCTCTATACTCTTGAATAAAACCAAAAATTCCCATGATAATTATAATGATAAATATTACAACGGCGTCAACGACTTCGCCTATAAAGGCGGACATAATTGTAGCAATAATTAATATACCAATCAGGAAATTGTAGAATTGTCTAGCTAATAGCCTTATAGGGTGTTTCCTTCTAGTTACAATCTCGTTGAGGCCATACTTATTAATTCTCCGTCTAACTTCACTTTCGCTCAAGCCTACGTTAGGGTCTACATCAAATTCCCTTAGGGCTTCATCTATTCTCATTGCATGCCATAGCGAGACTTCTCTTGCGATTTTAACCACCCGTAGCTTTTCTATCTACTTTTTAATTCCTAAAATCGGGAACTTCTTTGTTCTTCCTAGATCTTTTGGGGATATCTGGTTCTAAGTTCTCTATGCAAATTTATTAATTTTTCGAGGATCTTGCTTCTATATTCGCGTATCTTAAATCCCCTGGGCTTATCCGCCATTACGATTAAAATATAGTAGCTCTTGTCGCTTTGTTCCTCTACGTATACTTCGACTTGTCCCGGCAATTCTGAGAGTGCCTTTTTAGATAAGTTGAGTACGAGCTCCGGTTCATAGTCTATGGGAAGTTCGTACCTAACCTGCACCCGTGGAGACCCTATCTCTTCTTCTTCCTCCTCGAACACTACTGCACTTGTGAACAGCATAGAATTGGCCACTTTAATCAGTTCGCCCGTCTCTAGGGCTATTTTAGTGTACATCAGGCCGACCTCTACTACTGTTCCCCTTAGTGTTGGCGTTTGTACATCTCGGCTAAATGCCTTGTATGCGGGAAAGGCTATGCTTGTTATGGGTATAGAAGTGCTTGCGATTCTTATCATTTTACCTGGCCTCAAGAAGCCTGACCCTAGAATAATCAACCCTGAGAAGAAATTAGAGAGCACGGACTGCATCCCTAGACCTATAATTAAGCCCGAGAATGTAGCACTAGCTAAGAGAGACTCTCCGCTCAGTCCAAGTAAGCTGAGAACTATCACTCCTACAACGACGTAACCAAGTATTAAGATAACGTTCCTAACAAGTAAGGCCTCGTGACCTAGCCTCTTAATTTGCCACATAATTTTCTTGGCCAAGTACTCAATAAATAGAACGCCCACAACTAATGAAACAATTGATTGAACAACTCGAGTTCCCATGTAAGTCTTATATGGCTCGGGTAGAAAGAAGTAAAGCGTAGAATAGGTTATGGCAATAGATATAAGCACTAACAAATAATAAGTGTATGCCCTCAAGCACATCACCTCGAATAATGCGAGAGTGCCTCATAAGATATAAATTGAAGTTACCTAATAATAGCTAAGAATTTTTAACATGTGATTACACAATAGATCTCGCGCCGAGAGTAGGTGAGAATATCTTGAAGGTTGTATACTTGTTCCAGCCGCCTCAAATTGGGCTCGATATTCTAAGCAAAGAGGGCATAAACTACGTTGTATACAGGGGGGAGCGCCAACAGCTCGCTGACTGGCTAAGGAGAGAGGCAACAGACGCGGGAGTTATAGTAGCATCGCCTCGCGACTCAGTCGACAAAGGGGTACTGGACATTGCTCGAGGTGTCAAGCTTATTATAGTTAATGGCTCAGGTGTAGACAAGGTTGACCTAAATGAAGCCACAAAGAGGAACATATGCGTTGCCAATGCACCGGATTCAATTGCCGAGTCTGTTGCCGACCATATAATTGCCCTCATATTAGCACACTATCGAAATATTGTGAGGGGAGATAGGTACGTCAGGGAAGGAAAGTGGACAGGAGGTCCTCCATTTCTCTGTCATTCACTTAAAGGTAAGCAAGTAGGAATCGTAGGTATGGGGAGAATTGGTTCTGCATTAGTGAGAAGGCTTAAACCATTTGAACCTAAAGTGGTATACTGGGATCGGAAGACTAAAGTGGAAGTAGAGCACGGCTTGAGCGTCATGTGGATGGATTTAGATGAGCTCCTGGAGACGAGCGATGTTATAGCTATCACGTTAGCTTTGACACAAGAAACGCGGGGATTGATTAATAGGGAGCGCATATATAAGTTAAAAAGTGGCACACTTTTAGTTAATACGTCCAGGGGAGCAATCGTAGATGAGGAAGCCTTAATAGAGAGACTAATTAAGGGAGAGATATACGCCGCCTTAGATGTTTTCACGCAAGAGCCTCTGCCATCTACAAGCCCCCTGATCTCATTAAAGGAGGCTATTCTAACGCCACATATTGGGGGAGTTTCGATTGAAGCAGCCGTTCAGACATCTCAATATGTATCGGAGATCATTGTGAACTACGTAAAGAAAAACAAACTGCCAAAAACGTTAGTAAATACGTGTACGCCCTGAGATGCCTTAGTGCGACCATGAGCTAGCAGGCGACTACTGATCCTCATTTATGCTAGGAAAGTTAAAAAGAATTTTTATTTTTTAACAATTAAACAGACTACTTACTCTCAAGAGATATTTCCAACGGAGTTGGCTCAATAATAGTTCCTGCTACTGGACATCTACGCTCGACTTCTTTAATCCACCTCTCGAGGTCGCCGCGTGCATTGGGCGAGCTAACCCTGAGCTTTACTTTAATGCTCTTCAATCCTGCCTTTTCGCCTCTACCTGTGTACAACCTCTCGGGACTATATGCTCCCTCTATATCTATCTCCCAAGACTCAATTACTATTCCCATTGCCTGTGCTATTGTATATCCTACTACGTTCATACACCCAGCAAGAGAGACTAATAGAAGCTCCATGGGGCGTGGGGCTTCCCCATCACCTTTATCGGTACACACCTGAAATTTTCCGGCTTCAAAGCACGCGTACGTGGGCGGCTTTCCTTTAACCCATGACCCTCTGACGCTTACAACGATATCTTTGAACTGAATAGAACTCATAGCCAAAGCCTTAAGGTATTGTTGTGTATAAAGTATGTCTGTCCAAGTTTAAAAAACATAAATAAATGATCGATGGGGAGCAACAACCGTCTGTGTGTGATTCTCTGTAGAACAGGATATAAGCCACTCTAGAGACGCAATTAGCTTTAAAGCCCAGCTAAATCTAAAGCCAAAGTTGCTAGAGGTATTTAATTACCAAACAATGAAGCCACCTTAACAGCAATCAACAGAAAAATATTTGATCATATGCGAGTTCTTTACAGATCCATGAATTTTAAGTTCTTAATTCAGTTTACACGTACGTAGACCCTGAGTCAGCTACGGGAAAAATAGATAATTGTGATATCAAAGTTCTAATAGACTTCTTTCATGCAGGAGAAATTGAAGTTGAGTCCCCTAACAGTATACTGTATTAACGTGGTCGCTCAAATTAGAGAGTGAAAACCATATAAATCCATATACACCTTATAGCAAATTGTCTATGGAGAGGGTGTTTTACATTGCCAAGCGCTCCGGAGGGGCTTGCTTATTTGCTGTTAGCTCAACACTATAACTACATTGGCTTGAATCCAAAGTCAAGGCGATTATACTGTTTAAATTGTAAGGTATCTATCTATGCATATCTTTAGCTTGGAGAGGTTAGGTTTAGATTGTCTCAACACATGGCCCCGCGCCATTTTAGTTGATTGACTTCCAAGGTGATTTTATGCCTTACGCTATTGAAGTAAAAAACGTCTTCAAGAGCTACAGAGTTAAGCAAAAAAGAGGCATACTCAATGCTGGCGTAGAGGTCGTAGAGGCATTAAGAGGTATTAGCTTTAATGTCGACTATGGGGAGGTAGTAGGGCTCCTTGGACCTAATGGAGCTGGTAAAACAACCACAATAAAGATACTGGCTACACTGCTTCTCCCCGACAAAGGCGAAGCCCGAGTAGCCGGTTTTGATGTTTTCAAGGAACCCCAGGAAGCGAGGAAGCACATTGGGATAATGCTCACTGTGGAGAAGGGGTTTTATGGAAAGTTGACGGGGCGAGAAAATCTAGAGTACTTTGCGGCTTTATATGGCTTAAGCAGAAGTGCCACAAAGAGAAGAGTAGATTACTTGATCGAGCTTCTTGAGCTAGATAAGCTGGGAGGGGACTGTAAGTCATTTGAGGAGTTCAGTTTAGGAATGAAGGCAAGGCTCAGCCTAGCTAGAGCTCTACTAAGTGACGCTCCAATACTGCTTCTAGACGAGCCAACGCTGGGCTTAGATCCGCCGAGTGCGCGTAGAATAAGGGAACTAGTTAGGGAGCTAGCTCACAGAGAAAAAAAGGCAATACTGTACACAACTCACAACATGTTTGAAGCGGAGCAAGTTTGCGACAGAATAATTATTATTAATGGGGGGACCATTGTCGCCGAGGGAACACAAGACGATTTGAAAAAGCGCATACCAAAAGTTAGAGTGTTGAGTCTACTGGTTCATGGAAGCGATGATGCTCAGAAGCCGTTGGCAAAATACAACCTGAAATTTTCGCTAAAAAAGGAGAATGGCAATACCTACAATATCCAACTACACTCCGAGAGACCAGAGGAGATCCTCAGTACAGTATTAAAAGATTACATAGTCAGCGGCTTTGAAGTTCTGTCAGTGAAAATAGAGGAGCCTACGTTGGAAGACGTCTTTATTTACTTTAGCGGCGGGGCAAAATGACTTTCTTCGATATTTTGAAGGCCGAGTATACTCTAGTTTACAGTGAATTATTTAGAAGAAGATCTGCCCTTATTGCAATGGTCGCATATCCTTATTTGTTCGCTGGATTTACTTTATTTTTTGGCTACTCAATGGGATCTCCAGATGCGTTTCTAGAGAGATTAAAAGTAGATCCTATCGTGTACTTGATAACAGCGAGCTATATGCTAATGGCCCTTATTGTGACTGTCGATGACTTATTCTGGAGACCGCTGTCAGACCTCATGATAGGCACGTTGCCCTATATTATAGCATCTCCTGTAAACAAACTACTCCTTTACTTTATTATACCTCTTCCTAGGGCTACTTGTTTGTTGCTTATGGGTTTTACTTGTCTAATCCCTGTGTACTTGCTCAACTACGGCGTGGAGGGTATCTTCATTTCGATGCTCATAATTGGGTTGGTTGCACTCGGATGTATTTTAATGACGCCCCTTGCGGTAATAATAGCGAGCACTGTTCACAACATAAGTGAGAGCTGGAGAGCTCTGGATGTCATAAGGCCTTTTATAATGATCTTATTGGGCGTTTATTACCCCCGACTGTACATGCCCCTAATCGGCTATTTCCTGAGCTACCTTATACCTCCATCTCACGTTGTTGAAGCTGTTCAAATTTTGTTATCTGGCGTCTCTAGCGGGGTTTACAATCTGGTTGTATTAGCAATTACTGTCACACTCCTTTACGTTCCGGTAAGTCAGTATAGCCTCAGGAAGTGGGAGCTACGGAGGGTGAGAGAAGGTGTCAAAACTTCTTAGGAGGGCTTGGGCTGTCTTCAAAGCATACCTATTAACGGAGCTTATTCGAAGCAAAAGCGCAGTGTTCGCGTTTTTAGGCATAGCTCTGTGGATCGTTTTATTCACGTCGCCAACTAAGCTCTTTTTACCCTTTGGGGAGAGTTTGAGTCAAATGGCTACAGGCATGTTTATTGGTATATCAATTTTCTTACTTTATGGTACTGCAACGTGGGATTGGGCAACGGAACTACGTTTTATGATAAATGATGGGAGATTGGAGTATTACATTGCAAGCGGGTGCGGTTTTATGCCTCACTTTATCGGGATATTACCTGTGTCCTTAATATGGGTTGGAATAGCGCTTGTGATTAATTACGTTGTGCTGTCAATAATATGGGGATCTCCAAATTTGGCAGTGAATAACCCGCCTGCGTTGATATTAGGCTTTATTCTCTTATTACTTAACCTTGTTTCATACGCTTTAATCTTGGGAGGATTTATTATTTCAAGCGGAACCAGTGGATTTATTGTGGAGATCCTAGGCTTCGTTATGCCTGTAATCACGGGCGGGTTTACACCTCTTAGGACAGTAAATGAACCTCTGAGGACGCTGGCTCTCTTAACCCCCTTTAGTTATTCTGCTGAGATAATCAGGTACTCTACTATAGGGATCAAACCAGCGTTAGAGGAACCGTTATTGGAGATCATTGGTTGTTTTTATGCAACAGCGTTCCTACTTGTAGGAGTTGCTTTCTTTAATTACCAGCTAAAGAAGGTTATGAGAGAGGGGTTCAGAGCCACATCAATGTGGTAGGATTTGCGCTAGTTGTCTACAACTTGGAACTTGTAATTCAATAGCTCTTAGTAAAATTGTAAATGAGTGGAGATCTAGGCGAATCAGCTACCCAACTACAATCTAGAAACTTTAGTAAACCCGCTTTCCTCTAAAAATTTATAACTAAGTGCTCATCTACTTCATAATTGGTGATATAATGCTTGGCAAGGTTTTGTCTTTTCCGCGCTATAAGCTAATAACCCTTCCTACCCCCATGGAAAAAGCCCCTGCGTTGAGCAAAGAGCTTGGCATGGAACTTTGGATCAAGCGGGACGATGCTGTTGAATTGGCTATGGGCGGTAATAAGGCCAGGAAACTCGAATTCATATTAGGACACATCGTTCCACAAGGCTACGACTCAATAATAACAGCTGGTGCTTATATCTCGAACTGCGTCAGGCTAGCTATTGCAGCTGCTAATAAAGCTGGTCTAGAGTCCTACGTTGTAGTCTACAAGCACCTCCCAGATCTCCCCCTCATCATGCAAGGCAACATGCTGCTAAACAAAATCTTGGGCGGGAATATTATAATCGCTGAAAAAAGAGAACAGCTAGACACGCTGATGATGAAAACGTTCGAGGAGCTAAAGGCCAAAGGTAAACGCCCATACATAATACCGATAGGTGCTGCCACAGAGCATGGTACACTAGGCTATGTTCTGGCGGCGCTGGAGATATTGCAACAATCGCTAGACAGAGGGTTTAAGCCGAAATACGTTGTTCACTCTACGGGATCCGTTGCTACTCAAGTTGGACTTATACTAGGATTCAAGATTCTGGGCATGGACGATGTTAAAGTTATAGGCATTGCTTCTGGCGGTGCTGCCAAAGCCCTTAAGGAGCGCGGTCTAGCACTGGCAAAGTCAACAAATGAGTTGCTAGGCGCAAATATAAATGTTACACCCGACGACTTCACAATATATGATCAATATAGCTTTGGAGGCTACGGAGTTATAACTAAAGAAGTCGTAGAAGTAATAGCGAGAGTCGCTAAAAAGGAAGGAATTCTATTAGATCCTGTGTACACAGCTAAAGCAATGTACGGGCTCATGGACTTGGCGCAGAAAGGCGAGATAAAGGGACCTGCTATATTTGTTCATACAGGCGGAGGTCCAATATTGTTCCAACACGCCGATGATCTTCTTAAGTTTATGTAGCTGTTGAATTGACACCACTTAGACAAGCTTATTGGGACAGCTTTTTATTTTCCCGGGCATCTAATTCTAAATCCCTCTTCCTGGGAAAGTTAATTTGGCCCTAAATATTAGCATGGACTGTAAACCTCATCTCGCTTACTCGAGGAGATTGGCGCCTACCTCTATTTATATTGCTTTATGTTTTCCATTACACCTAATTTTCGATTATGCCTTAATAGTGCAAGCGAATTAAGGTCCATACACAACACTTTAATTCTGAGATTTGGGAAGCTGTAACAATTCACGATAAAATGGGGAGATAAGTTAACATAGCTTAAAGCCACTAGATTATTATACGTGGTGGTTGACCTGACCAATTGCAGAGGCTTTCTCGGCAAACTCGAGGTCGGTGACGGTTTACCCGTAAGGGTAATGGGCGTTATAAACGTGTCACCGGAGTCCTTTTTCAAGGGATCTATCGCCTTTAAAGCTGAGGAACTTCCTAAAAGAGTTGAAGCCTTAGTCGATGAGGGGGCAGATCTGATCGATATTGGGGGGATGTCTACTGCTCCTTACTTGAATACAATGATCACCGTCGAGGAGGAGCTGGAGCGCGTGACTAGAGCCGTACGTATAATCAAGGACATCACAGATATACCAATATCGGTTGACACTTTTAGATCAAAAGTCGCAGACGCTGCCCTCAAACTGGGAGCAGAAGTGATCAACGATGTTACAGGGCTTCGCGGAGATCCAAAAATGGTCGACGTGTTACTAAATTATAGACCATCTCTCGTGGTTTGCCCTAAGATAAATTCGGTAAAATTAAACAGCGACCCTGTCAATCTCGTAATAGAAACTTTACGGGAGACTCTAGATATAATTACATCAAGAGGGCTTAACCCAAGTAAAGTAATCGTAGATCCTTGCATTGGTTTCCACAGGTTTAAGGAGATACCTTGGTACATTTGGGATCTAACGTTAATATCCAAATTAGACAGACTGAAGGTGCTCAGCAGACCAATACTTATAGGAGTATCAAGGAAGTCCTTTATAGGGGCAGTACTAGGAAAGGAGAGACCTGAAGAGAGACTTTATAGTAGCCTAGCCTACACTGCCATCGCAGTACTAAAGGGAGCTCACGTTATTCGAACACACGACGTTGCTGCTAGTAAAGACGTCATAAAGGCCGTAGAGTCATTTAAGCACTATAATTTAACTCTTGTAGTTGATTACCCGTTCGTTGAAAATAACTCTAATTCGCGACGAGATGGGCCTTCAAAAGCTTAACTGTCTATATGCTATGGGGGGGGACAGACTTTATTTCTTGACTAACGAAGCCAGCGCGCCAATTATAAATCCCAACGTAACAGGTCCCATTGTTGTTAAACCTAGTAGAACGATAAGGGAATTTATTGATTCTACTGTAAGGCCAATAACGCTCAATACTTCACTTGGCGTTATCCCAAGGCTCCACACAGATAGTGCAGCCCCTAAGGCAAGTATAGCCAATAACGCCAGAATGTATTTAAATGCCTTCAAAGCAACGTATCCAAGCGCTAAACCTAAGAAAAACTGCACTAAAATAACTACAGCCAATTGAGGATTAGAGATCGCTGCGTTGAGAATCCACCCTATGTCTGCCATGTAAGTAACCCCGATATATATTATTTAAACGATACTTAAATATTGAAGCACGTTAATTAGGGGGTGAACTAGAGCTAGTGGAATTGTGGATCGGAAAATAGCACTATAAATACTCCTCTTTGTTGAGCAGGAGTGATGCTTACTGTACTTGGTTAATTGTGCTACATTATTCTACCGAAAGAAACGAAGACGTTGGCAATGCTTGTATTGAACGTATATTGAAATTTTATATCTTGGTTTACACTGTAGCCCAAGATGAGGGGGGTAAAACTGCCTTCATGTTACTCTGAGGCCTGTGACTGTAGTCACCAATTTAGAGAGGGTGTAGGGCTTAAAGGGAAGTTCTTCTAAGATTGATCAATCACTACGTTATATTTGCTTAATTTAATTACTTAGCTAAAAACGCTTTGATCTTTACGAAGAGGTTCGTTGGGCATGACTACGCAAAATACTTTGACCATATTTAACAATCCTGCATCAAACTCGTTATAATGTGATGGTTGCATGGAATCGGGACAAGCTTTTAATATAGGTTAATAACAAATTGTACGAGAATAGATGGAATGGCTATCTTGATCGCTTAATTACTTAATTTAGGTCAGCCATTCCCAGCTTTAGTTGTCATTCAACTTTTAACTAGTAACTATTGTTCTTCGGGAACACATTTCTCTTTGAGTCTCTTGTGGATTTCTTCCGCCCATCTAGGTACCTTAATTTCAGTAATTAACCTACCATAGTCATAAGGCTTTATATCTAATACAGGTGTTCCATCAAATACATCTATACCATCTACGAATATCTTGCATCCCTCAACCTTTACTACCCTTACTATAGACAACCCGATAGTGTTGGGTCTATGAGGACTATCGGTCGAGAAAACTCCTACCTCAGGAAGATCGTTTATATCAATTCCCATCTTTAATAACCGCCTATGCTTTACCTTGAGAACTCGCCTTTGTTCCTCACCGACTTTGTGTAAATATGTAATCAGAATAATGTGAGAGAAGCCCTCGAGATCTGAAATGCCAGCAACGTACTCAGGCAATATTTCAATGTATCCGCTAACTCCTCTAGGGTAGCTCTTTACCTCTTCGTCACTATAGGTATGTTTAACGAACCCAATAGGCTTAAAGCATATCTCCATCATTACACCCTAATAGAACGGTGCAACTATGCCGCTTTCAAACACAATTATTCTAAGCAGTTTACGCTTAAAATAGGTTAACCTCTTTCTATGGCGAGAATTTCAATTGAGTGCTTGAAAGAACTGAAGGTATTTATTTACCCTCTGGAATCATTATTAATGGGGTAATTATATGAGCAGGTCTCTCCTAATTGCCATGTTAGCAGTTGTTGTAATTGTAATTGGCGTAATCGCCTACCAAGCCTATCAACCCGCAACAACCCCTACGCCAACGCAAACTCAAACCCCAACACTTACACCAACAACTCCTATCACTACAACTACTCCAACAACTACGCCCTTAACTAAGATAACACTGCAGTGGGGGACAGCTTCTGTAGGAAGTGCGGGGTATGTTACGTTATCGCTAATAGCCGAAGTAGTAAATAGAAACATGCCCGACCTTGAAGTAGTGGTGGTTCCAACAGCGGGTGCCGTAGCCAGTATAAAGTCTTATACTACATATCAGTTGGACGGCTGTTACGCGTCAACGCCTTCGTTTACAGAGCTTTACACGCTCACTGGAAGGTTTGCAGGCTTCCAGCCACAGAGATATCCTCTTCAGACTTTCTGGGTGTTCACAAATGAGGTAACCATAGCAATACACCAACGCAATTTAGGTAAGTACAAGTGCTGGGCTGACTTAAACGGAACTAAGATGTTTACTGGCCCAATGGGATGGGACGTCGGTGTAGCGCTTAGAACAGCCCTCAGCCTATTAAATATATCATACGAGCACATTGAGTTAGACTGGGCTATGCTCGCTGATGCGTTGGAAAGAGGCACTGTTGAGGCGACAATTTTGTACACCAACGGTAGATATGGGATCACAGATTTCTTTAGACAACTCGAGCTAGGCGCTCCAATCGCCATATTGAATCCGTGCCCTAACGAGCTAGCTACACTAAAGGAAAGGGCGCCAGGAACAGGCATAATATATGTAGCCGAAAACTATGTAGATCCAAAGCAGGTTTTCACTACCGACGTTAAGCTGAACTATGGAACCAAAATGTCTGCAGTAGCATTCTTCTATGGCTTCCACGTGGGGCCTGAAGTATCTGAAGATGTTGTATATAGATTTATTAAGACTTTAGAGGCAAAGGCAGGTGAGCTAGCTAATTTAAACCCTATGTTAAGGTTGCT
The DNA here is from genome assembly GCA_038888155.1 of Desulfurococcaceae archaeon. Lineage (GTDB taxonomy): Archaea > Thermoproteota > Thermoprotei_A > Sulfolobales > Desulfurococcaceae > UBA285. Next base: position 53,073 of record JAWAJB010000005.1, read on the forward strand.
TTCCGAGGACTTTATTGGATTACAGGCTGGAGGAATCGAGGCCAATAAGAATGTACCAGTGCATCCAGGACTTGCGAAGTACATGAAGGAGCGCGGTATATGGAACAATGAGTGGAGGGTTGGGAGTTAGCGCAGATAACTTTAATTAACTATTGCCCGATAAGTGTCTCAACCAAAATAATCTGATTTTTTGTCTTGCATCATAGCGAATTCACGAGCTATAAATACTAATGCACGCCTAATTATATCATGAGATTTCCTCCCACGGGGTGGCTGTATGAGTAAAGGGGGAGAAAGGGAAGAGAGGGTTATTGCACTCTATAAACACTTGAGGACTTTGACACTTTTGCTTTACTCAAGCTGCATTCTATACTACCTCACGACAGGGTGGGAGGGGGCAAGGAAGTTCATGGTTTTAATGATCCCGCTTTCAATTGTCCTGTGGGTTGCCGATTCTCTGTCTAGAGGCGAGAGATTAATCCCAAAAATAAAAAACATATATGTCAACTCAGCTATAGGTCTCACTTTTATCTTTATAGCGCTAGCATCTTGGTACTACTTAAACGCCAACTTCTGGGACTTAGTTAGTATAAGAATGGGGTTCTATACGGATATAGATTTAATAGTCGGCGGTCTACTGTCCTTGCTCGTTCTCTGGTACGGTGCACTAAAGTACCCAATAATATTTGTTATTGTGGTTTTCTTCATTATACATGTATTGTACGGCAGATTTTTTCCGGGAATTCTCTACCACCCCGGTATTTCGTTTCAGAGAATGGTCGCGGCTTTTAGCGTAGACTTCTCCACCGGTATATTTGAGAGCTTACCACAGATAGGTGCAACTATTATAAGCGCTTTTATGCTATTAGTTGGAATCATAAATGGGTTCGGTGTAGTCCGTTCAATTAATAATATAGTGGTAGCTAAACTTCATAAACGACCAGAGCTCATACCTCAATCCAATATTCTCGTTGGGACCCCTATAGGTATGGTAACTGGAAGCGCGGGCGCAGCTACAGCCACTGTTGGGAGCGTGACTGTTCCCCTCATAAAAAGCTTAGGCATTACGTTGCCAGCTGCGGCTGCCATGGCAGCTGCCTCGGGAATTGGGGCCCAGCTGATGCCTCCAGTTATGGGGGCCTCTGCTTTCATTATGGCAGATGCTTTGGGTGTATCGTATTTCGATGTAATGATAAGGGGATTTATTCCAGCGCTCGTTTATTTTGGCGGCATATCTGTAGCCATGTTCTATTTAACTCTTAGAAGTGTAAAGAAGAGTACCTCTAAGTTGAATGTAAGTAGCGGAAGACCCGGCAATGAGTCCTCATTAATTTCTAGTAAGGCTTATCGTTTAGACTATGTTAATACTGCTATTTTCGCAATGGGAATTGGCTTTTTAGTTATACTAATGGCATACTGGGTTTATGCACCTATAGCTGCGCTCAGAGCTGCTCTGTTTGTGCTTGGGCTTCTTGTAATAACAAAAGCAGTATACAACTTCGGCAGAGCTAAAAGGGAGACTAGCATTAAATTGACAACTAGCGAAGTAATCGGCAGTTTGTGGAAGAGCTTGAACTTCTTTGCAGTTGAAACTTGTAATATCACTTTACTCTTATCGTTCTTGGCACTCCTTAAGGTTCTGCTTACAATAACTGGCCTTTCTTTCAAAGTGGGATTTGCTATAGTATCCGCATCAGGAGGAAACGTTTACCTAGCCGCTCTCTTAACGTATTTATTTGGGTATCTCTTGGGAACAGGTATTCCTCCCGCGGGAACATATGTAATAATGTTTCCAATAGTAGTTCCCGCACTAATGCGATTAGGCGTCCCAGCGTGGGCAGCACATTTCGCGACCTTTTTTGCAGGAGTTCACGCAGAGTTTGCGCCTCCTATGTCAGTTTCTGCTGCGACAATTTCAAGGGTAGCACAGGTCCCGTACACATCGGTTCTCAAGGAGCTTGTTAAAATGGGAATAGGTTTGCCCATATTGATACTCGTCACTCCCATAAAGCCAGAGCTAGTTATACAGCCGGGCATCAATCAGATTATAAGTGGCCTCGTAATTGGATTGGGCATAATAGGCTTGGAGTCAGTAGCGTATTGGGATCTCCATCGCTCGAAGCCCATCAATTTACTACTTAAATGCATTTTAGCGACGGGGTCTGTAATGACGATATTCACTAAAGGCTTCTACGAGCTTTTAGGGTTGTTGATAACATCACCGTTAGTAATTTATTCGTTAATTACAGCGTTTAGGACATACAGATCGACTGGAAAGTGATCAAAACGTTTTTACGATCATTTGTAGAGCCTTATTTTCCTAGCTCGGGATGAGTTTTCTCGCTGGCTGTGCTCAATTAATTTAAGGTAAGCTAAACAAAAGATACTGTGAATTTTTTATTTCTCCAATAGCCAATACAGAGCGGCTACATAAGCATTTAAGTGCTCGAAAGTGGAATTTATAAATATCCCTTAATGGCATATTTGGAACCCTGGAACATTTTCGAAGAAAAGTAGATTAATCCTACAAGCTAAATGTAGAAATTGGTAGGAAGGGCGGGGAGAATATGGTAGATGTCTCAACTTGGGCTAGAAAGCACGGCACCACGACGAGGTTGTATCTTACAGACTCGTACATAAAGAAAACTTTTGCAAGCGTAGCAGATTACATTTGTGAAAGGAATGATCGTTGCTATGTAATACTCGATAAAACCATACTACACCCCAAGAGTGGGGGGCAATCAAGTGATACAGGAACAATACAGAACAATAACTTAGAGCTCAAGGTGACAAAAGTAATGGAAGTAGATGACGTGCTAGTCCACTATGGTAAGCTATTAAGCGGAGAACTTAACGTAGGAGAAAGAGTCGGCGTTTTAGTTGATTGGGAACAGAGATACAATATCATGAAGAACCACACAGCCGGTCACATAATCGACTATGCATTGCTGTTAACGTATAAAAGGAATGTAAATACTTTTGAAGCAAGCCATGGACCCAGCGAATCGTATGTTGCTTATGAAGCTGATATGCCAAGCGCGGAGATGCTCAGAGAGATAGAGTTGCTTGCAAATAAGATCACCAAAGAGGCGAGAGAAGTTAAAGCTATTTGGGTTCCACGTAAGGACTTACAAGGAGTTTTGTACAATGCTCCAAATCTATTAAGGTTACCTGAGAGGGACTTTTATAGAGTTGTCGAGATTCAAGGGATAAATGCAATGCCCTGCACTGGAACACATGTGAAAAACACGGGCGAAATTAAAGAGATTAAAATCACCAAAGCTGAACCACATTTAAATGGATACAAGCTTTTCTACATAGCTCGCTGAGGTCTATTGGCTAAAATGCGCCCCATGTTGGCGAATTTTGCTCACTAGACTATCTAAATAGTTGAGGAACGCTCGCAAATTAAAATTAAGATTTATGAAAAACGTTAGCTAGTTAATTGTCTAGCTAAAATCGCAGTCCCGTAAGGTTTTTCAGTACCTGACCCTCCTTGAGTACTACGACTATGTTTTCCCTGTCTAGAAGGGCCTTGATATCGTTTAGGGGATTGCTTCTCAACACTATGAGATCTGCGAATTTGCCTGCTTCTATCGTTCCCGTGACTTTTTCTAAGCCAGCCGCCTCAGCGGCGTGCTTAGTTGCTGATATTATTGCCTCGTGAGATGTCATGCCTAATTTCTCGGTAAATAACAGCAGCTCTAGGGCGTTATCTCCCTGCCTAAGGGCCTTAACCCCTCCGCAGAAATCTGTTCCTGTAGCTAGCTTGGCGCCACTCCTGTAAGCTTTTCTAACGTTGTTAATATGGGCATCGTATACTTCTCTGGACTTTTCGAGTCCCCACTTTGGAGTGCCGAGCTCTTCGCCGTATTTTAATATGTGCTCTACTATGGAGAAAGTTGGAACAATAACGGCATTCTTCTCCTTGGAAAGCTGCGTTCCTTCCTCATCGATATAAATAGCGTGAGCGATAACCTTGACTCCGCCTATGAGGGCGTTAATTATCCCCTTACTACCCTGCGCGTGGGCGTGGACAAATCTGCCAGCATGTTCAGCCTCCTCTACTATGGCCTTGATCTCCTCGAGCGTGAACTGAATGTACTCGGGTCTGTCTCTCTCGGATAGAACGCCTCCTGTTGCCATTATCTTGATAAAGTCAGCGCCTTCCCTAAGGGCAAACCTTGCTGCTTTTCTGCACTCCTCCACTCCATCGCATATTAAACTGCCCCTCCCTAACTTAGTGGTTCTTGCATCAACGTATTCAATCGGCAGGTAGTGTGCATCGCCATGACCAAATGTCTGGCTTAGGCTTAGACCTGCTGTAATTACCCGCGGACCAATAATTGTTCCCTCATTAATTGCACGCTTAACTCCGGGTCCTATATAGCCACTACCAGCGTCAACTACTGTTGTGAAACCTGCATCGATCAACGATTTTAAATCTTGAATAACACGGGCCACTCTTGTCACGAATGGAACTATCAATGGCTCTTTTACCATGTCAAGCGATCTAATTCCGAACAAGTGCAGGTGAGCGTCTATTAGGCCCGGCATAACAGTGTAGCCCTTTAAGTCAACTACGTTAGCGTTAGAGGGTATATCTGTCGAGCCCTCGCTTCCAACTTCTTTAATGTAGCGATCTTGGATAATTACCACACCGTTCTCTATGGGGGGCTCATCGGTCCCCTTAATAATTCTCACACTCCTTAGGACTAAGGGTTGAGGCATATATCTACACCTTTCATGCTCAAACGTATATAAAGATTAGAGCTACAAGGTAGTTAATAAACTTTAATAAAATCGCAGGTATCAATACTACGAACTCAGTCTTTGCTGGCTAACCTTTCAATAGCCATTACGTTGAGGTTTAAGATCTTCGTAAAATAGGTAGCCTGAACATTTGTGTCAAGTCAATATCCCTCATACATGTCCCTTTACTGTTAGCATAATAAGAAGCGCTGAAAAAGTCAGTAAACTAGTTGCAATACAAGCTACGTATAAGCCGTAAACATCGAACAGATGTCCTATTAGGGGCGTAGATACGTACGAGCCGTAAATGAAAACGCCTGTAATTCCCATAGCTAGCCCGCGTTCTTTTAAACTAACGAAACTTAGGGGGATTGAGAACGATGCTGTCACAATTAAACCAACTCCAAAGCCCATAAACGCTGTTATTGCCATTGTCAGGGGGCCTCCATCAACTACAGCATAGAGAATTGTTGAAACAAAGGATATTAGTGCCCCTAGCATGAACAAAGGTCGGCGTTTTCCACCCAATATTCTATCAGAGATATATCCAGAGCTTACTTTCGATATCATGGCCCCTACGCTTATCAATGTGCCGAGATAAGATGAGAGCATATAGTCGCATCCCTTGATCATTCCCCATTTTACAATGTATGTGCTAATAACTGCAATATATCCCATGCCCAGGAAAATAGCCAAAGAAGCTAAAAGATATGGGGGTTTTCTCAACAAACTAGTAGCTCTTAATTCTCCACCTTGGGGCCTATGAAGCGGATAAGGTGACGGACAACTCAACACGAAAAAAGCTGGGATTACTATAGTCAAGCTGAGAGTACCAAATAAAGCGTAGGCGTATCTCCACCCCCAGTTTGACATAACCCAGGCAGCTAGAGGGATTTCCCATATAAGCCCTGTATCCATTGCAGTAGTCCATATTCCTAGAGCGATTCCTATCTGCTCCTTAGGAAACCACTCGGATAATATCAGCGGTCCAATTGATGTTACAATCCCACCCCCCAGTCCCAGTACAAATTGGCCCATAAGTACAGACCAGTAACTGTGAGATAAGGATATTAAAATCCAACCAGTGAATGAAAGCAATACGCCTAGCACTAAACTAATTCTAGTGCCTGCCACGGACGCCATCTTAGCTGCAGGGAGGGAAACCGTTGTTCTCGCTAACGCCCACACACCTGTTAGTAGTCCGACAGCCATGGCTGAGATCTGGAATACGCTTTGGAAAATAGGTATAGAAGGAGCAATTACGGCCATTTGCGTTGCTACAACTAATGTGAAAGTTAGGAAACAACACAGAAGAACTCTCCACTTATATCGACTTGATAAACACTTTCCCATTATTTTCAACCTTCTTATTCGTAAACATAAAAATCTAAGCTTACCAAGATTTTAAGCGAGGTTTTTAGGGGAGCATACCCTCGTGTTCGGTTATTGCTGGTGAACGAAAGCACTAATTTTTGTATCATAATAGCTTCAGTGCTAATTTTTCAATATGGCGCAAACTGAAAAAGCGCCATTTAAAACACTGAACTTGTAAACCCCATACTCCATATGACATAAGATGTCAATATGGATAGCTAAAATAACTGAATTGGTCTAAACATCATAGAGTAAGATCGTTTGTCCCCCAAAAGATGTGTTACCTAAATGCTAACATAACAAATGCCATCTCATCCGATTAACCGCGTGGAAACTTAACTTGGCAACAAGCCTGCACTAAGAACAAGCTTTCACGAAAGCTACGCGTTTTCTTAAATGGGCATAAAATCTAATTTATGTGAAAGGAAAAATGTAAGATTTTTAAGTGCATCAAAAAAGATAATAAGCTTTATGGTTGCGACTTGGTTATAGCTCATGGTGATGATAAGAGGCAGTAGCATTATAAAATCGGTCTCTATGCTCCTCTGTCTACTTGGCTTACTAGCTTTATCTGTACCTATAATAGACTTCCTTACTGGTTTTGAAGTGTGTGTCCCGTTTCTGCTATTATCTTTTGTGTTAACCCCATTGGGCGTAGTGGCTTACGGAGTCAAGGTAGATGAGGGTTTAAATCCCACTGAAGCCTTGATCTCCTCGTTGTTGGCGTGGGTTCTCTTACCATTAATTTCGGCTATACCACTTTCCGTTGCAACTGGGATAAGCTACGTGGATGCAATATTTGAGAGCATATCAGGCTTCACAGGAACTGGTTTAACAGTATTGACTGGTCTTGATTACTTAAGGCCTAGCCTCCTATTCTGGAGAGCCTTAATGCAATGGGTTGGGGAACTGGGTTTCGTTGTATTTGCAATGGTTTTCTTCCCCTTTTTCTACAGGTACGGGTTGCTAATATATGGCATTGAAAGGCCCGTTAGAATCGAGGCCTCAATGTATAGGACGGCGAGGAGACTTTTTGAAATTTATATAATGTTAACAATAATAGGCGCTTTGTCGCTTTACTACACAGGCATGAACATTTTTGATGCATTAGTGCACTCAATGACTGGGATAGCAACAGGGGGTATGAGCAACTACGACGCCAATTACGAAGCCATTTACAGGGCATCGCCATTCACATCAATACCGCTAGTGTTAATCATGGTTCTAGGTGCTACAAATTTTCTCCTCATAGATCGCCTTATGAGAGGGGAGGTCAGCTATATTTTTAATAACGAGGAGTTCAAGACTTACGTAGTCTTAATACTCTTAATTTCAACTATGTCTTCTGCCAGTTTTATTGCCTCTAATCAACACACTGCTATCCAAGAGGCGCTTGTATCTAGTGTTTTCAACGCAATCTCGGCGCTGACTACAACTGGGTTCAACATAGGTCCTATTTCAAATCTCCCGTCTGCAACGAAGTTGACCTTAACATTTGGCATGGTGGTTGGCGGGATGACTTTCGCGACGGTTGGAGGAATAAAGGTTCTACGCCTCCTAATATTGCTAAAGAAAATTAAGGCAACATCTATAATGCTTGTAACAGCTGGTAAAATAGACGTTACCGTAAAGCTTAGCGGAAAAATACTCGAGGACTCAGAGATAGCGTCTGCACTAATACTAGTGTTTCTCCACTTAGTTGCGATATTCACGGGAGCGTCGGTAATTAAGGCCTTCATGCATGAGCGCGACTTTGTTGATATAATATTCGAGGCAACTTCGGCTGCTAGTTGTGTAGGTCTATCTTCTGGAGTTACTTCGCCAGTTGCTCCCCTGGGGGTTAAGGTCACTTTAATGGCGCTCATGGTTCTAGGCAGACTAGAATATCTGCCAGTGTTACTACTAGCAGGTTACGTTTTAGGCAGAAAAACCATTAAATTAATAAAATAGTCCTTGCACATATAGTAAGCCGTAAGCAACGCAGCGGTGTTCAAAGTGAAAATTCTCATCGTAGGCGGTGGAGAGCTTGCAGAAACGATTGTTCAGCTCATAGGTTCAGAGGGAAATGAAATCATAGTAATTGAGAAAGACGAAGCGAGAAAAAGAGAGCTAGAAACAAAGTATGACATATTGGTAATTAGGCGCGACGCTACAGACGTGGAAGTTTACACCCGAGAGGTCAAAATGGATGAGATAGACGCCGTGCTTGCTTTAACAAATAGCGACGAGATTAACATGTTGGTTCTTGCTATTGCAAAACTAAACAACATCCCCATAAGAATTGGAAGGTTTGCCGAAGAGAAAATAGGAGAGCTTGTCAGAGAGATGGGGCTGGGAATATCTGTAGTTCAGCCAAAGGTCTTAGCTAGCATATTAGCTAACTACATGCTGAGTGTGAGGGCGCCCCTAACTCTAGGTAAAGTCAACGATTTAAACTTATATTTAGTAGGCGTAACTGAAGGAGATCAAGCGTCTGGTATGAAGATCTCAGAACTTGGCTTAGACCCTAAGACCTGCAAAGTCATATTGATACTTGACGGAAAGGGTTTTAGGGTTCCAAGCGAAGACGACACGTTGAAGGCCGGAGACTCCGTGTTTATACTTGCGCCTAACGATGACTTTGTGAAATACATTAAGGGATAATCATGATAAGTGAAGCAAGAGACATAGTCCAGGGGGTATTGTGGAAGCTTCAAGTCCCATTCATTATTATATTAACACTTATAGCTGTGCGGGTTCTACTAAAGAGAGTCCTTGACACCTTAAACACTAAAAAAATACTGTCCTTTGAAGCAAAGGAGACAATAATCAGAGTCCTTGACATATTCATAATTATAATAGCTTTCCTGATGCTCCTATCTCAGTTCATTGAGGTCTACTCAGTTTTGATCGCTGTTGGGGTCCTTGGGCTCTCTATAGCCGTTATACTGTTTGATCGAATCAAGGGCTTTATTGTATATTTAAGGCTTCAAGCTGATCGCCGAGTCCTAAATAAACCCTATATGATTATTCTTCCAGGGTTCGGAAAATCAATTTACGGAAGAGTTACAAATATTTCCTCAACTTATTGCACTATAGAAGATATCTTTGGAGATAGGTATATGGTCCCAAACACTTTAATATACAATGCTGTTCTAAAGCCATATACGCCCTACTTAGTGTTTAGGCTAAGGGTAAAGCTATCAAGTGAAGAAGATAAAAAGCAGGTTCTAGAGCTCATAAAGAACCTTAGATCAGACGTTTTCAGGGTGGATGAGAGAAAGTGTATAGTTGATAGAATAAGTAAGGATGAAGTAGATTTAAAGATCGCTCTACACCCGCTCTCGACAACAATTAGGTCAGCTGATATTCAGAACTTCATAGCCGAGCAACTTGAGCGCTTCAAAGAATATGAAGTGGAAATAGAGCTCATAGAAATATATTAATTCATGTGGGTTAAATTTCCCGTAAACCTAGTGTATCCTTAGTTTACCGCGTAGATTGGACATAAACAACATTAAATTACTTTGGGCATCTGTGCCTAGCGTTACCCGTAACCAACGAAAATAATTGCACTCAACTTACAGTTAAATATGTGCAAAAATAAAATGTAGATAGGTGAGGTACACGAAGTTCGTTTACTTCTCTCACTGTTGGTGCAGCCATCCAAGAGTTGGAGTCCTGTACGGCAATTTCGTAGTCGACCTAGTTGAGGCCTACAAAGAGGTCTACAGCGCTGAGCCCCCTAACTGGCTC